>SSFA01000005.1 GCA_008015155.1 Thiothrix sp.
CTGGTTGGTTAGGCTTAAACTGGGACGACCCGATTTCTTCTTCGCCGTTTCGGCTTCGGCGAGCACCACGACCAGTTCATCAAACAGGTCGCGTTCGATACCCACACTGCGGCGAAAGGCAGCCGCGGATAAGTTTGTAAGGGATTCATAGTTCATACCCACGAGTATCGGTAGATTTAACTACTTTCGCAAGAGGTCTATTATAAAGCTTTTTCCATATTGCTGGGTCACTTAGCTGTTTAATTTCATGGAAAAATACAGATGAAATTTTATCAACATCAAATATTTCTAGGTATCGCCCGTTGCAAATTGCATAGTATTTAGCCCTAATTTCTGGATGTATGGCATAGTTATATGCTTGTTGAAGTGCTTGTTTATCGGAGATTTTGACTTGAGGTGATTTCACCTCAATAACGCATTTGATTTTTCTATCTAACGATAGTTGATAATCAGGAGTTATAGTTATTTTATTTGATGTGCTACCTATATATACAAATGGATGCTTCAGTTGTTTAGTTCTTATGATTTTATACGGTTCAACATTTTGATATCCTAATTGTCTTAATAGAGGTGTAATTATATCCTCTCTAACTGCATCCTCTTTATAATCAGGGTCATCAAACACAGAGTAATCAAAATTTTCAAAAAGAGTAAAATTATTCATACTATATCAAAGGTTAAGAAGGGTTTATAAATTCCTAGTAGAGGATTAACGATAAAAGTCTTCATGCTCAATATTGAGCCTATGCAAATTATAAGTGGGATTACTAATAAGGTTTCAGTTGTATTTTTTAGCGAATAAACTAAATCAATTTATTCATACTTAGCAGCCACACGTCGCTCAGCAATTAACTCATCAACTACTGATTGTTTAGGCTTTGTATACTGTTGCACCAATTTTTTAGCTTTTTGCAGGTGCATTTTATGAGTTATTAAACGCATCTCAGCACTGTCCTCAAGCCACTCCAAAAGAACCTCATCCCCAACTTCAATGCCAAGTTTTTGGCGGATTTCTAAGGGTAAAACAATACTTCCATTTTCAGAAACCTTGATTTTTAGAATAGCCATAATGATTACCACCAAGCCTATTTCAACACCTTAAAAGCAGGCGTTACCCCCAACTTACTAGCAGCCTTACAAAACTCTGCATCAAAGGTACAAAGCAAACTCTCGCCACAAATACACAAATGTAGAGCATCCGCAAAATCCGCACCTAGCTTATACCATGCCAGCGCATGTTCGATTTCGGCTGCGTTTTCTATAAGGATGTTTTCAGTGATTAAGGTATTTTCAAAAAACGCAGCTATATCGCTACGTGGTTTTTTGTAAACCGAACGCAATACCCATTCTGTTTCCAATAGCACCGTTCTTGAGATGAAAACTTCATTATTACTAATTAGTTGTTCGGCAAGGTCAGCTTGAGTTTCATTATCATTGACCGCTAGGCGTACCAATAAATTAGTATCAAAAGCGATCATTAATGTACTCAACAGGTTTACATAAGTCTTCGGTAGGCACAGGTTCGCCGGTGTGTTGCAAAAAGCCCCGCAAAGACTTAGCAGGCAATTTACTCTGTTGTGAAGCTTTAGTTTGGAGCATGACACCGTGCTCCGTGGTGATTAAAACCAGTTCTACGCCGACATCCCAATGCAACGAATCGCGCACTTCCTTAGGGATCACGATTTGCCCTTTGCTGGAAAGTCTGACAGTGGCTGCAATCATGACTTAAACCTCAAGTAAGACGATTGGTAAGAAACTTCATTATGAGGCGCTGAATGCTCGATAGCAACTATAAGACACGACCTTAAAAGGATGCCTTAACCCAACAAACCCTCCGGCAAGGCCTGAAAACTCGGAATCCCCGCATAAGGCTCACACCAAGCTGCTTTCGATTCCACATTTACATGCGCTTGGGGTTTAATCTCCATCGGCGTATCAATCGTGGACACACTCACGCTTAAATACATTGTTTTATCCGGCGCGTAATTCATCAGCCGTGTGCCGCAATTGGAGCAAAATGCCCTAAAGCCGCCGATTTCATTTTGATGCTCGCTTAAATACTCAGCGCCTTGCGTGATTTTTAGTGTATCGCCTTTAGCCAGCGCGACCGTCACATAATCCGCGCCATGCGCTTTACGACAATAGGAGCAGTGACAATTGAAGACTTTATTAGGGATCAGCTCGACTGTGTAATGAATCTTGCCGCATAAACAGCTACCTTGAACCATCATTATCCCCTTCGTTACTTACTTGTTGTTAGGCCAAGGCCAAGCCGCATCGGCTTGAATCCAAGCTGTTACCCATTCAGGTAAATCGGGCTGCCAATCGGTTTGCTTCATTTTCTCAAGAATCAATGCAGTTGGTAGAATTTTGCCTTTTTCCACCACCGCGGCGCGGATCAAGGCAGCAGAATGCCAGACTTCACCGATTTGATGCGTTTGTAGAAAATAGAACCATTTTTCATCATGCCCAATGACTTGAGTGTGTTGCTCATACTTCTGAAAGGGTTTTAGGCGTTTACGATAGCGTACACTACTCCCTGCGACTACAAATCCCCAACCCTGCTGTTTCACTACGGCCCACAAACCTGTACGCACTGCAAACACAAAACGTCCAATATCAAACAGGGTTAAATGCCGCCCATTATTCATTTCCAGAAAAATATCGCAGTCACTGAATAAGCCCACGCGCAGTGGAATCACACTGGTTTCATGGATGCTTAAAGCAGGGGCATGTTTGGCTTTTTGAATGTGAAACCATAATTTAAAAAACGGATACACGGAGGAAACTACCTTTTTCTGAAATAAATTAAGCGCACAGTCTGCAATTAAGGCCAACAACGCTCAAATTAGCAAGTATCCTATTTCAAGTTTAAAGACTCTAGTGCTTCCACCGTCCATTAATTTTAAATCTTAGAACAGCTTGCTATGATGCTCTGTCTAATAGCTAGCTGAAGTTTTAGCAGATCGGCATGAAAAATATAAAGATAGCTTGTATTTCAAGGGTATTCATCGGCGCTCTAGTGCTGTTGCTAGTAGCCGCTTGTAGTCGTTTACCACATCCTAAGATTCCTGAGTTTCAAGCAGGCAATGTCAGCACAGTACCCATGCAATTGCTGTATACCAGCGATTTGGGCGGGCTGCCTGCCGTGCCGGTCATTATTGAGGGGCGCAAAACTTGGTGGCTGGTGGATACCGGGTCTTCGCATAATTTGGTGTCACCACGACTAGCACGGGACTTACGCTTATCCCCTGCTGCTAGTAGCGAAGTTTCTACCATCGCGGGTAAGCAGCTCACTGGCTATTATCGCCTGCCCATGATGCAAATTGGTGCAGTGGACTTAGAAAATCAAAGCGCTGCTGCCGTGAATTTAGGTTTGGTTTCAGCCGCAGATGGCTTAGTGATTGATGGTGTGCTCGGCATGCCAGCCCTGAATCGCTTAATTGTGTCCCTTGATTTTGGACGGCATACGGCTATTTTCTCGCAATATGTGCCTAAGTATCAGCAACCACATAGCCTCATCCCCTTTCGTTTAGTGGGAGGTGTGCCAGTAGCTTCTTTAAATCTAGTGGGTGGACGTGCTGGGAACTTTATTTTAGATACTGGTAATGCGGGTGGCCTGGTAATGTTTCCCCAATATGCACGGCGCGAATATCGCCCCGGAGCGTCCTTAGCCTTCATTGAAATTGAAGATTTAGGTGGGCGAGTACCCACTGGTTTGGCTTTGTTGCCCCGTCTGCATTTAGGCTCATGGCAGACCCGACAAGTGCCTCTTTCTTTGCCGATGCGTACTCAAGGCTTTCAACATTTAGATGGCAGTATTGGGAATGCAATTTTTACCGGCCAGACTTTAACTTTTGATTTCCCAAGCCAACATTTGCTACTCAGTGCTAGCCAAGATGCTGATGCTTTACCGGGGCAATTTGGCTTTTTACTTGCTGCGAACAATGTGATTGAAGTGGTCTTACCCAATAGCCCCGCAGCGCGCATGGGCGTGCAAGTGGGTGACCATATTTTGGAGGTGAATGGACACAATACTCGTGAGGCCAGCTCCCATCGTATTTGGCAGATTTTAGACGAGCAAAGACGTGCCGAGCTTAAACTGGCACGTGCTGGCACGCTCTATGGCGTTAGTTTGGAGCGGGCGTATTTCCTGCCCAGTTTCTAGCTAGGTCGCGTTAGCGAGATCGGAGCTACCGGTAGCTACAGCGGGTTTACTTTCTGGTAACAAGCGTCCATAGGATTTTGTGCGAATCCCTGAGCGGATCACACGTGCTGGATTACCACCCACTAAGGAATGTGCAGGAATATCTTTGGTGACCACACTACCTGAAGCAATTACCACTTCATCACCAATAGTCACGCCCGGCATAATAATCGATCCACAACCGACAAAGCAGTTTTTGCCAATTTTGGTTTGAATATTATTGTGCGCCCCATAGCGTTCGGTTGCCCAATCATGCGCAAGGATAATCACATTGAAAGCAATCACCGTATCTTGGTCAATGATGATGCCCTTCGGATTAGTCTTATCCACATTCGATTTAAAAGAAATACGCACACTAGGATGCAGTTGCATGCCATAAACTTTGCGGAAATACCAAGTGCGTAGCCATACCATGGCATGACGAAAATCCACAAACCAAAGAAACATCTTGTTATTCATAAACCGTGGTTTCACATTTCTATCCTTAGGTTGTTAACCTTGTTCTTAGTATCTTCTCGCGCAAAGTATAGGCCAGAAATTAGCAGCGTGTTGATAGGCTGGAATTTAATGATCAGCGTGTTAGGCTAGGCTTTTCTCAGCTCGATATTTATCTATGCACACTACTGAGCCATTAAGCCGTCAGGAGCGCTGGTCTATTGCCGTGGGGATTTTGGGTTTAATCACCGCTTTCGGGATGCCGCGCTTTATTTACACACCTTTGTTACCTTTAATGCAGGCGGATTTAGGCTTTGGCGATGATTGGGCAGGGATTTTAGCCTCAGTGAATTATATCGGCTATCTATGTGGAGCCTTAGGCGCAATCTTTGTACACTCGATTGCTAGCAAGCGCTTATTATTTAAGATCAGTATTGTAATCGCGGTCTTGACGAATATTGGTATGGGCTTGATTCACCAAGATGCTGTTTGGCTAGTACTGCGTTTTGTGAGTGGTTTAGCTAGTGCTGGCGGGATGGTCTTAGGTTCTGGCCTTATGATGCTTGCCATCTCCCCCAAACATACGGCAACTGCATTGGGCATTCACTTTTCTGGCGTGGGCTTAGGTTTAGCTTTAGGTGCTTTATGGGTACTGATTCTAAAACAATGGCAAACCTGGGAAGGCTTATGGATTAGCAGTGGTCTAGTCATTCTAGTCCTGGGTTTGCCTGCTTTATTATTCAATCAATGGTATTTGAACCCAGATAAAAAAGCCGCGATTGCCGCCGCGATTCCACAGCATTCTTTTAAACTCTTGATTAGTTTGGTCGCTCTGGCTTATTTCTGTGAAGGAATTGGCTATGTAATTAGTGCCACCTTCTTAGTGTCTATCCTCCAACATAGTGCTGACTTGCCGCATTTGGGTGATTATGCGTGGGTAGTCGTTGGTGTAGCCGCTATTCCCTCTTGTTGGATTTGGGCACGCATAGCGCAAACCATTGGCGAATTTCCCGCCCTAATAGCAGCCTATTTGATTCAAGCAGTGGGAATTATTTTGCCCGTTCTAAGTGATTCAATAATCGCTGCGCTGTTGGGCGCTTTATTATTTGGCAGCACTTTTATGGGCATTGTGTCGATGGTTCTAGTTTATGGTGGGCGTTTAGGTGGCTCTAAGCCAACGCAATTAATGGGTATCCTGACGGCTTGCTTTGGGGTCGCACAAATATTGGGGCCAGCTTTTGCCGGTTGGATGGCCGAGCAACAAGGGAATTTTAATTTATCGCTAATCTTAGGTTGTGGTTTTACTTTATTGGGTGCTGCTTTGATGTGGGCAGCGTGGCGCGTTCAGCAGCGTTGAGCTTGTGATCAAGCTCGGCTAAGCGTTCGGGTGTGCCAATGTCTAGCCAGACGCCTCGATAATGCTCAGCACTCACTAAGCTTTGATCCATCGCCGCACGTAACACAGGGCCCAATGCACGTTTGCCGTAGTCTAAATCAGCAAATAACTGGGGATGATAATAACCTATCCCACTGAAAGTCAGTTTAGGGTCGCCGCCATTTAGGGCTCGGCCTGTATGTAGGCCAAAATCACCTTGTGGGTGATGCTCTGGATTATCGACTAGAATGAGATGCGCCAGAGTTTTCGGTGCTAAGTGGAGCGGTAAGCAAGCGTAATCACACCAAATATCGCCATTCACCACCAAAAAAGGTTCGAAGCCCAGTAAAGGCAAAGCTTTAATAATTCCACCGGCCGTTTCTAAAGCGGTTTCAGCTTGCTCGTCGGAATAATACAGCCTCAGCCCCCATTGCGAGCCATCCCCTAAAGCTTCAGGAATTTGCCAACCTAGCCAAGCAATATTGATGACAACATCTTTAAAGCCTGCTGCTGCGAGCTTTTCTAAATGCCAAACAATGAGAGGCTTACCACCCGCTTTTAATAAAGGTTTCGGTGTATGCTCCGTCAGGGGACGCATACGTGTACCTAAACCCGCAGCTAAGATCATGGCTTTCATCTAATTAAGCTGGAATATCAACTGTACCGATACGCTCAGGAATCCGCGCTTGACGCATCCACTCGACTAAGCGACAAGTTTCTGGATGTTGTGAACCTACGGTGAGCACATAACTCAAAGTCAAGGGCAGGTCTTTGAGATAGCCTGATTTGCCATCACGATGATTTAAGCGAGCAAAGATACCTAGAACTTTTAGATGGCGTTGTAAGCCCATCAAATCAAACCAGCGTAAAAAGGAAACCTCATCAATGGGTGGTAGAACACCTTCAGCAATCGCTTCTTTGTGATAAGCCAAGGCCCAGCGCTTGACCCGCTGCTGTGGCCAGACGACATAACAATCGCGTAATAAAGAGACTAAGTCGTAAGTGACTGGCCCCCACACCGCATCCTGAAAATCAATCACGCCGAGTTTGTTTTCAGGCGCGAGCATCAAATTACGTGAGTGATAATCACGATGTACAAAAGCAACGGGTTGCTCTAGCACAGCATTGATTAAGTTCGTGAAGGTATTTTCAATTAACTTATCAGGGATTTCTTCAGCCGCTAAACCTAAATGAGTTTTTAGAAACCATTCTGGCATTAAATCGACTTCACGGCGTAAAAACTCACTACTGTATTCTGGCAAGCCATCGATATCTGTTTGTTGCACTCGTAGCAGTGTATCCATCGCTGATTCATAGAGAGGATCTGCATTGCTTGGGCTAAGCTCATTTAACAGCGGCGTATCGCCAAAATCTTCTAACAGCAGAAAACCATCAAATAGATTTTTGGCATATAGCTCTGGAGCCGCTACTGCGGCAGCACGTAGACGAGCCGTGATATCCACAAAAGGTGCGCAGTTTTCTTTGTCTGGTGGGGCATCCATCGCAATGGCGGTTTTGCCCTCTTTACTTACGCGGAAGTAACGGCGGAAACTAGCATCAGCTGAAGCAGGAGCAAGCTGTGCACCTTGCCAAGCGGGTAGGGTATTTACCCATTCTGTGAGTTGCTCTAACCGTACATCCTGTGTCATAACTTACCTTGTTGACTGCCTGTCTTATGGATAGATAAAACTATCATAGCATTAGAGGCTTGCTATAAATTGAACGCTAATTCAGCAATTGGGAGACTATCGTGGCTTACCCTGAGGACTCGACAGAGACAATCGAAGGCTTATGGCCCTCTCCTGAGTATTTCCAATCCTTAGTCCGCTTAAAACAAGCGATTGGTTCTCAAGTCTACCTCGCAGAGATCAATATAACAGCGATTAATCTAGGAGTGAAATTATCCTCAACTCCACTCACACTATTGTCGATCGTGGATTTTCCCCAGCCTGATCCTTATAAGCAATTATGCCCCCATCTTTTGATTTTCGACGATGGGCGCGGAATTAATTTAGGTCATATTGCACGGATTAGCTTACAAGCCTTCAATCCACGGCCTGAGCATTTACTGTATGACAATCGCTCCTTCAATCGTGAGGTATTGTTTGCACCGCGTACTTTAAGTCGTGAGTCTATCCGTGCTACTTCCACGGCGCTGCTAGCCGAAATCTTTGGTGAAGTACCAGGTCGTTTATTAGCCTCAACTTCCAGCACTGAAGCTTTGTCTGAACCTAAAAAAGTGCGGAATCCACCTAAACGCTTAAACTAAATGTTGCAAAATAGTGCGCACTAGAATCTTCGGACAAGCAAGATTTTGCCTTATTGCTTAAGCCTGAACCCTGTTAACACCCACATAAATGCGCCTTAGCTTCAGTTTAAATCTAAAATTTTTAAGCTGAGTCGTAGCTGGCACAGCAATTGCTAGTTAGATAACAAGCCTTTCCTTCCTGACCTGATTTCAAGGAGATTTGTTATCTATGTTGTTGAACAATAAGCTAAAAAAGACCTTACTAGCCGCAGGCACCGCAGCTGCACTCACTTGGAGTAGTCTAAGCTTAGCGGCCGATGACACTATCAAAGTCGGTGTTCTCCACTCACTGTCCGGCACGATGGCGATCAGTGAAACCACTTTAAAAGATACCATGCTCATGTTGATTGATGAGCAGAATAAAAAAGGTGGGGTGTTGGGGAAAAAGCTCGAAGCGGTGGTGGTCGATCCAGCTTCGAATTGGCCTTTGTTTGCGGAGAAAGCGCGCGATCTTATCGAGAAAGATAAAGTAGCAGTCACTTTCGGTTGCTGGACCTCGGTGTCGCGCAAATCGGTTTTGCCCGTGTTTGAAGAGAAAAACAGTCTGCTGTTTTATCCGGTGCAATATGAGGGTGAGGAATCCTCTAAGAATGTCTTTTACACCGGGGCTGCTCCGAATCAACAAGCGATTCCTGCCGTTGATTATCTCATGAAAGATTTAGAGGTGAAGCGCTGGGTGTTGGCGGGTACGGATTATGTCTACCCACGCACCACCAATAAAATTCTCGAAGCCTATTTGAAATCCAAAGGTGTCGATGAAAAAGACATCATGATCAATTATACCCCGTTTGGTCATTCGGATTGGCAGTCGATTGTCGCGGATATTAAAAAATTCGGCTCTGAAGGCAAGAAAACAGCAGTGGTTTCAACCATCAATGGGGATGCGAATGTGCCGTTCTATAAAGAATTAGGCAATCAAGGCATTACGGCTGAAACCATTCCAGTCGTGGCGTTCTCAGTGGGTGAAGAAGAGTTATCTGGTATTGATACCAAGCCTTTAGTCGGGCATTTGGCGGCTTGGAACTACTTTATGAGTGTGGATACGCCTGCAAATGCTGAGTTTATTAAAAAATGGCATGAGTTCATTAAGAGCGATAAGCGTGTGACCAATGACCCCATGGAAGCGCATTATTTAGGCTTCAATCTTTGGGTGAAAGCCGTCGAAAAAGCGGGCACGACTGATACCGATAAAGTCGAGCAAGCGATGATTGGTTTAGAGTTTCCTAATCTCACCGGCGGTACAGCCAAAGTATTGCCCAACCACCATTTAACTAAGCCTGTCTTAATCGGCGAAATTCAAGAGAACGGGCAGTTTGAAGTGGTGTCGAAAACGCCAGAAGTCGCGGGCGATGCGTGGTCGGATTTCTTACCTGACTCCAAGCCCTTGGTTGCTGACTGGACTGGCAAAGAAACCGACGGGAAGCCTTGCGGTAATTACAATACTGAAACGAAGAAATGCTCAGGTCAGAAATATGAGTAATGAAGTAACAATAATCGCCTGATCCACACGCAACCTGAGGGCGTCCGCATCACCTGTTCTAGCGGTCGCGGGCGTCCTCTCTTCTTAAGGTAACTCCATGTCAGCAAGCAAATTAATCCAGCTTGGTGCTTTCTTCTTGGGTTGCTTATTGCTGCTTTCTAGCGTGCAGGCAGAAACCAGCCCTACTTGGACGCAAGCGACCGCCTTATTTAAACAAGCGAGCTTCGATAAAACCCGTGAAGCCGTTGATCTACTCGCCACCAGCCATGAACCGCAAGCACAACAGTTATTACAAGCCCTGTTAGATGGGCAGCTTTATCAACATAAACAAACCGATGCTTTAGCGCTGTTATCCGATAAAGACCCGCTCGATTTAAGTACAGGGCAAGCTCTTGGCACAGTTAATAAAGACGATTATCGCAAAGTGCCTATTAATAATACTTTGCGTAAATACCTACGCAGCAAAATCGGCGGCTTAAGCTTAGCTAACCCTGATCCCAAAGTACGCCTTGCCGCAACGACGGGTTTACTCGAAACCATCACACCGGAAATGCTTCCGCAATTGCAGGAATTAGCCAGTAAAGAATCGGATCAAGCTGTCAAAGATGCGCTGCAATTAGGGATACACTTAGCCTCGTTAAGCGCGACTGACAAACCGACTCAATTGGCTGCGATTCAAGCCTTGGACGGTAATTTGAATCCTTTGGTACGCAATAAGCTTAACCCTTTGAGTACGAATGCTGACCCTGAAATCGCTAAAGCCGCGCAAGCCAGTTTGCGTAGTATTGAAAATAAAGTGAGCTTAAATGCCAGTATAGAAACCTTGTTCTTTGGGTTGAGCTTAGGTTCGGTGTTGGTGCTGGCCGCGATTGGTTTGGCGATTACCTTTGGGGTGATGGGAGTGATTAATATGGCACATGGCGAGCTGATTATGCTCGGTGCTTATACGACTTATTTTATTCAAAAACTGCTACCGAATTATTTAGATTATTCCCTAATTCTAGCAATTCCAGCTGCCTTTATGGTTTCAGGCTTAATGGGGATTTTGATTGAGCGCACCGTGATTCGGCATTTATACGGGCGACCTTTAGAAACGCTACTCGCGACCTTTGGCATTAGCCTGATTCTCCAGCAGCTCGTACGCACCCTAGTGTCACCGCAGAATGTGCCGGTCTCTAATCCGTCTTGGATGTCTGGCTCGCTAGAAATCAATAGTGTGTTATCGATCACCTATAACCGTCTTTATATCATCGCTTTTACCCTGCTGGTGTTTGCCATTTTGTCCTATCTGTTGCGCAAAACTAAATTGGGTTTACAAGTGCGTGCGGTTTCACAAAACCGAGCGATGGCGAGAGCCATGGGCGTGCGTTCTGCACGGGTGGATGCTCTCACTTTTGGTTTAGGCTCGGGGATTGCTGGGGTTGCGGGCGTGGCTTTAAGTCAGCTTACCAATGTCGGCCCCAATTTAGGCCAGAGTTATATTATCGACTCCTTCATGGTGGTGGTCTTCGGTGGCGTTGGCAATTTATGGGGAACTTTAGTAGCAGGCTTATCCCTAGGGGTGATCAATAAATTCCTTGAGCCTTGGGCAGGTGCGGTACTCGCCAAAATTCTAGTGCTGGTCTTTATTATTCTCTTTATTCAAAAGCGCCCACGCGGTTTATTCCCACAAAAAGGCCGAGCCGCAGGAGATTAAGCCATGTTCAGTCAAATCCTGAAAAACGATCGCGGCGGACAAATCATGCTAGTCGTGTTGGCAGCGGTCTTAATTGTAGTGCCGATTTTGAATCTAGCAGTGGCAGAGACTAGCGCGCTGCATATCCCCACCTATTTAGTCACTTTAATGGGTAAGTATTTAACCTATGCCTTATTAGCGGTCGCGGTCGATTTAGTCTGGGGTTATTTGGGGATTTTGAGCCTTGGGCATGGTGCGTTTTTCGCATTGGGTGGCTATGCGATGGGCATGTATTTAATGCGCCAAATCGGTGATCGCGGCGTGTATGGTAATCCAGAGCTACCCGATTTTATGGTGTTCCTGAATTGGAAAGAGCTGCCGTGGTTTTGGCAAGGCTTTGATCAGTTTTGGTTTGCGCTGCTGATGGTGCTATTTGTACCCGGCTTATTAGCCTTTGTATTTGGCTGGCTGGCCTTCCGCTCGCGCGTTACCGGCGTGTATCTATCCATTATCACCCAAGCCATGACTTATGCCTTGATGTGGGCGTTTTTGCGCAATGAAATGGGCTTTGGTGGGAATAATGGTTTAACCGATTTTAAAGATATCTTGGGTTTTAGCCTGCAAGCTGATCAGACACGGGTAGCTTTATTTATTTGTTCAGGTTTAGCCTTAGCGCTGGGCTATTTGCTCTGCCGCTATGTCATGAACTCGAAACTCGGGCGGATTACGGTAGCAATACGCGATGCAGAAAGCCGAACACGCTTCGTGGGTTATAAGGTCGAAAATTATAAAGTTTGGATTTTTACCTTATCCGCGATCTTAGCTGGCGTAGCCGGAGCTTTGTACGTGCCACAAGTGGGCATTATTAATCCGAGTGAATTCTCACCTTTGAACTCGATTGAAATTGTGATTTGGGTCGCAGTCGGAGGGCGGGCAACTTTATACGGTGCAGTCTTGGGCGCGATTTTGGTTAATTATGCGAAAACCGTGTTCACCGGTTTAATGCCTGAATCTTGGCTGTTTATGCTCGGCGCTTTATTCGTGCTAGTGACTTTGTATTTGCCGCAAGGTTTAGCCGGTTTATGGCAACCCCTCAAAACCAAGCTTGGACATAAACCCGAGGTAGCAGCATGAGCGAAGGTGAAGGCGCGCATTTTTATCGTGAAGGCGCTTTAGATACCAGTCACAAAGCCATCTTATATTTAGAAGGTTTGAATGTGAGCTTTGATGGTTTTAAAGCGATCAATGACCTGAATCTTTATATCGATGCGGGCGAATTGCGCTGCATTATTGGCCCAAATGGCGCCGGCAAAACCACCATGATGGACATTATTACCGGCAAAACCAAACCAGATAGCGGTAAGGCGTTCTTTGGGCAAACCATTGATTTATTAAAGCTCAGCGAACCGGAAATCGCCAATGCCGGGATTGGGCGCAAGTTTCAAAAACCCACGGTATTTGAATCGCATAGCGTCGCAGAAAATCTGGAACTGGCGATGAAAGGCGATAAGCGTGTGTGGTTTAGCCTGCGTGCCAAACTGGATCATGAGCAAAAAGCCTTAATTGAAGAAACACTGGAAACGATTGGCCTAACCGCGCAATACCATCAACAGGCGGGTGCGCTTTCGCATGGGCAGAAACAGTGGCTAGAAATCGGCATGCTCTTAGTGCAAAAGCCTTATTTACTCTTAGTCGATGAGCCGGTCGCCGGCATGACCCATCAAGAAATGGAACGCACTGCTGAGCTATTGAAGTCCTTAGCGGGTAAGCATTCGGTGGTAGTGGTGGAGCACGATATGGAGTTTGTGCGCTCGATTGCAAATAAGGTCACAGTCTTGCATCAAGGTAGCGTACTCGCGGAAGGGAGCATGGATGAAGTGCAGCAAAATCCGCGTGTGGTTGAAGTGTATTTGGGGGTTTAAATGCTCAGTGTCGAACATCTTGACCAGTTTTATGGTGAAAGCCACACGCTCTGGGATTTGAATCTGCAGGTAGCGGAAGGTCAAGTCACCGTGCTAATGGGGCGTAATGGCGTGGGTAAAACTACCCTACTGCAATGTATTATGGGCTTGCTCAAAACCCGTAGCGGTACGATTCAATATCAAGGGCAAAACCTGCTGGGTGTGGATGCAGAAAAGCGTGCGAATTTGGGTATTGGCTATGTGCCTCAAGGTCGGCAGATTTTCCCGCTACTCACCGTGGAAGAGAATTTGTTAATCGGCTTACCCGCCCGCCGTGACAAAGTACGCAGCATTCCACCATTTATTTTTGAGCTGTTTCCTGTCCTGAAACAAATGCTCAATCGACGCGGCGGTGATTTATCTGGCGGCCAACAACAGCAATTAGCCATCGGCCGCGCGCTAGTTCTAGACCCTAAACTCTTGATTCTGGACGAACCTACCGAAGGAATACAGCCGAATATCGTGCAAGAAATCGGCGATATTATCCGCAAACTCAATCAAGAAATTGGTTTAACTGTGTTGCTGGTCGAGCAGAAATTGCCCTTTGCTAGACGCGTGGGCGATCGCTTCTGTATTTTGGATCGCGGTCGGCAAGTGGCGCAGGGGGAGATGGGTGAGTTGGATGATGAATTGATTCAGAAGTATTTGACGGTTTGAGGATTGCGACATTTTGATAGATTGCGACAAAATTTTGTCGCAATTCGCTGCTATAATCAGGCTTACGACAATCCTTAGACGCAGCAGTTATGGTTCAATCCGAAATTGAAGCACAAAATAAGGCTATTTTAGCCATACTCAATGAATTTCCTCTTGGCGCTTCACTGGCACAACTACAAGACAAACTCGCCATTCAATTAAATATTCGTACTTTGCAACGCCGCCTCACAGCGTTGACAAAGGCAGGGAAAATTACAGCCTTTGGCAATCAACGCACACGCCGCTACAGTTTAGTAACGCCTGAATCGACTATCAGATCTGCGAAACTCGATTACGTACTTCCATTATCTCAGCAAGCTTTAGCTGTTAGACAAAAGGTAAATCAACCACTTACTTTGCGTAAACCTATTGGCTATCAGCGTGATTTTCTGGATAGCTATCAGCCTAACACAACCTTCTATTTGCCTAAAACCGTGCGTAAACATTTGCATGACATTGGCAAAACCCAAGTCATTGCACAGCCCGCAGGCACGTATGCCCGTCAAGTTTTTAATCGCTTATTAATTGATTTGTCTTGGAACTCAAGTCGATTAGAGGGAAATACGTATTCGTTATTAGAAACTGAACGTTTATTGCACTTTGGTCAAACAGCAGACGGCAAGCAATTATTTGAAACACAAATGCTACTGAATCACAAAGCAGCTATTGAGTTTTTATTAGAGAATAATAATGAAATTGGCTTTAATCGCTATACGATTTTAAATCTGCATGCACTTTTATCAGATGGTTTATTAATTGATCCCTTAGCGAGTGGTCGTTTACGTCAAATTCCAGTGCTTGTTGGGCAAACAACTTATTTGCCTTTAGAAGTGCCGCAGCTTATTTCAGAATGCTTTGATCAGATTATTGAGAAAGCAATATTCATCCAGGACCCTTACGAGCAAGCCTTTTTTGCACTTGTACAATTACCGTATTTACAGGCTTTCGAGGATGTGAATAAACGTGTATCACGCTTAGCTGCCAATATCCCGTTAATTCGCGAAAATCTATCACCGTTATCCTTCATTGATGTACCCGAGCAAGCTTATATTGATGGAATTTTAGGAATCTATGAATTAAATAAAGTTGAGCTATTGCGCGATGTGTTTGTATGGGCTTATGAACGCTCTAGTGCCCGCTATGCAGCAGTACGACAAAGTTTGGGAGAGCCAGACCCTTTTAAAGTTAAGTATCGTGACTTAATTAAAGAAGTGGTGCGTAGTGTAGTGGTAGACGGTTTAAATAAAGAACAGGCAACTAAAATCATTCAGCAAGTCGCACAAAAATCTTTGCCTGCTAATGAGCGTACACGATTTATTGAAGTAGCAGAGCTTGAATTGTTGAGCTTGCATGAAGGCAACATTGCTCGTTATCGCTTGCGCCCTAGTGAATACAAGAGTTGGAAAGAAGTATTCAAATAGAAAAATTATATTTAATCAATGACTTATTGTATAAAGCCATTGATTCTTTCAAGCGTAGCTCATTTGGTTTAGTTAAAATAAGCATTCAGCTGCTGAGTCAGTCTTTTAATTTCTTCAAATACCAGCGTTTCACTCGTTGTATCAAAAAAGCCTATACAACGAGTTGTTTTATTTTCCGTGCCAAAGTGCCGATAATGATGCTCATGAGGTTTAAAAAAGGATTTAACCGTTTCAACTTGCTCGTCTGGAATCTGATATAAATAGAATTGCACTCTATATTCTTCATTACCCATAATAAGCAAGGTGATATTTGCCTGCTGTCGCCATAATTCAGACGCTATTCTTAGTGCTGAGCCTTCCTCCCATTCATTTTTACTAACAGTAACACTACAATTGGATTCAGAGGCTAATTTAACAGCACCCGCTAATTGGATTTTTAAGTGGCTTAAATAATCTTCCAGCATTTTGCTCATGGCTTTAATCTCAAAATAATTAGCTCTAGCAAAGTTAATAATATCTTGATTAGCCACGCTGTATTCGCTCTCTATATTCAAAATAAACTCCCTTAAAATAACCTGCCATTTATTGTAAGGACTCGATAAGGTATAAGTACCAAGATTGATTTTTAATTTTTCTATTAATGATTGATAACTAAGGCTTAACCAGTTTTTTGGACTTACTTCTTGATTAATCGCTAATAAGATAAGTATCGGTTTTTTATCTTTATAATTTTCTTTGATGTAGCTTTCATACTCTGAGAAAGGATTAGCTGCCCAGTGGCGAATTTTGTTTTCAATCACCATTACCCAATCTTCACCTTCAATAATTAGATCAATTCTTTTTCCTTGCTTTGTGATTTGCTCGCGAATCGGTGTATTAATAGGCCTGGTGAGGTCGACTGATTGATGAGTGGCTTGGAATAGTGAATCTATAAATAGAGTATTGAAGTTATGCTGTTCACTAGGGTCACAGAAAAAAGCTAATAAGTCAGTGATTGGATTTTCGTAATGACCGCAACCACCTAAAGAGAAAACATTCTTTTCTGGCTGGATTTTGTTTAGGCTGCGCGCCTCTTGTAGAAGTGCCGCATACTTCTGCATATTCTGTCCTTTTTATAATTTTACCGCCAAGACGCTACACAAGCGTGCTAGTAAAAGCTAAAAAAGTAGATGAACTAAGCGCTATTGTTTTGAGGATGAGGAGATTGAAACCTTATTTGAAAATCTCGACCAATCGGGAGCTTCATTCCATTTTGGTCGAGATTGCGTTTTTTCTTCAGCGCTAGAGCTAATCAAAGCGAAGGCTAGGTCGGATTTTTCATAATCGGCTTCAATAATTTAAACCAATTCTCACGCACTAAGGTATAGTCATCGCTACAGGTTTCGGCACGTTCTTTATCAAAACCAGCCTCGGTTTTGACCTCTTTATATTTCTGTGGATCGCTGCCATACACATGACACATGGTGGTGTAATAGCGTTGGGCATCGAGGCTATGCTCATCCCAGAAATCCGCTTCGCCCAATTCCTGAACTTCTTCGCCTTCCAAATCGAATAAATCGGCTGCACTAATGGCCACTTCTGCGCCATCGTCCAAATACTCAATCAATAATACGGTCGCTAAATTATCGGCCGCATCTTCTTCCTTGCCGACAATAGGCAAGTCATACATGGCGATTAAGGCGTGCGCTAATTCGTGGAATAAAGTGTGCTGCACCGCATCCAAAGTCGCTTCATTCACACTTATGCCCGTTTTTTCGTATTTAGCTTTGGCAAAACGCTGTTGGCTTTCCTCCAAAAAACTATACGGCATCATCAGTTCATGGCTTTCTGGATCATATAGTGGTCCATCCTCAGCGCCGAATTGCGGTTTAATCGGGTATTTGAGTTTGAATTCGCTGTCGACCAAGTCGCTAAAGATTTTCACCACATCCGATTGTTGTAAGAGCTTCAAATTAGCTGCTTCGGTTTTGTTTTGGGCTTGGGCGTAAGTGACTTGAATAGTGCTTGAATCAGCCTGTATGAAAGAGCTAGTAAGGCTAGCCGCTAAGAAAAAACTAAAGAGCGTCGAACGCATGATAAATCCCCATAACAAAGTTTAGCTAAAGCCAGCCATATTCAGCCAGTGCTGGCTTTTTTTCAACTTGAGCTAAGCTGGAGCTGACAGAGTTGACTCTATTGAGCCGCTTAAGCTAGGGAAAATGATCTCAAGCTCTAGACAGATACTCTTGGGCAGCAGCAGAAGGATCTGAGTTTTTTCTAAGCTAAAACCTTGTAGCTTGGCTGCATTCGGTTAGTATGGGCGGGCTTAAGATCTTGCCTAACTCATAATTATCTAACACCACTATGCCTGCTCTACCTTTGCCTTTTATTGTCACCTTTTTATTGATCATTTTGCTGTTACGATTTGGCAAAACCCACGGTCTGCAACGTCCTTATTGGCCGTTTTACAGTTTCCTACTGTTATGTGCTTTGATGAGTATTGCAGTGGGTCTGCGCTGGAGCACCGATAACTTAGGCTTGCGTTATCTTCAGCCCTTGCTAGCTGCTCTCTTGCCCAGTGTTACTTGGTATTGCTTTAGTATTTTGCGTCAAGCTAAGCAGGCTGCTTGGGGGCTACACAGCCTGCCAGTTCTAGCTGTCTTGCTAAGCTTAGTATTTTGGCGAGATGGGATTGATATCGTTATTGTTCTCAGCTACTTAGGCTATGGGATTGCGCTAGTCTTGCTAGGCTTAAAATCGCCTGATCAATGGGTATTCTCACGGTTCGACGATACACACTTTTTGGCAAAAACAGCGTTTTGGGTGGGTGTGGCTATGCTCGTTTCCGCCCTAGTGGATACAGCCGTCGCCTTTGATTTTGTCTGGTATCAAGGCCAACACGCTCCGCAAGTGTTAGCCATTCTGCATTCCTTGTTGATTCTGGTGATTGGTGGTTTGATTGCTTGGTTAGGCCAGACCACCAAGATGCCCTCGATTTTAGAGGAGCCAGAGCCAGAGCCAGTGCCGGAGTCGCCGAGCGTTCAGGCAGCTTCGTCTAGTACACCCCCTTTGCTGGAATACCAATCTACTATTGGGCAACTTGATCATTTACTGCGCACACAGAATTTTTATTGCGACCCCGATCTCAATCTAAATCGCTTGGCACGCAAGCTCGGCACACCAGCACGCTCTGTATCCGCAGCGGTGAATAATGTCTTGAATTGCAATGTATCGCAGTTGATTAATGCCTATCGCGTTGAGTGTGTCACCCAACAACTCGATCACAGTGAGCAAAGCATTACCGATATCATGGGGCATTGTGGTTTTCAGACTAAATCGAATTTCAATCGCGAGTTTCGCCGCCTCACTGGGATGAATCCGAGTGAGTGGCGAAAGCGTGCGGTGAAAGCGCCGTTTATAATGACTACGGCTTTGGCAAACCCAAAAACTGACTGACTTTAGCAAGAATCTGCTGGTGAATTTGCGCCCGATTAGTGCCTGCAGGATCGGTACAAATCGGGTCATCATTTTCTTCAGCCAGCAGTTTTTCGCCATTCGGTTTACATTCCGGCAAGAAAGTGAAGTGATGCGCTGGGGCAAAGGTTTCGTGTTGGGCTTGCGGAATTAATTTGATGAGATTGCTGCCTTGTTCGCTCATATCTGCTGCTTTCCAGCTTTGCTCGCGATTGCCTAAGCTAATCAATAATACGGGCTTTTGCATGCTGTTTAAGCTCTTTGCCGTCATGGCATAACTAAAGCCCGGCTCCACAGCAATAATTTTGCTAATCCGTGGATCGCGAAAATCCTGTTCCCATGTTGCGGGCAACTGCTTCAGATCAACCCCGCCTTTGCTTAAAAAGACGCAATCCACGGCTGCTTCACCCAAACGTTGACAATAATCTTGATAGGCTTGGCGATCAAAACTCGCACCAGCTAGTTGTAACACGCTAGTTCCACCCAAGGAAAAGCCGAGCGCGCTAATCTGTTGGGTATCAATGTGCGGCGCAAAATTAGGGTCTTTGAGCACTTGATCTAAGCTAGAGCGAATATCGGCAATCCGCTCTTCAAACAGCACAGTGCGGCGCGGCGAGCTATCACCCGTGGTACTACCTTGATGATTAACCGCCAGAACTATAGCGCCAGCTTGGGCAAGGCCAGACGACAACCAAGCCAAACCATCCATATTGCCACCAGAACCGTGCGAAATAATCACTAAAGGATGTTTGCCCGCTTCCAGCGCTGCTCCCATATACGCGGAGCGACCCTGAAAGAGCGCATTATCCCCAATCGGGGTTTTATAGGTTTTAGTCGCGGCTGGATACCATAGTGACGCCTCAATAAGCTTGGCACGATGGGCAGCCTCTACAGTAAAGCGATCATAACCGGGTAAATCGAGCCTAGCCGCTAAGCTCGCTCCGGTGTGCAGGAAAGCACTGAGCACTAAAGCATAAGACAGTTTTTTAAACAGAGTGTTGACATTTGCAGAGTTCATTATGGGCTTGCTTATCTGATTGAAGAAGTCTGCAAGATAAGGCGAGTCAGCGGCTGGCAGCGACCTAAAACAGGATTTAGGTCGTGGCTAAAGGCTCAAAACAGGATTTAGGTCGGCTAACAAAGCGCTAACCAATACTGTGCGGTGGCTTGTTTGCTAGCAACTTGATCTGTGCCGCGTTGCTGATGCCAATCCCAACTGAGCATGGCAAAGGCGGCACAAAACCATGCTAAATCGGGTAAGGGAATATACGGGGCGAGTAATTGCGCCGGTTCGCGCTGCCAACCATGCTCGACAATCAGGCTCGCATAATCCCATTCCGCGACCATCAAGCGTGCAAAATCCCAATCAATCAGCCACCAGCGCTGCCCATCCTGCAGCCAATTGCCCGGATTAAGATCGCTGTGTACCGGCACTAAAGGCAAATGGGCATAATCACGCTCAGCAGCCAATTGCAATAAGCGGTTGGCAGCAGGCACGAGCGGCGAATGAGGCGCATGACTCAAGCCGGTTAATAAGTTTAAGCTTGCAACATCCGGCGCTTGTCCATCAGGCAGCGACCAATCCAAACCACTGTGATGTAAGCGCTCTAATAATTCGCGAATCGCCGGAAAATCAGCCGTTTGTAAACTGCGTCGCTCACCCGCATCCGCCAACCACATAATCCCCATTTGCTCATCCAAGCCTAATAAAGCAGGCGCTAAGCCTAATTGCTCCGCTTGTTGGTGAAGCTTAATGCTATGAGCCGGATGCGTAGCCAGTGGACATAAACCGGCGGCTAGACTGTGATTAGCTAGGCGAATCACCGAGCGATAAGGTGGCTTGGTAGATTCGACAAGGAAAACGAAATTGGTGTAGCCGGCTAAGGGCGTGAGTTGGGTGTTAGGGAGACCTTGTTGGGCTAGCCACGTTTGGGCTTGTTGTTGAAGATTAGAAGTAATCATAATTCAGTTAGTCTGCCAAAAATTTATACATGAGGAATACTGTGCCTACAAGTAGCTAACTGGAATCACATCCACCTCAACCGACAACGGAATATCCGCCTCGCGTAGGCAAATAAGAGCACCATGACCCACTTGCTTATCTAAACTTGCTAACACCCTGAAGTTTTTGACCATGCTTAAATTAGGGCTAGCTGTTTTTTTAAATTCCACCGGATAGAGTGTATTATCCCGCTCTAGCAATAAATCTATTTCACGCTGCTCTTTATCTCGATAAAAATACACATAAGGGGTTTTACCGTTATGCCACCAGCTTTTGAGGATTTCTATTAGCATCCAATTCTCTAAAATCGCGCCAGACATAGCACCGGCCTCTAAGGTTTCAGGCGACGACCATTGCGTCAAATAAGCACATAAGCCCGTATCTAAAAAATATAATTTAGGCGTTTTTAATAAACGTTTAGTGACATTAGTGTGATAAGGCTGGAGTAGGTAAATAATTCCAGAGGTCTCTAAAATCGACAGCCATGCTTTTACAGTTTTAGGGTCAATATCTACATCACGCGCTAAATCAGCATAATTCAGTAATTGCCCGACACGTGCCGCACAAGCTCGTAAGAACTGGAGAAATAAACGCTCATCACCGACACGAGTTAAATCACGCACATCACGCTGCAAATAGGTTTGCACATAGCCACTGTAAAATAAATCGCGCGACATGATAGGTTCTAAAGCCAGACGTGGAAAAGAGCCCAACCAAATACGCTTATATAATTCTATTAGGTTTAAGTTAGGTGGTTTTTGCGCGCGTACTTGATTAAGCCAAGCAGTCGTCGGTAGAAAAGGCAGAGAATCCATAGCATGCTGATTTAATTCCGCTTGTGATAAACCTAACAAATCTAATACTGCCACTCGACCCGCTAAAGTTTCGGTAATGCCCTGCATTAAATGAAATTTCTGTGAACCCGTCAGCCAAAACAAACCCGTTTTTTTCTCACGGTCAACCATGAGTTTAATAGCGCGAAATAACTCTGGCGCATATTGAATTTCATCAACGATGACAGGCGGAGGATGACGTTGAAAAAATAAAGCGGGATCAGTGCGTGCTAATTCAGCTTCTTGCGGATCATCTAAGGTCACATAATGGCGCTCCGGCTTTGCACAAGCTTCCAATAAGGTCGTTTTCCCCACTTGCCTTGCTCCAGTCAGTAGTAAGACAGGGAATACGCTGGAAGCTTGTTGGATGGTGGTTTGCAGAGTGCGTTGATACATGCTTTCGACCAATCGGGAATGTAATTCCATTTTAGTCGACAAGAGTGATTTTATAAAGAAATTATCTAGGCTAGATTGGCAGTCTATCCAATTTTCCACTCCCCCTTGCCCCAGTCAAGTTATGCTAGTTCTATACCCCAATTTTCAACCTAAAACAGGGTCATCTATGCTTAAAAAAATCTTAGTTTTAACTGTATTACTTGCTTCAACACAGGCTAGTTATGCCACTGATCTTGCTGCAAGTGGATCAAGTGTCAGCGTTGAGCCTTTAGTGGCGACTAAAAATAAAGCTGAACCCTTTCCTAATCTTAAAACGCTGGCCGTGGATGAGCCTATTGTGAGTGAGGGCGAATCCATCGCAATTCATTACAATCCTAGTGTGACCGAGGTAATCAATGAAGAGCTATCTGATCCTGATCTGGAAGGACAGAAGCGCATGCTAAAAACTAAAATTGATAAAGAGAGTGATCAATATTACACCATCGACTATTCTCCAGGGCCTAGCGCTGATCCGGTTTTTATTATTCAAAAAAATGAAGGGAAAGCGCTGGCAAAGACTAATATTCGCCTCAGCGGCTTGCAGTTGTATATCCCAGGCAATGGCTTCCTTTATGTATCTGGGCATACCAATAATATGTTTAATGCAAGACGTAAATACAAAGTTGAGGGTGACGAGTTAGTCGAGGTTGAACAGCCTTTTTATTATGTCGGTATTGATGCTGAGTTAAAAAAAGATCTAGAAATCTATAGCGATATAGGAATGAAAAAATCGCTCGGTTTATTAACTAAAGGTACTGGTGTTAGTGTATTAGTTAATCAAGAAGATAATTATCTAGTCAAAAGCAGCTTTGGTTTAGTGGGCTGGGCTAAAATTCCTGAAAGCTTGTATCCGGGCGAGGTGGTTGATGGAATTTATTACGCAGGGGATTAACGCTTAAGTTACTAGACTAGCCATTTAGCCGCTGTTAATTAACAGCGGCTAATCACTTAGACTGAGATGTTAAGTGGTTTGATAGTTCTGGAGTGATTCCGCATACTTAGCACACATTAATACTACTTGAGCAAATTGCTCGGGTGCTTCCGCCATTAGTAAATGCCCAGTATTAGGTAGATTCAGCTTCATAGTGGCTAAACGATAAGCCCAAACGGGTACATCCCAACCCTCAACTGAGCGCGCTCCGGCAATCAAATTCACAGCTAATCCATTATGGATGATTTGTTTAACCGTCTCTAAATAGCTAGCCACTTCAGTCGCTTCCACAACAGCTTTAGCTTGAGCCTTAATGGTGCTGGCAGGTTGATTGCTTAACCAGCACGTGGCTAACTGGGTTGCCCAAGCGGATGGCTGCACACCGGCTTTTGTTATCCATGCTGTGGGATCTTTTGCGTACCCGCTAATAATTTCTTCCACTTCAGCCAAGGGCATTTTAGCTAATTGCCCTGACCAAAAAGCATCTTTAAGGGTGAAATTGCCTTCTACACTGGTTAAGGATGCCGCTAAGTGTGGATAAAGGCTAGCAACTAGCACTGCAACTGCACCACCTACCGAATGCCCGACTAAATGTACTGCACCGAGTTGATGAGTTTCAATAAAACGGGCTATGTGATTCGCCTGATCTGCTAAGGTGAGGCTACTTAAGTCAGCCTGTTTAAATTGCCCATACCCTAATAAATCTGGTGCATAGACTGCGGCATTGCCAAAAGCTGTAATTATTTTTTGCTCACTCAGATTGCCGAATAGGCCGTGAATAAGAACGATTGGATGTTTCAAAACTAGATGCTCTTATTTAAAATTGACTAGTATAACCAGCAAATGGATTTAAATAGTATTCCATCTAGTCTTTACTATGCTTAAAACTAATTTTTCTAAAACTTCACCCAAATCGCTCCATTATCCGCTGATTCCACACAAGCCTCCAACCAACGTACCCCACTAATCCCTGCTTGCACATCTGGATACCAAAGCTGCTCTAAAGTGGCCTGATCACCGCGCTCCAGTGCATCAATCGCTAAAGCAAAGCGGTGATAC
The DNA here is from genome assembly GCA_008015155.1 of Thiothrix sp. GTDB lineage: Bacteria > Pseudomonadota > Gammaproteobacteria > Thiotrichales > Thiotrichaceae > Thiolinea. The sequence goes on from SSFA01000005.1 coordinate 24,272, forward strand.
AGATTCGCCCAAGATTCAAAAAAGCCTTCCGCGTGACCGCCACCAATACGGCTGCAAATGCCATCCACGCCTTGCGCTAAATAGCCCATACCGCGTTCGAGAATTTGCGCGGGTTGACCTTGGATTTCATAGCGTAATTGATTGGGGTATTCGTCCCACCATTCCACGCTGGCTTTTTCGCCGACCACGCGGATTTTTTGTTGGTGCATTGAGCCTGCATTCACTGAGCTTGCCCAAAGTGTGCCGACCGCGCCGCCTTTGAATTTGAACATCACATGTGCATTATCTTCGAGGGGTGCACGGCTTGGGATAAAACTCTGGCGCATACAGCACAGCTCATCCACTTCAAGCCCCGTGAGCATTTCCATCAGATAATAAGTATGCGTGCCTAAATCGCCTAATACATAAGTGGGGCCAGAAATCGCTGGATTCATGCGCCATTTTGCCCCCGCGCTATGTTCTTCAATCGCAGTATTATGAAAGCCGTGCGCGAATTGCATGGTGACAATCCGCACTTTACCTAACGCGCCTTGACGAATCATTTCCCGTGCTTGATGCAGCATCGGGAAGCCCGAATAGCCATACATCACCGCAAAGAGTTTGTTCTTTTGTTGTGCTAAGGCGGCGAGTTCTTGCGCTTCTTGACTGGTAAAGGTGAGTGGTTTTTCACAAATCACATGCAAGCCAGCTTCCAAAGCGGCTTTGCTAATCGCATAGTGTGTGCCATTGGGCGTGGCAATACTCACCGCTTGAATACCATCAGCACGTTTGGCTTCTTCGGCAAATAGACTTTGATAATCAGCATAGCAACGTTCCGGCTCAAGCCCGAGATTCACGCCAAACTCGCGCCCCCGCTCCGGATTAATATCAAAGGCAGCGGCTTTTAAGGCAAAGAAACGATCCCGCGCCGCACTGCTGCGATGCGCATAACCAATCTCACTACCCTGCCCACCGCCAACCATACCCCAGCGAATCGGCGCTGCTAAATGACGTTCTTCATTAAACATAAACTATCCTCAAGCTTGGCGCTTCTGCGCATGTTGTTGTAATTGCGGATCAAATGCTTCCACCGTTAAACCCTCATTTAAGGCTTGTAGGGTGAGTTGCTGCATGGTTTGCGGCGCTAAACCGTATAAGGGCGGGTCACTGTCCAAATTGGTGGGAAAGGAATAGCCTTCGCAAGTATTGTAGAGCAGTGCCTCACGTTCTAAGCCATTTAAACTCGCCCATTGTTCACGCAAGGCAGGATAGATAGCGCGCGTCATCGCATAACGATCCAGTTGTTCCATCGGGCGACCAAAGGCAGAAGAGACTTGCAATAAATTAGCGCTACGGTGGAAATCGCTGGTGTAATTCGTGCCTGCTGCGTGAAAGAGCGCTGGATTAAAAAACAGTGCATCGCCCTGTTTAAGCGGCAATTGAATCGCGTGTTCGGCGAAATACTGTTTAAAGGTCTCATCGCGCCAAGCGAAATAACCTAATTCATATTGCTGAGAAAACGGCAGCAACAAAGTCGGGCCAGATTCGAGTGGCATATCGGTATGTGCCACCGCACCTTGCAAAGTTAATTGCGCCGACATGAGATGTGCGTGCATCGGGAAGCGCGCTAATTCGCTTGGCTCCTGAAAACCTAAATGATAATCGCGATGCGGCGCTTGCGCTTGACCACCTGGGCGCACCACATTCACTTGGGTGGTCAGTTGATAATGTGGCCCTAACCAAGCCTCGGAGGCAAGCAGCAGCAAAGGATTTTTATAATAGTCAATGAAGGCTTCCGGATTAAGCAGCGCGGATTTTTGCAAGGCATTCCAAATCCGCCCATTTGCTCCTGCTTTAGCAAAATGATCACCGGAAGCTTTACCCGTTTCTTGCGCAAAAATCGCCTCAAACACCTGATTCATGTGCTCAATCACTGATTTATCCGCAAAAGCATTCTGAATCACAAATACGCCTGAACCGTGTTGCAGAACATGGGCAAATTCACGACGAATGGCTTGATTAAAACTGGCTAAAGCAAGACCCGCACGGACTTCATCACCCTCATAAAGCAGTACATTTTTCTCTAAACCACTAGCTAGTGGATAGTGGCTAAGATCTAAATCTTGGCTACACAGTGCAGCGAAAGCTTCAATATCTAAGTGTGGGGCGGTCACCTTACACCTCGCTCGACCAATAAACGGGCAGTGGTTTCGCCTAAGCCTTGAGTGACACCGGTCATGAGAAAGTTTTTACCTGCGAGTTGGCGGTTGAAATCAGTGCCATCATTGGTATTGCTGCTCATGACTGTTGCTCCTCATCCTTAATAAAAACAGTATAAGCTAACCGCGAGTTTTTGTAATAATTTTTACATTAAAAATAAATAATGGAATTTATATTCTATTTTTGATGAATAGAAGTTTTTTGTAGCTGTTCGATAAAGGTTTTGACCACCAGATTCGAGCGTGCCCCTTTGCGGGTGATAATGGCATAAGCCGTGCTGTAATGGAGTTCTTCTGGCAACAAGGCTTTCATCCGGCCTTCATTTACCCAGCGCTCTGCATAGTGAGTCGGTAAATAGCCGATGTATTGCCCTGTGAGAATCAGAAAAGCAATGCCTTCGCGGTCGGTAGACGTGGCGGCTGGTTTTAAATCACGCATCAGTTCTTTAACGGCGACGGTTTGTGCATAAGCGGGTAGCACCGCTGCTTGTTGGCTGAGGATTCTGCGATCGAGTGCTTGCTGATCAAAGCCAAATAAAGGATGTTCAGCACTGCAATATAAACAGGACAGCTCATCATATAACGAGAGATAGTTTAAACCGGTGAGGGGGCGCAGCTCGGGTACTGCGCCAATATGTAAACGCCCATCTAATACCTCCAATTCAATATCTTTGGGGGGAATCATGCGGATATTAATTTTCACCGAAGGCCCGAGCGTGTGCAGGCTTTTTAAGGCTTCCGTGACACGCATATAAGGCATGGTGACCAGATTGTCGGTGATACCAATATTCAACTCACCGCGTAGATGATTGTGTAGTTCATTCACTTGGGTGCGAAAGTTTTCCATCGAACCCAAGAGTTGCAAGGTGGAATCATAGACTTTGGCACCTTCGTCGGTCAGCGCAAATCCAGTGCGGCCGCGCTGACAAAGGCGCAAACCTAAACGCTGCTCGAGATCAGACATGGCCAAGCTAATCGCTGAGCGACTGATATTCAGTTCGGCCTCGGCTGCTGCAAAACCGCCACATTCGACGACGGTTTTGTAGATGCGTAACAGCCTTAAACTACTATCACTGAGCTGGCCTTTGAGCATAGATCAAGACGGGAAGGCGAACTGGACTTTCTCGCGGACGGCCGACGAAGGCCAGCGCTGAGTAATGGTCTTCCGGCGGGTGTAAAAGCGAATACTATCCGGCCCATAGGCGGATAAATCCCCAAACAAGGAACGCTTCCAACCGCCAAAGCTGTGATAGGAGACTGGAACCGGTAAGGGCACATTGATCCCCACCATCCCCACTTGAATATGATCCGAGAAGTAACGGGCTGCTTCGCCATCACGGGTGAAGATGCAAGTCCCATTGCCGTATTCATGTGCATTGATCAACTGCATGGCTTCTTCCATGCTGTCGACGCGCACCACTTGCAGAACC
>SSFA01000032.1 GCA_008015155.1 Thiothrix sp.
GACGCGCAGTCTAGTTAATTATCTATACACTGTCAAGAATTTTCTTACTGATTTCTTAACACTGTTTGAACTCACTAGCTACTTAATTTCTCCACTTTAACTCACTAACTTACTGATTTATAAGTCGTTTCGCTGTCGTGTCGTCCTCAAGAAGTTGCGCATTATACAGACCACAGCTCTACCGTCAACTCCCTATCTCAAAAATTTATGAAGCTTTTTTGACATTCAAAATTTAAGCTTTAGAACTCAATTAGTTAAGGACGAAAAAATTTTAAGATTTTTCTACTAATTGAGGATATGCCAGTCTAAACCTTCTTGTTGACTGGCGATTTTTATACCATTGCACTGACCACCTACTCCCTTACAAAGGGCTGCATAGGCATGTTCTGGTAGATTATTAACCTCACTCAGATGACAGCCTACCAAGTACTGCAATTTATCCAAGCGAAGTTGTTTAAGTAATTCTAGTGCTTGCTGATTAGATAAATGTCCATAACGACTCAGCAAACGTTCTTTCAGTGCATAGGGATAAGGACCGCGCTGCAACATTTCGGTTTCATAATTACATTCGAGCAGCAAACCTTGTAGTCCATGTAGTTGTTCAAGCATAGCATCTGTATAACTGCCAGTATCAGTGAGTATGCCTAAACGCACCCCACCATCCGAAATCACAAACTGACAAGGCTCACGGGCATCATGTGGCACAGCAAACGGAATAATCTCTAAGTCACCAATGGCTAAGGTTTGTTTGAGATTAATGAACAGTGTCTGCGCAAACTGTTTATCAGCGATAGCTTTAAAGCTACCTACTGTTAAATAGACTGGGATTTGATAACGTCTTGATAAACGCCCCACACCTAAAGCATGATCGCCATGTTCGTGGGTTACTAAAATAGCGCTAATAGAAGCAGCTGAGCAGCCTAAGCGCTGTAAACGACGTTCAGTTTCTGCGAGAGTGAAGCCACAATCGATAAGAATGCGAGTCATCCCGCATTCTATTAAAGTTCCATTGCCCTTGCTGCCGCTACCTAAAGAGGCAAACCTAAGCATTTATTGCGCAAGCTCGGCCTTCAAGCGAGTTAATAAGGCATTAGCTTCTTCAGCTTTAACAGGTTTGCCAGCCTCGTCACTCACCACAATTAAACTTTGCTCGCCTCGATCGCCAATAATAAAGCGATAACTAGGGCCTTTTGTCTCTTGGCCATCCACAATTTTGAAGCTGAGGTAAGACATAAAGCGGCTAATGACGTTTTTGTCTTCTTCAACAGAATTAGCGGCAGTGACCGTGTAAATTCCCTGTTCATACTGCTGACTAGCAAGCGTTAAGCCCATGCGCCCTAAAGCTTGGCCAGTTTTCGCCCAAACTTGATCATAGCGCCCTGCAACAGCTAGGACTGGGTTACCATCCTTCAACTGGCTTAGTGTTGAGTTCAAGCCTGTGCCTAGCGGCATCACGACACCTGTTTGCCCTGCAGCCATAGCGGCCTGAGTTGGCGGCGGTACATCTGAAGCTGATACCGGCCGTTGAATCGTATAAGTAGAATCAAAAGCTGGTGCGGTTAAACCCGGTGGAATTTCTAAATTGGCAATCGACGAGCTATTTCCACGATAATTCACCGTATCCGTAATCGAATCGATTTTTAACCAAGCGCAGCCTGACACCAGAACTGCTGAACTAACAGCAAACGCAATCACTAAAGTGCTACGTGCTCTTTTACTGCTGATCATAAACCCTCGCTGCTCCTATGCGCACTGAAGTCCAGCTTTCTGCATCGCCGCTAAAATCGTCGGACGCAATGCTTCAGATAAAGGTACTAAAGGTAGACGCAAGCTTTCGCTACCGAAGCCTAGTTTGTGGACAGCCCATTTTGCCGGAATTGGATTTGGTTCTAAGAATAAAACACGGTGTAAATCAGCTACTGTGGCATCGATACGTGCTGCCGTTTCACGGTCACCCGCAAGAGCCGCTTTACACATCGCATGCATAGCCGCAGGAGCTACATTTGCTGTTACCGAAATATTGCCTTTGCCACCTGCTAGGATTAGCTCCATCGCAGTCGCATCATCACCACTATACACATCCATCCGCTCGCCACAGCGCTGAATAATATCGCGCGCCCGTCCAATATTGCCGGTCGCTTCTTTAATACCGACAATATTAGAAATGGATGCTAGACGCTCTACCGTTTCAGGCAATAAATCGCAGCCAGTACGGCCTGGTACATTATAAAGAATTTGGGGAATAGCAACGGATTCGGCGATCTTTTTATAATGTTGATATAAGCCTTCTTGAGGCGGTTTATTATAATAGGGAGTTACTAATAGACAGGCATCAGCGCCATCACGCATAGCAGCTTGAGTCAGTTCAATAGCCTCATCGGTACTATTGGAACCAGTACCTGCGATCACTGGAATACGTTTATTAACTAGCTCAACGACACGTTTCACGACATAACTGTGTTCTTTGTGCGAAAGGGTTGCGGATTCACCCGTAGTCCCTACCGCCACAATGGCATCAGTGCCATTTTCAATATGAAATGCCACTAATGCTTCTAATGCTTGCTCGTCAATGCCCCCTGTGTGGGTCATAGGGGTGACCAGTGCTACCATACTGCCGCGAAACATGGAGTCCCTCCAGTGATTAAATCTGCAAAGCATACTACTTGATGCAGTTAGGGAAACACAAGCATTACCGCGGCAGCCTCGAACTTAGCTCCTTAGCAGCTTGATTGCAGCTTCCAATTAATTTCTACTTGGTAATTCAAGCGTCCGGCAGGTTCATGCTCCCATTTCACTTCGAGCTTGCACTGCCCACCTGAAGGATTACAACCAGCAGCCGGCTTACTGATAATATTAGCCTGACCATAGCGACGTTTTGTGTAAACAATACGTGCATCATCAAACACAGCACAAGCCTTAGGTGCAGTGAGTTTAATCACATCACTGCCCTTACCACCTGCTTCTTCCGCATGCTGATACTCCACTTTAGTCGGCGCTAAGTCTGCTGCAAACACCACTGGGCTAAGAGCAAGTCCCGCAAACAAGATCAATTGATTAGTGAATCTTTTAATAAACATATCGAAATCCTCAAAATAGACAACCAACTTATACAAGCCTTTGTTTTTGAATCTTTTGGCTTGCTTACTTATCACCACCTATACACCGCTAATGGGTAATCCGATTTCAAGACAAGTCCCTATAGCACTTGGCTTGATCGCGAATCCCGCTTTAATTTTTTGTGCACGGTACTGCATATTTTTCAATCCATTACCGGCCGTCCCACCTAAGTTGAAGCCCTTGCCGTTGTCACAGACCTCGATATTAATTAGACCTGTGCCCTCCGGTTTCGTTGCTGACTTAGCAGACAAGCGGATACAAGTGGCGCCAGAATGCTTTAAGGCATTCGTGAACGCTTCCTGCAAAATTCTTAATAAATTCAAGGCTCGCTCTGGACCAAAATCAGTCAGTGGTGGCAACTCATCCACATCCCACTCCAATTCAACCCCACAAGCATCTAAAGCTACGCTAATACGAGTACGGAACATGCCAAGCATGGCTGGTAAATCCGTACTTGCGCTTCCTAATGAGTCGATCATCAGCCGCAAATCGTTTAAAGCATTATGTGCAGCGCTGCTTAACTGATCTCGATCTACTGTACCGCTCTCTAATTGGCGTAGCATGCTGGTTAAATACACACCGATACCATCGTGCATATCCCGCATAATCCGTGAGCGCTCATGCAATAAGACTTGCTCTTGACCCAAAATCCGGATCGTTTCATAGCTTTGCGCAATCTTGCGAGTTTTCTCTTCAACGCGCTCTTCCAGTTCCTGATTCAATTCGATTAATTGGGCATTGAAGCTTTCCATCGCTTGTAAAGAACGTACAAAGCGTTGCAATAGAATCCAGCCAAACGCGATCAAGACAAAGGGCGCACCGAAGTGTAAAAAACGGCCATACGCTAGCGATTCAAGGTTCAAAATCACCAATAAATCATGAATAGCCAGCAATACCACCACGCTACCTGCGGCAACTAGCACATATAAATCAGCGCTGCGAATCTTCCAAGCCTCATGTGCTGAGAACACTAAAACGTATAGCAAGCTCAGGCACACCAAGGGATAAGCCACCCATTGTAATAAGTGATAGAACCATGCCTCTGATACCACTGCCAGCACCAAAGCCACGCTAGAAAAAACCCATACGACTGTAAGTTCAGTCCGTGGATGGCGTTGTTGTAAAAATCGATGCACAAAAAATACTGCGACTAAACTGAGACCACCTAAACTCACCACACTTAGCCAGTCCCAAAACCGATAGCTACCGACGATATTCACTATAAATTGATCAAGGGTATACAAAGACCAGAACAAGCCACCTAAAGCACAAAAACCATATTCAATATCCTGGCGGCGATATAACCAAAGCAGCCCAATCGCACAACTCAGCACAAACACCACTAAAGCTATCGTTTGTGGCAAGGTGGAGCGAAAGAAATGATAATGCTGATAGCTTTCCTCTAAGACTTCGGCACGACCAATCACTAAACGCTCTAAAAATCCTGCATTGGCAGGTTGGCTCACAACATAAATGTCAAAATAGTTATCGCCTTGATTGAGCAAACCTTGAGGAATCGCAAACATTAAAGGCCGATTCGCATTGCGTGCTACTGGAGCTTGGAAACTACCGCCCCAACCAATCAATTTACCATTTACAAAAACAGCTGGATCGCCACCCGTGGCTGGTAGTACTAAGCCCCAGAGGCCTGAAGGTGCGGTGGACAAAGCCACTTTCACTCGATAGACCGCTTGACCTAGGGTTAATTGCGGAAGCTCTACAAACTCATCCCGCCATTCATGGGGTAAGGTGACTTGTTTACCTTGGGCGAGCTTGGCTAAAGACTGTTGCACACAGTTGCCTAAGACATCGGCCAACGGCAGTGCAATATCAGCTGTCGCTAAATTATCGTCGATGCTTGCAGGGCAAGCTGTAGGATCAGCGACTACCAGGGTTGCATTATTCCGATTTAAAGCACCCTCTTCTGGTGGTTGATAACGTACTGTGGTGATTTGCCAGCCTACAACTAAACAAATGCCTACCAATACTAAGACTGGCCAAGCCCCCAACCGAGTAGGTATCCTTAAATCAATAATGTTTTTCAAGTCAACAGTCCTTTACGAATGAGTCTGAGCATCCGCTATAACTGATCTAACATGGCTTTTAAAGCCTCTTCATGGCTAAAACCTTGGCTCAACATAGCTTGGATGATGGATTTATCATCTGCATTGAAGCTTTTACGCACTGCCATGAAAATTTCACCGGCTGAATAATGCAATTGTTGTAAACATTGAATGCACTGCCCCATATCTAGGCCGAACACCATTTTTAAAACATCCAGAATATCCGCACCGCTCTTACCGCCCATTTTCAAGGCCTCAGCGACCTGCTTAGCATCTTTATGTGCGGGTTGTGAGGCTTGGTTTTGCAGCATACTCAACTGTCCCATGCGCCAACCTTCAAACACCGCTTCATTACGTGAATTCACCTCTAGCTTCTGATAAATCCGCTTAATATGTGAAGCCACTGTATGTGGAGAAATATCTAAAGAGCGCGCAATTTCTTTGTTTGAATAGCCACGCGAAATGTACTGCAAGACCATTTTTTCTTTGGGCGTCAGCAGAGCATCATTCTCACTACCGCTGGTAGAACCAGAATCGCCTTGCTGAAAATAATCTAATATATACCGAGCTATCGCAGGGCTAATGGGTGATCCACCTTGCAATAACTGTTGAATACCTTCAGCAATATGCGTCGCTGACTCATCTTTCAGTAGATAACCACTCGCGCCCGCTTTAATCGCCTCTACCACACTGTTTTCATCCCCAAACCGGGAAATCACCATGATTTCTGCCTTTGGGTGCTGCTCACGTGTCTGCTCAATCAGTTGTTTGCCATTGCCATCAGGCAAGCCTAGGTCCGTGAGCAGAACATCTAAGCTATTGGCCTCCAGCCATTTAGCTGCCTCAGTGTAGGTTCCAGCCATACCGACTAAATTTAAACTCGTTTGCGTGCGAATAATCTCCGCTAAACGATTCAGAGTTCCTTGATCATCCTCGACCAAAAACACCCGCTGGATGTGTGAAGTTGTCATAACGCGTGTCCTCAAATCGTTGAATAATGACTCGTTTAAACTTGTCTTTATACTCTAGTTAGCATGATTTTATACGTGATCACTTATACCTTGCGTACCCCTCAAATAGGGGATTAGTTCTGTTAAGCTCAGCAGGAAAAGTTGACAACGATAAGCTCCCTCGTTTAAGGGATGAAAGGTAGAGGCCACTTACTTATCTAGGGGATGCACAAAGTTTTCGGTGAGGCGCACTATGGGCAACAGATGGCAAGTAAGCCAACCCGAACACAGCAGTAAGTATCCGAATTCTTCGATATGTAGTGAGGACATGATCATGAAAACATCAACTACCTTCATCGCAGCAGCTACCTTAGCAGTAGCCACTGGCACTGCTTCTGCAGCGCCGAGCAATAACTCTGTTTACTTCCAAGCCCCTGCGATTGCAGGTTCTGGCTGTCCAGCTGGTACTACTGATTTTGCAATCACCCCTGATGGACAAACCTTAACCGTTTTATTTGACTCTTACAGTGCCGATCCAGGTAATGTCACTTGTAATCTAGCGATCCCAGTGCATGTGCCGAATGGCTTCCAAGTCTCCTTAATGACTGCGGACTATCGTGGATTCGTGCAAGGTAAAGCTGAGTTGCGTCGCTCTTATTTCTTTGCAGGCTCTACTGGCCCATCCCTAGTGACTCCACTGGTTTCACCCGGTGGTAAGGAATACACCCAGCGTGACAACCTGTTAAGTATGACGCAAACCTTTGCACGTTGCGGTAAAGATGTAAATTTACGGATCAACAGTCGAATCCGTACTCGTACCAATAGTAGCTCCATTAGTGTCGATTCTTTAGACCTAAACAATGGGATGATTTTCCACTTGAAATACAAAAAATGTAATTCATAGATTTTTGCTTTAAACACTCCTGACTGATTTTTCGCGCATCTCCATCTTTAGCGCTCCTACTGTAGGGTAGGGGCGCTTTTTTTATTTCTGGCCTATTCACTTACCCCCCCCCAAGCCGACTCGTTCAGTCTTTTCCCTCCCTTATTTGAGGGAGCTGAAACTTAAGCACAATACTTATCTGAGGGATGCACGGCGCGCATTTCAATTGGCAGAATGGCTTCCATGGTGATGCAGAAAAACAGCTGAACTAGCCAAAGACTGCAAACCAAATAAAATTCAAGTCAACCAGTTCGATATTCGATAAGAGGGTTTTGCAATGAAAACTTTAACCGTATTAGCATCTGCTTTAATCACTGCTGCCGCCTTAAGCCAAACTGTTTCAGCAGCACCTAGTAATAACTCTGTTTACTTCCAAGCCCCTGCGATTGCAGGCTCTGGTTGTCCTGCAGGCACGACTGATTTCGCGATCACCCCTGATGGACAAACCTTGACTATCCTGTTTGATGCCTTTAGTGCTGATCCAGGTAATGTCACTTGTAACGTAGCAGTTCCAGTGCATGTGCCAAATGGTTTCCAAGTCTCCTTGATGACTGCTGACTATCGTGGCTTCGTGGAAGGTAGTGCTGAGTTACGTCGCTCTTATTTCTTCGCTGGTGCGACTGGCCCTTCTTTAGTCACTCCCTTAAGCTCACCTAGTGGCAAAGAGTATACCCAACGTGACAATTTAGTGACCATGAGTGAATCCTTTGCTAAATGCGGTCAAGATGTGAATTTACGGATCAATAGCCGTATTCGCACTAAGAATAACCACAGCTCAATTAGTGTCGACTCCCTAGACTTGAACAATGGCATGATCTTCCATCTGCAATACAGAAAATGTAACTAAGCTTTAGTAACCACTAACCCGTTTGAATCGTTCACATAGTTCCATCCTTAGCGCTCCTCACCCTTGGTAGGAGCGCTTTTTTATTGTGCTCCTTCAGCCTGCCAATACGCGATAAAGTTCATGGTGATTACTCCCCTATTTAAGGGAGTAAACTGCCTAGACTGCTTACTTATCTTGGGGATGCCGATCAGAAGTGGTAGTTGGCAAGATAGCCTCCAAGGTGATGCAGACAAGTCACCGCGGTTGCAAGACAACCTAGGAAGTAAATTTTTAAATTAATCAGTTATCAAATGGAATAAGAAGGACTACCTGATGAAGAAGTTAACTCTTGTAGCAAGTGCTCTACTGACTGCGATCCTCAGCCAAGCGAATGTCGCGACTGCCAACCAAGATGCTGTTTATTTCCAAGCACCTGCCATTGCAGGTTCTGGTTGCCCTGCAAACACTACTGATTTTGCGATTACACCCGATGGACAAACCCTGACTATTTTGTTTGATGCCTATTCCGCTGATCCTGGCAACAAAACCTGTAATATAGCGGTTCCTGTGCATGTGCCGAACGGCTTTCAAGTCTCTTTGGTCACCGCTGATTATCGCGGTTTCGTTGAAGGACGTGCGGATTTACGGCGCTCTTATTTCTTCGCTGGTGAAGTGGGGCCAAGCTTAGTCACTCCCTTCAATGCAGGCAGTGGTCGTGAATACACTGAGCGCGATACCTTAACGACTTCCAGTCATACTTTTGCACGCTGCGGACAAGATGTGAATTTACGCATTCAAACTCGCATTATGACTAAAACTAATAATAGCTCGATCAGTGTTGACTCATTAGACTTAAACAACGGCATGATCTTCCAATTGCAATATCAGCGCTGCCATTAAATCTTAAGCTTGGCTCTAGCTGGGGGGTCTAGCTAGAGTCAAGCATTTACTCATCTCGCTTAATTTAAAACCTTAAAACCTTAGTGCATCGTACTGGGTTGTTCTGCTAGCAGTCTGCCACTATAAACACCATCATCTGCCCCTAAAGAAGCCATTAATACCTCTTGAGCAGCTATCGGTAGCTCATGCAAAGCAGGTTCTAGCCTTGTATATTGACCATCAGCATCTAAGACCCAAGCCTGAGTATTATCCTGTAGATATAAGCAAAATGCTTCATCAACAACCCGCTTACGCAAAGTTTCATCGAGGATTGGGAAGGCGACTTCTACACGGCGAAAGAAATTTCTTGGCATCCAATCAGCACTGGAACAATAGATTTCTTCATCACCCGCATTTTTGAAATAATACACGCGTGGATGCTCTAAAAATCGCCCCATCACCGAACGCACCCGAATATTCTCCGATACCCCAAGAATCCCCGGGCGCAAACAACATACGCCGCGTACAATCAAATCAACTTGCACACCCGCGCCCGAAGCTTGATATAAAGCACTAATCACTTCGGGTTCAATTAAAGCATTCATACGCGCCATAATATGGGTCGGCTTACCAGCTTTGGCGTGTGCAATCTCACGCTCGATTTTACGTAGAATGCTTTGATGTAAATGAAAAGGCGATTCCAGCAAGCAGTTCAAATGGCGAATATGCCCTAGCCCAGTCAGCATGTGAAAGATACGATGCATATCTTCAGTCATTTCGGGGCGACAGGTGAATAAACTGAAATCCGTATAGGCTTTAGCAGTACCGGCGTGATAGTTGCCAGTACCTAAATGTGCATAACGCATTAATTTACCCTGCTCACGCCGTACCACTAAGCAAAGTTTGGCATGCGTTTTATAGCCAACTACTCCATACACGACATGCGCATTGGCCTCTTGTAGACGACTAGTCAGCGCAATATTCGCTTCCTCATCAAAACGCGCTCGTAACTCTACGACCACCGTGACTTCTTTACCCGCCCGCGCTGCCCGCGCCAAACTATCGACGAGTGCCGAGTCTTTACCAGTACGATAGAGCGTCATTTTAATCGCTAATACATCTGGATCGCGGGCTGCCTGTGCCACGAAATCCAACACAGGCTGGAAAGATTGAAAGGGTTGATGTAAGAGCACATCCCCTGCCCGAATTTGCCGAAACATATCGCGTTTTCCGCTCGTTAAAGCTGGCAAACTGCCGGGTTGAAAAGGACGAAACCGTAACTCAGGCCGATCTACTAAATCTAAAACAGTTTGTAAGCGATTTAAGTTAACCGGCCCATTCACACGATAAACTTCTTGCTGCTTCAAGTGAAAATGACGCTGCAAATAATCCACACTTTCTTGCGGACAGTGATCTGAAACCTCTAAACGCAAGGCAGTGCCAGTATTACGTTGTGCCAGCTCACCTTTCATTGCTTTTAGTAAATCGTCGACTTCTTCCTCATCCACATACATATTACTATTACGAGTAATACGAAATTGATGGCAGCCACCTACGGTCATGCCCGGAAACAGTCGACCAATAAAAGCGTGCAAGACGGAGGACAAAAATACAAAGCTCTCACTAGTGGGTGCAATCTCTGCTGGCAAACGAATAATGCGAGGTAACACCCGCGGAGCTTGTACAATGGCAGCATCAATTTCGCGCCCAAAAGCATCGACTCCATCCAGCTCAACAATGAAGTTCAAGCTTTTATTAATCACTTTAGGGAAAGGATGTGAAGGATCTAAACCTAAAGGATTTAGCAGCGGCATTAATTCATTATCAAAATAATCGGAGAGCCATTCACGCTGCTCTTCATTCCACTTGGTGCGTCGCACAAAATAAATGCCTGCTTGCTTGAGTGCAGGAATCAAGACTTGATTTAAAACCTCATATTGCTGAGCAACCAAGATATGTGCACGCACTGCAATTTCATCTAAGACTTCATGAGGCTCTAAGCCATCGGCTCCAACCTGACTCAAACCTAAGGCTTGTTGCTGACGCAAGCTCCCAACCCGTACTTCAAAAAACTCATCCAAATTTGAGCTAGAAATACAGAGAAAACGTAAGCGCTCTAAAAGAGGCAAGCTTTGATCTTTAGCTAATTCTAAAACACGATGATTGAAGGCCAGAAGGCTGAGTTCACGATTGATAAAATACTGCGGACTCATTAAGGGTGCTGTGCTCATGTAGACGTATTCAGTTTATGTCAGTGCGGATACTTGATATCGGAAAGTGCGCAACCATAATCTATAGTTGATGAATGTATGATGACAAACTCCAGTTAAATTGCTAGCAGCTTCACTTTTTAGCTGACTTTAAACAAGGATAATAAGCAATGACCATGCCTACCGAAGGGGTGTCTATCCCTGATTTTTCAGCAGCAATGACCTCTGGCAAAACCTTCCGCCTATCCGATTTCTATGGCAAACAAGCCGTAGTGCTGTATTTTTATCCTAAGGATAGTACGCCCGGTTGTACGACAGAGGGCTTAGACTTTAGTGCGGCTTATGCTGATTTTCAGGCTAGTGATGCAGAAATTTTTGGTATCTCGCGCGATAGCCTTAAATCGCATGAAAACTTTAAAACCAAACAAAACTTTCCTTTCGAATTAATTGCTGACCCAGAGGAGCAGATTTGTCAGTTGTTTGATGTCATCAAAATGAAAAATATGTATGGCAAACAAGTACGCGGCATAGAACGCAGCACGTTCTTGATTGACCAGCACGGCGTACTTCGGCAAGCATGGCGTAAAGTCAGTGTAAAAGGGCATGTCGCTGAAGTGTTAGCAGCTGTTCGAGCGCTTTAATAATTACTATACGGAAAGCACGCATGACTCCAGCACATCCCCAACATACGCACGATAAACGCCTGTTTGTTCTTGATACTAACGTTTTAATTCATGATCCGACTGCCCTGTTTCGTTTCCATGAACATGATGTGTTCTTGCCGATGGTGGTTTTGGAAGAATTAGATAAAAACAAAATGGGCGTTTCAGAAGTCGCTCGTAATGTCCGCCAAGCCAGCCGTTTTTTAAATGACCTCATTGAAGCCGAGGGCGAAGGCTCACTCGAAAATGGTGTATCACTCGATGCCAATCAAATTTTTAGTAATGGCAAAAATCCGCATGGGCGTCTGTTCTTCCAAACAGAGCTAATTGAAACCACGCTCCCACCTAATCTACCCAGCAATTCGCCTGACAATGCGATTTTAGGCGTAGCCCTTAAACTGCGTGATCGCTATCCAGAGCGTGATGTGATTTTGGTCTCTAAAGATATTAATCTGCGGATTAAAGCCAATATCGTTAATCTCAAAGCCGAAGATTACTTTAATGATCAGGTACTAGAAGATGCTGATCTTTTACCACGCGGCTTTCATGATCTGCCGGAAAACTTCTGGGAAGAACACAGCAAAAATATGCACTCTTGGAAGGAGCAAGGGCATACCTTCTATCGTTTACAAGGCCCATTAACTGAAGAATGGCAACCGGGTGAGTTTATTAGCCTCGCGGGTGATAATGGCTTTCAAGCTATCGTACGCGAAATCAAACGGGATCATGTCATTGTCGAAACGATTCATAATTACACCGACACACGCCATGCCGTATGGGGCATCAATGCCCGTAATCGTGAGCAAAACTTTGCACTGAATCTGCTGATGGACCCAGATATTGACATGGTCACTTTGCTCGGTGCAGCAGGTACTGGTAAAACGCTGTTGACGCTAGCAGCCGGCTTAGCTCAGATGCTTGATGAGCAACTGTATAAAGAAATCATCATGACGCGTGTGACAGTGCCCGTGGGGGAAGATATTGGCTTCTTACCCGGTACGGAAGAAGAAAAAATGGCACCTTGGATGGGTGCGCTGATGGATAACCTTGAAGTTTTGACCCAACCTACTAGCGGCGGCAAATGGGCGCGTGGGGCAACCGATGAGTTTTTAATGAGCAAGATTAAGATCAAATCCCTCAACTTCATGCGCGGACGCACCTTTTTAAATCGCTATATCATTATTGACGAGGCACAAAATCTCACGCCGAAACAAATGAAAACCCTCATTACTCGTGCTGGCCCCGGAACTAAAGTCGTGTGTTTAGGCAATATTGCACAAATCGATACCCCTTACTTAACCGAGACTTCCTCCGGTTTAACCTATGTTGTCGATCGGTTCAAGAGCTGGGAATATAGTGGGCATGTCACTTTACAACGGGGTGAGCGCTCACGCTTAGCGGATTTCGCTTCTGACAATCTCTAATCTTTTTTATGGAGCCTAGCAGGGAGTTTTTCTGCTAGGCTAGTCACTTAAGCCTAAATCGACGTAAATGGCTCATTAGGTACATCGAAGAAATCGACTTTACCCGTTTCTAAGGAGTACTCAGCACCCACTACCATTAAGCCATCATTGGCAATTAACTTTTCTAAAATTTCCGAACCGTGACGAACATGACTAGTAGCCATACGAATATTAGCGCGCACAGCATGTTGCATGAGCTTTTCAGGATGATCCTTAAGGTCAGTTTCCATCAAAGTTGCCACTGCTGGAGCAATACGCTCCACAATATAGCGCTGATGGGAAGAAGGATTTTTCTCTTTATTGCGTAGATCCGCCAAGGTCGCATTGACGGCCCCACATTGAGTATGCCCCATTACAATGACTAGACGTGTCCCATATTGGGTAGCAGCAAATTCAATACTACCGATTTGTGAAGGGGCAACCACATTGCCTGCTACCCGAATCACAAACAATGCCCCTAAGCCCTGATCAAACACGACCTCAGCAGGTACTCTTGAATCAGAACAGCCCAAAATAATAGCGAATGGGTTTTGTCCTGCCGTTAAAGCAGCACGCTGTGTATGGCTAAGCATTGAGTCGAGGCTACGAACATTGTTGGCAAAACGCTCATTGCCTTCCTGTAGGCGGCGCAGAGCTTCGCTAGCACTCACGGCGATATCAGTCATATCAGACTCCAATTCCGGGCTTCCATCGCTGAGCCGGATAATTTAGTTGGTGGTGCAATGCAGTAAATCGATTACTCATGCGCTTGTCAATAAAACTAATCGTAACTGGCAGCTTAGGGTGCACGTAACCATTGCCAAGATAAAATACCAAGCCAAGTCATCAGCACTGAACCCAGTACATGCACTAAGACTAAGCCCAAAGCCCAAGATACGCGCCCTGTTTGCAAGAGATTGAAGGTTTCCGCGGAAAAAGTTGAAAACGTTGTCAAACCACCACAAAACCCGGTTATCCATAGCAAACGCCACTCGGGGCTAAGATGAGGCATCTGCGCAAACACGGCCAAGGCGATACCAATCACATAAGCTCCAATTAGATTTGCAAGTAATGTGCCGGGTGGTAGGAGTGGAAACCAAGCATTTAAACGTAGACCTAACTGCCAACGTAAGATCGCGCCAAGCGCAGCACCTACTGCAATGGCTAAGATGGGTTTCCAAGGCATCATAAAGACTCACCATGCAAGCAAGTTTGAAAACATGGATTTATCGGCTTAAAGCAAGGTTTTAATAAGTACATGAGCAAACTCGTCTAGCCTTAATTTATATATTTAATAGTTTAAACGAGCGTTTTTTTGAACAACAGAGCATCAGTCAGTAAACTAGTGCTTGACGAATAACAGAGAATAAGTGATGCGAATTATTGAAGGCGACTTAGCGGGCAGCCAAGTTAAAATCAATCAAGACAATGCGACCCTAGAAATTCATGCTCGGCTTTTGGTGGCTAAATCTTATCGACTTCCTCAGGATGTAAGCACCTTTAAAGTGCTGAGTAACAAACATTTTCACAGCTTTGAACAATGGATCATTATGATTGTGCTCTCCCTTACTGGGGTAGGTTTATTCATCAGCATTCCTATGTATTTTCTAGCTAAGAAACAACGCTTTACTGTGCATCTACAACCCAAGCACGGTCATCCTCTGGTGATTGAAGGTAATAAAGACGACTGGAAAGAGCTCAAACTGTATCTTAAATAAAGTTCAGGCCTTTCTCTGAAAGCTAGAAGCGCTGATATCAAGCCTTTTAGGCTTGCCAAAGATTGGCAAATCTAAAAGTGCGTGCTAGCCTAAACTCTATCTACAACCAGAGGAGTAGCCTATGTCCCACGAAGGTTATCATGAACCAATAGAAGAGTTATCGGATGCCACCCGCGATATGCATCGGGCAATTGAATCCTTGATGGAAGAGTTTGAAGCAGTCGACTGGTATAATCAGCGTGTCGATGCTTGCAAAGACAAAGATCTAAAAGCCATCTTAGAACACAATCGCGACGAAGAAAAAGAGCATGCAGCGATGGTGCTAGAATGGATTCGCCGTAAAGATCCCAAAATGGATGAATTTTTAAAAGAATTCTTGTTTAAAACTGGCTCAATCACTCATGCTGAAGAAGAAGCGAAGGCAGAGAAACCTGCAGCCAAACCTAAAGCTGCACCTAAGAAAAAGCCTGCGCCCAAAAGTGAATAATGAAGTTATGAAATCCGCTACCTAAGGTAGTGGGTTTATATCTACATTAAGATGATGCCTACCAAGTGTCTGTGGTAGGTGTCCCATGGTGATAGCGTACTAGCCAACGACCGGCTGTTTTAATCCAAATTGAAGATCGATAAGTAAAGTCTATTGGGGTGCTCTTGCACTGATCGATAAGTTAATCCAGCAACCTCTGTTGCTAATCAATAAATCGCAAAGTACTCGGATAGAGTGTTAGGCACTGTGTGTTGAGTACCTAGATACTTAACAAAGGTTGCTCGATCGTAAACCCGACTACAAACCTAGTATGAAACTCAAGAACAGAGTGCACTTAAAAGTCTGCGCCCCCAAACCTTGATGTCAACTATGATATTCACCAATAATCTCAATATTGCCCACAATATTCTCATTTAACTCTGCTAAATCCTCAGCTGGAATCCACCACTCTGTATGTTCCGCCCCACCCACTTTCTGTATTTCATAACGGCTCATAAAAGTACTGCGTACTTGGAAGCGAGTCACATAACCAACGCCTGAAAATTTCACATTCCACTGGCTTGCAATTTGAATAGCGTATTGTTCATTGGTGACGGGGTAAAAGATAGGTTGCTCAGGCAAGCGTGGAGGCCAACATTTAAAACCACTGGCTCTAACCAGCTCTAATTCTTTCGGCCCAGTTGGTCGGTAGAGTGTTATCGTCTCAATCATTGCACTATCTTCAAAATGGTTTACACAGTAATTTCAGGCTGAGGCACTTATTCTTTTTTCACAATAGTGCTTTAGTCCTTCAAGGCGCGACTTCACATGTCTTTTAAAATACCAAAGTATCAATGGATCGGTAATAGCATGTAAAAACCACGGTTGCGCTTGAAGCGTATATTTGAAAATAGCGTTGGTATGACCATTCGGTAAAGGTTTAAAGAGCCAGCTACCCGCAAAGGTTTTAAGTATTGTTGGGCCTTCTAGCATTTTAATCGCTGTCACCTCAGGTGGTTTGACTTGGATAAATTCTACCACCATCTTTAGGCCTGATTTGGCAAGCACCTTCACTTTTGCGCCCACAGCCACTTCCGTAGCGCCTTCCAAAAACTCTATTCTTTCAGGGAAAGGATCCCAATCATAACGCTGCGTATAATCTTGTGAGATCGCATAAACTTGTTGAGGTGAGGCCTGTATTTCGGTGTGGACTTCTAAATTAGCCATTAAATTTTACCTCAATGAATTGCTTGTGCTGACTGTTTTGGCTTAATCCAGCTATAACTTTTATTTTAATTCTATCGCTTATAAAGTTTTTACCTCTATAAACCTGCTGAGTGCAAGAGGTTTCTAGTAGTGTAGCTAGAATACGTTATAGTCAGCGCTATTGAAGAGGATTGAACATGAGTATCAAAACTTTATTTTTTGCGAGCTTAAGAGAACAAGTCGGCCAAAGCCAAGTACAAAGTGCTTGGCAAACTGGCTTAACAGCTCAACAGCTTTGGCAGCAGATCACCCAAACTGAGTTTCCAGCCAATGTGTTAGTCGCCCGCAATCAAGAGTATTGCGAGGCTGATACGCTCTTAAGTGATGGTGATGAAGTGGCATTTTTCCCACCTGTGACCGGCGGTTAAAATGATTGAAATTGTTGTAACCGAAACCATTTTTAATCCTTGGGATGCTATCCAAACTTTCCAGCAACAACCTGAGTTTAATGCCCAACAAAGTGGCGCGAATGCCGTCTTTGTCGGCACGATGCGCGATTTTAATGAAGGTGAGCAGGTACAGGCGATGCGTTTAGAGCATTATCCAGCCATGACGCAGAAACATTTACAACAAGTAGTGGATAAAGCCGTTGTGGACTGGGGCTTAAATCATGTACTGCTGCAGCATCGAGTGGGCGATCTTATTCCTGCTGAGCCGATTGTGCTCGTTGCTGTATGGTCTGCACACCGTCGCGCAAGCTTCAAAGCTTGTCGGCAAATCATGGAAGATCTCAAACACCAAGCACCGTTCTGGAAGCAAGAAACGCTTAAGGATGGGACTCAACGCTGGGTTGAGAAAAACACTGCGGGTTAAGGTGAATACACTCAATCGTCGTCGATTCCTTCAAGTCAGTTTAGCTTATGGCTTAACTGGGCCACATTTAGCAGCTGTTGCTGCCGATGCTAAGCCTTTCCTTCTCCCTCCTGAATACGCTAAACATCATTCGACGTGGATGGCTCATGGTGTCAATGTGCGCTTTTGGCCAAAAAAATTCCTCCCTGCTATTCGCAAAAACCTCGTGCTGATTGCAAAAACCATTGCCAAATACGAGCCGGTTTCACTATTGGTAAGGCCTAGAGAATTGGAGCAAGCTAAAAATCTTTATGCTGCTATCGTTAATTATGTAGAGCGTCCGCTCGATAATCTATGGATACGCGATAGTGCGCCCAGTTTGGTGTTGAATGCTGAAGGACAATTGCGCGCGGTTAATTTGCATTTTCAAGGTTGGAGTGATCCCAAGGATTATACTCGAGATACTAGGCTAGCTAATTTTATGGCGAAGCACTTACAAACCGAGCTTATCAATGCTGATTTTGAACTTGATAGTAGTACGCTTGAAGTGGATGGCGCAGGGACAGCTATCTTAACCGAGAGTAGCGTCTACTATCGAGGGCGCAATAAGCAACTGACTAAACTGCAAATCGAGCTGCGCTTAAAACGTTTAATGGGGATCAAAAAAGTCATTTGGTTGCCGGGTAATCCTAATGGCAATCTAGCCGAACGACGTACCGATTATTACGCTCGCTTTGTGCAAGTTGGTAAAGTTTTAGTGAGTCATGAGCCGAATCCAGAGTTTAAGGAACACGCACTGACTTTACATCATCAAGCCATTCTCCAGCAGGCCACAGATGCACAAGGTCGACGCTTAGAGCTCATCGTTTTGAATAAACCTAAAGGCGTGCGGGTTGAATACATCAGCCCTGAGTTTGCTTCCAGCTATTTAGGTTTTTATGTCTGTAATTCTGCCGTGTTAATGCAAGAATTCGGGGATGTACTGACTGATAATGCAGCACGCCGTGCCTTACAAGCAGTTTACCCTGAACGCAGCATCGAATTATTGAATATGGATGCTTTAGCCTCCGGGGGTGCTAGTATTCATTCAGTCACCCGTCAACAACCTAGCCTATAAAGTGAGTATTGCATGCAGCCTAGCACTCAAGCCCCAGCCTATAATGAACTAGGTCAAGCTATTGGCTTCCCTGTTACTTGGCAAGCTAAGCCCACACCTACCTTTCCAGTATTAGTTGGCCAATATTGCCGACTTGAACCTTTAAGCCCGCAACATGCTGCTGATTTATACGCAGCCTTTAACGCTGATCAAGAGAACCGTATCTGGACGTATTTGCCTTATGGCCCTTTTATAGATTTCGCGAGCTTCAATAGTTGGCTAGAAAAAAACCTACATAGTACCGACCCTTTTTTCTACAGCATTCTCGATCTGGAAGCTAAAGCTTTAGGGATGGCCAGTTACTTACGGATTGACCCGAACAATGGTGTTATTAAAGTTGGGCATATTAATTTCTCGCCTGCTTTACAAAAAACCCGTGCCGCCACTGAAACCATGTATCTAATGATGCGTTATGCTTTTGAAGGTTTAGGTTATCGGCGCTATGAATGGAAATGTGATGCTTTAAATCAACCCTCACGCCAAGCGGCTGAACGCTTAGGCTTTCAATTTGAGGGCATTTTCCGCCAAGCCACTGTGTATAAAAATCGTAATCGCGATACGGCTTGGTATGCGATTTTGGATAAGGAATGGCCTGCTTTAAAACAGAAATTTGAGGCTTGGTTAGAGCCTAGTAATTTTGATGCTTCAGGCAAACAACTAAAGCCTTTAGATTCTATTTAGGTCTTTTAAATAAGCGACTCCATAACCTTGAGTTAAACTTTGAGGTTTTGGGTTGTATATTTTCAGAGACAGGCAATTGTAGGGCCTGCTTTCTTAAGCTTTCAGCATGCAAGGCTAATACTGGGGCTATAGAGCGAAACTTCATTCTTTCTAAGACAACTAGTTCCTCCTCGATTTTAGCAACTAAGCAAAAAGGTGGCTGTCTGCTATAAATAATATACAGCAACTCAGTGATCTTAATTTCAATATAAAATACCTTAACTAGACCTTTTTTCGATTGGTGCTCACTAAGTAAATTTATATTAGTGCTTACTTTAGACTGATTAAAGCCCTGGGTAATGAGCAATTCATAATTTTTCTTATCACTAGTTACTTCACAATTAAAGTGACAAACCAAAGATTTTTCATCAAAGTTTATCTGTGAAATTTTAGCTTTAAACACGTGTTTCATAGGTGATCGCTGATAAATATCTTTGCTAATACCACGCATTTTATTTTCATGAATTTGTTGCATGAATGAATCAGATTTTAGAAGATTAATCACCTTATCTTTCCTATCTAAAACAAAACCTTTTGCTTTTTCTAAGTCTTGATCCAAAGCAGTTATCATTGCTAGGTAATCTAGACGATAATCTTCTAAGACTTGCTGATCAATAGACCAATTGATATTAAAAATTTCTGGCTTAGTAGCAAGATAGCCAAATCGATTAGTTTTTAAGATAGAATCATCACCATTTTGCTTATTACCACGTAATAACCCAGCAATATACTCTTCTTGCGAACGAAAAACTTGATGATAAATAAAATAATCCTCTAACACTAAGCGACTTTTCTCAAAAATAGTATCTGGTAAAATTCCACGACTGCGATCATCATCTAAGAACTTAATAGCTGTTTTATCAGGTAAAATATACTGACCACTCTTTAACACATAATTATGAATTCGAATAGATAATATGCGCGCGTTTAAATTCATAAGACTTTTTACATGATCACTTTTTTGCCCGACTATCTCAGCTTGAAGAGCAAAATCGTTAATACTTCTCTTGGTATTAGGAATTTCCATCAACCACTGAAACATACATACATCAAAATCAGGTATTCTCTCCAAAAAATTTTGGATAGTTTCTGTGAAATTAGCGGAACACCAATACTCATCAAGGTCCAGAAACATTAAATGCGTAAAATTTTCCGTTAAAGTTTCTTGGTAGATTTTTGTATAAATATAGGCTTGGAAATTAGCTCCTGTAGTGAGACATTCAGCCATTTCTTGATCAGCTAAGCTAAAGCGGAGACGCTCTCCATAGATAACTTTTAGTTTTTCTAGCACTTGCCAAGAATTATCTGTCGTATCATTCACGCGGATATCTAAGACATCAAAGCCAAAACGCAAATGATGATAAACCCATAAAGGTAGGTAAAAACCCTCATCTTTAGCAATTGCAGCTAGTTTGATTTTGAATGCTTGCGCCATAGGCTGATTCCTTAACGACCGATTTAACTAGGATAACGCGTTTAGCTTAGGCTTTCGAATTAAGTAATGGCTTCGTTTGATCTAAAGCATGGGTAAGTAGCTAGCCGAATGCTAGAGTTTGCAAGGTCTTTGGTCTAGCGTATAGTGGATTTGTTAAGGTGTCAGTATTTATTGTGGAGTGATTTGAGATGAAGTTCATAGTAGACAATATGAAATGCAGTGGTTGTACTTCAGCAGTACAAGCCAAACTTCAGGCTTTAGAGGGTGTAGAAGGCATCACTATTGATTTAACAACTAAAACTGCTGAGGTACAAGGTAGGGTTGACGCAGACTTAGTGATCGAGACTTTGACTGAGGCAGGTTATCCGACTGAACTAGCTGACCAATGACTACCAAAGTACGCCTTTCTATTGCTGGCATGATGTGCGCTGGCTGCGTTAGTGCAGTCGAACAAGCCTTACAGGGCGTGGATGGTGTAGAGCAAGCTCATGTCAATTTGGCTGAACGGACTGCGCTAGTTTCGGGTGAAATGCAAACTGAAGCGCTAGTCACTGCGGTTAAGCAAGCAGGCTATACAGCAGCGATCATGCAAGGCCGCCAAGCAGACCTTGAAAAAGAAGCTGCGGAGCAAACCTATTATCAAACACTGTGGCGGCGCGTCTGGGTTGCAGCTATTCCAGCTGCGTTTCTGATGATTGGCGATATGCTGCTGCATACTTTACCGCCTATGCAGGGGGCAGGACGCTGGTTTTGGCTCGTCATGGGACTTGTTACTTTAGCGGTGTTGATTTATTCAGGTGGTCATTTTTTTCGAGGTGCTTGGCAGCAATTGCGCCATCGCTCGAGCAATATGGATACGCTGATTGCTTTAGGCACAGGCACTGCTTGGTTTTATTCTATGTTAGTGCTGCTATTTCCGAGCGCCTTTCCAAGCCTTGCCCAACATGCTTATTTTGAGGCAGCTTTAGTGGTGATTGCACTCGTTAATCTCGGCCATGCTCTAGAGATGCGGGCACGTGGGCGCACTACTGCAGCCATCAAACAGCTTATGCAACTCCAGCCGCTACAAGCGCATGTTGTACGCAATGGCGAAGAGCTTGACTTACCTCTGGAAGAAATTGGTCTAGAAGAAATTTTGCGCGTGCGTAGCGGGGAAACAATTCCTTTAGATGGCCTTGTGTTGGAAGGTAGTTCTTATGTGAATGAAGCCATGCTGACGGGTGAAGCCCTGCCAGTCGCTAAGGCGAAAGGCTCACTGGTCACCGGTGGCACGCAAAATGGCGATGGCAGTTTTTTAATGAAGGTAAGCCGTATCGGCGCAGATACAGTACTCGCCAAAATTATCGACATGATTCGCCAAGCACAAAGCTCTAAACCCGCAATTGCCCGTTTAGCTGATCAAATCGCCTCCGTTTTCGTTCCCATTGTCGCTTTAATTGCGCTTAGCACTTTTTTCTTATGGCTGTGGTTAGGACCAGAACCCTCTTTAAGTTATGCCCTAGTCACAGCGATGACTGTGCTAGTGATAGCCTGCCCTTGCGCGTTGGGTTTAGCCACCCCGATTGCAATTATTGCCGGGATCGGCAAAGCTGCTCAAAACGGTATATTGATTCGCAATGGCGACGCACTGCAACAAGCCGCTAAACTGGATATCATTGTCTTAGATAAAACGGGCACTTTAACCGCAGGCAAACCCACACTAACTGCTATTTATCCAGCCGATCTTTACACAAAAACTAGCGTTTTACAGCTGGCAGCTTCTTTAGAAAAAGGCTCTGAACATCCGCTAGGTCAAGCTTTACGTACTGGCGCTAAAGCTGAAAATTTGAAAGATTTGAAACTCAAAGATTTCATTAGTCTCACGGGGCTGGGGGTGCAGGGCAATATTGCTGAGCAAACTTATTTCCTTGGCAATACCCGCCTGATGCAGCAGCAACATTTGAACTTAAGCACTTGGCAAGAAAACTTAAAAAACCTAGATACTGTTGGACAAACACCGGTTTTCTTAGCTACTCAGACTGAAATTATAGCCTTGTTTGCCATTGCGGATGCGCTCAAAACCGACAGCTTAAGCAGTGTACAGAACTTAAAAAACCAAGGCTTAGAGTTAGTGATGCTTACTGGTGATCGACGTGAAGTGGCTGAACACTTAGCAGCACAATTAGGCATTAGCCAAGTACATGCGGAAGTATTGCCAGCTGATAAATTAGCAATCATTAGCCAATTGCAGCAACAAGGTAAAACAGTAGCCATGGTGGGTGACGGGATTAATGATGCCCCTGCCCTTGCCCGAGCGGATGTCGGCTTTGCCATTGGTGCAGGTACAGATGTTGCGATTGCCGCCGCCGATGTGACCTTGATTGGCAGTTCCTTGGCAGGAATTGAGCGCGCGATTCGCATCTCTAAAGCAACGACTAAGACGATTTGGCAAAATCTGTTTTTTGCCTTTGCCTACAATGTGATCGGCATTCCGATTGCTGCAGGCATTCTTTATCCAGCCTTTGGCATCTTGCTGGATCCTATGTTAGCAGGGGCTGCTATGGCTTTATCTTCCGTCACCGTGGTTTTGAATGCGAATCGTTTGGCAAGGTTGGGGATTTAAACCTGACTCCTAACCCAGCGTTCAATCTCGCTAATAGGCTGTATATAAACCCACTGCTGAAAATCACCAAACTCCGCCTTTCCTAGTGCTTTAAGCTTCTGCATTAATTGCCCAAGCGCTTGGTTTTCTAAGCCTGTCCATGTTTGCACTAAACGCCCATTAAATTTTTCCCGAACCGTTTGCCAAATTTCAAATGCCTGCTGCATAGCTAAATACTGGATTTTAAAATCAGGGAAAAAGGCGAAAGCACGTTCTAAAAAAACGGTTTGTGCTTGTCTACCTCCCTGCTCTTTAAGATTCGCCCACGGATAGCTAGGGAGATTAGTCTGGGTTTCCAGCCATTTTAATAAAGCATTATAAGTAGGGCGTTTGCGATCCCGAATTCGGGAGGCGTGATTGCGATTTTCCAGTAAATAAATGTCTTTGTTAAAGAAGGAAGTAGAGACTGCATACTGAAAAATATCCTCTAAGGTATCAAACCCAGCGAGAAAGCGCTCAGCATCTAAATCGGCAAAAGCAAGGATTTGGCGAATGTCTTTTGACAAGCAAATTTCACCAAATTGATAATTATCGGCTTTAAATAAAAAATGCAGGCCATCATGCCCATATTTAAAACCCATTTTGTGATAAATCCGCCCAATAATATTACCTAAATCATTCCATGCAAAATAATGCAGGGAAATATCAAAATCTTCCTGACTGGAGCCAATCAGATCGATTTGGAAATCCTGATAAGCAAAGGAAAATACATGGCTATTCCGCACGATTTCTTTAGCCAGAAAGCGTTCTTGCAAATATATGGTCAGCTCAATTTGCAAATCCGTGGTTTCAAATAAAATATCCAGATCACCAAACGACTCTTTGTTGCGATAAGCAGGAATGGCAGCGATTTTTCGCGCTGGAAAATCGGTATGCAGTTGAGTAAGCACTTCTGCTTTCAACTGCTCATATTCAGCACGTTGGTAGCGGCGTACTGGTGTATTTTTTATAGCTTGTCCACCCATCATATCCTCAAGGATTATCGTCTAGTTTCATTAATAGTTTACTCTAATTCCAAGCATAAGCATCCCTTCACTGTGCTCTGAGGCTTGGCAGTCAGCAGAAGAGCAGCTACTCTTAAATAAATCAGCTAAGGATTTTAAAGCATGCCTGTTTGCAAACCGACTCCTAAGATCTCCGCAGAGGCTTATTTAGTGAATGAAAATGCACGCTTGGAGAGCACTAAGCAAGAATTTGTGAATGGGCAGGTTTACATTAAAACCGATGTAAGTCGCAATCACGATATGATCGCGATGAACTTGGCAGGCTTATTATTTATTCAACTCCGTGGTTCACGCTGCCGAGTCAGCCAGGGCTTAAAACTGCGCATTCAAACTCTGCATGAAGATTATATTTATTATCCAGATCTACAGGTTAGCTGCGACCGCGAACTCAATAATTACTACAATACTGCGCCTTGTTTAGTCTGTGAGATTTTATCCTCAGAGACTGCGCGGATTGATCGCTCCGAAAAATTCGCAGCTTATCGGCTCCTGCCTACTCTGCAAGAATATGTACTGTGCTCCCAAGATTCGCCGATTGTGGAAGTGTATCGGCGTGAAGATAACTGGGATGTGGCTTATTATATGGCAGGCGACAGCTTTGAGCTGAACTCGGTCAAAGCTACCTTACAAGTTAACGATCTATACGAGTTTATTATTGATGAGCCTAACGAGGTTTAGAAGTCACCTTCTGCACCGCGTTTCATAATGTCGGTAATAATGTCCTGTACCTTTTTAGCTTCTGTTAATAGTTCAGGTGGCAAGGTTTTACCGCCATAAATCATCATATCCATATCCAATGAATACAGATTGTACTTGCCTTCCTTGTCTTCTACTAAGGCAATTCGACATGGTAAATAGGCAGAATAGGCATCGCTGTAACCCACCATTTTCATAGCAGTCTGTGGATTACAAAACTGAAAAATCTTCAAGAAGCGTTGATCTTGACCCGTTTCTAATTTGACTTGCTCGGATAAAGGCAGCTCACCTACAGCTTTAATATTGTGCTCATTCGCCACCATTTTCATAGTTTGCTCAGCATCAGCTGGGCTAACTCCTTCTGCTAGAGGATATTTTACAATGGTCGCTTCGGCTGAATTTCCTGTCTCTTTAAGCTTAGTCCACATCTTCAGATAAATTTCTTTAGCCTTCGGATCCAGTTGTGCTAACGCTGCTTGTTCGGCTGCCATTGAACTCATCTGCGTCAACATAGCACCATATTTGACGTAGGCGAATGCAGCACCCACCAAAGCCAGCACACCAATCAAGGCCAGCATATTCCGAATAAAATTCATGATTGCTCCTCCCGCTAGCCTGCTTGAGCTGCTAACTGTTTGTTTAGTCAAAATCTTTAGCTTCTATATAGCTTGCCTAGTGCGACAAGACAATCTACTAAAAGTAATAAGCTAGCATTTTAGAGTGCTTAGACTAAGCACATCCAGCAGCCTCAGTAGCTTGCTTCATTCTCAAGCTTATTCAGCTCATAATATTTGAGAAAATTAACTGATCAACACACGAACTTAGCATTAAAATGTAAAGAATCAGGATTTTAAAAAGCGGCATTGCTACACTCATTAAAGAATATCATCCCTGTGTCGTCGTTAGATAAGGAATACTTCTTTTGTTTTCATTTATTAAAGCCCACCCTTTTGTTTTTTTGCTTATTTTGCTGGTTCTCGGTCTAAGTTTACTACGTATCATGGGTAATAAGTCACTAACCATAAAACCTGAACCGCTTGCTGCAACGACTGTTAATCCACAAACACCACTCTATCAATTAGTTGCCAACACCTTAAAGGCGCAGTCTGAGCCAAGCACCAATCTTTTGTATGCTTTGGGTAATCCGCATCTTGCGCTATTAGAACGCTTGCAATTAATTGATGCGGCTACTGATACGATTGATGTGCAATATTATCTTTTTCATGATGATGATTCAGGACGGGCTTTATTACAGGCACTAGTCGAGGCCGCTAACCGGGGTGTTAAAGTACGTCTTTTACTAGATGATATGGATATGCTTGGACGTGATGGGATTTTCGTGCGTTTAATTCAAGACAATCCTAATTTTCAGGTTCGGATTTTTAATCCTTTTTACCTGCGCATTTTGCGCTTACCTGAATACCTTGCGCGTTTTCCACAAGTCACTCGGCGGATGCACAACAAATCATTAACCGTTGATCGTGTAGTGACCATTGCTGGTGGGCGGAATATTGGTAATGAATATTTTAGCTTTAAAACGGAAGTGGCCTTTGCTGACTTTGACTTATTAGCTGCAGGCAAAATTGGCCAAGACATTACCGCAGCCTTTAATACTTATTGGTCTAGTGGCATTGCATTTGATTTAAGCACCTTAAATCAAGCTGCCGACGATGCACGTTTTAAGCCTTGGCAGGCCGAAGCTAGTGAAGTTTTAGCTTCTTATCGTCAAGAAGCGCTCAAAGAGCAATCTGAATTGAATCGCTTCCTTAAGTCTATAGAGCGTCAGATCTACTATGCTGATATTAAAGTGATTGCTGATCACCCAGAAAAAGTGATTTCGAGCTTCTCAAATACAGAGGGAAATATCACGGCCGATATTGTTGAGTTATTCAGCAGTGCCCAACACGAATTAGTTATTTCTTCACCCTATTTTATTCCAGGCAGCTTGGGTTTAGAGGTTTTTCAGAACTTACGTAAGCGTGGAGTAGAGGTCATTATTCTCACCAACTCTTTCGCTGCTAATGATGTGGCAGCAGTGCACGCTGGCTATCTTAATTACCGCCGACGTTTATTGGAAATGGGTGTTAAATTATACGAATTAAAGCCTCAAAATACGGAGGCAGAGTTGGCTAAAGGCTTTGAACTCTTTGGTTCTAAGCGAGCTAGTTTGCATGCAAAAGCGTTTGTAGTTGATCAAAAAACTACTTTTGTAGGCTCGTTTAATCTCGACCCGCGCTCATCCGTACATAATACTGAAATGGGCTTGATTTTCGATGAGCCCGCTTATGCTGCCGCCTCGGTTGAGAAAACACGTTTATATATGCAACAACAAGCCTACGAAGTAAAACTGAATGCAAACAATGAGATTATTTGGTTAGATAATGTGAATGGCATAAGCCATACCGTAGAGCCAGATACTAGTGTGTTACAACGCGGCATCACAAGGGTTATTTCGTGGTTGCCTGTAGAGTGGTTAATGTAAGACTTCAGTATCCACGCTATAAGCATACAAGCTTAGGCTTTTAAGAAGCCGCTTGACCCAGCCATAACTCAGCGAAGTGGAATATCGCAAAACTACACCACGGTAGCGTTCGACTGCTTCAGCCACTTCGCTCATATAACTGTTCCTAAACATCCACCAACTCTGCCCAGCTTGGCCTTAATCAGCGATGAGGGCGGAAAGCAATTTGTCCATCCAATAAACAGCGTAAATGCGCTAGCTCTAGCCACATTAAATAGAATCATGATATATGGCACGTCCCCCGTCGAGACGTGCTGACGGGGTTTGTGCCCGATAAACGGGAGCCTCTCCTCCTAACACGCACATCCTACAACAAAGCTTTTTGTTAAAAAAGGATTTAGTTTTTTCAAGGATCAAAAAAATTTATATTTTCGATCAAAATATAAAAATCATCTGCTTTAGTCGTTTAAATCCTAGATTTATTAACTAAAAGTTTAAAATACTTAAATTTAAGATAGCTTCCATAACACTAAGCCATCTCCTAAAGTAGCACTCAAGATTAGAACAAGAGTACTCAAAAAATGGCACTACAGGCACGCAACACTAATCACGCTTATGGCTGGGTTTCTATTACCCTGCATTGGGTCATGGCAGTATTGCTAATAGGAATGTATTTTGTGGGCGATTATATGGTCGAGCTCACCTATTACGACCCGCTGTATCACACCTTACCGTATTGGCATAAAAGTATTGGGATTGCTTTAGGCTTTGCCCTCTTATTCCGTCTTGCCTGGAATTTCAGCCATCCTAAGCCAGCCGTGATTCAAGTAGCACCTGCTTTTACTCATCGTTTAGCTAAATTAGGCCATCTCGCTTTATATGGTCTATTAGTTGTGCTGATTATTAGCGGCTACTTAATTTCAACAGCTAAAGGTAAAGGCATCGAGGTCTTTGGTTTATTTGAACTCCCTGCTCTTTTGGCCAGCAATGAACAACGCGGTGAAGTCGCTGGTGAGGTTCACGAAATTGCAGCCACTTTATTTATGTTGTTAGTCGCAGTGCATGCACTAGCAGCCATTTTTCATCATGTTTATTGGAAAGATAACACCCTAGTCCGTATGTTAGGCCGCTCATCAAACGAAGGATAATGAGTATGAAACGTTTATTAGCCAGCTCCATCTTAGCTTTAGGTTTATTAGGTAGCACTGCTATTGCACAAGCCGATGACTACACCATCGATAGTGAAAATATGCATGCTTTCATCAACTTCCGTATTCAGCATTTAGGTTATAGCTGGTTATATGGGCGTTTTAATGACTTTAGCGGCAATTTTAGCTATGACGAAGCTAAACCAGAAACAGCTAAAGTTGAAGTAAGCGTGAAAACTACCAGTGTAGACACTAACCATGCAGAACGTGACAAACACATTCGTAGCAAAGATTTCTTTGAAGTTGAGAAATTCCCAGAAGCTAAATTTGTTAGTACTGCCTACAAACCCAATGGTGATGGTACAGGGACGTTAACCGGTGATTTGACCTTAAAAGGTGTGACTAAACCTTTAGAAGTGAAGGTGCATGAAATCGGTGCGGGCAAAGATCCTTGGGGCGGTTTCCGTCGTGGTTTTGAAGGGACTGCAAAATTCGCTTTAGCTGACTATGGCATTACTTATGACTTAGGCCCTGCTTCCAAAGAAGTGGAATTGATTCTATCGTTAGAAGGCATTAAGAAATAAAGTCTTAAGCTGTTACCGACCTAGGAGGCTACTTGCCTCCTAAGTCATTTATTATTAGCTTACTAGTTTATTTTTGGTCTCTCTCAAACATTTCCATGCCTCAATCCAGCGCCAAGATTAAAGCTTCACGTTTACGTTGTTTAAGTAGCGCCGTTACAAAAATCAAATATGTCAAAGCGCCGACAATAAACGCCACGAACGCTAAACGCATACCAAAGACTTCGGCTAAATAGCCGACCAACAAAGCAGCTATACTTGAACCCAAGGAAATACAGATCACCGATAGCGCTGATAAGCGTGAGGCTTGCTCAGGAAATAGTTCAATCATTTGCCCTAATAAAATCGGAAACGCGACTGACATCCCTAAACCAACGAGGAAGCTACACAGCCAGAATAGATAAATGGCGACATTCACCCAGCCACTCAAACCTAAAATATTCTGGGTAATGACTCCGACTAAACATAAGATCGCTAAACCTTGTAACTTCTGCTGCGCACTCCAGCGACTTGCTAAAAAAGCATGCCAAACCCGTCCTATCAGCATCCCCAGCATGAGAAAGAAAATGCTGCTATTGGCACTGGCCTCACTGAGATTCAAACCTTTAGTGACATAACTAGTCAGCCAGAAAGCCTGCCCCCACTCGACAAACCCCAAACAAAGATAAGCGCCCAAAACCAGTAAAATAATCGGTTGGCGTAATATACTCAGATAAACGCTTAGTTGATTGCTGCTAGCTGTAGGATCATCAATATCAGCCTTAGCGGGAGTACTTGGAGCTGCTGGATAAAAACGTTTAGGGCTAAATGCAAGCAGTAAAATCACCATGAAGACAGTAAACAGCAGATAGGGCTGCTGCCACTGCGACTTCCACGCTAAGATCAAACTCACCCACACTGGCGCGAACAAAGCCCCCAAGCTAAAGCCCACATCCGCAAGGCTCAACATACGAGTGCGATGCTCCTCATTCTGGCTCATCCTAGCTAATAAGCTATGCGCAATGGTGAAAAGCGCAGCATCGAGCACCCCCATCCCAGTATAAGCAACAACAAATACCCAATAATGCGCAGTCGTGACCAACACTAAGACCAGCAGCAACATGATACTGGTATAAATCAAGAGCAAGATTCGCTGATCAAAGCGCTTGGCAATATCTCCGCCTAAAATCGCGCCGAATAAAGAACCGACCGTAATCAGGCTCATCAGAAAACTCATCTGGGTATAATCTAAAGCGAAATGAGCTTGTACCCTTGGAGTCATAATGCCTAGTAAGTTCCCGAAAATTCCAACCGCTAGGGAAGCATATAGAATCACCCAAGCCAAAATCGGCGTTGAGCGAATGAAATCAGTGGTGCGCATACTTTATTAATCCTTATAAAAACAAAAATCGGCATCTAGTGACCTAGATACCGATTAGTTAAGACTGAGAAAGACTAAGTGTAGGTTGAAGTCTTAAGCTTGCAAACTACCCCGGCGAATTTGATCGCGCTCTAAGGATTCAAACAGAGCTTTGAAATTACCTTCACCGAAACCTTGGTCTTGTTTACGTTGAATAAACTCAAAAAATACTGGCCCTAATAAAGTTTGGGAGAAGATTTGTAACAATAAGCGCGGCTGGCCATCAGCGGTGGAACCATCGAGTAGAATCCCGCGCAGTTGTAATTCCTGCACTGGCTCGCCATGATTCGACAAACGTTCTTCGAGCATTTCATAATAACTCGCATTCGGCGCATTCATCAGCGGCACGCCTGCTTGGCGCAAGCAATCAACACTTGCTAATAAGTCCTCTGATAGCAGTGCAATATGTTGAATACCTTCGCCATTAAATTGCATGAGGAATTCTTCAATCTGCCCCGTGCCACCACGCCCTGCCTCTTCATTGAGAGGAATACGAATTAAACCATCGGGGGCAGTCATCGCACGTGAAGTCAGGCCTGTGTATTCACCTTTAATATCGAAATAGCGAATATCCCTGAAATTGAACAGCTTCTCATAATACGCGCCCCAAAAGGCCATGCGTCCGCGATAGACATTATGGGTGAGATGATCGACTACTTTAAAACCATAACCTTGCGGATGGCGTTCTACCCCTTCGATCCACTCAAAATCAATATCGTAAATAGATTTTCCATCTTCAAAACGGTCAATTAAATATAAAGGTGCACCACCAATGCCCTTAATCGCAGGCAAGCGCAATTCCATGGGCCCGGTGGGAATCTCAATCGGCTGTGCGCCCAATTCCAAAGCACGCTGATAGGCTTGATGCGCATCTTTAACGCGGAAGGCTAAGCCACAAGCACTCGGGCCATGCTCCGCAGCAAAATAAGTGGCTAGGCTTTTGGGTTCGCGATTGATAATGAAATTAATATCGCCTTGGCGATATAAGAGCACATCTTTAGAACGATGCTTAGCAACCAGACTAAAGCCCATTTTCTCAAATAAAGGCTCTAAGACATTCGGGGTGGGTGAGGCAAATTCAACAAACTCAAAGCCCATCAAACCCATTGGATTTTCAAATAAATCAGACATGATCAAAACTCCACAACAATAAGATTTCGTGACAACTAAGGGAGAACTTATTTTGCAAAAGGTGGACTGACCGGCCGCCCGCGAATACTGCGTGCGAGGTGCTGCCCCATGATCAAGTGGCTATTGAGCACTAACTGAGCTTCCTTATTATCATGCCTATAGTTATACAACAGAACACTGTGATGAGCGAATCATTCCATTATTTAACAGCGCCTTTATTGGTAAAATTTAGGTATTATCCTTTTATCTGCTCTTTTACCCCAATCTTCCGCCTATGACTGATATTTTTATTAGCTACAGCCACCAAGACGAGCCTTGGAAAGATGCCTTGCAGCGTCATTTGAAGGTATTGCAATTACATGGCGAAGTGATTATTTGGGACGATCGGCAGATTGAAGTCGGTTCTAATTGGCTGCCTGCGATTGAAACTGCGCTGGAAAAAGCGCGCGTGGCTTTATTATTGGTGAGTAGTGATTTTTTAACCTCCGAGTTTATTACCCGCAAAGAGATTCCACGCTTATTGCAGCGGCGCGAAGCGGAAGGTTTGCAGATTGTGCCGGTAATTGTGAAACCTTGCGCGTGGCGAACTGTGCCTTGGTTGGCCGCTTTGCAGGGTGCGACTAAAGATAATCGACCTTTGTCCCAATATGCTTTAGGTTCACATGAATCCGAACAAGCCCTTAGTGATATTACTGATAGGGTTTATCAGCTGTTGCAGGCATCCAAGCAAGCCGAAGCTGCCAAGCAGCAAGCGGAACAAGCGCGTCTTGCTGAGCTGGAGCGGCAGGAGCAAGCACGGGTCGCACGGGAAGCGGAGCAACAGCGTTTAGCTCAAGAACAAGCCGAGCGTGAAGCGGCAGCCAAACAACAGGCTGAGCAAGCCCGCTTACAACAAGAAGCTGAGGGACACCGTTTGGCGCAGCAACAAGCTGAGCGTGCAGCCGCTGAACAGGCACGCCAAGCTGAATTACAGCGTCAGCGCGAAGCACAAGAGCAAGCCGAACGCGAACGCCTTGCACGTCAACAAGCCGAAGCCGCCGAACGGGCGTACGCAGAGCAACTTAAACCTGAGCAAGCCGCTGCTGCAAAAACCGAGAAAGAACGCTTGGTGCGGGAAGCGCGTGAGCTTAAGAAAAATAATAGCAGCTCTGGGGGCAAGACTAAATGGTTATTGGGCGGTGTAGGAATCAGTGCTTTGGTATTAGTTTGGGCGATGCAAGGGGAAAAGCCAGAAGTACCCATTGAATTGCCCGAAATGATCGCCATTCCCGCGGGCCCTTTCCAAATGGGTTGCAGTAATGGTAAAGACTGTGACGATGATGAAAAGCCTGTGCGCACAGTTAATGTGCCTGCTTTAGAGATGAGTAAAACAGAAATTACTTTTGCACAGTGGGATGCTTGTGTGGCGGATGGTGGTTGCAATAATTATAAGCCTGATGATCAGGGCTGGGGACGTGGTAGTCGCCCTGTTATTAATGTTAGTTGGAATGATGCACAAAACTATGCGCAATGGTTAAGCATAAAAACAAAACAAAATTATGCTCTACCTACTGAAGCGCAATGGGAATACGCAGCTCGCGCTGGAGCAAAGACTAGCTATTTTTGGGGCGATGATATAGGCGCAAACCAAGCTAACTGTGGTGGTTGTGGTAGTCAATGGGATAATAAACAAACTAGCCCCGTAGGTAGCTTTGCAGCGAATGCATGGGGTTTACAGGATATGCATGGCAATGTTTGGGAGTGGACTCAGGACTGTTATCATGATAGCTATGACAAAGCACCTAAGGGCGGTAGTGCTTGGCAGGAAAAAACTTGTGAATACCGTGTGATGCGTGGCGGCTCTTGGTTCATCATTCCACGGAACGCGCGTTCGGCTAACCGTAACGGGTTCGAACCTACTGTACGTAACTACAGTATTGGTTTTCGAATTTCCAGGACCAATTAATCTTTTACCTTTGCGCTTTGAACCTTTGCAATGATCATCAATGGAGAGGGAGTCCGTGATGCGAGTAGAGTATTTGGGGGTATGGGGGCGAAGCCCCCAGCGGAAATTTTTGAGTGAGCATGGATAAATCTTTAACACCACAGGCGGTGGAGCATTGCCATCAGTTACTGCTGTGGTTGATCCCGCAACTGGATAAGTTTCCACGAGATCGCCGTTTTACCTTGGGTGAACGTTTAGAAACCCGCCTGCTGCATGTCTTAGAATTATTAGTGGCTGCTACTTATACCACTGAAAAAACGCATTTGCTCAAACAAGCCAATCAAGAGCTAGAAGTCATTCGCCATCTTTGGCG
The DNA here is from genome assembly GCA_008015155.1 of Thiothrix sp. GTDB lineage: Bacteria > Pseudomonadota > Gammaproteobacteria > Thiotrichales > Thiotrichaceae > Thiolinea. Next base: position 34,004 of record SSFA01000032.1, read on the forward strand.
CTTATGTCACGAACTGCAAATTATTAATACTCGACGTTATGAATACGGCAGTAACTTACTGTTAGCGCTAGGTAAACAAGTTGGTGGTTGGTTTAAAGCCAGTCGGTCATGAAACGCGCTGGGCGCTTGTGGTCTCAAGTGCTTGCTTTTGAAAACTTATTATGGGCTTATCGCAAAGCACGCAAAGGCAAACGCCAACGCGATGAAGTCGCTCGCTTTTCGTTGAATCTTGAATACGAGCTGCTGCAACTACAAACCGAATTAAGCCAATTTACTTATCGACCAAGTCCTTACCGCCAGTTCAATATTTATGAACGCAAACCACGCCTCATTGCTGCTGCACCCTTTCGAGATCGAGTTGTTCATCATGCGGTGATGAATATTGTCGAGCCGCTACTAGATAAATCTTTTATTGCTGATAGTTATGCCTGCCGCAAACACAAAGGCGTACACAAAGCCGTAGATCGCTATCAACAATGGGCAAAACGCTATGCTTATGCGCTAAAACTAGATATTGCCAGCTATTTCCCGAGTATTGATCACGCCATTCTGCGTGAGCAAATACACCATCACCTTAAAGATAAATATGTTTTGTGGCTATTGGATGTCTTGCTAGAACATGCACCCACACAAACTGGTGCTGTTCCCATTTACTTTGCAGGCGATGATTTGTTCACACCAAGCACACGACGTATTGGTTTGCCCATTGGTAATCTCACTAGCCAAATCTTGGCAAATCTCTATCTCAATCAACTAGATCATTTCATTAAGGAAAAACTGCGTGCGCCTGCCTATTTACGCTATGTGGATGACCTGATTTTATTAGGTGATAATAATCGACAATTATGGACTTGGAAAAATGCGATTGAACAAGAATTGCATGCTTTACGCTTGCGTATTCACCCTAGCAAAGTCAATTTGTATCGTACTTGGTTGGGTGTCGATGTATTGGGCTATCGTGTATTTCCACATTATCGCTTATTACGCAATGACAATGGTTTTCGTTTTCGACGCAAGCTCCAAGGATTTGCCGAAGCCTATAAACATTCAACACTTCTCTGGCAGGACTTTAACCCGAGCGTGCAAAGCTGGCTTGGACATGCACAACATGCCAATACATACGGATTACGCGACCGAATCTTTTCTGAGGTATCCTTCCAACGGGAATAAAGCAATTCGTAGACCGTGTGTTGCGTGGCGGCTCGTGGAACAACAAACCACAGAACGCGCGTTCGGCTAACCGTAACAGGAACGAACCTACTAAACGTAACAACAATATTGGTTTTCGAATTTCCAGTCCGCCTACTATTTCGAGTTAGTCAGTCTAAGGACTGCTTAAGCATTATTAGTAGGTGTCCATGACTTTATTTCCAGACTTTGTAAAGGATTCTAAAGTCAAATAGAGCGGCAAGGACGTGGGAATCAGCATTAGTAGGAAATCTGAACATGCTGATTTTTTAAAGATGCGTTTAACAGTTGGCTTGTTGCCGTCGTGCTATACTGCAAACTATCGCAACTTTGCAACGATTCCATCATGGCTTTAGCACAACGCGCCTCATTTACCCCCAGCGAATACCTTCAGCAAGAGCGGCAAAGCACCGAACGCCATGAATATATTCAAGGTCAAATTTATGCAATGGCGGGTGCGAGTCTTGAACACAATCAACTGGTGTTCAATCTAGCAGGCTTATTACACGCCCAATTACGCCACCAACCCTGCTCCGCTTTCGTCGCCGATATGCGTGTACGGACGCGCGCCCATGAAGCATATTTCTATCCAGACCTGAGTGTGGTGTGTGGTGAAATGCAGTTTGAAGATGAACACAGCGACACCCTAACCAATCCCAGTTTGATTATTGAAGTATTATCATCCAGCACCGAAGGTTATGACCGTGGCGCGAAGTTTGCGCATTATCGCCGCCTTGAGTCTTTGCGCGAATATATCCTTGTGGCACAAGACCGCATCAGCATCGAACGCTATACCCGCAATGCCCAAAATCAGTGGTTGTTATCGGAAGTGACTGAGCCAGACCAAAGCATTCAATTGGAAGCGATTGGTTGTGAATTGGCGGTGAGAGAGGTTTATGAGAAGGTGTTTATCTAGCCTAATGAATTGGCAAGGCATTGCGCAAACCCTGTAACACTGCATTCAAAATCAACGCGCCAGTTGTAATCAGTTCGACACCAAGAATTTGATCAAGTCAATCCGTTTGTGGCCTAGCATTCCATACACCTTTTAATTGTTTTTGTGTGTATAATTCAACAAAGGCCACTAGAGAATTCACTTACATGGATATTCAATATTTACGTACCAATATCGTTCTTGACAAACAATTGGTCGATGCAGCCGCTCAGGCGACTGGTATTAAAACAAGACGCCAATTAGTCGAACATGCATTGCGCGAATTAGTCCGCCATCATCAACAGCGCAAGTTACTAGATTTAAAAGGTAAGATTCAGTGGGAGGGCGATTTAGCGAGTATGCGAGAAGCATCATGATTTTAGTTGATACTAGCGTCTGGATTGATTTTTTTGCTGGTCGCAATTTACCGCAAGTACAAGTGTTGGAATACTTGATCCAAACTGATGCTGATTTAGCTTTATGTGGGATAATTTTGACTGAAATTTTGCAAGGCATCAGCAATGATAAACAACACCAGCAAGTACGTGACTATCTGGAACCTTTATTGCGTTTAGAAATCACTGAAGCTATTTGGCTGGAAGCAGCAGAGCTTTATAGAAATCTACGCAAACAAGGCATTACAATTCGTAAAACCAATGACTGCATCATTGCTGCTACTGCCCTGCATTACAAAGCTCGCTTGCTGCATAATGACCGAGATTTTGAAGCTATCCAGCAGCACTACCCACTACAAACTAATTGTCTAGTCGCTAACTAATACCTAAGGGACTAGGTCATAAACCTAGCCGTTGTTAAATAACTAATGATCAGAGTATCAAAACCTAAGCAGCATCCACTTGAAACACTTGCTCTATCAATTGCAATTCAGCCAGTGGGATATGGCACATAATCGCATGTCCGGTTGCGGTCTGCTGTAAAGGTGGTAGTTGTGTTTCACAAATCGCCCCAATTTTACGCGGGCAACGTGTTTGGAAGGGACAACCAGACGGTGGATTTACCGGCGAAGGCAGTTCACCCTCTAACACAATATGGCGTTTTTTCACTGAAGTATCGGCAATCGGTACTGCGGACAATAAAGCTTCCGTGTAAGGATGATAGGGCGGATTGAAAATCTCGTCTGTTGTGCCCTGCTCCATAATATGCCCGAGATACATCACCACGATTCGATCGGATACATAGCGCACGACTGACAAATCATGGCTAATAAATAGCAAGGTGGTTTTTAGATTGCGCTGAATATCTGTGAGCAACCCCGTAACCGCCGCTTGTACCGAAACATCTAAAGCCGAAACTGGCTCATCCGCGACCACCACTGAAGGCCGACCTGCGAAGGCACGTGCAATCCCAATCCGCTGTTTCTGTCCACCCGATAATTGCCGAGGACGACGCAGCGCAAAATCGCGTGGCAATTTAACTAGGTCGAGTAGCTCCATCACACGCTGATTGATCTTATCGGGGTCGGATTCAATATCGAATTTCTTAATTACCCGCGCAATTTGCGAACCGACCGTGTGACTTGGATTGAGCGTGTCGAAGGGGTTTTGGAAGACCATTTGCAGCAGTGCTACGGTTTGGGCTTTCCGCGCTTGTACTGGCGTATGGCTGAGTTCTAAACCATTGAGAATCACCTCGCCTTCAGTCGCTTCTTCCAAGCCCATTAAGACTTTAGCGAAAGTCGATTTACCACAACCCGATTCGCCGACAATAGCGACTGTTTCTGCCTCGCGGGCGATTAAATTAATATCCTCGTTGGCTTTAACATATTGGACTTTTTTGCCCTTGATCATCGCCATTAACGAGCTATCTTTCAGCTCGTAATACTTTTTCATGTGCTTGACTTCAAGCACTGTTTTACCGATTTCTGCTTGCTCGCCACTTAAGCCGGTTGGACGATAACTTGCCCAGTCGATCTCCTCAAAACGCACACACCGTACATCGTGCCGCTGTTCATCCGGTACTGGGCGCATATTGATTCCACCTTGGGTGTCACAGCGTCCTGCTTGGAAAAAATCACAGCGTGGGCCGAAATAACAACCTTGCGGCCGATTTTGTGGCAAAGGCAGTTGCCCACGAATCGGCACTAAGGGGCGCGAATTTTTATTGGTGCCAGGTAGCGGAATCGAAGCGAATAAGCCGCGGGTATAAGGATGCCGCATCTCGTTGAATACCGTTTGCACTGCACCCGACTCGACGGCTTCACCCGAATACATCACAGTAATCCGATCGCAAGTCTCTAGAATCAAACCGAGATTATGCGAGATATAGATCATCGAAGTGCCAAACTGCTTAGAAATATCCTTAATCAGCTGCACGATACCTGCCTCGACTGTCACATCGAGGGCTGTGGTAGGTTCATCTAGGAGCAGCAAAGCGGGCTTAGACAATAAGGCCATCGCAATCACGACGCGCTGCTGCTGACCACCTGAAATCTGATGCGGATAGGAATCCATAATACGCTGCGGGTCAGGCAAGCGCACCGCTGCGAGCATTTCCATTGAGCGCTGTCTGGCTTCAGCTTCAGTAACATTTTCGTGATAGAGCGGCACTTCAATCAGTTGCTCGCCAATCTTCATGGACGGATTCAGCGAAGCCATCGGCTCTTGATAGACCATGCTGATTTGCGAGCCGCGAATACTGCGTAATTCATCCTCACTCATGGTTTGCAAATCGCGCCCATTGAAGAGAATTTGCCCGCTTTTCACCCGCCCGTTTTTGCCCATGTAATTCATGATGGCTAGCGCCACGGTAGATTTACCGCAACCGGACTCGCCCACAATCCCAATCGACTCACCGGGTAGAACCGTGAGATTAAAATCAATTACCGCTGGGATTTCACCCGCGCGAGTGTAATAGGAAATATTGACATTTTTGCACTCCAGAACTGGAGTCACTGCTGTGGTATTCGACATGCTTGCTCCCCTTAATCCCGTAGTGAAATTTCGCGTAAACCATCTGCTAACAGATTAAAACCCAAAATTAATGAGGCTAAAGCTGCAGCAGGTAAATACATCGAATGTCCGGCAAAAGCTCCTAAAGGCACAGCCTCTTTGAGCATTAAGCCCCAATCAGGATCAGGAGGTGGCAGACCTAAACCTAAGAAGCCCAAGGTTGCAATCGCTACCACGGTATAGCCCAAACGCAAGCAAGCATCGACGATTAAAGGCCCACGTGCATTGGGTAACAATTCGACCAACATAATATACCAAGGCGATTCACCACGAGTTTGTGCAGCAAAAATATAATCCCGGGTTTTTAAATCCAGCACCAAGCCGCGCACAATCCGCATAATCTGCGGTGCAGAAGCAAACGTAACCGCGACCACGACAGTCCAGCCACTCGCACCTAAAGTTGCCACGATAATGATGCAGAGAATAATGAAAGGGAAAGATAAGAAAATATTAGCGACAAAAGAGACGATTTCATCCGCCCAGCCACCCTTATAACCTGCTAATACTCCCATCAGCATGCCGACCACATAAGCAACGAAGGTTGCAAAAGTTGCCCAGATTAGTACCTTTTGAGCACCCCAGATAATTCGCGACAAAATATCACGGCCTTTGTGATCAGTACCTAACCAAAAGGTGCCTCCATCAGGAGCAGCAGCACCAATTTTCTGGAAAGGTGACATAATCGCATTCGGATCATATAAGGGTAGAAAGGGTGCTAAAACTGCCATCGTCACCCAAAATAGAATAATCAAAGCCCCAATCATGCCGACCGGCGATTCGCGCATTAAGGCTAAGGCTTTAAAAAAACGTTTGAATCCAGACTCGCGTTTAGCAGGTATTTCTTTGTCTAATTTAATAGTCTCAGTCATGGCTCGGCTCCTAGCTAAAACGAATCCGCGGATTCAATAAGGTGTAACCAATATCGGAAATAAATTGCGAGAACACCGCAATAAACACCGCGACCATGACACAGGCTTCAATCACATAAATATCCCCGAATAAAGCCGCATCGACTAACAAAGAACCAAAGCCTTTGTAAGCAAAAAACACCTCCACCACGACTAGGCCGGATAATAACCAGTTCAATTGCAGAACGATAACGGTAAAAGGTGCAATCAAGGCATTACGCAAAGCATGGCGCATAATTACCCGTTTATAGGGCAAACCCTTGAGAATAGCGGTACGGATATATTGTGAGGTCATGACTTCAGCCATGGAAGCACGGGTCATCCGCGTGACATAACCGAAGTCATAAATGACTAAGACGGCTACCGGTAAAATCATTTCTTTCCAGCTAAAGCCACTTGTCATACTAGAAGTGCCGGGCAACAAATGCCAAGTGTAAACAAATAAACCGGTTAAAAAAGTTGCGGTGACGAACTCTGGAATGGAGGTGGTCAAAACTGAAAAAATGGAAATGATCCGATCCAACCACGACCCCTCCTTCATACCCGCGAGTACGCCTAAGGTGAGTGAGAGTGGGATCATAATTAGGAAAAATACCAGCGCTAAGATGCCCGTATTTTTAAGTCGATCGACGAGTAGTTCAGAAACCGGCACTTTGTACTGTAAAGAGTTTCCAAAGTCACCATGTAAAGCACCGCCCACCCATTGGGTATAGCGGGTGAAAAAAGGCTCATCATAACCATTTTGACTCAGCCAAGTTTCACGCTGTTCTACAGACGAATAAGGCCCCAGCACTTTGCCAGCAACAGCCATTTTATCCGCTTCAAATAGGGAAAATAGAATAAACGATACGACCAACATGATCAGCAACATGGCTACTAGCCGTTTAGCCGCTAATACGATCATAGGCTAACACTCCTTCTACAGCCTGCTGCCCTCCCTCTGCTAGGTCACGCAGTTAGACTACCTGTGGTTTCTAGGTGGCAATACCAAAAGCCCGCTGAAAAGCGGGCCTTCAGTTAGGAACGAAGACTTAAGCGTCTAGCCATACCTTGTTGTAAGGGGTACTAAATTGATGATATTGAGTCGGATGTGCTTTCAGACCCTTCACCTTATTAGCTGCGACGAAGAAATTAGACTGCCATAAAGGCTGCACGATTACCGCATCTTCTTGCAGAATACGCTGTACATCCTTCATTGCCTCTTTACGCTGTGCTACGTCAATCAGCGATTCTGCTTTATTCAGAGCAGCTTCAAACTCAGGATTGTTGTAGTTGGTTTCGTTCCAAGGTACACCAGCGCGATAGGCCACGCTCATCACCATCGTGCCTAAAGGACGGTGGGTCCAAGCGGTAATGCCAAACGGGGTTTTATCCCAAATTTCCCAGTATTTAGCGGCTGGCATCAGATTAATATTGATCTTAATCCCTGCTGGTGCACACTGTTCTTTGAGGATTTCGCAAGCCTGTTGTTGCCAAGGACCATTGGTGTTACCGCAATCTAAAGTCAGCTCAACGCCATCTTTATAACCGGCTTCTTCCAACAGCTTTTTCGCTTTGTCGTAGTCTTGCTTGAGCTTAGGCAATTCGAAATATTCAGGATGAATTGGGCTGACATGATGATGCTCGCCGACTAAGCCGCCTTTGCCTTGATAAATAGTTTGAATATATTTATCTGCATCCACACAGGCTTGTACCGCTTGACGCAATTTTTTATTGTCATACGGCTTTTCACTGACACGCATCCGGATACAGCCGGTTTGTGCAGTTTGAGCGGGATAAATGGTTGAATTGGGTACACTTTCCGCTAAAGAATAAGAGGCAATATCAAATTCATAGATCAAATCGACTTGACCCGAAGCGAAGGCTGCCAACTGTGCAGTGGACGCAGGGCCGTGGTCGATATAGTGAATTTCATCAATATAAACTTCACCACCCCAATACGGTTGGTCAGAGCGTTTCAGAATAGCGATTTCACCGACTTTGTACTTTTCCAATTTATAAGGGCCCGTACCAATCGGATTCTTGATCATATCCTTGCCATCTTTTTCGAAATTGCGATGAACAATGGCGGTTGGATAGTTATAAAGATTCTCAGGGATGGCCAATTGTGGCGTGCTCATTTTGAGCTTCACAGTGTAGTCATCCACTTTAGTGACCGCGCCCTCAATCATCTGCTTGGTCATTTTGGGCTTACCGTCTTTGTCCTTCTCGCCGGTATCTACATCTTTCACCATGGCCGAGAAAAGCCCTACATTGGAAGAACCCGTTTTTGGATCCAGCCAGCGTGTGAAGTTAAACACCACGTCATCCGCATTAAACTGATCACCGTTGCTCCATTTGACATCTTTGCGCAACTTGAATGTCCATTCCATCAAATCAGCACTAGCTTCCCAGCTTTCAGCCAACATTGGACGTGTTACATTATCCGGGCCGGTAATCGTTAAATATTCCAAGAATTGGCGCGCCACATTCGATTTCTCCGTCCAGTCAAATAGTGCTGGATCGGTAATCTCTTGGACTGGCATAGAAATTTTTAGGATGCCACCTTTTTTGGGTGTCTCTTCCGCTGCCATAGCAGCTGGCATTAAGGGTTCGCCTAGAATAGTTCCCGCTACTGTATACGCAGCTGCTGCCGACATTCCTAATAAAGTAGTAGTACGCAAAAATTCACGGCGTGAAATTTTTTTATTATCGAGGTCAGCAATAAGCGTTGGAATCATTGGGTGCTTATCAGCTTCCGGAAATTTAGACATAGCATTCTCCAGTTCAGCTTTTAATGGATTTAGTTGAAAAACGGCAGAGCAGAGATTAGAGAGATCGACCCGATGCTACTCCTTTAAAATTACAAGTTCAAGAAAGCAAAAAACGCAACATTTTTGTAATGCACTGCACAAAAACACTGCATTTCGCTGTCCTAAGCGCTCTGTTTTAATTTTATTTACTACTAGCAAAACCACTAAAAACTTATATAGTGAGCGTCACCACAGAACGGTCATCGTAAATGAGAGGGAAGCAATGGCAAACGACCAGCATTATCTAGGAGGCCAATGGCTTAGGGGCGAGGCTGCTGTTTTGCAAGTTGATAATCCAGCGACTGAAACGCTCTTTGCAGAATTTAAACTCGCTAGTTCCACGCAAATATTGCAAGCCGTGCAACTAGCCAAGCAAGCTCAAAAACCTTGGGCAAAACTAGCCAGTTATGAGCGTGCCGTTTATATGCATAAACTGGCGGATCAGCTCCTGATCGATGCAGAAAAAATTGGCGCAGTGCTTGCCCAAGAATCCGGTAAAAGTTTGGCTGATGCCGCCGCAGAAGTGCGCTATGGCGCAGAAATCACGCGCTATCATGCTGAGTGGAGTCGCAAAATCGAAGGCGAAGTTATTCCTAGTGACTCTGCCAACGAGCAACTGCTCCTGCTGCGTGAACCGATTGGCGTTGCCGCTTGTTTAATTCCCTTCAACTACCCAATTTATACCTTACTACGCAAACTCGCTCCTGCACTCATTACCGGTAATACGGTTATTATTCGCCCAAGTAATCATACCCCTTGCTCAGCTCTCGCTTTAGCTGAAGCGGTAGAAAAAGCAGCCTTCCCAGCTGGCGTTGTACAAATAGCTGTAATGGATCACGCGGTTTGTGAACTGATGTGCCGCCAGCCTGAAATTGGCATTATTTCTTTAACAGGGAGTGTCGATGCAGGCCGACATGTTTTAGATTACAGCAAAACTAATATTGCTAAAGTTTCACTGGAATTAGGGGGAAAAACGCCCGCTATTGTTGCCGATGATGCGGATTTAACAGCAGCAGCCAAGGCCATTGTAAACTCAAAAACCACTAACTGTGGTCAATTGTGCACTGCGGTGGAGCGCGTTTATGCCCATCATAGTGTCTATTCAACTTTGCTGGACTTACTACGGCAACTAATGGCCGAACGCCAATTTGCTAACCGCTTAAACGAACCCACAGCGATGGGGCCTTTGATCAGTAAAGACGCACAAACTCGTACCCACCAGATTGTTCAAACTGCCATCCAAGCAGGGGCGATTTGTGAAATAGGCGGCTATCTACCCGAAGGTTTGGGTTATTTTTATCCTCCTACTCTACTTAGCAAGGTGAATCACAGCATGCAAGTGCTTAGAGAAGAAACCTTCGCGCCCGTGCTCTGTGTCATGCCTTACCAGGATTTAGATGAAGCGCTCGAATTAGCCAATGATCACCAATATGGCTTGGCTTCAGTGCTTTTTACCAATCGCTATAAAGACGTAATGCGTGTTGCAAACAGTATTGAAGCGGGTGAGTTATATATTAACCGTACCCCAGCTGATCCTTATCAGGGCTATCACGCTGGCTGGAAAAAATCGGGCTTAGGGGGTGATGATGGTAAGCACGGTATGTTGGAATTCACTCAAACTCGGATGGTAGCTTTGAACTTCGCCTAAACCGGCATTCCCACAGACACACAGGTTCAGCATGAAAATAACCGAATTAACAACTTATATCGTCGCCACTCCCTACCCACATATCGGTGGCATGTACTGGATCTTTGTACGCTTAAAAACCGCTTGTGGAATTGAAGGTGTCGGCGAAATTTACTCAGCTAGTTTTCATCCGAAAGCACAAGTACTGATGATCGAGGATGTGTTTCAGCGCTATTTGTATGGACAGGATCCGCATCAAATCGAGCGCTTTTATCGGCAATGCTATTCCAGCGGTTTTACCCAGCGCCCTGATTTAAGCATGATGGGTATTATGAGCGGCTTAGAAATGGCTTGCTGGGACATTATCGGTAAAGCTGCCAACCAACCTGTGTATGCCTTGATTGGCGGTCAAGTGCATGAAAAATTACGCTGCTATACTTATCTCTACCCCAAAAATGCAGCGGGCGAATACGACTACAGCGACCCGTATTTAGCGGCCGAATCGGCTGCTGAAAATCTGAAAAAAGGCTTCACTGCGGTCAAATTTGACCCAGCTGGCCCTTATACCGCGTATTCTGGTCATCATATTTCTTTGGAAGTGATGGAGCGCTGCGAGCTATTTTGCAAACTCATTCGTGAAGCGGTGGGCGATGCTTGTGATCTTTTATTTGGTACTCACGGACAAATGACCCCCGCTTCTGCGATTCGCTTAGCCAAACGTTTGGAAGCCTATGATCCTCTATGGTTTGAAGAACCTGTCCCGCCTGGGCAACCTGAATCCATGGCTGAAGTCGCGCGCAAAACCACCATTCCGATTGCAGCAGGCGAGCGTTTAACTACTAAATACGAATTTGCTGCACTGCTCCAAGCGGGTGGAGCGAGTATTTTGCAAATGAATTTGGGGCGTGTGGGTGGCATCTTAGAGGCCAAAAAAATTGCCAGCATAGCTGAAGTCTATTATGCCCAAATCGCACCGCATCTTTATAACGGCCCAGTGGGTGCTGCCGCGAGCATTCAATTAGGTGCAGCTACACCTAATTTCTTAATTCAAGAAAGCATCGAGACCTGGGGTGGCTTCTATGCGGATATTCTGCATAAGCCTATTGATTGGCAAGATGGTTATATCATTCCGCCTAGCGCACCTGGCCTTGGCATTGAGGTCAATTGGGCTGTAGTCGAAGCTAATAGCCCGTATACCGGTGAGCGCTTACACCTACAAATGTACCCTACTCCTTATGATGTAAAAGATCATGCTCCCGCCAAAGGATAAATTTGTGATTAATGATCCGCCTCAGGCTGAGTACGATTACATCATTATTGGTGCAGGCTCAGCGGGCTGTATTTTAGCCGAGCGTTTGAGTGCATCGGGTGAATTCACTGTGCTACTGCTAGAAGCAGGCGGGACGGACAATCATCCGTGGTTCAAGATGCCGATGGGCTATGGCAAATTGTATTACAACCCCCGCTACAACTGGATGTATTACACCACTCCACAAGTCCAGCTAGACCATCGCAATTTGTATGTACCACGCGGCAAAGTGCGCGGTGGCTCGGGTGCGATTAATGCGATGATTTATGTGCGTGGTGCAGCACAAGATTTTGAGGATTGGGCCACTGCCACGGGTGATTCGGGCTGGGCTTATGATTCAGTGCTGCCCTATTTTAAAAAATTAGAAAATCACTGGAATCCTAATACCCAATGGCATGGGCAAGCAGGCAAAATCCATGTGAGCTCTTTGCGTTCGGGCATGCATCCGGTGTGCAATAGCTTCTTGGCTGCTTGTCGCGAGTTAGGTTATCACGAAAACGCCGATTTCAATGGCGCACAATTGGAAGGCTTCGGTGTCTACGATGTGAATATTGATAAGGGCATTCGCGACTCCAGCTCACGCGCTTATTTGCAGCCTGCTTTAAAACGCGCCAATTTAATGGTACTGACCCATAGCCTCGTTCAACAGATTGTTGTTGATGAGCAAAAACGAGCGATCGCCGTCAAAGTGACTACGGGGCGCACGAGTCGAACATGCACAGCACGTAAAGAAATTTTGCTTTGCGCCGGTGCTGTAGATAGCCCTAAGCTATTAGAGCTTTCAGGGATTGGGGATGGCGCGCACTTACAAAATTTAGGCATTCCGGTGGTTAAACATTTGCCGCAGGTGGGTGAGCGTTTACAAGATCATTTATGCGCTAGCTACTACTACAAAACCAATGTGCCTACGCTCAATGAGCCGTTTAACTCACTCATTCAGCAGGCTAAAATGGGCTTGCAATACGTTTTATTTAAAAACGGCCCCCTAGCGCTGAGCGTGAATCAAACCGGTGGTTTTTTCAAAACGCAGCCAAGCTTGAGTCAGCCGAATATCCAGCTTTATTTTAATCCTTTGTCTTATACTATTCCCAAAGATGGCAAGGTCGCCATCAAAACTGATCCTTATCCAGGCGTATTATTAGCGGTGGCTGCTTGCCGCCCGACGAGTCGTGGTCGTGTGCATGCGGTCAGCACTGATCATACAGTGGCCCCGGCCATCAATCCCAATTACTTAAGCACAGACAAGGATATTGAAGATGCGCTGGCTGGCAGCCACTTGATGCGTCAAATTGTCGCAAGCCCTAGGCTGCAACAAGTGATTACTGAAGAAACGATTCCCAGCACCCAGATGCAAACTGATGAACAAATGCTGGAGTTTTTTCGCGCTAATTCCGGCTCGATTTATCATCTTTGTGGTAGTTGCGCGATGGGTAAGACAGAAGCAGACTCCGTGGTGGATAGTCAATTGCGCGTACATGGCGTACAGGGTTTGCGTGTCGTGGATGCGTCCGTATTTCCTAATGTCACGTCCGGCAATACCAATGCACCGGTGATGATGCTGGCAGAACGAGCCGCAGACCTCATTTTAAAAGCTAGGACTGCTGCCAGTTGAGGACAGATCAAGACAATCTGAAGTACTAGTCTGCGTCGAAATATACGCATCAGCCGCTATGCCCTCTTGGCGCACTTGGTTGCTTAAACGCTTGGCTGTATCCAAGTCTAAACCATGCCCAACCACAATAGCTGTTTGCTCGTTGCTATAGGGCACAGCGCTGGCGACCGTATTTAAGAGTTTAAAACTATAACTCGGGTATTGCATACGAAGCTTTCTCAAGCGTGCTAAAGCTTCTTCGCGAGTGTCATAGCCTGAACCCACAATCACATTGCGTGTACCCGCTAGGCAAGGCTGAAAGTAGCTGAATGTATTTGCAGTGGTGGGCGATAGACTCTCACCTTTGTTGGGTGTAATCGAATTAATATCAAATTGATTAGGCGTGGGTAGCTGTACAACAGGTGGGACGATTGAATTATTAAGATTCGGCTCTACGCTTTTTGTCATAGGGCTTAACTTAGCCTCTGAAGAAGCTGGCTTCGAGGACGAATTCATCCAAAGACTAATCGCCAAGCCCGCTAGAGCTGCAATGCCTAAAAAGACTAACCACAAAACTGCAGGCTTTAAAGGTTTTTTAGCTTGAGTGTCATTCGGCTCAAGCTTTGTCTGTTTAGCAGTTTCTGTCTCCAATCTTGGTGGTGGTCTGATGCTAGCTGTCTGGGCAATAGCCGCTGCTCCATCGGCCACAGCATATTGGGTTTTAATCCCACGAATCAGTTGTTCAATATGGTAATTTAAGTCGCGTCCTGAGCGTATTTCTGCAGCATTTCGAAAAGCTAAAGATTGCAAACTGGGCGGTAGCTCAGCCTCCAAGGGCATACGGGCTTGCTCAAGCAGAACCGGAACGACAGGAATACTCCGCTTTAAAGCCGCTTCAATTTCAATACGCACGAAATCTGCAGGATCATCCAAGCGTCGTAAGCCTTGCGCATTTTTAACAGTCAACCAATCATTACCAATCAGGGCTAGCATTAGCTCCGATTTAGCAACGGCTTGGTTGAGGTATTCACGAAAATCAACGCCCAGAGGAATCGCATCCACGTCAATGAATACCGAGTCTGGGCCAAACACGTCCTCTAAGCGCTCGGCCAGCATGCCTGCTATATACCCACTGTCATCGCGTCGATAGGAGATGAAGATTCGTGGCATGGTTAAGCCTTTATTGATTGGTGTTAAGCTTAGCTAGGAATAATTTTCTTAGGATGATCAACATCAACCTGAGCATAGTCTATTTTTGAGGAAGATAAGCGACATAAGTTGGCCTTAGTTAGAAACTAGACCTGCTGAGAGCCAATGGAGCTTCATGCTATACCCAGATTGAGCCAGCCTGAGATTTAAGCCTCGCTCTGGCTGGCTCAAGTAAAGACGATTTTAGCCTAAGACCGAAAAACTACTTTCTTGATTAATCTCACGATTACGTGAGTAAAAACCAATACTCAAGGTGCGACCTAGATATTCCATAGTGTATTGGACGGGATCTTTATCATGATCCTGCCCTGCTTCGCAGGCTGTAATCAAAGTAGCCATCATCTTGCCCGCGACTGCAGTATTCTTGAACTGATTACCGCTGGTACCAATTGCGATGTAATAGCCGGGCAAATCCGTCTTATCGTAGATGGGAATCCAATCTTCTGTCACATCATAGGCTTCTACCGTTCCACGTACTTGATTAGGGATACCCAGTTCAGGATAGCGCTGCGCCATGCGCATAATATGGATAACCGCTTCCTCAGTGAGGTCGCGACTCATAGTATCGGGGTCCACCCAATCTTTTGGATCACAATCTGGGTCTTCACTGCCTAATAGCATCATGCCACCACTAGCCGGACGGCTATACACCGCGATATCACTGTCTGAAGTGACCATCCCCAGCTTCACATAATCATAATGTGCTGGTGGAGGCACATGGGGAATCTCTTGGCGTAAAGCACGGGTACGCATTTTCATTTTATCCGCCAAACCGACTAAAGCATTGATTTTCGAGGAGTGGGGGCCACCGACATTCACGACAACTGGCGCGTCAATCTGCTCGCCATTTTTCAGAGTAATGCCAGCTACTCGACCCTGATCTTGACGAATTTCGACAACTTCAGCATTGAAGCGAAACGCCCCACCCACTGCTTCAGCTGCACGTTGTAAATTATGTGCAGCTAATTGCGGATCATTCACATAGCCACCTTTCGGCCAATGCACCGCACCACGTAAACTACCTGTAGTTGGCTCCGCAAAACCTTCTTGGTCTGGCCGCTTCGCAGGATAATACAAACGCGCATCATAGCCTGGAATGAAGGCCTCTAAGCCTTCAGGGCTAATTTCGTGATAAGGAATACCCAACTCTTTAGAAAGCTGCATGGCTTTTTCTAAATAACCATTGTGCTCAGTTTTCATGACTAAGCAGCCACATTCACGAAACTCTGCTAGACCGTATTCATCCTCCACTCCTACATATTTCGCCCAATCCCGCCAATAATGGTAACCTTCATAAGCCATTGCGGTACCATCCAAGGTGGAATAGTAGGTACGGATAACGGCACTCGAGTTGGAAGTTGAGCCAAACCCAGCGGCTCCCAGTTTATCTACATTTAGGGTTTTCCAGCCGCGGCGCGCGAGCTCTAAACCAATGGCTGCGCCAATGATGCCAGCGCCGATAATAATCGCGTCATACTGTTTACTCATGCTGCTAATCTCCTTGCCAAGTCTTGGCCGCTGCTGAGTGAATCTTTGGTCGTAAACTATTTTTGCCTCAACATACATTAGTGTTTGGAGTTGTCAATACAATAGTGTATGTTAAGCAATAGAGAGAGTAGAGAGACAGGTATGAGCGATGAAAACCGCGCTAACCTTGAACGTCAAGACTGGATTAGGGCCGCGTACACGGTCTTTACACATGAGGGTGTAGATCGGGTACGCGTCCTTACTCTGGCCGAAAAATTAGGCATTACACGGGGAAGTTTCTATTGGCACTTCAAAAATCGTGACGAATTATTGCAAGCTTTAATCGAAGTCTGGCAACAAAAAAACACGGGTGAATTACTAGCTGCTTGTGCAAGCAGTAAGGATTTTACTGACCGTATGTTAGCCATAGCCGATTGCTGGACTAACGAAAATTTGTTCGACCCAGCCTTAGATACTGCCATGCGTAATTGGGGCAATCATGACGCCAAGATTGGCCAATTAGTGCATGAAGAAGATCAAAAACGCCTGAGCGCTTTTCAGCACATGTTTGAAGAGCACGGCTGTAAATTTACGGAAGCCATTATCCGTGCACGCGTATTTTATTTTACACAAGTAGGTTATTACGCCTTAGAACTAGGTGAAGACCTAGCTCAACGATTGAAACTCTATCGTGATTACTTTTTCGTTTTTACGGGTGAGCAAATCGATGAGTGTCGATTCCAGCAGTATCTAGCAAAGACACTGCCGAAAAATTCGGAGTGAAGCACCACCGTTACACTCTGATTTGCGCTCAAACTTTTTCAGTGGAGAGTGTATTTTATGAGCCAAGAACCAGCCGTTTCTGCCGAAACTGCTTCAGCTAAAGCTCGTCCGCGCCGTACTAAGCGTACAGAAACGAGTACTAGCTCACAGCTCCATCAACAGCCCTGGCAAACCTTAAAAAATCCCTACAAGCCCATCGAGATTATCTACGAAGAGCAAATCGAACAGATTCACAATGCCTCGATGCGCATTCTCGAAGAAGTGGGTATGGATATTCTGGACGATGATGCGCGCGCTTTAATGGCTAAGTGCGGCGCAAAAGTCACGGCAGGTAGTAATCGGGTTTATTTTGATCGCCATCTGATCATGGATTACATCGCTAGTGTGCCGGAATTGTTTACTCTGCACGCACGTAATCCCGCGCATAATTTGCAGATCGGTAAAAATTTCACCAATTTTGGCACAGTTGCTAGTGCACCGAACTCCAGCAGTATGGACGGCGGTCGACGCGCAGGAAATCAGGCGGATTACCAAAACTTTCTGCGTTTAATGCAGAGTTTGAATATTTTGCATTTCACCGGCGGGTATCCGGTTGAGCCTGTCGATATTCATGCCTCAGTGCGCCATTTAGATTGCTTAGCAGATTGCGTGACCTTAACCGATAAAGTATTCCATGCTTATTCACTCGGGCGGCAACGTAATCGGGATGGGATTGAAATTGCCCGTATTGCACGTGGCATTAGCGATGAGCAGTTGGATCAAGAGCCAAGTCTTTTTTCGATTATTAATAGTAGCTCGCCCTTGCGCTTAGACCAGCCGATGCTGCAAGGCATTATGGAAATGTCGGCGCGTAATCAAGTGATTATGCTCACGCCCTTTACCTTGGCGGGTGCGATGGCGCCTGTAACCTTAGCCGGTGCAATTGCGCAGCAAAATGCTGAAGCCTTAACCGGCATCGCGTTTACACAAATGGTGCGGCGTGGCTCGCCTGCGGTGTATGGCGGTTTCACCTCGAATGTGGATATGAAATCAGGTGCACCTGCCTTTGGCACACCCGAATATGTGATGGCAGCGCAAATCAGTGGTCAGTTAGCCCGCCATTATAAAATCCCCTTCCGCTCCTCCAATGTGTGCGCCTCGAATACGGTGGATGCACAAGCGGCTTATGAATCCACGATGGCCTTGTGGGGCGCGATTATGGGCGGCACTAACTTCTTAATGCATGGTGCAGGCTGGTTAGAAGGCGGTTTGTGTGCGTCGTTTGAAAAGTTAATTGTCGATGCTGATTTGCTGCAAATGATGGCGGTTTATCTGCAAGGCGTGACAGTGGATGATGCGACATTGGCACTTGAAGCCGTGAAAGATGTAGGGCCTGGTGGACACTATTTCGGCACAGCACATACGATGGCGCGCTATAAAGATGCTTTCTATGCACCGTTCGTTTCCGATTGGCGCAATTTCGAGACATGGCAAGAAGCGGGCAGCCCGACTACTTACGAACATGCGCACAAGCTCTACAAACAGATTCTACAAAATTATGAACCACCGCCTTTAGACGCTGCGATTCGAGAAGAATTAGACGATTTTGTGGCACGTCGTAAACGCGAAGGTGGCGTGGCAACAGACTTTTAAGAAGGATGCTTTATGAAATCACATGTTCAGGTTGCGGTGATTGGCGGTGGCGTAGTGGGCGCGAGTGTGCTCTACCATCTGACCAAATTGGGTTGGAAAGATATTGTTTTAATTGAGCGCTCAGAATTAACTTCTGGCTCGACTTGGCACGCCGCGGGCGGTTTTCATACTTTAAACGCGGATACTAATATGGCCGCGTTGCAAGGCTACACCATTAATTTGTATCGCGAATTGGAGCAAATTTCGGGTCAAGCTTGCGGCTTACATCATGTCGGCGGCATTACCTTAGCCACTACACCAGAGCGCATGGACTATCTAAAAGCCGAACGCGCCAAGCATCAATACATGGGCTTGCACACAGAAATTATTGGCCCTGATGAAATCCGCAAACTCTCGCCGATTACCAATACCGATGGTGTAATTGGCGGCTTATACGATCCGCTGGACGGACACCTCGACCCTTATGGAACCACGCATGCGTATGCGATTGCTGCGAAAAAGCAAGGTGCCGAAGTTTATCTGCATACCAAAGTAGAGGCTTTGAATCCGCGCCCTGATGGTAGTTGGGAAGTAGTCACCGATAAAGGTAATTTGATCGCGGAACATGTAGTCAATGCGGGCGGCTTATGGGCGCGTGAAGTCGGGCGGATGGTGGGCATTGAGCTGCCTTTGCATCCGATGGAACATCAATATTTGGTCACCGACGAAATTCCCGAAGTGTATAACCACGGCTCGGAATTGCCACATGTGATGGATCCGGCGGGCGAAAGTTATCTGCGCCAAGAAGGGCGTGGCTTAGTGATCGGTTTCTATGAGCAGAAATGCGATCCTTGGGCTGTCGGGGTCACACCTTGGGATTTCGGCCATGAATTGCTGCCGAACCAATTAGATCGGATTAGTGATGCGCTGGAGTTTGCTTGCAATCGCTATCCGGTATTGGGCAGAGCGGGGATTAAAACCGTTATCAATGGCCCTTTCACTTTCGCGCCTGATGGCAATCCCTTAGTCGGGCCAGTCGGTGGCTTACGCAATTTCTGGTCGGCTTGCGCAGTCATGGCAGGTTTCAGCCAAGGTGGTGGTGTGGGTTTAACCCTCGCGGAGTGGATGGTTGAGGGTGAACCTTCACGTGATGTGTTTGCCATGGATGTAGCGCGCTTCGGTAAATTCGCTACACGGGCTTATACGCGCAACAAAGTCACTGAAAATTATCAAAAACGCTTCTCGATTTCCTTCCCGAATGAAGAGCGTCCAGCAGGTCGTCCGTTGCACACCACACCGATGTATAGCGTGTGGAAAGAACAAGGCGCGGTATTTGGTCAAGGCTACGGCTTGGAGCATGTCAACTATTTCGCGCGCGAAGGCGAGCCACGGTATGAAATGCCGACCTTTGTGCGCTCGAATGCCTTCGATACCGTAGGCGAAGAATGTCGCACTGTGCGTAATAATGTCGGCATCAATGAAATCCACAACTTCAGTAAATTCCTCGTTACTGGCCCGAAAGCCCGCGAATGGCTGGATGGGATTATGGCGGGCAGAATTCCTGAAATCGGTCGCTTGAGCTTATCACCGCTCTTAAGCCCCAAAGGTCGGATTATTGGCGATTTCACCATTAGCTGTTTGGCGGAAAATCACTTCCAACTCACTGCTTCCTATGGTGCACAGGCTTATCATCAGCGTTGGTTTGAGCAGCACTTGCCTGAATCCGGCGTGGAGATTCGTAATATCTCCTTGCAACGCATTGGCTTCCAAATCGCAGGTCCCAAGGCACGCGCCCTATTGAGTAAAGTGACCAATATTGATTTAAGCACCGAAGCTTTCCCGTTCATGAGCGTGCGTCAAGGTGAAGTTGGTTTAACCGATGCCATCGTACAGCGCGTCAGCTACACTGGCGACCAAGGCTATGAAATCTATGTCGACAACAGTCAGCAGCTCGCTTTATATGAAGCGCTGTCGGAAGCCGGTAAAGAATTTAATCTCAAGCCTTTTGGCATGCGCGCGATGATGAGTTTGCGCTTAGAGAAAAGTTTCGGCTCATGGCTACGTGAATTCAAACCCGATTACACACCACTAGAAACCGGTTTAAGTCGCTTTGTCGCTTACAAAAAACCAACAGATTTCATCGGCAAACCAGCTGCTTTAGCCGAAAAAGCCCAAGGTGCCAAACGCAAACTCACTACCTTTATCGTCGAAACCGATGATGCGGATGTGCATGGCGATGAACCGATTTGGCATAATGGCAAAATCGTAGGTTCGGTAACCTCCGGCGGTTATGCACATTGGGCTCAGAAATCGGTAGCGATTGGTTTCTTACCACCCGATTTGATTCAAACAGGCACGCAAGTGGAGATTGAATTACTGGGTAAGAAACGTCCTGCGACGGTGATCACTGAGGCTTTATTTGATCCGCAATTGACCTATTTAAGGGCGTAAATATGCTGCCAAGGCTCACTCTGATTTCCTGCTTAGGTGAAAATACTTATCCGATTTGTAGCGAATTGGCTAATTATTTAACGACAACAACCGGCCTTCAGGTGAGCTTTGATCAAACGACCCCTTGGCTAGAGGCTAGTGAAAAACTAGCCAATGGCCAGATTCAAATGGGTTGGATTTGTGGTTTGCTTTATACCCTACAACAAGATCGGCAAGCACGCTATCAAGTGCTTGCCAAACCTATTTTTACTGGACACAGCCAATCGCTGTATTTCTCTTATTTAATTGTAAAACGCTCAAGCGGCATTCAGAGCTTGGATGATTTGACCGCTAAGCGTTTAGTGATTAATGATCCAGAATCTTATTCTGGCAATCATGCACTTTGGGCGCACTGGGCTAAACTCGCGAATCCACCGCAATTTGCTAGTGTGATAGAGAGTGGTTCGCACTCTAATTCGCTGCGGATGGTGGCTAGTGGCGAGGCAGATGTCGCTGCGATTGATTGCACGGTGTTTGATTATTGGTTAACCGCTGGCAAACCTGAGATGCAGACTGTGTTAAGCCAGTTAGTGTCGATTGCAGAAATTAATCCTGCCCCTACCCCGCCTTTAGTGATGCATGATTCGGTGGATGCAGAGATAACACAAACCATTCGCCAAGCTTTATTAAAACTCACTTCCACGCACATCCCTGCGCAACTTAAAGCGGCTGGATTAAATGGGCTCGCGCCTGCTACTGATCAAGATTATGATTTCATGCGCCAGAGTTATCAGCTCAGTACGGCTTTCACAAAGGATGCGCTACACCCTCTTTAGGTTTCCACGCATACCGTTTAAATAACTCTAAGTAATTCTTAAACACATAGCCGCCATTCTCTTGCAGGATAGTAACCTTTTCCTGCTGATAGGTTTTGCGTAATTGATACCAAGGCAAACCGGGATATTTGTGATGCACAGAGTGCAAATTATTTTGCAAAAATAAGTAGCTCAGCCAACCATTTGACTCGACCACAATCGTTCTTTGTGTAGGGATAGCGGTTGCTTGATGCTCGGCAAAAATCCGAATGGAGGTTAGCGAGATGGAAAAATAGCAGGCTAACAAATACAAGCTTAAGGGAAACTGCCAATACAGCAACCAAGCGAGTACTAAAGCTAGCCAAGGCAGATAAGCCAACCAAGCCTGAAACGTATATTCATCCCCCGCTTTCAGCTTCTTGACTTCACTCAACAAAAAACCACTTACGCTTAACGCCGGGCCAATCAACATGCGTCCTAGCAAGGTGTTATTCCAAGTGTATAAACGCTGTAGCCACTTAGGTAAGGATTGCCAATGTTCAGCTTGTAGGTAATAAGACTCTGGATCTTTATGCGGGTAACTAATATTTTCTAAAATGTGATGTTGGCGATGGGTATCTCGGTAAATCACAAAGGGTAAATACAAGGCCAAGGGCGGCGAAGCTAAGGTTTCATTCAAACTTTGTGAAGGCGTCGGATGATAGTGAATAATTTCATGTTGCAAAGAGCCATGAAAACTCAACAACACCGTTAAAACTGGCAATACCAACCAAACAGGCAGTGAGGCCTGCCACATAGTGAGCAAGCCCCACATCAAATAACAAGCGATCAATAGGCTTAAAGTCAAATATTCTATTTTTTTAGATTCCGCTCTCATTGCGCTTACCCCTAGAATTTCCAGTTCTATTCTAAGGAGCTCTGCGAGTTATTCCTACGAGACACTATGACATATTTGTTATTAATAAATAACTAAAATAGAATTAGTTCACTAAACTAGACATTTGTTAATTATACTATCTCTGTGAACGACTATGCCGATGCCCAAGCGTGAAACTGGTGAAATTTTCCAAAAACGGTTGCAGCAAGTTCTTCACCGCTCAGGGTTAAATAAAGCTCAATTTGCTGAGTCTATCGGGGTGAATCGCTCAGCTCTGGCACAATTACTTTCTGATCAGCTACTCCGTCTACCCAGAGCAGAAACCCTAGCTAGCATTGCTTCCACTTATAATGTCAGTATTGATTGGTTACTAGGCCTGTCTCAGGATGAGCATGTGAGTTCAGCAGTTTCCTCAGCTTTAGAAATTGAGCAAGTGACCAATGGTGAACATACCCAACTCGGTCAATGGCATCGTGATGCAATGGGCTACAAAATTCGTTATGTGCCATCTAATCTCCCTGACTCTTTAATGATTGAAGCGGTCATCGCTTATGAACGTCAATATGCTCAAGTTCCCTTGGAAATTCGCAAACTCGAAACTCATTCGCAGCTCGCCTATAACCGTATTGATGAATCAGAAATGGAAGTTTGCATGCCCTTGCAACGCCTCAAGCTCCTAGCACAAGGTGTGGGGATTTGGGAGGAGCTCCCCAAACAATTACGGCGGCAACAGCTAGAGCATATTAAAAAACTGTTGCACGACCTTTACCCGACTTATCGTTTATTCCTTTATGATGGGCGGAAAATTTTTTCTGCGCCCCTCACTTTGTTTGGCTCGAAACGAGCGGTGATTTATGTGGGGGATATGTACGTAGTGATTAATACTTTGGAGGAAATTCGCGCTTTAACGCGGCACTTCGATCGCTTAATTCGTAATACAGAAGTGAATCCACATGAGAGCGCTCAATTTGTGCAAGCGCTCCTAGAACAGTATTTTTAAGCTTAGAGATGTTTAGCTTGTTCTTTTAGATATTTGGCAAAATCTTTAGCAATGTTCGGATGACGCAAGCCATACTCAACATTAGCCATCATATAACCCAGTTTAGATCCACAATCATGGCTTTTGCCACTTAAGTGGAACGCATTCACCTGATACTCACGCATCAACAAAGCGATAGTATCCGTTAGCTGAATCTCATCACCTGCACCCAAGGGTGTGCGTTTTAGCCAATCCCAAATATGCGGGGATAAGACATAGCGTCCTACCACAGCCAAATTAGAAGGTGCACTATCAACCTCAGGTTTTTCCACAATCGCGCTCATCGCCACCGAACAGCCCGGCTCTAGTGTATGACCATTGATATCTACAACACCGTAAGAAGACACCTTTTCCATAGGAACCGGCTCAACCATGATTTGACTAATACCTGTTTCATCATACAAACGCAGCATTTCGGCTAAATTATCAGTTTTTAAATTAGAAGCCGCATCATCAATCAAGACGTCCGGCAAAAGCACTGCCACTGGTGAATGACCAACCACGGGATGTGCACACATAATGGCATGCCCTAAACCTTTAGCCTCACCTTGGCGCACATGCATAATCGTGACATTTTTAGGACAGATTGAACGCACTTCATCTAATAGCTGACGTTTAACCCGCTTTTCCAGCATGGTTTCCAGCTCAAAGCTGGTATCGAAATGATTCTCGATAGAGTTTTTACTATTATGCGTCACGAGTACGATTTCACGGATGCCCGCCGCTACACATTCATTCACAATATATTGGATTAAGGGCTTATCCACTACTGGGAGCATTTCTTTAGGAATGGCCTTGGTAGCTGGTAGCATCCGAGTACCCAGACCAGCCACTGGAATAACGGCTTTACGAATTTTATGTTTGCTCTGCTCCAGCATAGTTTTTCCTTCAATCTTCAATAGTTAACTAGTTTATTTCTTGCTCAGTAGTGCTGTATCGTAACTAATTTTTTCACCGACAAATAGCGACCGCATCGGCTTGACAGAGTTCCATTAAAGTAGTCGGACATAGTTCAATTTCTAGTCCGCGCCGCCCTGCACTCACAAAAATAGTCTCAAAATTTAAGGCCGAGTCATCTAAAACCGTAGGTAGTTTGCGTTTTTGTCCCAAAGGACTAATCCCTCCTACTAGATAGCCCGTAATACGCTCGGCTTGTTTAGCATCCGCCATTTCAGCTTTTTTTGCTCCCACAGCCTTAGCGAGTGCTTTGACGTCTAGCTGTTGTGTCACTGGAACTATCCCCACAGCCATGCGTTTCACATCGCCATCTAGGGTCAGTATGAGTGTTTTGAAAACACGTGTAGGCTCAACTTGTAAAGCCGCAGCAGCCTCTAAACCATAAGAGCTAGTAGCTGGATCATGCTGATATTCATGGGTTTGAAAACGTAAACCGGCTTTGCGAACCGAGAGAATGGCAGGTGTCATGGAAGGCTTAAATTAAACGTTTTATCGTGCAGTCTATTATGCTGCATTTGCACAAAAAATGTTGAATTATAAAGATTGAAGGTAGTGAGATGAAAATACCTGGATTATGTTGCCATAATCCAGGTCAACGACTTAGGGTCGATATGTAGAGAGAGATTTAATACTACAAGAGAAAGTGTAAGCTGCGGTTTACAGTTTAGGATTTTTTTTAGAATCTCACTTTATCCAAATCAAATAGCTCACTGTATTGTTTGAGGGCATAACGATCTGTCATGCCAGCAATATAATCAGCGATCGCCCGCGCACGCCCTGCTTCCCCAGACGTTTCTTCATATTGCTTAGCAAAAGCTTGGTGTTTAGGTGGTAACAAACGCTCGTCTTGCAAGTAAACATTAAACAACTCACGTACCACACGCTGCGCCCGCCAAGACATGCGATACACGGTAGGATGAAAATACAAATTTTCTCGCAAAAAGCGCTTCAGTTCATTTTTAGCAGCCCACATAGTCGAGCTGTATTGAACTAAGGGTTGAGTCTGTTGGCGTACTTCTTCTAGAGTCTTTACACCTGCATCTTTAATAGCCGTTTGACTGGTTTCAATTAAATCCACCACCATGATACTAATTAAACGACGCAGCGTTTCCCGCACTAAACTTCGCCCCTCTAAATCTGGATACTTGCCGCGTACTAACTCATACTGTTGCGCGAATACCGCAACCTCTTGCATTTGCGCTAAGCTAATCAGTCCAGAACGCAAGCCATCTTCGATATCGTGATTATTATAGGCAATCTCATCGGCTAAATTGGTCAGTTGTGCTTCTAGAGAAGCCTGACTCTTATTTAAAAATCGTTCGCCTACCTCGCCCAACTGTTGCGCGTTTTTAACTGCACAGTGTTTAAGGATGCCTTCACGGGTTTCAAAACTAAGATTCAAACCTGCAAACTCGGCATAGCTATCTTCGAGCCAATCAACTACCCGCAACGATTGCAAATTATGTTCAAAACCACCATAAGCTTGCATACATGCGTTTAGTTCATCCTGCCCCGCATGACCGAAAGGTGTGTGCCCCAAATCATGAGCCAAGGCAATTGCTTCAGTAAGGTCTTCATTCAGATCCATACTACGTGCGACGGTTCGAGCAATTTGAGCGACTTCAAGTGAGTGCGTCAGGCGTGTTCGATACAAATCACCTTCATGATTCACAAAGACTTGTGTCTTATATTCAAGCCGCCGAAACGCTTTGGAATGGATGACCCGATCACGATCGCGCTGAAACTCGGAGCGATATGCAGGAGCTGCCTCCGGAAAACGCCGCCCTCGTGTTTTTTCAGGTTGTGCGGCATAAGAAGCAGTCATAGTTAGTTATCCTTACAACTCACGACGCAGGACACGCTTAAGCGCATCCGCATCAAAATCCGCAGTGACGATAGACTCACCCACAGCTTTCATCAGAATTAAACGCAAACTTCCGTCTAAGACTTTTTTGTCAACTGACATATAACGCATAAAATCCTCACCAGTCATATCACTAGGTGGATCAACCGGTAAGCGCGCGCGCGCTAATAGGCGCCGTATATAATTGACATCATCAGCAGCCAGCCATCCCATTTGGGCGGAAAGCTCAGCAGCTATCACCATTCCAGTGGCCACAGCTTCGCCATGCAGCCACTGCCCATAGCCCATGGCTGCTTCAATCGCATGCCCAAAGGTATGACCTAAATTCAATAAAGCACGCTGACCTGATTCACGTTCATCAGCAGCTACTACTTCAGCTTTATGCTGGCAAGATCGATAAATAGCATAAGTCAAAGTGTCTGGATCGCGCGCTAATAAGGCATCCATATTCGCATCCAGCCAAGTCAGGAACTGTGGATCACGAATCAAACCATATTTAATCACCTCAGCAAGACCCGCACTTAGCTCTCGATCCGCTAAAGTATTTAAAGTATCAGTATCAATAATGACTGCTTGTGGTTGATGAAAGGCACCAATCATATTTTTGCCTAAGGCATGATTGACGCCCGTTTTGCCACCCACTGAAGAATCCACCATCGCTAATAAAGTGGTGGGCACCTGAATAAAATTCACCCCGCGTTGGTAGCTTGCAGCCGCAAACCCTGTCATATCGCCCACGACACCACCACCTAAAGCAATAAGTGTCGTTTTACGATCTGCTTTGGCCTCTAGCAAATGCGTGTAAATTTGATTCAGTGTTTCTAAGTTCTTATGCGCTTCACCATCGGGTAGAATCACCGCAGAATGCTTATACGCTTTTAAAGCTGGCTGAAGTGAGCCTAAATATAAAGGTGCAACTGTTTCATTAGAAACGGTGACACTGGTCTTGCCACGGATATGTTCAGTCAGTAACTCAGGCTGCTGCAATAAGCCTTGACCAATATAAATAGGATAGCTGCGATCACCAAGATCAAGATTGAGCGTTTGCATAAGATATATCCTTTAACTGATTCAATTTCTGCGCAATCAGATTGACAATATAAGCCACTTTCTGTTTACCAGTGGGTACAATTAAATCAGCTACCTCTAGATAATAGGCTTCACGTGCTTGTAGGAGATGACGCAAGGTCTGCAAAGGATGATCCGTTTGCATCAGCGGGCGATTTTTATCATGGTGAATACGACTATACAGTTGTTCAGCAGAGGCACGTAAATACACTACTTTACCGCAAGCTTTCAAAGCCGCTCGATTGTTAGCACGCAGAATACTGCCACCCCCGGTAGCTAAGACTATGCCGCGCAATTGAGTAAGCTCAGCAATAGCCTGCTCTTCGCGATCACGAAAGCCTTGCTCTCCTTCCATTTCAAAAATTGTGGGGATCGGCACACCCGTGCGCGTTTCAATTAGCTTGTCTGAATCATGAAACTCAAGATTAAAACGCCGCGCTAATTGTCGACCAATCGTCGATTTGCCTGCCCCCATGAGGCCAACTAAGATGATATTGTCTTGCATGGTGGAGTTATGCCAGCAGTAGGCAAGGGAATCAAGCCAAATCGTGCAGCTTGATTCCTAAAACTACCAATTACTTAGATTTACTGTCGATAATTTTCGGAGTCACGAAAATTAACAGCTCTCGCTTCGTATCGCTACGGTTGGTATTGCGGAATACTTGACCGACCATTGGCAAATCACCTAAGACAGGTACTTTCGTTGAACCTTTAATTCGGTTCTCTTCATGTACCCCGCCTAATACAACGGTTTGGCCATTTTCTACCAAAACTTTGGTTTGGATTTCGCGGGTATCAATACTTGGAATATTGTTATATACCGCGCCAACTGTATCTTGATTGACTTTCAAATCCATCGAGATATGTTCGTCTGGCGTAATCTGTGGAGTCACTTCCAGACTCAATACTGCTTTCTTAAAGGAAGTACTAGTATTCCCTGCAGAACTTGCCTCTTGATAAGGAATCTCCACACCCTGTTCAATCACAGCTTTGGTCTGATTCGACGTTACTACCCGTGGGGTTGCAATAATCTCGCCCTTACTTTCTGCTTGTAGAGCCGATAGCTCCAAATCTAGCAAGAAGTCAGAGGTGAGAATTGAGAAACCAAATTTACCCGCAGCCGCAGAGGTCGGTAAATTAACGCTCAAACGATCCGTTAAACCGGGTAGTTTTACCTGACCTGCAGTACCTGTGGAACTGCTAGCTAAGGAATTATAATAAGTATCCGTTGAGGAACCTAAGCCAGCACCCGCAATGCCACTGGAACCACTATTCGACCAATGAGGTGTGACACCAAAACGTGCACCTAGCTGCTTACCAAACGAATCATTGGCAATCACGATGCGTGATTCAATAGCAACCTGTTGCACGGGTACATCCAAGACCTTAATCAAATCGCGTATTTCCGCGACTTGGGTAGCTGTATCTTGGATTAATAAAGTATTAGTCCGGTCATCAAACGAGACATTACCACGAGCAGATAATAGCGAATGACTCGTATCACCTTCAGTGCCCGACTTACTTTTAATAAGCGTTGCTAAATCAGTTGCCTTGGCAAAATTGACCGGAATATATTCAGTTACCAGCGGCTCCAGCTCGATTTTGCGCTTAGCAATTTCGATTTCCTGCGCGTCCTTAGCATCTAATTCGGCATTCGGTGCGACCCAAATGACATTGCCATTTTCACGCATCCCCAGATTTTTAGACTCTAAAACAATATCTAAAGCCTGATCCCAAGGGACATCTTTAAGGCGTACTGTAATATTGCCATCAACACTATCACTGACCACAATATTCTTATTAGTAAAATCCGCTAACAATTGTAAAACAGCACGGACTTCAATATCTTGGAAATTCAAAGAAAGCTTTTCGCCTGTAAAGGTTTTCTTCTTTTTCTCGCCGATTTTTTCTTTTTTAGGTGCTTTGATTTTATCTATGTAGACTGTGTAGATATTCTTATCGCGCTCAGTTCGATAAGTAAAATCTTCACTCGCCATTACACTGACCCGCCCATTCATACCGCGCTGCGAAATCTGGATAGTGGACACTGGAGTGGCAAAATCAACGACATCAAGACGTTTTTGCCAATTCATTGGCACATCCACATCTTCTAAAATCAGATTTAGCGTATTCGCTGTTTTGTCATCAGTAATTTTAGTTTCACTGTCTGGCAAAGTAATAATGACTCGCCCGCCGCCATCGGGTTCACGCCGAAAATCCACCGAGCGCAAGCCATAAATGGATTGTGCTTCTGCCAAGGCGTTGACCACTGGAGGTTTAGCAGGTTTTTTAGTTTGCGCAGGCACTGGCACTCCAGGCTTATACACCAAAGGCGGTTTTTTAGGAGGAGGCGGTATTTCCTCTAGGTGTACAGGTGGTGGTGCTACCTGAGCTACCGTTTGGGCTGCTGGATTAACTCTTTTGGGATCCACAACTGCTGGTGGAGCTGGCTGTTGTCCTGGTTTGGAATACCAAGTGTAAGACTCTTCAGCTTTCAAATCTTCAGCAGGTGGTGCTGGCTGAGCAGCGCCAACTACATTACTGCTAACTGCTTTAGTACTGGTACTAGGTGAGAAAAGGAGCACCATATCACTACCCGTACTCTCAACCGTATAATCCACTAAGGCATCCAGATTAAAGACTAAACGCGCTTGCCCTTTTGAGCCTGCTGCTTGCACAGCATTGATCACACCACGTTTGGTCTTGTTATGGCGTGCAGTGGGTGCAACGTCAACGCCGGGAAAATCAAATACAATCCGTGGCGGATTCTCCATCACGAAACCTTTAGGGATCGAAACAGGAGAAGAAAAGTTTAGCAGGACTTCCACTTTACCTGCTGCTGCTTCATTGACGCTAATATTTTCCAACTGATTATTAGCAGCTGCAGCAACTGCTGCCCACGATAGGCACGATAACAATACGACATTACGTGCAGTGGTTTGCTTTATTATTTTCATTATAGCTAACCTTAATCAATAAAATTATCAGGGCTGATTTAAAGTAGAAATAGCCAATTCATTATCACGTTCTTTGTAGCCACCAAATCCATTATCTACAATTTCAGATAAGGACAGCCCTACATCTTTAATACTGGTAATTTTTCCATGATTTTTACCGATATAATTACCAGTTTTTACCCTGTGTACAGCACCGTCAGGAATTCTAACTAAGGCCCATAATTCTTTCTCTTTAAAGACTGTGCCCACCATCCGCAAACTATCCAGAGGAAAGCTTTCCAAAAATTCTGGTACCCGGTTTTTATCAATTAAAACCGACTCTGGTATCTCAGCTACCGTTTTAGCCTCTAACACTGAGCTGTCAAAAGGATCTGCATCATGGCCTGGGTAAATAAAACGCACATAAGGCTTAATCGCTGGAATAGGCTCAATAGGTGCAGGTGGCCTAGCCTTAACTTCATTCATATAAGAGTGCAAGTCAGACATATCATCGCTACAGCCTGTCAATATTAAAACACTTACTAAGATCGGCAAGCTTAACAGGTTTGATGTTTTTAAATTTTTTTTATACATAATCATTCTCCGCAGGCTCACTTAAATCATTATTTCTTTGGAGCAGCTGCTGGAGCTTTGGCTGCTTTATCAGCTGGGCTAGTGGTTAAATCACTATCTTCTAAGTAGCGATAAGTCTTAATCAATGCCTCCATTCTCAAGCGCCGTGGGCCTTCGGCTTCAGCTAAATTATTTGACTGCGGTGCTGCTGTCTTACTCACTTCAGGTAAAAGATTAATATTATGAATCGTGACAATCCGTGGCAGACCCGAGATATCACTGACAAAGGTTGCTAACTGCTGATAAGTTCCTAAAGCAATCAGTTTAATCGGTTTTTCTGCGTAGAACTCTTTTAAAACTTCTGCTAAAGGCTCAAACAATTCGATTTCCAAACCATTGGATACACCTTTCTCAGAGATATCTAAGATTAAAGCAGGAATTTCAGTACCACTTGGTAATTGCTGCATTAAAGTACCGAAAGAATGCTGCATTTCTTCTAATTGTTTTTCATAAGCAGCCAATTGACTCGCACGCTTTTGTTTGGTTTCAAACGTAGTGCGTAACTCAGTTTCTTTACTTTTTAAACTGTCTAGCTCTTCAATGCTTCCTGTGATCACTAACTTATAACCTAAGAAAATGATCACTCCCATTAAGGCTACCACGACAATAGCTTTAAGGGGCCAAGGTACACTACCTGGATCTTCCGCGAGATTGTTAACCTCCTGCAGATTCATTTTTCTTCTCCTCGTCCTGTTGTAATAATTGTTGGACATCGAGTTTAAAATCGCGCAGTGGCGTTGGCCGTCCGTCTTGGCGTGCTACAGAAATGATATTTAGGTTAGAAGAGTTTAACCATTTTGAATCATCCAAACTGTCCATATAGGTCGAAACCCGTGCATTTGACTCCGCTTTGCCTTCAACATGCACGACAGTATCACTTTGCTTGAGTGCTTCTAAATACATGCCCTGCGGCAAAGCCGTTGCCATTTCATCAAATAAATGCACGATGGCTGGGCGCGTACTTTGTAAAGTTTCAATGATTTGCATGCGATCGAGCAAAGCTTGTTTAGTTGAATCAAGCTTTTTAATTTGCTCAATTTGTTTTTCTAGATTGGCGATCTCATCAGTTAGGAGTTTATTCCGTGATTCTTGGTAACTTACTGCATTCCGCATATAAGTATGTCCAGCAAATACGATCAGAGCAGCTAGAGCCACTGAAGCACCTAAAAGTGCAAAAAACTGCTTCTTTTTAAGTTCGCGCTCTTTATCACGCCAAGGTAATAAGTTTAAACCAGCCATTAGTCTAACCCTCGCAAAGACAAGCCTGCAGCAATCAATAGGGCTTGCATATCGTTAGTAAAACGCACAGGGCTGACCTTAGAACCAAGGCCAACTTGGGTGAAAGGATTAACCACTTTTACAGGCGTCCCAATCACTGATTGAATTTGCTCGTCAATGCCTGGAATCCGTGCACACCCACCCGAAATGAGAATCTGACTAACACTTTCGCGTTGGCTAGACGCATAGTAAAACTGTAAGAAGCGGTGCAGCTGGCGCACCATATTATCTTTGAAGGGATCTAAGACTTCGGAAATATAGTTTTCAGGTAAATTTCCTTCCTTTTTAGCTAAACCAGCCTCCTGCCAAGTCAAGCCATAGCGATGCATGATCTGCTCGGTGAGTTGCCGGCCACCAAAAGATTGCTCCCGAGAAAAAGTGAGACGCCCTTGCTCAAATACCGTGATACTGGTCATGGTTGCACCGAAGTCAACGACCGCTACTGAGTCGTACTGTTCCAACTCATTCGTCAGCTTCCGTAAAACTTTCTCTAGTGCATGAGTTTCGGTATCAACAATATCCACGGTTAGACCCGCCATTTCTGCCGCAGCAACCCTTACCTCAACATTTTCAGAGCGAGTACCAGCTAATAGGATATCGATCATATCCGGATTCGTCATGGAAGGGCCTAAGATTTCAAAATCATAGCTAACCTCTTCCATCGCATAGGGAATATGCTGATCAGCCTCCAAAGCAATTTGCGCTTCCAATTCAGCTGTTGGGATCGAGGCTGAAAGCGTAATAATCTTATTAATCGCCATTGAGGTGGGAATAGCTAGGGCACAATGCTTTAAGCGCGTACGACTTTCCCGTAAAGCACGACGGATTGCTTCACCAATCGGCTCAGGCTCGATGATATCCTTTTCATTGGAGACACCATCAGGCAAAGGCGCAACTGCATAACTTTCGATTCGATATTCACGGCCCTTTTTGGACATTTCCACTAGCTTGATGGCAGAGGAGCTGATATCGATACCAAGTAGGTTGGGTTTACGGCTATAAAATGAAAACACGGCGACTCACATTTATATTTATTTTTATTATTCAAGTTTCATAGCATGGTAGCGTTGTATCTAAAAATAGTCTACTCTGACTGTCTTTATAGCGCGTCGCTTTCAGATGAACGGGGAAGACGAATCGCAGCCTAGCAAAGCTAAATTCAGCACTTTATAACCGGCAAAATCCCCGTCACAGTCTTGAGAAGTTTAC
>SSFA01000022.1 GCA_008015155.1 Thiothrix sp.
CGTTTTTTGGCGTTGGGTGTTCCCCGTGAGTGTGGGGATGAACCGCCAAGCATAAGGTTGCCAAAATTCACGCGAAAGTGTTCCCCGTGAGTGTGGGGATGAACCGGCGATATATTCCGAACCCTTGGGGACAATCTTGTGTTCCCCGTGAGTGTGGGGATGAACCGCTAGTGCTGGTGGCACTCACTGAGTATGCAAATGTGTTCCCCGTGAGTGTGGGGATGAACCGCCTCATCTTTAGGCCTGCGTTCGGCTAGATCAGTGTTCCCCGTGAGTGTGGGGATGAACCGCTAGCGGTCGAAACGGGCAAGCTATCAGCAGAGTGTTCCCCGTGAGTGTGGGGATGAACCGCTCTCTAATTTTTGCAGCGAGCTGGTTTAGTTGTGTTCCCCGTGAGTGTGGGGATGAACCGCCGTAACCTCAATTTCGAGCTAGACGGGGCAAGTGTTCCCCGTGAGTGTGGGGATGAACCGCGAGCCTGATTCTGTATCTCGGGATACAGAAAGTGTTCCCCGTGAGTGTGGGGATGAACCGTTTATTGCCGCTCGAATCGTTAGTCATTTTAGGTGTTCCCCGTGAGTGTGGGGATGAACCGCAGTCATGTGAAAGCCGCCGAGCAAGCCGCTAGTGTTCCCCGTGAGTGTGGGGATGAACCGGCCGGAAGCTCTCCGCAGCATTCGGGGATAAAGTGTTCCCCGTGAGTGTGGGGATGAACCGACCTCATATTTTAAAACCTTCCTATCGCGCTGGTGTTCCCCGTGAGTGTGGGGATGAACCGGGCAATGGAGCGAGAAGAGGACTCCGTATTTAAGTGTTCCCCGTGAGTGTGGGGATGAACCGACCCTCGCGTATTATTTGGAGATATTAGACAGGTGTTCCCCGTGAGTGTGGGGATGAACCGCTCACAGCCTCAGAAATGCACCGCCTAATGACGTGTTCCCCGTGAGTGTGGGGATGAACCGCAGCCTGTTGTTAACTCAGTAAAACCCTAATTGTGTTCCCCGTGAGTGTGGGGATGAACCGCACCTTATAAGGTGCTTGTGTTTATGTTAAATAGTGTTCCCCGTGAGTGTGGGGATGAACCGGCGTGGCAGGGATTGCCGTGGATGCGCGTGACGTGTTCCCCGTGAGTGTGGGGATGAACCGCCATTCGGGGTTTTCTGAATATTGGCTAAGGTGTGTTCCCCGTGAGTGTGGGGATGAACCGCAATCTTGTCATGCGGTTGTAGTCGTCAATGTGTGTTCCCCGTGAGTGTGGGGATGAACCGTCATTATCTTCATCTTCTTTCACTTGATCGCTGTGTTCCCCGTGAGTGTGGGGATGAACCGACTGTGATCTAGAATACTCTTATCTGAAATTTGTGTTCCCCGTGAGTGTGGGGATGAACCGGCGAGCCGCCGTCTTGTGGTGCATCCACTACCGTGTTCCCCGTGAGTGTGGGGATGAACCGCATATGAGCGCTGGTGTCGATCAGCGAAACAGGTGTTCCCCGTGAGTGTGGGGATGAACCGGTTTAGTGCGTATTATCCCGCCGTCACAGATAGTGTTCCCCGTGAGTGTGGGGATGAACCGCTTACTCTAAGAATAGGCTTGGATGATTCGCGGTGTTCCCCGTGAGTGTGGGGATGAACCGGCGTCAGCTCGTTGCAGGATGCGGAATACAGCGTGTTCCCCGTGAGTGTGGGGATGAACCGACTGGACTGTGTG
The DNA here is from genome assembly GCA_008015155.1 of Thiothrix sp. Taxonomy (GTDB): domain Bacteria; phylum Pseudomonadota; class Gammaproteobacteria; order Thiotrichales; family Thiotrichaceae; genus Thiolinea. The sequence continues at coordinate 1,709 of SSFA01000022.1, forward strand.
CGCACACAGAGCGACAGTAGTGTTCCCCGTGAGTGTGGGGATGAACCGGGAACTACATTATTAATAGTGTGTGTAGCAGCGTGTTCCCCGTGAGTGTGGGGATGAACCTGCCTCAAAGCTTGTGCTTGAGGCAAGTATGCAGCAACATGAGCTATTCATTAATAGCAAATATATTTAATTAGTAGATTACTCAATAGCTAGTAAGAGTTAATCCATTATTTTTTAATGAACCACCCGTGACTTACCATTGTTAGTCAGGATTTTGACACTATCGCCCACTTGAAACATTTCATCAGCAATTTGTGCAAGCGCAACGATCTTATCGTTTTGTAATTTTACAGTGATCTCAAGACCCGGCTTAACTTCGGCAGCACGATCAATCAAACTACCAATAGCGCCACCGGCGACTGCTCCAGCCACACTGCCCACCACTTGACCTTTACCTTGGCCTAAGTCGCTTCCAGCCACACCACCAATAATTCCCCCGGCCACTTGCCCTGTCTCTGAACTATTTTGCTGAATACTCACTGGGCGTACCGCAACTACTGTACCAAATTGTACTTCTTGTAGAGTCCCCGCTTGAGTCGTGCTATAGACATTGCTTGATGGTGCTGGATTAGAGCAATTCGCTAAGCTTAAGGCCATGAGTACTAAGGAAGTAGCCAGTAAACTTTTATCCAAACATGCTGTGAAATTCATAATAAGCCCCTAATTTTTATAGTTTCGCTCAATTCTAAAATAATTATTGTCGGCCTGAATGCCCAAACCCACCCGTGCCACGTGCTGATTGATCAAATTCGTCAACAGCAGCTAATTCGACTTGCAATACTGGTACAAATACCATTTGCGCAATACGCTCCCCTGGCTCTATGACAAAGCTTTGTTGTCCACGGTTCCAACAAGAGATCATTAATTGCCCTTGATAATCCGAATCAATCAAGCCGACTAAATTCCCGAGTACCACACCGTGCTTATGCCCTAGGCCAGAGCGCGGTAAAATGACCGCAGCTAGATTAGGATCACCAATGTGAATCGCCAGTCCAGTAGGAATCAGTTGAGTCTCGCCGGGCTGTAGCGTCAATGCTTGATCGAGGCAAGCACGTAAGTCCATCCCTGCTGAGCCGCTGGTCGCATAGGTTGGTAAAGGAAAGTCTTTGCCAATACGTGGATCGAGAATTTTGTATTCAATGCGTGCCATCTTGCTGTTTCCAAAGTTGATAACGGGTGCTGATTAGTTGCATCAAAGCCTGTGCGAGTTGCTTTTTATCCATTTCTGGAAAAGAAGTGGAGCCGTCTTTCCACACCACGTCTAAGGCATTAGTCGCTTGATCGAAGGCTTTACCCTCACCGACTAAATTGGCAGCCACCATTTGCAAGCCTTTACGTTCCAGTTTGCTACGCGCATAAGTCAGCACATCATGCGTTTCAGCAGCAAAGCCCACGCTAAATAACTGCGGATTAGCTAAGCTCAAGCTTGCTAAAATATCAGTTGTTTTAGTCAGGGCTAAGCTTAATTCATTCGTAGATTTTTTGATTTTTTGCGTAGCCACTTCAGCTGGTGTGTAATCGGCGACTGCAGCCGTAGCGATGAAAATATCCGCTGTTTTCACGGCTGCTTGGCAAGCTGCTAGCATGTGCTGAGCAGTTTCGACGGAGATGCGTTGTATATTTTCAGGAGCAGCTAAATTCACCGGGCCAGAGACCAAAGTAACCTCTGCACCTAAATCGCGAGCTGCCTCTGCCACAGCATATCCCATCTTGCCAGAGCTACGATTCGTGATAAACCGTACGGGATCAATCGGTTCACGAGTAGGGCCAGCCGTAATCAGGACTTTGCAACCAGTTAAGGGGAGAGTTTTAGGTTGATAGAAGTCGAGCATAGCTGCTAGCAAGGCACTAGGTTCCAGCATGCGTCCGGGGCCTATATCACCACAAGCCTGCGCACCTTGATCAGGGCCGAGAATACGAACGCCACGTTGCTGTAAACTTAGGATATTCTGCTGTGTCGCTGCATGCTTCCACATCTGTTGATTCATGGCTGGGGCAAGACTCAAAGGCGCTGCTGAAGCCAAGCATAAAGTCGTTAATAGATCATCTGCCATACCTGCGACTAAGCGTGCTATCAAATCGGCTGTAGCGGGTGCAATCAAAATATGCTCCGCCCAGCGCGCTAATTCAATATGCCCCATCCCCGCCTCCGCAGCTGGGTCTAACAGGGTCGTATGCACTGGATGACCAGAAAGGGCTTGCAGGGTTAATGGCGTAATGAACTCGCAGGCGCCCGCCGTCATACACACCCGCACACTTGCCCCCGCTTTAGTCAATAAGCGTGTGAGCTCAGCCGCTTTGTAAGCAGCTATTCCGCCACTTATCCCTAAAAGAATTTGTTTGCCTTGGAGTGTCATATAATCAGACCGTTTTAACCCCGTCACTGAGTCTCATGATACCGATAAAAAATTGGCCAGTTGATGAACGCCCACGCGAAAAATTATTATTGCGGGGTGCTCAAGCACTTTCCGATGCTGAATTATTAGCAATCTTTTTGCGCACGGGTACACGCGGCAAAACAGCAGTCGATTTGGCTCGCGAATTATTGCATGAATTTGGTAGCTTGCGCGCTTTGTTTGAGGCCGATGAAGGACATTTTTGCGAAGCCAATGGTTTAGGACAAGCCAAATATGTGCAATTGCAAGCAGTTTTGGAAATGTCGAGCCGCTATTTAAAGGAGCGGTTAGAGCGTGGTGCGGCTTTATCTGATCCTGATTCGGTACGATTTTATCTAAGCTCGCGTTTGCGGCATAAGCCCGCTGAAGTATTTGCCTGCTTATTTTTAGATAATCGCCACCATGTACTGCAATATGAGGAGCTCTTTCACGGCACGATTGACAGCGCTACTGTGCACCCGCGCGAAGTCGTGCGTAATGCGCTGAAACATAATGCGGCGGCGGTGATTTTTGCCCATAATCATCCCTCAGGCATCGCTGAGCCAAGTCAAGCAGATGAGCGAATTACCCAGAAGTTGAAAGAAGCCCTAGCCTTAATTGATGTACGCGTGTTAGATCATTTTGTGGTGGGAGAGCAGGTGGTTTCGTTTGCAGAACGTGGTTTACTCTAGGGCTATGCAGCTAAAGATGGCGCTAGCCCTAGGAGCGTTAAAAAACCTTATTTATTCTTCAAAATATCCCGAATTTGCGTGAGCAATTCTTCTTGAGTAGGGCCAACGGGTGCGGCTTCTTTGGGTTTTTGCAGTTTATTGATCGCTTTAACCATAAAGAATATAGCTAGCGCAATGATCAAGAAGTCAACGATGGTTTGAATAAAGGCACCGTATTTAATAACAACCTTACCAGCCTCATCTAACGCAATTGATAAATCGCTAAAGTTGACACCGCCTAAAATCCAGCCAATCGGTGGCATAATAATGTCATTCACGAGCGAACTGACGATTTTGCCGAATGCAGCACCGATGATGACACCGACCGCAAGATCAACCACATTGCCACGCATAGCAAAAGCTTTAAATTCACTGAGTAAGCTCATTGAGTAATCTCCATATTGTTAGTAGAAATATTCCGACAGAACTGATTTGTAAGATTGTGCAGAGTTCAGACAAGCCAGCAGTAAAGTACGCAAATTGTCTGTGAAGCCAAGAAAAAAAACGACAAACGGTGAGAGTGCACCCAATCCTTTGTTAGGACAGACTGAGTGGTTTAAGTAGTTCCAGTAAATCATCTTGATTGAAATTGGCTTCAGCTTGATTAGCACCTGTATATAAACCATCGGCTAAGGATTGTTTACGCTCTTGTAGCTTGAGAATTTTTTCCTCAACAGTTTCTTCAGTAAGTAGTTTATACACAAACACAGGTTTATTCTGGCCGATGCGATAGGCACGATCAGTTGCTTGTTGCTCGACCGCAGGATTCCACCAAGGATCATAATGAATGACCGTATCGGCTGCGGTTAGGTTTAAGCCAGTGCCACCAGCTTTTAAGCTAATTAAAAAGACTTTGGCGGCACCTTCTTGGAAATAATTAATCGCAGTTTCTCGATCGCGTGTCTGCCCAGTCAGCTTGCTAAATTGGATATTATTTTTTACTAGCTCTTGCTCAATCAACTCCAGCATCGAGGTGAATTGTGAAAACAAGAGTACTTTGCGTCCCTCATCCAGCATTTCTATAAGCATTTCCATCAGCATTTCGAGCTTAGCAGAGGCTGTAATTCCCTGAGCGCTATCAAGTTTTAATAGACGCGGATCGCAGCACACTTGGCGCAGTTTCAACAGTGCGTCCAAAATCATAATTTGGCTACGTGCAAAACCTTTTTGATTAATTTCCTCACGTAATTTTTTGTCCATAGCTAAGCGAACGCTTTCATAAAGATCACGTTGGATGCCTTCTAAAGCTACAGTGCGGATGATTTCTGTTTTAGGTGGTAATTCTTTAGCCACATGTTCTTTAGTGCGACGCAACATGAAGGGTTGTAAGCGTTTGCGTAATTGCAGCTGCCGTTCAGCATCCCCATGTTTTTCGATGGGGGCACGAAATAGACGCCCGAAGCGATCTAACGGCCCTAAAAAGCCAGGCATGAGGAAGCGGAACATTGACCAGAGTTCGCCCAAGTGATTTTCCATCGGCGTACCCGTTAGGCATAAGCGATGGTGTGCATTTAGTTCATAAATGACTTGAGTCGTTTTAGCCTTAGCGTTCTTAATCGCTTGCGCTTCATCCAAAATCAAATAATGAAATTGATGTTGGCGGTAAAGCTCTTCATCACGCAGGACTAGGGCATAGGTGGTCAGAACTAAATCGTATTGAGCTAAAGCCTCAAAATGTTGTTCACGCTCAGGGCCATGTAAGGTGAGTACTTTTAGCGAGGGTGTAAATTTTTCTGCTTCACGTCGCCAGTTACTCATTAAGCTAGTCGGCGCGATCACCAAGCTAGGTCGATCAGCGCGGCCAGCTTCTTTTTCAATCAATAAATGCGCTAAAGCTTGAAGGGTTTTACCCAAACCCATGTCGTCTGCTAAGACCCCGTTAAAATGATATTCACGCAGGAACTGCAACCAGTTAATGCCTTCATATTGATAGGGGCGTAAATCAGCACGCAAATCTTGGGGCAAATCGACCGGACGAATCCCTTGAAAGTGGACAAGTTGTTTGCTGAGGGTGCGTAATTCATCCGCTCCCTTCCAGATGAGGCGAGTATCATTCAGCAGATCGCTTAAACCTAAGCCCTGTACTTGATGAATCAGTAGATTGCCATCTGCATTTAAGGGCGCGTGGTCATAAAGCTCAATTAAGGTATCAAGGATTTTAGTGAGGCGCTGAGAGTCGAGTTTCACCCAATGTTTTTCGTCTAGGGGAATCAGCAAATGTTGTTGATCCTGTAGCAGCTGCTTGAGTTCTTGAGGATCTTGCATCTGCGCAATCATATCGACCAAAATTGGCAGTAAATTAATGCGCTTGCCATCAACAACAAAGCCTAGGCTAATCTCAAACCAATTCTCACCACTGCTAGCTAGCTCAGCTTCCCAATCATCAATCGTGGTGAATTCGAGGCTGAAATTGTCTGCGTATTCAATCTCCCAACCATCCAGCTCTAAATCTGCTAAGCCTTTTTCGAGCAAATAATTCCAGCGTAAAGCTTGCAAGCTAGGATTGTCGCTAGGCACACGTAGCTCAAGGGGATTCTGCGCAGAACCTTCAAAGCCTAGCAGTTGCAGTTGATCTAAAGCGTCTTGCTCGAAATCTAAGTCGCGATGAATACGATAACGAATATTACCGTCGCGCAGAGTCTGGATAGTTTGTGTGCTGTACTGATGAAGTTGATGCGTGCCGTATTTAAAACTCAAACGAATCCGATGGTGGCCAAAGCTTGCAGTCTGATCACTGGGGATATACAACAACACATGGGCAACCGGTACTAAGTCCGCTACCTCCACCACTTGGGGATTCATACTGGCATCAGGCAGTGGGATTTCTGCCTCTGGCAAAATATCGAGTAAGCGTTGACTGACTGCATTGGCATCGGTCATAGGAATGGGCGGGGCACTTAACAATTTAAGTACTTGAGCCGCTGTCATGGAGCCATGCTCTAAGACCCCGCATTCACCGCGTAACTGATCGATGTAAAACAGCTTTTCCAGCCAAAAATAGTCTTGAATCGGTGGAATAGCACGGTGTCGGATTTGGTTATTGCCCGCTTTTTCTTCCCAATAAATATCTAAACTACGGGTGGCGCCTGCTTTAAGCGGAAGGTGATCAGCATTTTTCCAAAAAGTACGGCCGGTTTTCAACAGCATTTCTAAGGCGATTAAACCCACACCGCCCTTAAGCTCCAACTGACGAGCGCTAGAGCTGTAATAGGTAGTGTGTGGAACAATCAGCTGGCTGATATCCGAGTCGATTTCTTGGTAGTGAAACGGATGGCTTTTCCATGCGTAAACCAAGTCTTCTAATTGCACTTGATAGGCTTGACCATAGCCACCCCGCTTCAGTCGAGTTGCTTTGCGCGGCGTAATTTCAACACGGTTACTTAATTTATTGCGCTGTTCTAGTAAATAAATTAAATCCATACGTGCTGCATCAGCAGAATCATCAAGAGCTGCCTGTTCAGCCTGAGATGGAGCGGTATTGAGATCTGCTAACCAGAGTTGGATAGCCGTCGGTTCTTCTAATTTCTCAGTGAGGGTTTTTGTGGCTGTTGTTTGAATACGGTCGCCAACATATTGCAGGAGTGTAGCCACAGCATGCTTACATTGATGCCCAACTGGACAACTGCAGTTGCTAATGACTTGATGGTTATTTAAGTCCAATAAAACATCAGTGCTGTATTTACTATTACCTAAGACTAAACCTTTGAGGCGAACCTCACTTAGGCTAGGAAAATCACTACTGAGTTCAATGACACGTTTAGCTTCGAAATAATGAACCCCCCGTTGGATGGTCGTAGCATCGAAGCTCACCAACACCATTTCCGGAGGAAATCCGTGCTGACGTAAGGCCCGTATGTGTTCAGGTCTCAACATAAAGCTATCGCGTCATCTGCTTGAAAAGCGGCAATATTCCCATTCATCGCTAAGCTAGGCAAGCCAGCCCCTCTGATTGTAGATGTGAATTTTCACATTGATTTTATTAAAAAATTCATGAGTAAGTTTTAAAGCAAGTCCTGTACTCAAGCAGCTTAGGGTCAAATTATATGCTTTATAAAGAGCCACTGCGTTTAATTTCTAAATAGCGGTTAATCAGTTGAGTTGATAAATCTGTTGGCGGTACATCCAAGCATAAAGTTCCGGTAGCGCGAACTCGCTCTAAAGTCTGCTGGCGCAGTTGCAGATAGTGTTGTGTAGCGGCTTGCTCGATCGCTTCCTCTAAATGATCCACCGGCTCGGCTAATTTTTGGTCTAAAGCGAGTTCGCGCATACTGACGAGTAAGAGTAAATGCCTTTTTCTCAGTAAATTTAAAGCGGGTAATAAATCATCCGTATCTTCATCTCTTAAATTAGTGATCAGTATAACTAAAGCCCGCTTTTTGTGGCGAATTAATAATTCAGTGGCCGCTTGGCTGTAATCAGGCGCTTGGAGACTAGGCTGTAAATCATATAGGGTGTTGAGCATCTGGTTCAGGCTAGCTTGTCCTTTTTTAACTGGTAGCCAACGCTCTGTTCCACCAAAAGTTGCTAAGCCTACTGCATCGCCTTGTTTCAAAGCCACATAGGACATGAGTAGGATGGCATTTAGCGTATGGTCAAAATGGGAAAGCTCTCCGTCCTTGGCTTGCATCCGATGCCCGCAATCCAGCAGAAAGACGATCTCTTGATCACGTTCATCTTGATACTCGCGTGAAATCGCTTTATGCATACGCGCGCTGGCTTTCCAATCAATTTGTCTTAAGCTATCGCCTGCTCGATATTCACGTAATTGATGAAAATCTTGGCCTTCACCACGCCGGCGGCGTTTCATAATGCCCAAATGACTGAGATGATTATCGGTAGCGAGTAAAGCATATTGAGAAATAGCTGCAAAATTAGGATAAACCCTGATCTCGGAGGCTAGCTCGATAGTATAGTCATGCCACCATAATTGTAGAGGGGAGAGCACCCGTACTTGCAGTTTAGGAAAGTAGAATTTACCGCGCTCTACGGGCAAAACACTATAAACGGGTTCGGCATATTGACCCGAGGGCAAGTTTAATTGCAGGGGTAAACCCTGAGCTTGAACTTGTTGTGGATAATGGTCATAAATGACTAAGTTTAGTGGGCGCTTACTGGTATGGCGTAAGCGTAATTGCACTAAACGCTTAATCCCTACGGGTAAGCTTGCGGGTAACTGCCGTTCAATTTCTAGGCCATGTTTTTGCAAAGCCAAGACGCTATCCACTAGCCACAGACCTAAGCTTATACCGAGCAGCAAATACCAAAGTGGCAGCCAGCTAGGTAGGAAGCTAACCAAGACAGCCAAGGCTAGATTAGCGCTAATTAAATAGAAGCTGCGACGGGCAGGCAAAATCATTGGCGCGGCGCTTCTGTTTTTTCCAGGACTGCGGTTAAAACATGATCAGTGTTATAGCCTTCTAATTCCATTTCGGGTGCTAAAGAAACCCGATGGCGTAAAACAGGTAGTGCTACTTGTTTAATATCATCAGGATGCACAAAGTCGCGTCCTTCTAATAAAGCATGTGCCCTTGCAGCGCGCACTAAAGCAATACTACCGCGTGGGCCGGCACCAAACCGTAAGCCTTGCCCCTTACGTGTTGCCTGAGTGATGCGAGCTGCATAGTCAATGACTGCATTATCGACATCAATTTGTGCGGTCACTTGTTGCATGGCTGAAATCGCTTCTGGTGTTACAACAGCTTGCAGTTGTTCGAGCTGGAAACGGTCACCAACTTGTTGTTTAGTCACCGCGTTCACCATGGCGATTTCTTCTGCTAGGCTTGGATAGCCGATGTAAACTTTGAGTAAAAAGCGATCGAGCTGTGCTTCTGGTAAAGGATAGGTACCTTCTTGCTCTAAAGGGTTTTGGGTAGCTAAAGTCATGAAGGGTAGGGGAACTGGATAAGCACTACCCTCAATGGTAACTTGTTGTTCTTGCATCACCTCTAATAGAGCAGATTGCGTTTTAGCAGGGGCGCGGTTAATTTCATCGGCTAGAAGCAGATTAGTAAAGACAGGGCCTTTACGCACATCAAAGCGTTGGTTATGCATATCAAAAAGCACATGACCGCTAATATCAGCGGGCATTAAATCAGGCGTGAACTGAATCCGCGCAAATTGCCCTGAGATCGTTTTAGCCAGAGCACGCACCAGTAAAGTCTTGCCTAGGCCAGGCACACCTTCAATCAGTACATGCCCGCCCGCTAAGAGCGCAATTAAGGTTTCGCGAATGACGGTTTGTTGACCAATGAGCGCCTTAGCAATTTCAGTATGAATTTGCTCAGCTAAACGGCTGGCTTGATCCAAGCTCAAACTAGGAGTTGGCAGGCTTGCATTCATGTTGTTTTCCTTAGCGAATTAGCGAGTTGCAGCAAACGAATAAACTCAGTATCAGTCAGTTGTGGAGCAGTTAATAAGTGGTGCAGGACTGAAGTTTGATCTGGCTGTAGTTTTAAATATTGGAGTAGTTGTTCAGTTTGTTGGGAAATATCTAGCCATTGCCAGCCTGGAATCTGTGCGCGTGCAGCTTGGCGAATGGTTTGACGCGTACTGGCGAGCAATTGGCTTTTACCTGTAGCTTGCTGTTTCCACATAAACTGTCCGCTCGCTTTAATATGTTCTAGAATACGCCGGCGTTCGGGGATTGGTTCTGGAATAAAAGCACCGAAGCGCGGGATTAAGGCCCAGAAGCAAGCTAATAATAATAAAGCCACCATCCATAACACAGGCCAAGCATATTGAATTAGTAAAGTGCTAAGACCGGGTAAAGTATCTTGATTAATCAGCCAAACTTCTTTGAAATCATCACGATGACTATGCAGTAGCCACCAGAAAAATTCTGCATGATCGGCCTCATCAATCTGGTGATTTTCCACAAACTCTAAAGTTGCAGCTAAGCTGATTAAGCCTTGGCCTTGCGGAATTTGTAAGAGAAAGTTTTTTTGCTTCGCTTGATAGCTTTTTGCCGCAGGATTATTAGTGAGTAGCTCATTGAAAAAGCTGACATCAAGCTGCAAAGGCTTAGGCTGGCGCACTAGCTGCAAGCTAAAAGGTAAATCTTCTTCATCTAGTAATTGGCTTGCACCGATTTCTACTTGTAAGGCTTGCTGTAGGGCGTCGCGGTCTTCAGTTTCCGGCTTTTGTTGGTTCTCTTCGTCCGCTTCTAATTCGGTTTCACTTGCGTAATCAATCCGTGCCCGAGTGACTAAATGCCCCCCGGCTGCTACCCAAGCTAAGAGTGCCTGAGTTTTTTGGGGCGTCAGGGTATAACGGCCAGTATTGAGTACGATGACCGTATTGGTATCAGGTAGGGATAATAAAGCGTCTTTACGGGTGGTGGGTATGCCCATGCGTTTTAAGAATAAACGGGCGGCAAATAGGTCATTAGTCCGCGCTTCTCCGCGATAACCTGTATAGCTATCAATCTCTTTTAATTCGTAATTTTTAACAAACCACAAGCAACCTACGCTAAATACAACCATCGCTAGTAAACTAATGGCCAAGGTTTCCCACTTGATTTTCATGCCTGCACTGCCTCAGTGCTTAGCGCTAAGCGGGGCGCTTGAAATTGATTCCAGCCAGTGAATAAAGGTTCAACGTCCTGCTGGCTAGGATTGCGATGGGCATAGGCCTTGGTTTGCCAAAGCTTAGTGAGGGTACGCAAATACTGATAACGATCTGCTGCTGTAGTGGGTTGAGCCAGTTTGAGAATATCACCTTCGGTATGACCTGCCTGAATATCTAGATGTTCTTCGTGGGTTAAGATCACTAAAGCACCACGATAGAGTAGGCTCAAAGCTTCTCGAGTTTGTCCCTCCTGCCACAGTCGACGAGCCGTGCCAGCAATATCTTCCGGTAGTGACTCAGGCCGAATATCTAAACCGAATAAAACTTCAGGTGGTGTCGTTGGTTTGGCTTGGTGGCGTAGGGGTTTGAGATAAGACAGAATTTTTTGGCGATAAACCAAGGCCAAAATCACAACGACAATCACCACAATCCACAATAAGCTTTTGAGAATACTAGCGATTAACTGAATAACACCTTCAGAAAACTGATCTTTAGATGGCTTAGGTTCTTGGCTATTTTTGGCGACCCAAGTCTTAACTTTAGTGCGATTATTTAATTCATCTAAAGCCATCACCTCTTTAATTTTTGCAGCTGCTTGTTCAGGAGCAAGTCGTTCTTGCGCTAAAAACTCATGTTCGGATTCTGCATATTGAGCATACACTGAAGGACTAACTATCAAGCATAGGCTGGTCAGCATTAGCAGTAGGGCGAGACTAGGTACTACAGCCGCACTGGCTTTGGTGAGCTGATTTAAGCGTTCGCCTAAGTTACGGAAAGCGATTTCAATATCCCAAGCTTCTAACTGAGTACGCCGATTGATATACAACATAAAGCCTGCGGCTACATAAAAAGGTTCAATAGCCAATAGTGCGAGCAGATAAAACCCAAAATCCAATAACATGCGCCAGTATTGGGTATCTATATCTACATCGCCACGAAACATGCTTTTAATATGCTCCCAAGCTGCCCCAGTGGGGTCAAACATCAAAATGAGGGTATAGAGTGATAGGACGACGATAAATTCTAAATGAATACAACCTATAGTGAGCCAGAGCGCATTGCTATGCCCCTGTAAGAACAGCAGTTCTTTCCGTTCTCTTAACGGCTTGCCGCGTAAACCCTCTAATTGCCAAATCGGCAGAACATAGCTACGTGACAGCGAAAAACGCCGATAAGTTAATCCACTGAATAAACCAGTGTGGCGAATTAACTGAGGTAAAGCGGAAAAGGCTTCTGCGAGACTCGTCTGTTCATTAAATAATTGATGACTAAGAATATAGAGTAAGAGCCGGTCAAATAAGGGTTTAAACCACCATACGACTAGGCCTGCGATAGGCAAATAAGCTTCAGGGAGCAAGAGCCAAACAGGGAGTGCAACGAGTAGCAGCAACAAAAAATAGGGCAGTATTAAAGCCTGCCAGTGCTGGCGCACTAAGGCAAAACCTAGATCAATCGCTTCCCATGCAGAGCGCTGCCGCACTTGAATACTCAGATCGCTCAGTTTCATACGCGCTGCTCACGTCCAACACGTACAAAATAAAACAAGACTAAAGCCCATAGACTAAGCCCAACGACATATTTGACGACTGGTGGGATAATCGCTTGAGAAGACCAAAAAGCTTCAATAAAAGCTGCCATCAAGAACAAAGTGGCAGCAGCATAGACGATTTGCACAGCAATCCGACTATTATCTAACAAAGCTAAACGCCGCGATTTTCGCCCCGGCATGACTAAAGCTTCGGCTAGTTTCAAGCCTGCCGCACCCGATAAAACAATCGCAGTTAATTCAAAAGCGCTATGCCCTGCGACAAAGCTCCAGAAGGTTTGGATATAGCCAATTTCAGTTAAATGCCCAGCCACAGCACCAATCACTAAACCGTTATATAATAAGAAAAACAGTGTACCCAAACCGAAGATTAAGCCGCCTGCAAAAGTCTGAAAGCCGATCCCCGTATTGTTACGAATATAAAAACCGAACATCAGCACATCACTATCGGCCTCGCGTTCACGTCCGAAACGTGAGGTATTTTTAGGATCGTACATGAGTTCCATCGCGGCTACTTGCTCACCATCAATCACTGAATAAACCAGCTCAGGTTGAATTTGGATAGCCAACATCATGCTAAAAAAGCTACCAAAAAATAGACTAGCTGCTAAATACACCACTTTACGTTCTTGGCGAACTAATCGCGGTAACTCCCTTAAAAAGAACTCAACTAATCGATGCCAAAAATGTAAGCGGCTGGAATACAGTCGATTGTGTCCGCGCACAACTAATTGATTTAAGCGCTCAATCAAAAGTGGGCTATACATACGTGATTGGGCTAGGGCTAAATGGTGACAGATATGTCGGTAAGTTTCTGGAAAATCTAAGCTTGGCTGCTCAGCTTGCCGCTTGCTACGCTCTTTGCGCGAAAGGTCTTGAAAGTCCAACCATGCCTCAAGTTGGTGCCACAATGACTCATTCATTTGCACGAAAATAGATTGTTTCATGCCTGCTTTCCTATCAGCCAACTGGCGAGACTGCGTAAATAGGCGGCTGGGTCTGTTTTATTTTTCACTAGATTTTCAGTAAAAAGAGCAAGCTCTTGTTGACGCTCAGGCGTGAGAGTTGCTTCACGTTGTGCAAATAAAATAAGTGCTTGTTGCTCGGGCAAGGACAAAATTAGTGGCGCAGGCTCAGGGCTAGCCGATAAATCCCGTTGATTTAACACTGGTAGACTTTTGTGTAAGACCACAGTATTAGCAGCTAAGTCGCCCAAGCGCTGGAAGCGTTTACTGATTAAAGTACTAGCCAAGCCAAAGCCATAAAAGAAGGGGAGGAAGTCGACCACCCGTAATAGATTCCGAACCACTGAAGCAGCTGGTGAAATCGGGCTAGCATCTAATTGTGCTACATAAATATTAAGTAAACGCTTGCCTGGCGTTTGTCCTTGATAGCGTAATTCGAACCAAACTGGGTAAAACCACTCTAATAGAAAGATAAAAATCATCGCAAGGCCTAAGCCTAGATTACCCATGAAGGCTAAGACAATGATGATGAGTAAACTAATACCAGCGCGAATCATCAGGTCCACCAACCAAGCTAAAGTACGTGGAACAGGGCCTGCAGGCGAAAGCTCTAAGGCAATGCCCTCGGGTGTATTCACGGTATAAGTGGTATCCAATCGCATGGTGAATTCTTGTTGATATCCGAGTGCTAGTTGTGGGCAAATGCCTTATGCTTGTAAATTCTTTAGCCAAAGCATGAAGTCAGCTGGTTGGCTTGTCAATTCCAACACGATAAAGTTCATAATAAGTAGAGACCGCATTTTATGTTCACCTATGAGAAAACTGAAACAGCTATTCCGATTCGCTTAGTCACTGAAGCTAGTTTAGCCGAGATTAAAACAGGTATTTACGAATCAGGTCGTAATTGGCTCACAGTACAGGGCTATCGTGGTAAACCAAACACAATCGCTTTAATTCCCGATTCAGCCGGGCGTTTAGCACAGGTGTTTTACGGTTTAAATGACAGCGAAGGTAGTTTATGGTTTTTAGCCGGCTTACCCAGTCTATTGCCAACCGGTGAATATTTCCTAGAAGGTGATTGGAATGATGAAAACCTCACTCAGATGATGGTAGGATGGGGCTTAGGTCATTATCAATTTGACCAATTCCGTAGCACTGAAGTACCGACCAAACCCGTGTTATATGTCAGCCAACAGGCTGCTCGAATTAATGCCATGGTCGAGGCGATTAGTTTAGTGCGTAATCTCATTAATATGCCGGCGAATCATATGATGCCGCAAGACTTGGAGGAGGTTGCTCGGCGTCTCGCTGAAGTGCATGATGCGGAAGTCGATGTCATTACTGGCAGTGCCCTACTAAAGGAGAACTTTCCAACGATTCATGCAGTCGGGCGGGCTAGTGTGCATGCGCCGCGCTTAATTGAATTAAATTGGGGCAATCAGGACGATCCTTTAGTCTGCTTGGTGGGCAAAGGTGTCTGTTTTGATACAGGCGGCCTAGATATTAAGCCTTCCTCTAATATGCGGCTCATGAAAAAAGATATGGGTGGTGCAGCGCATGTATTAGGTTTAGCTAAACTCATTATGCAGCTTGAATTGCCTATCTGTTTACAAGTTTTAATCCCTGCAGTGGATAATGCGATTAGTGGGGATGCTTTCCGCCCAGGCGATGTGATTCATACCCGCTTAGGTAAAACCGTAGAGATTGATAATACCGATGCCGAAGGGCGTTTAATTCTTTGTGATGCTCTCACTTACGCGGCTGAAAATGATCCGGATGTCATTATTGATTTTGCAACTTTAACCGGAGCTGCACGGGTGGCGATGGGCACCGAAGTGCCAGCATTTTTTGCCAATGACCGTTCCCTCATGCAAAAGCTACAAGCTGCCTCCACGATGAGTAATGACCTGATTTGGAATTTACCCCTACATAAACCTTATTTAGAAAAACTACGCAGTCAGGTGGCAGATTTAAGTAATAGTGGGGATAGTTATGGTGGTGCCATTACCGCCGCTTTATTTTTAAATGAGTTTGTGCCAAGCCGTATTCCTTGGGCGCATTTTGATGTGATGGCTTGGAATTTGCGTGCTCGCCCTGGACGTCCTATTGGTGGCGAGGCGATGGGTTTCTTGGCGGTATTTAAATATTTGGAAATGAATTTTGCGGAGTAAGGTAGTTTTTTCTCTATAACTTGATTGATTTAATAAATGTTGCGATGTATTTTTGCGCAACACTAAATTAGTGTTTTTATATACAAGGAATAGTCTTGATGAAACCACAAACCACAGTTTTAAGTATTTAACTAGCCTAATATTTCTAATAAATGCTTCGGTTTGTTCTGCTGATGAGTCATTCTGGCAAGATCAATCATCTACTGCTCAAAAACTTGAATTGCAAACTTATCAAGGTGTTGATTCCTATATCAATAATCTTGAAAAGTATCGACTATTGGACTTGAATGAAACTGCCTTAAATGGTTTATTAAATCTAACTAAAAAGGTTAGTGCTAGAGAGGAATCGACAGAGGCAGGGGTTAATTAAGCCTGCCTTTACCCGATGGTAAATTTATCGAGGTGAATGCGATTCCTGTGACGGTGATCGCTGATCAAGCTGCAGAAGCTTCTCCTGATTTTCGTACTTGGCGTATTTTTGGTATTGATGATGCTTTGGTCACGGGCATTATAGATACTAGCCATAGTGGTTTTCATGGGATGGTACTATTGGCTAATGGAGAAACTGTATTAATTAATCCTGTAAAGGATAAAAAAACCAGAAAATACATAAGCTTCAGTGAAAAATCTCAAAATAAACGTCAAGGAGAGGCTTTCTCCTGCGCTGTGGGTGATGATCACTCCACTCATTCGGCACATAAAGAATTAGAAGCGCTGGATATCAGCCAGTCCCCAATGCCCCTATCTAGAAGAGGAACGCCTACAAAAACTCTTAATTATGACATTATCTATACGGCGGGTAATGCTCTTGTAAAAAATGTAGGTGGGGCGGCTGCTTTAGATAATGTCATTAATACGATGCACGCTAGGATTAGTCTGCTGTTTTGGAGAGATACAGCTATAAACTTACTCTATACTGCAGGTTTTTATGATACTAGCAATGCGTATTTAAGTGGCACTACCTCTTCAGCCCTGATGAATGCAAATCCCCTTTTTATGCAGGCGTTAAAGCTCAGTTACCCAACAATGCCTGCGTTAAAGAATTATGATCTTTCTTTTGCCTTAAGTTATGGGGCACAAGGAAGCGCAGGAAATGGTGGGCTTGCAGAGGTTGGTACTGTATGCAATGGACGTAAGGATTACGCTGCTTTAATTGCTGATAATCCTAACGGATCCCAATATTATAGACTGGTAGCTCATGAAATAGGCCATCAATTTGGTGCTTGGCATACCTTTAATAAATGTATTTTAAGCAATGGAATAGAGGCTGCTCGTACGAAGGATAGTGCGGTTGAGCCAGGTAGCGGTGGTACGATAATGGGCTATAGAATGGCTTGTGTCGGCCCTAATGGCTATGTTTTGGATGCTACGAATGCTGATAATAATATCTTTCATATTAACTCTATTAGCCAAATCGTCAGTTTCTCTCGAGGGGCAGGCTTGTCTTGTGGATTAGCGTCTAGTGCCGTCAATAATCCACCTACCGTACAAACAGCCGCTGCCTATACGATCCCCGCGCGAACGCCTTTCATGTTGAAGGGGAGCGCTAGTGATGTTGAAGGTGGGGCGCTGACCTATTCTTGGGAGCAAGTGGATAAGATTTCTTCGCTGGACTTTTTTTCAACAGCCGTGAGTTTAAATGAAGATAATGGTAAAGACGCCTTAATTCGCGTCTTTCCACCTAAAAATCAACCACGTCGCTATATTCCTGCTATGGATAAGTTACTCTCAAAAACATCAAGCCCAGGTGAGTTTTTACCCGTTACCAATCGTAAGCTCACCTTTGAGTTAGCCGTGCGTGATCAACGTGGTGGAGTTGGTAGCAGCCAAACGGTGATCACTGTACAGGATACGGGGGCTGCGTTTGCTATCACTAATCCTACACAAACCGATTTAAGAGGGAGCGCCGGTAAGGATTTAAATGTACAGTGGAATGTAGCCGGAACAAATACAAGTATTTTTAAATGCCCCTCAGTGCAAATAGCAATCACGACGGATAATGGCGCTTCGTTTAACGCTTTGTTAGCGAGTACCACGAATGATGGAGCACAAATAGTGCGCTTACCAGCAACGCTTCCCGTTAAAAGCCATCTTCGCGTCATGTGCAGCAATGACACGAATGTGTTTTTTGCCGTATCAGGCACTAGTCCTTCCTTAGCGACTAAGAAATAAGGAGCCTCGTCATGCGCCAATGGATACTCTTGGGTTTATTAAGTGGCTTAGTGGCCTGTCAATTTCAACCTATCACTCCGCCTCAATCTTTACTCAAATCGGTGGGTTACATTGTGTATGTCAATGGTAGCCCACCCGAGCAATTACCGTGGGCATTTGGGTCACAAGCGGAGCAGGATGCTTATTATGCGAAGGCAGCGAGTCAGTTAAAGCGCCGCTCAGGCCTACTGGATGCAGAATTGGCTATTCGTCAAGGTAATTATTATTTTTTAGCCATGTCTTTTAGGGGGTATGGGGATGATGCCCCAAATAAACCTCCTATCATGGGGCAAGCGGTGGTGGATCCTGAAGACTTTTCGCTTGAAGATTGGATTACAGCGATGGAAAAGAAATGTCCCTCAGTCAAGCGTTTGGAGGGAATGTATCCAGCGGAACTCTATGCGCAATATGCTAGTCGATTAGCGCCTGATACAGGTAATTGGCTAGTGTACTATAATCTTGTGCTTGATTATTCAAGAGCATGGAATCAAGTGATGCTAAGGGCTTGTGTTAGAAAACCTGAATAAGTTGGCTCTTGTTTTCTAGTTTAAACCCATTTGAAGGTACATCATTCAAATGGGCTTATCGCTGTGTATCAGAAGGTATTAGTTTGTTTCGCTTTTCTGATGGGTAACAGAATGAACCTCTTCCGGTTAAAAGCTATCTTCGCGTCATGTGCAGCAATGACACGAATGTGTTTTTTGCCATATCAGGCACTAGTCCTTCCTTAGCGACTAAAAAATACGGAGCCTCCATCATGCGCCAATGGATACTATTAGGTTTATTAAGTGGCTTAGTGGCCTGTCAATCTCCATCTATTATTCCCCCACAAACCTTGCTCAACTCCATCGGTTATATTGTGTATGTGAATGGTAGCCCACCTGAGCAATTACCGTGGGCATTTCGGTCACAAGCGGAGCATGAGGCTTATTATGCGAAGGCGGCGAATCAGTTAAAGCGCCGCTCAGGTTTACTGGATGCAGAATTAGCGGTTCGTCAAGGTAATTATTATTATTTAGCGGTTTCTTCTGAGGGGGATGTTGCTCCGAATAAATCTCCCATAATGGGGCAGGTTTATGCAGATCCCGAAAGTTTCACGATTGAAGAGTTGAATTCATCCTCAAAAAAGTGTCCCATAGTTAAGCGTTTAGAGGGTTTATATTCAATTGACCTATTTTCTATACCTAATGCTACTGTATTTCCTGATGAGGGGGGTAATTGGCTAGTGTACAATAATATTGCGCTTAATTATTCAAGAGCATGGAATAAAGCGATGCAAAGAGCTTGTGTTAGAAAGTCTGAATAACTTGCTTATTTTTTAATAAATCCCAGTTGAATACTCTAATAGTCAGCTGGGGTTTATAATTAACGGATACTGGCAAAAGTATCGCAGCGATTCATATCCCCATATTGCAAGCCAGTTTTAAACCATTTCACCCGTTGCTCAGAGGTACCATGCGTGAAAGCATCCGGGTTCACACGGCGTCCAGACATGCGCTGTAAGCGGTCGTCACCAATCGAAGCGGCTGCTTGTAAGCCTTCCTCAATATCACCGGCCTCTAGGGTATTGAAGTTTTTCTGTGCATGATGTGCCCAAACGCCAGCATAACAGTCAGCTTGTAATTCTAATAAAACTGACAGTGAGTTGGAGTCTGCTTGGCTGACTTGTGACTGCAAACGGCTAACCTTGGTAGAAGTGCCCATCAGATTCTGTACATGGTGCGCAATTTCGTGCCCAATCACATAAGCACGAGCAAAATCTCCGGGTGCTCCTAGGCGGCGCAGTTCTTGGAAAAAGCTTAAATCAATATAAACTTTTTGATCCGCTGGGCAGTAAAACGGGCCACTGGCAGCTGAGGCATAACCACAGGCTGAGTCGATTTGTTCACTAAACAGCACTAGATTCGGCTCCCGATATTGTCGTCCAGCCGCTTGGAACATAGGCCCCCAAACATCTTCGGTTTGCGCCACGATGGCAGAAACGAAATCTGCATCTTCTTGTTCTTCCGGTGTAGGTTGCTGCACGGTCATGGTAGTGCCTGCTAAGTTACTGCCTGCAATCCCTAAGAGTTGCATGGTATCCGCACCCATTAACCAAGCCACGACTAACATTACAATTAAGCCAATACCCCCCACTTTGGCGGGCGCACCCATGCCAGTACGTCTATCTTCAATATTGCTGCTACGTCTGCCAGATTTCCAGAGCATGACTGAGTCTCCTACTGAGCATTTCGAGGAACTTTTGCGGGAGAATTCTTTCACAGAAAGAACTTAAACACTACTAGTGTCAACGTTTGGTGTGGTAAACCGTTATCAAGGATGAACCAAGCATCATGTTAGTACAAGGAATTCAACAACAAGGGCTCGTTTCTGGTGACAAGCTAGATACATCAGGCGACCAGTTGGAGAGTAAGGAGGCAAAGGAGCATGATCTGAGCTCAAGCATGACAATGAATCACTTCTTAGCAAGTGTAGAAAAAAGGGCTTTTATTACTGCACGACTTGCCACTCAACATGAAGAAGACGCTCTCGATATTGTACAGGATGCGATGTTAGGCCTTGTACAAAACTATAGCCAGCATCCAGCAGCTGAGTGGGGTGCGCTTTTTCATAGTGTCTTGCATAGTAAAATCAATGATTGGCATCGGCGTCGCCAAGTCCGGCAACGTTGGCGGGTGTTTTTTAATGATGCATCAGAAGCAGAGGAAACCTTAGAACCTGATGAGTTAGTCGCACAGACTCAATTCTTAGAGCCAGATCGACAACTACAAAATGACGAACTCAGTCAGCAGTTAGTGGAGTTGCTAGGCAGATTACCTTTACGTCAGCAGCAAGCTCTGCTTTTGCGTACTTGGGAGGGCTACGATATCGCAGAAACGGCCAAGATCATGGGCTGTTCTGAAGGTAGCGTAAAAACTCATCTAGCGCGCGCGATGCGGCAAATGCGCAATTATCTGGGAGATAATTCATAATGGATAACAGGCGGGATGCAAGGAGCTTTCAGGCTCTTGAGCAGGGTTTAAACCGCGAAGCTGAAACTTTAAGCCCTCAGATTCAACAGCGACTAGAGCAAGCGCGCCAAAAGGCCTTGCTCGTTGTCAAGCAGCGGCATCCGACACAAGCTCAAACGAGGTTTGCGGCTTGGTTGGGATCTTGGAGTGTTTTGACTATTAAACCTAGGGCAGTGCTTGCAGGTTTAGTGGGTGCGATGGTCTTAAGCCTAGGTTTACAACTAGGATTTGACCATTCGTCCGACAAATCTTTGAGCAATTCAGAGCTGTCGACCAAAAATTCTGCAGATGTGCTAATGTCTAATGAAGACATTGAGTTCTTAGACAATATGGATATTTATGAGTGGCTAGCTGCCGAATATAGTTAAGCCACCCTTTAGGGAGCACATCATGTTAAGGAAAGGATTCCTCTTACTGGCCTGTAGTTTAAGCTTAAGCCTATGGCCTGTTTATGCCGAGCAGTCGGCTGATGAATTAGCCGCTATGTTGGAATGGTGGGACGATTATGGACGTTATTGGAGTGAGTTGGATAGCCCAGCCTCCAGTACTGATACCATGATGTTTTCCTTTCTAGAAGGGAAGCAGGTTCCTCTTAAGGATGCTATTCAATGAATACTCCACCTCCACTATGGCTTCGCTTATTGCGCTTGAGTTTCGGCTTATTAATGTACAGTTTGGTCACCTCTAGTTGGGCAGGAAGCCTGAGTTGGGAGAGTTTAAGTACGCAAGAGCGTAAAGTTTTGCAAGAGTATCAAACACAGTGGTCTAAGCTTCCGACGGATAAACAAAGTGCTTTAAAGCGTTGGGCAGCCTTACCTGAAAGTCAACGTGCGCAAATTCGTTCGCAATACACACAATGGAACAATTTGCCGTTGACACGTCGGATCGCACTGCAACGCAAATTAGACCACTACCGCAGTTTGCCTACCGACAAGCGGGAAAAAATTAAAAAATGGCAGGGCTGGATTAAAGGCTTGCCTATGTTAGAGCAACAAAAATTGCGTCAACAATGGTCAGATATGAACGCGGCTGAGCGTAGGAAATATATTCAGGAGTTGACGAAGAAATACGGCTCTCCACCTTTGTAAGCTAACGAGTTTTGCCGCTTATCATTAAGAACTGGCAAGTCTTCTGCTTTTATCTTGGTTTAGTACTGCTATTAAAAAATAATCGTGGTTGGGTATTCGCCGAGAAATCAACGTTCAATTAGTGATTCTACGACTAGATTGCACTTTATCTATTAAACGAACTGTTTATATAAAACCTTCTTTTACAGAACGGCCGTATAGTTTTTTTAATGAAAAGTCTAACTAAGCTGCATTTACGCTGTTTGCAGATTTCATCAAATGCTTAGGAACAGGTTTGCTCTATAAGTCAGAATTTGCTCAATTTCCGACAAAAGGAGGGTTCCATTCAGCTTGTATTCAGATTAAATTTGTATCTATTTTGATCACTTTAAAGAAAATATTATAAAAATCATATATTTATAATTTTGTTAAGTTTTCGTTAAGGTCTTTAAATCTCGAAAGCTTTATGTTAACTTGCAGAAAAATAAATATGAAAGTGTAAGCTTAGGTTTCGACTGAGGGAGTCAGAAAGTGCGTTAACAACGCCATTACTAGCTTGTTGGCCTGATACAACCCCACAGAGGAGTGATGCAATGCATAGCCTACAGACTCATTCCAACCCAGAGGAAGAAAACTTCACTCTAGGTGAGGACGAAAGCATTGAGCTTGAAGAGCTTGATGAATTAGACGATGAGTCAGAAGATTTGCTAAGTATCGATAGTTCCGACGTACTAGCTGATTCCCCTACGGAACGCGCTAGTCAAGCAACAGAACGTGATGCTGCTCAGCTATATTTGCGTGAAATTGAATTTTCACCCCTACTAACCCCCGAGGAAGAAATCCATTATGGACGCCTTGCACGCGCAGGCGATGAGCTAGGTCGAAAAAAAATGATTACCTGCAATTTACGCTTAGTCGTAAAAATTGCACGCCGCTATTTAGGTCGTGGTTTGCCACTACCGGATTTGATTGAAGAGGGCAATTTAGGCCTGATTCATGCGGTCGAGAAGTTTGACCCTGAGCGTGGTTTTCGTTTCTCCACTTATGCGACTTGGTGGATTCGGCAAAATATTGAACGTGCTTTAATGAATCAAACGCGGACGATTCGTTTGCCCATTCATGTCAATAAAGAACTAAATGCCTATATGCGCAAATTGCGTGAGATGACACAGCAATTAGGCCGTGAGCCCAGCCTACCTGAGATGGCTGAAGCTTTAGGCCGCCCTATTGACAGTTTACGTAAACTTTTGAGTTTCAACGAACACGTATCCTCTTTAGATACGCCAGTTGGTAAGGACGGGGATAGTCCTTTAGTCGATTTCGTTCCAATGGAAGAGGAGCGTGAACCGGCGGCGGTATTAGAAGACGAGGATATTAGTCATTCAGTTGAAAATTGGCTAAGCCAGTTGGATGTGAAGCAAAAAGACGTGATTGTGCGTCGCTTTGGCTTGCATGGCTATGAGCGCTCTACTTTAGAACAAGTGGGCGAAGAGCTAGGCTTAACTCGGGAGCGGGTACGGCAAATTCAAATGGACGCTTTAAAGCGCTTGCGGCGTATTCTAGAAAATAAAGGTTTATCTGGCGAAAGCTTGTTAGGTATTTAAGTCTAGCCTCAGTCAGCCCTATTTTTATGGAAATAGGGCAGCTGCGACGCTGCGACCCTCCGCCAATAAAATAGTATAAGTGCGGCAAGCAGCATCAGTCGTCATTAACTCAAATCCAATACCATGTTCTACTAAAGCTCGATAAATAGCGGGCGTAGGTAAACTCGGACTGTCACCACAACCGATTAAAATGACTTCAGGTTTCAAGGCAAACAAAGCTTGTAAGTGCTCGGTTTGTAGCTCTTCAAAGCTAGTTGTCACCCAATCACTTATTAAAGTTTGGCCGCTGACAATAAAAGGGCGGGTCAAGCGCTGATTCTGGATTTGCACCCAGCCACTATCATAGGCTTGAATCAGGTAAGCAGCTTGAGGTTGATCTTCGCTAAATTGCATGAATGGCTCCGCGGTAGCAGCATTGACAGAACTGTATAGTCGATTGTAATGTGACCCGCTGCAAATGGCCCCAGCGATGGGTAGTATTCATAGATGGATTTCAATATCGTGCAAGACGATTTTCAACGTATTAATCGCTTACCTACCTACGTATTCAAGATTACAGATGCCTTGAAGCGCGAAGCGCGCGCACGTGGTGAAGATATTATTGATTTTGGCATGGGAAATCCAGACCAGCCAACGCCTAAACATATTGTCGATAAATTAGTAGAAAGCGCCCAGCGCCCCGATACTCATCGTTATTCGATGTCACGCGGCGTGCCACGTTTACGCAAAGCGATTAGTAATTGGTACAAACGTCGCTTTGATGTGGAGATTGATCCAGAAACTGAAGCGATTGTCACGATTGGCTCGAAAGAAGGTTTGGCGCATTTAGCACTAGCGACTTTAAGTCGTGGCGATACGGTCTTAGTACCGAATCCGGCTTATCCTATTCATCCTTATGGCAGCATTATTGCTGATGCCGATATTCGCCATGTGCCGATGGTTGAGGGTGTGGATTTTTTTGCTGAATTAGAAGCCGCTATTAAAAACTCATGGCCCAAGCCTAAAATGCTCATTATCAACTTCCCTGGCAATCCAACGGGGCAATGTGTTGAACTTGATTTCTTTGAACGCGTGATTGCCATTGCAAAAGAGCATGATATTTGGGTCATTCACGATATTGCTTACGGTGAAATTTGCTTTGATGGTTATAAAGCCCCCTCTATTCTGCAAATTCCGGGTGCTAAAGACATTGCTGTCGAATTTTATTCACTTTCAAAAACCTACAATATGCCTGGTTGGCGGGTAGGTTTTATGTGTGGCAACCCAACTTTAGTGAAAGCTTTAGAGCGCATGAAGTCCTACTTAGATTATGGGATGTTTGCCCCGATTCAAGTGGCAGCGATTGCAGCTTTAGATGGCCCACAAGATTGCGTAGACGAAATTCGTTCTATGTATGAAGCACGCCGCAATGTCTTATGTGATGGTTTAAATGCTGCTGGCTGGTCGGTTGAGCGTCCGAAAGCGAGTATGTTCGTGTGGGCAAAGATTCCTGAGCGCTATCAGGCGATGGGTTCACTAGAATTCGCGAAAAAGCTATTAAAAGATGCACGCGTCGCTGTGTCGCCCGGTATTGGTTTTGGGCAATATGGCGATGATCATGTACGCTTTAGCTTGATTGAAAATGAGCACCGCACCCGCCAAGCCATTCGCGGGATAAAACAAATGTTCCGTCAGGACGAGTTAAGCAGTCCGGCGCAATCATAAGTAAAAAATTAGATTTAAGGAGTACACATGAAACCTGTCAAGGTGGGTTTGTTAGGACTGGGCACCGTCGGTGGTGGTACTGCAACGGTTTTATCACGCAATGCTGAGGAGATTGCCCGCCGTGCTGGGCGCGGTATCGTGATTGACTATGCGGCTGCTCTCGATACCAGTCATGCCGCCCAGCTCGGCCTATCGGGTGTGCGTCTCAGTAATAATGCCATGGATGTGGTAGAAGATCCGGATATTGAAATCGTTGTGGAGCTGATTGGTGGCTATAACTTAGCTAAAGATTTAGTCCTACAAGCGATTCAGAATGGCAAACATGTCGTGACTGCCAACAAAGCTTTAATTGCTTTACATGGCAATGAAATTTTCGCTGCTGCGCAGAAAAAAGGGGTGATTGTTGCCTTTGAAGCTGCAGTAGCAGGTGGTATTCCTGTGATTAAGGCAGTCCGTGAAGGTTTAGCTGCGAACCGGATTGAATGGCTAGCAGGTATTATCAATGGCACTAGTAATTTCATCTTGACTGAAATGCGCGACAAAGGACGCAGCTTCGCGGACGTATTAGCTGAAGCTCAAGCCTTAGGTTATGCCGAAGCGGATCCTACTTTCGACGTAGAAGGCATTGATGCAGCGCATAAGCTGACGATTTTATCCTCGATCGCGTTTGGCGTGCCTTTACAATTTAGCGAAACTTATGTCGAAGGTATTTCTAAAATCACGCCTGAAGATGTGAGTTATGCGAAAGATTTAGGCTATCGGATTAAATTGCTAGGGATTGCACGGCGTACCGAACAAGGCATTGAGCAGCGTGTGCATCCGACCCTGATCCCACGTAAGCAATTGATCGCAAGCGTTGATGGCGTGATGAACTGCGTCATGGTTCAAGGGGATGCCGTTGGCTCTACGCTCTATTATGGGCGGGGTGCAGGTGCTGAACCGACAGGCTCTGCAGTAGTCGCAGACATTATTGATGTGGTGCGTGCGATGACTTCAGACCCGAATAATCGGGTTCCGCATTTAGCGTTCCAAGCTAGCACCTTAGCGAATACGCCGATTCTGCCGATTGCTGAAGTAGAAACAGCCTTCTATTTGCGGATGCGTGCGATTGATAAGCCAGGTGTGTTAGCTGATGTGACACGCATCTTAGGGGATCGTTCGATCAGTATTGAAGCCTTCTTGCAGAAAGAGCCAGCCAAGGCGGGTTCTGAAGTGGATATTATTATGCTGACGCAGCGGGTACGCCAGGGCAATATGGATGAGGCGATTGCGGCTATTGAGCAACTCGATAGCATTTGCGGCTCGGTCACTAGCTTACGTGTTGAAGCCCTGAGTTAAATTACTGCCGTCCATTCATGAAAATTCTCTACTCCTCTCAAATCTTGAGGGGAGTTACAAGGTTCCAATTATGAAATATATCTCTACTCGCGGTCAGTCGCCTGCTCAATCCTTTAGTGAAATTCTTTTAGGTGGTTTAGCACCCGATGGTGGCTTATATTTGCCTGAAGCTTATCCACAGCTGACAGAAGATGATTTAACTGCGATGCGCGCGATGAATTATCGCGACTTGGCATTTGCAGTCTTGTCACGTTTTGCAACCGATATTCCGGCCGCTGATTTAAAAGCGATTATCGATAAAACGTATACAGCTGAAGTGTATTGCAATGTACGTGAGGGTGAAAATCCAGAGGATATTACTCCACTGCATACGTTAGAAACGAATTTGCATCTCTTATGTTTGTCGAATGGCCCAACGCTTGCATTTAAAGATATGGCGATGCAGCTTTTAGGTAATCTATTTGAGTATGTCTTAGCTAAAGCAGGGCAGGGCCTTAATATCCTTGGTGCCACTTCCGGTGATACCGGATCTTCAGCTGAATATGCAATGCGTGGTAAAAAAGGTGTAAATGTATTTATGCTTTCGCCGCATGGCAAAATGAGCCGCTTTCAAACTGCACAGATGTTTAGCTTACAAGATCCGAATATTCATAATATTGCGATTAAAGGCGTGTTTGATGATTGCCAAGATATGGTTAAAGCCGTTTCTAATGACCATGCCTTTAAAGCCGACTATAAAATTGGTGCAGTGAATTCGATTAACTGGGGGCGGATTTCCGCGCAGGTTATTTATTATTTCAAAGGCTATTTTGCAGCAACCACAAGCAATGAGCAGCAAGTGAGCTTTGCAGTACCTTCGGGTAATTTCGGTAATGTCTGTGCAGGGCATATTGCGCGCATGATGGGCTTACCGATTAAGCACTTAATTGTTGCCACCAACGAAAATGATGTTTTAGATGAGTTTTTCAAAACCGGGGTTTATCGCCCACGTGGTTCAGCCAATACTTATCACACTAGCAGCCCCTCAATGGATATTTCTAAAGCCTCAAATTTTGAGCGCTTTATTTATGATTTAGCAGGACAAGATAGCGCAAAAGTGCGCGAGCTGTGGGCTAAGGTCGACCAAGGCGATGCTTTTGATCTGGCTGCACAGGGCTTGTTCAAGGGAGTAGCTCAGTTTGGTTTCCAATCAGGTTCTAGTAGCCATGCGCATCGGATTGAAATGATTCGTAAGATTTGGCAGCAATATGGCCTTATGATTGATACCCATACTGCGGATGGTCTGAAGGTTGCCTTAGAGCTACGTGAGGCTAATGTGCCCATGCTGGTCTTAGAAACAGCTTTACCCGCTAAGTTTGAAGAATCGATTCAAGAGGCTTTAGGTCAAATACCAGTTCGCCCCAAAGGAATGGAAAACTTAGAATCTTTGCCACAGCGTTTTGAGGTCATGGAGGCTAAGGCTGATGAGGTGAAGGATTTTATACGCACTCATATCTAATGAATCAATGAGTACAGAGCTACCTGAGTTTGAGGCTTTAAAAATTAATGAAGTGCAGCTTCTTTTGGCGGAGAAGCGCACTAGTTTGGCCATTTTGCGTACAGGCTTAGCCGTCTTAGCCTTGCCTATGTCCATCACTACATTTTTGATCGCTACCTCTAAATACTACGAATGGATTAATGTCTGGCATTTTTTGCTACCCATTATCATCATTAATATCATTTTGCTTGCTTTAGGTGCCTATTTAATTACTCACTCGATTAAGAAACTTTTGCACTATGATAAGTTAATTCAAAAGTTAACGGTCAATAATCAACTGCTTAAGCAACTAGTGGACTAGGGATTGCTTCAACCAACTCTTCAGAGTAAGCAAATGCGTCATTTTTCAGAGATAATACTGCCTGACGAGCAAGCTAGTGAAACACTCTCAGGTATAATTTTGACGATGTCCGTGTTATCAGCTTTGCGAGTTACCTCAGGGCAAACCATTGATCCTATTCATTTAGTTTATGCAGCCGCTGGTTCGACTTTGGCTTGGGGTTTTGTAGATGGGATGATGGATTTAATAGGTGTCTTAATTAACCGTACCCACACCTATAAAGTGTTGAATAGCTTAGTAAAAGCCCAAAGTTTAGGTGAATTTCGGCAGCACCTAATGGATGAGTCACCAAGCTATATTGTGGAAAAGCTAAACGATAATTCTTTAGAGCAAATCCAGACCTTTTTACGCTCACAAGAGCAAACACATCGACCCGGTTTAAACAGAGATGATTTACAAAAGGCGTTTTATATTTGGCTAATCGTAGTGAGTGCTAGTTTGCCATTAATTATGCCTTTAATTTTGATTAAGGATCATTTAGTTGCTTTTAGGGTGACGCAGTTTATTTCAGTTTGGATTATGTTTGCAATGGGCTATAAACTTGGTGACTGGCTAGGGATCCATTCGCTATTTTCGGGTTTATTTTTTGCTGCTTTTGGCGCATTTATTACGATGGTCTGTATTGCTCTTGGTGGGTAGTTTTAGTTCATTCTAAAGTTTTAATTTTTAAATGGCATATTTATGAGTTTAGCAAAAACTGTTTTTAGATCACCCATCCACTTATTAGCTTTTGGTTTTGGCAGTGGGTTGTCGCCAGTTGCGCCCGGTACGGTAGGTACCTTGGCAGCCATTCCTTTGTACTTAATTTTATCCTTGTTTCCCTCTTGGTTTTACCTACTCATGGTCTTTTTTGCTTTCATAGTGGGCATCTGGATTTGTGGAGAATCAGCTAAGCAATTAGGTGAGCATGATTATGGTGGCATTGTCTGGGATGAGTTTGTCGGTTTTTGGATTACTATGATAGCTGCTCCCAGTGGATTGCTGTGGGTGATAGCAGGATTCATAATTTTTCGCATTTTTGATATTTGGAAGCCTTGGCCTATTTATGTGGCTGATCACAAAATACATGGGGGTTTAGGCATTATGTTGGATGATGTTCTAGCAGGTATTTACTCATTAATGGTTATGCAAGTTTTAGCGTTTTTTCTAGCTTGAGAAGCTTAATAAAAAATATAGTAATTTTTAGGTTCAGCCTGCTATTGCCTCGGTTCGTTTTGAGCATAGTTAGCCATTCTCCCAACTAATCAAGTTGGGAAGTGATTAAGTTGGGAGCAGATTGAATCAAAGCTCTGATAGAGGGCTAGCCCTAGCCGCACTCTTGTCAAACTGCTACTCTTCGCGCTTCACGCTGTTTTCTTGAGTTAATTATGAAAGTCAGAACCCGTTTTGCTCCTAGTCCTACTGGCTACCTGCACATTGGTGGCGCTCGTACTGCTTTGTTTTCTTGGTTATATGCTCGCAAAATGGGCGGAGATTTCATTTTAAGGATTGAGGACACCGACTTAGAGCGTTCCAATCAGGCTTCAGTCGATGCGATTTTGCATGCGATGGATTGGCTAGGTTTGGATTATGACGAAGGCCCTTTCTATCAAACCCAACGCTTTGATCGCTATAAGGAAGTCGTGCAGCAGTTGTTAGATTCTGGGCATGCTTATTATTGCTATTGCTCGAAGGAAGAACTCGATGCGATGCGTGAAGCGCAAATGGCACGCAAAGAAAAGCCGCGCTATGACGGACGTTGGCGCGATAGCAAAGAAACACCACCTGCTGGGGTAGCACCCGTGGTGCGCTTCAAAAATCCTTTAGATGGAGTAGTTGAAATTGACGATCAGGCGCGTGGCAAAATCGTCATTAGTAATACTGAACTGGATGACTTAATTATTGCTCGCTCCGATGGTGTGCCAACTTATAACTTATCAGTTGTTGTGGACGACATTGATATGGGCATCACCCATGTGATTCGTGGCGATGATCATATCAACAATACCCCACGCCAAATCAATATCATGCGTGCGCTTGGGCATGAAATTCCGGTATTTGCGCATGTACCGATGATCTTAGGCCCTGATGGCCAGCGCTTATCCAAGCGGCATGGTGCAGTCAATGTCATGCAATATCGTGATGAAGGCTATACCCCAGAAGCCTTACTCAATTATTTAGTGCGTTTAGGTTGGTCGCACGGGGATCAAGAGATTTTCTCGCGCCAAGAGATGATCGAGTTTTTTACACTGGATGGCATCAATCGCGCTCCCTCATCGATCAACCCCGATAAATTGGTTTGGTTGAATCAGCATTATTTAAAAACGCTGCCAGTTGCAGCAGTAGCTGAGCAGTTACAATGGCATTTAGAGCATCAGCAGCTTGATATTAGCCACGGCCCCGCATTAGAAGAAGTGATTCTTGCGCAGCGTGAGCGCGTGAAGAGCTTAGCGGAGTTGGTCTCAGCTAGTCGTTATTTCTATGAGGATTTCAAAGATTACGATGCACAAGCTGTACAAAAGCAGTTTAAGCCAGAAACAGCAGCTTATTTAAAAGCAGTGCAGCTTGCTTTAGCGGCTTTACCGACTTGGGAAGCTGAGTCTATTCACCAAGCGATTCAACAAGCTTGTGAGGGTTTAGGTATCAAGTTAGGCAAAGTAGGGCCAGCTGTGCGGGTTGCAGTTACAGGTTCAGCTTCTTCACCTTCGCTAGAAATTACTTTGTCTTTGATCGGACGTGAACGTAGTTTGGCTCGGATCGAAGCAGCGGTATCTTATATCGAAAAAATGCCAGCAAGTGCTTGACAGTAAGCGCGGATTAATTCAGAATTCGCGCTTCTTCGGGGGGCTATAGCTCAGCTGGGAGAGCGCTACAATGGCATTGTAGAGGTCAGCGGTTCGATCCCGCTTAGCTCCACCAAACCTTCCGATGAACCTGATCAGTGAGTCAACTATGATTTTACTGCTAGGTCGAATAGTATTTTTTGTTGGATTATTAGTAACAGTAGTCTCCCTAATAGCCGGGTTTAGTTTATTGTATATGAACATCCAAAACTGGGCACAGTTCTGCTTTATGGTAGTACCGCTCGGGTTCATGTTGTTGTTTGCAGGTTTATCAACTAATGTCTTGTTAGAAGATCGCAGCAATGACAAGAATTAAATTTAAGTTTTAACGACGTCCCCATCGTCTAGAGGCCTAGGACACCGCCCTTTCACGGCAGTAACCGGGGTTCGAATCCCCGTGGGGACGCCAACTTTACAATTGAGTTTGACGTTTAAACAGCGTCCCCATCGTCTAGAGGCCTAGGACACCGCCCTTTCACGGCAGTAACCGGGGTTCGAATCCCCGTGGGGACGCCACTTTAAACACTACTGTCTCTTTCCACTCCTTCTTTTTTCCCGCAAAATAAGCCAAAACATAAATAATATCTTTGGATAGGTAGTGTGCTGTCTGTGCTAGCGCTTAGCTTGCTTACTCTCAAAGTTATTATTTTAACAAGATAAAGAACAATGGAGTTTAGCAATGGGCTTACGCCAGCTAAGTATTTGGCAGTCGGCACTAATCAGTTTTTGGCTTTTATTCAGTAGCTCTTATTTAGTAGCTGAGGAGCCATCCACGCTCAAACCGCCCACTTATACTAATCAGCAACTCCTATCTGAAATGTTGGTTGTAGATGCGGCTGAGCAGACTTTAGATAAAGCCCCCGCTTTAGTCGTGACTTTTTCGCAGGATTTGGATGCCAATCAGAATCCTGCTGAACACTTTACCATTACACAAGGGGGCAAGGCTGTAGAAGGCACTTGGTCTATCATCAATAGTCCTCGCCGTTTGTATTTCACGCAAATCCAAGCTGATACCACTTACCGCATTCAAATTCGTCCTGGAGTCACAGCCAAAAATGGTTTAAAGCTGTTGAAGCCAGTCGATTTCGAGATTAAAACGCGAGTTATCCAAGCTGCCTTTGATTTCACGAGCAAGGGTAGTTTAATTCCTCAACAATTGGCAACTGGCCTACCGATTCGGGTGGTCAATGTTCCAGAATTGGATGTAGAGTTTTTACGCGTATCTCCGGATAAATTAGGAGAGGTGGTGAAAGCGATTCGCTTGGATGGCAATTTACAATCTTGGGAGTTAGAAGAGATTCACCAAGTGACTAATAGCGTCTACACCATGCGCTATCCCACGAATGCTAAGCCAAATGCCCGCGAAACTTTTAATTTGCCTATTAAGCAAATCGAGGCTCTGAAGCAGCCAGGTTTGTATTTTGCGGTGATTCGCCAGCCCGGTCGTTTTACAGATAAGGCCTATCGTATTAAGCATTTTATTGTGAGCAATCTTGGTTTGCAGGCTCGGGTTCATGCGAAAACTTTAGAGGTGTTTGTGCACGCTTTAGATTCAGGCAAGCCTTTGCGTGGAATCAAAATAGCCGTAAAAGATAATCAGGAGAGTATAGAGTTTGTCAGCGATGAGGCGGGGCGAGCCAGTTTTGCAAAGCGTCCTAGTAAAGATGCGTTTATTACAGCGGTGAGTCCGGATAATCAATTTGCCTTTTTAGATTTACGTTCACCACCTTTAGATTTATCTAGCTTCCCCATTCAGGGTTTGCCTGACAAGCCGATTGATCCTTATATCTATGCTTCCCACGCACTCTATCGTCCCGGTGATACTTTAAGCCTCAATATTCTTCAGCGCGATCAAGATGGCTTGGTAGCTACGCATGATTTGAAGTTAAGTATTGTCCGCCCGGACACGAAAGTGATTTGGGAAGAGAAGCTGACAGCTACCGATGCTGATTTAGGCTATTACTTGCAACGTTTTACTTTAGAAGAGGATGCGCCCGAAGGGATTTGGCGGGCTGAATTGCGTTTGGATGAGGATCCTAAACTGGTCAGTGTGTTCGAGTTTAAAGTGGAAAAGTATCGTCCGGAGTATTTAAGTTTAAGCCTAAATAGTGGTAAAAGTTTATTGACGGGTGAGGATAAACAGGTCATTTCTATCCAAGGTGGTTACACTCATGGTGAACCGGCAGCTCAACAAAAAATTGTGGCGACTCGGAATTTAGAGCTAGACCTGCAACCGCTTGGTTCAGCCTTTAAAGATTATCGCTTTGGTGTACCAGAGGACGCCAAACGCCTAGCAAGCACACAGCTTCCAGAAATGAGCTTAGATGCAAAAGGTAATGGGTTTTTGGAGTTTCCAGTACTAGATAAGGCTATTCAATCTCCCCTGAAAACGCGGGTCACAGCTAGTTTATTAGAGCTGGGTGGCCAACCGATTAGCACCGAGCTTCAACAAAGCTATTGGCCTAGCCAACATTTAGTAGGTTTAAAACCTCTGTTTGCCGATGCAAGTGTGCCTGAAAATTCTGAAGCAAGGTTTGAAGTAATTCGTGTTGATCCAGCTGGAAATTTATTAGCTGCACAGCGTCTAACAGCTACCTTATTTACTGAATCCTATGATTATTATTGGGATTATATCCAAGATAAGGGCTGGCAACAGCGCGGTATTCGTAACCAATATCCCGTTTCTCAGCAACAAATAGAAATTCCTGCAGGGCAAAAAGGCCAATTAGATTTGGCGGTCACTGCTGGGCGCTATCGCCTCGAATTAGAGGATGCGGATACTAAATTAAAAACGGCCTATAGTTTTACAGCGGGTTGGCAAACAACTATAAATGCCCAATCCCAACCCAAACGCTTAGAGCTAAGCCTCGACAAGCCAATGTATCAAGCAGGAGAGACTGCTCAGTTGAGCCTCAATTTGCCTGCTGCTGCCGAGGTCTTGCTGAGTGTTGAAGGTGGAAAACAGCTTTGGAGTCGGCAAATTAGCTTAGCAGCAGGCAATTCGGTGTTAGAAGTCCCCATTGATGCAGCTTGGCAACAGCATGATTTATATATTGTGGCCCAAGCTTTACAAACAGCGACTCTGAAGCAGCCTATGACACCTGAACGACTATTAGGTATCTTACCTCTAGTCTTAGAGCGCACTGACAGGCAAGTGGAGCTTAGCTTAGAGCTACCTGATTTAGTAATGGCTGAGCAAGCTATTAAGGTCTTAGTCCATGCGAAAAACTTAAAGGATACCAATACCTTAATCACTCTCTCGGCAGTCGATGCACGGGTCTTGCAACATCTGCCACTGCGCAATCCCAATCCTTTCGATTTTTATTTTAGCCCAAGGGCATATGAAACGCGTTTGTACGATGCTTATGATGAAATCATTACTGATAATGAGCTAAGTACTATCGTGCCTGCTAGTCAGACGCTTGCGACTGAGCCTAAGCCTCGTTTAAAGCCTCCATTGCCACGCCATATAATCGCCTTGGAAGCTGAACCAGTTAGATTTGATGCTGAAGGCAAGGCTGAGGTGATCTTAAATTTGCCAGCTTTTAGTGGTGATCTACAGCTAACGGCCACAGTGATGGGTGCAGAACAATTAGGCAGTATTAGTAAGACTATCCAAGTAGGTGTTCCTATCCAGCTCAAAGTAGCAGCTCCAGCTTTTTTAGGGACAGGTGATAAAGCCTCACTGAATCTAGAACTTAAAAACTTGGATGAAGCTGATCAACTAGTCACTCTGACAGTAAAAGCGGACCAGCTGCTAGCAGGAGGCCTGGTTGAGCGCGAGCTAAGTTTAAGCAAAGGACAAGTCGAGAAGCTTGAATTACCACTGAGTAGCTCAAGCTCAATCGGCTTAGCTGAGATCAGTTTAGATTTAACTGGTAAAGACTTTAAGTTGAGGCGTGAACTAAAAATTCCAATTCGCCCTAGTTATCGGCCAGAGATGGCGTTTCAGGAACAGGAATTATTAGGTGCTGGAAAAACGTATGATTTAAGCACTGCAGTTAAGACGGAGTATTTGCCTAATACGGCTGAAACTTGTTTGACTATTTCAAATACACCCAGCTTACCAGTAGCGGCCATCTTACGCAGCCTAATGAATTATCCCTATGATTCTTTAGAGCAAACTATCAGTAGTGCTTATCCGTATTTATTCCTCGATGAAGCCGCTTTGAAGCGTTGGGATTTGCCCACCTTATCCCTAGCACAACGAAATCAACAAATACAAACTGCGTTAATCCGGTTGCGGAGTATGCAGTTGCCTAATGGTGGTTTTAGTTTATGGGCAAAACTGGGGGGGGCTGAAGAATATTGGTTAAATGCTTATGCCACCAGTTTCCTTTTAGATGCTCGCCAGCAAGGCTTTGTAGTGCCAAAGCCTCTGTTACAAGCCGCTTTAAATAATTTACAGCAAACTTGGCAACAAGAAACTCCACAACTTGAGGATCGTTATCCCTTGGCGGAAAATGTCATTCAGATGGATTTAGCGGTGCGTGCCTATGCAGCTTATGTGCTAGCACGTGAACACCAAGTTACTCTTAATGATTTAAAAGCCTTTGCAGACAAAAGCGGACAGCAAATGGAGTCTGGCTTAAGCTTAGTGAATTTAGGTTTAGCCTTAAGTTTGCAAGGCGATGCTAAACGTGGAGAGGAATATATCCAGCGTGGTTTAAGCTTGAACCGTGATCCAGAGTTGTATCTAGGCGATTATGGTAGCCCTTTGCGTGATCGAGCTATGTTGCTTTACCATTTGCTCCTAGCTAAGCAAACAGTACCTGCTTTGAGTGTGCAGCTTGGCTATATCCTACGTGATTTAGCAGCCAATCAGTATCTAAGTACTCAAGAGCAAGTGTATATCTTTTTACTGGGTCAGCTACTGGATCAGCAAGCGAAAACCCCGTGGCAAGCACAACTAGTGCTGGATGGGCAAAGTTTAAATTTATCGCAAGCGGGTAGTTTTAGTCGTTGTGTACCAACATTCAAAGCTGAAAGTAAACTGGTGAGTAGCACGGATGATGCAGTGTATTTTAATTTGTTCACTCAAGCTTATCCTCAACAAATGCCTGCAGCCACTGACAAGCCTATCCGTATCCAACGCAAATGGTATAGCTTGACAGGTCAAGCTTTGAGTCCAGAAGATTTGAAAGTGGGCGACTTAGTACTGACTCGTTTAAATATCGAGAGTAGCGAACCTATTCCACATGCCTTGGTCGTGGATTTATTGCCTGCTGGTTTTGAACTAGAGTTGAGTGACCTACAAGCGAATGAAGTATTACAAGGCTTAAAGCTAGATGATATGGCGGTATCAGTCGCAGAAACTATGGCGTATTCGGCAGCTGTGCACGAAAGCTTCTGGCGAGATCGCTATGTAGCGAATTTAGCTCTAAAGGCTAAAAGTACCCGCACTTTATTTTATCTTGTACGGGTGGCGCAGGCAGGGCAGGTAAGCATACCACAGGCCTATATCGTGGATTTGGACAGACCGTTTAGGCAAGGTTTGGGCGTTGCTAGTCCAGTGCAGTTGAATACGGGTTCTAGAGACTAGTGATTTTTAATGAACTTAAGTGCAGCTACTCCGTTCGATTAGCTGAGTAGCTGCACTTTAATTTAAGTGGGTAAGTGCAAGCGCACCCGTGCTCCCACATAAGGCGAAACTAATAATTCGATTTTGCCACCGACTGCAGAAACAATTTCGGTACTAACCGCTAACCCGATTCCTTGGCCTTCAGTTTTACTGTCTTCACGAATGCCGCGCTTTAACAATTTGGATGGGTTTTCACTAGGAAAGCCCATGCCGTCATCATCAATATCGATCACTAACATATCGTTATCGCGGAAGGCCGAAATTTCTACTAATCGGTCACAGAAACGGCAAGCATTATTGATCAAATTACCAAATAGCTCCATCAAGTCTTCTGAATCTAAGCGGCATTTAGCGTATTCATCAACATTGACGCGAATTTCAAAATCCTTACCCCGATGTACTTTATGCATCGTACTAGCGAGGCGCGTTAAGATGGGGCGAATCGGCTGGGACATAATGATCGCGTTCTCACTTGTCACCATTGCTTTGCGAAGTTGGCGCGAGATAATTTCCTGCATATGTTCGATTTCAGCGGCAATACCCGCTAAGCCCGCGTGATCATGTGCTACATCTTGGAAACTATCCCCCTCTAAATGGGATTGGATGGCTGCTAAAGGTGTTTTTAAACTATGTGCTAAATCATCTAGCGAATCTTTATAGCGCTGTTTTTGACCTTTTTCGTGGCCAATCAAGGCATTAATCGTATTCTTGATAGGCACTAATTCATCCGGATACTCATCTTGGATGGTTTCTTTGTTGCCTGCTTCAATAGCGCGCACTTCCTCCTCAAACTCGCGAATTGGTGCGACAACCCAAAAGCTAGAGGCTAGCTGAGCAATCAAAATCAAAATAACTGAAGCAAAAAACAGAATGGAAAACACCATGACTAGATCGTCGATTTCTCGATCTACATTCGCCATTGACTCTGCAACAATGAAGAGATAATGCTTATTGGTACTTGTTCCTTCTTCGGCATTTTCCCGAAAGGAAAAGTGCTGAACTGCAACCATGTACTCTTCAGGATGAAACTTATCATCCACTTTCCCATTCGGTGGTGGGGTAGAGCTCATGCGCCGCGCGAAGGGTGTGAAGTTTTGTACTTTAGGATCGTTAAATAAGTCTTCAAACGGAAAGTAGGCAAAGAATAAATCGACTCGATTTAAGTCGACACCTTCATTATCAATTGAACTCCAGATAATCCGATTTTGCTGACGATCCCAAATATAGGCAAAACGACGTTTACGATCCTGAACCAGTTGATTGCGTGAGATGAATTGCTCAGCAGCTTGCTTATTACGTTCTGGAATTAAGAAACTGCCGCGTTCATATTCAATGAAACCTAACAAATCAGAGGCAGTCCGCTCTAGTTCCAAGCGGATGGCTTCGGTCTTGCGTTGGTAAATACTTAAGCTCAAGAGCACGCCTAAGATTAAAATCCCAATCACAATAATGGTGAAGCCGCTAACCAGTTGGCGGCTGCGTAAAGAACCCATCATTACTGATTATTTGGTCGATGACAGTCCAAAGTAAAACGATAGCCACGCCCACGTAAAGTCTCGATAGGTTTTAAACTTTCATCTGGATCGAGTTTCTGGCGCAAACGACGAATGAAGACCTCGATCACATTGCTGTCTCGATCTGCGTCTTCTTCATACAAACTATCGGTTAAATGTGTTTTAGAAATGACTTGACCTGCGTGCAGCATCAAATGTTCTAAAACGCGATATTCATAAGCTGTCAAGGTAATTTCTGCTTCGTTCACATAGACGCGTTGCTCCGAGAGGTTCAAGCGAATAGGTGGGCAGCTTAATTCAGCTTGAGTCCAACCTTTAGTCCGACGTAGGAGTGCACGTAAGCGCGCAGCTAGTTCTTCCGCATGAATCGGTTTGACTAGATAATCATCCGCTCCAGCCTCTAAAACTTCGACTTTAGTCTCCCAACGATCGCGCACGGTCAGCGTGACAATAGGATATTCTAAGCCTTTAGCTCGCACGCTCCGGATAATTTCTAAGCCAGTGACATGGGGTAGGCCTAAGTCGATGACAGCGATATCAATCGGATATTCAGTTGCAATATATAGCCCTTGTGCACCATCGCTCGCTACATCAACAGTAAAGCCATTTTTTTTGAGATCACTGGCAATTTGTTCACGGATGGGTGCTTTATCTTCAACAACAAGTACACGCATAGATTTTTCGACTATTTAGTATGTTATGTTAATGGTCTGAGTGTAGTCTATCTAGATAGACGGAGCCCTGTACCGTCTTTTGTTAAGCCATCATACACTGAAGCTTCAGAATAAAAAACTATCAATTCCCGATCAAATAATAAAAAGCCCAGCTTAGTGGCTGGGCTTCGAATTTAGTTACAATTGTTTAGATGAACTATTTGGTGCAGGACACATGAATAATCCTAAACTCACCATCATCGCCCATCAATTTCACCACATGGCAATCTGGCCCACGGTCAGACTGTGGTTCTATCGACAGGATCCGCCCCGGATAGACATCCTTAACCTTGCCCATAATAGTGGACTTACGCAGTGGTTGATCCGGCTGAGTGCGGCTCATCTGAATTTTGTAAGGTACATGCGTTTCTGCGAAACTAGCGGTGGCTGCTAAAGATATAGTTAAAGCTAAAGTAGTTGCACACCAACGTATGCTGCTCTTTAAGTACATTGTGTTTCCCCTGTTTAAAAAACTTTTATAGACACCATGCCCATGGAGTCTGGATAGCTATGGAAGAATTATAAATGTTACTTTATTAACAATAAATTAATGAATGGCTTTGGTGACCATATTAGGAGGGAGGGGATATAGAAAAAAATCTATAATAAAAATAGATTATGTTTATATATTTAATTTTTATGAATAAAGCTTATTTATTTTGCAAAACTAGATAATAATGACAGGATCTCATCTTTGTCTAGGAAGATTTTGTAACAATGTTGATTGATTCCTTCACAGGTTTATTAGATGCTGCTCAACAGTGTCCATCACCCAATCATGATGAACGTCCAAGCGATTGTTTACCTGAGTTAATTGTTATTCATAATATAAGTTTACCGCCGGGTAAATTTAATGGCGATTATATTAGTCAGCTGTTTACTAACACTTTAGACAGAGAGGAGCATCCCTTTTTTGCTGAAATTTGCCACTTAAAAGTTGCTAGTCATTTGCTAATTAGGCGTACAGGCGAAATTATTCAATATGTACCTTTTCATTTACGTGCTTTTCATGCGGGTATTTCGGTATACCGTGGGCGTAGCCGTTGTAATGATTTTTCAATTGGAATTGAATTAGAAGGCACAGATTTTACGCCTTTTACGGAAGAGCAATATCAGCAGCTCACCGCAGTTATCCAAGTGCTATGCTTAAACTATCCAAGCTTATCTCTACATCATATTACTGGGCATCAGCATATTGCGCCTGAGCGTAAAACTGATCCGGGGCCCTTTTTTGACTGGGCGCGCTTGAGTCTGGATTTAGGTGTGGCTCTGCCAGCTGATGCAACTGTTACTGAGTTCAATGAACTGTCGTTAAAATGCTAATATTTGGTTAAATTTAGATCAAACTTTCAGCGAATTGTGGTTTCTTTGCCTATACTTAAAGTATTGCTGTTGGTACTGAAGTTAACAGCATACAACTCATAAAATAGCCTAGGAGAGGGAAACTATGACTAGCGAGGTCAAGTCTGTGGACACTGTAGAGTTAAAGCGCAGAGCTTTTTTGTTTTTACCCGTGGTTTTACTAGCTGAGCAAATTTTTGCAGCCGATATTTCAACCCCTGCTCCGATTCCTGCAGGTGCTTGCCCTTTGAATAGTGGTGGCCCTTCATTGTTGGGCACAAGCTGGTTTGTCATGTCTATTTACAATAATCCCGTTCCTAAGCCGCTCAGAATGAAAATGCTTGTTGAGCAAACAGCTATGGTAGGTTTAGCTGGCTGTAATAATTACAGCGCTAATTTTGTTCAAGTTGGGAATCGTGGCTTCAAGGTACAAGAGATTATCCGTACCGAAAATGCTTGTGAGGTCTTACGTCCCGAGCCAGGTAAACCTACAGTAGATGTAG
The DNA here is from genome assembly GCA_008015155.1 of Thiothrix sp. Taxonomy (GTDB): domain Bacteria; phylum Pseudomonadota; class Gammaproteobacteria; order Thiotrichales; family Thiotrichaceae; genus Thiolinea. Next base: position 42,397 of record SSFA01000022.1, read on the forward strand.
GCAGTTGGGAGGGTAAGTATTTGCGCGTTTTAAGACGAGCAGGGAGTGTCCAGCAGCTTGGTTCTACACTGCAATTTTATGATTTTAATGGTAAGCCTTCACTGGTATTTGGTAAAATTTACGGTTCCCGCACTCCAACACCTACTGCCTAAAACGCTTAACAAGCAGGCTTCTAGACTTAAGCCTGCTTTATGCTGAAGGATTTAGTAAATCTGCGCTGAACAGCCTGTTAATTGTTGTTATGATACGCCGCTATCACCACTTAATCATGTGCAGGAGATTTTAGCAACATGTTTACTAAATCGATGACTATTGCAAGCTATGACCAAGAGCTAGCTCAAGCGATGGCTGCTGAAACCCAACGTCAAGAAGAACATATCGAATTAATCGCCTCAGAAAATTATGCCAGCCCGCGTGTTTTAGAAGCGCAAGGCTCTGTTTTAACCAATAAATATGCTGAAGGCTATCCGGAAAAGCGCTACTACGGTGGTTGCGAGTATGTAGATATAGCTGAGCAATTAGCGATTGATCGTGTAAAAAAACTTTTTGGTGCTGATTATGCCAATGTACAGCCCCACTCAGGTTCACAAGCTAATGCTGCTGTCTATATGGCCTTACTCAATCCGGGTGATACTGTGCTGGGGATGAGCTTAGCGCATGGCGGTCATTTAACCCATGGTGCGAAAGTCAATTTCTCTGGGCGCATCTATAATGCAGTGCAATATGGCATTACGGCTGAAGGCTACATTGATTATGCTGAAGTTGAGCGCTTAGCCGTTGAACATCAGCCAAAAATGATCGTAGCTGGTTTTTCTGCGTATTCACGGGTAATTGATTGGCAGAAATTCCGCGAGATTGCGGATAAAGTGGGCGCTTACTTAATGGTTGATATGGCGCATGTGGCAGGTCTAGTCGCTGCTGGTGTCTATCCAAGCCCAGTACAAATCGCCGATGTAACCACTTCAACCACGCATAAAACTTTGCGTGGTCCACGTGGCGGGATTATTTTAGCCAAAGCCAATCCTGATTTAGAAAAGAAATTCAATTCTTTGGTTTTCCCTGGCATCCAAGGTGGGCCTTTAATGCATGTGATTGCGGCGAAAGCAGTTGCATTCAAAGAGGCTTTAGAGCCGGAGTTTACCGCTTATCAACAGCAAGTTGTGAAAAACGCCAAAGTGATGGCATCAACTTTGATTAGCCGTGGTTACAATATCGTTTCTGGTGGGACAGATAACCACTTGATGTTAGTCGATTTGATTGCTAAGGGGCTAACCGGTAAGGCAGCAGATGCGGCTTTAGGTGCAGCGAATATTACTGTGAATAAAAACTCAGTACCCAATGATCCGCAGTCTCCATTTGTCACGAGTGGGATTCGTGTAGGTACGCCAGCGATTACTACGCGTGGTTTTAAAGAGGCTGAAGTAGAGCAGTTGGCTAATTGGATCGCGGATGTTTTAGATAATATCAATGATCCTGCAACGACTGAGCGTGTGAAAAATGAAGTGTTAGCGATCTGTAAACGTTTCCCTGTGTACGCTGACTAAAATGCGCTGTCCATTTTGTGGCGCGGAAGACACGCGTGTGATTGATTCGAGGCTAGCTAGCGAAGGCGAGCAAGTGAGGCGACGGCGCAAGTGTTCAGCTTGTGAAGAGCGCTTTACCACCTATGAGTTAGCCGAACTAACGATGCCACGAGTGATTAAATCGAATGCTGCCCGTGAGCCTTTTCATGATGAAAAGCTCCGTGCAGGCATTATGCGTGCTTTGGAAAAGCGTCCTGTTACGATTGATCAAGCTGAAGCTGCGATCAGTCGTATACGTAAGAAGGTGTTAATGAGCGGGGAGCGTGAAGTCTCCTCGGCTCTGATTGGTGAGCTGGTGTTGGCTGAATTAAGGCATTTAGATGAAGTGGCTTATATTCGCTTTGCCTCGGTTTATCAGCGTTTTGGCAGTATGGCTGAATTTCGTAACATGATTGATCGGATGGAACGCGAGCATCCAAACGAACCAAAAACCTCCACTGATTTCTTAGATTAGTCGTTTAAATGTCTGTTTTTTCTGCTGATGATCATGCCTATATGGCACGTGCTCTGCAATTAGCACGCTATGGTTTATATACAACTCACCCCAATCCACGGGTAGGTTGTGTTTTGGTGCGTGCTGGAGAAGTGGTTGGCGAGGGCTGGCATGAGCGTGCAGGTCAAGCTCATGCAGAGGTAATAGCTTTGCGTACAGCGGGTGAGCGTGCGCAGGGTGCAACTGCTTATGTGACCTTAGAGCCTTGTTCACATTATGGGCGTACCCCGCCTTGTGCAGAGGCTTTAGTGGACGCTAAAGTTGCCAAAGTGATCGCAGCTATGATTGATCCGAATCCCTTAGTAGCTGGGAGCGGATTAGCGCGTTTAAATGCAGCTGGTATCGAAACAGCTTCCGGTTTATTAGCCACCGAAGCACGCGCCTTAAATCCGGGATTCATTAGTGTGATGGAACGCCAGCGGCCATTGGTACGGGTCAAAATGGCGATGAGTTTGGATGGGCGCACCGCGATGGCTTCAGGTGAAAGTATTTGGATTACCAGTGAAGCAGCCCGTCGCGATGTCCAATTCTGGCGTGCTCAAGCAGGAGCGGTGTTAACAGGAATTGATACAGTGCTGATGGATAAGCCGCAACTCAATATACGTCTAGCTGCTGAAGAGCTAGGTATTAATGGGGAAGTGCGCCAGCCAGTACGTGTTGTCTTAGATTCTAACTTGCGCTTTCCGCTGGATGCGCCTTTATTAAAAACTGTTGGTAAGGTACTCATTTATACTTGTAGCAGTGATACAGAAAAAATCGACCTACTCCAAGCTGCAGGAGTCACTATTCGTCAATTTACAGGCAGGCGCTTAGATTTAAAGCAAGTCTTAGCTGCTTTAGTGTTAGATGGTATCAATGAAGTGCATGTTGAGGCGGGCGCGACTTTAAGCGGGCAATTTATTGAGCAAGGCTTAGTGGATCAACTGGTCATTTATATGGCCCCACATTTGATGGGTTCTGTGGCGCGGCCTTTATTTAATTTGCCACTTGCCAACATGGCTGAGCGCTATGCTTTAGAAATTCGAGATATTCGTGCAATAGGGCAAGATTGGCGAATCTTGGCGGATGTTCATCAGGAGTAGAACCATGTTCACAGGGATTATTCAAGCGATTGGGACGATTCGTGCGATGCAAGCTATCGGTGGCGATATGCGTTTAACGATTGCCACCGGCAAGCTGGAGATGGCCGATGTGCAATTAGGCGATAGTATTGCAGTCAATGGAGTATGCCTGACAGCTGTGGTCTTGGATGGCTCCAGTTTTAGTGCGGATGTCTCACGGGAAACTTTATCGCTGACCAGTATTGGCCAATTAAATCTTGGCTCTAGTGTGAATTTAGAAAAGGCCTTAACTTTAAGTACTCGCTTAGGTGGGCACTTAGTCAGTGGGCATGTAGATGGTTTGGGGGAGGTTGTGAGCCGCTACGATGATGCGCGTTCAGTACGTTTTCGTCTTAAAGCGCCCGATGCACTGGCTAAATACATTGCTGCGAAAGGTTCAATTTGTGTGGATGGAACGAGTCTGACAGTCAATAAAGTTGAGGGCGCTTTTTTCGAGTTGAATATTGTCCCACATACTTTGCAAGAAACAATTATGTCGGGATATCGTGCGGGCTCTCAAGTCAATTTAGAAGTGGATGTAGTTGCACGCTATTTAGAGCGTTTGCTGTTAGGCGAGAAGGCGGCTGAAATGACTGCGGGTGGGATTACTGAGGCTTTTTTAGCAGAGCATGGGTTTTTGCGATAGTTTGATCACTCCATAGATTCACACCCTGCATTAGAGCAATCATGAACTTAAGGGAGTCGTTAACATGTCTACCGATGCTGCAAATAATCCTGTCGATCTAGTTCGCAATCATATCAGGCCAATACTAGACATCTTAGAAAAAGATACCAGTCAATCTCATAGCACTATTCGGCACCAAATAGAACTGATAGCCGAGCCGCTCTTTGATTTTCAATGCCTGACGAGTTTAGCCGTGGGTCCCGATTGGCACAAAGCCAGTTCTACACAGAAAGACCAACTGACTGCGGCGTTTCAGCAGCTATTCGTTCGCGTTTACAGCCAAACTATGAAGCAATTCAAGGCTGTAGACTTGGCAGTTAATGAAAAAGCAATCATGCAGGATAGTAATAGGCGGGCTACTGTAAAAAGCATATTCACTTTTCAGAATGAGCCAAAGATCGTAAAAATCGACTATGTGTTGTTTAAATTAGAGGACGCTTGGCGAGCAATTGATGTCCATGTGGATGGTGGTAGTTTAGTAAGCACTTACAGAGCGGGGTTTACACAGAAAATACAGATGGCTGGAATCGAGGGCTTGATTGAGTATTTGGAGTCAAAGTGAACCTAGTGCAACTAGCTAACTGAGCTCTTAGCCAATAACTTAGCAGACTAAAAGCTCTTACCATGATGCAAGAGCTTTTAGATTTAAGCTAAATCAAATCACACAATCTTCTTCATCGCAGTCATATAAGAGCGTAATTCTTCGCCCACAATCTCAACAGAGTGATTACGGATTTCAGCATTAATATGCACTAACTGACGATTGTCCACGCCATTATCTTTTAGATTTAAACCACGACCAATCACATCGGATTTAATCTTGGGCATGAACTTTTCAAGCAGCAATGGACGCGCAGCTTGGTCAAACAAATAGCAGCCGTATTCAGCCGTATCGGAAATAACTACATTCATTTCGTAGAGTTTTTTGCGAGCAATCGTGTTAGCGATTAACGGAGTTTCATGCAGAGACTCATAATAAGCTGATTCTTCAATAATCCCAGCTTCCACCATTGTTTCATAAGCTAGCTCAACGCCTGCACGTACCATGGCTACCATTAGAATACCTTTGTCGAAGTATTCTTGCTCACTGATCGCTTCGGTCGTGATCGCTTGCTTTTCAAATGGCGTTTCTGCGGTAGCTGCGCGCCAGCGATGTAGATCTTTGTCATCATTTGCCCAATCCGCCATCATCGTGCTGGAGAATTTACCCGACATAATATCGTCTTGGTGCTTTTGGAACAGTGGACGCATGATTTCTTTCAGCTCTTCTGAAAGCTCATAAGCGCGAATTTTCGCTGGATTGCTCAAACGATCCATCATATTAGTGATGCCGCCGTGCTTGAGTGCTTCAGTAACAGTTTCCCAACCGTACTGCACAAATTTCGCAGCCCAAGCAGGGTCAATATCTTCTGCCACCATTTTATCGAAGCAGAGCAGTGAGCCAGTTTGTAACATGCCGCACAGAATGGTTTGCTCACCCATCAGGTCAGATTTAACTTCAGCAATTGGAGAAGATTCCAGAACACCAGCACGATCACCACCGGTTGCAGACGCTAAAGCTTTCGCGATTTTTAAACCGTCGCCATTCGGATCATTTTCACGATGCACAGCAATCAAAGTCGGAACACCGAAACCACGTACATATTCCGCACGCACTTCAGAACCAGGGCATTTCGGGCACATCAAGACGACAGTTAGGTCTTTGCGAATTTGCATGCCTTCTTCAACCAAGTTGAAGCCGTGAGCATAGTCTAAGCACGCGCCTTGTTTCATTAAAGGCATAATCGCATTGATAACCGAGGTATGCTGCTTATCTGGAGTGAGATTCATGACGATATCAGCAGTCGGAATCAGCTCTTCATAAGTACCGACTTTAAAGCCATTTTCAGTGGCATTTTTCCAAGATTTGCGTTTCTCAGCAATCGCTTCAGCACGTAAAGCATAGCTTACATTTAAGCCGCTATCGCGCATGTTCAAGCCTTGGTTTAAACCTTGTGCACCACAGCCAATAATCACGATTTTCTTATCGCGAATATAGTTAACGCCATCCGCGAACTCGGATTGATCCATAAAACGGCATTTGCCAAGTTCTTCAAGTTGAACACGCAATGGCAGCGTATTGAAATAATTTTGACCCATGATGGACTCCAAACAAGCTTAAGAAGGGATTTTAGGGCTGCTACTGTAAGCCATTTTTGGCATTGCGTAAAATGATCAATTAGGGATGTAATATTGCGTTTAATGCAATGAAAGAGAGTTTATGGACATTCGCGATTGCCAAATGTTTATTCAATTAGCCACTACCCAGCATTTTGGCAAAGCAGCACAGGCCAGCCATTTAAGCGCATCAGCGATCAGTCGACAGTTACAACGCTTAGAAACTGAGATTGGCAAAAAACTAGTCGAACGGGATAATCGCCAAGTTCGCTTAACACCAGCCGGTCGACATTTTCTTGAGTATGCTTATCAAACAGTTAATGCATGGCAACAATTGCGGCGGGATTTGAGTGATGATCCGAAGACGATTAGTGGTGAGTTGAGTGTCTATGGTTCCGTCACTGCCAGTTTTAGTTTGCTCAGTCAAATCCTACCAGTACTACGCTCCAGTTATCCTGGAGTCGAATTAAAATTACGTACCGGTGATCAAGCAGATGGAATTGAGCGTGTCTTAACTAATAGTGAAGATTGTGCGATTGCCGCCCAACCGGATGTTTTACCGAAGCACTTACAGTTTTTAGCTTTACAACAGTCACCTTTGTACCTCATTGGGCCAACGATGCCTTGTGTTTTAAGCCAGCGCTTAGAGTCCGCTTTAGCTGCCAATTTAGCTTTAGATTGGACACAGATTCCAGTGATTTTGGCCGAGCATGGTCTAGCACGGGAACGGTTTTTACAGCGTTTACAGCAATTGAATCTAAACCCACCAATTTATGCGCAAGTCGCAGGGCATGAAGCGGTGGTGGCGATGGTCAGTTTGGGCTTTGGCGTAGCAGTCGTTCCTGAATTAGTGATTAAGCACAGTCCGCGTCAGGATACGATTCGAGTTTTGCCTTGGTTTGATGATTTACAAGCCTTTACGATTGGTTTGTGTGCTCGCCAAGAACGCTTGGCTGATCCTTTATTGCAGGCTTTTTGGCAGAGTGCGGAGTTGGCTTTTGTTGATTAAGAAGTGTGGTTCATCTCGGCCTGTTTAGCTAATAGTGGATAGGGAAACTTATTCGATTTAATCAAAGGAGCTTCATTGATGAAATACCGTGCTTTACTGAAAAAACTCATGCCCTTGATTTTATCGCTGGGTTTGACAGGTTGTTGGGTGCTGCCATCACCGGCTGAGGCGGGTGCAAAGACAGCGAGTGAAGGCCAAGAGCTTAAATTCAAAAGAAAATTTTCGGATGATGTTTATATTGCTTTTAATCCTAGACTTCCCCCCTACTTAACAAAGCGCGCAGACTTAACTAAAACTCAAGCGAGGCAGTTTATACTGAAAAATGATCGTGTTCGCCTTAGCTTAGTACAAAAAACTATCTCTAACTTAATAGAAGTCAATGGTGTGGGTCAGGAGGATGTAGTGTGTACGAATGTGATCTTTAAAGCTAAGGAAATTAATTTAGAAAACTATTTGAAGCAACAAGGTGTTCCTATCAAAGACCTGTTGGCAAACTATTTGCTAACCCCAGAGCAAGCTAAAGAGCCAGCAACCTTGATGACGATCACTAATTGTCCGAATTTTGTTTGGTCTAAGCAGTTTGTGATTCTCCAACCCAAAAGCACCGTGGAATCGGAGGAATTAGAGGGTAAAGGTTTTATGTTCTGGAAAGAGGGGGTGTTATTTAGAGGGACATCTGGCGTACGCCGGTAAGGTAGGGATAGGGCATGGCGAAGGTCATGCCCTTTGCTTATCTAACAGCCCTAGATCATGACTGCCTGAAGTGCAGTAATAACAGTAATATCTTCTTTGCTGTTTCAGCCCAAAACCCCATATCTATGCTCGATAATTGAGGACGATTACTATGAAAAGATTATGGTTGCCCTTAAGCGTATTGCTTATTGCTTGCAACGCCTGTGCGGGTCAAAGTGCCGCTCAACGCCTACCCACTGTACAAGGTGCATGGGTGATGGTAGCCCCGCAAGAGCCGACTTATTGGCGCGGTGCCGAGCATAAGTTGTATGAGTATCAACAACGGATCGCTCAGTTGCTCGCGAAACGTGATCCTGTGGCTGATGCACAAACCTTGATTGATCGGGGTCAGTATTATTTATTGAGCTCGAAGCGTAAGCCAAGTGGCATCTATGGTTTTGCTAATGGTAGACATAGTATATTGCCCACTGCACCCGTCGGTATAGAACGTATTCTACAAAAGTGTCCTATGAAGACTCTACAAGCAGAAATTAGTTTTACTGATCCTAAGGCTAGAAAGTATGGAGCGCAATTTAATCAAACGATGGTAAAAGCTTGCATTAAGCGTTTCCGCTTAAATGAAAGTTTTAAATGACAATTAAGTGTATGGGGTGTTGGTAGCCTAAGGCCAGAGCATGGCCAAGGTCATGCCCTCATTTTATTGTTTAGATTTAAGTGGCTCCGAAACTTGTTTAACCTGTAAAGGCAATTCAATACTAATCCGCAACCCCCCTTCAGGCCGATTACTCGCGTGAATACACCCACTATTGCTATCAAATATATTGCTGGTAATCAGTATAAAGTTGTCAATATGGAAAATTCCATATAGCTATTAGGCTGCTGATTTTTAAACTAAAAATGAATTATCGAAGGAGGGCATGGTTATTGAGGTTTAGACAAGTTTTTAATCAAATGATAGATTTTCTCAGTGCTTAATCAAGCATGAATGGAATAATAAATAAATTTGTGTCGTTTCTTAGGTTCAGGTTAGTTGATCAGTAGAGAGCAATCGTGTTGTTTTTAAAAGGAAGTTAATCAATGAAAACTTATTGCTCGTCTCGTCTCGTCTCGTCTCGTCTCGTCTCGTCTCGTCTCGTCTCAGTAAACGATTTTCGCCCACCGTTTTAGCGGGTGCGATTAGTCTTGGTCTGCTGGCTACTTATTCATCCTTGCAAGCGGATGCTACCCTTTGGAGCGAAGTTTTACCCGATAGCGTTGCTACCGAGTCTGCCCGTCAAGCCTCCTCAAGCTCTACGCCGTCCTTGGAACAATTTCGGTCGCTTCACTTGGATGAAACACGCTTGGATGAGCAGTTAGCCGTTTTGAGTGCTGCCCGTCAAACTAAAGCGAGTGTGTCATCGGGTTTAACGCTAAGTTTACCCTTACCCGATGGTAGTTTTGCCGATGTTGAACTGGTTCCAGATCATGTGTTAGCACCGGAGTTGGAAAAAGAACATCCCGAATTGAAGGTATGGTCAGTGGTGAGTGGAGATCAACGGATTGTGGGTGGTGTCGTGGATCGCACCCCTTTAGGTCTGCATGCGATGTTAGAGCTGCGTAGTGGAGACACCGTGTTTATTGATCCAGACGAATCGGTCAAAGGCTCGCGCACCTATGTGAGTTTTAGTAAGCGAAATAATCCGAAAGCCTTTGCGGCGGCGATGAAGGGCTTTAGGTGTGGAAATAAAGATCATGATCATAGTAAAGATGGTGGTTTAGTACAAAAACTGATTAGTACCGAATCGCAGCTATCCTCCGAGCTAGGTGCAACGCGGGTATTAGGGCAGAACTTAAATACCTATCGCCTTGCTTTAGCGACAACCGCTGAGTTTACTCAGGCAAATGGTGGGGCAACTGTAACTAATCAGCGGTTATTTAGTTTAATTGCAAGGGTTAATCAAATCTATTTGCGGGATTTAAGCGTTAAATTCAATTTAGTTGGTGGTACTAATATTATTCAAACTAATTCAGTAACTGATGGTTACAGAAATTCTGGAGAGGATACTAATACAGGTGAGCCCTACGCTTCTATTGATAATACAACTGTCTTAAATAATATCTTAGGTGCAACTAATTATGATATAGGTCATGTTATAAACACAGGCAGTATAGGCTGGGGAACATATACTAGCCCTTGTGGTTCAGCTAAGGCACGCGGGACATCTTTTATGGGCTCCCCCCTTGGTACTGCTGTTGCTATTGAAGCTGCAGCTATTGATATGCTAGCTCATGAGTTGGGGCATCAGTTTGGTGCTCGCCACACCTTTAATGCTTCTACTGGGGGGGCTTGTGCTTTTGTTAATGGCTTCCCAACTAGAGATGATGGGGGCGCAGTTGAGCCAGGGGCTGGTACAACGATTATGTCATATGCGGGTCTATGCGGTACTAATAACATATTACCATCACCTACAACAGGTAGTGGTGCAGACTCTATGTTCCACGCACAGTCACTGCAATTAATGACTAACTTTGCCCATAATGGTGCAGGTAATACATGTGCTACACGCCCTGCATTGATCAACCCAAATACAGGTGTGACTAACCGTAATCCTGTGATGACTATGCCTGCTCAAGTTTATATTCCTGCTCGTACAGCTTTTACGCTGCCCATAGTGACTACGTCGGATGCAGATGGTGACCCAATTTCTTATACCTGGGATCAAATGAATATTGGAGGAAATCCAGCAAATAAAAATCAAGATAAAATTAACTCTGCCCTTATAAGGTCACGTTTACCACAATATGGCAACAGTAGTCGTACTATTCCTATGTTGAGTAGCCTGTTAGCAGGGACAGCAGTTGATGGTGAGTTTTTGCCTGTTACTCAACGTAATTTAACTTTTCGGTTGACTGCTCGTGACAATCGTGGTGGAAGAACGCAAGGTAATTATGTAGTCAACATAATTAATACAGGTGCGGCTTTTAGTGTACCTGCAACTGCTCTACCTGCTGGGGGCTCAACTCTCATTAAATGGAATGTAGCAGGAACTAATAATTCTCCAATAAATTGCTTAAATGTCAATATTTCCTTAGTTAACTCTACTGGCGTTAGCTATGCTAATTTAGGCACTCATACAAATTCTGGGACCACTACAGTAAATTTACCTACTACAATTCAAACAAATAGCCGAGTAAAAGTTGCTTGTAGTAATAATATATTTTTTGCTATTTCTGGTAGAGCGCCAGCAGTTGCTGCACCTTAGATAGAAATTTAGTTTAAATAAGGGATTTTTTAATGAAACAATCTATTTTGATATCAGTCTTGATTGCCTCAGCAGCGGGCTGTGCTCCACCAAGTGTAGTAAGCATGCCGCAGGAAGACATTGCGACACTTATTTCCAACCAACAAACAGGATCTAAAGGGGCTTTACGTGTAACAGGCAACACTTTATATTTCTTGAATTCTGCGCCAGACAAAGTCAAACCTAAAGACTTTAAAGATCAAAAGGCAATTGATTCTTATTATGAGAGTTTATTAAGTGCAATTAAAAAGCGTAACCCAACTCAGGATGCGCGTTTTGCATTTAATAATAAAATGAGATATTTTTTTACCAGTAATGAGAAAACCCCTCATCAAGATCGCCGTGGTAATTCGTTTGGCTTAGGCACTCCAGAAGTAAACAAGTTTTGCCCAGATGCACAAAATCAATTGAAGTTTTTAGAGGGGTATAGATTTTACGAGAACTCTGTTGAGTGTTTAAACAATAGCAGTTCTTGTCGTGACTATACCTCGACAGCTAGTGAAAGATATATGCTTGCTTGGAATAAAGAAATGGCACGCTTGTGCCATGGTGGTAAGTAGGTTTAGCTATTAATTAATATACTAGGGCATGACGTTTGCCATGCCCTTATTATATTATTTAGGTTCAAGTTGCTCCGAAACTTGTCTAACCAACAAGGGCAACTCAATACTAATCCGCAAGCCACCTTCAGGCCGATTACTTGCCTGAATACTACCACCATGACTATCAATGGCGCGTCGTGCTATCGCTAAACCTAAGCCATAACCTTGGCGTACATTACCTGTCTTACTACTGCGTTGAAAAGGCTCAAAAATTAACTCAATATCCTCAGGGTGCACACCGCTCCCTTGGTCATCAACCGTAATATGCAAAGTATTAGTTACTTTGTTTTGATAGGCTGTAACCGTAACTGTGGTTTCAGGGGGCGTGTGATGAATGGCATTACGCACTACATTTTCCAAAGCACGATAGAGTAGCTCGCCATGTGCTGGGATAATCAGATTATCGTCATCACTGCTATGTAAAACGACCGAACGATTCAAAGCACTCGCCTCAAAGCGTGCATCGTCAACTACGGTATCTAAGAGTTCTAAAACATCTACATATTCATCAGTCGAGGGCGCAACCCCCGCTTCTAAACGGGATAGGGTCAAAACTTCCCCGACTAATTTATCTAAGCGCTCGGCTTCGTGTTCAATCCGATCTAAGGTGGCTTGGGTCTGCTCAGGTTGTTGGCGGGCAAGTCCAATACTGACCTGTAAACGTGCAAGCGGGGAGCGCAATTCATGCGAAACATCATGTAGTAAGCGCCGCTGTGAGGTCATTAAGGTTTGCAGTTGGCTAGCCATATGATCAAAGTCATTACCTAGATCAGCAATTTCATCGCGTCGCCAGCCGATTTCAGGGGAAATCCGGGTATTGAGATCACCCTGCGCAATCGATTTGAAGGCTTTTCTTAATAAACGTACGGGTTTGGAGAAATGCCAAGCCAACAAAAAGCTCGAAATAAAACTCACGATTAAGCCGGATAAATACCAAGGCCAAGTTAGGTCACGATAGCGCGGTGGCAAACGGTTGGGCTTTTTAAATTCCGGAAACTGCCCAGATAGAGGGGCAAAGAAAATCAATTCTTGATTTTGGAATGTCGCACTGCGTGCAATCGGTGGCGTTACATTCAGTGCAATACTATTACGAATCCGTTCTAATACTACGCTGGGGATTTCCCGACCCAATAGCTCTTTATTGTTCCGATCAACTGCATAAACTTGCAAATTTTCAGGTGCTTCTTGGCTTTGCTCCAGCAGCATATTGTAAACCGCATCTGCGCCACCAAAGCGAAAGGTATTCGCGGCCGCTTGTACGGAAAGAATTGAACTCGGGCGAATCACTACATCTTCCGCGACCGATTGTAGGGCGCGATGATGCCACCATACCGCTAAAGCTGCTGTGCCACCTGCGACGACTAAAGTCAGCCAAAAGGTTAGCAAAATTTTCCAGAACAAACGTCCCATTGTGAGTTAGTCTCGAATCAATTGGTAGCCGATGCCACGCACGGTTTGAATACAGGAACGTCCATCCGGTAGATTGCCGAGTTTGTGACGAATGCTGCTCATATGCACATCAATACTCCGGTCATAGCGGGTGAGCGGACGGCCAATACCAAGTTCAGATAAGTCATTTTTGCTCACGACTTTGCCCGCTTGCTGGGCAAGGACTAAGAGCAAGCTAAATTCAGTACTAGTCAAGTCTAATGCCTGCTGTTGCCAAGTAGCTAAACGCTTTTCAGGCCATAGGCTTAGCTCACCAATATGCAGGGGTTCATGGCTAGTGGCATTTCCAGAAGGAGCGGTACGGCGCAGAATAGCGCGAATGCGTGCGACTAATTCACGCGGCAAGCAAGGTTTGGGGACATAATCATCTGCACCCATTTCCAAGCCCATAATCCGGTCAATGTCATCGCCGCGTGCAGTGAGCATCAATACAGGCACTGAGCTATTCATACGTATCCGGCTCAGTGCTTCGATTCCATTCATACCCGGCATCATCACATCGAGGACAATCAAGGCATAGTCATGCAAGCTGGCTTCTTTGACTGCTGATGCGCCATCCATCACTGCAGTCACCTCAAAGCCTTCTTGGCTTAAGTAGGTGCTGAGCAGTTTATTCAGTTCTAGATCGTCATCGACCAGCAGTAGTTTGCTCATGTCTTTCTCTTTACTGTAAGGCTTTGCCTAAAGCTTCCATCGGATTGCGCTTGCTGGCCTCAGCAATTTGCTTGAGTGTGCTATTAGGGTCTGTGATAGTGAAGCCCTGTTGGGTAAGCGTGGTTTGAATACTGGCAGTGGTTTTGTTAGTGGCGCTAGCTAAACGTTCGAGCGGTAAGTTTAATAACAGTTGCGCCGCTTGTTGATCTGCTCGCCCACGGGGGCCACCTTGTTGTGGTATCACGAGTGCAGTGAGGGTTAGAATAGCGAAAACACTGATAATCGCTAGACCCAGCTTTTGACTAAAATAACGTTTAAATACTTTCCAGTTAACCACTAAATGTAGGCCCACTGCTCCAACCATCACAATGCTCAACCATTCATGAGCGGCTTTCGCTAAGCCTAGTTGGATATGGAAGTACATTAATAAGCCCGTGATCGCCATTAAAATAAAAGCACCAATCGTTAGTGGGGTAGCCCAAGGGCGTAGCTTATTCACATCCATTCTTTCAATCCTTTTGATTCCATTATAAATATCTTGGCAGGCGCAGTAGTCCAATGGCAGCTACTTCGCAAGGAAAATCAACAGGAACTTCACAGCAGTACACATAAACTGCTGCAAGCCAGACTCTGATGAGGAGAGTAGCCCGTATTGTATGAACACAGGCTAAGAAATTCTCCATCTGCTTTTAGTTCTGTTGTTTTGTATAAGGCTATGATTGCGAACAAAGAGCAGGGCGAACAGCAGCTTTACATTTTTTTACATGATCTTGATTTTGCTTTACACAAGGGCGTCATTTTCGCCTAAAGCATAACCGCCACGATAAAAGCGATTGCGCGGTTTGGAGCTTGAGCTCTCAATAACGGCTTTAGGGCTTGGATCAGCTAGTCTTTCCTGAGTTAAGTCTGTCTGTTCTGCAAACGGGGCAGTTTGCAAATCTAAAGTAGCTACACAAAATTCGTGAGTTACTGCGGCTTCAGCCCTAAAAGGGAGCATGAGGCTCTCTGAAAATGCACAAGAAGCTTGCTTGACTTGTAAAAGGCTAAAAATAGCTGCTACGCCTTTATCGCGGCTGTGCGTGCAATGGGTAATACGGCCGCGTTCAATCGCAAAGCGACACGATGTATTCTGCTCAGTCGCAATCAGAAAAGTGCCAGAGCGCTGACTACTAAGCGTAAGGCTGAGTTGTTTCAAGACAGTAGCCAAAGGATAAAGGATAGAGGAGTTAGCCATCAGTGCAGTTTCCGGGTTTTTCAACGGTAGCTTATTGCGCTGCAATAAATATACCAGCAAAAACGCTGTATTAGCTCTATCTTTCCAAGTGGTGTCTGAGGTTATAATGCAATATTCACGAGTTACCCTAACCACCGTTATGCCTATCTATAATTACGGCTCTATCAATATTGATCACGTTTACCGAGTACCCCATTTAGTGCTGCCCGGTGAGACCTTAAATAGCCAACATTATCAGCAAGTGTTGGGTGGTAAGGGAGCTAATCAATCAATTGCCTTAGCTCGTGCAGGTAGTGCAGTCTTTCATATTGGACGCTATAACGCGGCCGATCAGCCCTTAGTTAAAGGTCTTATCGATGCAGGTGTCTCTGCGGATTATTTAGAGGTGGTGGATGAGCCAAGTGGACATGCCATTATTCAAGTCGACGACCAGGGCGAAAACTCGATTATTTTGTATGCAGGTGCGAATCATTCGTTCAGTCTTGCGGATTTAGAGACTAGCCTTCAAGCAGCTCAAGCCGGTGATTGGTTATTGCTGCAAAATGAATGCAGTTGTACTCAAGGCATGATCGAGTTAGCGGCTACGCGTGGTTTAAAGATTGCCTTCAATCCAGCACCCATGAATGCAGGCGTCAAAGATTTGCCTTTGGACAAACTCAGTCTGCTATTTGTGAATCAAGTCGAAGTCTGTCAATTGCTAGAATTGCCTTTAGAACCGTTGCCTGAGTTAGCGGATCTTGTCGCTTTACTGCAAGCTCGTTGGCCCAATACCTTGGTGGTCATTACTTTAGGTTCGAAAGGGGCCGCGAGTGTTTATCAAGGGCAATTTGAATTTGTACCAGCCGTACCTGTGCAAGCCGTGGATACGACCGGGGCAGGTGATACCTTCACAGGATATTTTTTGCATGCTTGGATGCAAGGCCAGTCCTTGCGTGCAGCTTTAGAGCGTGCGGGTAAAGCATCAGCTTTGTGTGTGCAACGCGTGGGAGCCTCTTCAAGCATTCCCACAGCGGCTGAGGTCGATGCATTTGGACAGTAAGGTTGAGGAATGGCGCATAAGATTATTCTAGACACTGACCCCGGTATTGATGATGCAATGGCAATTTTTGCCGCCATTGCACACCCTGAAATTGAGTTACTTGGACTTACTACAACCTTCGGTAATGTCAGTGTGGCACAGGCTTGTATGAATGCCTTGACACTGGTAGAGCTGGCGGGTGCTGATGTGCCGGTTTGTATCGGTGAATCGTGGCCGATGCATAGTGATCCAATGCCTTTCCCCGATTTTGTGCACGGGATGGATGGCCTTGGGGATCAATTCTTACCGCCGCCGCATCGCCGCCAACATGATCAATTTGCCGCCCCTTTTATTATTGAACAAGTCCGTAAATACCCGGGTGAAGTGACGCTAGTCGCGGTGGGGCCTTTGGGCAATCTAGCTCACGTGTTAGAACTAGATCCTGAAATTGCTAAGCTAGTGAAACAAGTCGTGATTATGGGGGGCACGATTGAACATGTGGGTAATGTCTCGCCTGTAGCGGAGGCAAATATTTTCGCTGATCCGCATGCTGCTGATATTGTGATGGCTGCTGAGTGGCCACTGGTTATGGTCGGGCTAGATGTCACTTATACAGTCTTATTTGATCGTAAGCTGTTTAGTTATATTGCAAGTCACAATCGTCGAGTAGGCCCTATGCTACATCGCGCCGCTGATTTTTATATCGATTTTTACCAGCATGAATATAAGGTTCCAGGCTGCTACGGGCATGATATTTCTGCTTTAACTTATGTGCTCAAACCTGAATTATTTGAAACGATTGAAGGAGCTATCTGCGTCGTTCCAGAAGGTATTGCAGCAGGGCAGACTATTATGAAACGTATTAAAGGGGATGCCTATTTCGTGCGCGCTTGGGATGATCGACCTCTACATAAAGCTTGTATGAAGGTGGATGCGCAAGGCGTGCTGGATTTTTTCCGTGATACCCTGACCAATGCCTATTGGCAAACGAGGTCAAAATGAAATTACAAGCAGTCGATTATCTAGCCCCAGATGCAGCCGCCAATTTTGTCGAGTCTTTACGCGAGTTTGGCTTTGGAGTGTTGAAAAATCACCCGATTCACCACGAGTCAGTGCAGTCGATTTATCAACATTGGCTCAAGTTTTTTCAAAGCCCGGAGAAATACGCATACAAGTTTCGCTCGACGTTTGATGGTTATTTCCCACCTGAAGTTTCAGAAACGGCGAAAGGTTGTGCGGTTCGCGATCTTAAAGAGTATTTCCATTTCTATCATCCTTGGGGGATTTGCCCAGAAAATTTACGTGCTGAGTTAGTCGCTTATCGACAAGCAGCTAATGCCTTGGCCGAAGAGTTACTGGGCTGGATTGAAGCTTATTCACCGCCTGAAGTGGCTAGTCGCTACCATGAGCCTTTGTCTGCCATGATTCACGGCAGTGATCAAACGCTCTTACGAGTTTTGCACTATCCACCTTTTAAAGGCTCAGAGCCGTCTAAAGCTTTACGCGCTGCTGCTCATGAAGATATTAATTTGCTAACCATTTTGCCCGCTGCCAATGAACCAGGTTTACAGGTATTAACTAAAACCGGCGAGTGGTTAGACGTACCTTGTGATTTTGGGTTTTTGATTGTCAATATCGGCGACATGCTGCAAGAAGCTTCAGGTGGCTATTTCCCCTCCACCACGCATCGAGTCGTCAATCCGCCCGCAGGCTCTGCTAATGTGTCGCGAATTTCATTGCCACTCTTTCTACACCCGCGTCCTGAAGTAGTGCTTTCTGAGCGCTATACCGCTGATAGTTATCTGCAAGAACGCTTGCGCGAATTAGGTTTCAAATAAAGCCTTCTGCTCGTTTTAATTAAGCAGTATAGTCATTAGCCCACAGTTAAACTGGCTAATTAAGCCTAATTGCTTATGCATTATTTTTTATTTTTAAGTATTTGTGTTGCAACCGCTGCAAGCCCTGGGCCTGCAGTATTCTTAGCGATCAAAAATGGCCTCACGCATGGGTTCAAGCGCACTCTCTTTGCGATTTTGGGTAATCTTACAGCACTATTTATCATGATGGCTATTTCAGCCGCTGGCTTAGGTGCGCTGATTTTAGCCTCAGCTAGCCTATTTAATCTCTTGAAGATTGTAGGTGGTCTTTATTTAATCTATCTAGGTATTAAGCTATTACGCTCAAAGCCTTTGAAAATTGCAGTAGATACGACAGTGATACCCTCCGCTCCAGTACCTTTGTTAAGTTTATATCGTGAGGCTTTTTTAGTGTCGAGCACTAATCCTAAAGCCATCGCTTTTTGTACGGCGCTGTTTCCACAATTTATTAGGCCAACTGAACCTATGGCTAGCCAGTTTTTGATTTTAGCTTTTACCTTTGCCGGCTGTTCATTATTCTTTTTGTCCTTGTATGCAGCATTAGCTGCTAAATTACGGCCGCAATTAGCGAAAGAGGCTGTTTTAGGTTGGTTTAATCGTGTGACGGGGTTGGCTTTTGTCGGCTTTGGAGTGGGATTATTAGCAGGAGTGCGAGCCAAATAAGCTCGCAACTCCTAAGTAACTAGCTATTTATTTCGGACGTTTATCAACGACACGCTGAGCTTTACCTTGCGAGCGGGCAATTTCACCTGCGGATTTCACATTGATTTTGGTGCTTACACCCACCAATACTTTAATCCGATGTTGTAATTCTTTGGCAGCAGTAGCGCGCTCCGCTTCACTGACTTGATTGCTCCGTGCTTCTACATTCACTGTCAGATGATCTAAATTACCGTCACGGCTGATTTCAATCTGATAGTGCGGTGACAGGGTAGCGATCTTGAGGAGGATTTCTTCAATCTGCGTTGGGAAGACATTCACGCCGCGAATAATCATCATATCATCGCTACGCCCTGTGATTTTCGCCATACGCCGCATATTGGAGGCACTGCCGGGCAATAGAGTTGTTAAATCACGGGTACGATAGCGGATCACTGGCATCGCTTCTTTAACTAAAGAGGTGAATACCAATTCACCCTCTTGTCCATCAGCGACTGTTTCTAGGGTTTCAGGGTGGATAGTTTCTGGATAGAACATATCTTCCCAAATGGTTGGGCCATCTTTGGTTTGTACAAATTCTTGCGCGACCCCCGGCCCCATCACTTCAGATAAACCATAAATATCGACGGCATCTAAACCCATGCGCTGCTCGATTTCTAGACGCATCGCAGGCGTCCAAGGCTCAGCACCAAAGATACCGATACGTAGTGAGCAAGCACGCGGATCTAAGCCTTGACGCTCAAATTCATCGGCAATATTTAAGCAATAGGAGGGGGTAACCATAATAATGTCGGGCTTAAAGTCCTGAATCAGCTGCACCTGCTTTTCAGTTTGACCACCGGACATTGGAATCACCGTGCAGCCTAAGCGCTCAGCACCATAATGAGCACCTAAACCACCGGTAAATAAGCCATAACCATAAGCTACATGTACCTTGTCACCGGGTTTACCACCAGCGGCCATAATTGAACGCGCCACTGCTTCAGACCAGCGCTCAATATCGCCTTTGGTATAGCCGACGACGGTGGGTTTGCCGGTGGTGCCACTGGACGCATGAATCCGTGAAACTTGCTCCATCGGCACTGCAAACATGCCAAACGGATAGTTATCGCGTAAATCGTGTTTGGTGGTGTAAGGGAATTTTTGGATATCGGCTAATTCTTTTAAATCCTCAGGGTGAACACCCGCTGCATCGAACTTAGCCCGATACATCGGTACATTTTCATAGGCATGTTTAACCGTCCATTGCAGACGTTTTAGCTGTATTGCTTGAATCTCGTCCTTACTAGCGGTAGTAAACTTATCTAAACTCAGGGTTTCGCTCGGAAAACCAGTATGCATTTTTCTCTCCTCCGTAGTGCTATGTGTTCGACCTAGGTTTCAGGTAACACACTACCTTTTAGTTGATAGGAACGCCCACGAAAGGTCGCTACTAATTTGCCCTCAGGATTATGAATTTCCACATCATAAACGCCAGTACGTCCACTGCGAGAACGTTCTATAGCGCTGGCGGTTAAGAGTTCGCCTTCATAAGCGGGTGCGAGAAAATCAATGGTGCAGCCTGAGGCTAAAGTCACTTTATTAGTGTTATTGCAGGCATGTGCGAAGGCTGTATCTGCCATGGTAAACAACATACCACCGTGGCAAACATCATGACCATTCAACATATCATCGCGGACTTTCATCGTGACGACAGAGCGACCAGCAACGCTTTCCACAATGGTAATTCCCATCATGCGCGAAGCTCGATCATTTGCTTCCATCGCATCACTGCAGGCACGCGCAAAAGGATCGGTTTCAGCCATCTTTTATTCTCCTTTAAAAGCAGGCGCACGCTTCTCTAAGAAGGCGTTAACGCCTTCTTTAAAGTCATAACTGGCCGCAGCAGCAGTCTGAAGGTCACGCTCTAAATCCAGTTGCTGAGCTAAAGTATTAGTAGCAGCGGCATGAATAGCCTGTTTGGTCATTGCCAAGCCTTTGGTGGGTTGGGTGGCTAAATGCTTAGCTAGCTTTAAAGCCTCAGGCATGAGCTCAGTATCATCGACACATTTCCAAATCATCCCCCAGCTTTCGGCTTGTTCGGCGCTGATTTTGTCGCCTAATAAAGTTAAGGCCATAGCGCGCGCATGCCCAATCACCCGTGGTAATGTCCAAGTGCCGCCAGAATCAGGTACTAAACCAATCTTACAAAAGGCTTGAATGAAGGAGGCTGAACGCGCAGCCAACACAATGTCACAGGCCAACGCGATGTTGGCACCTGCCCCAGCTGCAATGCCGTTGACAGCGCATACGACTGGCATAGGCAAGCTAGTGAGTGCAAGTACGAAGGGATTGTAATCACGCTCTACGGTTCCACCTATATCCGCACTGGCGACTTCATCCGCAAGATCTTGCCCTGCACAGAAGCCACGTCCTTTGCCTGTGAGCAATAAGCAGCGCACGCTAGCCTCGGCTTGAATAGCCGCTAAAGCTTCACGCATTTCAGCATGCATTTCGGTGGTAAAGCTATTTAGCTTATCGGGACGGTTAAAGCTTAAGGTCGCTACGCCATCCGCGATAGCTAACTCAATGGTTTTAAAACTCATGCCTGTAATTCCGTGTGTTAATCCAAGGCTCGCTAGAGTCAGCGATATAAAATTTCCGGCAGAAATAAAGCAATAGCCGGAATTAAAGTTAATAAAGTTAAACGAATCAGGTCTGCAATCCAGAAGGGCGTCACCCCCTTAAAGATTGTGCTGGTCTTCACATCTTTTAACACGCCGCTTAAGACGAAGACATTCAAACCAACTGGTGGAGTGAGCAAGCTAATCTCAGTCACGACGACCACTAAAATTCCGAACCACACCAGATCAAAACCAAGGCTTTGTACCAGTGGATAGAAGATTGGCACGGTGAGTAGCATCATCGACAAACTCTCTAGAATACAACCGAGCAGAATATAGATGGCTAAAATCATAAAGATCACCATCATGGGGCTCAGGTTGTAGCTCTGCACAAACTGTAAGAGATAATCTGGAAATTCAGCGCGCGTAATAAAATTAGAGAAGATCAGCGCACCAATCACCACAAAAAAGAGAGAAGCTGAGGTATGAGCGGTCTCAGTTAGTACTTCATAAAGTGTGCGCCAATTAATCGATTTGCGTGATAGCGCAATCAGAAAAGCACCTGCAGCACCAATCCCTGCGGCCTCTGTCGCGGTGAAGGCTCCGACATACATACCACCAATGACAAGCACAAATAAGAGTAAAGTACCCCAAACCCCTTTCATCGCGGCTAAACGCTCTTTGCCTGTAGAGCGTTCACCCGGCGGGCCGGCTTTAGGATCACGCCATACCGTCCAAGCCACTGCCCCCATATATAAGAGAATACCGAGCATGCCGGGTAAGAAGCCTGCCGCGAATAATTCACGGATGCTTTGCTCAGTCATGATTCCGTAGATTAATAAGATAACACTCGGGGGGATTAAGATACCTAAGGTTCCACCAGCAGCAATCGAAGCGGTCGCTAAGCTATCGCTATAGCCGTATTTACGCATCGGTGGCATCGAGACTTTCGACATAGTAGCGGCTGTAGCTAAGCTTGAGCCGCAAATTGCAGAGAAGCCACCACAAGCAACCACGGTAGCCATGGCTAAACCACCCCGTAAATGCCCCATAAAAGCATAAGAAGCGCGATAGAGTTCGTGCGATAAACCCGACTTGGTAACAAAATTACCCATCAAAATAAAGAGCGGTATAACGGTTAAACTATAATCACGCGAGGTATCAATAATGCGGCGTGCCGACATAGAAAGGGCGGCTGTCCAGTTCCAATCATTTAACCACGCAAAACCAAAGAAACCGACTAAGCCCATCGCAATGCCAATCGGCATACGCACCATAATTAAAAACAGCAAAACCGCAAAGCCAACTAGGGAAACTAACATGGCTTACTCCAAATGAGCGGGTGGGTTCGTTTGCGTTAAACGATATTGAACTAGTGCCCGATAAATACCTAAAGTCACCAGCACTAAAGCGGTGAACCAACACATCACACCAAAGAAGCTAACAATCATACCCACTGGAAGATGCAGATATTCAGTGACTTCACCATGTGAGCTGGCTCGCGCCCCTAAGCTCCAAATCCGTGAACCAATCACTATCAAAGCGATAGCCGTGACCAAGTTAAACAGAATATTACGGATAAAATTGACCTGTGGCGGAACAAAGGGGTCTAAAATATCGACGACGACCTGTTCATTGCGCCAAGAAATCACTGGCAGCGCCATAAAGATCATAACGCCTAATAAAACCTCAATGAGTTCTACGCCACCTACTAAGGGTTTATTAAACAAATAACGGCCAATGACATCGATGCAGGTAATTACCATCATAGCCAGCAAAGCACTGCCTGCGATCAGGTTAAGAGTTAGAGCTAGCCATTTAGCTAGCCCCTTCTCAGAGTGCTGGGTCACTTGTTCAGCACTCGTGATTTCATTTTGATCCTTCAGCTTTAGAGATTTCGCGTAATTCTTTTAAAGCCGCTGCTGCATCGACACCACTGTCTTTAACGCTTTCTAAGAAGTTTTTGTCAAAGTCTTTAGTCATTTCTGCAAATTCAGCTACCATCTCTGGAGTCGCTTCTTTGATGGTATTGCCAGCAGCAATGGCGTCTTTTTCACCTTCATCGGCTTCAGAACCCCATTTTTCCCCAGCTAAGGCAGAGAGCTTTTCACCAGAAACTTTCATGATGGCTTCGCGATCTTTAGCATCTAATTTATCCATGAATTCTTGATTCAGGATAATCATGAAGCTGCCAAGATACATACCATTGGGGAATTTAATGCTGAAAGGAGCAACTTCTTTCAAGCGTAAGGTTTTCTTTTCACCCATCGGCATGAAAGCACCATCGGCTACGCCTTGAGCCAGAATTTCATAGACCTTAGAACCGGGTGCTGCCACCCCTTCTACGCCCATTGCTTTACCAATATCTGCTTGTACGCCCCCACCAATACGAATCTTTTTACCTTTCATATCAGAGAGTTTTTCGATAGGTTTAGCTAGATGAATTTGACCAGGACCGTGCGTAAATAGGCCAGCTAAAACGACACCTTCATGCTCATTGGCTTTAGACAGATATTTCTCATTAATCCGCCAGTGCGCAATAGAAGCGCCTTTCGCCCCGCCTTCAATGCCCGGTAACTCGACCATTTTGGTCAGTTTAAAGCGGCCAGGATAATAGCCGTGGAAAGTCCAAGCCGCTTCATAAGCACCATCTTGAACTTGGTCGAGTAAGGCTTTGGGGTCACCGCCTGGGTATTCGATTTTCAGTTTGACGCGGCCTTCAGTGGCTTCTTCAATCCATTTGCCCCAAGTGGGTAAAACATCAGCATTCATGGTATGCGCAGGTGGCAACCAAGAACCTACGCGAATCGTGGTTTCCGCCCAAGTTGGTGCTGAAGCTGCCATGGCTGCTGATGCAATGGCAAAACTTAGCATTAACTTTTTCAAGTTTTTCATGAATCCTCTCCTCCAGATGTTTTTAAGTGAAAATCTTAGTTAAAAGCTGTTAACGTTGATCGAAATCGACCACTACCTCATCAGAAACTGGATGCGCTTGGCAGGTCAGGATATAACCCGCTGCAATCTCATGTGCCTCCAAGCCATGATGAATATCCATATCGACTTGGCCTTTGACTAGCTTAGCCTTGCAAGTCGAGCATACACCCGCTTTACAAGCATAGGGTAGGTCAAGACCATTATGAATACCTGCATCTAAAATGTTTTGCCCTACGGTCGCGAGGTCAAACTGTAAAGCACGTCCATCCGCAATCACGGTTACTTTACTGGTTTTCTCTTCACCATAAGTATCGATCCGCTGCTGAGCTTTCTCTAATAAAGTAGCGGCATCAGCAGAGGAATTAGCAAATAATTCATAATGAATTTGTTCATCATTTAAGCCTGATGCACGAAAGCCGCGTGAGACTTCAGACATCATGGCTTCAGGGCCACAAATAAATACTTCGTCAGTGGTTCTAATATTGATTAGGCGACTTTTGTGTAAAGCAGTGCCTTTTTGATTATCAATTTGCCCATTGAGAACATCAGCACCTTGATCTTCCTGGCTCATAATATTGATCCACTGGAAGCGGTTCATGTATTTGTTTTTCAGGAAGCTCAACTCATCCTTGAACATCACTGAATTGCTACGCCGATTTCCATAGATCAAAGTGACTTTACTATTCGGTTCTTCAACCAAAATCGTTTTCATAATCGACAGAATCGGCGTGATGCCACTGCCACCCGCTAAGCACATGTAGTTTTTAGCGTTGCTAGCATCTAAGGGCGAATTGAAGCTGCCTTGTGGTGGCATCACTTCAACCGTATCACCGACTTTGAATTGATCATTCGCATAATTAGAAAACTTACCGCCCCTTACACGCTTGATACCTACCCGTAAATGCCCATCATGTACCCCTGAGCAAATCGAATAGGAACGGCGCACATCTTCACCCTCAATATCCGCTTTGAGGGTGAGGAATTGGCCTTGAACAAACTTAAAGGTGTCGGTTAACTCAGGCGGAACCTTAAACGAGACACAAACTGCAGTATCAGTTTCTGGTTTAATCTCGCTAATGGTCAGAGGATAAAAACGGGTATCAGCCATCGGGGTCACCCTCAAAGATGCTTAAAGTAATCAAACGGTTCATGACAGTCTTGGCATTGGAATAATGCTTTGCAAGCAGTCGAACCAAATTCACTAATTCTACGAGTATTGCTAGAGCCGCAATGCGGACATTCAATTCCAGCATCCGGCGTTAAGCCCTGTGCCTGTGCGCAGCCCCCCCCAGCTGGAGGTGCGATGCCATAAGCCTGTAACTGCTCACGACCCTGTGGTGATAACCAATCCGTGGTCCAAGCTGGGCTTAAGCGCGTAAGGATTTCATAAGGCTGAATTTTTGCAGCTTCTAAAGCTGCAGCAATATCAGCACGAATCGTTTCCATCGCGGGGCAACCAGAGTAGGTAGGGGTAATACTCACTACATACTTGCCATCGATGTGTTGCACATCACACAAGACACCTAAATCCCAAATACTTAACACAGGGATCTCTGGATCTTTAACTTGATCCAAAATCTCCCATATCTGTGTATAAGCCGATTGCTTACGCCGCTGCGTACGTTCGTACCAAGCAAACGGAATGACTGGGATCGATTTAACCATAAGGTCTACCACTGACAGCCAGGATAAGCGCGATGCAAAAACTGCATATCATTGAGCATATGCCCCAAATTTTCAGTGTGATAACCAATACGGCCACCGCGAACTGCCCAATCATCTTTCGGCACTGTTAAACTAGCCTCGGTCAAAATCTCAGATACTTGCTCGAGCCAAGCGGGGCGCAAAGCGGCGTTATGTACACCCACTCCAGCATCGGCTAATTGCACTTCTAGTGGATCTGCATCGAATAACTCATGGGTATAACCCCAGAGAGACTCAATGGCTCGCTGCATCCGCTTATGGCTTTCTTCCGTCCCATCACCTAAGCGTAGGGCCCATTCATGGCTACGACGTAAGTGATAGCGTGTCTCTTTGATACCTTTCTGAGCAATCCCTGCTAGGGTGCTATCTGAAGATTTAGCAAGCTCGGGTAAATAATAGGTATTAAACACGTCCACGAATAATTGCCGCACCATCGTATAAGCAAAATCACCGCGTGGTAACTCATGGATTAATAGATTGCGGAACTCACGCATATCGCGGGTATAAGCCAAATCATCTTCAGTTTTGCCATTGCCCGCCAGCTCTGCCGCATAGCTGTAATACATCCGCGCCCGCCCAATATAATCGAGGGCTACATTACTGAGGGCAATGTCTTCTTCCAAGAAGGGGGCATTACTGGTCCACTCAGAAAGGCGATGACCTAACACAACTGAGTCATCGCCTAAGCGGGTTGCGTATTCTTGGGTCGCTGTTTTGAGATCAAAGTCGCTCATCATGACCTCACATATTGTTCACAGCTTCAGGAAGCTGATAGTAAGTGGCATGGCGATAAGGCTTATCGTCAGAAGGATCATAGAAGCTTTCGCTATCATCTTCTTGTGAGGCACAAATATCCCGTGAACGCACGACCCAAATACTGACGCCTTCGCTGCGACGTGTATAAACATCACGTGCATATTCCAAAGCCTGCTCAGCATCTTGCGCATGCAAACTACCTACATGCTTATGATCCAAACCGCGCCGCGCCCGTACAAAGACTTCATATAATTCAAGATTGTCAGTCGCCATGATTCTCTCCTTAAGCAGCTTGGCGTTGTTCGGCAGTTTTAGCTTGTTGCTTAGCGTTATAAGCGGTCATGGCATCACGTACCCAAGCGCCTTCTTCATGCGCGCGAATATGATGCTCCACGCGTTGGCGATTGCAGTGGCCATTGCCATTGATCACGTTATAAAACTCAGCCCAGTCAATTTCGCCAGAATCATAATGGCCACGCTCTGCATTCCATTTCAGATCTTTATCCGGATGCTCTAAGCCGAGGAATTCGATTTGTGGCACGGTTTGATCAATGAATTTTTGGCGTAAATCGTCATTGGTTTCACGCTTAATTTTCCAAGTCATCGACTTAGCAGAGTGAGCAGACTCAGCATCATGCGGGCCAAACATCATCAGCGCAGGCCAATAGAAACGATTCAGTGCATCTTGCGCCATGGCTTTTTGTTCAGGACTACCGTGCGCAAGCGCAATCATCAATTCATAACCTTGACGCTGATGGAAGCTTTCTTCCTTACAAATCCGAATCATCGCGCGCGAGTAGGGTCCATAAGAGGTACGTTGTAGCGAGACTTGATTCACAATCGCAGCGCCATCCACTAACCAGCCAATCGCACCAATATCTGCCCAAGTTTGCGTGGGATAATTGAAGATCGAAGCGTATTTAGCTTCACCCGATTGCATCGCTGCGATTAAATCCGCCCGCTTTACGCCCAAAGTTTCGGTCGCGCTATACAAATATAAGCCGTGACCGCCTTCATCTTGCACTTTAGAGAGTAAGACTGCTTTACGACGCAAGGATGGGGCACGAGTAATCCAATTGCCTTCTGGTTGCATGCCAATCACTTCTGAGTGAGCATGTTGGGAAATTTGGCGAATCAGGTTTTGGCGATAGGATTCTGGCATCCAATCTTTCGGCTCGATCTTTTCTTCAGCCTCAATTTTGCGCATGAAATTTTGTTCGGGAGTCATCATTTTGCTTCGCCTCCTTGTTGCTTGGCGACTAAAGTCAATACATCATAATGAGCGACCAGCGCGCCCTCTTGATTCACAATCGCAGTATCCCAACGGACTTCGCCGTAATTTTCGGTTTCGCGGTTGGTTTTTTGCTTGCAGGTAAATTGCACTTGCAAAGTATCACCGGCATAGACGGGTGAGGAGAAGCGCAAATCGTCTAAACCATAATTTGCAAGCACAGGGCCTTCGTTGGGTTCGACGAATAAGCCAGCCGCTAAGGATACTAAGAAATAGCCATGTGCCACTCGATCCTCAAAGAAAGGATTACGCTTAGCAGCCGCTTGATCCATGTGCGCATAGAATTTGTCACCGCTGAGTTCCGCAAAGGCTTCAATATCCGCAAGGCTAAGGGTGCGCTTCTCGGTGATCACTGCATCACCCACTTCTAATTCGTCAAAGGTTTTGCGGAAGGGATGAATGCCATCAATATGGCGCTCAGCACCTTGCATCCACACACCTGTAACTGCGGTCAGCATATCGGGTGAGCCTTGTACCGCAGTGCGTTGCATATAATGCTTCACCCCACGCACGCCACCCATTTCCTCACTGCCACCGGCACGGCCTGGGCCACCATGAATCAAATGTGCTAAAGGTGAGCCATGCCCAGTCGATTCTTTCGCGCATTTCTCATCCAGCACTAATACTCGTCCGTGATAAGGTGCGATACCTAAAACTAAATTGCGTGCGACCGCTTTATCAGCTGTCGCCACTGAAGCCACTAAGCTACCTTTACCTAAAGCAGCTAACTCAATCGCTTCTTCATCGCTGCTATAGGGAATTAAGGTAGTGACTGGGCCGAAGGCTTCTACATCATGGGCATTAGTCGTGCGAGCATCTTTGCAAGCTAATACCATCGGTGAGAGGAAAGCGCCGGTGTCATTATTTGCACCGAGTACGTCGACTGTATGCATATCACCGAACAGGATTTCATTTTGCTTGGCTAGTTCAGCGATACGCTCACGTACATCCGAGCGCTGATCAAGACCAGCTAAAGCACCCATTTTTACGCCTTCGTGATCAGGATCACCGACTTGAATCTTGCTTAAGCGCTCTTTCAAAGCCGCGGCTACTGCTTCTAAACGATCAGCAGGCACGATGGAGCGGCGAATTGCAGTACATTTTTGCCCAGCTTTAACGGTCATTTCACGCACCACCTCTTTGATATACAAATCAAAGGTGGCTGTGCCAGGCTGTACATCGCTTCCTAAAATCGAGCAGTTTAAGGAATCGGCTTCCATATAGAAACGCACGGAGTTAGCTACTACATTCGGATGCTGCCTAAGCTTTTGTCCTGTCCATGCTGAGCCAGTAAAGCTCACCGCATCTTGGCAATTTAAATGATCTAATAAATTGCCAGTGCTGCCACAAACCAGCTGCAAAGCACCTTTTGGTAAAATGCCAGATTCAATCATCATTTTCACGACCAACTCAGTGACATAAGCGGTCTGACTGGCCGGTTTAACAATGCTCGGTACACCTGCGAGGATAGTTGGAGCTAGTTTTTCCAACATACCCCAGCAGGGGAAATTGAAGGCATTAATCTGTATCGCCACGCCCATAATCGGTGTGTAGATATGCTGAGCAGTGAAACTGCCATTACGAGAGATTTGCTCTTGTGCACCATCCAGATAGACATTGCTATTAGGTAGTTCGCGCCGACCTTTGCTGGCGAAAACCAACATGGTGCTAATCCCGCCTTCAATATCAATCCATGAATCTGTGCGTGTCGCACCGGTTGCTTTCGAGCAGGTATAAAGTTGTTCTTTGCGCTCAATTAAATAGTTGCCAAGCGCTTTCAGCATAAGGGCGCGCTGGTGAAAGGTATGTTTACGTAGGTTAGGGCCACCAACTTGGCGGGCATATTCAAGCATGGCTTGGAAGTCGAGACCTTCACTATTAATTTCTGCGAAGTCTTCGCCAGTGATTGCATGCTTGATGAGAGCGCCTGCTTTTGAGGATTCGTACCATTCCCCTAGAGCATAACTTTGCAGCTTCATACCCAACCTCTCCACTCGGTTATCTGATGATAGGGATGTTAATATGATACAAAATTATAGTCAAAGTATTTTTTGTTGTATCACTTTGTGCTTTACTAAGGGCTGAGGAGTAGACGTAAAACACTTACACAGACTAAGCTTAAACCCAAGTTTTGGAGGAGTTATTCATGCCGTATTATGCTATTAACGGAATTCGCCCTGTTGTTCATCCAGACAGCTATGTCCACCCGACCGCGGTATTAATTGGCGATGTCATCGTTGCTGCCGGTTGTTATATCGGGCCAAATGCAGTGTTGCGTGGTGATTTTGGGCGTTTAGTATTAGAAGAAGGCTCCAATTTACAGGATACTTGCGTCATGCATGGTTTCCCCGGTACCGATACTATTGTGCGCAAACAAGGGCATATCGGGCATGGGGCAGTGTTACATGGCTGCGAAGTCGGCGAAAATGCGCTAGTGGGGATGAATGCTGTGATTATGGATGGCGCAGTGATTGGTCATTCAGCCATCGTAGCCGCGATGAGTTTTGTGAAAGCGAATATGCAAGTGCCTGCACGCAGTTTAGTCGCCGGAACCCCAGCACGTATTCTGCGCGAATTGAGCGATACGGAAATTAGCTGGAAAGCAGAGGGTACGCGCTCCTATCAGGAGCTGGCAGTACGTAGTATGCAAACTTTGGTTGAAACCACGCCTTTAACCGAAATTGAAGCCAATCGCCCCCGCATTGACGCGGATGGCCTTGCACCCCTTTATCAAGTCAAACAACAGGAACCTAGTTGAAACGTGACTAAGCCCGCCCGACAAGCTAAAACCTGTACTGAAAATGCATTTAATCAAGCGGCACAAGCCTTAATTGAGCAGTTTGTGCAAACCTCGCCGATTCATGCGAACTCGCTGATTGTAACGATCTATGGCGATACGGTTTGCCCGCATGGCGGCTCGATTTGGCTTGGGAGTTTGATCAAATTAGTGAAACCACTGGGTGTCAATGAACGCTTAGTGCGCACCTGTGTATTTCGCCTCTCTGAGAAAAACCTACTGAGATCAAAGCAGATTGGTCGGCGTAGCTTTTACTCCTTAACTGAAAAAGGCTTGCGCCAATTTTCCAGTGCAGCCAGTCGGATTTATGCTCCAGATTTAGCTAGTTGGGATGGGCAATGGCGCTTAGTGATGACTCTGTTGGGTGAGTTAAGCACCGAGCAGCGTGAGCAGTTACGCAAAGAGTTATTCTGGTTAGGTTTCACGCATATCACCACGGGGATTTTTGCCCACCCAACCGCTGATCTAGCAGAAGTGAGTGCTTTAATTAAAGAGCTGCAAATTGAAGAACATGTGGCAATTTTGCAGGCTAACACACCAGAACCCGAAAATGTGCCGGTTGCCAATCGCTTAATTCGCCAATGCTTTAATACTGAAGCCTTGGATGAAGAATACATGGAGTTTAATCAGCAATTTGCACCCGTTTTAGCCGCCGCTTTAACGAGCAATCAACTTGATCCCGAATTATGCTTTTTAATTAAAATCCTACTGATTCATAAATACCGGCGGATTTTATTACGCGAACCCGAATTACCGAAGGAGTTAGTAGAAGCCGATTCAGCCAGCCAACAAGCAAGACGCATCACGGCGCAATTGTATGGCTTAATTGCACCTTGTGCGGATCAGTATTTTAAACAGGTGAGTGAATCAGAAAAAGGAGCCTTTGCAGAGCCGCCGCGGGCTTATTACCAGCGGTTTAAGTAAGCAGTAGATATTAATAGTCTACTGCTGCTTTCAGTCTGTATAACGCTTACGCTTTATACTCCACCACCCGCTGATCAATCGCCCCAAATACACTCTGTCCATGCGCATCCAGCATTTCAATCCGAATGCTATCACCGAATTTCATAAATGCAGTTTGTGGTTTGCCAGTATTAATCGTTTCAATCATGCGCACTTCAGCGATGCAGGAATAACCAACACCACCTTCAGCTACCGCTGAGCCGTATTCGGTGTCTTGCTTATTTGAAACCGTGCCCGAACCAATGATAGCTCCTGCTCCTAGGGGGCGGGTTTTAGCCGCATGTGCAACAATTTGTGGGAAGTTAAAAGTCATATCTTCGCCAGCATTGGCTTTGCCGAACAGCTGCTGGTTGTAAGTGACTAAGAGTGGCAAATGCACGCGCCCCTCTTGCCAAGCTTCACCTAATTCATCAGGGGTCACAGCCACGGGTGAAAATACACTGGAGGGTTTAGATTGGAAAAAACCAAAGCCTTTAGCCAGCTCTGCCGGAATCAAGCCGCGTAAGGAGACATCATTCACCAACATCAGTAAGCGAATTTTATCAGCGCAGATTTCAGGACTAGCTCCCATCGGTATATCATCGGTAATCACAGCAACTTCAGCTTCAAAATCTATCCCCCAGTCTTCACTGGCTAAAGGCACAGCATCGTGTGGGCCAATAAAGCTATCCGAGCCACCTTGATACATCAGTGGATCATGCCAAAAGCTTTCAGGCATTTCGGCATTACGTGCTTTGCGAACTAGTTCGACATGGTTCACATAAGCACTACCATCCGCCCATTGATAAGCACGTGGTAGGGGAGAGGCACAAGCCGTTTCATCGAAGGCAAAACTATTTGT
The DNA here is from genome assembly GCA_008015155.1 of Thiothrix sp. GTDB lineage: Bacteria > Pseudomonadota > Gammaproteobacteria > Thiotrichales > Thiotrichaceae > Thiolinea. The sequence goes on from SSFA01000022.1 coordinate 74,781, forward strand.
TGCTTTGCCAGCATTTAATGCATCCGATAAGGCTTGTAAGCTAGGGGCAAGGTTCGCCCAATCATCCAAAGCCGCTTGTAGGGTAGGGGCGATAGCAGTGGCTTTCACTGCTTGTTTTAAATCGCGTGAGACCACAATCAGTTCACCATCGCGACCGTGTTTTAATGAGGCGAGTTTCATGCAGTTTCTCCAAAATGTTTAGTTAGGCCAGCCCAGCAATCCATATAATCGGCTTGTAGGGCAGGGGTTTCTAGGGCAAAACGGGTGGGCTGAATCACATAGCGTGATTCAAACATAAAGGCTAAAGTATTTTCATAGCGCTGTGGTTTAAGTTCAGCGGCGCTAGCCTTCTCAAATACAGCCGCTTCGGGGCCGTGTGGTGAAAAGCTGTTGTGTAAGCTCGCTCCACCCGGATCAAAGCCACCACTTTCTTTAGCATCATAGACACCTAGAATTAAGCCCATGAATTCACTCATGAAATTACGATGATACCAAGGCGGGCGGAAGGTATCTTCAGCCACCATCCAGCGCGGTGGGAAAATCACAAAATCAACATTCGCCACGCCCGGCTGACCAGAAGGTGAGGTGAGCACGGTGAAAATAGAGGGATCAGGATGATCGTAGCTTACCGTATTGATGACATTGAAACGCGCCAGATCATATTTGTAGGGTACCGAATTACCAGTCCAAGCGACTACATCTAGTGGCGAGTGATTTAAAGGACAAGTATAGTTTTGCCCCATGAATTTAGTGACCAGTTCAAACTGGCCTTCGCGATCTTCGAAAGCCGCGATCGGAGTCTGGAAATCACGATCATTCGCATAGCCATTTGCACCCACAGGGCCACGTTCGGGTAGAATCAGTGGATGACCATAATTCTCACAAACATAGCCACGTGCACTGGCATCCAATAGCACGACACGCCATTTCATCCCGCGTGGCACTACAGCAATTTCCCCCGGTACGACTTCCAGAATTCCACATTCAGTATGTAAGCGCAGGCCACCTTGCTGTGGTACTAGCAGCATTTCACCATCAGCATTCAGGTAAAAGCGCTCCTGCATGGATTGATTAGCGAGATAGATATGAATAGCTAGGCCTGCTTGACCCGCTACGCTCCCATTCACTGCCATAGTGGTTAAGCCTTGAATGAAGTCAGTCGGTGTACTCGGGATGGCTAAAGGGGACCAGCGCAACATATCCGGTGGGGTAGCCGCCTCAGTCAAAGGTGCACTACGAGTCAAACCATTCTCAAGCGGACGATAACGGCCTTGTACCACGGAGGGACGAATGCGATAAAACCAAGTGCGGCGATTATCCGCTCGTGGCGCGGTGAAAGCCGTACTATTAAATTGCTCGGCATATAAACCTTGCTTAACACGCTGAGGATTAAAGCGACCAATCGGTAAAGCACCGGCTAAAGCTTCGGATTCAAATTCATTGCCAAAACCGTGTAAATAGTTTAATTCACTCATCATCTTATTCATCAGTGGTGGTTACTTGGGCAGCGATACGCATGGCTTCGAGCAAGACTGCTTGATCACCAATATGATTAGCGAGCAGTAAAATAAGCCGAGCATTGATACGCTCACTTTTACGCTCATCACCTTCACGGTGTAGGTCAGCCAGTGCTGCGAAAAAAGCATCGGCATCGGAAAAGTTAGCTTGAAGATTTAACTGATTCATACCAACTCCTTTGCTAAGGCGCGTTGCATAGCAGCTAATACTTTATGCGCGTTTACTTGTCGCCAACGCGCTACTACATGTTGATCAGGACGAATTAAATAAGCCGTTCCGGGTTGTAGGTCATAACGTTCGGCCACCAAACCTGCACTGTCTTTAAGAGTGCAGTAATCCGAAGAAACGTATTCGGCTAGCACTACGATCTCTAAATCGGCTACCTGAGCGAGTTGGTCTAAATCTTCACGAGGTAAATGACGCCCATCGACTAAGAGTACGAAGCGATCACCTAATTGCGGTAATAGCCAAGGCTCAGCGCTATGCCCTGCCTGTAAAACTTTAATGGGTGCATCTTTGCAGCTTGCACCAGGACAGAGTGCTGGAGGAAAGTTGTCGTTTACGGAGTCCGGTGTATTTAAGACCGATCGTTTATAAGTACAGGGTACCGATAAACGTCCGCTATTCACTAAGGGACGCGCAAACGGATATTGCTCTGCGAGTTCTAAAACCGTATCGCGGAATAGGCGAGTCACGCGATTTTTGGGGGTAATGAAATCAGTCGCGCGCGTGGAGTTGAGGATATTTTCATCTGCACCATGACTGCGTTCTTGATCATAAGTTTGCAGTAAAGCCGCAGGTGCTTGCTGCTTTAACACTCGCGCTAATTTCCAAATCAAGTTTTCAGCAGATTGCAAAGCCCCATTCGCGCCGCGTGCACCAAAAGGTGAAACTTGATGTGCTGAATCGCCTACAAATAAAATTCGATCTTCATGAATAAAGCTATCCATCCGGCGACAACGGAAGCTATACACGCTCAGCCATTCAAATTCGAACTCAATATCATCACCCAGCATGGCTTTTACGAGTGGACGTACCTTTTCAGGATCACGCCAAGCCTGCCGATCAGCTCCGGGGCCAAGTTGGAAATCAATCCGCCAACAGCCATCGGGCTGTTTGTGTAAAAGCACGGACTGCCCTGGATGGAAAGGTGGATCAAACCAGAACCAGCGCTCGGTTGGAAAATCCGCTTTCATCAGAATATCAGCGATTAGGAAGGTATCGTTGAATATTTGCCCACTCGATTGTAAACCTAGGCTTTCACGAATCGGACTATTCGCCCCATCAGCCACTAACACATAATCGCAAGTCATGCGATAGTCGCCAGCAGGGGTCGTAAGGCTCACTTCAACAAGATCGCCGGTTTTCTTCACTTGCGTGACTTTACTCTGCCAACGTAGATCAATTTCTGGGAAGTCTCGAATGCGATTAACTAGAAATTCTTCAGGATAATATTGCTGGATATTAATAAAAGCAGGGCGCTGATGGCCTTCTTCAGGTAGGAGATTAAATTCATAGACTTGGCGTTCATGGAAGAACACTTTGCCCAGTTGCCAAGTTACACCTTTATTCACCATCGCTTGACCACAGCCCACACGATCAAGAATTTCTAAGCTGCGCTTAGAAAAGCACAAGGCTCGTGAGCCGTAACTGACCGTATTATCTTCATCTAAAACCACACTGGGAATGCCTTGTTTGGCTAGGTCTAAAGCACAATACAAGCCAGTGGGGCCGCCACCTACAATAATGACAGGGTGATGGGCAGGTGGATTGGCCGTTTGATCAGGACTCGGCTGGAAGTCATAAACCGGATTAACATAAGTTGAAACCACAATCTTCATTCCTCCAGTGAAAGTTGAGGCGCTTAAGCCTTACCGTGAATAAGGCTCAAGAGTTACACAAGGAGTTACTTACTAACTACGGCTTGGAGTGAATGCCACATTTGATTATCGCGCTCAGCCGTCCAAATGCGTGGATCTGGATAGTCACCAGCTTCGTCATAGCAACGGGTAATATCAAAGGGTAGGCAGTGTTCGAAGATCACCCAATGACCAAACTGGGGTTGTAGCAATTTATAGGTGTCAGCATAAGTAGTCGCTAAATCCATCCCTGCGGCACGACACTTTTTCACATTGCCATACATTTGCGCCAAGAAATCACGAGTGCCATTGATGGCCTCTAAACATTGTTCAGCTGTGACTAGTGCTTCACCACGCCCTGGGACGAGCTTCTCAGCTTGTAGGGCGGCAATTTTATCTAAAGTGCTAGGCCATTCTTCATGATAAGCATCACCGGTATAGGGAGTCGCACCGTATTCAACTTGGTCACCGGAGAATAAAATCTTTTCTTTAGGCAGCCAAACCACCGTATCACCCTTTGTGTGACCTTTGCCTAAATGCATGATTTTTACTTCACGTTTGCCCATGAATACAGTCAATTCGCGTTCAAACACGATATTCGGCCAGGTCAAACCAGGGATAGAGCTAGCATCCGCAAATAAACGTGGGAAACGCCCCAGTTCAGATTCGAAATCTTGCTGGCCCCGCTCGATGATTAAGTCGTAAGTATTGCGGCTTGCGTAAATATTTTCTGGCTGATAGGCAGAAGCACCTAACACACGCACTGCATGATAATGCGACATCACTACATGTTTGATGGGTAGATCAGTGACTTCACGAATACGGCGGATGACATCTTGTGCCATCGTCGGGGTGGCTTGAGTATCGATGACCATAACTGAGTCATCGCCAATAATAATACCCGTATTGGGGTCGCCCTCAGCCGTGTAGGCATACACACCTTCGGCTAATTTCGAAAAAGTAACTTGCTTTTGATCTAGATCAGCTACGGATGCAAATTGTTTACTCATAATCTGCTAGGCTCCTCGCGGTGAGTAGGGGAATTATTTTCGATCGAAACTAATATAATTTCGAATAAAATCATTTGCAAGAAAAATTAATACACTTAAAATGTTGCAATGAACAAATTAGAGCTTAATAACTTTCTGCCTTATCATCTTTCAGTCACTTCTGAAATGGTGAGTCGTGCTTTATCTAAAGTATATGCAGGATTTGGCGTGACGATTCCTGAGTGGCGGGTCATGGTGCATTTAAACCATCATGGCTCATTGACGCCTAGTGAGTTGGGGATTGCGACTAGCATGGATAAAGCTCGTGTGAGTCGCGCGCTCATTTTGATGGATAAAAAGGCTCTGATTACTCGTGAAGTCGATCAACGCGACAAACGAGTCTCCCATATTTGTCTAACTGAAACGGGTAAAGAATTATTTATCCGCATTGAGCCTGAAGTATTGGCATGGAATGCGCGTTTAGCTGATGAAATGCCTAGTAGCCAGCACGATAATCTTTTACAAGCTTTAAAAACAGTAGAAACTTGGTGTAAAGCTCAAGGCTATACGCCCAGTGAAAACGAAGAAGATTGATAAGTTAAGGCTAAGAATTCTCAGCCTGAGCAGTTTGCTGTAGGGGCTTGTCTAAACATTGCCCATCTAACCAAGCGTAGCCGTCTTGATAAGTTAAGCGTCCAGCGCAGAACCAATTGACTACGGTCGGATAAATCTTATGTTCTTCTACCAGAGCTCGCGCAGCTAAACTTTCTGCTGTATCTCCTGCCAACACAGGTACAGCGGCTTGCAAAATCACCGCCCCTGCATCTAATTCAGCAGTTACGAAATGCACGCTGGCACCATGTTGCTTAGCACCATCATCTAGTGCGCGCTGATGGGTATGTACCCCTTTATATGCTGGTAACAGGGAAGGATGAATATTCAACATCTGCCCTGAATAATGCTCAACAAATTCCGCTGTCAAAATCCGCATAAAGCCAGCGAGTACTACCAAATCAGGCTGATAACTATCAATCAGCTGCATTAAAGCTTGATCAAAACTAGTGCGATCAACGAAGTTTTTATGATCGAGAACCTGCGTTTCAATACCTGCTAGGCGGGCACGCTCCAAACCATACACTTCAGGTCGATTGCTAATCACAGCAACAATCGAGCCTGCAATTGCATGAGTCGCACACGCGTTAATCAAGGCTTGTAGATTACTACCACTACCTGAGATTAAAACAGCAATACGCTTAGTTGACATAAGTTACATGCGGTTCTGCGGCTTCAGTAGTGGCGATTTCACCAATCACCCAAGCAGGGATATGATCTAGGCGACAAGTTGTCAGAATATCGTCTTTATCTTGCGCAGCTACCACTAAAATCAGGCCGATTCCGCAATTGAAGGTACGTAGCATCTCTTCTTCGGTGACATTGCCGTTTTGTTGGAGCCAATTAAAAATCGCGGGGCGTTCCCAACTATTTAATTTTACTCGTGCTTGAATGCCATCGGGTAAAACACGCGGCAGATTGTCAGTGATACCACCACCGGTAATATGTGCAATGCCATGAATATCATGACGCTTTAGCAGGTTAAGCACTAACTTAGTATAAATCTTAGTCGGCTCTAATAAAGTGCGGCCTAAGGTCGAATTGCCAAACGGTTGATCTAAGGAGGCTTGACTGACTTCGAGGATTTTACGAATGAGGGAATAACCATTGGAGTGTGGGCCGCTTGAGCCAATACCAATGAGCACATCACCACGATGCACTTTAGTTTGATCAATGATTTTATCGCGCTCAACCACGCCCACACAGAAGCCGGCTAGGTCAAAATCATTGCCATGATACATGCCGGGCATTTCGGCGGTTTCGCCACCTGCTAAAGCAGCACCAGCCTGTAAACAGCCTTCAGCTATCCCTTTAATGACTTGCTCCGCCACATCGACTTCTAATTTGCCAGTTGCATAATAATCAAGAAAGAAAAGCGGCTCAGCACCACTGACAATAATGTCATTCACGCACATCGCTACTAGATCAATACCGATCGTGTCATAGATGCCAGTATCCAGTGCTAGTTTCAACTTAGTACCAACACCATCTGTGCCAGAAACTAAGATGGGTTGTTTGTAGTGCGGGGGAATTGCTAACAAAGCACCAAAGCCACCAATACCTGAAAGCATTTCAGGGCGGCGAGTTTTTTGTGCTAGTGGTTTAATTCGGCGAACTAATTCTTCGCCCGCATCAATATCAACACCCGCATCGCGGTAGCTTAGAGAAAGACCTTCAGCCATTACCATTCTGTTCCAGAGTCAGGGAGGGCTAGATTTTACCATGTCTTTTGAGGCGCTGCCTGCTTTTCAGTGGTTTTAGAGTAGGCTAAAAGTGCGTGATCTTAGGCTGAGTGAGTTGTTTAATAAGCTAAAGACCCAGTACTTGGGAGTATTAGGTCGTGAGGGCAGATCTATGATTTTTCAAAGAATTATCTAGTATCGATAGTTAGTTGTTGTTAATATAAATAAAATTTATTGAAACATATCAGCCTTAAGCTCTCTATAAACGAAATAAGCTTGAGTTGCTGCTCTGGGCAAGCTAACAACAAATAGTACAAAAAATGCAGGCTAGAACGATTGTATTGAGCTTAATCTTGGGCAGTTTAAGCTTTAACCCTTGGCTATCCGCCGCTGAATTGCCATCAACTGATTTTGATCAAGACGGCTTATCCGATAGTTTAGAGGCTAAACTGAAAACGGATCCTGCTTTGAGTGACACCGATGGAGATGGCTTAGCTGATGGAATAGAACTGGGCTCTAACCCACAACAGCCACATGACACCGACCAGAATTCCATTATTGACGCTTTAGATTGGGATGATGATGGCGATCAGATTCCAACCGTTCTAGAGTCTAAGCAGGATAGCGATCAAGATGGCTTAGCGGATTATTTAGATACAGATAGCGATAACGACGGGCTATCGGATACGCAAGAAGCGGGTCTGTCCGGTATAGATAGTGATCAAGATGGTATTGACGATGTATTTGATGCTGATCTAACTAAAGGCAAAGACCAGAATGGAGATGGAGTGGATGATGCTAGTATCTTAGCAGCAGCCGTTACTAGCTTTAGCCCATTAGTCGCCAATGCTGAAAAATCCCAACCTATTCCCCATTTGCCCAAACCAGTAGTAGAGCCAATGGAAACACTGGCTAATCCTAATCAAGTCTTAGAGGTTGAAGTTTCAGAAACTGCTGAACTGAGTATCTTAGTGAATCCGCCTAGTTTGGGCGCTGAGGGCGTTACGAAATTATCCAAAAAGCCTGACACAGATGGTGATCGTTTACCTGATGAATTAGAAATTGGCCTTGATCCTCAACATCCTGCAGACACGGATGGGGATGGCGTTTTTGATTTTCTCGACGAAGATGACGACGGCGATAATGTCTTAACCCTTGTGGAGGGTGAAGCAGATCGTGATGGCGATGGGCGCGTGAATTACTTAGATATTGATGAAAGTGGCTATTTTTATTGTGCCAACACTGGGCGGATTATAGGTGGTATTAAAAACTTTGAAATCACGCCGCGTGCCGATGTGGTTTTACAGGCCAATGCAAAAACAGGTCGCTATCGTTGGTATCCGCTCAAGCCTGGTACTTATACTTTGCAATTTGTATTACCGAAAGGTCTGCACACGGTCACTGAGCTAGAAAAAGGTCAGCTGTATGTAACTAGTGCTAATGGTGCTTTAGTGAATTTAGGGTGGAATGAGGATATTAATCACGAAGGGCAATTAGCTAGTTTTAATCCACAGCAATTACCCCTGTGGTATAGCTCCTTTGTGATTCAAGCCGGCGCACCACCCATGATTAATCATAATATTCCTCTGCTGGGAACTGCTTGCCAGACACCTAGCTCTTAACGTGGCAGATACTTTGCTAAGCGTTCTACTGCTTGCTCTAACTCAGGCAGGTTAGTGGTATATGCAAAGCGTACATGTGTCTTAGCTAAGTAATCACCAAAATCAATCCCCGGTGTAAAAGCGACGCCGGCAGTTTCTAACAAGTTTAAACTTAGCCTATGACTGTCTTCACTAAAATGTGCTGCATCGGCATAAATATAAAAGGCGCCTTGCGGTATGCTTTGAATGTCGAAGCCAAGGTTTTGTAAAGCAGGCAAAAGAAAATCACGGCGCTTGGCAAATTCTAGGCGGCGCTCTTCAGTGATCTCTAAAGTAGGTTGTTCAAAAGCAGCTAAAGCCGCATATTGCGCGACGGTTGGTGGCGAAAGAAATAAATTCTGTGCCAAGCGATTCAAGGAGTCTAAAGCATATTCAGGCGCAATCAGCCAACCTAAACGCCAGCCTGTCATCCCAAAGTATTTAGAGAAACTATTCACGATCCAAATATCATCCGCAATGCTTAAAGCAGTGTGCGGTTCTTGGCCATAAGTTAAGCCTTGATAGATTTCATCCACTATAAAAGTGCGTTGCTGCTGAGCAATATAAGCATAAAGTTGCTGTGTTAGCTGCAAGCTGAGCAAAGTACCAGTAGGGTTAGCTGGTGAGGCTAATAAGACAGCCCGGGTTTGCGCGCTCCAAGCTTGCTGGATTTGCTCTAAACTGGGTTGATAGTTTTGCTTAGCAGTCACCGGTAGCGAAATAGGTTTGCCCTCAAACAAACGTACGAAATGGCGATTGCAAGGATAGCCGGGGTCGGTAAGCAAAATTTCATCTTTAGGGTTCACTAATACGCCTAAAGCTAGCTGCAAAGCGCCTGAAGCACCGGGTGTGACAATCACTCTTTCTGGAGCAACCTTTACTTGGAAACGTTGCCAATACCAATCAGCAATGCGCTCACGTAATTCGGGTATACCACAGGCAGGTGTGTATTTAGTGTGCCCATCTCTTAAAGCTTGCATGCCTGCTTCAATAATGGGAGTAGGGGTTGTAAAGTCAGGTTCGCCTACTTCCATATGAATGATCGACTGTCCTTGGCTCGCTAATTGGCGCGCACGTGCCAAAATATCCATGACATGGAAGGGTTGGATCGACTTCATCCGTTCGGCCAATATGGTATGCTCAGACATATTTATTAATCACTTATAACAATAGGGCATAAAGAATGTTCAGGGCTATAAAAACACTAATAGGCTTAACGCTACTCGCTTCAGCCTGCGCAACGCAAGCTTTTCCTACTCAGCAAGCAGTCCCCGGTGGTTTATTGATCTTAGCACTTACAAGCCAAAATGAGCCCAAGCCGGTAGTTTATTATGCAGGGGCTAGGGTAACGGTCGTGCCAGAAGGCAATGAATGGCTTGCTTTGGTTGGTATCCCTTTGGATACTAAGCCTGGTATGGAACAGCTCGAAGTAAATTTTGGCAATACTCAACAGGCTCTCAGTTTCGAGGTACAAGCTAAACACTACCGGACACAAAGTTTACGAATTAAAGATAAAAATAAAGTAGAACCAGATGAAGATTCGTCCGAGCGGATTGTGCAGGAAATGGCTTTACAAAAACGTCTCACGAGCCAGTATGTGGGTGAAGTGTCAAGTATCGACTTTATCCGTCCGATTGCAGGACGGGATAGTGGCCGCTTTGGGTTACGCCGTATTCTAAACGGTCAACCCAGACAGCCACATAGTGGGATGGATATCGCAGCTGCCACAGGTACTCCAGTTAAAGTGGTAGCTCCTGGGCGCGTAATTCATACTGGCAATTTATTCTTTAGTGGTAATGTCGTTTACGTGGATCATGGGGGCGGATTAATTAGTATGTATGCACACTTAAGCCAAATTAATGTAAAAAATGGTGAATTTTTAGAGCAAGGTGATTATTTAGGTAGTGTTGGAAGCACTGGTAGGGCTACAGGGCCACACCTACATTGGTCTGTGTATCTAAATGGTACTGCGATTAATCCAGCTTTATTTTTGTAAAAATACAATTGATCAAAAAACAATCCGATCATTCAGGTTTGATTCAGTGCGTACTCTCTAGAATGAGCTTCAACTTCAGCAAGAATCGCGAAAATTGGGGTTTGTGGTAGCGATTCTGTCGTCACGACGATGCTGTAATAAAAAAATAATGTTTCCGCCGTTCTGACACTCAATGGCTTAGAGGTTTCAGAATGACGCAAGCTGAGGTTGCCGTTCTTAATTCATCCTTACAACCGGCCATTCATTGGGGAGCTGGTTGTTGGGTAAATTAGGAACTCAGTCAGGGATCTGCTGTGTTTTAACGCTATCCTTGATTTCCAGAGACTTAGATCTTTGGAGTTCTTGAGTCACCTTCACAAAGCAAGCGGATCAGTCTTTTTTTGATCCGCTTTTTTATTTAGATTGATTATAGAAAATTTTTATTAAATAAACAAGACCTGAATAGCAAAGGTCTGTAAGATTTTTCTACATCTGATCCCAACCCGGCTCTAAAGCTGCCAAATGGTATTTTTGGCGAGCGCGATCGCAGGCTTCATTAAAAATATTCTTTTCCCAAGATGCATTAAATTCTCTACAAGGCGAGGGGCGTTTAGGGTGAATGGTACACAACACTTGGCTTCCCACCTGACCTTCTAAAGCAACACAGCGCGGTTCAGGTTGATCAGTTCCCTGCATAGCGGCACGATAGGGGGAAATAGGCTGAGTTAATGCGGCCGGAACATAGCCACCCGGTGCTGCATCAGATTCTCCCCAATAAAAAGACACTCGAAAACAAGCACAGCAGGCCCCACAACTTAAGCAGGGATTAGCTGATGTGTGTGCATCTGCCATTATTTAGCCTTATTAATGTAACCAACCCTGAGCATGTTCAGTGATGGCTTTGATTGCGGAATGCGTAATCTTACGCTCTATCGAAATGGCATAGAAGTTTTCATAAATCTCACAACTACGCCCGATTACTTCAACGCGTCCTTCTTTCTCTAAAGTTTCTTCTAGAGCAGTGGGAGCGATAAATACCCCTGTCCCTGCAAAACCAAAAGCCTGCATTAAAGCACTATCATCAAACTCGCCAACAATCATCGGTTTAACATGTTGGCTATGAAACCAACTCAGTAACTTGGAACGGATGGCAGCACCTTCACTGAGCATCAATAAAGCCGCACCATCTAAACAAGCGGGAAACTCACCTACTAGCGAGGCTTTCAACTCAGGGCTAGCGAAAAAACTGATGCCACTCGATCCTAATTTGTGACTAAAGCCTTTAACATTCATATAACTGGGCATGGGGCTATCAGCAATCACTAACTCCATACGATGCACAGCTAATTCGGCTAATAGGTCAGATAATTTACCTTCAGTGCAGACGATCCGAATTTTTTTATTCATCAGCATCGCAGGCTGTAATAAGCGATAGGCGATGGATTTAGGCACTAAATCAGAGACTCCTACTCTAAATAGTTGAGCACGACCTTTAGGTAATTGTTGCAGGATTTGTTCTAAAGCTTCACCTAACTGAAAAATTTCGTTCGCATACTGCAAGGCGACTTGTCCGGCTTCAGTTAATTCAAGATTACGGCCTTGACGTTTAAACAAGTCAGTCCCTAAAGACTCTTCTAATAAACTGATCTGACCGCTTAAAGTTTGTGGAGTCAAATGTAAGCGTTCACTAGCACGAGTCAGGCTGCCAGCCGTAGCCACTTCACGCATGTAATAAAGGTGTTTGTAGTTGAGCATAGGCTTAAAGTTCCTTTAAATACTTCGTTTTTTACGAAAATTACATGTTTAAAATTCGAATTTTTCTTAGCGTTGTTCTTTTATATACTCTTTCCATACCTTAAGTAAACCGTTATATAGGAGACGGCAGATGAAACTGACAACACAAAGCCAACGTGCAGTGATGGCGATGCTGGCGTTGGCATTACATAACGATCGCAAGGTACTACGTTTAAGCAATCTGGCTAAAGAACAAGGTATTTCCTTGTCGTATATGGAACAACTTTTCTATAGCTTGCGTCATGCGGGTCTAGTAGAAGGTATTCGCGGGCCTGGTGGTGGCTATCGTTTAGGTCGCCCTGCAGGGCGGATTTCGATTGCCGATATCGTCCGTGCGATTGAAACGCATGGTGATAGCGAAGATCGAGATGTCTCTGCTTGCTCTAATCAGGCGAATATTGATGCCATGTTAGTAGGGTTAGATGAGCGTGTGGCTGAGTTTTTAGAGGGTATTACCTTAGAAAACTTGACCTATAAGCACAAAAAGCAAGAAACGGCTTATCGTCCCGGTACGACTGCAAGCTTGATTGCACGTATGTTCCCAGCACGAGGTGGCTTTATGCCACAGCCAGCGGGCGCTTAGCTAGCTGGTTAAGATCACTCCCAGCTGCCTGACTCCTCCTCCAATCGCTACTGGCAGCTAATGTCGAGCAGGGTTGTCGCAAACATCAACCCTGCTTTTTATTTATTCGTGTTTTATCTAACGGCCTAAAATTCGATTAAACCATTCACCGAGGCGCGAAGCTGGTCTAGTTGAGCTAGTGGGTGTGCTCGATGGGACATCAGTAGTACTAGGCGTTACTGAGGGAGTTGGTGTCGCTGAGGCTGATGCGACTCCGCTGGTTGCCCGCACCGTTCCGTTTGAGAAGGCAATCAAGCGTTCTACGACTTTAGCTAAGGGAGCATAATCATTGGTGGCCGCTTGAATACCTGCAGTACGCCAACTGACTGGCATTGCACGGCGGATATCATCCCAAGCCCCGGTAGCCACTGCTTCATAACGCGTTTGAGCGGGTGTGCCTTTAGCGGGTGTCCATAAGAAGTCTGGATGCTCATTGCGATACCATTCCCCACCAATAATCACATCATTAGCGTCCAACTCTAGATCATACTCATAAGCAACTTGCTGAATAGAGTCGTAGGAAGGACTATCATCCTCACGCTGACTAGGCGATGTTTCTACCACATAAGACACTAGCATAGACACACCTACTACTGAACGCGCAGTAGGACTACGAAAGCGTTTAAATTTATCATTGGTATAAGCACTAACCGCTACTTTAGCTTGAGCAAGCGTATTAGTGGCTTTGCGGGTTTGTGGATTGAAATAAGTATAGCTATAACCATAGACCGGTTGATTCCAGACTTCGTAGTCAAAAGTGACATCGAACACCATGCTACGCTTGGCCGCACCAATCTGATTTACGACGGCTAAATGCCAAGTACCTGGGTTGGTATCAAAACATTGAGCAGAAACAACGCGGCCTGTACTTTGATCCATTGCTGGGTTTTTGTCATTACAGCGCCCACCAATGAAGCGAGTACGTGCTGGCATATTTGCCCATAAAAGGGACCCTAGGGCTTTTATATCGGAAGGAAAGAATTTAATCGGGATATTATCAGGTGTGACAATAGTGATAGAACGCTTAGGGCGTGCCAGCATGTAAGCTGCTGGTGACCAACCATGGCAAATGCCCATCCAAGTTTCTACTGAACCAGTGGCATCGTAAAAACTTTTACCATCAGCCCACATACGTTTGGTCAAAGTGCTATTCGCATCACCGAGAATAGCATCATATTTTTCTGATGGAGAAAGCCGATTAATCCGTGAAGCACTACGACTTTTGACAATCGCAGCAGCAGGATTAGCAGCGATATAATTCCAATTTTGCTGCCAGTTATCACTATTAGGAAAACTAGGATCAGCATAGCGTGCACCTAATTCGCCTTTGTATAAAGCCCAGTAGTCATCTGACCAAGGTGATTCCGCAAGCTTCGCTTGTTTAAGCTTAGCGTTTTCCATATCTTGAAGTTTGTTATAACGTAGTGCATCCACTAAGTTAGCTGCATTATCATTAGAGGCAACTGCAGCACGAGCAGTACCATGAGAACCAGTGGCTAAGGCACGTTGACGTGCAATATCCCGTGCTTCCACAAACCTACGATTAGCAATAGTACTGGCGCTAAACAAGCTCACTCCGCGCACTGGATTGCCATTGGCATCGTATTTAGTGGGCTTTTCATTCATGAAAGCGACTGGATCACGCTCAAAGGCTGCTAGGCGTGCATTAATTTCAGCTGCTCTATCCATTGGTCAAGTCCTTAATTTAGGGTTGTTATACTCTGCATTGAGTATAGTCTGAGCCGATCAGTTTGCTAGGCGTCCAACTAAAGAGTTGAGCCTACCCAAACATACCGCACTGGATGTTGCCATCGGTAAAGCTAAAGGCATGCTCAATAAGCAAGTGTTTGCAGAAGCTAAAAAAGTCTTAACAATTAGTTTGAGCGAAAGGGATCTCCTGATACTTGGTCAAGAGATCGCTGCTTATGAATAGAATTTTAATGAATCACGGTGTGTAATACCCGGCTACGTTCAAAATAGACCGTGTAGCTGCCGTAATTCCAAGCCGTGATTTTTGGCCATTTGCGTTTTACTTTACCTTGGGAAACTTTCACCGAATGCGGCTTACCAAAGCGCTTACGTACTTGTTGCATACTAGCACCACGGCGGGGATAAGCGGTGCGCTTGTAAACACTGTGTTGTAAGGCTGCAGGCTCAGCGCCTCTTTCTGCATGAGCCACTAGGGGTAAAGAACTACTGAGAGCCAGTGGTAAACAGAACGCAAACGATAAGAGCCATGTTGGGGTTTTCATAGCGTGCTCCAGAGCGTTGATACTTGTTTTATTACAGCAAATTAAGCTGTGATTTTGTTGTTCAAAAGGTACAATCGCCACCCATGTTTAGACCATTAGAATTATTCATCGGGCAGCGCTATACACACTCACGGCGGCGTAACCGTTTTATTTCATTCATTTCTTTTGCATCCATGCTCGGCATCATGCTTGGGGTGATGGTGCTGATCACTATTCTGTCCATAATGAACGGATTTGAGAAAGAACTCAGAAGCAGAATACTGGGGGTGGTTGCGCATGTCACGGTTTCTGGGACAGATGGCAAGCTTTCCGACTGGATGCAGAATTATGAAAAGCTCGTAAAAGAGCCACATGTCGTAGGGGCAGCCCCCTATGTGCAAAAGCAGGTCATGATTGCCAATAGTACGCTCTTGCGTGGCACCATTTTGCAAGGGATTCATCCAGATTATCAAGATCAAGTCAACGAGCAGGGCTTTTCTTTACTTGAAGGTAGCTTTAAAGATTTAAAACCGCGTTCCTACGGGATTATTCTGGGAACAGGGCTTGCAAATGCTTTGCAAGTAGTTCCAGGGGATAAGGTCACTGTGGTTGTGCCACAAGTGCAAGTCACTCCAGCTGGGGTTTTACCGCGTTTACGGCGCTTCACGGTGATCGGCATTCATCAATTCGGGATGCAAGAATTCGATAAAATGACAGCTTTTGTGCATCTAGAGGATGCTGAGCGCTTGTTTAAAATGCCGGGTCAGGTCAGTGGGATTCGTTTAAAGCTCGATGATTTATTTGCAGCTCAGCCTTTAGCTCGTGAGCTACAAGCCAAACTAGGTGATCAGTATGAAGTCGCGGATTGGAGTAAAGAACATGGTAATTTTTTCCGCGCTGTTAAAACTGAAAAAATTGCTATGACTTTAATTTTGTTTTTAGTCGTTGCAGTTGCTTTATTTAATCTCGTCGCTTCTTTAGTAATGGCTGTGAATGATAAGCAAGCCGATATTGCTATCTTGCGCACCTTTGGCATGGAACCGAACCGAGTAATGCGCATCTTTATGATCCAAGGCAGCATTATTGGAATTTTTGGGACGGTAGTTGGGGTAATATTAGGCGTTTTGCTTTCTCTGAATATTGAAACTATTGTACCTGCACTAGAAAACACTTTTGGCTTTAAAGTCTTTCCAGCGGATATTTTCTATATCAGTGAAGTGCCCTCCGATTTGCATTGGAGCGATGTGTGGTGGATTGCAGTTGCCGCGATAGTTTTTTCTGTCTTGGCGACAGTTTATCCAGCACGCCGTGCTGCAGCAGTACAGCCTGCGGAGTCCTTACGTTATGAGTAAGCCATTTTTACCGCTAGAGCTATTTATTGGTTTACGTTATACCCGGGCGCGTCGTCAAAACCATTTCGTTTCTTTTATTTCGCTGGCTTCTATGCTGGGGATTGCGATTGGCGTATTGGTCTTAATCACAGTGCTGTCTGTAATGAATGGCTTTGAGGTGACCCTGCGTGATCGGATGCTAGGGATGCTGGCGCATGTCACTATTTCTTCTCAAGATGATGCACAATTAGATAGTACAGAAGCTCCAGCCTTGCGAGCGACCATACAAAACTATCCCTATGTCAAAGCCATTTCAGCCTTTATTGAAAAGCCAGTCATGCTCAATCAGGGCGATGAAGCGCGCGGTGTCTTATTACAAGCGATTGAACCTGATCAAGAAAGCCAAGTGGCGGATGTCTTTAAGCATGTTGAAAAAGGCGATATGCAAGCGCTTACACCGGGCAGTAATGGAATCGCGATTGGTGCAGGCTTAGCTAAGGAGCTGAAAGTTGATGTGGGCGATGCTTTGACTTTAATTAGTCCCACAGAAGATATTTTAGATACCAGTGAGTTGCCAGTTTTACAACGCTTTACTATCAAGGCTATTTTCCGCGTCGATATGCAAAACTACGACACCGGATTTGCTTATGTAAACTTAAAAGATGCACAACAAGCTTTAGGTATGGGTGAGAATATTACAGGCCTACGCTTGCGCTTAGGAGATGCTTGGCGCGCACCTAAAGTCGCGGATGAAATTTATAATCGCTTGTTAGCTGAGTATCCTAACTTGTGGGTAGGTGATTGGACGAATCAACAAAGTAATTTCTTTAAAGCACTCCAAATTCAAAAAAGCGTGATGTTTATAATTCTCATGCTGATTATTGCCGTAGCGGCTTTTAACTTAGTCTCCACACTTGTGATGGTTGTCACTGACAAAGAAGCGAATATTGCGATTTTACGCACTTTGGGCTTATCACCTGCACGTATTATGGGCGTGTTTATGGTGCAGGGGAGCTTAATTGGCGTGATTGGAACGCTTTTAGGTATTGTACTCGGTGTACTGCTCGCCAGTAATTTAGAAACTATCGTACCTTGGCTAGAGCGTTTATTCGATACTCATTTTATCTCTGCTGAGGCTTATCAAATTAGTGAGTTGCAATCCAAAGTGAATCTGGGTGACGTGATTCTGATTGCTCTGGCTTCCTTTTTAATGGCGATTGTTGCCACGCTTTATCCAGCTTGGCGTGCTTCTAAAGTGCAGCCAGCTGAGGCTTTACGATATGAATAATTCTCACAACTCCACCCCTGTAATTAACTGCCAAGATTTGAGTAAGCGTTTCCAAGAAGGGCAGCTAGATGTTTCTGTGCTGAGTGGTATTAATTTAACCGTACGTGCGGGTGACCGGATTGCCATTGTGGGCAGTTCAGGTAGTGGCAAAAGCACCTTATTGCATTTATTAGGTGGCTTGGATTTGCCAAGTTCCGGTCATGTAGAAGTGATGGGCAAACGTATGGAGCAACTTTCGGATAAAGACCGTGGGCTACTGCGTAACCAATCTCTGGGGTTTATTTATCAATTCCATCATTTACTGCCGGAATTTACCGCTTTAGAAAATGTAGCGATGCCGCTATTAATTCGTGGCGTTAAAGTCAAAGAGGCAACTGAGCAAGCGGAAGACATGCTCAGTAAAGTAGGCTTAGGTAAACGTCTAGGGCATAAGCCTGGTCAACTATCAGGTGGTGAGCGCCAGCGTGCGGCGATTGCTCGGGCTTTGGTGACTCGCCCTCATGCTGTATTAGCCGACGAGCCGACGGGTAACTTGGATCAAAATACCGCTGAACAAGTGTTTGAGCAGATGCAAAATCTGAATGAGGCTTTGCAAACAGCCTTTGTTATCGTTACCCATGATTTGAGTTTGGCAAGACGCATGGATTCAGTGTATCGCTTAGTGGAAGGCCGCTTACAAGCAGCCTAAATTATTTGTATAAGCACAACTTAGATCTAGGGTTGCTGGTCTTCTTTCAATTTTACAGCCACTCTAGGATTGTCTGTTGACGAGGGAGGACTAATCAGTGGTTGTGCTACCTTCAAGTTAGGGTTTTCTTGACGGCAACGGCGTTCTTTAAGTTTTTGATTCACATGAAAACGCCAGAATAGCTGAATACCGTAATAGCCAATCAGCGCCGAAATTAGCGCGACTACCAAGCAGCCTACTACCATAGGCTCCCAGATTTGCCCAAGCGTCTGCTCTAGCCATTCAATGTTCATCTCAAAATGAGGTATCTGTGGCTGATCTAGTAAGCGTGCACCAATAACATAGGCTCCATAAAACATCGGTGGGCCTGTCACTGGATTGGTGACAAAAACAAGTGCCACAGACATAGGAATGTTGGCACGAACTAGAATCGCTAAGGCAGCTGCGAAAATGGATTGTCCCGGAAAAGGAATCCACATACAGGCCAAGCCGATTGCAAAAGCTTTAGCCACACTATGCCGATTAAAATGCCATAGAGCGGGCAAAAACAAGGAGCTGCCCAAATAACGCATATATTTGTTTTGCGTAATCGTATCTGGGTGCGGCGAAAGCTTTTTAAATAAACGCTTTGGCATTATTTAATGACTAACCAATAACAATAAAAGGGTCTTCCCTAAATTTGACAGCATGCGTGGACTTGCAATAAGTAGCTTATTAGGCAGTTGTGCATTAATTTGGTTCACCAAGCTACCCCAACCGAGCTGGTGCTTCCTTATAATGAGCCTCTCGATTTTAACTCTCGGATTATTAGGTCTGCTACCCCTTGGGCGCAAGTATTTAGTCTACATAATCTGCTTTTTTCTAAGTTTTTCTTATGCTTGCTGGACTGCCAGCTCGATCTTACACGGTCAATTACCACAGGTCTTGGAAGGAAAGGATCTACAGGTGATCGGTAGTGTACAAGATCTACCTGAACATCTAACGACCGGTTATAGCTTTTTCTTTCGTGTGGATCAAATTTTAGCAGTAAACGGTCAAGCAAACTTAGATACAAAATTCACTGGTTTAGTGCGTTTAAATTGGTATGCCCAAAAAGAGGTAGCCTTGCCTGAACTAAAAGCAGGCGAATCTTGGCAACTGCTAATACGTGCTAAACGGCCCAATGGCTTAAGTAATCTTGGTGGTTTTGACTATGAGCGTTGGCTATTTGCTGAGCGAGTTTTGGCTACTGGTTATGTCAATGGAAAAGGTGAGTCCTTGCGCTTAGCTAAGGCACAGGCTTTAGCGATTGACCCTATTCGTGAGCGCATGAGTGAAGCTATTCATGCGGTTTTAGGCGATCAAGCTAGCACGGGCTTGATTCAGGGTTTGGCGGTTTCTGCAACAGCCGGTATTAGCAAACAGCAATGGAAACTCTTACAAGCGACGGGTACGGCTCATCTACTGTCTATTTCAGGCTTACATATTGCGATGGTTGCAGGTTTTGGGCTGCTGCCCATGCTCTTGCTTTGGCGAGTATATCCGCAGTTGTACTTGTATCTGCCAGTACGTCTAGCCGGTGGTGTTGTCGGAGCAGGTTTTGCTACTGGCTATGCTTTGCTAGCGGGTTTCAATATTCCGACTCAGCGTTCTTTGCTGATGGTACTGATGCTCATGCTTGGCTTATTACTCAGGCAGCGTCTCGCGTTTAGTCGAAGTTTAGCCTTCGCTTTAGGCCTAGTGCTGCTACTTGATCCATTAGCCCCTTGGTCGATTGGTTTTTGGTTGTCCTTCGGATCAGTCGCTTTATTAGCTTTATTAAGTCAACATCAGCCTAAACCGTGGTGGGCAAAACTTGTTGGGGTGCAGCTGAGTTTATCCGTGTTCTTAATCCCCTTAAACCTAGGATTTTTTTCCAGCTTGTCGGTCTATTCCCCGCTGGCTAATTTAGTAGCTATTCCTTGGGTAACTCTCGTAGTAGTTCCTCTGATTTTGCTAGGTATTTTGTGCTTACCTTTATCCTTGGATTTGGCCAGTCAACTGTGGCAGTTAGCAGCTGATGCCTTAGATATCCTCTTTGCAGGCTTGGGGTATTTAGCACAGTTACCTAATGCACTAATCTATTTTCCAGCTCTGCCTTGGTATGGTTTAGCACTAGCCTTGTTAGGTGTTTTGCTGATGCTGTTACCACGTGGCTTGCCGAGCCGCTGGCTAGGATTAATCTGCCTGCTACCTTTAGTGATTTGGGAGCCAAATAAACCTCAATTAGGGGAGTTTCGCTTAAGCGTCTTAGACGTAGGGCAAGGTTTGTCCACTGTTGTGCAAACAGCCAAGCATGTCTTGGTGTTTGATGCAGGTGCTAAATCGCCTTATGGGTTTGATATGGGCGAAGTAGTTGTAGCGCCTTGGTTGCGCTCGCAGCATATCAGTCAGATAGACCAACTGCTCATCTCGCATGGCGACAATGATCACCGAGGTGGTGCTGATTACCTCTTAGCTAATTTTCAGGTCAAGGAATTAAGCACGAATCAGCTGGAAAACTTTCCCAGATCAATAGCCGCTCCTCTAACACGCTGTGAGGCGGGACAAACTTGGCTATGGGATGAAGTGAGGTTTGAGGTTTTAAGCCCTCATCCTGAATTAGCTTATACCAAGAAAAACAATCAGGCTTGTGTACTTAAAGTCAGTAACGCTGCCTATGCTCTATTATTGCCGTCTGATATTGAAAAAAGCACTGAACAAGTGCTACTTAGCTCGGGTAAGGATTTACGCGCTGATGTGGTGCTGATGCCTCACCATGGTAGTAAAACATCTTCTTCAGCAGCGTTTTTACAAGCTGTTACACCTCAAGTGGCTCTGGCTAGTACGGGTTATCTCAATCGCTTTCACCATCCACATCCAACAATTTTGGCTCGCTATCAAGCGCTAGGGACTAAGGTATTCAACACAGCCGAGGCTGGGGCTATTACCGTAGAGTTTCCTAAGCAGAGATCTGCCAAGCCAATAATTTTTTCTTATCGAGATCAATATGGAAAATTTTGGAATCGAGTGCAGGTCTCTACAAAAGAAACGAGTCTAGATAAATGATTTTATTCATGCCGTGTTTAACTACTTAAGCATAGTCTTGAGGACAGATTGTGATCAGCAGCTTGATCCCAAGATCAGCCTAAATCGCTGTCAGCAATAAATAAAATAAATATGACAAAGGCGCATAGTGGGCTTTTCCTCTTTGAATAAAACTCTTTTGCAGTTTAGGTAGTCTAATATTTAGAACATGACTGTGTCTTTGTTATTTTCTTAACTATTTCGTTACATATGTTTTGTGGTCATTGGGTTTTCGGTATGAAAAATGCAAAAGTAATCCTTGTACCCATGTCTAAATTCATCAAGTTATTGTTATTGCATTTCAATCAAGTCAGCTGGCTAGGTGAGCGGATCGGCTAAGCTGAGAAAGGGGTTAAAAATGAGTATTTTCAGTCATTACCAGTCACGGTATGAAGCCTTAAAAGAAGAAGAATACACTCTGCAAGAATACCTTGAACTCTGCAAAAAAGAGCCAATGACTTATGCGACCGGAGCGGAGCGTCTGTTATGGGCAATTGGTGAGCCTGAGCTGGTAGATACTTCGCGTGATCCACGTATGAGTCGGATTTTTTCAAATAAAGTCATTCGTCGTTATCCGGCATTTTCTGAGTTTTATGGCATGGAAGATGCCATTGAGCAGATCGTTTCTTTCTTGCGTCACTCGGCACAGGGCTTAGAAGAAAGTAAGCAGGTTCTATATCTATTGGGGCCAGTGGGTGGTGGTAAGTCATCCTTAGCCGAACGCTTAAAAGCACTGATGGAAAAGGCACCGATTTATTGCATTAAAGGTTCACCCGTGAATGAGTCTCCTTTAGGCTTATTTAATCCTGAAGAAGATGGCGCTATTTTAGAAGAAGATTACGGGATTCCACGGCGCTATTTACGCACCATTATGTCGCCTTGGGCAGTGAAGCGTTTAAAAGAGTTTGGCGGGGATATTACCAAGTTCAAAGTCGTTAAGCGCTATCCTTCTCGTTTGAATCAAATTGCTTTATCTAAAACTGAACCCGGCGATGAAAACAATCAAGATATTTCTTCCTTGGTGGGTAAAGTGGATATTCGCAAGTTAGAAGATTTTCCACAAAATGATGCAGATGCTTACAGCTATTCAGGTGGCTTATGCCTGTCTAACCAAGGCTTAATGGAATTCGTTGAAATGTTCAAAGCGCCTATTAAGGTGCTGCATCCTTTATTGACCGCCACGCAAGAAGGTAACTATAACGGGACCGAAAGTATTGGTGCGATTCCCTTTTCTGGCGTGATCTTAGCGCACTCAAATGAATCAGAGTGGCAGACTTTTAAAAACAATCGCAACAATGAAGCTTTCATTGACCGGGTGTCGATTGTAAAAGTACCTTACTGCTTACGGGTCACTGAAGAGATCAAAATCTACGAAAAGTTATTGGTGAATAGCTCCTTGGCAACTTCAGCCTGTGCCCCTGATACTTTGAAAATGTTGGCACAATTTATTGTGCTGTCACGTTTGAAAGAGCCTGAAAACTCTAATCGTTATTCGAAGATGCGGGTATACGATGGTGAAAACTTAAAGGATATTGATCCGAAAGCCAAGACCATCCAAGAGTATCAAGATGCGGCGGGGGTAGATGAAGGCATGTCTGGCCTGTCGACACGCTTTGCATTCAAGATTCTCTCTAAAGTGTTTAACTTTGATGCGGTGGAAGTTGCGGCTGACCCTGTGCACTTAATGTATGTGCTAGAGCGCCAAGTGGAGAAAGAGCAATTCCCAGCGGAAGTACAAGCGCGTTATATCAGCTTTATTAAAGAATACTTGTCACCACGCTATGTCGATTTCATTGGCAAGGAAATTCAGACTGCTTACTTAGAGTCTTATTCTGAATATGGTCAGAATCTATTTGATCGCTATGTCACTTACGCGGATTTCTGGATTCAAGACCAAGAATACCGTGATCCTGAAACCGGTGACTTCCTAGATCGCTCGTCTTTAAATGCCGATTTAGAGAAAATCGAAAAACCAGCAGGTATCAGTAATCCGAAAGATTTCCGCAATGAAATCGTCAACTTCGTCTTGCGCGCGCGTGCGAATAATAATGGCAAAAATCCAGCCTGGACCAGCTATGAAAAATTACGCCGCGTGATTGAGATGAAGATGTTCTCAAGTACTGAAGATTTATTGCCAGTTATTTCGTATGGCGCTAAATCCTCTGCGGAGGAGCAACGTAAACATGACAGTTTCGTCGATCGGATGATGAAACGTGGTTACACCGAGAAACAAGTACGCTTGTTAGCTGAATGGTATTTGCGGGTACGTAAGTCACAGTAGTGGACTGTCCAAAGGAGTGCCGTAATGGCCTATGTTGTTGACCGTCGTTTAAATAGCAAAAATAAAAGCTTAGTCAATCGACAACGCTTTTTGAAGCGCTATCACGAGCAAATCCGCGAAGCGGTGTCGGATGCTGTGAGTCGCCGCAATATTACCGATATGCAGCGGGGGGATAGTATTACTATCCCCAAGCGGGATATTTCTGAGCCTGTGTTTCGGCACGGACAGGGTGGACAACGTGAAATTGTGCATCCTGGCAATAAGGAATTTATTCAAGGTGATCGTATTCAGCGGCCACCTGGAGGTGGCGGTGGTGGCTCAGGTTCAGGTGAAGCTTCCGATGCGGGTGAGGGGGTGGATGATTTTGTGTTCCAAATCTCTCAAAGTGAATTCTTAGAATATCTATTTGAAGATCTAGCTTTGCCAAATATGGTGAAGCGCCAGTTAGTTGGTAGTGAATCTTTTGAAACGCATCGTGCGGGCTTTAGTGAAGTTGGCAGCCCCAATCAGATCAATATTGTGCGTACCATGCGTAGTGCCCAAGCCCGACGGATTGCTTTAAGTGGTAAAGCCCGGCGGCGGCGGCGTGAAGTCCTAGCTGAATTAGACAAGCAGGATGAAGAAGAGCCTACAGATGAAGATCGTTTAGCTTTAGAGGAAGAGTTAAGTCGCCTCAACTTTCGCTTAAATACTGTACCTTTCTTAGACGACTTTGACCTGAAATATAATTTGCATGTCAGAGTACCTAAGCCATCACCCAAAGCTGTGATGTTTTGTGTGATGGATGTGTCAGGCTCAATGACTCAGGATATTAAAGAAACAGCCAAACGCTTTTTCTTTTTGCTGTATTTATTCTTGCAGAAGAATTATGAACATATTGAGGTGGTCTTCATTCGCCACCATACCCAAGCGCAAGAGGTGGATGAGGAAACCTTCTTCTACTCACGCGAAACGGGTGGAACAGTTGTTTCCAGTGCGTTGACGCTAATGGCCGATATTATCGAGGAACGTTACTCCCCGAATGAGTGGAATATTTATGGAGCACAAGCCTCAGACGGTGATAACTGGCAGGAAGATAATCAACGTTGCCATAAAGCTTTAGTCGATGGCATTTTGCCGAATGTGCAATATTTTACTTATATTGAAATTGGTGATCGTGATCCGCAAGGCTTGTGGCATTTGTATCAGCATTTAGAAGCTGATTATTCAGATCGCTTTGCCATTCAGCGAGTACGGGATAATTCGGAGATTTATCCAGTCTTCCGTGAGTTGTTTAAGAAAACGATGGTCGTGGAGTAAAGCAGCTTATGAATAAAAACTACCTCTCCACTAGCTCTGAATGGACCTTCGAAACCATCGAGGCTTATGACCGCGAAATAGCACGGATAGCGCGTGATAAATTTCGTTTAGATACCTATCCCAATCAGATTGAAATTATTCGTTCCGATCAGATGATGGATGCGTATGCATCGATTGGGATGCCGGTTTTTTATAATCACTGGTCTTATGGCAAACACTTTGTCAATGTAGAGCAGAATTACTCACGCGGGCGGATGGGCTTGGCTTACGAGATTGTGATCAACTCCAATCCCTGCATCGCTTATCTGATGGAGGAAAATACGCTGACCATGCAAGCCTTGGTGATTGCACATGCTTGCTATGGTCACAATTCCTTCTTCAAGGGTAATTATTTATTCCGTAGCTGGACTGATGCGGAAGCGATTGTGGACTACCTCTTATTTGCTAAAAACTATATTGCGCAATGTGAAGAGCGTTATGGTGTACAAGCAGTCGAGTTGTTGCTGGATTCCTGCCATGCCCTAATGAATTATGGCGTTGACCGTTATAAGCGTCCTGTACCTGTATCTGCGGCGGCGGAAGCCTTGCGCCAACAAGAGCGTGAACAATATATTCAGCAACATATCAATGATTTATGGCGTACTTTACCACGCAAAGCACAGGTAGACGAAACTATTGAGATTCAGAAATTTCCTGCTGAATCCCAAGAGAATCTTCTGTATTTCATTGAAAAGAATGCTCCACTTTTAGAAGGTTGGCAGCGGGAAATTGTGCGGATTGTACGCAAAGTCGCGCAATATTTTTATCCGCAGCGCCAAACTCAAGTCATGAATGAGGGCTGGGCGACCTTCTGGCATTACACCATTTTGAATGAGCTGTATGACGAAGGCTTAGTGAATGAAGGCTTCATGATGGAGTTTCTGACCTCACACACCAATGTAGTGATGCAGCCTGATTTTGATAGCCGCTATTATTCTGGTATCAATCCCTATGCGTTAGGCTTTGCGATGATGAAAGATATTCGGCGGATTTGTGAAAATCCTACCGATGAAGACAAACGCTGGTTCCCTGATATTGCTGGCTCAGATTGGATCAGTACTCTTGACTACGTCATGCGCAACTATCGTGATGAGAGCTTCATTCTGCAATTTATGTCGCCGCAAATCATGCGTGATTTCCATTTCTTTGCACTGCAAGATGATGATCGGCGTAATGTGATTGATGTGACTGCGATTCATAATGATGAAGGCTATCGCTTGCTACGCGAGACACTCTCTCAACAATACAATCTCAGCTCCCAAGAGCCGGACATTCAAGTTGAAAGTGTGAATATTCGTGGGGATCGTTCCTTGACGCTTTATCACCATATGCACAATCGGCGTCCTTTAAGTAATGACTGCTATGAAATGTTGCGCCATGTGCATCGCCTTTGGGGTTATGACGTGCATTTACATTCGGTTGAAACCGATGGGCGGCGCGTGCGTAGTTATCATTTGCAGGAAGGGCGTGAGTGATTCTATGAGCATCCTAATTTAGGGATGAGCCTGCAACCATGAACTTACTGCGCTGTTATTGAGCGTGGTCAAGTAGAAATCTTGATACTCTACTAAGTTTTAAAGCTTAGTGGAGTTCCATTTTTAAGTACTCCTATCTTATTAATTCAAAAAAAGCTAAATCCAGTTTTTCTCTCACTGCGTAATGAGTCTTAAGTGAGCTCACACACTTCAGTTGTTTCATCATTATGCATTGAGGGAATTATCATGTTTATAAAGTCTGTAGTTTTTCCAACGACTTGTTTAGCGCTTGCTATTTCAAGTGCTGTACAAGCTTCTAGTCACCGTGAAGCTCCTTTTATCACTGAAAACCCTAAGGTGGATGCCACCGATTTTTATGCTTTCCGCAGTTATGAGCCGGGGCGGTCGGGTTTTGTGACCTTGCTGGCTAATTACAACCCTTTGCAAGATGCTTATGGTGGACCTAATTATTTCAGCATGTCGCCCGATGCGGTTTATGAAATTCATGTAGATAATAATGGCGATGCTAAAGAAGATTTAACCTTTCAATTTGATTTCAGTCAGCGCTTAGGTAATGCAGGCAAAGGGATTGCCTTACCCATTGATGGCAAAGATATTCCAGTGCCCTTGATCAATGTAGGGCCTGTCACTAAACAAGATCAAACAGCTGCGAACTTTCGTGAGTTTTATACCTTAAATGTGATTAAGGGCGATCGGCGCACGGGTGAGTCCAAGCAAGCAATGAATGCTGATACCAATCGAGGGTTTTTTGGTAAGCCCTTGGATAATATCGGTAGTAAGACGTTCAGCATCCAGTCTTATGAGCATTATGCCAATACCTTCATCCAAAAAGTCCGTTTGAATGGCTGCCCAACAGGCGCTCAAGTTGGGCGTGTTTTTGTAGGGCAACGCAAAGATCCATTTGCAGTCAATCTGGGTGAAATCTTCGACCTAGTGAACACGAATCCAGTCGGTGCGGTGGATGCTGAAGTCGATACTCTAAAAGATAAAAATGTCACGACCTTAGCCTTAGAAGTACCGATTGACTGTTTAAAAGGCAGTGGTAACGGCATTATCGGGCTATGGACTACTGCAAGCCTACCTCAAACCAGTTCTTTACTAGAAGAACCGAAAAATCTGCGGGCTAAAACCTCGACGGGCCCTTGGGTTCAAGTATCACGCTTAGGTATGCCTTTAGTAAATGAAGTGGTTATCGGTTTACCGGATAAAAATCGCTTCAATGCTAGCGAGCCTAAAGATGATGCTCAATTCCTCGATTATGTGACTAAACCCACTTTGCCTGTGTTATTGAATGTTCTGTTTGGTGTGCAAGCACCCACGGTGAATGGTCGGCCTGATTTAGTGGCTGCCTTCCTGACTGGTTTAAAAGGCGTGAATGCAAACGGCTCAGTGGGCGAAATGTTACGCTTAAATATGAATATTGCTCCCACCGCTAAAGCAGATCAGAAAAACCTAGGCGTTGCCGCAGGCGATGCTGCGGGCTTCCCTAATGGACGCCGCCCCGGCGATGATGTGGTGGATGCGGAAATTCGTGTAGCCATGGGTTTGCTTTGCCATTTAGGTTTAAATCTCTGTACACCTGAGGAAGCTACCAGTGGCAATCTGCCCTATACCGATGGCGTGCTCCAAAGTGCAGAGCAGTTTACGGCTAGTTTCCCTTATCTGACGACACCACTCGCAGGTTCTCCCAACTAATTATTGCCCTTTAGTTTAAACCGCAAGTTAGGAGTCAGTGAGATGCAACGAACCTTCAGTAAAATAACCATTCCATGCTGGAGCCTCGCTGGCTCTTGGCTTGTGGGTTTAAGTTTAAGCATGAGCCTACAAGCAGCAGCTTATATTCCAGAATCTGAACAGACTGTAGTGGCGGTATTACCGACCCATCTACAAGCCAACTCAGAGGCAATTCGTAGTTTTAAACGCAGCTTAGAACAACAGCCAAATGAGTTGACAGCGAGTGTAGGTTTAGCGCGTTTGTATATCGAATTAGGTCGTAGCGAAGCCGATCCACGTTACTATGCTTATGCAGAAACCGTTTTGCAGCCTTGGTGGGATAAAGTCGATCCGCCACCTGAGGTCTTATTCTTACGTGCAACCCTACGTCAGCATCAGCATGAGTATGCGGCTGCGCTACAAGATTTAAAGCAGTTAGTGCGTATCCAGCCCCAATCCAGTCAAGCTTGGTTGAGCTTGGCTGTGGTGCAATGGGTGCAAGGTGATTATGCCTCCGCCCGTAAAACTTGCCAGGCACTCTTATCAGAAGCCTCGACTTGGTATGGCTCTTTATGCTTGAGCCAAGTCCTGAGCTTGACGGGAGAAGCTGAGCGTGCCTACCAATTGCAGGCTAGTTTATTGCCCAGTTTCAGCAAAGAGTCACTAGAGTTGCAGCAATGGGTGACTACTAATCTGGCAGAAATCGCTTGGCGGATGGGGAAGTCATCTGTTGCTGAACAACACTTTCAACAAGCACTAGCAATTGAACGCCGCGATAATTATCTATTGCGTGTCTACAGTGATTTTCTATTAAGTGAGCAGCGCCCACTCGAGGTCTTAACTCTACTCAAAGATAAGACCAGTGATGATGCATTATTGTTACGTTTAGCCCTTGCGAGTGAACAAGCCAAGCAAACTGAATTAACCCAAATCTATCGGCAGCAATTAGAAGCGCGCTATGCAGCCGCACGTTTACGTCAATCGAATTTGCATCAGCGCGATGAGGCTTTGTATTTACTGAGCTTTGCGGGTGATCCCAAACAGGCTTTGGCTTTAGCGCAAGCGAATTGGGCAGAGCAAAAAGAAGTGGAAGATACCGCATTATTATTACGCGCGGCTTTAGTCAATCAGGATTGGCCTGCTGCACGGCAAGTACAAGCTTGGTTAATACAAACTAAGCAACAAGATGTACGTCTTCAAGCTCTATTAGCACAAATTCCAGGGGAGCAAAGATCATGAAGGTTTGGTACAAATATTTCATGTTGTTGTGCTGTTTTTGCTTGAGCACTAATGCCTTGGCGCATAAACCTAGTGACAGTTATCTCTTTTTACAAAAGGATGGCTTAGTGCGCTGGGATATTGCGCTCCGTGATTTAGAACAGGCAATAGGCTTAGATAGCAATCAAGATGGGCAGTTGACTTGGGGTGAACTCAAACAACAGGAAGCGAAACTGAGTGCTTATGCATTAAGCCGCTTAAAGCTAAGCCAAGATGAAACAGTTTGCAGTTTAAGCCTGCAGCAAATGCAGATTGATGAGCATACCGACGGTGCTTATGCCGTTTTGATGCTGACACCTAGTTGCTCATTAGCTGCGGCTGCCAAATTGCAATTTAACTATCAGCTACTCTTCGATATTGACCCTAGCCATCGTGGCGTGTTGTTAGATCAGCGCGAGGGTATTAATGCTAGCTCAATGGTTTTTTCAAAGGCTCAACCTAACCTAAGTCTGGCTCCGCAAGAAGTGAACACTTGGTCAACGTTTGTAACTTATATCGGTGAGGGCATTTACCATATTTGGATTGGTTTAGATCATTTACTCTTTATTAGTATGTTGATTTTGCCCGCTGTCTTGCGCGTCAAAGATCATGCTTGGGAAGAAGTAGCGAGCTTCCGGCCGGCTTTGTGGAATTTACTGAAAGTCATTACTGCTTTCACGGTGGCGCATTCAATCACGCTATCGCTAGCTGCGCTTAATCTAGTAAGTTTGCCATCGCGCTTGGTAGAATCGGCGATTGCGCTCTCCATTATTGTTTTGGCTTTAAATATTTTTTATCCGATTGTAAAACATGATCAATGGTGGCTTGCTTTTGGTTTTGGTTTATTGCATGGCTTCGGTTTTGCAAGTGTGCTCTTGGAATTGGAAATGCCGAAAACGGCACTGATTCAAGCTTTGCTTGGTTTTAATCTAGGGGTGGAGTTAGGACAGTTAAGCTTGGTGTTATTAGTATTCCCGCTAGCTTATCTGTGGCGGGCTAGTAAGTGGTATCAAGTACCTGTTTTATACGGTAGCGCTGCTTTAACCTTGATTTTGGCGAGCATTTGGTTCGTCGAGCGTGCTTTTGACACGGTTTTATTTGCTTAAAAGCGGATTATTGCTTGAAACACACTATGCTGATTAGAGCTTATTAGAATGCCTATAATTGTGTATGTTAAACTCAGTTTAAGTGCCCTTCGTAGTCATTAGTAGTGAATAATCAGACCGAACTTTATGCGCTGATAGAGCGCATGCAAGCTAGTGAGCAAGAAGCTTTAAGCCATTTCTATGACTTAACGGTGGCTTATGTTTTTGGTCTAGCGATGCGCATAGTGTCCAATCAAGCTTTAGCAGAAGAAGTTGTGAATGATGTGTATCTACAAGCATGGCGCAATCGAGCGAGCTACCAAGCCACTCAAGCAACCCCTTTGGCTTGGTTGATGATGATGGCACATAGTCGGGCGATTGATACGCTGCGTAGAGAAACGACTGCTACCAAGCAGCAATTACCGATGGCTGAGGATTTTGATGCAGTCGATGAGCAGTGTTTGAGTCCACTAGAGCAGTTGTCTAGATCTGAACATCATGAGCGCTTGAAGGCTGCCTTACAGTTACTAGATACTCAACAGCGCCATTGGATTAACTTAGCTTTTTATCGCGGAATGAGTCATCAGGAAATCGCGGATTATACAGGAGAACCACTCGGAACCGTGAAAACAGTCTTGCGATGTGCACAAGCCGTGCTGCGTACTGCCTTGACGACCGTATACCCGACTGGGGGTATTTATGAATAGTAGCAATGAAACAATGAAAATGGACACAGGGCTAGAGCAAGACATCTATGAGTTTTTAGCTGAAAATCAAGCAGCCTATCCTTTAGCTAAGGATTTAAAGCAACGGATGCGCACTAAGCTCTTAGACCAAGTTCATGCTGAAGAAGCGGCTACTCAACCGGGTTTTAAAACGATTCGAGCACATGAAGGCGAATGGTTAGAACCTTTACCGGGGGCAAAAATTAAAATCCTCCATCAAGAAGGTGAGTCGGCTTTGCTTACTTATCTAGCCCGTTTAGCGCCCGGTTTCGAGATGCAAGGACACCCACACCCTTATCCAGAAGAGTGTTTGATGCTTGAAGGGGATTTATGGCTTGGAGATTTAAAGCTGCAAGCGGGTGACTATCACTTCGCCGCTCAGGGCTTGCATCACGGGCGTTTACGTACTGAAACTGGGGCTTTAGTACTATTAAAAGGTGCTCTCCCACCCATTTGAGCAAGCTTTGCAGGCTTGCTCTGTGTGCTGTTAATCGCGTAATGGGTATTTCAAAGCATAGTCGGGTTTAGCAATGCCCTCGGGTAAATTAGCTGCGGGAATTGGTTCACCATAAACATGTTTTAATGGAATGACGCCTGCCCAATGTGGTAAGTCCAGATCATCTTTATCATCGTTTGGCCCACCGGTACGCACTTTACAGGCTGCTTCATTCAGTGGCATGCGAATCAATGAAGTTGCTTTTAATTCTGCCGGTAAATGCTCCCGATAATCGCCTTGTGAACCCGGAATCAGGGCTAGTGTGATTTGGTGGAGCAACTCGGCTTTTTCAGCACCTTCAATCGCCTCACCTTTGCCATGAACTACTGCTGAGCGGTAGTTGGCTGAGCAATTCATTCCAGAACGCGCCACTACAATCCCATCAATCAGCATGAAGGCGATGCAAGCTTCATAACCCGCTGTAAGATGTTTGATAATGCGGGAAGTACGCGAACCATGCAGATAAATATGATCATCAATCCGGGCCACCATCATGGGTAGAGCAAAAGGTTGTCCATCTACAGCAATAGAGACAGTGCCTACTAAAGCCTCATCAATAATTTGATATAAAGTAGCTGTTTCATAATCTGCTCGTTTAGCGGTTTGTTTAACTGTAGTGCGTGCACTGGGTGCCTGATCGCGTGTTCTTGACATGTAGGGTTCCTCATTGAAAACTTTACTTAGCCTAGACTGTTTATGGTCTAATAAAAAGATCCATAAAAAAGTTTTTGATAGACCATAATGCCGCTGCAACTAACTAAATTAAAGCTTGATCGTGAGCTACCAGTCCCTTTAGCGCGCCAACTCTATGTGCAAATGCATCAGCAAATTATGCAAGGACAGGTTGTTTACGCTGAGCGTTTACCAGCTAGCCGCGACTTAGCCAATACCTTAAACCTATCCCGAGGAGTGGTCGTCGACTGTTATGAAATGCTGCGCATTGATGGTTTGGTAGTCGGGCTTGGTAAAAGAGGTACTCAAGTATGCTATCAACAGGCAGCGCCTGTTTTAGCGAAAAGGCGTCGACGTGCCTTAGACTTATCAGCTCGTGGCAATAACATTGCACAAGCACGACACTATGAACAAGCCAGTCTTTTACGGTTGACGCCTGGGCTACCAGACTTAAGTTTATTTCCACATCAACAATGGCTTAGTTTAAGCCGCGAGGCCTGGCAACAAACCCAAGGTATTTATCAGCGCGAAGGTGGCTTAAAAGAGCTGAAGCTCAGTTTGCGTAATTTTCTGGTGCAATACCGAGGTATTCAAATTGAGGATTTAAGTTGCTTGCTGATTACCACCTGTTCGCAGGGAGCTTTAAGCCTATTAGCCAATCTACTGACTGATGCCGGAGAATTAGCGGTGCTTGAGCAGCCGGGATGGACGGGTGCGGAAGGAGCTCTGCGTCAAGCGGGTCTGCACTTACACCACATTCCTCTCGATACAGAGGGCGCACTAGTGCCTCAAGGTATTCGGGCTAAACTGGCGGTATTAACGCCAAATGCACAATATCCAACAGGAGCAGTAATGAGTATGCAGCGGCGTGAAGCTTGGCTGCAGTATAGTCAAGCGCACGCGGTTTGGTTGATTGAAGATGATTATGCAGCTGAATACAGCTATCAACAGCATCCAACCCCCTCTTTACTGACTCATCCTAATGCCGAGCAAGTTATTCATATCGGCACCATGAGTAAATTAATGCTTCCTGATTTACGTTTGGGTTGGATGGTAGTGCCTAAATGCATTGCAGCTTCAGTCTGTGCCTCTATCAATACGCTAGGTTTACAACCTGCTTATAGCCTGCAACAACAGCTTGCCTTATTTATCCACTATGGCTATTTAGGCGAGCATTTGGCTCGTACTCGCGCTATTTATAACGAGCGCCGCAGACTCTGTACTGAATATTTACAGCAGCATGGGGCAGATTTGCTTAACATCATTCCTTCAGTCAGTGGAATGAATTCCTTAGTGCAAATCAAGCACAGCATGGATTTCGCTAAGCTAAATACAGCCTTGAAGCTTGCAGGCTTTGGTTGCATGCTATATAAAATGCGCTGCCCGGACACTGACAAGCCGGATATTTACTTAGTCTTAGGACATGCTTTAGTCGGCGAATCCAGTTTAGAACTTACCTTAAGTCAATTATTAACCGTGTTGCGGCATTTGTCAGGCACACAAGCAACTTAACTTATCTATGCATTGTTATCTTCATATTGGTACTGAAAAGACGGGAACGACTTTAATTCAAGAGTTTTTGCATTTAAATGCGGAGCAGCTTGAGCGTGTAGGCTTGGTGTACCTTAGAAGTGCAGGGTATCCGAATAATAAGTGGTTAGCCTTAGCGGCCTTTGATGTGGATCGCAGAGATCGCTGGACTGTAGATAAAAAAGTTAATACTAACGAGGATATGCTTGATTTACAGACTAGATTGGCGGCTGAGATACAGATGGAGTTAGCTAGCAAGCAGCCAAAGTCAGTGGTCTTTTCTTCAGAGCATTTTCAATCGCGCTTGACTAGGATCAATGAAATAAAACGCTTGAAAGAGATCTTAATTAGTTTAGGTTTTAACAGCTTTTCAGTGATTGTTTATCTGAGAGATCCGCTTGAACTTGCAAGCTCTTTGTATTCAACAGCCATAAAAATGGGCAATACAGCAGCTCTTCGGCCTTCTTTGCCAACAGCGCCTAATTATAAAGACCTATGTGATCATCAAGCCACAATTGAACGATTTAGCCAGGTTTTCACCGCTCAAGATAGCCAGTTAATAGTCCGGCTATTTGAGCGAACCGAACTCAAAAACCAATCGGTTCTTGATGATTTTTTGGCATTGCTAGGGCTCGACCAGCTGGATGGATTTGTTATGCCTAAGGCAGAAAATAAAAGCCTATCTAATTTAGGACTGGCTTTGTTAAGACGAGTCAATGCTCAGATTCCCAATCTCAATGAAAAAGATTCGATTCTCATGCGTGCCCAAGTGATCGCTAAGTTTGAGCGTTATTTTACTGAAGACCGCTATGTGATGCCGCCTGAAGTGCATAAGGCGTATGAGCAAGCTTTTAAAGATTCTAACGAATGGGTGAGGGCAAGGTTTTTTAGTAGTAGAGCTAGCTTGTTTAAGCCCAATACTAGGCCTCAAGCTCACGTCGAATTACCGGATAGTCCATTGCTAGACAAAGTAGCTGATTTATTTTGTAGAGCTTGGCTCAGTGATCGCCAATAAACCTATGCAATGTTATATACATGTCGGCCTTGAAAGAACTGCCGTCACGCAGCTACAAAGCTTCTTAAGTTTAAATACTCAGCTGCTCAAGGTTAACAAGCTGGTTTATTTGAACGATTTCGCCAACGCCAAAGACTTTTTATTGCTAGCAGATAGCTCACAACGGCTAGGATTAATAAATACACTGAAGCAGTCGATTGCTCCGTTTAGTTATCAGAGTGGTGATCAGAGGTTTTTACTATCTTCTCCTTATCTACAGTCTGAAATTTTAGAGGTACATGAATTACACGTTTTGCAGGCAAGCCTCGCACAGATTGGATTCAGTCAGGTAAAAGTAATTATTTATTTGCGAGACCAAATCGGCTTAGCCTCAGCGCTTTTCTCACAATTAGTTAGACAAGGCGCAGGAATTTCAAGCCTTCCTTTTCCTGAGGATAGCAGCAGCTATGGCAAGTATTTTAAGCAGATCTGCGATCACCGTAGCACGCTAGAGCGTTTTGCTGCAGTCTTTGGTGAAGAAAATTTGATAGTCAGGTTATTTCATCCACAAATACTAAAAAATAAATCGGTTTTAGAGGATTTTTTGGATATTTTTTCGCTGGCTTGGTCTGAAGCGTTTGTGATTCCTAAAGCTGACACGAAAGCATTTGCTAAGCCTGGACCGGAGTTGTTAGGGCGAGTGAATCAAAAAATACCACCTAGCCCAAGCTTAGCTCGAGTTAAATTACGTGAATTGATAATGGAATCTTTCGAACAGCTCTTTACCGCTCAAGCTTATGAATTTAGTTCTGAATTGTTTCAAGCTTATCTCGCAGCCTATGCTGAACCCAATGAGTGGGTAAGAAAAAACTTCTTTCCTAAGCGATCTCAGCTCTTCCCGAGTCGAGCTATGCCTGAAAAAACCACTCGCGATCTCAGCGAGCAGGAATTAGACAATATAGCGAATATGTTAGCCGATCTTTGGCTAGAGCAAGAAAAGACCTGAACAAGCAGGTCTTTTATCAACAGTGTTTGAGTCTTAAAGAGCGTTAATCACGGCGACTACGAGTGCGAACATCCCCCAGACCATCAAGCCCATGACGATAAATAAAGCCGCAATGACCCCTACCACCGCTATTGTACTGCGTTGCGTGGTATCTTTAGGGTTGAGCACATATTTACGCATTAAATCGACATTGCGCTGATTGGCTTTGAACATGAAGTCGAATAAATCACCCAGCACTGGAATGACACCAATCACGCTTTCCAACAAAATGTTTAGGGTCATACGCGCAAGTACCGCTTTGGGTACTTTCATCTTGACAGCTTGGTACAAAATATAAGTTGATAAACTACCTGCTGCCAAATCACCTATACCAGGAATCAAACCGAGAATACCATCTAAGCCGATTTTCCATGAAGTGCCGGGGATTTTAATGGAGTTATCTAGTAGCCAAGCTAGTTTATCCAGCTTTTTAATGACTGGGTCATTATTCATGCAGACTTCCTTCTAAATCAGTGTTTATTGTGAGCGAAGATAAGGCTATTTGTGCAGAAAAAAAGACGTGAGTCTAATTTTAGTACAGTTTTAATTCCATAGTGGGTCAGCTAAGGCTTGGTCAAGCAGTTCAATCCAATGGACAACGGGTATTGTTGCTGCAGTCGCCAAATGCATTTGACAACCAATATTAGCACTGGCAATCACCTGTGGCTGAGGGTCTTGTAAATGAGATAACTTGTTTGCTAATAATTGCTGTGCAAGCTTAGGCTGCAAAAGAGAATAAGTGCCTGCTGAGCCACAGCATAAATGTGCATTAGCAACGGGCGTGAGCTCAAAGCCCGCTTTCTGTAAAATGCTTTCAATAAGCCCTGCTAGCCTCAGTCCATGTTGCAGGGTACAAGGGCTATGAAAAGCGACTTTTTTCAGATGTGCTGGAATATGCGTAGTACCTAA
Organism: Thiothrix sp.; assembly: GCA_008015155.1. GTDB lineage: Bacteria > Pseudomonadota > Gammaproteobacteria > Thiotrichales > Thiotrichaceae > Thiolinea. The sequence goes on from SSFA01000022.1 coordinate 111,635, forward strand.
TTCAGTTTCAGCAATAATTTCACTCAAGTCTTTTGCTAAAGCAGAAACGCGTTCAGCTTTAGCCGCATAATCTGCATCCTGTTTCAGTAGTTGTGCATAGTCTTTTATCATGACGCCACAGCCACTTGCGCTAAACAGAATAGCTTCTGCGCCCGCTTCAATTAATGGCCACCAGGCATCAATATTGCGCCGCATAAAGGCTAAGGCTTCATCAGGTGCAGCTAAATGCTGGCTGACGGCTCCACAGCAGCCAGCCTGTGCTACCCTGACTAATTCAATCCCAAGCTTTTCTAAAACCCGAGCAGCGGCGGCATTAGTCGAAGGGGTCACTACACTTTGCACGCAGCCATCAAAAGCAATCACTTTACGCTGCTGCGGTTTCGGCGACCAGTGATAACGCTTCCCCTGTTGTGGAGGCAGCTTTTGCGCCAAACTAATGGGTAAGGCAGGTTTTACTAAATAAGCTACAGCTAGCAGTGAGCGAAAGCGTTGAGGGTAGGGGAGAATACTGCGTAAAGCTTTACGCTGAACTCGTTCTAGCCAAGGCCGCTCGGTTTGCGCCTCGATTAGTTCCCGACCAATATCTACCAAACGACCATAACGCACACCTGAAGGACAAGTGGTTTCGCAAGAACGGCAAGTTAAGCAGCGATCTAAATGGGTGCGAATAGTCGGAGTCGCTTGCTCGCCTTCAAGTATTAGTTTGATTTGATAAATTCGCCCACGCGGCCCATCTAATTCGTCACCCAAGAGCTGATAAGTGGGGCAAGTAGCGGTGCAAAAACCACAATGAACACAAGCGCGCAAAATGGCTTCGGCTTCTTGACCTTGTTTAGTCTGTTGATAAGCTGGGCTTAACTTAGTTTGCATGCGTCATTCTCTTTATAGCCCGTTATATAAGCGATTTGGATTTAAAATGCCTTTAGGATCGAAGGCTTGCTTGAGCTTGCGATGATAACGTAAAAGTTCAGGGCTTAAAGGCTGGAAGCTGTTGGTAGTAGTCTGAGTTTGTCTGGTAGAAGGTCTAAATAAACTGGCATGCCCACCAACTTGACTGACTGCTTCACGAATGATCGACGGGTCAAGATCGCTCACCAACCAACACAGTGCGCCACCCCAATCATAGATAGTCTCCCCCTCTAATGCCAAAACCCCAGTATCAGCTGGCACAGATAAACGCCATAAGGCTTGCTCAGTTTGGAAAAAACGGAGCTGCTGCTCGCGCAAACTCAGCCAAAAACTCTCAGGTTCCAGCAAGGCTTCCCCGCCGATTAGGGTGGCTGCTTGTTTAACCGAACCCGCACTCCCACTTAAACGTAGATAAGCTTGTCCATTGACATAAGCACAAGCAGTCAGTGGCAAGGGTAGGCGTGCGTAGGCATTCGCTTGTTGCAACAGTTCCTTGGCTGTTAAGGCTTTGACTAAAGTCAGTTCAGTCTCAGGCTTGGGTAAGACGCGCAAAGAAATTTCTAAGAGCACACCCAGAGTCCCTAAAGCACCAGCCATTAAACGCGAAACATCATAGCCCGCGACATTTTTCATCACTTGGCCACCAAATTGGAGGATTTCCCCTTTGCCATTGAGTAGTTTACAGCCTAAGACAAAATCGCGTGCTGCCCCTAAATAGGGGCGAGCTGAGCCAGAAAAATTACAAGCAATAGTACCGCCGAGCGTTGCAGTGGCAGCGAAATGTGGTGGTTCAAAGGCTAAACACTGCTTCTCAGCCGTTAGGCTTGCTTCGATGTCACTTAAGCGCGTCCCTGCACGTGCAGTAATGACTAGTTCACTCGGCTCATAATTTAAAATCCCGCTATGCTCGGCAAGGAATAAAGTTTCACCTTGAATAGAGTTAAGATGATTGCCATACCAAGTTTTGCTATTACCGCCTTGGATAGTTAAAGCGTTACCTTGTGAGTAGGCGGCTAACACTTGTGCTTGTAAGGCTAAGCTCCGGTCTTGCCCAGTCATTAAAAACGCTCCAATTCGGCATGAGGTAATTGTCCTTGATGCACATGCATGGCACCAAACTCAGCACAGCGCTGCAAAGTGGGTATGGCTTTACCCGGATTGAGTAAACCTTCGGGATCAAAGGCTGCTTTCACTGCATGAAATTGACTTAGCTCTAAACTATTAAATTGCGCACACATCTGATTGATCTTTTCCATCCCCACCCCATGTTCGCCGGTGATCGTGCCGCCGACAGTTACACAGAGTTCTAAAATCTTGCCACCAAAGGCTTCAGCACGTTCAAGTTCTCCCGGCTGATTGGCATCAAAGAGAATCAAAGGATGCAAATTGCCATCACCAGCATGGAAAACATTAGCAACGGCTAAGCCAAATTCTTTAGAGAACTCATTAATTGACTGTAAAACCTGAGGTAAATGTTTGCGGGGAATAGTGCCATCCATACAGTAATAATCGGGCGAAAGGCGTCCAACGGCGGGGAATGCTGACTTACGGCCTTTCCAAAAAATAGCAGCTTCTTGAGCATCTTTAGCCGTTCGCACTTCTGTTGCGTCACTACTGACCAAAATATCGTGTACGCGCATCAGCTGCTCAGAAACTTCAGCATTGGTGCCATCCAATTCACAGAGCAAAATCGCCGCCGCCTCAGTGGGATAGCCTGCATGGGCAAAAGCTTCGGCAGCTTGAATTGCAGGGCCATCCATCATTTCTAAGCCTGCTGGGATAATGCCTGCGGAAATAATTGCGCCAACTGCTGCACCCGCCTTAATCACATCATCAAATGCTGCGAGTAATACTTGTACGCGTTCAGGCTTGGGCAGTAACTTAACCGTGACTTCGACGATTATTCCAAGCATCCCTTCTGAGCCAGTCATTAAGGCTAAAAAATCATAACCGGGGGAGTCGAGGCTGTGACTACCTATTGTGAGCAGCTCACCTTCAATCGTGACGAGTTTAATTTGCAGAATATTGTGAACCGTTAAGCCGTATTTTAAGCAATGTACGCCACCAGAGTTTTCCGCCACATTCCCGCCAATCGTGCAAGCGATTTGTGAAGAAGGGTCAGGGGCATAGTAAAGCCCTAAATGATCGACTGCTTGAGTAATCGCCAAATTGCGTACACCGGGTTGCACCGTTGCGGTACGCCGTTCTGGGTTAATATCGAGAATCTTAGTGAATTTAGCTAAGCTTAGCAGTATACCTTGCTCATGGGGTAAAGCACCCCCTGATAAACCGGTCCCTGCTCCACGTGCGACAACAGGTACTTTTTGCGCATGACAGATTTTTAGAATTGACTGCACCTGCTCAATGGTGTCCGGCAATACCACTATTAAAGGTAACTTGCGATAAGCGCTCAAACCATCGCATTCATAAGGTTTAAGCTCTTCAGGCTTAGTTAGGATTAAGGGCTGTGGGCGGATAGCTTGTAAAGCCCTAATCAATAGATTGCGATCAGGCTGGAAACTTAAGCTAGACATAAAACTCGCTGCTGGAGAGGATCAGTGTGTTTACTTTAGCGTGTATTCAGAGTGAGGCAAAGCGATCAGGCAATCATTATCCATTCAGGCTAAGGATTGCCCGTATCTAGCTTGAGAGTAGGTCAAGCTAGATTTTAATGAAGCGTAGGAGTAAAAGCGGGTTCATCCGGTGGATAAGTATCTATCATCGGTTCTATGATGGCTTGGGTTTTTTCTAAGGATAAATTTTCACTAGCTAATTCCTCAGGCTGTATAGACAAACCTAAAGCCTCAGCAACCGCTTTTAACTTGAGACGGACTCGCTTTTCTTGCTCATATTCTTTTAATAATTGCTCTAGTTCAGCAATGTATTGTAGACGCTTGCGTAAAAGAGTCACATTTTTACCTAATGTCTCGCTAATCGCTAAGGCTTGTTCGGTCTGGTTGTTTTTTACATGTGTACTAATCGTATCAATAGAATCTTTTAACAAAGAGCAGTCGTCCTCGCTGACAGTAGTTCTACTTCGGGTCAGATTTTCTTGGTCACCCGCATGTAGACTAAAAGTATCACGACCTAATTCAAGGCTCGTAATCTGAATCTCATTGCGTAAGCTAGAACTAGCCGCTTTGCCCTTTTCGATATTTTCCTTATTAGCTAGAGAGTCTTTAATTAGTTGTTCAATAGCTAGTTGAATAGTCTGTGTGTTAGCCATAAGATTTCCTTCGTTAGTGTAGATGACTGGAAATGTCTAAGTATTGTTTTAAAGTAGCTATATAGTTAATTTTTATTTTTATAAAATCAGTAAACATCTCTAATTCTTCGGCATATTCAATAGCTTTCTTTGATTGCCCACCTATGGTTAGCCGCTTAATAGTATTTAATTGATTTTTAAAGCTAACTATATTTTTAGTTGAAAATTGATTGACAAGATTCTTTTTTGCTGCGCTATTGTAAGTCTCAAAGTTTATATCAGTATCTTTAAAATACGTCTCATACTGAGCAATATCAAGTTTATATTTATCAATCGCAGCTTTTAGTTCTTGTAGCCGTGTTCTTGTATAGGTGGCAGGTGGTAGGTCTCTATCTGGTGGGTAGGGGTTTATTAAATAAGGTATTTTTATAAGTCCACAATTTTTTTCTAACCACTCCTCAACTTCTTCATGTGTGCCCACAAATAAAAAGGTACAAGTGTCCTTGTATTGCTGGGTAACTAAGCGGCTTGCATTATACAAATCATATTTGTAGCAATGTTGAACTCTATTTTCGCCATGATGAGTAAGGTTAAGGCCTTGAAATATTTGGTTTTCTGCAAAAAAATTTGGATTTTGACTTTTTGCCCAAGCAGCTAAAACTTTATTAGCAGCTTTACGGTAGTTACCATTTTTAAGGTAAAAATTACGCAAAGAGGGCATGAAATCAGCATGTGTTTGGTACTGAATCATATTCACACTCTATTATAGTTTTTAGGTAGGAGAGGGGCTAAAATACTCTTGCTACCCTTATTGGTTGATGAACTTCCAAGGTAAACTTAGAAGTTTATTTTATATACTTATTGGCTAATTAACCAAATGAAGAAAACCATAAAAATGTTAAGATTAAATAAGAATTTAATATTGATTAAGTAGTTTTTTGAATTCTTGGTCAGCTTGTTGATAGTATTTTTGAAAATACTGATGATTCTTATAAACTTCTTTTAAATCTTCTAAAATTTTTATCTTTTGGGCACGGATTTCGATTAAATCAAGCTCTGCACGCATTGAATCAATAAGAGGCGGTAAACCTTTATAGTCAGCTTGTGAAAGTTCATTCAAACGATTTACTAGATTAGTATAGTGTTTTCCACGGATGCAACCATTCATAGTGTCAAGTTGTTGTGTGACTGTTTGTTCATCTTCAGGTAAACCTTCTACTTGATCTTCAACAACTTGTTCCGAGAGTTGAAGTAGTCGTTGATGGTGTTGCTCTATTTGTCGTTGTGTTTCAGTAATTTTAAGCTCTAATTCTTTTTTAGACTGGCCCGCACGCATTACTGCTGCAGCTAGAATTTGGTAGGCATTGTTTACACGTACTATTGTAGGGTCACGTGCTTCATTAATTTGGAACTCTGGATCGATGAGTTCAGGGGAGCTATCTATAGCTTTATCATTAAATATTTGATTTTCAAAGATATTATCTTGGAATTGATTATCTTGATGAGTCAAATTGCCATCAAAGGGAGTCATCGTATGCGCCTTCTTATAGTTGATTGAATTGGTCTTTAAATATTATTTATTATGGGTGGAGCTATCAATTCCTAAAGATAAGCGGTGAATAAAGATTTACCTAAAGATACATAAAATTACTGCGCTGCTGGATTTATTAAATTTTATCATAAATTTGAACAGTTCATTAGACCTCTTTCATAAATGAAAAATAGCCTCTGGAAGTTGGAAACTTGAGCGACTGGATGGAGTCTGTTTTGGCATACTGAGGGGATGAAATATGAAACGATCCAATCCCTCAGTAACCCACAAATGAAACGCTTAGTGGGTATCGAATGGTCAACCTTCCACGCGATGTTGAAGGTACTGCAGCAGAATCAGGGTCGCCGAGGTCGTCCCCCGAAACTGAGCCTCGCCGATCAGCTCCTGATGAGCTTGAGCTATTGGCGAGAGTACCGCACCTTATTTCATGTTGCCTTGAGCTATGGCGTGAGTGAGCCGAGTGCCTCTAGGATCATTCGCTCGGTGGAGAATCAGTTGATTCAGTCAGGCTTATTTTCCTTACCGAAGAAACTCCCTCAAGGTCAAGGCGTGGACTGGGAGGTTGTGATCGTGGATGCCACGGACCTTGAAATAGAACGTCCGCAAAAAAACAGCGCCGTTACTACAGTGGCAAACACAAAGCGCATACGCTCAAAGCCCAGATAGTCATTCACTATTGCACGGGACAGATTCTGAGTACAGCCTATGCAGCGGGAGCGGTTCACGACTTCAAGCTTTTGAAGCGAACCCTGAAGACCTTACCGCGTCCGGTGCGGATACTGGCCGATAAAGGGTATCAAGGGCTGCAGCGCCTCCGTATTCCTTGTGTAGTGCCGACCAAGGGACATGCGCGGAAGAAACCTCCCCTGTGGAAAGCGATTGAGCGCGTCTTACGTCGACGGCGGGTTCGGGTAGAGCATGTTTTTGCGCGGTTGAAACGCTTTCGGATACTTGCCTCACGCTATCGGAATCGGCGTCAACGATTGGCGTTGCGCTTTAACTTAATTGCGGGCATTTACAACTTTGAATTGGCTAAAAAGTGATTTATGAAAGAGGTCTATTGAAGTCTAATAACTAGATAAACTTGAGAGCTATTAGTTCTAGTCAGCTTAATCAGTTTTAGGCAAAATAAGCACCTCTTATTTTCCTGCAGGGCTGACTCATGGCTGATTTCCCCGGTATGTTTTCCTTAACCCGTATGCGCCGTATGCGTCGCTCTGAGTTTTCACGGCGCTTAATGCGTGAACATCGCTTAAGTACGGATGATCTAATTTATCCGGTGTTTGTGCTTGAAGGTAGCAATCGGCGGGAAGCGGTGGCTTCGATGCCGGGTGTGGAGCGCAAAAGTATTGATTTATTAGTCAAAGAAGCTGAGCAAGTCGCGAAATTAGGGATTCCACTCATAGCGCTATTTCCCGTTACACCTCTAGAAGCAAAATCAGAGCAAGCTGAAGAGGCTTATAATCCTGAGGGTTTAGCTCAACGGGCTGTGCGTGCTTTGAAAGAGGCTGTACCTGAATTGGGAGTAATGACCGATGTGGCTTTAGATCCTTTCACTTCACATGGTCAGGATGGCTTGATGAATGCGGAAGGTTATATTGTCAATGATGAAACGGTCGAAGTTTTAGTCAAGCAAGCCTTATCGCATGCTGAAGCAGGAGCAGATATTGTTGCACCTTCGGATATGATGGACGGGCGGATTGGTGCAATACGTCAAGCTTTAGAGCGTGAGGGGCATATTCATACCCGCATCATGGCTTATTCCGCTAAATATGCCTCAAGTTTCTATGGCCCTTTTCGGGATGCTGTAGGTTCAGCGAGTAATTTAGGTAAAGGAAATAAATACAGTTACCAAATGGATCCGGCGAACAGCGATGAAGCTTTATGGGAAATTGCGCTCGATCTGCAAGAGGGGGCGGATATGGTGATGGTCAAACCGGGTATGCCCTATCTGGATATTGTGCGCCGAGTAAAAGACCAATTCAAAGCGCCAACTTATGTTTATCAAGTCAGCGGTGAATATGCGATGCTCAAAGCAGCGGGTATGAATGGCTGGATTGATGAAAAAGCCTGCGCACTGGAGGCTTTATTAGGGATGAAGCGAGCAGGAGCGGATGGTATCCTTAGCTACTTTGCCAAAGATGTGGCTCAATGGCTGCAAGAAGCTGCTCTAAATCGCTAAACCTAGCATTCAGCGAAGGTTTCACCGTTTGTCGGGAAAATGGGCGAGTAAAATGCTTAGGCTAATTGATAAAAAGTAAACGAGGCTTAACCCATGTTAGAAATAATTATAGCGGGCGGTGTGATGATGATTCCGATCATTCTCGCTTCTATTATAGCCCTGGCTATTATCTTTGAACGCTTTTGGGCTTTGCGCCGCAGCAAGGTGATGCCCGTTGCAGATATCGAAATGGCGCGTAAATTAGCTGAAGCAGGGCAAGTTCCAAAAAACGCTATTGATAATTTAGGCTCGAGTTCAGTGGTAGGGAGTGTACTTGCCACTGGCTTAGCCAGTAGCAATCTACCGCGCCATGTCATGAAAGAAAATCTTGAAGAGTCAGGGCGACATGCAGTGCATCGCTTAGAACGCTATTTGCCAGCTCTTGCTACTATTGGCTCAATCTCACCCTTGATGGGTTTATTAGGCACTGTATTCGGTATGATTAGCTCCTTTAGCCAAATCTCTAAAGCAGGCGCTGGTGACCCAGCAGCGGTAGCAGGCGGTATTTCTGAGGCCTTAATTACCACAGCTGCAGGCTTGGTAGTGGCTTTAATAGCGGTTATTTTCCACCGGCTCTTAAAAGCTAAAGTCGATAATTATGTCATCGGCATGGAGCAGGAAGCGATTAAACTGATTGAAATTGTTAATCAAAATAACAGCCGGCGTGCGCCTACAAATCTTGCTCCTAGTTCAGTGCAACCTAGTGTGAGTGCGAGCGAAAAAGCGGCGGCTGCGATTGCGGCAGCTCGTCAACGTATGGCGAGTGGAGCTTAAAAAATGAAGTTTCGTTCGCGAGAATCCAGTAATGTTGATGTTGATTTAACATCGATGATTGACGTGGTGTTTTTGCTGCTGATCTTTTTTATGGTGACGACGACTTTCAACCATAATTCAGCTTTGAAAATTGCCTTACCAACGGCTCGTAAAAACCCACAAACCCAAAATCTGCAAAATAAAATCGAGCTACTGATTGACAGTCAAGGACGTTATTATGTAAATGGGCGGGAAGTTTTGAATACCCAACCCGAGACCCTCTTTCAAGCGATGACTGAAGTCTTAAATACTCTGCAGGGTACACCTGCACTGGTGATCTCTGCGGATGCTAATGCCAATTACCAAGCCGTTGTTACCGCGATGGATATTGCAGGACGCTTAGGTTTAACCAATTTCTCGATGGCGACTACCCAAGCTGAGCGGCAGAAGTAGTAGGCATGTCTCAAGCCCCACGAATTGCTGGTTTACAAGTCTATCGACGTTTGGCCAGCTATTCTTTACGTTATTGGCCTTATCTTAGCTTTGCGGTGCTTGGCTTATTAATCAGTGCCATCACCCAGCCGATGTTTGCTTACATCATGGGGCCTTTGTTAGATAAAGCTATTTTACAGCGTGATCCGGACGTCATTGCCTGGTTGCCGTTGGGCATCATGGGCATCTTTCTCTTACGCGGAGCAGCGATGTTTGTGGCTGGCTATTTCATGGGACTCGTCGGGCGGAGTGTCGTGCAACAGATTCGCGGCGATGTCTTTAATCATTTATTACGCCTACCCGTGCCTTACTTCCAACAGCACAGTGCTGGCAGTTTGCTCGCGCATTTGACGTTTTACACCGATCAGTTGGCGACTGCAGCGACGCGCGGAATCACAGTGTTAATTCAAGAAACTGCCACGATTATTGGTCTCTTAGCCTTAATGTTTTACCGCAGTTGGCAGCTAAGTTTAGGCTTAATTATTATTCTACCTTTGATTACGTTAGTGATTTTGTATGCAACCAAACGCTTACGGCGTTTAAGCCAACAAGTGCAAAACTCGATGGGTGAAGTGACGCAAATTAGTAATGAGCTGGTACAGGGTTACAAAGTAGTACGGATTTTTAATGGCGAGCAATATGAAGCAGAGCGCTTTAAAAAAGCCAATGAGCATAATATGCAGCTTGAAATGAAGCGCTTATTGACTGAGTTATTATCGACGCCTTTAGTACAGTTTTTAGTGGCAGTCGCTTTAGCCGCAATTGTGTATATCGCCACCCGAGAAAGTACGCTTGAAACATTGTCGCCTGGCATTTTTATGTCCTTTATTTTGGCGATGATTATGTTGCTGACTCCTTTACGGAATCTCACTCAATTAAATGGGCAATTGCAGCGTGGAATAGCAGCTGGAGAAAGTATTTTTCAACTCCTCGATGAGCCTGCTGAGCGCGATCAAGGTACTCGTGATTTACAGCAATGCGAGGGTAAACTAGTTTTTAAAAACGTGAGCTTCACTTATCCAAACACTTCTAAGCCGGTTCTAAAAAATATCTCGTTTACTGTGAATCCGGGGCAAAAAATTGCTTTAGTAGGGCGTTCAGGCAGCGGTAAAACGACCTTAGTCAATTTATTAGTGCGCTTTTACGATTATCAAACAGGGCAAATTGAATTAGATGGTATTCCTTTGCCAGAACTTAGTTTGCAAGCTTTACGGCGGCAGATGGCTTATGTTGGTCAAGATATTGTGCTGTTCAATGACACAATTAAAAACAATATTGCTTATGGCGAAATGCAAACAGCGCCTTTAGAAAAGATTCGTGCTGCAGCGGAAGCCGCGCATGCTTTGGAGTTCATTGAGCAGTTGCCCCAAGGTTTGGATACTGTGATTGGCGATAATGGAGTCTTGCTATCCGGCGGGCAACGTCAGCGTTTAGCGATTGCGCGGGCTATTTTATCCGAAGCACCGATTTTGATTTTAGATGAGGCGACTTCCGCCTTAGATACTGAGTCTGAGCGGCATATCAAAGCAGGTCTAGAACATCTTTTACAAGGCCGCACCACCTTAATGATAGCCCATCGTCTATCTACCATTGAAAACGCAGATTGTATTTTAGTGATGCAAGAGGGCGAAATTATTGAGTCAGGTACGCATGCAGAGTTGCTAGCTTTAAATGCACAGTACGCTCGCTTGCATTCCATGCAGTTCTCGGAAACAGCGCCAACATGACTGCTATTCAGCAAGGCTTAGCAGCTTGGTTTGATTCAGTTTGGTATGGAAATCGTCCACTGGCACGCACTATGCTAAGTCCATTGAGTTATCTCTTCTGCTACCTCGCTAAACAGCGGCGGGCTAAATTGAGTTTAGAACAGCAAACTTTCCCGGTGCCAGTGTTGGTGGTGGGTAATATCACCGTGGGCGGCACAGGTAAAACACCTTTGGTCATTTGGTTGATTGAACAGCTTCGTATAGCAGGTTATCGGCCTGGGGTGGTGGGTCGTGGCTTTGGTGGCAAGCACATAGGAGTAAAGCTCGTACGCGCTCATGATGCTGCCAGTGAAGTAGGTGATGAGCCTTTATTAATCGTCCAACGTACGGCAGCGCCCTTAGTGGTTGGCAAAGATCGGAATGCAGCCATTGCGCATTTACTGGCGCAGACTGACTCTAATCTAGTGATTTCTGATGATGGTTTGCAGCATTATCGCATGAAACGTGATCTAGAAATTGCCGTAGTCGATGGGGCTAGACGCTTTGGTAATGGCTATTGTTTGCCTGCAGGGCCTTTACGCGAAAAGCCCAAGCGTTTAACAGAATGTGATTTTATTGTGAGTAATGGCGCTGCACAGTCAGGTGAAACTGCTATGCAAATCCGTGGCGCGAATTTGCGATCTTTAGTGGGAGCTGAGCAACAAACTCTCAGTTTACTGCAAGGAAAAACAGTGCATGCAGTAACCGGTATTGGCAATCCAGCACGGTTTTTTAATAGTTTGAAGCAAGCAGGTTTGAACTTAATCGAGCATGCTTTTCCTGATCATCATCAGTTTACCGCCAGTGATTTAAGCTTTCAGGATGATTTACCGATACTGATGACGGAGAAAGATGCGGTAAAATGTCGAGACTTTCCGGCAGAGCTAACGCATAAGGCTTGGTATTTGCCGATTGAAGCCCATTTAGATGCGGTGTTTGCAGAAAAAATCATGCGACGCCTTAAGGAGCTAGCACATGGATAGAAAGTTATTAGACATTCTGGTTTGCCCGGTCACGAAGGGGAAACTGGTTTATGATAAAGAGGCACAAGAATTAATTTCTAAAGCAGCACGTTTGGCTTATCCCATTAAGAATGGCACGCCTGTGATGTTAGAGGAAGAAGCCCGGGAGCTGACTCAAGCCGAACTAGAGAGCTTGGCAGAATGAAACCAGTTTTAGTGATACCTACGCGCTATGGCTCAACACGCTTACCCGCTAAAGCCTTACGTTTACTAAAAGGCAAGCCTTTGGTACAGCATGTCTATGAGCGTGCCATTCAGGCGCAAGCTGCTTTTGAGACGATTGTTATAGCGACTGATGATCAGCGCATTCAAGAAGTCTGTGAGGGCTTTGGCGCCACCGTATGTATGACTTCAACCGCGCATGAAACGGGTAGTGATCGTTTAGCCGAAGTGACGCAAATTTATGGCTGGGCGGATGAACAAGTGGTGGTTAACCTGCAAGGGGATGAGCCCTTAACGCCAGTCGAAAACCTCTATCAATTAGCGAATAATCTACAATCCCATCCTGAAGCGATGATTGCGACTCTCGGTACACCCTTGCAAGCGGAGCATGAATTAACTGATCCGAATATTGTCAAAGTTGTTAAAGATAGGAGTGGATTAGCGCTTTACTTCAGTCGTGCACCGATTCCTTTTCAGCGCGATGCTGCCAAACCAGGCAACTATTTAGCTAATCAGTATGCCTTACGCCATGTGGGAATGTATGCGTATCGGGCTGAATTCTTGAAAGCTTTTGCTCGTTTAGAGCCTTGTCTGCTTGAGCAATTGGAGAAATTAGAGCAACTGCGTGCTTTGTATTATGGCTACCGCATTCATGTCGATTTGGCTCAAAAAATTCCAGGGCCGGGTGTTGATACTGAAGTGGATTTACAGCTAGTGGAAAGCTTAGTTTGATTGAAACAGCTGCTAATTAGCCTCTTATCAGCCCGATCGAGACTCTAGCTGTGGCAGGTCTATACTGCTTGATAGGAAAGGTAGCATTAGGGTAAACCTTTCCTTAAATAGAATAATTATAAGACTCAGTATAGCCATCAAATAAAAGGAGGCTATCATGCACAAATACCCAGAATCCGTTTTCGAACCCTTAGCCAGTGTACGCATGCTAGTCTATGTACTGCTCATAGCGCTAGTGTTGGTTACAGGCGGGCTAATTTGCTTAGTGGCTTAATCTAAGGTTTTTCTAAACTTTTTCATGCCGATGAACATGACTACTAAGATGAAAATGCTGAGTGGCAGCAGGTGCGGCCATGCTTCATGCCACCCATTGCCTTTGAGCATAATGCCACGTACTAAACGTAAGAAATGCGTATTCGGCAAGATTTCGCCGATGATTTGCGCCCAGCGCGGCATGCCTTGAAAAGGAAACATAAAGCCAGACAACAAAATAGACGGTAACAAAAAAAAGAAACTCATTTGCATGGCCTGAGTTTGATTGCGTACACTGCTAGAAATCGTAATGCCGATCGTTAAATTGGCAAAAATAAATACCATGACACTCAGCAGTAAAAGCCAAAAACTGCCTATAAAAGGTACATTAAAGAGTAGTTTTGCCATGGATAAAGTCACTGCCACTTGCACATAGCCAATTAAAATATAGGGCGCGATTTTACCGATCATGACTTCTAAAGGCTTGATAGGGGTAGCAAGTAGATTTTCCATCGTACCTTGTTCGACTTCACGTGTAATGCCTAAAGCAGTCATCATAATCATGGTCATGGTCAGAATGACGCCCATCAAGCCCGGAACTATATTGTATTGAGTAATTCCTTCAGGATTATAAAGACGGTGAATTTTTAGCTCAAAGTGATTAGCAGGTGTGGCTAGATAACTTAAAGGGCCCGTTAAATCATGCCGTAGCGCTGATTGGACAAGTTGTGGCAAGCTGGCAATAGCGTTACCAGTGGCTGCTGGATCAGCAGCATCGGCTTCTAATAGCAAGCTTGGGTAGTCATTGCGAATGAGGTCACGCTCAAAATTAGCCGGAATGGTTAAGACAAATTGTGTCTCACCTTTGGCTAGCATCTCAGCCGCTACTTGTGCATTCGCATCATTATTAACAATCTGAAAATAGCCTGAATTTTGTAGTGCTTGTACCAAATTACGAGTCAAGCTACCTTGGTCATAAACCACGAGTACAGTATTCAGATGTTTAGGATCGGTATTAATCGCATAGCCAAACAGTAATAATTGCATGATTGGAATCCCCACCATCATTGCGAAAGTGAGCCGATCACGCCGCAACTGTAGAAACTCCTTGAGCATCATCGCCCATAAACGTTGCCAACTCATGCTTTACCTGTTGGTTGGAAGTTGTCAGTAGCTTGTTGCATGAGATAGATAAAGACGTCTTCGAGACTAGGCTGACCTTCTGACCATTGATAGTTTGGATTGTTAGCCTGAAAAGGTTGCAAGGCTTGAGATAAAGCCTGTGGGTCTTTGCCACTAATATGTAGGCTATTGCCAAATTGAGTGTGCATATCAACGGCGGGTAAAGCCAGTAATTGCTTACTAAGCTCAGCCATTGCCGCACCAGAGACCGTCCAAGTGTGTAAACCACTATGCTCGATTAGTTCTTGCGGTGTACCGGTTGCCAGCAAGCGCCCGTAGGCAATATAACTTAAACGATGGCAGCGTTCAGCCTCATCCATATAATGAGTAGAGACTAAAATGGTAATGCCAGCCGCTGCTAACTGGTGAATTTGCTCCCAAAAATCGCGCCGTGCTTGTGGGTCAACGCCAGCAGTAGGCTCATCTAATAATAAGAGTTTTGGTTGATGCAACAGGGCGGCGGCTAGGGCTAAACGCTGTTTCCAACCACCTGATAAACTACCGGCTAACTGCTTTTGCCGCGCGGTCAAGCCTAAACGCTCTAAAGCCGCATCGATGCGCTGTTTACGTTGATCCATGGCATACACTCTTGCCACAAAATCCAAATTCTCACGAATAGTTAAATCGCTATACAAACCAAAACGTTGGGTCATATAACCGACTTCGCGTTTGATTTGTGCAGCTTGTAAGAAAATATCTAAACCTAAGGTTTGCCCACTACCTCCATCAGGGGTTAGCAGGCCGCACATCATCCGAATAGACGTTGTTTTGCCTGAGCCATTCGGACCTAAAAAGCCATAAATTTCACCTTTACGCACTTGCATAGATAAATGATCCACTACGACTTTATCACCAAAACGCTTGGTGAGGTTTTCGACTTCAATTGCGTAGTCGCTAGGAGGCGTCATGGCTTTTGCGGCATGGGAGGATTCAGCCAAATACTGACAGGCTGCCCTGCATGTAAGCTACTTGTAGCTTGCGGGATAGCCTCTACTAGATAAACTAATTTGGCTCGTTGTTCTTTGGTATAGAGGACGGGTGGTGTGTATTCGGCTGAGTTAGCAATAAAGCGTATGATGGCTTGATGAATACTAGGACAGCCGTCGCATTCATAATACAAGGTATCACCTGTTTTGATGCGGCTAAGTGCAGTTTCCTCTAAGAAGAAGCGAATCTTATATTGATCGGGTGCTACTAAACTTAAAACGGGTGTACCAGCGTTTACCCATTCATCCGCTTGGTAATAACGTTTTTCTACTTGTGCTGCTTTCGGTGAGCGAATTGCTTCCGAATCCAAGCTAAATAAGGGTTGATCTTTAGCAACCAGATCGCCGGTATTCACATACATTTGCTTGATACGCCCGCTGGTGGTCGCTGAGATGCGCAAAGCTTCGGTTTCAATATAGCCGTTCAAACTAGGTGGGGTGTCTACCAAACAGGAGGAAACTTGCAGATTCAGGCCTAATACTAGGGAGCAGATGCTATCCCACATCACTGACTCCTTTGGCTTGACTGTAACAGGTCATACTGCACCTAAAGATGCTCAAATTTTAATAGTTGTTGGGGCAGAGTAGAGAGACAAGCTAAGTCTGTACTGAAAACGCTGGCCCCTTACTAGCAGTTTAGCATAGGGGCTTAGCCTTGGAAGATGCTGTTGGAGCGGTTTAACTTAAGTTTAGCTTAGACTTAAGACCTAGTGCCAATGCCACGATTCAGCAAATACATACTGAAGCTAGCCAATAGCGCAATGAAGCCCAAAATAATCAGGTAGCTAATCCAAATGGGAATATCTGCAATGCCTAATACACCATAGCGGAAGCCATTGACCATATAGAGTACGGGATTCAGTAGAGATATCTTTTGCCAAATTTCAGGAAGCATGCTGATTGAATAAAACACGCCACCTAGATAAGTGAGTGGTGTGAGCACAAAAGTGGGCACGATAGAAATATCGTCAAAGCTTTTTGCGTAAACGCCATTAATTAAACCAGCTAGCGAGAAGAGGGTAGAGGTTAATAAGCCAATCGTGAACATGACAAACAAATGCTCAATATAAAGCTTACTAAAAATCAAAGACACCATAGTGACGGCTGCACCCACCGCCATTCCGCGCGCGATCCCACCACTTACAAAACCCGCTAAAATAATCCAATTCGGTACTGGAGATACCAGCATTTCGGCAATATTGCCTTGGAATTTACTGCCATAAAATGAGGACACGACATTCGCGTAGGAGTTGGTAATCACCGCCATCATAATCAGGCCAGGGACAATGAACTCCATATAAGTGAAGCCATGCATTTCCCCAATCGCGGGGCCGATCAAGTTACCGAAAATAATAAAATATAAAGCCGTGGTAATGACCGGCGGCAGAATCGTTTGAATCCAAATTCGAGAGAAGCGTAATACTTCCCGAATCAAAATTGTGTAATAAGCGGTCCATTTTTGTTGAGCATTCATGCTTTATTCCCCTCTACTAAATCAATAAACAGCTGTTCGAGGCGATTGGTTTTATTGCGCATACTGGCTACTTGTAAGCCTTGCTGGTTGAGGAAGGCAAAAATTTGGTTGAGAGAAAAATCTTGTTTATGGTAAGACACTTCAAGCGTAGTCGGATCGCGTAGCTCAAAATGGCAAGCGCCCATCTCTTGAATTTGGTCAATGGGTTCAACTAGATCGAAAACATAAGTTTCGGTATCTAAGCGACTTAGCAGTGATTTCATACTGGTATTTTCAATCAATTGGCCTTGGTCGATAATGCCAATATTCCGACACAAACTTTCTGCTTCTTCTAAATAGTGGGTGGTGAGAATAATGGTAATCCCTGACTCATTTAAATCGGTGAGGAACTCCCACATAGAGCGGCGAATTTCAATATCTACGCCAGCGGTGGGATCATCTAAAATCAATAAGCGTGGTTCATGAACTAAGGCACGGGCAATCATTAAGCGCCGTTTCATGCCACCGGATAAAGTCCGCGCTTGCTCTTTACGTTTTTCCCAAAGACCGAGTTGTTTTAGGAGTTTTTCAGCACGATCCGTAGCAATCGTACGTTCAATTCCATAATAACCACCTTGATTAATAAGAATTTCACCAACCGGTTCAAATACATTGAAGTTGAACTCTTGGGGCACTAAACCAATCTGTGCTTTAGCTAATTCTCGCTGTGTATCGAGGTCATAGCCGAAGATGCTTACCGTGCCAGAAGTTTTATTCACTAAGGAGCTGACAATACCAATCGTCGTCGATTTGCCTGCGCCATTCGCGCCTAAGAGTGCATAAAAATCGCCTTGTTGTACGCTCAAGTTAATGCCTTTGAGCGCAGTGAAACCATTATCATAAGTTTTGCGTAAATCGGTCAGTGCTAGAGCCGCTGTCATGAACTTTCCCCAGTTGCGAGAGCGCGGATAGTAGCATGATCACAACGGAGCTGAGAAATCTTCAGCAAAGACAAGGAAGCAAGGCATGTATGGATACCAAAAAACCTTATTATTAGTAGTTATGTCTTGGGGTTTGCAGGCTTGTGAACCTAAACAAAAACCAGTTGTTCAGGCTCCCAATGTGCTAAACGCGGAGCAACAAGCGCAACTTGAGCAGTCAATGCAGCAAGCCTTGATTTTGCAGCAGCTGCAATTACAGCAGCAAATACAAATACAAACCATGCAGACGGTTCAAGCCTATACCAATCAAATTGATCAACAGTTGAAATTCTTTTCGGCGACACAGGCTTGTGCGATTGCGGGGAATTGTCGAGTGGAGACGCGGGTTTTGTCGGGGCAGTGAGTGGATTAAGCAAATTTTTAAAGTAGAAAAAAGGGTATAGAGGTTTTTCTCTAGCCTCAAATGTTCGAGCTGAGCTGCCGTGGTGGGTCAGGAGCAGGGTTGAGCGAGGGGTTATGCCCCGCTGTGGATAAAAAGTACACTGGAGAAGCCTTCTTGTTCAGACGGCGGTTCAACAGCAGCATAGACATTCCGAAGACCGGTCTCGTTGGCAATTTCATCGGTTGGCCTAGCAGCATTTCGAGCCAAACAGACGTGCAGAGGAGTCTGGAACCAAACCGCGATGGCCTCAACTCCAGCGGTCTGTGCTTTGCGCAAGATTGGCGCACGTTCGGAGCGTTTGACGAGAATGGCATCGAAGATTACGCAGTTCGGTTCCAACTTCTTGCGTTCTCTGGCCCAAGTGCTCTTGCCAGCGCCCTGCGCGCCAACGAGAACATACAAAGCACCACTAGGCTCACACTTCTCAAGAGCGATCGAGAGTTCTTCGTAGCAGCGCGTCCATGCCCAAGCGTTCCGCTCAGGGTTGGTGATTCGGCCATCTGCAGTGGCCAAGAAGTGATCTGGGTTGATATGCATGTAAGTGTTGCGTCCGTCATCAACACATTTGCTGGCTAAAAATAAGTTCTTTCTCTGCTATCTCTCACGATAGACATGATCTGTTCGTCTGAAAGCCGTAAATCTATCCCTTCAACATCTAAAGGAGATTTTGTGGCCTTTGCTGGAGTAAGGTAGTAAGCCTCCCCGTTGCGTTTATAAATACAAATAATCCCCTCTTGTTTTGCTGTCTCAAGCACTGATGCAAAGTTTTTTCTGGCTTCGCTAAAGTTATATTGTCTCATCTGTCACCTCTAATACTACCACTCCCAGTCCTCCCGCGATGGATACCGGAAAAACGCATGCGTGCGAACGCCTTTGAATTCTCGACAACAAGGTCAAGTATGTCGCAGCGATAGCTGGACAGAACGGAATGTACAAAATCGACGTATTATCCAAACCCTTCGTGGTCGACCTTGGCCTGACCGAGCGAGCCACGAAAAGTGAAGCCGTCAGAAAGCAGGGCTGGAATTTTCGACTTGTCGTGTCGGTTCCAGATGTCGGTGTAGAAGCTTTCTACGACAGCTCGAATCTGTGATGGTGTCATTGAAATGTCTAACAGTTTACTAGATAGAAACATATGTATAACGAGTTATACAGAAAAAGCTCTGTATAGTGAAACTATACAGAATTAGCGTTTTAGGGTAAGGATCTATATTAATGTGATTTTTTCGTAGATGTTAGAGTTTGGTCAAGGTTATACAGCCGACTAAGGGTTATTTGAAGCATTATTGAGTTTAAAATAAACATGGTCATTAATCGATTTGATGAGAAAATAGTCTAAGCACCTAGATATAGAGTAACGAGGTGTGAAGCCCTAGTTATGCATACGCTTGGCTTTAGGCACAAGTTGAAGACAAACAGCAATTGTCCCCAAACAGCGAATTCGCTAAAGTGTTGTTTTTCTGCATCGAGTAAGATCTTGTTAGCGATACCCCGTTTTAAATTAAGCTATCTACATTGGCTATGGCGGATACCTTTATTAGTGTTACTGCTAGTAGTCTTGCTGCTGCTGATTTTTCGGGTCGCCCCAGTGCCTACTTCTTCGTTTATGCTACAACAATCGCTAGCAGCCATGTTTGATGATTCGATACCCAAAATCCACCATAAATGGGTCAGTATGGAGGAGATCCC
>SSFA01000034.1 GCA_008015155.1 Thiothrix sp.
ACGGGTAGGTTCTGGCCCCTTCCCTACCGAACTCTTCGATGAGGTAGGCAAATACCTAGGGCAAAAAGGCAATGAATTTGGCGCTACCACAGGTCGTCCACGTCGTTGTGGTTGGTTTGATGCTGTTGTGTTACGCCGCGCTATGGAAATTAATAGTGTGAGTGGTTTATGTATCACCAAGCTCGATGTCTTAGATGGTTTGGAAACCGTAAAAATCTGTACTGGCTATACCTTAGATGGCAAGACCTATGAAGTACCACCGGTCATCACTGAAGAATTTGCTCGTTGCCAACCTATCTATGAAGAAATGCCAGGTTGGAAAGAAACGACCTTTGGTTTAACTAGCTACGAGCAATTACCTGTTAATGCTAAACGATACTTGCAGCGTTTAGAAGAAGTCGTGCAAACGCCTGTTGACATTATCTCGACTGGCCCAGATCGTGAGCAGACGATTGTGCTCAGACATCCTTATTCCGCTTAAATAAAAATAACCCCATCGCTATGAATTAGGGATGGGGTCGTAAGCCACACTATTACAAGCTATGGCATCGTTTGCACCGTTCTGACACTACTAAACTGTTTGCTGTATTGCATGCACTGTGCCAATCAAATAAATATTTAATATCAAAAGAAATTTTACTAATTCGCTCAATTATTAAAAAAATTTATGTGGACGAATTAAGACAAGTTTGCCAATAATCTGTCAGTTTGAGACACTAGGGGAACCCCTATGTCAGTAGGCATAGAAAACTTAAGGCCATTTATCACCAACGGTTTAAATTGCCTTGAACGCATGCGTATAATATTGCGACAAATCAAAATCATGGCAGATTCTATGCAAGAAACTTTTTTAAATGATCTGGCAAAAAGCCAAGCCCCAGTCTTTTGTTTCCTCGTGAATGGGATCAAATTGGAAGGGTTCATTATTGCTTACGATCAATTCTCAGTGATGTTGGCCTCTAACCGTGATGCGGCGAGTTCTCAACTAATTATGAAAAGTGCTATTTCCACGATAGTACCGAAAGGTGCGGGTCCAGTAGCGCCGAAAACCCATTAATTTTTTAAGAAAGGATCAATCCCAATGGATGCAATTAAGATTCTCGGCAGTTTGTTAAGCAGTGGCGCATTATCAGGTGGCTCAGCAGGTAATGTACTGGGTAACATTCTCGGTTCAGCACTCGGTGGCTCAAGTAACCGACAAGGTGGCGGGATGGCTGATGTCCTTGGGAGCTTATTAGGTGGCGCACAAAATAACTCTAACCAAGCTGGCTTGGGCAATGTGTTAGGTGGTTTATTAGGCGGCCAGCAAGCTAACCAAAACCAAGGTGGTTTAGGTAATGTACTCGGCAGCCTGTTAGGCGGCCAACAGTCTAACCAAAACCAAGGTGGTTTAGGTAATGTATTAGGTAGCCTTCTGGGTGGTACACAGCAAAATTCTTCAGCAGGTGCTGGTGGTCTAGGTGGTCTATTGGGCGGCTTAATGGGTGGCCAACAAGGTGGACAAGCAGGCCAGGGCGGCGGGTTAGCTGACCTATTAACGGGTGCAGTTAGCAAATATATGCAAAGCCAAAACCCTAATGTACCTGATCTAAGCAGTCAGCTCTTACCAGATCAGCAGATGGCTGAGCAGCAAGCTACTTTGATTATTCGTGCCATGATTAACGCGGCTAAAGCGGATGGTCAGATTGATCAGCAAGAGCAAGATCGGATTATTGGCAAGCTTGGCAATATTAGTGACTCTGAAGCCGATTTTATTCGTAGAGAATTTGAAGCACCTTTAGACGTTGCTGGTTTCGTGCGTAGCATTCCTCAGGGTATGGGGCAACAAATCTATGCGATTTCTTTATCAGCCATTGATTTAGATACGCGCACTGAAGCGCAGTATTTAAGCCAATTAGCTCAAGGCTTGCATTTGTCACCTGAAGTTTGCAATGCCTTGCATGAGCAAGTCGGTGCACCTAAACTTTATTCTTAAGTCATTAGCTTACTTAAACTATCTAAGGGTCTGTATCTCTACAGACCTTTTTGCATTGGGGCTATCAATAGCGCTTAGAGAGAAATTAGTCGCTGTCAGCGAGACCTGTTAGAATCTGCGCCTTAATTATTCAATGAATCAGACTGGCTTGAGCGAGTCATTAGAAAGCTTAAAGCTTGCTTGATTATTAAAACGAGAGAATCTCAATTAAGATGCATGCTGCTAAAGACATGAAAGCCTTGGCGCGCGCGGTCATTACCGCCGAAATTACTGCCCTGCAATCCCTGCCCGAACGTATCGATGATCATTTTGTAGGTGCTTGTGAGGCGATTCTTAAATGCCGTGGACGAGTGATAGTGACCGGCATGGGCAAGTCTGGGCATATTGGGAGCAAAATTGCAGCTACGCTTGCCAGTACGGGCACACCTGCTTTCTTTGTCCACCCGGGCGAAGCCAGTCATGGCGATCTTGGCATGATTGTGGATGGCGATATCATTATTGCCTTATCCAACTCAGGTACGAGCGAGGAAGTACTGGCTATTATGCCGGTAGTACGGCGTTTAAAAATTCAATTAATCGCGATGACCGGCAATCCAGAGTCCGAACTGGCGCAATTAGCTGATTTCCATATCTATACAGGCGTCGATCATGAAGCTTGTCCTTTAGGTTTAGCACCGACTTCAAGCACTACAGCGACCTTAGTCATGGGTGACGCTCTAGCGATTGCGCTCTTGGAAGTACGTGGTTTTACTGCTGAAGACTTTGCACGTTCCCATCCAGGGGGACGTTTAGGTAAACGCTTATTAGTGCATGTACGCGATTTAATGCATATCCAAGGCGAGATTCCTCGGGTACTTCCAAGCGCTGATATCCGTGAGACTATTCTAGAAATGACGCGTCATGGTTTTGGGATGACGGCGATTGTTGATGAAAGTGATTATCTACTGGGTGTTTTTACTGATGGTGACCTACGGCGCTCTTTTGAGAATGGCCGCGAATTGCAAGGTCGTCCTATCGCTGAACTAATGACCACAAGCTCGCATACTATTTTGCCCGATGAGCTAGCTGTAACTGCTTTGAATACGATGCAAGAGCATAGCATCACGGCCCTACCTGTGGTGCAGGCTGGGCAAATAGTAGGTATTATTCATATGCATGACTTATTGCGCGCAGGGATTGTTTGATGAATATAAATAAAGAGCTAGCTAGCCAGATTGAACTACTCATTTTGGATGTGGATGGCGTGCTCACGGATGGTAGTCTGTTTTACGACAACAACGGTCAAGAATATAAAGCCTTTAACTCACGGGATGGACATGGGTTACGTATGTTGCAAGATGCCGGGGTCAAAGTCGCCATTCTGACCGGGCGTAAGTCTGAATTAGTCCAACATCGTGCAAAAAATCTAAATATTCCTGCGGAATTAGTTTTTCAAGGCTTCCGTGATAAGCGCCCTGCTTTCGCTGCTTTACTAGAGCACACTGGTTTAACCGCAGAAAAAATCGCCTATGTGGGTGATGATGTGATTGATCTACCGGTTATGAAGCAAGTAGGTTTAGCTATTGCGGTGGCCGATGCACATCCGTTTGTCAAAGAACATGCGCATTGGGTTACTACCCGTTCGGGTGGGCGTGGCGCAGTTCGTGAAACTTGTGAAATGCTCTTAGATGCACGTGGACAGTTACAAACTATCCTAGATAGTTATCTACGATGAAGTTTTTTTTCGTCTTAGTCTCGATTCTGTTGGCGGTTATTCTTCTCCATAATCTAGAAGACTATCTAAACCGACCTGATGCAGAACAGCCGAAACAAGACTATGTAGCTGTTGACTATTATCTGAGCGATTTTAGCTTAAGTGCGATCACTGCAAGCGGTAGTATCAGTCATACTATGGATGGTTTGTACTTGGCTTATTCACAAGACACTAAAACCAGCAATATTGTTAACCCACGAATTACCAGCAAAGATACTCAAGCCACAGAGCTAGTTGATGCAGCTACGTTAACGGCCGATGAGGCTGTGATGCGGCATGATACTCAGGAAGCTGATCTAAATGGCCATGTGCGCTTACAGATGGCAGGCCAAGCCAAGACTAGTTTTGATCTGCAGACTGCTTTTTTACATTATCGCTTCGCTGATCAACAGCTTAGTACTGATCAGCCTGTCACCATTACTGGACCACAATTGGTTTTACAGGGTACAGGCTTGGAAGCTAAACTGGATGAGGCTTATTTGAGATTAAATGCGCATGTTAAATCAACTTATCAACCCGTTCCCTAAGCTACTGATTAGCCTAATACTGCTAGCTAGCACTACTGCTTATGCCATTAGCAGTGATGTCGAAAAGCCTGTCATGATCGAATCTGATTCAGTAGTTTTCAACAAAGAAGCGGGTACTGCAGTGTATGCAGGCAATGTAGAAATTAAACAAGGCACCCTTAGCATTCGTGCGAGCCGCATTGAAATCTCTGCACCTGACAATGAAATTCAAACCATCAAAGCAACTGGGTCTCCTGTTAATTTTCAGCAAACTATGAATAGCGGTAAGCAAGCTTTAGGGCGGGCTAAAAATGTGCAATATTTTGTGACCCAGAAAAAATTGGTCCTAGAAGGTGATGCCAGCTTAAGTCAAGATCGTGACAATTTTGCCAGTAATCGGATTGAATATTCGACTGCGAATGGTGAGTTAAAAGCGGGTGGACAAGCCACCACTCCCGGTGAAAAGCCAGGGCGGGTACGGGCTATTTTCTATCCAACCAATAAAGCACAATAAAGACTCATGGCTATTCTGCGTGCCGAACATTTACAGAAAGCGTATAAAAAACGCCAAATTCTCAAAGATGTTAATTTGGCTGTACATAGTGCTGAAGTGGTGGGTTTGCTTGGCCCGAATGGAGCAGGGAAAACCACCTGCTTTTATATGATTGTGGGTTTGGTAAGCGCGGACGCGGGCAAGATTTTTATTAATGACCTAGATATTACGCAAGCCCCTATGCATGAGCGCGCCCGAGCTGGCTTAGGGTATTTAGCACAAGAAGCTAGTGTATTTCGTAAACTGACGGTCACTGAAAATATTTTAGCTGTCTTAGAGTTACGCAAAGACTTAAATCGCACGCAGCGCCAAGCTAAGCTCGAGCAACTCTTGGAAGAATTTCAGATTACCCATTTGCGCGAGAGTTTAGGCATTAGTTTGTCCGGTGGTGAACGCCGCCGTTTAGAAATCGCGCGAGCACTAGCCACTGAACCAGAATTTATCTTATTAGATGAGCCTTTCGCGGGGGTCGATCCCATTTCTGTCTTGGAAATCCAAAAAATCATTCGTCATTTAGTAGCACGCAAGATTGGTGTCTTGATTACTGATCATAATGTGCGCGAAACCCTTGGCATTTGCCACAGAGCCTATATCCTTAGTGAAGGGCGTATCCTCACGGAAGGCTCACCTGACGAGATTTTGAACAATGAACAAGCACGTAGAGTGTATTTAGGCGACAATTTTCAGCTTTAACCCCCGTGCTTCACCGAGGATTCACCAGCTATGCGGCATTTTTGCAGTTGTTTTCAATTGGGGCTACCATGTCATTTAGGGTGCGACCCAACTGTTCAATCTGGAAAAAAGAATAACTAATGCTCAGACAAGGACTCGATATTCGTATTGGACAAACACTGTCCATGACACCTCAATTGCAACAGGCTATTCGTCTGTTACAACTCTCCTCTATCGAATTACAGGAAGAAATCCAACAAGCGCTGGAAGAAAACCCACTATTACAACTGGCTGAAGACTCCAGTTTAAATACTGACGACTACACCTCTGACAGTTCAGCTACTACGGAGTCCTCGATCGACGCTACAGAAACCCTAGCTGAAAATGATTTAAGCGAATTCGGCGAAGTGGACACCACTAGCCAAATGGATAGCGATATTCCTGAGGATTTGAATTTAGATGCAGCTTGGGATGATGTGTATGACACAAGTACGGGTGGCAACTCTGATAACGACAGCGATAACCAATCTTTCCTAGAGAATCAAGGTAGCTTTTCTGAGGACTTGCAAGAACATCTCTTATGGCAGATCGCTATGAGTCAGCTCTCCGAAATTGATAAGCGCATAGCCGTGACTATTGTGCAGTCATTGGATGAAGCCGGTTATTTGTGCGAATCTGTAGAAGATATCTTAGAGAGCTTGATCGCTGAACTGCCGATTGAGTTAGATGATGTAGAGATGGTTTTAAAATATGTTCAACATCTTGATCCTTTAGGCGTAGGCGCACGGGATTTACGCGAGTGTATGCTCATTCAGCTGTATAAACAGCCGACCGATGAGTTACAAAAACTAGCGGTCATCTTGGTCGAAAAGCATCTAGACTTATTAGAGAAACGCGACTATAAAGAAATACAGAAAAGATTAAAAATCAATCAAGATACTTTCGAGGCAATCATTACCTTGCTAAGAACTCTGCAACCAAAACCGGGCAATACATTCTCAGCTAATACAACCGATTACATTACACCGGATGTATTTGTACATAAAGTTAGAAGTGCTTGGGTTGTGTCCTTAAACCAACGGGTGACACCAGAGCTGCAAATTAATCAAATGTATGCAGATATGATTGGGCAAGTCAAAAATAGTACCGATTCCCATTATTTGAAAAATAATCTGCAGCAAGCACGTTGGCTGATTCGTAGCCTAGAAAGCCGCAATACTACGATTTTGAATGTTGCTAAAGCGATAGTTGAACGCCAGTCTGCTTTCATGCAATATGGTGAGCAAGCGATGAAGCCGCTAATCCTCCGCGATATCGCTGAAGAATTGGAAATGCACGAATCGACTATTTCTCGCGTGACTACTAACAAATACATGTATACCCCGCGCGGTATCTTTGAATTTAAATACTTCTTTTCTAGCCAACTAGATACCGACACCGGTTCTAGTTGCTCATCAACGGCGATCCGCGCCATGATCAAACAGTTAATCGCAAAAGAAGATGCCCGCTCACCCTTGAGCGATAGTAGCCTTACTCAGCTACTCAAAGACCAAGGCATCAACGTCGCACGACGCACGGTTACAAAGTATCGTGAAGCCATGTCGATTCCGTCCTCTCATGAACGGAAAGGCTTGGTGACGACTTGAGTCAACCGCTAGGAGGTTGGCTATTTTTATAGACCTTGTTTTAAGGAGTCTGCACATGCAATTAGAAATTACTGGTCATCACATTGAAGTAACTCCTGCTCTTAATAGCTATATCAAAGAAAAATTGCAGCGCATCAAGCGCCACTTTGATCAAGTTCTTAACGTGCATGTTATTCTGGAAGTGGAAAACAAGACCCTGCATAGTGCTGAAGCAACTATCCATGTGAGTGGTAACCAAATCTATGCGAATGCCAAAGAAGAAAATATGTATGCCTCTATTGATGCACTATGCGATAAACTTGACCGCCAAGTGCTTAAACACAAGGACAAACTAAAGAACCATCATCGTGATGAGAACCTAAGAAACATTCAACTACAAGCGCAAGCAGCCGATTAGACGAGAGACACGATGAATATTGTTACCCTGTTATCCACGGATCGAGTGACCTGTATCGATGAGCTGTCTAGTAAAAAGCGTGCTTTCGAGAAGCTGGCTGTTTTACTCAGCCAAGAGGACAGTGAGCTAGGCTTTGACCACGAATCAGTATTCAATGCCTTAATCGCCCGTGAAAAATTGGGTAGCACGGCTTTGGGGAATGGCATTGTCCTTCCCCATGCCTCTTTAAATGTACCTGAAGCGAAAGCAGCCTTATTGCTTTTAGAAGAAGGTATCGAGATGGATACCCCAGATAAAAAACCTGTACATTTACTGCTTGCACTGATTGTGCCTAATGGTCAAGCCGAAGACTATCAGCCTTTATTAAGTGATTTAGCCATCGTGCTCAATCGCAAAACCTTAGCCAAAACCCTATTAGAACTAGGCGACCCTGCACTGATTCTAGATTATTTATCTTCATTATTTGTGCAGAAAATCGCAGCTTAACCAGAATCTAGATGCAGATTGTTATTATTAGTGGGATGTCAGGTGCTGGTAAAAGTTATGCCCTGCAAACCTTAGAGGATACGGGTTATTACTGTATTGACAACCTACCTTCGCAACTGATTGAAGCCCTGATTCAAACCCCACAAATCGCTACTCTAGAGCGTTTAGCCATCGGGATAGATATACGGGGTGGGAAAACCAGTCTTATAGAAATCCCCCAAACGCTGGCCCGTATCCGCCAACGCTATCCCAAAACGCACCTTATTTATCTCTACGCACAACGCGATGTGATTCAAAAACGCTATAACGAAACGCGCCGTAGCCATCCACTGATTCATGAAGAGAAAGAGCTAGCAAAAGCTATTGAGCTAGAAGAGCAGCTCTTAGGCTTTCTAGCTCAACAAGCTGATTGGCGGGTTGATACTTCGCAAACCAATGTTTATGAATTAGGCTTGTTGCTACGTACTCGTTTGGGTGAAACCCCCTTACCCCATTTCTCATTGATGTTTCAATCCTTTGGCTATAAGCATGAAGCTCCCTCCGATTCCGATTTTGTGTTTGACGTGCGCTGTTTACCTAACCCTTATTGGATACCCGAATTACGAGCTTTGACTGGTCGAGATAGCGCGATTATTGACTGGTTGCAGCAACATCCTCGTGTACAAGAATTATACTTAGGGATGCGGAATTTTCTGGAGCTCTGGATGGCTGACTTGGGAGCCTGTCAACGTACTTATTTAACGGTCTCGATTGGTTGTACCGGTGGCCGCCATCGCTCGGTTTATATCGCTGAAAACCTCTACCAGCACTTTCGCCAAACCTTAGGTGACTGTGTTCTATTGCGGCATCGCGAGCTGAATTATTTATCGACTTATCACTAAGCATTTGATTTTTTGCTGTTTATTAGCTGCTATTTTGCTATCATAAGCCTTTATTAGCTCATATAGACACGTATATATTGATCAGATCTTTATCATAAAGCTTAATGCCAGCTTAACAATATTAATTTGCATCTTAAGCAAGTGATTACTAAAAAGACACCTACATTCAGTTAATTCATGACTTTACCTAATGAATGTGGATACTATTTTTTAAGCAGAGAGAACTTATGGACAAGTTAAATCCCTATACCGCAAGCTTTGTGCTAGCGGGTGCTTTCATGTTTACGCAAAGTTTTCAGGCAGCAGAAGCCGCAGGCTGCCAAACTTTAAGTAAGGAAAGCCTAGAAACCAAAGCCGATCCTTATGAACAAGCTATTCGTACCGCAGCCCAAAAATACGGTGTGAAACACGAATTGGTAAAAGCTGTTATCACTGTGGAAAGCTGCTTTAAAAAACGTGCACGGGGTAGCTCCGGAGAAAAGGGGCTTATGCAGCTTATGCCTGCAACAGCACAACGCTTTAACCTAAAAAGTGGCTACAACCCTTGGCAAAATATTCATGCAGGAACTAAATACCTAAGCTATTTACTAGAGCGCTATGATGGCGATTTAAGTCGCACTGTTGCTGCCTATAATGCTGGAGAAGGCAATATTCGCCCCGGTGGTAAAATTCGTAATCCTTACTATGTTAGTAAAGTGATGAATGCTTATGGCAAATTCGCAGGCGCTTATCAAAGAACTAGCCTAGTAACAGCCAAGGCGGAAGCGGGGAAAGAAGTTGAGTCCAAGTCACGTAAAGCCCGCAAAAAAGCAAGTAAGGCAACACTGGAACTAGCTAATGCGGAAGCTAACGTATTACCTTGGAAAGAAAAAATTAGAGGCCGAGTCGCAGATGCCTCTAAAGTTCGCACGCAAGCTTTCACTGTAAAACCTGGACATACGGTGTATGAAGTCATGCGCCAAACCGGAGTTCCAGTCAAGCGTTTGATCAGTATGAATAAGCTAGCCATGCCGTATCATTTACAAGCTGGGCAAAAACTACGCTTGAGCTGAGTGATAGAAGTAGCCAGCTTAAGCACTAAGCTGGCTAATGTTACTTAAAATAAACCTTCGATTTGGCCTTGTGCATTGATTCCGATGCTATTAGCCGCAGGTAGCCGTGGCAATCCGGGCATAGTCATAATATCGCCACAGACTACCACAACGAATTCTGCACCCGCTGCTAACCTTAGCTCACGAATACCAACCATATGCCCACTGGGTGCACCTCTTAATTGTGGATCAGTCGAAAAGCTATATTGAGTTTTGGCGATACACACTGGCAAATGTCCAAAGCCTTCTTCTTCAAAACGATTAAATTCAGCGCGGACTTTTTTATCCGCAATAATGTCATCAGCTCCATATAGCTGAGTTGCAATCGTGCGAACTTTTTGCCAAAGCGCTAAATTATCATCATATAAAGGTGCAAACTGGCTCGCCCCACTTTCTGCCAAGGCCACCACTTTCTGAGCTAATTGCGCCGCTCCTTTACCACCCTCTGACCAGTGGGTACAAACCACTGCTTCCACACCATAAGCAGCCGCCGCTTCGCGCACTGCTTGTAATTCGGCTTCAGTGTCTAAAGTAAAACGATTGATCCCCACCACTACCGGCACGCCAAAGCTTTTTACATTACGAATATGGCGCGCTAAATTCGCACAACCCTTTTTCACTGCTTCAACATTCTCTTGGCCTAGATCAGCAAAAGCTACACCACCGTTCATTTTCAAGGCGCGAACCGTAGCGACAATGACTGCAGCCGCAGGCGCTAACTTGGCTTTCCGACATTTAATATCAAAGAATTTTTCTGCACCCAAATCCGCCCCGAAACCTGCTTCTGTCACCACATAGTCGGCGAGCTTCAAAGCGGTTTTAGTCGCCATCACAGAATTACAACCATGGGCAATATTTGCAAAAGGCCCACCATGGATAAAAGCTGGATTATTTTCTAAGGTTTGTACTAAATTCGGTTGTAGCGCATCTTTTAGGAGTGCAGCCATAGCACCGTCCGCTTGTAAATCGCGTGCACGCACCGGCTGCTTTTGTCGATTCACGCCAATAATAATATTCCCTAAACGCTGGCGTAGGTCATCCAAGCTAGTAGATAAGCACAAAATCGCCATCACTTCAGAAGCGACGGTAATATCAAAGCCGTCTTCACGTGGATAGCCATTCACGGCTCCCCCTAAAGAACTCACGATATTTCTCAAGGCACGGTCATTCATATCCATGACACGCTTCCAAGTGACCCGCCTTGCATCAATTTGTAGCTCATTGCCCCAGTGAATATGGTTATCGATTAAAGCAGCTAACAAATTATGTGCCGCAGTAATGGCATGGAAGTCACCTGTGAAATGGAGATTAATATCCTCCATGGGAATGACTTGCGCATAGCCCCCGCCTGCAGCGCCTCCTTTCATCCCAAAGCAAGGCCCTAAACTAGGTTCACGTAAACAAATTGCTGCTTTTTTACCGATGTAATTCAGTGCATCACCGAGACCCACCGTAGTAGTAGTCTTGCCTTCACCGGCTGGAGTAGGGCTAATGGCAGTGACTAAGATAAGTTTGCCGTTCGGCTTGTCTTGTAGGGAGTTAATGAAATCGAGATTAATTTTAGCTTTGGTATGTCCAAATGGGCTGAGTACATCCCAAGGAATCCCTAGTTTTTCGCCAATCTCTTTAATTTCTAGAGGTTTTGCCGCACGGGCAATTTCAATATCGCTGTTGGCCATCTGACTCCATCCTGTGGTGTTAAGGATGCAGCTCACTATACACTTAAAATTTTATTGATTGAACAGTCAGTCAAAGACTTAAAACTATTCTCTACCCTCAGCCTGGCGTGCAGCTATTTCATAAGGATTATCAAGGTAAAAACGTTTGCCTTGAACCAAAGCCCACAAGCCCGCTCCAAAATAAATGAACGGAAACAGAAAGCCCCAGCGCTCAAATTGACGCACGTGTTCGCGCTCATGTACCCGAGTACGCTCAAGATAATAGGGTGAGATACCAAGGACGATATGTCCTAGCGTAATTGCGGCAGCTGAGCCAAACAAAGGCAAACCTTTATTTAAGCGCTGCCCAAGCCTACCACCACTGATTTCGATCACGCCAGTATGGATGCCTACTCTGCTCCCTGTCCAATAAGCCAAAGGAATCAGCGGCAAAAAGACCAAAGTCACTGGCCCCACCCACAAGTATTTTAGATACTGCCAGAGAATCTTTGTTGAGTGCACTTACTCAGCCTCCACAAATAGCTGCCGGCACAAGCCTCAAGCAGCTACTTCTACACTGACTGTTTGCAAACTCAAAGCTGAATCAGGGTTAAGCTTAGCGATAGGTTCAGAGCATAAACCGACTCGAGCCGTTAAGAGGACTTCATCTAAATACTCTGGTAGTGGGCGTTCAATCTTGCCTTCTAAACGTAATTGAATCATCCGAATCGCTCCACCAAACATGCATGAAGCAGCCACCCAAGTATCCATGCGCCGAAATTCACCCAAGTCCATGCCTTGCTTCACGATTTCACGCATTTTAGTGAAAGCGGATGAATCGGAGGGTTGCGGCTCTTCTGGCAAAAACTCAGCATGTTTAGGATGAAATGCAAAGGCAATAATATTGCGATGAGTTTCCGTGTAGTTGAATAGATCAGCAATCACTCGCTTACACTGATCGGCTGGTGAACCACCTGCGGCAATGACCTCATCGACTGCTTGATCTAGCTCGTGAAGGATATGTTGGTATAAAGCGCGTGCTACCCCTTCCTTACCACCAAAATAATTATAAATTGAGCCAATACTGACTTGAGCCTGCTTTTGAATTTCGTGAATCGAAATATTGTGATAACCGTGTTGTACGAATAAATCTAAGGCTGCAGTGAGAATCCGACAATCAATCGGCTCAGGCTGAGGAATAACTTTTTTAAGGTATGGCATACGATCTTAAAGTTTTGGTTGTTAAGCTCTTCTTAGCTTGCAGTGGCCGGTGCAGGCACTTGGCCACTAGAAGGCTGAATTTTTTGTTGGTGCATAAAGGTTTCACCATTGGTGTCAGTAATGGTTGCAGACAGTATACCTGATTTATCTGGCCTGAGATAAAACTGGAAATCAGGATTTTCACTAATAGAAATATCAGTTTCCGCACTAAACACCAATTGATTGTCCAGCTTCACTTCAATAGCTTTAATGTATCTAGGTGGAATGGGTAAAGTTGTTACTTGGTCGCGCTGTAGCCCAGATAAGTTCGGATGTACTATCGATAAACGTGTTGCTGGCGCGATCTGTTGGTCTACTGCAGCCGCACTAAAGCGCATATTACCAATACGCTTTTCATCGACTTTAGTGGGTGGTGGAGCTGAGCAGCCACCACTAGCCTTCACATAGCGCCCTGTCATATAGAGTTTCCCGTCGTTAGTTTCTGCAATAACGCGTACCGGTGAATACGCATCAACACGAATTAATAAATCTAAATCCGCTTGTGCTAATAAAGGCGTTAATTTGAATTTACCGGCTAAAGGATTGGGATTGTTGTCTATAATGATATGAAGCCCCTGAATATAGTGTTCAGCTGTTTGTGGGAAACCTGCTTGGATATGGATAGGCACAAGTGCTCCATCCTCGGCTCGTGCTGGTGCTTGCAAACTAATTACCGACTCATCCCACGCTATTTCTTTATTAGGAAAGTAGAAGTTTTTCAAGCGACTAAGCCAAGCCTGCTCTTGTT
The DNA here is from genome assembly GCA_008015155.1 of Thiothrix sp. Classification (GTDB taxonomy): domain Bacteria; phylum Pseudomonadota; class Gammaproteobacteria; order Thiotrichales; family Thiotrichaceae; genus Thiolinea. The sequence continues at coordinate 13,627 of SSFA01000034.1, forward strand.
CAGTGGTCAGAGACAGATTAGCGCTGAGCTTAGCAGCTAAATCGGCTTGTGCTGGATTGAAACTCAGCATTAACCCACAGGAGACTACTAAATAATAAATAACTTTCATAACACTCTACCCTAGACGCATCAGGAACAGGAATATCTCCACATTGAAACATCGACTATTGACAAGAATGAACATTCATTCTAATCTGATTTAGGCTTAAAAACCAATGAAATAAGTAGGTGCTCCCACGACGCTTAACTAAGCTAATTTTTGTCAGAAAAATACGTGAATTGTTTGGTTTTTTTGGATCTGAGCTAAACAGTATAGGTTTCTCTGAAAAAATGACTTGCTGTGGCAGCTTCTGCTAACGCATTAGGTCATTTACCCTTGGAGGAGTAAACTTATGAAGCACTTAGCGAAGCGTTTGACTTTAGCTATGGTGGTGGCTGGGCTTCCAGCCGGTGTTGCATTCGCCAATGACTCTGTACTACAAGCGACTGCAGACCCCAATAACTGGGCCATCTGGGGAGGTAACTATGGCGGCAATCGCTATAGCAGTTTAGACCAAATTAATGCAAGCAATGTTGCCAACCTTAGACCAGAATGGACTTTCTCAACTGGTGTACTAAGGGGTCATGAAGGCGGCCCTCTAGTCATCGGTGAAACGATGTATATCCACACTCCCTTCCCTAATAAAGTCTTCGCTATCAATCTCAACGATCAAACTGTCATTTGGCAATACGAGCCCAAGCAAGATACTAGCGTGATTCCCACGATGTGCTGCGACACGGTCAACCGCGGTTTAGCTTATGCTGATGGTAAAGTTTTCTTACAGCAAGCTGATACCACTTTAGTCGCTCTCGATGCTAAAAGTGGTGCGGTAGTTTGGAGCGTGAAAAACGGTGATCCTAAACGCGGTGAAACCAATACCAATGCTCCTATTGTTATAAAAGACAAAATCTATACCGGCATTAGCGGTGGTGAATATGGGGTACGTGGCTTTATGGCTGCCTACAACATTAAGGACGGTTCTCCTGCTTGGAAATGCTTTAGCACTGGCCCAGACCCAGAAATGTGCATGGATCCTGAGAAAACTACCACCTGGGCAGGGACTGATAAAGGTATCGTTCCTGTCGGAAAAGACTCTAGCCTGAGTACATGGCAAGGCGATCAATGGAAAATTGGTGGTGGTACGACTTGGGGCTGGTACTCTTACGATCCTGATCTCAACCTTATTTATTATGGAACGGGTAACCCAAGTACTTGGAACCCAGTGGTACGCCCCGGCGACAACAAATGGTCGATGACCATCATGGCACGGGATGCCGATACTGGGATGGCGAAATGGGTCTATCAAATGACGCCACATGATGAATGGGACTATGACGGTGTAAATGAAATTCAGCTAGTTAAAACCAAGCTGAATGGCAAAGATATCAAGGCCTTAGTTCACTTCGATCGTAATGGCTTTGCCTACACCATGAATGCTGAGAATGGTGAAGTTTTACTAGCACAGAAATATGATCCAGCTGTCAACTGGGCTAGCCAAGTGGATATGAAAACTGGCCGTCCTGTGGTGGTTGATCAATATAGTACGCACAAAAATGGGCAAGATGTAAACACCAAAGGTGTTTGCCCTGCTGCTTTAGGTACTAAAGACCAGCAACCTTCCGCCTTCTCCCCCAAAACAGGTCTATTCTATGTACCCACCAACCATGTGTGCATGGATTATGAACCCTTCCAAGTCGATTATGTTGCAGGGCAACCTTATGTTGGTGCTACTTTAAGTATGTATCCTGCTGGTAAAGTGACCAATAACGGTACAAATAACCTCGGTAATTTCATTGCTTGGGATGCGACTACGGGTACTATTAAATGGTCTATTCCTGAACCCTTCTCAGTATGGAGTGGCGCGTTAGCGACGGCAGGTGATGTTGTGTTCTATGGCACTTTAGAAGGCTATTTGAAGGCGATCGATGCCAAAACTGGCAAAGAACTTTATCGCTTCAAAACCCCATCTGGCATTATCGGTAATGTTAATACTTGGAACTTTAAGGGCAAACAATACATTGGTGTCCTATCAGGTATTGGTGGCTGGGCTGGCATTGGTATGGCTGCGGGGCTACAAGGTGAAACAGACGGTTTAGGTGCAGTGGGTGCTTATAAGAGCTTAAGTGCCTATACCCAATTGGGTGGTGTCTTAACTGTATTTGCACTACCTGATGCACCAAAAGCTGCTGAAGCGCCTACTACACCTGCTTCAGAGGTGAAAAAAGTCGCTGAACTAACTCAAACCCAGTAATTCAATAGCGCTTGATTTGAAAGCTACGTTCAGAAGTACCCAGCACTTAAGTTGGGTACTTTCCCTTTAGACCGAGAGGAAAGGATGACCGATGATTGTTTTCAAAAAGCCTGTCTTGAGCTACTTAGTATTGCCTTTGTGTTTAAGCATTGCCCCAATCCTGCAGGCAGATGATGCGCCCCCTACTCGTAACGCTTTAAAAGTTTGTGCTGATCCGCACTACATGCCATTTTCTAATCAAGAAGGTCAAGGCTATGAAAACCGCATAGCGCAATTACTAGCTGCTGAGTTGAAATTGCCACTTGAATATACTTGGTTTCCCCAACGCCTTGGCTTTATCCGTAATACCTTAAAAAAAGAAAAACCGGAGGGTGAAGGCTTTCTTTGTGATTTGGTCATGGGTGTGCCTACGGGCTATGAGCTCACCGCGACGACCAGCCCTTATATGCAGTCGACTTATGCCTTAGTGCTACGTTCAGATGGCAAGTTAGCTAACTTAAAACAAGCTACTGATTTACTCACTAGCCCTCCAGATAATCCTGATGAGATCAAAATTGGTATTACCGATAGTGGCCCAGGCGCTGAATGGCTTGCCAAATACCAATTACATCAATACATGGCTCCTTATCCTGCCCAAACGGGTGATCCAGCTGATTTTCCGGGCAAGCACCAGCTGGATGATTTATTGGCTGGTCAGCTCGATGCTGCCATTGTCTGGGGGCCTAGTGCTGCTTACTTTGCTAGCCATCAACAAGATGGGCGCAAACTGAGTATGCTGCCACTCAAATCAGAGCTAGGCGTCAGATTTAATTTTCCTATTTCTGTGGGGGTGCGCTTTGGTGAAAAAGCTTGGAAAGACCAAGTGAATGCCATTCTGCAAACGAAAAAAACTGAAATTCAACAGATTTTGCAAACCGAATATCAAATTCCGCTAGTGGATGATACCGGTGAACTACTAGCCGCTGTCAGCAAATAGGAGAACTTAAAATGCAATTGACTAAAACGCTATCCTTGATGGTTTGCTTAAGTTTAGGCTGTGCTTGGCCTAGTTGGGCAGCTGATATACAGCGTCTACATACTGAACAAAGCGTACAGTTGAATGTACCAGCTGATCAAGCTTGGGCCTTAGTTGGCAAGTTTGAAGGCTTGCACGAATGGCATCCAGCGGTGAAGTCCACCATTATGCGTAATCCAATGACACGCATCTTAGATTTGGGCTCAGGTGCCTTACTAACTGAAGAACTGGAAGCGAAAAGTGATAGCCAAATGTCCTTAAGTTATCGCATCAGTAATATGACGACGGTTGCTACCCTACAAGTGAATGGTAAGCCGGTTGAAAAGAAGGTTTTACCCGTTAATACCTATTCCAGCACCATCCATGTTAAACCAGCAGGAGCTGGCAGCCAAGTGACATGGACAGGTGATTTTCATCCAGCTTGGTTGGAAACGAGTCCAGCACCTGTAGGACTCGGTAAGCAAGATGCCTTGGATGCTATTAATGCGGTGTATCAAGGTGGCTTAAGCAATCTGGCTAAAAAACTAGGTACTACGGCTAGTCCTGCAGCAAGTGCAGCAGCTACGCCACAGACGCAAGCTCCAAGTCTTTCACCTATGACGATTAGTGTACCAGATGCTGCACCTGCACCTGCACCTGCACCTGCACCTGCACCTGCACCTGCACCTGCACCTGCACCTGCACCTGCACCTGCACCTGCACCTGCACCTGCACCTGCACCTGCACCTGC
>SSFA01000018.1 GCA_008015155.1 Thiothrix sp.
GCCCGTAGTCGTACTTATCGTGTAGCCCATCAAGCAGTCATCAAAGCGGGTCAATACGCTTACCGTGACCGCCGTCAGAAAAAACGTCAATTCCGCGCTTTGTGGATTGTCCGGATTAATGCGGCAGCGCGGGTGTCTGGTTTGTCTTATAGCCGTTTCATGAATGGTTTAAAGAAGGCCAACATCACTGTTGACCGTAAAGTTCTCGCTGATCTTGCAGTGCATGATATCGCAGCGTTTAGTCAGCTTGCCGAAAAAGCAAAAGCTGCCCTAGCTGCCTAATCATCTTGCTGTAAAGCAAGGCTATTACTTATACAAAAAGCGGGGAAGGTTTTGCCTCTCCCCGCTTTTTGTTTTTCTGAAAATCGTCATTAGAAGGAAAGCATTGTGCAAAGTTTGCTAGAACTGATGGGTACTGCCCACGAGCAAATCTCCAGTGCCAGCAATTTGGCAAGCCTTGATCAGATTCGTGTGCAGTATTTAGGTAAAGCAGGCCTGATTACCGAGCAACTCAAGCAGCTGGGGCAATTGCCTGTAGAAGAACGTAAAGCAGCGGGTCAAGAAATTAATTTAGCTAAGCAGTCCTTAGCCAATGCGATTGATTTACGCCGTGAAAGCTTACAAGCTGAAGCCTTGACGATGCGCTTAAAGGCAGAGTCGGTAGATGTAACTTTACCCGGGCGGCGCATGGACACGGGTAGTTTGCATCCAGTGACGTTGACCATTCAACGCATGCAAGATATTTTTGCCCAGCTTGGCTTTGCTTTAGCTGAAGGGCCACAAGTTGAAGACGATTTTCATAATTTTACAGCCTTAAATGTACCTGCCAATCACCCTGCACGGGCGATGCAAGACACATTCTATTTAGAAAATTTTGGTACTGAAGAGCCCTTACTATTAAGAACACATACCTCTTCGGTACAAATTCGTTATATGGAAGCACATCAGCCACCCATTCGCATTATTGCGCCCGGGCGCGTGTATCGCTGTGATTCAGATATGACGCATAGCCCAATGTTCCATCAAGTAGAAGGGTTGATGATGGACAAGGATATTACCTTTGCTGATTTGAAAGGTATTTTAGATGAATTCTTCCGAGCCTTCTTTGAAGATGATGCGATTAAAATGCGCTTCCGAGCGAGCTTCTTCCCTTTTACAGAACCCTCCGCTGAAACCGACATTACCTGTGTGCACTGCCACGGTGCGGGTTGTCGCGTATGTAAAAATACCGGCTGGTTAGAGGTGATGGGCTGCGGCATGGTGCACCCGAATGTTTTAAAGCATGTGGGCATTGATAGTGAGCAATACACTGGCTTTGCTTTTGGTATGGGTGTTGAGCGCTTAGCGATGCTGCGCTATCAGATGAATGATTTACGGGTGTTATTCGAAAATGATGTCCGTTTCTTGCGGCAATTTCACTAAGACTTAACAGGATTCAAACATGAAAATCAGTGAACAATGGTTGCGTGAATGGGTTAATCCTGCGCTGAGCTTGGATGAGATTAACCATAAATTGACGATGGCGGGTTGTGAAGTTGAAGGGGTAGAGGCTGTTGCTAGCGATTTTAGCGATGTCATCGTTGGGCAAATTGTCGAAATTGCCAAGCATCCCGATGCTGACAAGCTGAATGTCTGCAAAGTAGATAATGGCAGTGGCGAAATCCTGCAAATCGTCTGCGGTGCACCCAATGCACGCGCTGGTTTAAAAGCGCCTTTAGCTTTAATTGGTGCTGAGTTGCCGATGTCGGACGGTAAGCCTTTAAAAATTAAAAAAGGTAAGCTACGCGGCATTGAATCCTGTGGCATGCTGTGTTCTGCAGCTGAACTTGGTATGTCTGAAAAGTCAGATGGTTTATTAGAGTTGCCAGAAGATGCTCCTTTAGGAACAGCAGTTCATGACTATTTAAAGCTTGCGGATAAAGCGGTTGAGTTAAATGTAACCGCTAATCGCGGGGATTGGCTGAGTATTGCAGGGGTGGCTCGTGAAGTGGGGGTGCTGACCAGCACTGGTTTAACGCCTCCTTCCATTCCAGAGCACAGCACTCAGCATACAGAGACCTTAAACATTAGCTTGCCTGCAGCAGATAGTTGCCCACGTTATGCAGGGCGGATTATTCGCAATATCAACCCCAATGCGCAAACTCCGTTATGGATGAAAGAAAGATTACGACGCTTAGGTTCGCGTAGTTTATCGCCGGTCGTGGATGTGACCAACTATGTGCTCTTAGAGTTGGGTCAACCGATGCATGCCTTTGACTTGGATAAACTTCAAGGTGGCATCCAAGCCCGCTATGCCACTGAGGGTGAACAGCTGATCTTATTAGATGATCAAACGGTGACTTTAAGTGCTGATACCTTAGTCATTGCTGATGATGAAAAAGCAGTCGCTTTGGCTGGTATCAAGGGTGGGATGGCAACAGCTGTTAGTCATGCGACGCAAAATATTTTTCTAGAAAGTGCCCATTTCCGTGCGGAGAAGTTGCGTGGTCAAGCGCGTCGCTATGGCTTACAAACCGATGCCTCGTATCGCTTTGAGCGTGGTGTGGCTGCTGATTTACCGCGCTTGGCTTTAGAACGTGCTACTCAGCTCATCGTGGAAATTTGTGGTGGTTCAGTCGGACCAGTCGTTGATGTTTGTGTGGACGAGCATTTATTAGATCGCCCTAGCGTACAGTTGCGGCGTGAGCGTATTGCCCGGATTTTAGGCGTGACAATAGCTGATGAGTCTGTTGTTGGTATTCTCCAGCGCTTAGGCTGCGAGGTATCAGCTAAAGCGGAGGGCTGGACTGTTAAGCCACCACATAGTCGCTTTGATATCACCATCGAAGAAGATCTGATCGAAGAATTGGCACGGGTTTATGGTTATGACAATATTCCCGCTGCACTCAAACCTTTGCAACCACAGCTAACGGTTAAGCTAGAAACTGCAACCAGTTTAACCGGGTTGCGTGCGCCATTGTTAGCAAATGGCTATCAAGAGGCGGTCACTTATAGTTTCGTTGACCCTGTGATTGAAGGTTTATTAGCACCAGGACATGAGTCGATTGTGCTAGCAAATCCGATTTCGGCGGAATTAAGCCATCTACGCAGCACAGTTTGGTCAGGCTTATTGCGGGCGCTTGAATACAATTTGAATCGTCAGCAAACGCGAGTGCGGCTGTTTGAATTAGGTCCTGTGTTTAGCAAAGCTGAGTCAGGTATTCAACAACAGGATAAAATTGCGGGTATTATTACCGGCTCCTTGTTCCCTGAACAATGGGGGCAAGCAAATCGTCCAGTGGACTTCTATGATATTAAAGGTGACGTTGAAGCGATTTTAGCGCAGGCGAGTGCGCAGAAATTCTATTTCGTACCGGTTGCTCATCCTGCTTTACATCCAGGTCAGTCTGCTGAAATTGCAACTGACAAAGAAGTAGTCGGTTGGGTGGGGGCTTTACATCCTGCTTTAGAAGCGAAGTTAGGATTGGGGCAAGATGTTTTCTTGTTTGAGTTAGACTTGAAAGCACTACAAGGTCGCCGTTTGCCGGTTTATCAAACTGTCAGTAAATTCCCGATGATACGTCGCGATTTAGCTTTGGTAATGGATTGTTCCGTATTAGCGATTGCTTTAGATCAGGCGATTGCTAGTGTGGCAGAGCCGAGTTTAATTCATTGGGAGATTTTTGATGTGTATACCGGTAAAGGTGTTGCAGAGCATCAAAAAAGTGTCGCGATAAGCTTGATTTTACAAGAACCTTCCCGCACCCTTGAGGACACGGAGATTACTCGGATCGTAGGGGAGGTTGTGGCGTCATTACAGGATAAGACGGGTGCTACCCTACGTTAATAAGGAGAAGTAACAATGGTGACGACGTTGACCAAAGCGGATATGGTCGAGCATTTATATGAAGAACTGGGGCTCAATAAGCGTGAAGCCAAGGATTTGGTGGAAATGTTTTTTGAGGAAGTCCGCTTGGCCCTAGGGCAGGGGCAAAATGTAAAATTGTCAGGTTTTGGGAATTTTATGTTACGTGATAAAACACAACGTCCGGGACGCAACCCTAAAACAGGGGAAGATATTCCGGTAGATGCACGGCGTGTCGTCACTTTTAGACCGGGACAAAAATTAAAACAACGAGTCGAGGCCTATGCAGGAAGCGCAGATACCGAATAGTGAGCTGCCTGCCATCCCATCAAAGCGCTACTTCACGATTGGTGAAGTTAGCGACTTGTGTTGCGTAAAAGCCTATATCTTACGTTACTGGGAACAGGAATTTCCCTCGCTTAAGCCCATGAAGCGGCGTGGCAATCGCCGCTATTATCAGCGGGAAGATGTATTAATGATCCGCCAGATTCGTGGCCTTTTATATGAAGAGGGTTACACGATCAGTGGCGCTCGCCAAAAATTGTTGGGTAGTATGGATGAGCCAGTATCAGTAGCAGAGCCTACCGAGGTTTTAGCTACTGATCTAATCGAACAGGTGATTGTACGCTTAGAAAATGTCTTAGTGACCCTAAAATCTTAAACTTCTAGTTGAGATCAGCGTCAGTATAGAGTATCTTTGCATTCCTTTCCGGTCGGAGTGTGGCGCAGCTTGGTAGCGCACCACAATGGGGTTGTGGGGGTCGGAGGTTCAAATCCTCTCACTCCGACCAATTAATTCCTCAAAAATCAATAAAACTAAAATTTTCAAATGCTTTCTAACCATATAAAGTTAGAAGTTTATGTAAACATTTCCCGTTAGCTCATTACTGTTGGATTCAAAGCTTAAGGTTGATCCAGCTTGATTTTTACTCGTCACCTTACCTAAGTTTATCTTTCTATATTCTAAACCTAAAGCTAAGTTCTTGCTGATATCTAATTTAATGCCCGTACCTATTCCAAAAGCAGCCGTTGTATTAGTTTGTTTGGGGTAGTTGTAAGAGGCAGTATCAGCAGATGCATTAGTTCGTATGATGGCAAGCTAAGAGATTTGATACATTAATAGCTTCAGCCATTATTGCTGGTTCGTGTTTATCGCTGCTATGAAATCCTTATAGGTCTAAGCTCTAAACTACTGTCATACTCAACATGGAGTCAGTTGTTCAAAAAAACCGAGTTAGTTTTATAAATAATTCAGTGGTCTTGAAAAGCAGCTAAGCGCCAACATATCAAGCTAACTAGACTCAGGTTTGAGTGATGACAGGTAGCGAAGTATGTCTCTTTCTTTAGTACTCATGATGGGCATTGTGCTAGCCGCTTTATTAGCTTGGCTGTGGCCAGCTTATCGGCGTAGACAAGCTTTGCAAGAACCTTTCCCTGCCGAGTGGCGGCGGATTTTGGCCAAAAATTTCCCAGTTTACCGGCGCATGCCAGCGGATTTGCAATTGCAGTTACGCCAACGCATTAAGTTGTTTTTGCATCAAAAGCAGTTTACCGGCTGTGCTGGTTTAACTATCAACGATGAAATGCGTGTGACCATTGCTGCAAGTGCTTGTTTACTGATCCTCAACCGTGCCACGGATGTATACGCAGGCTTGCATTATATTTTGGTCTATCCGAATGCATTTTTAGTCGAGCAGGAGGAAGTAGATGGCAGTGGCCTAGTGAGGATGCAGGCGAAAGGACTGCTCGGACAGTCGTGGAGTAATGGCAAGATTATCTTATCTTGGGAAGATGTTCTCAAAGGTAATCGCGAGTTTACTGATGGCAGTAATGTGGCTTTACACGAGTTTGCGCATCAATTGGATCATGAAACAGGTAGCACGAACGGCGTGCCTGTTTTGGCGAACGCTGAAAAATATGCACAGTGGTCAGCCGTCTTCAGCACCGAGTTCGAGGCCTTGCGTCATGCCGCTTTGCAGGGCGATCCGACTCTAATTAACACTTACGGAGCGACTGCACCCGCTGAGTTTTTTGCCGTAGTCACCGAGGTATTTTTTGAGCAGCCTCAACAATTAGCAGCTCAACATCCAGCGCTCTTTGAGCAATTGAAAGCTTATTATCGCGTTGACCCCTCTGACTGGCTTTAAGTCGAGCGAGCCTGTGCTATAAAGGCTAAACGGAGGCTGATTTGGCCTCTTAGTAGGAGTCATTTATGTCCACAGTTATTAGCCCGTCCACCTTAGCTAATTTAAGAAATAAAATTAACGAAGCTTGGTTTAATCCTGAAACAGAAGTTGTGCAAGCACGGTTACAGCAGCACGGTTTGAGCTTTCAAGCCCGTCAGATTATCACTGCACAAGCTGCTAGCTGGGTCACTACCTTACGTGCTGACCCCCATCCGAATTTAATGGAAAGCTTTCTGGCTGAATACGGTCTTTCTACTGATGAAGGAATCGCCTTAATGTGTTTGGCAGAAGCCTATCTACGTGTGCCAGATACGCCAACCTTGGATGCTTTGATTCGCGATAAAATCGGCAGTGCTGATTGGGCGCGGCATCAACAAGGAGCAGATTCTTTACTAATTAATGCCTCAACTTGGGCCTTGATACTTACAGGTAAACTACTGCGGCAAGATCAAGATGCGAATAGCTTAGGCGGATCCTTGCGTAAATTGGTGCAGCGGATTGGTGAACCGGTCGTGCGCACGGCAGTTTCACAAGCGATGAAAGTGATGGGTCAGCAATTTGTGCTTGGGCGCAGCATCGATGAAGCTTTAGATAATGCTAAGAATTCGCAAGGCTTCTTACATTCCTTTGATATGTTGGGTGAAGCAGCCCGTACAGCTGAGGATGCTGAGCGTTATTTTGCTTCCTATTCCAAGGCCATTCGAGCAATTGGACAACAATCTAGCCAAACTGAAGTACACGCGAATGCTGGGATTTCGGTGAAGCTTTCCGCTTTGCATCCCCGCTATGAAACGGTCAATCGTGAGCGGGTCATGGCTGAATTAGTGCCTAAGCTTAATGCCTTGGCTGAGCAGGCTTGCGCTGCGAATATTCCGCTGAATATTGATGCTGAAGAAGCAGAACGCTTAGATTTATCTTTAGAGGTGATTGAAGCAGTCTTACGCAATCCCAAGTTAAACGGCTGGGAAGGTTTTGGCATTGTTGTGCAAGCTTACGCCAAGCACTGCTTGCCAGTTTTAGAGTGGATCGCTGCTTTAGCTACTGAACTGCAGCGCAAAATAGCCGTGCGTTTAGTTAAGGGCGCTTATTGGGATGCAGAAATCAAACAAGCCCAAGTCTTGGGTTTGCCTGCTTATCCGGTATTTACCCGCAAGATTTCGACTGATGTTTCTTATTTAGCAGGGGCACGTTTCCTTTTAAGTCATCGAGCACACATTTATCCGCAATTTGCTACCCATAATGCGCAAACTCTAGCCGCAGTCTTAGAAATTGCTGGTATGGATAAAAGTGGTTTTGAATTCCAACGTTTACATGGGATGGGTGAGGCTCTACATGAACTCGTCTATGAGCAAACTAAACAACCGGTAAGGATTTATGCACCTGTTGGTGTACATGAAGATTTATTGGCTTATCTAGTACGGCGCTTATTAGAAAATGGAGCCAATTCCTCCTTTGTGAATCAGCTCTTGGATACTGAGGTCGCTATTAGCACCTTGGTTCAAGACCCTATTAGTGCAGTAGAAAGCTTAAACTCTATTCCACATCCTAAAATTCCTTTACCACCCGAATTATTTAATGATCGAGAAAATTCACAGGGTTGGAATATTAATCAACCCCTGATGGCTAGTGAATTAGCAGCAGGGATGGAGCATTTTCAAACTAAGCAATGGCTGGCAGCCCCATTAGTAGCGGGTGAGCTACTAGCGGGAACTAGAAAGCCAGTCTTTAATCCGGCTAAGCCAGCCGATCAAGTGGGCGAAGTGATTGAAGCGACTGCTGAGCAAGTTTCACAAGCTTTAGCAACGATAGTCGCTGCAGCTAAAACTTGGCAAGCAGAAACAGCGGAGACTCGCGCTGGCATCTTAGAAGCAATCGCTGAGCACTACGAAGCACAAGGCTCTGAGTTAATGGCATTACTTTCACGCGAAGCAGGTAAAACACGCTTAGATGCAGTGTTAGAGCTGCGTGAAGCGGTCGATTTCTTGCGTTATTACGCCGCTGAAGCGCGTAAACCAGAGAATAATAGTCGTCAAGGTTTAGGTGTGTTTGTGTGTATTTCGCCGTGGAATTTCCCCTTAGCGATTTTCACAGGGCAAATTGCCGCGGCCTTAGTCATGGGTAATGCGGTGATTGCAAAACCAGCTGAACAAACGCCTTTGGTTGCTTATCGTGCAGTGCAATTAATGCTGGCTGCTGGTTTACCACCTGAGGTGATCGCGCTCTTGCCTGGTGATGGTGCGGTGGTGGGAGCGGCCTTAACGCGCGATCCACGGATTGCGGGCGTGTGCTTCACTGGTTCTACTGAAACCGCCAGTTTAATTGATCGTTCGCTTGCAGCTACAGGCAATGCGCAGGCGGTATTGATTGCAGAAACCGGTGGTTTAAATGCAATGATTGTCGATTCTACCGCTTTGCCAGAGGCGGCTGTGCGCGATATGGTCAATTCTGCTTTCCAAAGTGCAGGGCAGCGCTGTTCGGCCTTGCGTGTGTTATTTATACAAGACGATATTCGCGATAAAGTTTTGAAAATGTTGGAAGGTGCGACCCGTGAATTAAGAATTGATGATCCTTGGCAGCCTGCCACCGATATTGGCCCAGTGATTGATCAAGAAGCTAAGCAAATGATCGAAGCCCACTGCCAGCGATTTGCTAAGCAGAATAAAGTGTTATTTAAGCATCCAGCCCAATTGCCTAACAACAGTTTATTTGTCGTACCTACTGCGATTGCCTTAAATCAGCTCAGTGATTTAGAGCGTGAAATCTTCGGCCCGGTCTTGCATGTCATTAGTTTTAAATCAACAGAGATTAAGCAAGTGCTCGCGGCGATTAATGCAAGTGGTTATGGCTTAACTTTAGGTCTACATTCGCGCTTAGATGATCGGGTACAAGAGCTAACGAGTGAAGCGCATGTGGGTAATATCTATGTGAATCGCAATCAAATTGGTGCAGTGGTAGGGGTACAGCCCTTTGGTGGTGAAGGTCTGTCAGGGACAGGGCCAAAAGCGGGAGGACCTTATTATTTAGGGCGTTTTAGTCAAGCTGAGAGGCCTGTGCTGAATTTACAAGCCTTAGCAGTGCCTAGTTATACAGCAAGTTTACCGCTATTAGGGGTGCAAGAATTTGCTGCTAAAGCAGCTACTGCTCAAATCGCTTGGGATGAACTCTTTGTAAAGCGGGCTGCCCTACTCACAGCCGCGAGCAGCTTTTTACCCGACGCTTTGAAACAGCCAGCGCAACAAGTATTAACTGAGTTGCAGTCGGCATCGGTTGAAGAGCTAGTCCTGCCTGGCCCCACAGGCGAGTCGAATCGTTTGAGCTTACATGGGCGCGGGCTAGCTTTATGCTTAGGTGGCGGTGAGCAGTCTGATCATGCTTTATTGGCACAAACTTTAACAGCTTTATTCGCTGGAAATGCAGTCGCTTTAGCGAATACTGAACTAGCCAAACACTTAGTCACCGCTTTGTATAAAGTAGGTTTGTCTAAAGATCTGGTAGCCGTGGTCGACATCGAGCAGTTAACTCACACTTTAGGAGCTTTCCCAGATTTAGCTTTAGTGGCTAGTGAAGCAAGCGGTGCAGAGTTAGTGGCGATTCGACAAGCTTTAGCGGCTAGGGCGGGGGTACGTGTTCCTTGTGTCTCAATAACATCAGGTTTAGAGCGTTTTTGCTGCGAGCGGGTAGTAACGATTGATACCACCGCTTCAGGTGGGAATGCTTCTTTACTCACCTTGGATGAGCCTGAGCTAGTCCATTAATTTAAGTCCTGGGCTGGCCTAATTGTACTAGGCCAGCTCAGTCCACTGTGTTTTATTTATTCAATTCAGCCAGAGGTGGGTTTGTGAACAATAGGTTCCCTAAATAACGTGCTCCGGCTTGAGTTAAATGCCCACCATCAAAGGAAATCAGTTCTAAATCCGGTGTAAACAGCGGGCAAGTATCTGTTTCCCCACAAGCTAGCTGATGAATATCTACGAAATTAGTGCTACCCACTTGAGCACGCAAGGTTTTATTCACCTCCATTTGCTGTGCATCAACGGGATTACGCAGTTTTAGTAGCTCTTCATCGGTTTGGCGTAAATAGCTACGCACATTGATTTTGCCAAAGCTTTTACGACCCAGAATTTTTACGGTTTGATTAGGCTGAACACCTAGATTTTTTAAAGTGGTGCTAATCCGTTCCGCTGCCCACGGCTTCCAGCTAGAAGCAATGATAATTAAATCAGCTTCGGCAATTTGCGCTTTAGCCGCATTCAGATGATCCGCTTCAGCACAAATTTGCTTATTTTTGGGTTCGATAAAGCCAGAAACATCTTCGTCACCTAAATAAATTTGGCAAATATTGGGAATATACCGGGTACGAACTTGATAATTAGCCAAGGCTTGATTTTCTAAGACCATATTTAGAAAATCTTGTGCGTGACTGTCGCCAATGATCAAAGCTTTTTTGCGGGTATCTTGCTGATCAAACGGCTTTTTAGCCAGTTCCAAATAGCGTGTGCGCACATACGTTCCACCCGCTTCATTATCAGCGGCTTTGACCATAGCATCGCGTTTAGCATCAGCAAAACTTGGAGTCATTAGGAAGCTGCTAGCAGCAACCAAGGTAGTAAGAAATAGACTGAGGTATTTCATAAAACTCATTTTCATAGAAGTAATACTTGTTAGCTCAGAGTCATAACTAGCGATTCAGTTCCCTTAAATTCAGTCAAACTGACGTATTCGTTTGGGCAAACACATAGCCTAAGCCTAGAAAGAATAGACTGCCTACACCAGCCAATAAAAAGATTTGCCTACGCGTAAAGCGTTGGCGATTACGGAAGGGGCTTTCAACAAAGCGCCAACTAAGCCAAGCAAACACCAAGCTAGCCAAAGCCATTGCTGCCATTAACGCCAGATTAGCTTCTACATAAGGTTGCATGCGTGCAAAGACTAATAAAGGCTGGTGCCAAAGATAAGCACTGTAAGAAATCAAGCCAACAAAGACTAAAGGCTTTAGGGATAAAGCTTGTCCCGCAAGATTATGTGGGCTAGCGAAAAGAATGATTAAAGTAGCGCCAAGGGTGGGAAAGAGTGCATAGCTACTGGGGAAGGGTAGGCTATTATTGAGTAAAAAGATAGAGCCTAAGACTAAGGCTAGTCCCACCAAGCTTAGGCACTGTGCTAACCAACCCGTACTCACTTGCTTATTTTTCAAATAAACAGCGGCTAAAGCACCAAGCAGTAACTCCCAAAAGCGACTCGGTAAGAGATAAAAGTTCGCACCTGCATCCACACGCCAAAGCCATTCAGATGTCGCTAAACCGATGACAGCAAGCACGCCTAAGCTTAGATAAATAGCTTTAAGCCCAAATTTCCACAAGAAAGCCAATAATAGTGGGAAGATAAGATAATACTGCTCTTCCACCGCCAAGCTCCAAGTGTGTAAGAGGGGAATATATTCAGATTCAGTCGCGAAATAATCGCTTTCTTGCCAAAACAAAAGGTTAGAAGCAAATAATATGACTGAGATTAAACTACGCCCAAAAGCGGCTAATTCATGGGGCAAGAGTAGCCACCAAGCCACAGCAGCAGTAAAGGCTAGTACTAAAAATAAAGCAGGTAAAATACGTCTAATGCGCCGTTCATAAAAGCTTAATAGACTAAAATTTTGATTCTGTAATTCATCTAGCAGAATTGAGCTAATCAAATAGCCACTAATTACAAAGAAAATATCTACCCCAACAAAGCCACCACTAAAACCAGTGAAGCCTGCGTGATAAGCGATCACAGGTAATACAGCTACAGCACGTAGGCCGTCTATTTCGGTACGATAATGCATAGGATTCAACAGCGCGGAAAAATGGCTATTATGCACCGAAAAGTGCTGGCAAGTCGTGTGTAGCCAGCACTGAGTTAAGATTTAACTTAGGCCAACGAGGTTTATTTATTTTGCTTAGCTTGCGTTGGTTTGGCAGCGGCTAGCATACGTTTAGCCAAGTTTTTACGTCTAGGTGTCACGGCTGTGCTGTTTGCGTTTGATGCGGCGGTTTCTTTCGAAGTCGAGTTAGGTTGTGCCGTCACTCGATAGTTAGCGGTGGTAAAGGCTTCTATATCAATATAACTTAACATACCATTCTCCTCGTAGTGGTAAATTCAAAGTTAGTTGAGAAAGCTAGTTGTTATTAGATGCTTAGTTTCCGTTAGCTCACTCCCTCTATAATGAGCTAGCAATAAAACGATAAATTAAACTGAATTCCTCCTAATTAGTTTTGAACAAAATCAGCTAATTTAATTAAGCTGCTGTTTTAGCTTAGTCAAAGGCAGCGAGGCTTTTCCAAAAAACTTAGGTTTTTTGCGTTTATTGAGACTATTTTCGATTTTAGTGAAGTCTAGTACGATGATGAGCATGTACCTATGCTTGTTAATGTGCGCCTCAGCTTAGCAAGGATTTTGGCTAATCGCAGCTTTCTATAAAAAAAATTTATATTTTATAATTTATTTTTTGATTCATGAAGACCTAAATTGACTTAAGCTCTCTTTGGTTCTAACTAGCGCAGCAGCTAGCTGTGTTACCAGTTGCTGTTGATGTGTTGGGTTATGATATCTGTCATCTCACTAATCTTGCCAGCGGCTAAAACGGCTGACCCTGCTTGTAATAGGATTCGAAACACATTCATGCATAATTCTTGAGTTAGCGCAGCGAGAGTAGCAATAATTTGTATCTTTTCTATTTTTCAATAATAGTTGAAATAATCAACTTAAGTTTTTGCTCTTGAAATCCCCTAGTTTTACCCCATCTATTGCCCATTCTTGTTGAAACTAACTAATTAGAGGGACGAGCATCCATGAGTGCACCTGAAAAAGAGAATCTACAATTTCAAACGGAAGTGAACCAACTGCTGCACTTGATGATTCACTCGCTGTATTCCAATAAGGAAATTTTCCTGCGCGAGTTGATCTCGAATGCGGCAGATGCCTGTGACAAGCTACGCTTTGAAGCGATTGGCAATGATAGCTTGTATGAAAATGATAGTGATTTGCGGGTTGAAGTTGAGTTCGATAGTGCAGCCCACACGATTACGATTCGTGACAATGGCATTGGTATGAATCGTGATGAGGTGGTGAGTAATATTGGTACGATTGCCCGTTCAGGTACGAAAGATTTCTTACAGAAACTGACTGGCGATCAGAAAAAAGATGCCCATTTAATTGGTCAGTTCGGGGTTGGTTTTTATTCAGCTTTCATCGTCGCGGATAAAGTCACTTTAACAACGCGTCGCGCTGGTTTAGAGAAAGATCAAGCCGTCCGTTGGGAGTCTGATGCCCAATCAGGTTACAGCTTAGAAACGGTTACTAAAGAAACCCGTGGTACTGAAATCGTCTTGCACCTAAAAGAAGAAGAGCAAGGCCTAGCCAATGATTGGCGCTTACGTTCGATTATTCGCAAATATTCCGACCATATTCCTTTGCCGGTGAAAATGCTGAAAGCTGCTGAGGAAGAAGGTCAAACCAGCACGGAATGGGAAGTCATCAATAAAGCCAATGCCCTATGGCGGCGTTCTAAAAACGAAATCAAAGACGAAGAATATCAAGAGTTCTATAAGCATATCTCCCATGATTGGGAAGATGCCTTGGCATGGTCGCATAATCGTGTAGAAGGTAATTTAGAATATACCTCCCTCCTGTATCTGCCTTCGCGCGCGCCTTTTGATCTATATGAGCAAAAGCAACAACATGGTATTAAGCTTTATGTGCAGCGGGTTTTCATCATGGATGATGCTGAGCACTTAATGCCCCGTTATCTGCGCTTTGTGCGTGGGGTGATTGATTCAAGCGATTTACCCTTGAATGTTTCACGTGAAATTCTGCAAAGCAACAAAATCATTGATTCCATGAAAAGTGGCTCAGTGAAAAAAGTGCTGGGCTTACTAGAAAGCATGGCAAAAGACGAACCAGAAAAATATACAAAGTTCTGGAAAGAGTTTGGTCGCGTGCTGAAAGAAGGCCCGGGTGAAGATTTCAGTAATCGTGAGCAAGTCGCTAAATTGCTACGCTTTGCCTCCACTCAAACGGATAGTGCAGACCAAACCGTTTCGCTAGAAGACTATATCAGTCGCATGAAAGAAGGTCAGGATAAGATTTATTACATCACGGCTGATTCTCATACTGCGGCGAAAAATAGCCCACATTTGGAAGTGTTCCGTAAGAAAGGCATCGAAGTCTTATTGTTATCTGATCGGGTGGATGAATGGTTGACCAATAGCTTGCATGAGTTTGAAGGTAAGCAACTGCAATCCGTGGCTAAAGGTGCTTTAGATTTAAGCAAATTGGATAGCGAAGAAGATAAAGAAGAGCAGAAAAAAGTCGAAGAGCAGGCTAAAAACTTAATCACACATATTAAAGAAAGCTTGAATGATAAAGTAGAAGATGTGCGGGTTTCCCATCGCTTGACCAGTTCGCCTTCTTGTATTGTCTTAAATGAGCATGACATGGCGCTGTATATGCAGCATCTCTTAAAGCAAGCTGGCCATGAAATGCCAAGTACTAAGCCGGTTTTGGAAATTAATCCAAGTCATCCTTTATTAGCACGGATGGAGGCTGAAACGGATGATGAGCGCTTTGCTGAATGGGCCAGTGTCTTATTAGATCAAGCGATTCTGGCAGAGGGCGGTCAATTAGAAGACCCTGCAGGCTTTGTACATCGTTTGAATAAGCTCATGCTAGCAATGGGCTGAAGCCTTAAGCTACCTTTGGAAACCGACACCCTCGTTCGAGGGTGTCGGTTGATCAGTAACTATCTAAGCACTATGAAAGGCCTTCTCAGTAGAAGGCTTTTTAACTGGTGCAGACTAGACTTATTCGCTAGTGTCTCTGACTAATAAAGCTTGCATGGGCTCAGTTTTATCGATGCCTACAGGATAAGTTCCACTTGAGTCATTGCCAAAATCTAACATAGTGGCTCGGCTATTAGCTTCTACAGATGATTCAAAATAATACGGCGAGGAGCTCCAAAAACTAGCTGAGTCATTATAACTGCCTTCGGGGTTGTTTTGGGTAATGGGAAAGATACTTAAATTAATAGCAGGTGCTTCACAAGAACGTTCTGCTAAAGACATAAGTTCTTTAATATTAGGCAATCGCCAATTGGTGTAACCCGCAAAAGCTTGAGTATTAGCCGCTTCAGCTGCTAAATGTGCATTTTTCCAATTCAATAAAACTGGATTCCCAGTGCAATCAAGGTCATTTTGACCCAATGAGCATTTCTTCCACATAAGGCCAGTGCGATTATCTGTAACCGTACCATCGCTGTTATCCGTATATTGACTAGCAGGATGTTGAGTAGGAATCTCAGAGTTACAGTATTGATTGTTAAATTGAGCTTGTACGGCTAGAGGCAATACAGAAAGCAAAGTTAGCAGTAGTTTTAATTTAAAGTTAAGCATTTTTAAATCTCGTCGTGAACTTGTTACTCGATGGGTTTAGATAGCTCTCGGTTTAACACCGAAAGCTATCAGTATTAGCTGTGTTGGTTTATTTGCTTCCTCTGACCAATAAGGCTCCCATCGGTGTAAAGTCGTAAAGGGACTGAACAGAACCGGTATTAAAGTTCACAAAATAATTGTAATAGGGTTGGTTACGCACATAGGGGATATCTGATGACCAATACTGAGATTCGCCTGAAGTGCGACGAATATGGGGGAAGTAGTTAGTATCAATGGCCACACTCTCAGCATTTAGGGCTAAGGTGGACGATTTATCGAGTGCTACTAAACCAAATAATTCATCGAGGCTAGGCTGCCGCCAGTCATTTGCTCCACAAAAACCACTCTCGTTAGTTGCTTCAATATAATTGGCAATGGTGCAGTCTAAATCAACTAAACTGCAGTTATGCTCGAAGACTGAAGTTTTCGCGCCATAGGTCCAGTTAACATCGTGCAAGTCGCCATTGTTGGTTTTGACTTCCCAAATCAGTCCAGTGACATTGTCCTTGACGCATGACCAAGGAGTCTGGCTGTAGTCGGCTGTTTGATCCACTAAAGGCACACCCTGGCTATCCAATTTAGTGAAGCTAAAGCCGGCATAACCATCTAGAGGGTCGTTAGCTGTGAAGTCCCGTCCGTTTTGCGCATCTTGATTAGGATGAGTGCTAACAGGGCAGGTGAGTTGGCTTGCACTGTCATCGCCACAAGTCGTTAAACCGGTATCATTAAGCTTGCCAGTGGCTTGAGGGGTAGGACTTAATAAATTGATGACTTTGATTTGTGTGGTAGCAGTCGATTTGAAACCATAGTTATCAGTGACGGTGAGCCTAAAGACCATGTCTTCCGTTGCATTTAGATCGGGTGCAATAAAATTAGTGACCGCGGCTTGGGGATTGCTGATAGTAACCGTGGTTCCTTGAAGTTGCTGCCATTCATAGCTAACAATTTCATAGCCGTTATCAGTATCAGCGCCACTGCTGCTACCATCTAAACTGATCGTTTCTAATTCTCTACGCGTTTGATCTGCGCCTGCACTGGCATAGAGTGGAGTGCTATTGACTAGTTTGACAATACGAGTGGCATGAGCCTGATTATTCGCAGCATCACTCGCGGTATATTCTAAGGTATAAGTACCTAAGGCATTGGCAACCGTTCCGGTTGTACTGACTGTAACGCTGCCATCTACATCATCGATGGCAGTAGCACCTGGATCCACATAGGGATTGTCATCAGGATAATCAGGATCAAAGTAATGATAGGTTTTGTCCAAGCCCTGCAAAGTGATCACTGGTGGTACTGTATCAGTCACTACGGCAGTTTTTACTGTCACTGTACGGGTGACTGGATCCGCTTGGTTACCCGCCGCATCTTGAGCATGGTATTGGAGCGTATAAACGCCTGCTTGTGCTGTGTTAACTGAGCCTGTTGTTGTTACCGTCACTGTGGTGTCGACATCATCGCTAGCCGTAGCCCCTTGATCAATGTATTCATCTCCGACGGTTATTTCAATGGCTGCGGAGCCAATTAAACTGATCACAGGTTTGACATTGTCTACAGGGTTCACAGTGACACTGGTAGTGGCTGAGGCACTTGCTCCTTGATTGTCAGTGACCGTGAGTTTAAAGGTCAAAGTTTCAGTGGCACTGATATCAGGTGCACTGAAAGAGGCTTGTGCTGAATTAGCGTTATTGAGAGTGACAGACTGTCCAGCCGTTTGCTCCCAGACATATTGACTAATTGAGCCATCAGAATCGCTACTGGCTGTACCATTTAAGTTAACAGTGGTTTGCTCATTAACGGTTTGATTAGCACCGGCATTAGCCGTGGGTGATAGATTTGCCACCGGTTTCACAATAACGCTACGGGTTAAGTTAGTGGAGTTGCCCGCGCTGTCAGTGGCTGTATAGCTTAGGGTATAACTACCTGCCCTCGAAGTATCAACCGTGCCTGAAGTAGTGACAGCTAGATTGCCATCCACATTATCAGTAGCAGTTGCACCAGCATCTACATAGGTGTCACCCACTGTCACTTCAATAGTACTAGCGCCATTTAAAGTGATGACGGGTGGGATGGTATCTACTGGCGTGACTGCGACAACTTTGACCAGACGTGTGACCGTACTGATATTGCCTGAGCGGTCGCGCGCGCGATAGCTGAGCTGGTATTCACCTAGCCGAGCAGTATTGACTCTCCCAAAGGTGGTAATGTTGACTAACACACCACTATTATCAGTTGCTTCCGCACCCGGATCGATAAAGTTGGCCCCCAGTGTCACTGTCATAACACTATCACCTAACAAACTAATGACAGGCGCTATTGTATCAGCAACTACTGTGACAGTACGGGTCACACTGGCTTCATTACCAGCAGAGTCTTTGGCAAGATAGGTTAAAGTGTAGACCCCTGGTATATTACGTCTGACTCTGCCTATCACTCTTACCCTGAGGTCGCCATCCAAATTATCGGTAGCACTGGCACCTGGATCATCGAATACGCCATTTTGGATCAAACTCATGCTGCTCGAGCCATTGAGTTGAATAACAGGAGCCACCGCATCAGGAATTACAATCACCTTGCGTTTGGCAGTTGCTTTATTCCCTTTAGAATCGACGGCGCTATAGGTAATTGTATAGGTACCCGGCCTATTAATATTGACCCAACCCCGCACTGTGACATTAATCGGGCCATCTACCGCATCCACGGCAGTCGCCAAGGGATCAGTGAAGTCACTGCCTTGGTAAATAGTCATTTCGGCATCACCGTTTAAGGTAATCACCGGTGGAGTCAGATCACGAGGAGGGCGTGCGCGTTCCGCTTGAGTCTGAGAACCGTTTAGTACAGTCGTTTCAGTAGCGTTAGCTGAATAGGAGCTACTTAAACAGGCAGCTGAAAAAGAAATGAATAAAGCTAGGTGCTTAACTCGTAGATTCATAAAGCTCACTCAACAATCAAATTATTAATTTAATGGGTTTGTTTTTTTGAAAAAAATTAAGGTTAAATTAATACTAGATTGAATTATGTAAACTGAGGTTTACAGATTGTAAATTTACAAAATTTTTTAATAAAACATTGAATATAAAGTTATTTATTTTAAATAAAATTCACTAAAATTAAATAATAATATTTAATGATGAAGAATTTATGAGTGGATAAAATATTTTTTATTAATGGATTTATTATTTTTAAATAATAAAAATTACAAAGGTAATTTTCATGAAGCGAGAGAAAAATGTGGTCAACAGCAGTGGGGATGCTAAATGAAACGCTCTAGAAGATAAGTAGTCTTAAAGATGAACGGTTAAGTTTTTAAGAATAAGGTGGCTAAGACCAGTTGAAATGAGCAGCGAGGGAGGGTACTCCCTCTATCTGAACGATAGAGGGAATAGCTTATGCATTTAAGAATGGCTGCTAGCAGTCTGATAGTTTTCAACAGCAGGTGTTTCGCTAGCAATGAAGCGATAAGTTACTGCGCCTAAAATACCACCAACAATCGGTGCAACCCAGAACAACCACAATTGAGCAACAGCCCAATCACCTACAAACAAAGCAACACCTGTGCTACGTGCAGGATTCACAGAGGTATTGGTAACAGGGATGCTAATTAAATGGATCAGCGTTAAAGCTAAACCAATCGCAATCGGTGCAAAGCCTTTAGGTGCACGCTCATCGGTGGCCCCCATGATGATGATCAAAAAGAACATAGTCATTACGATTTCAATCACTAAAGCAGATACTAAAGAATAGCCACCGGGTGAATGCTCGCCATAGCCGTTAGAGGCAAAGCCTTTAGCAAGATCAAAACCGGCTGCACCGCTAGCAATTACATATAAGACAGCTGCTGCTAAGATGGCGCCTACGACTTGGGCTGCAATATAAGGGAGCAGTTGGTTCACTGGGAAACGGCCGCCCGCCCATAAACCAATTGAAACTGCTGGATTTAAATGGCAACCAGAAATATGGCCTATCGTGTAAGCCATGGTAAGTACGGTTAATCCAAAGGCTAGTGAAACGCCCATTAAACCAATACCTACCTCAGGGAAAGCAGCCGCAAGTACTGCGCTGCCGCAACCGCCCAAGACTAACCAAAACGTGCCGATCAGCTCAGCCGCATAACGTTTCATAGCAAGCTCCTTAAAGGATTTTTAATTAATTAACTAATGAGAAGGTGGTTGAACCACTAGCACTGAGGGTTAGTCCTGATGGCTAACTGTTCAGTAAGTTTTATATAAGCAAGCAGACTTAAAAAAACAAATTAAATCCGACGTACGAGCGGCTTGGCAGCTTGGTTTGCGGGGTTTTTTTAGCGAAATTTACAAAAGATACAAATAGATAAAAAGGGTAGTTGATGTAGTAGTGAAAATTCACAAAATTGAGTGCTGATTAGTTAACAAACAGGCTTCGCCAAGGTGCTGTGGGGCTGAGTCCAACTAATTTGCTTTAAATTTAATCTGAATAGTTTAGGATCAAGATGCATTTTTATGTCCCCGTTGTTTTACTCATGCTGCATCCTAATCCTTGCCGACTAGAGTAGATGGCAATCACAGTTCCTGCTAAAAACGATAAGATAGACGGACTATTTTTTACTGTTAGCGGCAGAAGTTGGGGATTAAGCGGTATTTTTAGACAGATTAAAGCGCTAAAAAATCAATAAGACATAAAAAAGCCCAAAATAAATTGAACGACGAAGGCTGACAGTGGAAGCTTTGAATCTTAGTCTTTATCAAGTTTTTTGAATTTTAAGCTCTTAAGCTTCGATTCCATGTGAACCAGTAGCATTTTTTCGATATTATGCCATCCTTTCGCTGAGACTCAGCCATTGGACAAGCAGACGGATTAGCCTAACCATGCAAAAATTTATAATCGAAGGTGGTGTTGCCCTTGACGGCGAAGTGACCATCTCGGGTGCAAAAAACGCAGTTTTACCTTTACAAGCCGCTACCTTACTGGCTGAAACGCCAATGACGATTCGCAATGTACCACAGCTTAAAGATGTACAGACCTTAGCTGCAGTCATTGAAGGGATGGGGGTTAAAGTCAGTTTTGATGCTGAGAATAATATCCATACCGATACCAGTAGTATTAATCGTTTCAGTGCGCCCTATGAATTAGTCAGAACCATGCGTGCTTCGATTCTAGTCTTAGGGCCGATGGTCGCTCGTTTTGGGGAGGCTGAAGTTTCCTTACCTGGTGGTTGTGCGATTGGTACCCGCCCTGTGAATTTGCATATTGCTGGCTTAGAGGCCATGGGCGCGCAAGTAACAGTTGAAGAGGGCTATATTCGTGCACGTGCCAAGCGTTTGAAAGGCGCGCATATTGTCATGGAAATGGTCAGTGTCACTGGCACAGAAAACATCCTAATGGCTGCTGTGTTAGCGGAAGGTGAAACCATTATTGAAAATGCAGCACGCGAACCAGAAGTCACTGATTTAGCTAATTGCTTAAATCTGATGGGTGCGAAGATTCGTGGGATTGGCACGGATAAATTAATCATCGAAGGGGTTAAAAGCCTACAGGGGATTGACTACACTGTCTTGCCAGATCGGATTGAAACCGGGACGTTTTTAGCGGCAGCGGCGATTACCGGTGGTAGGGTTCGGGTCAAGCAAGCAGCACCCGATACCTTAGATGCGGTCTTGCATAAATTCCGTGAGGCAGGGGCTTTGGTACAAACAGGTAACGATTGGATTGAAGTTGATATGCGTGGACGTATCTTAAAAGCTGTCGATCTTCGTACTGATCCTTATCCGGCGTTTCCCACTGATATGCAGGCGCAATTTATGGCGATGAATGCTTGCTCACAAGGGATTGGCGTGATTGTCGAAACGATCTTCGAAAATCGCATGATGCATGTCGCGGAATTAATGCGCTTAGGTGCCAATATTCGCTTAGAAGGAAATACTGCCATCGTAGCCGGCATGCCTTATTTAAAAGGTGCTCCTGTCATGGCAACTGATCTACGTGCTTCTGCTTCGTTGATCTTGGCGGGTTTAGCGGCACAAGGAAAAACCACGGTGGATCGTATTTATCACACCGACCGTGGCTATGAACGTATCGAGCAAAAACTAGCCGGTTTAGGGGCTAAAATTCAGCGGGTTAATGCTTAAGCGATGAATAAGACGCTCACAATTGCTCTTTCTAAGGGGCGGATTTTCAAAGATACCGTACCGTTGCTAAAAGCAGCAGGCATTGAGCCTTTAGATGATCCGGAAACCAGCCGTAAATTGGTGCTTGATACCAGCCGCGATGATGTAAAAATCGTGATTATTCGTGCCACTGATGTACCCACTTATGTGCAATATGGTGCGGCTGATCTAGGAGTAGCTGGCAAAGATGTATTGATGGAGCATGGGGGCGAGGGTCTTTATGAGATGATTGACCTGAAAATTGCCAATTGCAAATTAATGGTTGCTGGTTTTGCCGATCGTCCTTTACCCGATACTAATTTGAAAGTAGCCACCAAGTTTGTTAATTGTGCGCGGCGTTATTTTGCAAGCCAAGGGCGGCAAGTTGATATCATCAAGCTGTATGGCTCGATGGAGTTAGCGCCTTTAGTGGGTTTGGCAGATTGCATTGTCGACTTAGTGGATACTGGAAATACCTTGAGAGCCAATGGTTTAGAGCCGCTAGAGCATATGGCTGATATTAGTTCGCGCTTAGTAGTAAACAAAGCAGCGATGAAACTGAAGCATGATTCCATTCAAGAGCTATTGACGCAAATTCAGTCAGTAGTGGCGCAGAGGCAGCAGTAACAATGAAATATCAAACGGATGACTTACGGATTATTGGTGTGGATGAGTTGGTTCCCCCGCGAGTCTTGCATGAAGAGCTGATGCTTAATAAAGTGGCTAGCGAGACAGTGTATAAAGGCCGTCAACAAGCGCATGAAATTATTCATGGCCGTGATGATCGTTTATTAGTGGTAGTCGGGCCGTGCTCGATTCATGATGTTGATGCGGCGCTGGATTATGCGCAGCGTTTGTCAGAACTACGCAAATCCTTGAGCAAAGATTTGCATATTATTATGCGTGTCTATTTTGAAAAACCTCGTACCAGTATTGGTTGGAAGGGTTTGATTAATGATCCTGATTTAGACAATAGCTTTCAGATCAATAAGGGCTTACGTATAGCACGTAAACTCTTATTGGATTTAGCTAATATGGGTATGCCAGCGGGTACCGAATTCCTTGATTTGATTAGTCCACAATATGTTGCTGACTTGGTGAGCTGGGGAGCGATTGGCGCACGCACTACCGAGAGCCAAGGGCATCGGGAATTATCTTCAGGGCTTTCTTGTCCGATTGGTTTTAAAAACGGTACTTATGGCAATGTGAATATTGCGATTAATGCCATTGCCGCAGCTTTGCGCCCTCATCATTTCTTATCAGTAACGAAAGACGGTAATACCGCTATTTTTGCGACGCGTGGCAATGAAGATTGTCATGTAATATTACGCGGTGGCAAAGAGCCCAATTATGATGCCAGCAGTGTAGCAAGTACGGTAGCTGAGTTGCGCAAAGAAGGTTTACCACCTTATCTAATGGTCGATTTTAGTCATGCGAATAGTTGCAAGGATTATCGCCGCCAAGTTGAAGTGGCACAGGATATCGCTAATCAGGTCGCAGGCGGCCAACGGGCGATTTGCGGCGTCATGATTGAAAGCCATTTAGTAGAAGGTAATCAAAAAGCAGATGGCAAAACGCTTGCTGATCTCGTCTACGGGCAAAGTATTACGGATGCTTGTATCAATTGGGAAACGACTGAGCGGGTATTAAATACCTTAGCAGAAGCGGTGCGTGTGCGTCGTACTAAAAAGTCATAGGCCGCGGTCATGAAAATTCAGCAATTATCAACCCAAAATCAAGATTTCTGGCAAGCATTAGATGCTTTGTTGGCTTGGGAAAGCGTCTCAGATGATGCTGTGTTTGGCACAGTGAATGAGATTATCAAAAATGTACGTAGCCGTGGCGATGCGGCAGTGCTTGAATACACTAACCGTTTCGACCGTATGCAGGTTAAGGCTATGCATGAGCTGGAGATTGCTCCAGAACGCTTGCAAGCAGCCTTAGATAATTTACCAGCGGCTCAGCGGGTCGCTTTACAGCAAGCTGCTGAACGTATTCGGCGCTATGCAGAACGGCAAAAGCTTGAATCTTGGTCTTATACTGAAGCAGATGGCACCTTATTAGGCCAGCAAGTTACTGCCTTAGATCGGGTTGGTTTATATGTACCTGGTGGTAAAGCAGCCTATCCTTCATCGGTATTGATGAATGCCATTCCTGCTAAAGTAGCTGGTGTGCCTGAATTAATTATGGTAGTGCCTACTCCCGCGGGAGAAGTGAATGAGTTGGTATTAGCTGCAGCCGCCACCGCAGGAGTAGATCGGGTATTTGCGATTGGTGGAGCACAAGCCGTTGCTGCTTTAGCTTATGGGACAGAAACGATTCCCCAAGTGGATAAAATCGTAGGCCCCGGCAATATTTATGTAGCAACAGCGAAGCGTATGGTATTCGGAGCGGTCGGGATCGATATGATCGCCGGACCTTCTGAGATTTTAGTGGTCTGTGATGGGCAAACGAATCCTGATTGGATTGCTATGGATTTATTCTCACAAGCCGAACATGATGAAGATGCCCAAGCGATTTTAGTTTCACCGGATGCTAACTTTATTCAAGCCGTGCAAGCGAGCATTGACAAGCTAGTAACAAGCATGCCACGCCAAACGATTATTCAGACTTCATTGACAGCGCGTGGAGCTTTAATCCATGTAAAAGACCTGGCGGAAGCTGCCAAAGTGGCCAACTATATCGCCCCTGAGCATTTAGAGTTATCAGTCGCTGAGCCTGAAGCTTTACTCAAGTCTATTCGCCATGCAGGTGCGATTTTTATGGGACGCTATACCGCTGAAGCTTTAGGTGATTATTGCGCAGGGCCCAATCATGTGTTGCCAACTTCACGGACAGCACGTTTTTCTAGCCCCTTAGGGGTCTATGATTTCCAAAAGCGTTCGTCTTTAATCAATTGCTCATCACAAGCAGCTAGTGATTTAGGCAAGATCGCCTCGGTACTCGCACGTGGGGAAGGTTTAATCGCACACGCGAACTCAGCAGAGTATCGTATTCAAAACTAAATGCTATAAAACAGTGCATGTGGGCCTTAGGGCAGTTAAAATAAACGCCCACACTGCTGTTGATGCTTTAGCAAGTTGTCATAACTTATTAATTGGTCAGGACTTTTATATATAATGAATCCGGATTTTCTCGACTTTGAGCAGCCAATTGCTGAATTACAAGCAAAGATCGAAGAGCTGCGTTTTGTAGACGATACGCAGATCAATCTCAGTGAAGAAATCGCCAAATTAGAAGAAAAAGCGCAAACCCTGACCCGTTCTATCTTCGCGAAACTCACTCCACGCCAAATTTCTCAATTAGCTCGCCATCCAAAGCGCCCTTATACCCTCGATTTAGTCAAAGCCTTATTTACGGATTTCACTGAATTACATGGTGATCGTGCCTTTGCGGATGATAATGCGATTGTGGGTGGGATCGCGCGTTTCCGTGGGCAGTCAATTATGGTGATTGGCCATCAAAAAGGCCGTGATACCGCAGAAAATATTAAACGTAATTTCGGGATGCCACGTCCTGAAGGCTATCGTAAAGCCTTACGCTTAATGCATATGGCTGAGAAGTTTCAATTACCTATCATTACGTTTATTGACACTCCAGGTGCTTATCCGGGCATCGGTGCGGAAGAGCGTGGGCAAAGTGAAGCGATTGCGCGTAATTTATATGAGATGGCGCATTTACGAACTCCAATTATTTGTACGGTAGTGGGTGAGGGCGGCTCGGGTGGCGCCTTAGCGATTGGTGTCGGTGATCGGGTGATGATGCTGCAATATGCAACTTATTCGGTGATTTCTCCGGAAGGTTGTGCATCTATTTTATGGAAAAGTGCCGATAAAGCAGCGGATGCCGCAGATGCAATGGGGATTACCGCAGATCGTTTGAAGTCTTTAGGTTTAATCGATCAGATTATTCCCGAGCCTCTAGGTGGAGCACATCGGAATATGCCGGTTGCAGCGCAGGCAGTCGGTGAAGCACTTGAAGCTAATTTGCGTGAATTAAAAGCGATGAATATCGACAAGCTCCTAGAAAAACGTTATCAGCGCTTATTGAGCTTCGGCCAATACGACGAGGCCTAATGATTCAGGAAGGCATACTCTCCTTCCTGCAAGCTCATCCTGCTAGCAAATATCAGCTCGCCTATAGTGGCGGTCTTGATTCGCATGTCCTTTTGCATGCTTGTGCTGCCCTACAGGCTCAAAAGCCTGAGCATTTTCAATTTGCGGTTATTCATATTCATCATGGTCTACAAGCCAGTGCTGAAGCTTGGGCCGTGCATGCTCAGCAAGTGTGTGCGAGCTTAAATCTTCCTTTAAAAATAATTTACTTAAATCTTCAGCCAGTGAGGGGCGAAAGCTTAGAAGCAATCGCGCGCCACGCACGTTATCAAGCCTTTAGTAGCTGTTTAGCCGCTAATGAAATGCTCCTAACGGCGCATCATCAAGATGATCAGGCGGAAACTTTCTTACTAAATGCCATGCGCGGTAGTGGTGGAGCTGGTTTGGCTGCTATGCCAACTGTGCGTAGTTTAGGCTTAGCTCAGCTTGGGCGACCCTTATTGGCGTTTAGTCGTGCACAATTGGAGGCTTATGCGGCTTCTTACCAATTAGACTATGTTGATGATCCTACGAATGCCGACACGCAATTCGATCGTAATTATCTACGCCATGAGATTCTGCCGCGTTTACAAACCCGCTGGCCAGCAGTCAAGCAAACTTTAAGTCGAGTTGCCATGTGGCAGGCAGAGCAACAACAAGTCTTGGAGCAGTTGCTCAGCCGGGAATTGCTAGGTTTTATGGGTAGTCGTCCCCATACGTTGTCAGCGCAGACCTTACAAACGGTTGATGTGTTTATGCAAAAAGCACTAATTCGCTACTGGCTGCAGCATTTGGGATTTGCGCTACCTGCTGCGAAGAAATTACAGCATATTTTGAGTGATGTTCTAGCTGCATCGCCAGATGCTAGCCCTTGTGTAAGTTGGCAGGCTTGTGAGGTACGTCGCTATCGTGATGATTTGTATGCCCTAAAACCTTCCCGTCCACATGATGCTAAACAGGTTTTGGTTTGGGAGGAGTGGAATCAAGATTTGTATATCAACTCTTTAGGTTATAGCCTCAGTAAAGAGCTATTAAATCCAGCTATAAAACAAATTGCTAGTACTGAGAACTTGCCACTGACGATACGTTTTCGCCAAGGGGGGGAACGCTTACAAAGAGAGCAGGGCTATTCACTAGAGTTAAAGCAACTCTTCCAAACAGCAGGCATCCCGCCTTGGGAGCGGGAACGCATACCTTTGCTTTATCTCGGTGATGAGCTGCGTTTGGTAGTTGGGGTTTATCCGCAAGCCTAAGTATTACCTGTGGCAATCGGGCGCTTGGGATCACGAATCCATTCACTCCACGAGCCAACATATAAGCGTGAACCGCTTAAACCAGCAAGCTC
This sequence comes from Thiothrix sp., assembly GCA_008015155.1. GTDB lineage: Bacteria > Pseudomonadota > Gammaproteobacteria > Thiotrichales > Thiotrichaceae > Thiolinea. The sequence continues at coordinate 27,053 of SSFA01000018.1, forward strand.
CATGGCTAGTAAATTATGGCAGGCACTCACTCCAGATCCACACATATGCACAATTTCGTTAGGTACTTTACCAGCTAGCTTAGCTTCCCATTCTTGCCTAAGTATTTCAGGCGCTTTGAATTGGCCATCTTGTAAGTTATCTGTCAAAGGACGATTAATAGCTCCCGGGATATGCCCAGCAATAGGGTCAATTGGTTCGAGTTCGCCGCGAAAGCGCTCAGGGCTACGAGCATCAATCAGCTGATAAGCATGAGCTTGGCTTAAACTTTCAGTAGTCAGAACATAAGTGTCTTGAGTTTGAGCTTTGAAGTCGCCTCTTTGCTCAGGTTTAGAGGGGAGGGTTTGTTCTAAAATCTCACCCTCTGCCAGCCAAGCAGTCAAACCACCGTCTAAAACCGCAACTGCCTCATGCCCCAGATAACGGAGTAGCCACCAAGCACGTCCAGCGAAGGCTCCGCTATTATCATCATAAACAAAGACTTGTGTGTTTCTATTTAAACCATAAGCTGCTAGTTTATTAGCTAAGTTTTCTGGGTCGGGTAAAGGGTGTCGCCCGGTATTAGCCTGAATGGGGGAGGAGAGATCATTATCTAAATGCAAATAAAAAGCGCCTGGTATGTGGCCTGCTTGATAAGCACGTTCACCTGCTGAGGGATCAGCTAAATTAAAGCGGCAATCAAAAATAATCTGATCTTTTTGCCCAAGTCTTGCGACTAAGTTTTGGGTGTTGATTAAAGTTTTATACATAGGGCTTCACTAGGGTTGAGCTAAGTCAATTTTTCTGTAGTTAGGCTTAAGCTAAAAGCCAAACTGCTACTGAGTTATTGAAGTTTTTATAGAGTGCATTTAACTGCACTATACTTTTAAACAGTTCTTTTGTACGTAATCTATCAAGGAATAGCAATGAGTGAAAAACGTTCGTGTTGTTGTGGTGCGTTACCATCCTTATGGTGGTGGCTACTCACTTTGTTGGGCTTACCTCTGCTGTTTTGGTTCATGATCCATTCGCGCCAAGCTCCAGTAGAAACTGATCTAACAGCCAGAACCACGGACGGTTTGAAGGCAGCTTCCTTAAATGATGTGCAGGTTAATTTAGATCATCGTGGCCGTGATGCGCAATTAACCGGAAAAGTCGCCAGTGACGCAGAGCGCGAGCAGGCGGTTAAATTGGTACAAGATACTTATGGAATTCGTGTGGTGGATAATGCCATCGAAGTAGTGGCTCCTGTTGCAGCCAGTGCTACGGCTGTGGCAACTGCAGTAGCGTCTGAACCAGCTGCTACAAATACTGCCGCAGCTGCTGTGGCAGAGCCAGTCACAACGAATGCTGCCGAAGCTGCTGTGGCAGAGCCAGTTACAACGAATGCTGCCGCCGCTCCAGAACCAGCCGCCACGAGTACGGCAGCTGCTACACCAGAGCCTGCTGCTTCAGCACCAACTCCGCCTACTGCTGAGCCAAGTTTTGCTTTATTGCCGCAAGAGGGTAAATGGGTTTTACAAGGCAGTTTAAGCTCTCAGGAAGAAATCAACCAAGCAGTGGCTGCCGCTGAGCAAATGTATGGTGCAGGGAATATCGTCAATCAATTAACAGTTGCTAGTGTTGCTCCTGCTGCTTGGTTGACTTCCTTAGGCAGTTTAAAAGAGGTTTTAGCTAATCTTGAGCAATCTGGCTTAAAGTTTGCGAATGGCGCGTTTACCTTGATGGGTGTAGCTAGCTCTGAGCAAGCCAAAGCAGATACAGCAGCTAAAGTTCAGCAGTTATTAGGAAGTGTGAATCTAGATAATCAAATCACGGTGAAGGCGCCTGAAGCTGCAGCGGCAGCTACTGAAGTTGCTCCAGCCCCTACAACAACTGAGCCTGCTCCGACTAGTGTAACAACGACGCCTGAGCCAACAGCTCCTGCAGCAACTACCGAAGCAACCACAACGGCTGCAACTAACACTGAAGAACCTGCTGTGAGCACTGCGACTACAGTACCATCAACGCCTGAACCTGCAGCCACGCCTCCTGCCACAGAGCCTGCGGTTAACTCTGCCGCACCAGCTCCAGTACAACTTACTTCGGAGCAGCAGTCTTGCCAAGATAGGATACGCGGCTCTTTAAATGGCCGGCAGATTTTATTTGAGACCAACAAAGCTACTATTAAAGAAGCAAGCTTAGGTTTATTGGATAACCTCGCCAAGGTCGCAAATGAATGCAAATCTGTATTGACTGATAAAATCATTCGAGTAGGTGGGCATACCGACGATCGCGGTGAGGATGCCTATAACCAAAATTTAAGCCAGCAGCGTGCTGATGCGGTTAAAGACTACCTGAGCAAACAAGGTGTAGAGGCTGGCTTGATTCAAGGTGTGGGCTATGGAGAAACCCAACCCATAGCTAGCAATGAAACGGATGCCGGGCGGGCGCAAAACCGTCGTATTTCCTTTGATATTATTCAGAAGTGAGGCCTTCCCATGATGTATCTATTTTCTAAGTTATTTATCTGGTTACTGCTCACCTTCATCTTCGGCCTAGTAATGGGTTGGTTTTCACGCTCAGGCAGAGGAGAGTAAGTGATGACTATGTTCCTCATTCAGTCGCTTTTATGGTTACTAGCGGCCTTTTTGTTAGGCTATGGCATTGGGCGTTGGTTAAAAGGGATGTTTTGTAAACGTCGTGTGGTTGATCATCGCACTCAAGTGGAGACTGACAGCGCTCATTTACGTGTGCCCGTCACGACTACAGCCGTGGCTGCTGGTACTTCAGCCACGGCTGCTTTAGCGCGTTCACGTGAACCTGTTAAACCTGCTATGACTAGGCCAGAGCCTGAACTTAAAACACCAGTGGTGACTGTGCAGACGCCTGAACTTAAAGCGAATGTTAGTCCGCTAAAAGCTGATCTCGACTTGCCACAAGCCGATCTGAAAACGCCAGAGGTGAACGTTACAGTACCTCAAGTAGAAGTAAACAAGCCTACTATCGCTGTACCTCCAGTGGATATGTCTTTGCCTAAAGCTGAGATTGAGGTGAAAGCACCAACTCTTGATTTACCTAAGGCTGAGATTGAAACGCCTAACATTGATCTTGATTTACCAAAAGTTGATGTGGATGCCCCCAAGCTTGATTTACCTAAGGTAGATGTGCATGTACCTCCTGTGGATGTAAATGCTCCTAAACTAGATCTTGACTTGCCACAAGTCGATGTAAGTACCCCCAAGCTTGATCTTGACTTGCCTCAAGTCGATGTGACTCCGCCTAGCTTTGAGGCTAAGTTACCAGAAATCGAAACTTCTAAGCTTGAAGTTAAAGATATAGCCGCCGGGGTGGTAGGTTTGGGTGCGGCAGCTTTAAGCGTAGCAGCTGTAAAAGTACAGGCTCCTGATGGCGAAGTCGACTTGACCGTAACGGAGTTAAACAAGGTACCGGAAGCTGATGTCGATTTAAAGACGCTGCATTTAGAGATGCCTGAATCTAAAGCTGAACTCTCAGCCGTCGAATGGCAGGATGCTAAAGCAAGCGTTGATGCAGTCACAGTCAATGTGCCACAAGTAGAGTTGGATCTGCCAGATGCTAATAGGAATCTGCCGCGCATGGACATTGGACTTGCTGCAGCCAATATTCATACGCCTGAAGCTAAGGCTGATCTCACTGCTTTAAGTGCTGCTGTCCCAGACACAGCAGTTCATCTGCCAGAAGCTGGCATTGAATTGCAGCATGCTGAAGTAGGGGCAGGTGTCGTAGAGCTCAATACGCCAGAAGGTTTGTATACGCTTGAAGGTGCTTCAGTACGCTCCTTAGAGCAGCCAGAGTTAGCCGCAGCAGTACGCTTGACTAAGCCAGATGGTGATATAGAGCTGGCTAGTTTAGCGCGTGATGCTAGTGGTCAAGTAAGTCTGGCGGCTGTAGATAGCAGGAGTCCTGAAGCCGATTTACACAGCGTTGAACTGGGTAGCATGCACTCAGGTCTAGTCAATCCTGAGTGGTTAGCGGGCTTGAAAGCTGCTGCTTTAGCAGAAGGCAATACTATCTTAGCGGGTGCAGTGGATCAGGCTTTAGCTCAAACCTCCAGTTTAACCAGTACAGAGATAGGTTCACTCGGTACAGGGCTGAGTCCAGACTTATTGGCGATGCTAAAGCAAGCTGCGGTAGGTGTTAGTCTTGGTGCAGTGGGTACACAAGTAGCAACCGAAGTAGATGCTTTACCTGAGCCGGTTGATGAGGCTGATTTAATTGAAGTGGGTAAAACGCTGAGCGATGAGTGGGATCGTAAGCTAGAGATCGAGGCAGATCCACTGCCAGCAAGTGCCAGCATGACTCCGCCAGTTAATTTAGCTGCTACGGACGCTAGTCCAACGACTGTGAAAGATGTCATAGCGACTACGGTCAGTGAAACTTTAGCGGCGCAACCGCAAGCAGTTGATGAATCTGACCTGATTGAAGCAGGTAAAAATGTTGCTGAAGCTGTACTCAATCCAACAGGTTTGACTACGGCCGAACTGGGTGATTTAGGTTCGGGTTTGAATAACGGGACTTTAGCCACTCTCAAACTAGCCGCAGCCGGTGCTGCTACAGTTGCAGCAGTACAAGCCAATCTTCAATCGGGTGTACAACCGATGATTGTGGATGAATCTGATGCTATTGAGGCGATTAAATTAGCTTGGGATGGCGACCTCAGTCCTGCAGAATTAGCGGCTTTAGAACATACCTTAATTTTGCGTCCCGGTGAGACAGGCCGTTTAGGCTTGGTTACTTGTTCAGTGCCTAGCGCGAATTGCGTCTCCTTAGGTGGCTTAGAAGGTGATTTACAAACTGGGGATGCCATGCGCTCAAGACTGTTTAATATGGCAGTCACGCATAATGATGATGGTAATTATGTGTTCTCTAGTCTATCTAAATGGATGCCAGATTGGAGCAAGTCCGGTGATTTTTCTGAGCATACGGATGAGCTCACCCAACTGGTTTGGGATAATGACCCTAGTGCAGTCGAGCATGCTGCGGGTTATCAATTAACGCTGCGTGAAGGTCAATATGGTGATTTAGGGCTAGTGTCCTGTGCAGTCAATGAAACAGGCTCAGTCAGTTTAGGCGGTATTGTTGGCTCCATCGCGGAAGGTCAGATTGCGGTGTCTAAGCTTTACGGGATCTTTGTAGAGCGTGCTGGTGATATTTATACCTTTAAGCAATTCTCTAAACCTGCAACGACTCAGTCATGGGGAGGTAGTGCTCAAGCAGCCTTAGCAGCTGTTGGGGCTGGCGTGGCTGCAAAATTCAGTGATACGGTCGATACAGTGAAGGAAGCTGTATTGCCCGCTACCCACTCGACTACTACCGATACGCTCGAACCGGATCTAACTTGGTCTGCAGAAGAGCGACGCAGCAATATGCAGCGCTTAATTGCAGAAAGTCATGATCGGCGGGGCTCTAAATTAGTTAGCCAACTATGGGATAGTGATAGTGGTTATGACTGTAGTGTGCTTGAAGGTGATGAAAGTTTAGTGCTTAAGCCGGGACTTTATGGAAAGCTAGGTTCAGTCCATTGCGGTGTTACCAAACCTGGGCGTGTAGTCGTCAGTGGTGATGTGAGCCATCTAGCGGAAGGTGAGGGTGTCTTGTTCCACCTTTACAATATTGTGGTCTGTCGTGATGAAGAGGATAACTACCGCTTCGAGCGTCTGAACGATCTAGTCTAACTAGCTCTGGAAGAAGCGAATCGCAGTATCCCCACCCGGTTGCTGTAACCAGCGCCGGGTGAGGGCTATTACTTTGTCCGGTTCGCGTGCCACGATTTGTTTAGCCACCTCTTGTACCACAGGTAACCAATGCTGATCACGCAGTAAGCTTGCCATTCTTAAGCGTACATCGCCGGTTTGTTTTGTGCCTAATACCTCACCGGGGCCACGTAGCTCCAGATCAATATTGGCGATCTCAAAACCATCCGTACTATTACACAAAGCGTCCAAGCGTTTTTGCGCGGTTCTGCCTAAAGGCGCTTGATAAAGCAGGACACAACTACTTTCAGCGCTGCCCCGCCCAACGCGGCCACGTAATTGATGCAATTGGGATAAACCTAAGCGTTCAGCATTTTCAATAATCATAATCGAGGCATTGGGCACGTCCACTCCCACTTCAATCACGGTAGTTGCTACCAGTAGCTGTAATTGATTGGCCTTGAACGCTTGCATAATCCGTTCTTTTTCATTCGGGTGTAATTTGCCATGAATTAAACCAATTTCAACGCCGGGCAACTGTTCACGTAAGAGTTCAGTGGTATTTTCAGCGGCTTGGCATTGCAAAACCTCTGATTCATCAATCAAAGTACAGACCCAATAAACTTGGCAGCCACGCTCACAGGCTTTTTCCACTCGGCGGATTAAGCGGTCGCGATTGTCATTGCTTAGTTGCACTGTTTTAATCGGGGTGCGTCCAGGGGGTAATTCATCAATGATCGAATAGTCCAAATCGCCATAAGCCGTCATCGCTAAAGTCCGTGGGATGGGTGTAGCGGTCATCACTAACTGATGCGGATAATAATCACCTTGTTTACCTTTCTCGCGCAGCTCTAAGCGTTGATGCACACCAAAGCGATGTTGCTCATCAATAATAATCAACCCCAGCTGTAAGAATTCAACAGTGCGTTGGAACAAAGCATGTGTGCCAATTGCAATATGGCCAATCCCTAAAAGTAGGTTTTCCACTTGGCGACGACGCTGTTTAGCGGTTTGGTTGCCTGAAATAAAAACAACATCTAAGCCTAAAGGTTCTAACCAAGTACAGAAATTCCGATAATGCTGTTCAGCTAATAATTCAGTGGGCGCCATGAGTGCTACTTGATAACCATTTGCAATCGCCTGTAAGGCCGCTGCCACTGCCACTAAGGTTTTACCTGAACCGACATCACCCTGTACCAGCCGATTCATCGGGCTACCTAAAACCACATCACGGCTAATTTCATTAATCACCCGGGTTTGCGCCTTGGTGGGGGCAAACGGTAAGCGCTTTAAAAGCTGTTGAAAGAGTTGATTAGGCGCTTGCATAATCGGTGCTTTCACCTGATTAATCTGATGCCGCGCTTGTTGGACGCCTAATTGATGCGCTAATAATTCTTCAAAAATTAAACGCTGCTGTACGGGGTGACGACCCTCTAATAATTGCCGGCTCGCGAGTTCACTAGGTGGTTGATGCAATAAGCGAATACAATCCACTAAAGGCGGAAAACTGTATTCACGTACAATCGCAGGCGGCAGCAACTCCTCTAATTCATGAGCGTATTCTAGCGCTAATTTAATCAAACGACTGAGGCTGCGTTGCTGCATGCCTTCAGTACTGGGGTAAGTTGGCGTCAGGGTGTTTTCTAAAGGCGGTAACTCACCTGCGGTCACCAGACGATATTCTGGGTGTACCATTTCGAGCTTATTACCTGCTTGGCGTACCTCACCAAAACAGCGAATATAAGCGCCTTTGCTTAAACTATGTTTCTGTCCATTGGTGAAGTGAAAGAAACGTAATGTGAGTAATCCAGTGCCATCTGAAATATGACAGAGGAGCATCTTGCGTGCACGGGTGACCACTTCAGTCAGTTCAATTTCGCCCTCGACTGTCACTTCTTGCTCAGCTCGTAAACTACCAATTTGATAAATTCGCGTTCGATCTTGATAACGCATGGGTAAGTGAAAGAGTAAATCGACCACGCGAGAAATACCTAAGCGTAAGAGCTTTTCGGCAGTGGCTTCATTCACACCTTTTAGGGCAGTGACAGGTTGGTATAAAAGCTTAGAAGGCGCTAGTTCAGTCATGGCTAGAGTTTACTACAGACTGCGTGTTGGGTGTGTTATCTCTCTATCTAAGCCATCTAAGTCGGCGGAAATGCGCTAGTATTCAAACAGTGTTTTTAATCGAGCTGTAGGATTGAGTGCGGTAAGCGAAGCAAATCAAGAAAATGACCTATGCCGCGAGATGCTCTTGCAGTTCGTCGAGCAGCGCGGTGATCAGGGTGCACAGCTTTTGTCAGTGCTCACTCGCTATATTCGCACCTGTGCTTATCGTCATTACCCCTTAAGCGCGGAAGATCAGCAGGATATTCTGCAGGAAACAGCTATTAAAATTCTCAAGCATGCCAGACAAGTTCAAGGCAATTGCAATGCTTGGCTGTTTTCAGTAGTGCGCAATGAATATATTGACCGCTTACGTCAGTTGCAAGCCAAGCAAAAAGTATTCGAACCAGATGCAGATGGTACTTTAGTTCCCGTTGCTGAGGAAACTACCCCCTCTTTTGCTTTAGCTGACCAAGACTTGTATAACCAAGTGGATTGCCTAGAACGTGTCTTTGATGAAATTGCCCGCCAGCCTACAGGCGCTGTGGATATGCTGATTTATACCGATTATGTGCAAGGTTTAAGCAATGCTGAAATTGCTGAGCATACTGGACGCACTATCGGTGCTATTGCTAAACGCTTATCAGGCTTACGTGAACGTGTTTGGCAATTGAAACAGGAGCTGTGTTAATGGCTAATGAGAACGAACCGGAACCAAGCGAACAAGAGCAATGGGAGGCTATTGTTTCGGGGCAAAGCTTGCCCGTAGCCGGTAAACAATCTGATGAAGAAGCTGAAGCGGTTCGCCAAGTCTTATTATGGCGACAAGCGCGTGAGCAAACTGCAGTAATTACGCCTGAGCAAGCAGCCCGTTTTTACCAACATACGGAGCAAATCCGGCGTGAGCGTCTGAAATCTTCACGCTCTAGAACGCTTGGGGTTTTAGTGTTGATAGGCTTCGGTTTGTTAGGAGCTGGCTTAAGTTTGGGTTGGTGGCTATTTCATAAGCAGGCTGTGCCAGCCACTACCACAGCAAATCAAACTAATGGGTTGAGCAAGCTAACCGCGCCTATGATTCCTCCTGCAACGCCGCCTAATGATCTACCGCAAATGCTGGAGTTGCCCGCAGGTAGTTTCACCATGGGTTGTACGGCGGGTTGGGATGATCAATTAGGGGGGTGTCGTGAAAATGAATATCCTGCGCATAGCGTACAAGTCAAAGCTTTTGCGATGGCTCGCCATGAAATCACCGTGCAGCAATTTAAGCGCTTTGTAGAAGCAACGCATTATGTAACGACTGCTGAATTCCAACACCAAGGCTGTGCGATTCAAGATTTAGCTAAACCCACTGCTTGGATTATTAGCTCTGAGCATAATTGGCGTAACCCAAGCTTTGCACAAACTGAGGTACATCCGGTGGTCTGTGTCAGTTGGCAGGATGCGCAAACTTATACTCAATGGCTAAGTCAAGAAACAGGTCAAGCCTATCGTTTACCCACTGAAGCAGAATGGGAGTATGCCGCCCGTGGTGGGAAAATTACGGCTTTTTATTGGGGTAGCCAAGCGGATCGGCATTTTGCCAATGTACAAGGTGTTGAAGGGCAAGACCAATGGGCACAAACCGCACCTGCTGGACAGTTTGCGGCTAATCCGTTTGGCTTGCATGATATGGCAGGCAATGTTTGGGAGTGGACAGCGGACTGTTGGCAGCAGAACTACTCAATGAACATCGAGCCAGAGGCGCTTTGCCAGCAAAATGCATTCCGAGCGCGGCGTGGTGGTGGGTGGGATAATGTTCCTGCCAGCGCCCGGTCTGCAGCACGTAGCCCCGCTTCCGTCTTGGATCGTAGCTATGTGTTGGGGTTTAGGGTGGTGAGAGAGTTACCTTAAGCACCACTGCATTGCGCTTGAGTTTTAGCACCTACCTGGCGCAAGGTAGCTATAATTTTTTCATCACCTTTATCGATAGCTAAATCTAAAGGCATATTAGTTTTACAAGTTTGACCACGAATATCTAGATTAGGATTAGCCCCTGCACTGAGCAGCAGTTTAATGGCTGGTAAGTTTTCCTGTTTAATAGCTACTGCTAGAGGTGTGCCCCCATCACTGACTTGGCTGACTTTATTTGGATTGACTCCGGTCTTTAACAGCCATTCGAGCATTTTTAAGTCGGATGCGTTGGCCTTTGGATCAGAGCCGTAGCCAATATAAGTTTCTAGTGGATTAGAATTACCTATATCTAAAGGAATTCCCGCTTTCTGTAAAAAGCTTAAGGTTTTCAGGTGACGAGAGCCTAAAGCATAATCCATGATAGTTTTTTGTTGTCCCGCTAAATTAGCACCTGCTGCAATCAACTGTTGTAAGCGTTCTGTTGCCCCCCGTCCTGCTGCAACTAACATTTCTTGTGTCAGGTGCTCACCATCAACGGTTAAGTCATTTTGATTGATGCTGCTCTGTGGATTCATGCATTTCAGTAAGAGCTGAGCGCGTGCCTTGGTTTCATTTTCAGTTTCCTTCGGGCGTACTGTGCGACACCAATTATGTTGCCCCGCGCCATCCTCATTCCACCGTGCATCTGCAAAACCACAGTTCAACATTTGCTGTGAGCGAAATTGATAAACTGCTTTGGCTGCATAATCTGCACAAGGATCATATTTTTCATAGACCTCTGCTTGAACATAGCTATTCAGCACAAAAAAGCTACTGATAGCAAATATAAAGTTGAGGCGAATGTTGGTTAAAGTGAACATGAAATACTCCTTCGATAGTTTAATTAATGAGCTGCTGAGCAGTCTCTTCATGACTAAAGACGAAGGAGTTTTAAAATCTTTACGGGTCTTAAAAAATATTTTTAAACCCAGTTAATCAAGAGCGCATTTTTAAACCAGTTGGATCATAGAAGCCTTGTAAAGAAGCTTCAGCAATAAAGCGCTGACGGGCAATTTCAATTTCAAACTGACTGGTACGGATTTTTTCTGCTGTCAAATTGGGAAAATTGACATAACCCATACCGATAGCAGAGCCTAAACTGTGGCCATACATGCCCGAGCTTAAATAGCCCACAATGCTCCCATCGAGCACAATCGGCTCGTGGTGGTATAATAAAGGTTCAGGATCATGCAGGCGGAACTGCACTAAACGCCGCTCCGGTAAACCAGATGCTTTGGCGGCTAAGAAGGCGTCTCGGCCAATAAAGTCTTTGGCATCGGGTTTAGCAGTGAAGGCTAAGCCTGCTTGCTGTAAATTATCAGCAGGCCCGATATCATGCCCCCAATGCCGAAAGCCCTTTTCTAGGCGCAGACTATTCACCGCATGCAAACCTACATTACATAAGCAATAAGCTTGCCCTGCCTGCCATACAGCTTGGTAAACCTGAACCGCTTGAGCGGCTGGAATGATCAATTCCCAAGCTAATTCCCCCGTATAGGAGATACGCTGCAGCCAAACCTCAATTCCTGCCACTTGAGTAAAGCAGCCAGTGGCAAAACCAAAAGCACTATTAGACAAATCGCAGTCAGTGATCGATTCAAGCACATGACGCGCTTTAGGCCCTGAAATCGCTAGGCACGCATAAGCAGCACTAACGTCTTCAAAGACACTTACACCTAATAGATTTTTCCGTAGATGCCAGCTATCTCGATAAGTCGACCCTACACCGGTCATAACTAAAAACTCAGTTTCAGCTTGGCGGGCGATGGTTAGATCAGCCTCAATACCCCCGCGCTCATTCAGCCATTGCGTATAAACTAAGCCACCTACAGCAACATCGATATCAGCACAGGATAGGCGCTGTAAGGTGGCTAAGGCATCTTTCCCCGTTACGCGAAATTTACCAAAGGAGGAAATATCATATAGGCCCACTGCTTCACGCACTGCACGGTGTTCTGCGGCTGAAAATTCAAACCAATTCTGGCGTTTATAGCTGTAGTGGTATTCAGGCTTCGCCCCATTACGTGCAAACCAGTTAGGACGCTCATAAGCACCGACTTCACCAAAGCAAGCACCAGCTGCTTGTAAACTGGTATGTAAAGGTGAAACTACGCTATTGCGTGCAGTCTTATATTGATAGAAAGGCCAGTGCATCGCGTAGGTATGCCCAAGTGCTTCAGGAATTCGTGCTTCTACATAAGCTTGAGTCCGTTGTGCCATTTGGTGGCGACGCACATCACATTCCAAAATATCTTGGGAGGGGTAACCATCGATGATCCAATCCGCCATGATTTTGCCTAAACCACCGCCTGCGCCAATGCCTTTGGAGTTTAGGCCGCAAGCTATCCAGAAATGATCGACTTCAGGCGTTGGCCCGAGTAAGTGCAGATTATCTGGAGTGAAGCTTTCCGGGCCATTGAAGAAGGTATGGATGCCTACTTCGCCCAGTTGCGGAACAGTCTCAATCCCTGCTAGCAAATAGGCTTCGATATGCTCTAAATCACAAGGAAATTCATCGAAGCAAAACTCAGGACTAATCCGTTCCATCGGGCAGCCTTTTGCATTGTGTTCAAACCAACCGACTAAATATTTGCCCGCATCTTCTTTGAAATAAACACCCTTATCGAAATCCCGTAGTACGGGGCGTTTAGTTAATTCTGGCACTGGCTCAGTGACCACATAGAAATGTTCGCAAGCATATAAAGGCAGTTGCACACCAATTTGGCTAGCCAGACTGCGCGACCATAATCCACCGGTTAACACTATTTGATCTGTACGAATCACGCCCGTTGCTGTACGCACGCCTACGGCTACATCGTTCTCTACCAAGATTTCTTCGACCGCAGTATTTTCTAAAATACGTGCGCCATAGTTGCGGGCACCTTTTGCCAGTGCCATCGTGGTATCAATCGGATTGGTTTGTCCATCAGCTTTAATATGCAAAGCACCTAAAATACTTTCTGTATTAATGCCCGGATAAAGTTCGGCTAAGCGCTCTAGGCTAATCATTTCGCATTCAACCCCAAAACCGCTAATGACAGAAGCAGTGCGTAAGAGTTCTTCTAAGCGCTCTTCAGTACGCGCCAGCGATAAACTGCCGGTACGTCGATAGCCAGTGGCTTGGCCTGTTTCTGCTTCTAATCCAGCATAAAGTTGGTGGCTGTATTTGGCTAAACTAGTCAAAGTAGGCGTCGGCCATAACATACTGACTAAGCCAGCTGCATGCCAAGTCGTACCACAAGTGAGCTGTTTACGTTCTAAAAGCACCACATCCTTCACGCCACGCTTAGCCAAATGATAGGCAATCGAGCAACCACTAATACCACCACCAATAATAAGTACAGATGCATGAGAGGGTAGAATTGAGTGCATAAACTAACTCCATTAGCGGTCAACTTAAAAATAACTGATATATAAGCATGACAGGAAGCGTTTTTGGTTCAAGCTAAAGGCTATTCTAAGCTAGATAAATTGAGCTGATGCTGCTGTTTCCGCCGTCTATCTCAGTTTTATGTTAGAGCACTTAAACTAAGGCTTATTAACTAAATAGCTTGTGCTAAGTTAAAGTTAATAATTGCTTGAGAGCGTAATTTATGTTGCCAGTTGCTTTGAAGCATGCCTTAGTCTTAGTTCTGCTGAGCCTTAGTGCTATTGCCTGTGCTCAGTTACCTCCCAATATCAATCGCACCCCTTCAGTAGCTTGGAGTCAGCCTGAAAAAACTAGTTTAGGCCGCTTGGTAGCTTCACAAGCTCGCCATCATCCCAAGCTTTCCGGCTTTTCTTTACTAGCAGGTGGACGGCAAGCCTTCAATGATCGACTTGCTATGATTGAGCTAGCGGAAAAAAGTTTGGATTTGCAATACTACATTTGGGAGGAAGACACCACTGGGCTGATTTTAGCAGAACGCTTATTAAAGGCTGCAGATCGCGGGGTGCGTGTACGTATTCTGCTAGATGACAATAATATGGCTAACCGTGATCGAGGCATCGCTCTATTGGATGCCCATCTGCATATTGAAATTCGCATGGCTAATCCTTTTGCGCAGCGTCATCAACGTCTGATTGGATTTATTACTGATTTTGATCGACTTAATCATCGTATGCACAATAAATCGATGGCCGCAGATGGCGCAATTGCCATTGTAGGTGGGCGTAATATTGGCGACAATTATTTTGAAGTTGATGAAAAAGCTAATTTTCGCGATATGGACCTCTTCGTTGCAGGGCCATTGGTTAAAGAGGTAAGCCATAGTTTTGATAATTTGTGGAACGGCTCTTGGTCGTATCCAATTAGCACGCTAACTAAACATTATTTTTCTGCTCAGGATTTAGCAGCGGTGCGTTCAAGGCTTAGTGCTTTTACCCAAAAAAATGCCTATCCACATGCCTTGGAAAAAAATCCGCACTCTATTAAACAACAATTTCAGCAGGAAATAAAAAACTTAATCTGGGCAAAAGGCTGGGTATTTGATAATGATCCAGTGACGCTAGTGAGTTTAAAAAAAGGTGAAATTAGCCAAGTCTATAATAGAAAGTTAGCAAGCTTAAAAAAAGAGATTTTAATCGAGTCCGCTTATTTTGTCGTCAGGAAACAAGGTATCAAAAAAGCGCAAGGCTTGATAGCTAAAGGGGTGAAAATTCGGGTGCTAACTAATTCTTTAGCTTCTAATGATGTATTAGCTGCCCATGCAGGATATGCGAAAACCCGCGAACATCTAATTAAAGCGGGTGTAGAGATTTATGAGCTGCGTCCGGATGTACAGGGTAGTTTACTCGACAAATTATTGGCTGAAGGTGAGTCAAAATCCTCATTGCATACAAAGTCTTTTGCATTTGATCAAAATTCAGTTTTTATAGGTAGCTATAACTTAGACCCACGCTCCGCAAACATAAATACAGAAATTGGTATTTATGTAGAAAGCGCTGAGTTAGCGCATCGTTTGGTGGACTTCATGAACCGTGGTGTTAATCCAGAGGTTTCTTGGCGAGTAGTGTTAAATGCTCAGGGTAAATTACGCTGGTTAGGCAATGAGCAAGGCAAGCTTAAAGAGTATGAAATCGAGCCGATGACTACCCTTTGGCAACGTTTAACCGTAGGTGTACTTCGACTGTTACCAATAGAGGATCAACTCTAAGCGAGTAGTCCACAAAGAGCACTTTTTTAGTGCCTTTGCTGCGAGCTTTAATCTTTTTGCTGCGCTTTTGTGTATCTCTTGTTGTATATAGTAGAATAAGGATGAGGAGATTTTTATACCAAGCTGTCGCGCGGCTTGCGTTCATTTTATGAGCTATCACCAAGGACAATCATGACTACCAACAATGCAAAAATCATCTATACCCTGACTGATGAAGCCCCGCTATTGGCGACTTATTCTTTTTTGCCGATTATCCAGGCCTTCGCGAAGCCTGCGGGGATTGACGTGGTGACGAGCGATATTTCGGTCGCAGCACGGATTTTGGCGGAGTTTCCGGATTTCTTGACTGAGGAGCAGCGCGTCCCGAACAATTTAGCAGATTTAGGTGCACTGACCCTAAAGCCTGAAGCCAATATTATTAAGCTGCCAAATATCAGCGCCTCTTTGCCACAACTAACGGCTGCGATTAAAGAGTTACGCTCAAAAGGCTATATGGTTCCCGAGTACCCAGAAAACCCACAAACAGATGAAGAAAAAGCTATCGTTAAACGCTATAGCAAGGTGTCTGGTAGTGCGGTGAATCCAGTTCTGCGCGAAGGCAACTCAGATCGGCGTGCACCCGCAGCAGTTAAGCGCTATGCACGTAATAACCCTCACAAGATGGGTAAATGGAGCCATGCTTCCCGAACTCACGTTGCACATATGACTCACAGTGATTTCTATCATGGCGAAAAATCCATGACCATGGATCGCGAGTGCGATGTGACAATGGATTTAGTCACCCAAGACGGTCGCGTTATTGTGCTGAAGGAGAAAACTCATATTCTCCAAGGTGAAATTATTGACAGCATGTTCATGAGTAAGCGTGCACTATGCGAGTTTTATGAGCAAGAGCTGCAAGACGCGAAAGAAACTGACATTCTCTTTTCCTTGCATGTTAAAGCAACCATGATGAAAGTTTCGCATCCGATTGTGTTTGGGCATGCGGTCAAAGTGTTTTACAAAGATTTATTTGAGAAATACGGCGATTTGTTCAAGCAAATTGGCGTAAAGCCGAATAATGGTATGAGCAGTGTTCACGATAAAATCAAAACCCTGCCGCAAGCGCAACAAGATGAAATTTTAGCCTGTATTAAAGAATGTGAAGCGCAACGTCCACGCCTAGCTATGGTCGACTCTGACAAAGGCATTACCAATTTACATGCACCCAATGACGTGATTGTTGATGCGTCTATGCCAGCGATGATTCGTGATGGTGGTAAAATGTGGGGGCCAGACGGCAAAATGCATGATACCAAAGCGGTGCAGCCAGAAAGTACCTTTGCGCGTATTTACCAAGAGGTGATTAACTTCTGTAAAACCAATGGTGCATTTGATCCACGCACCATGGGTACGGTGCCGAATGTCGGGTTGATGGCACAACAAGCTGAAGAATACGGCTCACACGATAAGACTTTTGAAATTCCTGAAACAGGTGAAGCACGCATTGTGGACGATCAAGGCAATGTCCTGATGGTGCAAAATGTGGAAGAGGGCGATATTTGGCGGATGTGCCAAGCAAAAGACGCTGCGATTCGTGACTGGGTTAAATTAGCGGTTACGCGCGCACGTCTGTCGAACACGCCAGCGGTGTTTTGGTTAGATCCTTATCGCCCGCATGAAAATGAAGTCATTAAAAAGGTCAATCGTTATTTAGAAGACTATGATTTGAATGGTGTTGAAATTCATATCATGTCGCAATTACGCGCCATGCGTTTCACCCTTGAACGTGCCTTCCGTGGGTTTGATACTATTGCGGTGACGGGCAATATCCTACGCGATTACCTCACTGATTTGTTCCCAATTCTGGAGTTGGGTACGAGTGCAAAAATGCTCTCGATCGTGCCTTTGATGGCTGGTGGTGGTCTGTTTGAAACGGGCGCAGGTGGTTCGGCTCCAAAGCATGTTCAACAATTAGTCTCTGAGAACTATCTGCGCTGGGATTCTTTAGGTGAGTTCTTAGCCTTGACCGTTTCCATCGAAGATATCGCGCAAAAGACGGGCAATGCCAAAGCGCAAGTCGTTGCTGATACTTTAGATAGAGCCGTTGAAAAATTGTTGGAAAATAACAAGTCCCCCTCTCGTAAAGTTGGTGAGATTGATAATCGTGGCAGCCATTTCTATTTAGCCATGTACTGGGCGCAAGAACTCGCTAATCAGACTGAAGATTCTGAGCTGGCAGCAAAGTTTGCGCCACTTGCAAAATCGCTAGCTGAGAATGAGCAAAAGATTGTAGCTGAATTGAATGGGGTACAAGGCAAGCCAGTGGACTTAGGTGGCTATTATGCTATTGATCCCGCTAAAACCAGCGAGGTCATGCGGCCTAGTGCAACTTTAAATGCAGCCATTGCAAGCTTATAAAATTTAGCAATCAAAGCTGAAGTTTTACCCCATCCTTCTTAGGGATGGGGTTTTACCACTTGCCACTTTCTACAGTAGATTTTTCAAGCCTGCGCTTTTTCTCAATCATCCTTTTAAGCACTAAACCATTAGAGATAGTAGGCCTATTTTCAATTGACAGTTTCAAGCTGCTTCGGTGAGTATGTCTTTAGGTAATCATTACCACTGACGAGGAGAGAAACTTATGCACGCAAGTATCTTGCGCCAATCGCGGCTGTCTACAGCAATCTTATTAAGCTTTACCACACTTCCTGTTTTCGCTACCAATGGCCTAGCACCAATCGGCTTAGGTATGGAGCATCGTAGCCTGGGTGGGGCTGCGACCGCTTATGCTGCCAATACCTCAAGTATTGCGAGTAATCCAGCCGCTACCTCTTTTGTTGAGGATGGATTTGATGTTGGTCTGGAGATTTTCCAACCTAAACGTAGTGCTACTTTTAACGGCAAAGCTTTTGGGATGCCGGCTGATGTGACTTATGATGGTAATGGCAAGCAGAATTTCTTCATTCCCGAAGGTTCTTATAAGCGTAGTTTTAAGCAATTCGATTTTGGCATAGCCGTTTATGGCAATGGTGGAATGAATACCAGCTATGAGAAAAATCCTAATTTTGGCACGGGTAAGGCAGGCGTTGATTATCAGCAGTTATTCGTCGCACCCACGTTCAGCTATAAATTAAATGACAACCATGCGCTTGGTGTTTCAGCAAATCTGGTTTATCACAAATTCAAAGCAGAAGGTTTACAGAATTTTGATAATGCACAGTTTTCAGCTAATCCGGGGCAGGTGACTAATAATGGCTATGATAGCTCTACAGGCATTGGCTTCAGTATCGGCTGGCAAGGAAAACTTGCACCCAATCTATCGCTAGGTGCGGCGTATCGTTCAAAAGTCAGTATGGGTAAGCTGGATCAATATTCAGGGCTATTTGCCAACGGTGGAGAGTTCGATGTACCTGCCGCGTTGAGCCTAGGATTTGCTTGGCAGGCAGCACCAAATACCTTGCTTGTGGGCGATGTGCAGCGGATTAATTATAGTGATATAGCTGCCATTGGTAATAGTAGCCATCGGCCGGTGCAGTTTGGTGGTAAAGACGGCCCAGGCTTTGGCTGGAAAGATGTGACGGCTGTTAAGCTCGGTTTAAAACAGCAAGTGACACCGCAGATGGCAATCATGGTTGGGTATAATAAAGGCACGAATCCAGTGAAGTCTTCAGAAACCACTGTGAATGTCCTTGCACCGGGTGTCGCTGAACAGCATCTTAGTTTAGGTGCAGAATGGCAGCTTGATCCGAAATCAAGCCTCATTGCTTCATTTGTACATACCTTTGAGAATGAAACAAAAGGTGATACCACTGTACCACCACCTGGGCCGATTGCTTTAGATGCTTATAACCTAAAAATGAAGCAGAATGCTATTGGGATTGCCTATAGCCATCGTTTTTAAATTTCTACCCATTCCACTCTTTTACACATGCTCATCGAGCGTGTGTTTCTAGCCAATTATCCTCTTGTTAGTTAGTAAACTGTTCAAAGTTTACTTATACCTTGAACAATGAATCGAGGTATTTTCAGACTATTAAGCTGCTATTTATTGGCAGGCTATGTGCAAGCGAGTATCCCAGCTTTTCCCGGTGCGGAAGGCGATGGTGCGACTAGCTTAGGTGGGCGTGCTGGCAAAGTACTAATTGTGGATCGCTTAGATGACCCTTGCCCGACTCAAGCCTGTACGACTGAAGATTTAGCTGATCCACATAAGCTCATTCCCGGTACTTTACGCTGGGCACTTATGCAGCCCTATCCGCGTACAGTGGTATTTCGCGTGTCTGGAATTATTGAATTATTAGCCGACCAAACTCAGTGGAATGAGAAAACCAAGCAAGTGGATATTCAGCGCCTTGCTAATATTCGTATCAAAAGCTCCTATCTGACAGTAGCAGGGCAAACGGCTCCTGCCGGTGGAGTCACCATTAAAAATAATGGGATCACCATTTTGACGCATGATGTAGTGATGCGTTATTTACGCTTTCGAACGGGTCGACAGTTACCCGTTTTTGCGGGTCAGCAAACGCCGGAAACCTTCATGATTGCTAATCATGCCAGTGCAGTGATCATTGATCATTGTTCGTTTAGTTGGACACCTGCTGAAGGTTTGAGTATCTATACGGGAGAGTTGTGGGATGGTTCGAAAGGAACAGCGACTGATATTAGTATTTCGTGGAATCTACTGGGGGAAGGTTTAGTTAGGCATGCAGACGGACGAGGGCATCCGAGTTCTGCCTTCATGGCGGGCTACGATGGTGATCCAAGTTATGCGGCTGACCGGGTAAGTTTGCATCATAATCTCTTTGTACATACGCAAAAGCGCAATGGTGATTTTCTGACACAGCGCGGTCAATTCATTAATAATCTAATTTATAACTGGCAGTGGTTGCCGACCGTTTTGGCTGGGGCAGTGCAAGCTGATGTCATTGGCAATACTTGGAAAGCGGGGCCTATTACACAAGCTGATTATGACCAGCGGCGTGGCGGCTTACATCTAGTCCCTGCAGCACGTCTGCAAAAGCAACCTGATCCTGAGGGTTGGTGGGATGGCGTGCCTGGCGAACCCTCTGTATATTTAAAAGATAACCGCTACCTGCCAATGGGTGCGGGAAGTAAAGAGCCAATTAATCTTCTGTGCTCTTATGCAAGCCGTACCGCAGCCTGTAGTAAGCAAATACCGATGCATTGGTGGCGTCTTAAAGCTTTAAACCCAAATGCTATTCCTATTACTACCCAAACTGCAGTCGAAGCGGAACGCTTAGTTTTAGAACAAGCGGGAGCTAATCAGCGTATTAATAGTTTGGGTCATTGGGTAAATAATCGTGATTCTGTTGATCAGCGCTATGTGGATGACTATCGTTCGGGGACTTATTTGAACAAGGCTTTTCCTTTTGCTGAAGCTGAGGTCGGTGGTTTTCCAACTCAGATTGAAGGCGAGCCTTATCCTGACGCTGATCGGGATGGCATCTCCGATCGCTGGGAACAACTGCAAGGCTTAAACCCTGCAGATGCGGGTGATGCATCTAAACAAGCACCCAACAAAGGTGGTTATACATGGTTAGAGCTATTTATTAATGGGAGTCAGCCGCTTTAGCCACCAGCTACTTTGGTACTCAGCGTACTAAAAAACTGTAATTCCCTACTGATTTTCTCAATTAAACCTATACTTAAAATTGCTTTAAATAGAAATATTTAGGCAGGCTCATAATCATGATTAGCGAGGGAATATGTATGAGACATCTAGACGTTTCACGGGCTTCTTTACAGCTCATTTTAGCCCTGGTTTTCAGTTTTATGCTTAGTGCAACAGTAGAAGCGACGACCAATGGACGGAATGTGAATGTGGTCGAGTTTGGTGATGATTCTGGCCAGTTAGGCACCTTCCGACAAATCAGCAAAAATCAATGGATTGAGCAGAACAAACAAGGGCAAAAAACCTTTGCTTTTAGTCAGACCCAACGGGATGACTGGTCGGTCTATTTATTAGACAGCTCAAGAAATGTGCGTTTGCAACTGGATTTACATCGCAAAGTAGTCCGTTATAGCGACCCACAAACCCCCATTCGGGATCAATATAAAATTCTTTCTAGTTCGTCGAAGCTTAGCGGTTGGCTAGTGAGTAAAGTTGTGTTCAATAATGGGGGCGCGGATATTGGTGAATACAATCAAAGCTCAGGCAAATCGTGGCAGGAACTGAGCTTACCTAGTCGCAAAGTAGCGTTTAATTTTAAAGAGCAGGCAAGAGATGATTGGTCGGTGTATTTGTATGACGCATCGCGTGATGTGAACATTCAATTAGATTTACACACTGGTAAAGTGATGTACAGTGAAGGCAATGGCGCTCGCCGTCCTTTGTATACGATTACTAAAGCGCGCTAAGTTTAGTAGCTAGACTAACTCACCCTGATGAAAGTTTAGGGTGAGTTCTCACACAGAATAGTTGCTTTATAAACGCACACTCAAACGTTCACGATGAGTTTTAGACAATTCATCCACCCACAAGGCCGTCCCTCCCGCGACACCGACCGGCATGGCTAGAAAGTTTAAGAAAGGCACTGCAGTCATTAAAGATAAAATCCAACCAAAGCCTAAGGCATGTGCGGGGTGCTTTTTCAAAGTTTGCAGTTCGTCTTTAAAATAAAGCTCATGATTGCCCATGGGATAATCTGCATATTCAATGGCCAGCATCCATGCTCCAAAGATAGTCCAAGCAATCGGCGAGAGGACATTCACTCCAGGGATAATGGTGATGAGAATCAGCAAAACGCCCCATTTCGCCATATACCAAAGTTTGCTGGCTTCGCTACGAAAGCTGCGCGTAATTAAGCTTGGAATCGACTTAAAGCCTTGAAATTCAGCAACGGGTAGGCCATTCAGGCGTTTTTCAATTTGCTCAGCGAGTAGGGAATTAAAGGGAGCAGAAATAAGATTCGCAAGCAAGGTAAAGCTATAAAAGACAGCGAAGAAAATGACGATCATAAATAGTGGCCACAAGAGCCATTCTAACCAAGTCAGCCAGCTCGGCAGCAAATGCTCTAGCCACTGCTCCACTTGGCTAGAGGCAAACCAAATACCGCCAGTAAAAATTAAAATATTGATTAATAAAGGCACGGCGACAAAAGGTCGAATCCCTTTTTGAGTAATCAGTGAGAAACCTTTCAATGCATAACGCATGCCTTGCAATAAGCCAGTCATAATTGTCCTTGTTTTACGACAAACGAGTGAGTGCAGGTATAATAGCCAGTTTTAGCTTTGTCAATTTTAGGCGGAAACTATGCGTGTCTTAGGGATTGAATCCTCTTGTGATGAAACAGGTGTAGCGATTTACGACACTGAGCAAGGTTTGTTGGCGCATCGTTTATTTAGCCAAGTGAAAATGCATGCTGAATACGGTGGCGTGGTGCCAGAGCTAGCTTCACGTGATCATATCCAACGAGTGCTCCCGCTCACCTATGAAGTCTTAGAAGCTGCTGGATTAAATTTAAAGGATTTGGACGGAATTGCTTATACTTCAGGCCCTGGCTTGATTGGCGCTTTGATGGTAGGTGCTGCGATTGCTCGCTCTCTGGCTTGGGGTTTAAATATACCTGCGGTAGGTGTACATCATATGGAAGGGCATTTACTCGCGCCGATGCTGGAGCCCGAACCACCGGAATTACCCTTTGTCGCGCTATTGGTCTCTGGTGGACATACCATGCTAGTGGATGTACCGCGTATTGGTGAGTATCAGATTTTGGGTGAAAGCGTCGATGATGCAGCGGGTGAAGCCTTTGATAAAACAGCCAAGCTCTTAGGTTTGGATTATCCGGGTGGACCTTTATTGGCGAAACTGGCTGAGCAGGGTAGAGCGGGAATCTATAAATTTCCACGACCAATGACCGACCGCCCTGGTTGCGATTTTAGTTTTAGTGGTTTAAAGACCTTTAGCCTGAGCACTTGGCAAAACTCTGCTCAAACGCAACAAGACAAAGCTGATATAGCACAGGCTTTTGAAGAGGCAGTGGTCGAAACTTTGTTTATTAAATGCAAGCGGGCTTTAGAGCAAACCGGACGCAATACCTTAGTAATTGCCGGTGGAGTGGGTGCGAATAAGCGCTTACGGCAGCGCCTAAAAGACCTCAAAGCGCAAGTGTATTTTCCACGTTTAGAGTTCTGCACCGATAATGGCGCTATGATTGCTTATGCGGGCGCCTTACGTTTACAAGCTGGTGCTGCTGAGCCGCCCATCATTCAGCCTCGTCCGCGTTGGCCTTTAACCGAGCTAGAGGCACTCGCTAGTTAAAAGAGAGAAGAGTAGACTAGCGCCGCTGTTTTTAGAGTTTTAGTTTTGAAGGATTTTAAGAGTTAAAATGAGTGCTTTTTTGACTGAAAATGTGACTGCTGTGCGTCACTGGAATGAGTCATTATTTTCTTTCCGCACCACCCGTGATCAAGCGTTTCGCTTTGTGAATGGTCAGTTTGTGATGATTGGTTTGCAAGTTGAAGGCAAGCCCTTAATGCGCGCTTATAGTATTGCCAGTGCTAATCATGAAGACTATTTAGAGTTTTTCAGTATCAAGGTTCAAGACGGCCAGCTCACTTCACGTTTGCAACATTTGCAGGTGGGTGACCCAGTGATGATTAGCAAAAAGCCTACTGGAACTTTAGTGCTACGCGATTTAAAGCCGGGTAAGCGCTTATTCCTATTTGCCACTGGCACAGGCTTAGCGCCTTTTATGAGCTTGGTGCATGATCCAGAAATGTATGAGCAATTTGATAAGATTATTCTTATGCATGGAGTGCGTTGGCAAAGTGAATTAGCTTATAAAAATTATTTGGAAAATGAACTACCTAATAACGAATTCTTGGGCGAATTAGTGCGAGAAAAATTAGTTTATTATCCAGCAGTCACACGTGAACCTTTCGTGCATCATGGACGCTTAACTAAGTTAATTCGTAGTGGCGAGTTGTTTGAGCATATCGGTCAAGCACCGCTAAATCCTGAATTTGATCGCGCAATGATTTGCGGTAGTCCAGCGATGCTGAATGATACTTCAACACTCCTTAATGACTATGGTTTCCAAATTTCACCGCGTCAAGGTGAAGCTGGTGATTATGTGATTGAGCGGGCGTTTGTGGAGAAATAGTTAAAATTTTTTAAATGAATTGACTTAGCACTATTGACTGCCTTCTTAGCTACTAAGCAGTAGGATTTTTTTTTAAATAAATAAAAAATAGTTTTTTCTGCTGAAAGAGGCTTAATAAACCGTAAGATTATCGGCTATAGTTGGATTTTAGTCTGTAATTAAAATGAATTTTTTGTGGTTTTCCCACTAAACTTTGAAGCGTTTTTGAAGCTCTTTGGAGGAGTTTTCACTAACGCTTCACCACAGTTCATTTGAGGAGAACCCTAGCTATGCCAGATATCTATATCGCTGCCTATGATGGCAGTGAAACATCGCGACGCACTGTACTGTTTGCTGCTGAACGTGCCCAATTAGCTCAAGCTCAATTACATCTCGTCTATATCCTAGAATGGTCACCTTATAGTTTTCTAACTCAAGAGGAGTTAGCTGAGCGCCATCAGCGGCGTAGTCAAGAAATAAGTCGGGCAACGAGTTCGATTTTAGAGCCGATGGTACAGGAGTTGACTGCCGCTGGGCATGCAGTTAGTTCTGAGGTGCGTTATGGGAATGTTGCCAAAACCATCAATGAGATCGTGGCTGAGAAGGGGGCTAAGGTAGTCTATGTCGCTAAGTCAAACGACACTAGCTTTGCCAGCCGTTTATTAGGAAGTGTCCCTAGTATGTTGATTCAGATTGCAACCGTGCCTGTTGTTGTTGTGCCTTAGCCCCTGCCTGCAAGGAAAAATCTTATGAATTATCTTAATCTATGCAAATTCTTAGGGGCAATTTTTGCCTTATTCTTTGTGTCCCTCAGTGCCCAAGCAAGCATCGACGAGACGATTAATAACGCGGTAGCGCCCATTGCCAATGCGGTGTCGAGTGTGATTTTCTTCTCTGTTCCAGTAGGGGAGGCTCAGTTACCCTTAATTGTACTGTGGTTGATTATTGCAGCGACCGTATTTACGATTTATTTTGGTTTTATTCAGTTTAGAGTGGTGGGTCAAGCCTTGCGCTTAGTTCGGGGCGTATATTCCGATCCTAAGGATGCTGGTGAGGTCAGTCATTTCCAAGCTTTAGCAACAGCAGTCTCAGGTACTGTAGGTCTAGGTAATATTGCTGGGGTAGCGGTAGCGGTCTCCATTGGTGGGCCGGGTGCTACTTTCTGGATGATTTTAGCGGGTCTCTTAGGGATGGCTTCAAAGTTTACTGAATGTACTTTGGGGGTCAAATATCGGAATGAGTATCCAGATGGCAGTGTGTCCGGCGGCCCGATGTACTATCTATCCAAAGGCCTTGCTCTACAAAATAAGGCGGCTTTAGGAAAGTTCTTAGCGGTTTTCTTTGCGATTGCTTGTATTTTTGGTTCGTTTGGTGGCGGCAATATGTTCCAAGCTAATCAGGCTTTCCAACAAATAGTGGTGGTAACAGGCGGCGCTTCTAGCTTTATGGCAGACAAAGGCTGGCTATTTGGTTTGATTTTGGCTGTCTTAACGGGCGCTGTGATTATCGGTGGGATTAAATCTATTGCTCGTGTAACTGAAAAGTTAGTTCCTTTTATGGCGATCTGGTATCTCCTCAGTTGCCTTATCATTATTTTGCTGAACTACGATAAAATCGCTTGGGCCTTTAATCAAATTATTGATGGTGCCTTTACAGGCGCAGGTGCTACGGGTGGGATTATTGGTGCTTTGATTCAAGGTTTTAAGCGCGCAGCCTTCTCCAATGAAGCGGGTGTTGGTTCGGCTTCTATCGCTCACTCCGCAGTACGGACTAATGAGCCTGCAACAGAAGGCATTGTATCCACCTTAGAGCCTTTCATTGATACGGTCGTCATCTGCACCATGACGGCTTTAGTCATTGTTATTACAGGTTCTTTGACCAGTGGTTCAGGTTTAACGGGGGTAGAGTTAACTTCTCATGCCTTTGCGAGTGCTTTTTCTTGGTTCCCTTATTTGCTGTCAGTAGCAGTCCTATTATTTGCTTTTTCTACTATGATTAGTTGGTCTTATTATGGCTTAAAAGCTTGGACCTATTTAGTGGGTGAAGGCAAAGGCAAAGAGTTAATCTTTAAGTTCGTGTTCTTAGCTTTTATTGTGCTTGGTTCAAGTATGAGTTTGGGGCCAGTCATTGACTTCTCAGATGCCATGATCTTTGCCATGAGTATCGCCAATATTATTGGCCTCTACATGCTGATGCCTGTGGTGAAGCGTGAAGTGAATCAATACTTAGCGAAAATTAAGAGCGGGGAAATTAAGCGGGTTCGCTAGTTATTTCTGTAGTTATCCCTGTGAATAAAAGCAGTGGCTATTAGTATAGCCACTGCTTGTTTAAGTAAAATTTAGAGCCAGCCCTTATGTTTAAACAACAAATAAGGTGCTACCCCCGCCACCACCATTAAGCTAATCGCCCACGGATAACCCAACATCCATTCTAATTCGGGCATATGCGTAAAGTTCATCCCATACATACTAGCCACTAAGGTCGGTGGTAAGAAAACCACAGCCGCTATCGAGAAAATTTTAATAATCTTGTTCTGCTTGATATTGATAAAGCCCTGTGTGGAGCTCATCAAGAAGTTAATTTTGTCGAATAAAAATGTGGTATGGGACATCAAGCCTTCAATGTCATGCATGATTTCCCGTAAGGTTTCGGTGATCTCTGGATTGCCCTTTAAATGACGTAACAGGAAGGAAATATCGCGTTGCGTATCCATCAAGCACAAACGGATTTTTCCATTACTATCTTCGAGTTGGGCAAGATCGCTAATCGATTTTTCTAGGTCGGAGTCCTCTTCTTCTAGCACCGAATGGCTAATGTCTTCGAGTGCATGGTGGATATCTTCCAAATAGTCAGCATGGTTTTCGACCTTATGTTCAAACATCGTTACCAGCAGTTCAGCTGCATTATTACAATGAATTTGCCCACGGCGCGCGCGTAACCGAAACAAACGAAAGTCAGCCAGTTTCTCTTCACGAATGGTGATCAAGCGATTGTCTTGCAAAATAAACGCCACCGACACAGTACTATGGCGACCATCTTCTTGATAAATAAATAAAGCATGCACATGGATGCCGGATTGATCCACAAAGCAACGTGCAGAATATTCAATCTCTTCCACATCATCCGATTCAGGTAAGTCCGTATGTAGGAGTGATTCTAACAATAAGCGTTCGTCATCATCCGGATCACACATATCGACCCATTGCACTTCAGACAGCTGATTGCGTAGACGCTCAGCTTCTACATTGGTTTTATGAAGTAGGCCATTTTCGATTTTGAATAGGCGTAACATGCTTGGCCTCCTTATAGGTCTTAGAGTCAAGGGTGGGAGAGTCGCGCGCCGAGTTTACCAGAAAGCACAGAGTCATGGGCAAACTAAGATTAGACGCTAAGCCTATGACCTGCAGATGACAGTTTGGTTGCTAACTCACTAAGTTTTCGAGTCTACTCGATACGATGCCAAGCCGCTTTTTTACCCTGCTTAGCGGCTTGTGCATCTTGCCAAGTTCGCAGCGTATTTAAAATAGAATATTGCCAACGATCAAATAGGGCTAAGCCTAATCCGGGAAAAGGGATAAAAGGATTCGTGCGGCTCATTCCCCAAATCGATAAACGTGTACTACCTGCCTCAGCTTGACCTCGTCCATGAATCCCAAAGGTATTGCCAATCACTAAAGTATTTTTTTTCACTTTAAAGGCTTTAGGTTCAGGCAAGCCTAATTGGGCACGATCAGCAGGGCTAAAGCGAAATGAACCACGCGCTGAATAAGAATCAGGATGGCGATAGGCCATTTGACTAGTGTGGTATTCCCAAGTAAGTCGCTCACGAGTCAGTCGATTAGAGCCTGGAACATAAGTGAAGGGGCCATTCTGTTCGTCGACATCATCCAGAAATAACCAGAATTTCATGGTGGGATGAAACGTGTCGGTGTGTAAAGATTTTTGTGGGTCACTGCCCGCTGCTGCTACGCCATTGCGTACTTGTTCAATATGAAAGAAAGGCATGCGCCGATGCCCGGCGGTGTAACGTAACAGGCGTCTGAAGGCTGGATCGTTTAAGAGCCGTTGGGTATAGGGGAGTTTAGCCAGCGTCTGTGGATCTAAGAGAATACGATGATTTTGCGTATCACCTTGTTGGCATTCGCGCACTTCACCGTGGAAATTGCGAATTTCAGTTTCAATCTGCCGAAATAAGTCAGCAGGTACAAAATTTTCTTTAGCTACAAAGCCATATTGTTGATAGCTCCGTTTATCTGCCGTATCAACTCCAAAGCCAAGCAACCACATCCTAAAGCGCATACTGGCATGAGCTAACACGACTCGACTTGTATGTAGTCCTAGCTTATTCAGAGTTGGATTCCCCAGAATGGGATTGCCCTTGAACGATTTAGCAGTGGTGAAGAGCTGGAAAAACCAGTACGGGCTATATAAGAGAGTTTTCATCATGCAGCTATCAGGTTATTATTGCGCTCCCAGTATTTACCGTAAGCATGCTGAAGATCAAGCCTATCTCGATTAGTCTATGCGACTACACTGGCCTATCTAGGATGGGAGCATTGTTGCTATCCGCAAGCTTGGTCACAATAACTCAAGTTTTTCCTCGTGTATTGCAGCACGTCGCCACCATCTTATTGCGAATGAAGATTTCCCATGCTGACTTGCGCCACAGGCAGTATCGGTATTGTTCATTTGCCATACCTAGCTGCGTTAGTGCTAGTTGGGTAGATCAGTTTTAAGCTTATCAGGAGCACCCGTTATGACCACTCGTCTCGATCTTGCTAATGCCATTCGTGTTCTCGCGATGGATGCCGTCCAACAAGCCAATTCCGGTCATCCGGGGGCTCCCATGGGGATGGCGGATATTGCGGAAGTTCTTTTCAATGACTTCATGTCACACAATCCACAGAATCCGCATTGGCCGAATCGTGACCGCTTTGTGATGTCGAATGGACATGGCTCGATGTTGCCCTATGCCGTCTTGCATTTAACAGGCTATGATTTGCCAATTGAAGAAATCAAAAACTTCCGCCAATTACACTCAAAAACCCCTGGTCATCCAGAATATGGCTACACACCAGGAATTGAGACTACCACTGGCCCTTTAGGTCAAGGTGTTAGTAATGCTGTTGGCATGGCTTTAGCAGAAAAAGTTCTAGCGGCGCAATTCAATAAAGAAGGCCACAAGATTGTGGATCATTACACCTATGTATTCCTAGGTGATGGTTGCTTAATGGAAGGCATCTCCCACGAGGTTTGTTCGTTGGCGGGAACGTTAAAATTAGGCAAGTTGATCTGCTTCTATGATGATAATGGTATCTCCATTGATGGTGATGTAGTCGGCTGGTTTGCCGATGATACGCCCAAACGTTTTGAAGCTTATGGTTGGCATGTGATCCGTGATATTGATGGACATGATGCCGATTCATTGCGTGTCGCGATTGCTGATGCCCGGATGGAACGTGATCAACCCACCTTAATTTGCTGCAAAACGATTATTGGTAAAGGTGCACCGAATAAACAAGGTGGACATGATGTGCACGGCTCACCTTTAGGCAAAGATGAAATAGCCGCTGCACGGGTGGCGATGGGCTGGAATGATGAGCCTTTTGTGATCCCGGCTGAAATCTACGCAGGTTGGGATGCTAAAGAAAAAGGTGCTGCTGCTGAACAAGCTTGGACAGAAAAGTTTTCAGCCTATAAAACCGCTTATCCGCAAGAAGCCGCTGAGTTTGAGCGGCGCATGCAAGGTCAATTACCTGAAAATTGGGAGACAAATGCACAAAAGGCTATTGAAGCTATTATTGCTAAAGCCGAGTCTCCAGCAACCCGCGTTGCTTCTAAAAATGCCTTAGATGCGTTTGCTCCCTTCTTACCTGAATTTTTAGGGGGATCTGCCGATTTAACGCCATCCAATAATACCTTCAATAAGAGCAGCAAATACATCAACTCCAATCACGGCCCTAGCCAAGATTTTAGTGGTAACTATCTCTCTTATGGGGTGCGTGAATTTGGGATGAGTGCGATTATGAATGGGATTGCTTTGCATGGCGGTTTCATTCCTTACGGTGCTACTTTCCTAATGTTCTCTGAATATGCCCGTAATGCTTTACGCATGGCAGCTTTGATGAAGATTCGTAATATCTTTGTTTATACTCATGATTCAATTGGTTTGGGTGAGGATGGGCCGACTCACCAAGGTGTGGAGCAAACAGCAACCTTGCGGATGATTCCACGTATGTCCGTCTGGCGTCCTTGTGATGGAGTAGAAACGGCCATTGCTTGGAAAGCAGCGATTGAAAAGACTACAGGTCCCACCAGCTTAATTTTGACCCGCCAGAATTTACCCTTCCAAGCCCGTAGTGCGGAGCAAGTCGCAGCGATAGCCAAGGGTGGCTATGTACTAAAAAACTGTGAAGGTACACCGGATGCTATTATTATAGCCACTGGCTCTGAGGTCGCGCTGGCAATGGGGGCGGCAGAACAGCTTTCAGGTAAGAAAATTCGCGTCGTTTCAATCCCCTGTGTTGATGTATTCTTAGCGCAAGATGCAAGCTATCGCGAATCTGTTCTGCCGAGCGCAGTGACTGCCCGCGTAGCGGTTGAAGCTGGCGTCACCGCAGGCTGGTATCAGTTAGTAGGCTTACAGGGTAAAGTTATTGGTTTAGATACTTTCGGTGAGTCTGCGCCTGCGCCAGTTCTATTTAAGCATTTTGGTTTTACGGTTGAAAATGTAAAAGCAGCGGTGGAGAGCCTCCTGTAAAATCGGCGTCAGCAGAAAGGTTTTAAGCAGGTTGCTATCAGGCAGCCTGTTCCATGCTTTTTAAAGTTTAATACATCTAGGAGTGAACTGATGACAATTAAAGTCGGTATCAATGGTTTTGGGCGGATTGGACGCATGGTATTTCGTGCGATTGCTAAAGATTTTCCTAATTTAGAAGTAGTCGCGATCAACGATTTGTTAGCCCCTGATTATTTAGCTTATATGCTGAAATATGATTCAGTACATGGCCGCTTCAATGGTGATATCGCTACGGAAGGCAATAACTTAATCGTTAATGGTAAAACTATTCGCCTAACCGCTGAAAAAGAGCCAGCCAATCTGAAATGGTCCGATGTCGGTGTTGATGTGGTTTTAGAGTGCACTGGTTTCTTCTTAGATGAAGAGGGTTGCCAAAAGCATGTGCAAGCAGGTGCAAAGAAAGTGGTGATGTCTGCTCCTTCTAAAGACAGCACGCCAATGTTCGTTTATGGTGTTAACCATGACAGTTATAAAGGCCAGCAAATCGTCTCGGCAGCCTCTTGCACTACTAACTGCTTAGCGCCCGTTGCGAAAGTATTGCATGACAACTGGGGTATCAAACGCGGTCTGATGACGACTGTCCATGCTGCGACGGCCACTCAAAAAACCGTTGACGGCCCATCGATGAAAGATTGGCGCGGTGGCCGTGGTATTCTCGAAAATATCATTCCATCTTCAACAGGGGCTGCTAAAGCCGTTGGTGTGGTTATGCCTGATCTAAAAGGTAAATTGACTGGCATGGCTTTCCGCGTACCTACTTCCGATGTTTCGGTAGTTGACTTAACCGTTGAGCTGAATAATGAAGCTTCTTACGAAGATATTTGTAAAGCCATGAAAGCCGCCTCTGAAGGCGCCTTGAAGGGTGTCTTAGGTTATACCGATGAAAAAGTCGTTTCGACTGATTTCGTAGGTAACTCAGCGCCTTCTACCTTTGATGCAGAAGCAGGTATCGCTTTAGATAAGACCTTCGTGAAAGTCGTATCTTGGTATGACAATGAATACGGTTATACCTGCAATATGCTCCGGTTTGTTGAGCACGTTGCGAAAAACTAAGGGTTAGTAAATTGAGGGGCTTAATGCCCCTCAGTTTTTAGATGAGTTAGCTAAGTTAATGACTAAAATGATTTAGCTAACTGATTTAATCTAAGGAGCGCATGCATGGCTTTTATTAAAATGACTGATTTGGATTTGAAAGGTAAACGTGTCTTGATCCGTTCTGATCTGAATGTTCCAGTGAAAGAGGGGCAAGTGACGTCCGATGCGCGGATTACGGCATCGATGGCCAGCATTGAACATGCTTTAAAAGCCGGTGCGAAAGTGATGGTCACTTCACATTTAGGACGCCCTACTGAAGGTGAATGGTCAGAAGATGTGTCTTTAAAGCCGATTGCTGACAATATTGCTGCCCGCCTAGGCAAGCCAGTCCGCCTGATTAAAGATTGGGTGAATGGTGGTTTTGAAGTGGCTGAGGGCGAGTTAGTTATTTTAGAAAACTGTCGTGTGAATAAAGGTGAAAAGAAAAATAACGAAGAAACTGCCAAAAAATATGCAGCACTTTGTGATGTATTTGTGATGGATGCGTTTGGCACAGCGCATCGTGCTGAGGCCTCTACTTATGGAGTTGGGATGTATGCGCCCATCGCGGCTGCAGGGATTTTGATGACTGAAGAGTTGGATGCGCTCTCCAAAGCGCTGGCTAATCCAGCTCGTCCGATGGTAGCGATTGTAGGCGGTTCTAAAGTCTCTACGAAGTTAACTGTCTTAGAATCCCTGTCTGAAAAAGTCGATCAGCTCGTAGTGGGTGGTGGGATTGCGAATACCTTTTTAAAAGCAGTCGGCCATAATGTCGGTAAATCTTTATGTGAAGCCGATTTAGTCCCGACCGCACAAACTTTAATGGAAAAGATGTCAGCACGCGGAGCCAGCATTCCTGTGGCTAGCGATGTCGTTGTCGGTAAGCAGTTTGATGCCAATGAGCCTGCTGTTTTGAAAGACGCTAGTGCAGTAGCTGACGACGAGATGATTTTTGATATCGGCCCAAAATCAGCCCAAGAATTAGCCGATATTATTATGCAAGCGGGTACAGTCGTGTGGAATGGCCCTGTAGGTGTATTTGAGTTTGATCAATTCGGTGAAGGGACCAAAACGATCGCCATGGCGATTGCCAAGACCAAGGCTTTCACTTTAGCGGGTGGTGGGGACACGATTGCTGCCATCCAAAAATATGATATTTATGACCAAGTATCTTATATCTCAACAGCGGGCGGCGCCTTCTTGGAATACCTTGAAGGTAAAACTCTACCAGCGGTGGAGATGCTAGAAAAGCGTGCTCAAGTTTGAGCCGGCACCACTCTATAATTAATGAATAATTGATAGTTAATTTACAGGAGACACACACATGGCCTTAATCTCAATGCGTCAGTTGCTCGATCATGCGGCTGAACACGGCTACGGTATGCCAGCATTTAACGTCAACAATATGGAGCAGGTGCAGGCGATTATGCAGGCAGCGGATGAAACGAATTCACCAGTGATTCTGCAGGGTTCAGCAGGAGCACGCTCTTATGCGGGTGAACCGTTTTTGCGCCATCTGATTTTAGCAGCAATAGAAATGTATCCGCATATTCCGGTTTGTATGCATCAAGATCACGGTGCCGAGCCTGCAATTTGTTTCCGCTCGATTCAATCGGGTTTCTCTTCGGTCATGATGGATGGTTCCTTGATGGCAGATGGAAAAACACCTTCTAGCTATGAGTACAATGTGGATGTGACCCGTAAAGTCGTTGATTTAGCGCATGCTTGCGGTGTCTCCGTTGAAGGTGAATTAGGCTGCTTAGGCTCACTTGAAACCGGTATGATGGGTGAAGAAGACGGTCATGGTGCTGAGGGTGAATTAGATCATTCAATGCTCCTAACCGATCCTGAAGAAGCGGCTGATTTCGTGAAAAAAACGGGTGTGGATGCCTTAGCGATTGCGATTGGTACTTCACATGGCGCTTATAAGTTCACCAAAAAGCCAACGGGCAAAGTATTGCGGATTGATCGGATTAAGGAAATCCATGCGCGAATTCCAGATGTACATTTGGTTATGCATGGTTCTTCTTCGGTTCCACAAGATTGGTTGGAAATCATCAATAATTATGGTGGTGATATGGGGCAAACCTATGGAGTGCCCGTTGAGGAGATTGTTGAGGGTATCAAGCATGGTGTACGCAAAGTCAATATTGATACCGATCTGCGCATGGCTTCAACCGGCACCATTCGTCGTTATTTAGCAGAAGACCGTAAAAACTTCGACCCACGTAAGTATCTGAAAGAAACAGTCAAAGCCATGAAGGGCATTTGTATGCAACGTTATCAAGCCTTTGGTGCAGCGGGCATGGCTTCAAAAATTCAACCGGTGAACTTGGAAGTCATGTTTAAACGCTATGCAAGCGGTGAACTCAATCCACGAGTGATTTAAGTTTGAGCAAAACAGAGATTTTATCCATTGAGAAAGGAGCTTAGGCTCCTTTTTCTTTTTAAGCGTCGCTGGAAATTATGCTATCCTAGCGCCCCAATTGTTTCCTTCAGTCTTTGAGCTTAAATCATGCATCCAATGTTAAATATTGCTACCCGTACTGCACGTCAAGCGGGGGATCTTATTCGTCGTTATGTAGGCGACGTCGATAAAGTACGGATTCAACTGAAAGATGCTAATGATTTCGTTTCTGAAGTCGACAAACAATCTGAACGTGAAATTGTCCAAGCTTTACGCCGCGCCTATCCAGATCATGCCATTCTAGGCGAAGAAAGCGGCAAGCATGGCGACGAAAATGCTGAATACCAGTGGGTAATCGATCCTTTAGATGGTACGACTAATTTCTTATATGGCTTGCCCCATTTTGCGGTTTCGATTGGTTTAAAGCAAAAAGGTCGCTTATTCCTTGGTGTAGTTTATGACCCGATGCGCGACGAAATGTTTGCAGCGGTACGTGGTGAGGGGGCGACTTTAAATAATCGCAAAATTCGGGTGAGCGCTCGACCTTCTTTAGAGAATGCCTTATTAGCCACAGGGATTCCTTTCCGCGCTAATCAAGATATGGATTTATACCTAAAAACTTTAGGTGCTGTCGTTCCTGGTACAGCTGGAGTAAGGCGGTTTGGATCTGCAGCCTTAGATTTGGCTTGGGTGGCTTGTGGGCGCTATGATGGTTTCTGGGAATTAGGTCTGCAAGAATGGGATTTAGCCGCAGGTGCTGTGATTATTCAAGAGGCGGGCGGTTTAGTGGGCGATTTACAAGGTGGCAATGAGCATTTGACTCATGGGAATGTATTAGCCGCCAATCCAAAAGTATTTAAAGAGATGCTACAACGCTTGCATCCAGTCATAAAGTAATAATGACGGCGAAGTATTAATGACAGGATTGTAATTTGAGTTGATGTAGGAAAAAAGCTACATTCACCCACACACTAGCGGGTCTCTTGTGCTTGTTGTTGTGTTCTGACTCCTTTAGGTTATGAAGTAATGATAGAAAAAAACACGGTCAAGTGGGCTGCAAGACTCAGTCTGCTCTCAATAGCTTGCCTATTCGCTACTGCTAGTTTACCGTTGGCTCAAGCTGAAACACCACGGATCAACTTACAAAATACGGATGTACGTTCTTTAGTAGAAGTCGTTTCACGTCTCACAGGTAAGAACTTTGTCATTGACCCTGCTGTTGGTAAAAGTCCCATCACCTTTGTTTCCGGTAAGGGTCTCACTGAAGACGAATTTTACGAGGCTTTTCTTTCGATTTTACAAGTACATGGTTACGAAGCGATTGAAGCAGGTAATATCATTAAGATTGTTCCAATGGGCAAAGCTCGCTCGCAAGTAGCGCCCATTTATGGGTCAGATCCTGCTAAGCCTTTACCACAGGTCGATGTAGACGAGACCATTACTCAAGTGTTTAAGCTGCAGTATATTCCGGTGGCAACTGCTGTGCAGACTCTAACGCCTTTAGCCGGTCAGGGTGAAACTCGCATTCAATTTAATCAATCCAGTAATTCGGTAATTGTTACTGGGCGTGGGCAGAATGTAGCGCGGTTAGCAGAGGTTATTAGTAGTATCGACCAACCAAACAATAATGATTTTGAATTGGTTGGCTTAAAATATTCTGTGGCTAGCCAACTAGCACAAACCTTAAAAGATTTATTAGGCAATAGTGCAGTAGGCCCTGAGGGTGTGCAGCTGCCACAACAAGTTAAAGTGTCAGTGGATGAGCGCACCAATAGCATTGTCGTCGCTGGTGATAAGCAAGACCGTGAGCGAGTACGTAAGATTATCCAACGTTTAGATATACCGCGCACACAGCCCTCAGAAACGCAAGTCGTACCGCTTAAATACGCGGTCGCCTCACAATTAATGCAGACTTTAAAAGATCTGCAAGTGGGTGGTGGCTCAGTCATTGTTGCAGGTGCGGAAGGCGCTGCTGCGAACGCGATTAATGCTGTCCCTCCCTCTAAACAAATTCGCATGGCAGCTGATGAGCGCACCAATAGTATTTTGATTTCAGGCCCCAAAGCCGAACGCGAACCGATTATTGATGCGATTGCTAAATTAGATATACCGCGTGCGGGTTCGGGTGGTACGCGTGTTATACCCTTACGCTACGCCAAAGCTGAAGACATGGTCAAGGTGCTAAATGATGCCTCTAAAAGTATTATCGAGCAAACAGCAGGCACTGCTGCCGCCGCCGGTGCTGCACCCGTGGCGGCTAAATCCGGTGGCTTAGGAACTGAGGTGAGTATCCTAGCGGATAAAACCAGTAACTCGATTATTCTCTCTGGCCCTGCCCATATTCAAAAAGATATTTTGAAGGTGGTGTACCAACTAGATCGCCGTCGTGCTCAGGTATTGGTTGAAGCGATTATTGCGGAAGTTTCTAACGACCTTTCGAATAAACTTGGTTTTGGTGTTGCTGCTTTAGATGTGCGTAATGGAAAAACGGGTCTCGTAGGTTCTAGTAATTTCGGTGGCTTAAATAGCGCTATTAACACTGCTGTGCAGTTAGGTAATAGTGCAACTACAGTGTTGCCTAATGGTTTATTGATGGGAATTGCCAATAGCAATTTTGCTGTTGTTATGGATGCTTTAAAAGGTGATGGGGCTACTAATATTTTATCAACACCAACTATTGTGACGATGGATAATGAAGAAGCTAAAATGGTAGTTGGGCAAAATGTACCCTTCGTGACTGGCTCTTACGCCAGTTCTAGTTCAGGGGGTACCGCGCAGAATCCATTCCAAACGATTGAGCGTAAAGATGTTGGCTTAACACTAAAAGTGACTCCACAGATCAATCGTGGCAAAACCATTCAAATGAAAATTTCGCAAGAGGCTTCGAGCGTGTCTCAAAGTTCTGCTGCTTCTGATCTGATTACGAATAAGCGTGCTATCGACACCAATGTGATGGTTGAAGATGGTCAGGTTTTAGTGTTGGGTGGCTTGATTCAAGACAATTTCAATGATTCTGAAAATAAAGTGCCGATTCTATCTGATATTCCAGTAATTGGTGGGGCTTTCAAACAGAATAGCACTCAGCGTAGTAAGCAGAATTTGATGGTCTTCATCCATCCGGTTATTTTGCCTGACCGCGAAGCTGCAGACGCTTACAGTCGCAGTAAATACCATACTTTGCAGCGCCAACAACAGCAAACTAAAGTCTTACAGCGTGGTGGTTTAGGCTCAGCTGCCGTATTCCCTGATATTCCTTGTTTTGATTGTAAGAAAGGTAGTGTGGATTCTTTGCATTTCCCCAATCAACAAAATCAGAAGCCTATTACGCAGCCACCGGTTAATCAGCAACGCGCAAAACCAGCAGATGATTGTGTGCCCGGATTCTGTCAGTTAAATGAGAAGTGAGTGAGCGGATTTCATGGCTGAGCTAGGGGTTTTGTCAGAGGACGGCCAGGCAGTACAGCAAACTTTTTTGCTGCCTTATGCGTTTGCTAAACGACATGGAGTCCTGATTGAGCAGGAAGCGGAGGGTAATGTCCTCTTATATCGGGAGGCGTTAAAGCCAACAGTCTTAATGGAAGTACAGCGCAATTGTCCGCGTATCCAATTCATGCGCCAAGTAGATGCTCCAAGCTTTGAGCGTTTATTAGCAACTCGTTATGACCGTAGTCAGACGGGTGCTGCAATGATGCAGGAGTTGGGGGATGAGGCGGATTTATATGATATCGCTGAAACCATGCCTGAGCCGGAGGATTTGCTGGAGGCGGAAGATGACGCACCGATTATTCGTTTAATCAATGCATTACTTTCGCAGGCTGTAAAAGAAAATGCTTCAGATATTCATATCGAAGCTTTCGAAACGCGAATGCAAGTACGCATGCGGATTGACGGTGTCTTGCGTGAGATTTTAGAGCCGCCACGGAAACTTGCACCGCTGATTATTTCGCGGATTAAGGTTATGGCGCGTTTGGATATTGCTGAAAAGCGTGTGCCACAAGATGGACGTATTTCCTTGCGTTTAGCAGGGCGGGCAGTGGATGTGCGGGTCTCGACCCTGCCGTCTGGACATAGTGAAAGGATCGTATTACGTCTCTTAGATAAACAAGCAGGACGCTTAAATCTTTCTAATTTGGGGATGGATCCAGAGGTACATGGTCGTTTAGCTCGCCTCATTCAAAAGCCACATGGCATTATTCTCGTGACTGGGCCAACGGGGTCTGGGAAAACGACAACGCTCTACGCAGCACTCACTAACTTAAATGATGCGCGCCGCAATATTCTAACGGTTGAAGATCCGATCGAATATTATATTGATGGCATTGGTCAAACTCAGGTCAATACTAAAGTTGAAATGACCTTTGCGCGTGGCTTACGAGCTATTTTGCGGCAAGACCCGGATGTTGTGATGGTCGGCGAGATTCGCGACCTTGAAACAGCGGAAATTGCGGTACAGGCGAGTTTAACTGGGCACTTGGTCTTTTCCACTTTGCATACCAATACAGCAGTGGGTGCAGTGCCGCGCCTACAGGATATGGGTGTTGAGCCTTATCTACTGGCCTCTAGTCTATTAGGCGTAGCGTCCCAACGTTTGGTACGTACTTTATGCGGTGAATGTAAGCAAGCGACTGAAGCGACCAGTACTGAGACTGAATTGATTCAAGCTAATTCACATTATGATCTGCGCCACCAACGTCCGATTATTTATCATCCAGTGGGCTGCCCAAGTTGTCGTCATACAGGTTTCGTAGGCCGCACCGGTATCTATGAAGTGGTTGAAATTGATAGCACAGTGCGCCAAATGATTCATGATCGCTCTAGCGAGGTTGAGCTGGAAAGATATGTGCGTCAACATACACCTAGCTTGCGTGATGATGGGGTGCGCTTAGTTTTAGAGGGTAAAACTTCGCTAGATGAAGTGCTACGGGTGACACGTGAGGACGAACGCTAATGCCTGCTTTTGAATATATTGCGCTGAATGCAGGTGG
Source organism: Thiothrix sp. (assembly GCA_008015155.1). Lineage (GTDB taxonomy): Bacteria > Pseudomonadota > Gammaproteobacteria > Thiotrichales > Thiotrichaceae > Thiolinea. Next base: position 66,262 of record SSFA01000018.1, read on the forward strand.
TAAAGAAGAGAAAGGTATTCTAGAAGCCGATACCTCTCGGCAAGTGCGTCAGCTACTGCGTAATAGTGCACTGACACCTCTTGAAATTAATGAGGTCGTACAAAAGCAAAAGAAATCGGATGGCGCTCGTTTATTTGGTGGCAGTTTAAACAAAGCGGATTTAGCTCTCATGACGCGCCAACTCGCTACTTTAGTCAGTGCTGGTTCGCCTTTAGAAGAAGCCTTGGGGACTATTTCGCGCCAGTCAGAGCATCGTTCAGCACGCCGTATTTTTTCTGCTATTCGCTCTCGAGTTATGGAAGGACATACGTTAGCTTCTTCCTTAGGGCAGTTTCCTTCAGCCTTTCCCGTTTTATATCGGGCTACGGTGGGGGCGGGTGAGCAGTCTGGACATTTGGCGCAAGTCTTAGAGCGTTTAGCTGATTACACAGAAAATAGTTTACTCAATCAGCAAAAAGTCTCGACAGCTTTTATTTATCCGGCTTTATTAGCTTTAGTTGCGGTAGGAATTGTCATTGCGCTGTTGAAATTCGTCGTTCCGAATGTCATTAGTGTTTTCGATACCTTCGATGGTGATTTACCTACTTTGACCCAAATGCTGATCGCAAGTAGTAACTTCCTTGAGCAGCATGGGGTGGTAACCTTATTTGGTATTCTCGGCTTTGTGGTGTTCATGCGGTATTTATTGAGGTTTCCTTCTTGGAAAGCTCGCTATCATCGTCTAATGCTTAAATTGCCATTGGTAGGGCGCTTAGTAAGGGGCGTTAATACCGAGCATTTTGCACGTACCTTAAGCATTCTAGCCTCCAGTGGTGTACCCATTCTCGATGCCTTAAAGATCGCAGGTGGAGTCATCACCAATATTCCGATGCGTGAAGCGGTTGATGAAGCGACGGTGAAGGTTCGCGAAGGCATGGCCATTAATAAAGCTTTGCAGCAATCCGGATATTTCCCCCCCATGGTGATCTATCTCATCGCTAGCGGTGAGGGGAGTGGCCAACTAGACCAAATGCTGGAGCGGGCTGCGATTCAGCAAGAACGTGAAACTCAATCGCGGATTACTAAAATGGTGGGGCTTTTAGAACCGCTATTAATTTTAGTAATGGGCGGCGCTGTTACAGCAATTGTTTTAGCTATTATGTTGCCAATTTTAAAGATGCCGCAGTTCATCCGCTAATCATCCTCGATTATTGATGAGGTCATGGCGAGACCTTAAAGCCTGTTCCATTATTTACTCGTACACAAACTAATCCCGATCCGTAGAGCTGGGCTTGCATTCCTCCAACTACAAAAACAGGGTCGGTTGTTTACTTACAGAGTAAATAATCATGAGCCATAGCAACCGCCATATGGAGTTGCATCTACCCCCATTATTAAATTTTGTGGGAGATGTTAACTTATTAGCGTTTTCGCCTGCAAAACAACCAGCGACGCAAGTCCCCAGTTTACCTTCGCTGTATATTTATGCGCCAGTCGCGGAGTTGCCCTATTTATATACAGTCTTAGATAAATTAGGTTTTGAGTGTTATTTCAACTCTGAAAACTTGCAGACTTGGCAGGGTGTAAACCTATGTTTCTTCAAAAAGCAAGCACTTAGCCCTCAGCAATTACAAGCTTTACAAGCTGCTGAAGAGCAAGGTGCACAAGTTTGCTCCTTGCAGAGTTTTATTGAGCAACATTTGCAATGGGTAGAAATCAATTTACTCGATGCGGAGTATTTATTAGAAATAGAGCAGGCTAGTGATTTAAGTAAAAAATGGCCAGATCGATTTAGGCGTCTATTTGATTTAGTAGCAGCTAGCTTATTATTAATCTTATTATTGCCTTTGTTTTTGCCCGTAGCTATAGCGATTCGTCTAGAGTCAAAAGGTAGTGTTTTCTTTAAACAACTAAGGACGGGCTTATATAATCAGGAATTTGAGATTATTAAATTTCGTTCGATGTATGAAAATGCTGAGAGTAATGGCGCACAGTGGGCTTGTAAAAACGATAAGCGTGTAACCCGAGTGGGGCAGTTTATTCGTAAGACACGTCTTGATGAATTACCCCAATTATTTAATGTTTTAAAAGGTGAAATGTCGCTCATTGGCCCCCGCCCTGAGCGTGAGGTGTTTATTAAAGACTTAGAGCGGGTAGTGCCTTTCTATCGTTTTCGCCATTTAGTTAAACCTGGGATTACTGGCTTAGCTCAAGTGATGTACCGTTATGGAGCCTCAGCCGAAGATGCTCGCTATAAGCATCGTTATGATTTGTACTATATCCGCCATCGTAGTTGGCTTTTAGATCTAAAAATTCTACTAAAGACCGTGCGAGTTGCCTTTACTGGAGAGGGTATCTAGCTTTAAAGGCTTACTATCTCAGATAATACCAGCTCTTTATTAAGTTAAGAGTCTGGTATGCATCCTGTACGTCTCACTGAATACAGCCACGGTGCTGGTTGTGGCTGTAAAATTTCACCTGCAGTTTTGGATCTAATCCTAGAAAGCCAATTACCAGCTGAAGTTTATCCGAGTCTATTAGTAGGCAATAGCTCGCGTGATGATGCTGCTGTATATGATTTAGGCAATGGTACTGCAGTCATTAGTACCACTGACTTCTTTATGCCCATTGTGGACGATCCTTTTACGTTTGGCTGCATTGCCGCTACGAATGCCATTAGCGATATTTACGCCATGGGAGGTAAACCGCTCATGGCGATTGCGATTTTTGGCTGGCCGCTTGACAAATTACCGCCCGAAGTAGGGAAGCTAGTGATTGAAGGAGGACGTAAAGCTTGCCAAGCTGCCGGGATTCCCTTGGCAGGTGGGCATAGTATTGATGCGCCCGAGCCTATTTTTGGTTTGGCGGTAACCGGCATCGTACAGACCAAGCATCTTAAGCAAAATAGTACAGCTCAAGCGGGGGACAAGCTTTATTTAACTAAGCCTTTAGGGATTGGAATTCTGACCACGGCACAAAAACGCAAAATCCTCCTACCTGAACATAGTCATTTGGCTATTGAGACGATGTGTCAGTTGAATGACCTTGGTGCAAAACTAGGGGAATTAACTTATGTGCATGCTTTAACGGATGTAACAGGCTTTGGCTTAGCTGGACATTTACGCGAAGTTTGCGAGGGCAGTGGCTTACAAGCTGTTTTAGAGTTTGCGCAGATCCCTTTATTGCCTGCCATTCATGAATACTTAGACCAAGATTGTACGCCGGGCGGCACGCAGCGCAATTATGCAAGCTATGGCTATGTTTTTGCTAAAGATTTGCCCCTTCGTCAGCAGCAGATTTTGTGTGATCCGCAAACGAGTGGTGGTTTGTTAATAGCGGTTGATCCTCAATATGAAGGTGAGTTTTTAGCACTGACTCAGCAGGCTGGATTTCACTTAAAATCTATTGGTTCTTTACAGGCTGCTATTCAAGGCCAAACACTGATTCAGGTCTTAGCATGAATCGTCAACAGCTTTTACCGGATACTGAGCGCTTACCTGTTGTTAATGATTTATCAGCTGTTTTACGTTATGCGCAGCCTTTGTTAGATGTGCGCGCTCCCGTTGAGTTTTGCGAAGGTGCGTTTCCTAGTGCTGTGAATTTACCTTTAATGAACAATGCAGAGCGGGCAGCGATTGGTAAGCGTTATAAAGATGCAGGACAAGATGAGGCGATCTTGCTGGGCTTAAATCTAGTGAGTGGAACTACCAAAATGGAGCGCATTGCGGCTTGGGAGCAATTTGCTTTAGCTCATCCTGAGGGTGCTTTATATTGCTTTCGTGGTGGCTTGCGTTCACGGATTAGTCAACAATGGTTATACGCTGAAACGGGCATCGCTTATCCAAGAATAACGGGTGGCTATAAAGCTTTGCGTCGCTATGTGTTGGATGAATTAGTTAAGTTGCCGCTACAATATCAAGCCTATGTGCTCAGTGGGCGTACCGGTAGTGGTAAAACCCGTTTTTTGCAAGGTCTACAACAGTCGGTTGATTTAGAGGCCTTAGCTCGTCATCGTGGTTCTGCATTTGGTGCTTGGGTACAAGCTCAACCAACCCAAATCGACTTTGAAAACGCTTTGGTGGCCAAGCTTTTACAGCAGCTAGCCAAACAATATACCCAGCTTGTGTTTGAAGACGAAAGCCGCAGTATTGGTTCTTTGCATTTACCAGATAGCTTATTTTTTAGCTTGCGTGCTGCACCCTTAATCTTGCTTGAGACGCATCAGTCTGAACGCTTGGAGTTGACCTACCAAGAGTATATTCTTGAAATGCTGCAAGCCTTTCAAGCGCAACTTCAAGAGCCTACTCAGGCTGTTGAGGCTTTCAGTCAATATTTACTAAAAAGTTTAGGTAAAGTGCAAAAGCGTTTAGGAGGCGTGCGCTACAGCAAGGCTTTGGGCTTATTACAAGCGGCTTTAACTCAGCAGCATAAGACTGGCGATACACAGTTACATCAAGCTTGGATTGAGTTTTTATTGAGTGATTACTACGACCCGATGTATGACTATCAAATTGCTCAGAAACGGGAGCGCATTATATTTGCAGGTGATGCCAAGGCGGTACATGCATTTTTAGCCAGCCGCTCGATATATTAAGCAGCTGGCTAATTAGTCATTTAAGATCTAGGTGATAACGTCGGCGGCTTCACGACCGGTGAATTCAGTAATCTTCGCTAAGTCATTAGCAATATTGATTAGGTCTGTTAGAGCCACTTGCGGGTCTTGATCATGTTTTTGTACATCAGGCTCATATTGTTCCAAATAAACCCGTAAGGTCGCGCCTTGTGTGCCTGTACCTGATAAGCGGAAGATGAGGCGTGAGTCGTCGGTAAAGAGGATGCGAATCCCTTGTTGCGCACTCGTAGATCCATCTACAGGGTCAACATACATAAAATCATCGGCCGCCTTCACCATTTTGCCGTGGAGCATTTGTCCCGGCAATTTATCGAATTGCTGACGTAGATGCTCCATGAGTGTATTGGCAGAGGCCGTTGGAATCGCTTCATAATCATGGCGTGAATAATAATTGCGCCCATATTCAGCCCAATGTTGGCGGACAATATTGGCGACAGAATCTTGCTTAACAGCGAGCAGATTGAGCCAAAAGAGTACGGCCCATAAGCCATCTTTCTCACGAATATGATTAGAGCTTGTACCAAAGCTTTCTTCACCACATAGCGTAATGCGTCCAGCATCTAAAAGATTACCGAAAAATTTCCAGCCAGTGGGTGTTTCAAAGCAGGCTAAGCCTAACTTAGCTGCCACTCGATCGGGTGCTTGGCTAGTGGGCATGGAGCGTGCAATCCCTGCAATCCCATCTTTGTAACCAGGTACTAAATGTGCATTCGCTGCCAGTACCGCTAAGCTATCGCTAGGCGTAACAAAAAAATGATTACCTAAAATCATATTGCGGTCGCCATCACCGTCTGAAGCAGCACCAAAAGCAATATTTTTAGGTGAGTACAGCAAGGCCATTAGTTCTTTAGCATGGGCTTGATTCGGGTCAGGATGACCACCGCCAAAGTTTGCTAAAGGTGTGCCATGCATGACTGTACCTTGGGGAGCACCTAAGCGTTCTTCGAGGATGGCATGGGCATAAGGGCCAGTGACGGCATGCATCGCATCAAAGCGCATGCTAAAATCTTCGGAGCGCAGAAGCTGGCTAATTTTATCGAAATCGAATAGCTCTTCCATCAACTGCATATAATCCGTGACAGAATCAATCACCTCGATTTGCATATTGTACAATTCATAGAGGCCAACTTTATCGACGGGCACAGGTTTAATCGAGGTAATCCGATATTCCTCGATGGTTTTAGAATTAGCGTAAATAGCCTCAGTGAAACTCTCTGGAGCAGGGCCACCATTACTGATGTTAAATTTAATCCCGAAATCGCCATCAGGGCCGCCCGGATTATGACTAGCCGATAAGATAATGCCACCAAGGGCTTGATGTTTGCGAATCAGATGCGAGGCTGCAGGTGTGGAGAGAATTCCACCTTTACCGACTAGGATTTTCCCAATACCATTAGCCGCTGCCATACGTAAAATAACTTGAATCGCTTCACGGTTGAAATAGCGACCATCACCCCCCAGTATTAAGGTACTCCCTTCACGCTCGGGTAGGGTATTGAAAATTGCTTGTACAAAGGTTTGTAGATAATCCTGTTTTTGGAATTGCTTAACGCTCTTACGTAAGCCAGAAGTCCCAGGTTTTTGATCGTTATAAGGTACACAAGACACGATTTCGATATTCATGAGGGTAGTGCCTAACTAGGTAGCTATTATCATTAGAAGAACAGGTGCGCTAGGAAAACTGCGGTTGGCCTGCTAGCTGTACAGAGCGCTCTTAAAAAACTCAACACATTATGAAACCATGCTAATTAAAGAACAAGTGCCAGCGGTAGTACCTGCATTGCCAAATAGTTTTACAGGCCTGATGGATCTGTATGAAACCAATTATATGCAGCTCAAGCTCCTATTTGGCTCAATTCGTGCTTTGCCTGAGCAGCAATTAGCCCATGTGGCAGGTCGATTACCCGTCTTCGTCGAGGTACGTGAGCGCAGTGCCCATACTACTACTTTATTTATGACTTACCTCTTTGGAACTTATACAGAGTCTATACAAGAAACCCGTCCAGATTTACTACTGCGTATTTATCATGACGCTTTACAAGTCGAGGTTATTAGTCACCGCTGTCGATTCGATGATAGTACCATTCGCCATCAGCATTTATCGGGAGAAAAAATGTTAGCCTGTCGTTGGCGAATGAATCGTTTTTTATTCAAATGGATCAGATATTTGCGTCATCAAGGTTATGTATTTCAGTTAAAAGATTAACTTTTTGTAAACTATCTGTATAAAAAAATAAGCTACCATCCAAAATATCGCATATCTTAATACAAGTTTTGTAGAGAAATTTCCCATGAAATTCTTGATGAAAGACCTTAGCTAATTTATAATCTTGACTAGATTACTAAGGAATTAGTACCACATTGAGTAGGAGAAGCGGAATGAAGCTTTCAACAAAAGGACGGTACGCGGTCACCGCCATGATGGATTTGGCAATTCACGATTATGAAGGTCCAGTCACTTTGGCAGATATTTCTAATTGCCAAGGTATTTCTTTATCTTATCTTGAGCAGCTGTTTGCAAAGCTGCGCAAATCAGGTTTAGTGGAAGGTGTACGTGGCCCAGGTGGTGGCTATCGCTTAGGTAAACCTGCCGGGCAAATCAGTATTGCCGATATTATTGCTGCGGTCGACGAAAATATTGATGCAACCCGTTGCAAGGGTAATGAAGATTGTCATGGTGGCGAAAAATGCCTAACACATCAGCTTTGGACTGATTTGAGTAAAAGTTTGTATGAGTTTTTAGATGGTTTGACTTTAGCTAGCTTTATTAATCGTCCTGAAGTGCGTGCGGTTGCCCGTCGTCAGGATACTATGGCTAGCCGTATTGCTACGATGTTCCCACCACGCATGGCCGTTGGCCTTTAAACCTTTAAGCGGGGACTTTGACAAGTTCCCGCTTTTTATTGGCCGTTAGCATTTTCTGAGTTTTGATGCAAAATTGATGAATGGCCAGTTTAGGATTAATTTCCATCAAGGTTAAACTGCCTAAGGTTTTCTCAGTAGTATAAGTAGCGCCTGTATCGATATAGCAAACATTGCTCGCTTGTAGTGGCTTTTGAATGGGTGTATGCCCAAAGATGACTAGCTCAATGCCAGCAATCGGTTGTGTCCTTCCCATCATTTGTACTTGCCGAAAGCGCTGTCTTGACCAAAGTGCACAGTCGTAAATTTCTTTATCTTCAAGGCCACGCACGAAGCTTTGCCAACTTAAGCCATAAGGAATATCGGCATGAACAATGCCAACACGCCCTGATGAGGTATTCACTTCTATCGCGATAGGCAAGCGTCTGATTACACTACGAATACGTAAATGATAAGCCTCAGGGACGTCACGCCACCAAGAGCCACCATTAAAGCCTAACCAGTTTTTATTAACCACAGGATTCGCGTCAGCTTCTAAGAGCATTTGCTCATGATTGCCCAATACCGAAAAGAACCAAGGGTAATTTAAGAATTCGACTACACGCCAAGATTCTGGCCCACGATCAATCATATCGCCTACCGCAAAAACGCGATCACAGTTAGGATCAAAATCCATCTGCACCAACATCAGTTCTAATGCAGAAAAGTGACCATGTAAGTCACCGACTACAAAATCACGTCCATGTTGGTTGCGATTAAAATACTTAAATAACTGACTCTGCATGGCTGCTCGACACTGGCATCCAAGAATTCATAGGGGTTTAGGGTAACAGCAAGTCTCATTATTAAAGTTGATAAGCCCAACTTCTATATTTATCAGATTAGCGTGGCTAACCGCGAGTACAGACTGTAAGCTACAAATACTGCTTAAGCTGCGATTAAGCAAGTTATTTTCTTAGAGTACATCGACTGGTTTTAGGTTCCAGCTTTAACTAAATAGTTTAGGTAGGTTCAGTCCTCCAAGTTCCCCAAGCTAAGCAGCCCCATCCTGCTATAAAACTTAAGCCGCCAATAGGGGTAATCATGCCGAATTGAGTGAAGCCAGTGAGTACATAGGCATAAAGGCTACCAGAGAAAATTAAGATTCCCACTATAAACCCCCAAGCAGCACGACTATGCCAAACACTGGGTTGGTTTTTCCATAAGACGCCTACTAAGCCTAAAGCCAAGGCATGATAGAATTGATATTCAACACCGGTATGAAAACGCTGGAGCATTTTGGCATCAACGAATTTTTCCAAACCATGTGCACCAAAAGCCCCAATAATCACCGCTAACATTCCAAAGAGGGCAGCAGATAATAGAAAATAGTTTTTTTTCATTAAGAGTTCCTTAAGCACTATGGATACACAGGAAAAACGCCGAATCTACCGGCTAATACTCAAGCTAATGACTTGGTTTGGGATTTTATTCTTACTCGGTTTGTTTTTGCGTGGCTGTTTCGGGTAAATAAACATTTTTCCGTATAGTTCATTTAAGTATTTGAAAAATAAATGTTTTAACTATTATTAATTTGGTGGATACCGCAATAAATACCGCGCTTGACCTTTAAAAAGTCCATTTTCCTTCTTTTTGAGTATCTGACAAGAGGGCTAGTTTCTGGATTTCAAATCTGGGGAGGTGTTTGCTGGTAAGCATGATTTTGTGTTTTTTGAATTAGCTACCACATGCTAATCCTGCTAAAGCTGCTAAAGTTGGTGAAAATCCTTTATTAATCAATTAGATAAGATTAGCATGTAGTTTGCTAAAGCTGCTAAAGAACCTGCTAAAGTTGGTGAAAAATAGTTATTAATCAATGAGTTGATCATTAGCATGGCTTGCTAATCGACTGTGATACTGGGGTGATTTTGGGGTATGCAGACATGAAAAAGCCGCTGAATTAGCGGCCTTTTAGCAGGATTAGCGCCAATCTGAGAGGTTGTATATCTTTGCTGTGTAACTGATGCACCGTCTAAGTCTAGTTGACGTTTGCACGTTGCGTTTAGCAATGGATCGATTTGGGCATTCAATTTGGCTACATTCGGTACATCTAACCATCCCCTTGGTGTCGTCACTGTCCCTGCTAATAGGTGGTGAATATCTGTCAGCGTAAGTTCTGACTAGTTGGTTTATCGTGACCTTATCGACCTCGCCTATTCCAATTGAATACAGGTCATCTTTATAGTGGTTGATGAGTGCATCTATATCGACCCCTAAATTCTTGGCGGCTTGTTTTAATAGTTCAATGCCTGCATTTTCCACCGTAGCACGAAGCACCTGATTATTTGCCGCGCTTGGCTTGTGTGTTGGTGTAATAGTTAGCCAGTCTCTAAGCGCCATGATTGGCCTCCAAAAGTTTAGGATTAATATTAATAATATTGACCTTGCCCTCCATAGCTATACTGACTCTATGCGTTTGCGCTAATACTATTAACGCAGCTTTCAACGCCTCAGCCTTTCTAAGTGCGATGGGTGTTATTTTTTGCAGTACCTCAGACCTTGAAACTTTGGTTGTATTGTTTGCCTTGCAATAATTAATGAGCCATTTTTCTAGTTTCATGGGTAATAGTTCATTTTCAGGTAAAGCGAGTTCACCAAAAAAACGCCGTGATTCATATAAGTACCAGCCTGCTAAGATGCAAGCTGATTGCATGATCTCAGCACTAACCAACGTCCCACCTTCACCGCTAAATAAATGAAGCAAGCCAGCCAACCTAGCCGCATTCTCAGCAGATTTACTAGCGGTTTCTTTGTTGTGCTCCATATCACCACCGGCTCGGATAGATGTTTCTGCATCGTTGTAGTAAGCAAGCCATATTTTACTGGCTTCTTTTGTCAGGGTTAGCGTTTGCAGATTTGTTAGTTTTCCATCATGTCCATTGATGTATTGCCGCTCTAATAGCTCATGCAGCTTTGCATAAAATAGGTTCAAACCTGTTTTTTTAGGCTTTTCTAAAATATCCGCCTCGGTTAATTGTCGATAACCTTGGGTAGTTTCAGGCCATGCAATGAGGAAGCGAGCAAGGAAACCGCTACCCTTGGCTAGTACTCCATTTTTAGCGTAGAAATTTTCAATCACAGCAGGCTGAACCGATAAACCAACAGTTAAACGCACATCACGTATCGTATAACTATCCCCGCCCCTTCGGTCTACTGTGTGTTCTTCACCGCTCCAAAGCTTATTTAATAGCGCTAGTGTGCGTGTAATACTGTCGCCATTCATGCTATGTCCACCAAAAAAGCTTCCAGCCTCATTCGATAACAAAGCAGCACTAGGCCATTTCTTGGTTAATTTGTTACCAATAACCTCTTGGGTGAAGTCGTCTAAAACAAAGGAGGGTACGTATACAGGGGTAGGCTCATATCGTTGTAAGTCTTTTAATTTTTCTTTGAGCGGGAAAGTATCCTCGCCTTTTTCCGCTGCTTTCTCGATAGCGCGTTGTACGCCGTTTAGCTCAGCATTCCATGATTTAATGTCAGCAATTCGCTCCTTCAATTGGTCTGTAAGCTCTTCCTCTTTCGATCGTCCCCACGCTTTCAATACATCACCGAATAAGCTATCAGCGGATGTTTTGCGTTCGCCTGAATCAGCTAAAGCCAGCAAATTGAGGCTTAGAGGAATTGCGCTTTTTTGGTTTGTGTAGTGAATATTTGCCACGCCTTGACCTGCTACTGATAAAACAGATAAAGCAGAGTTAGCGGCTAAAGCTACAGGACAACCAACGATCTTGACCGCTTCGCGCACCGCTTCACCGATAATCCCATGAAGTACATCCAAGGGATATGGTATCGACATGGATTCACTGGTTAATGGTAAAGGCTCAGGCCATTGGTAGGATTCATAATTAGATATTTCTAATAAATTGCGTGGAATACCCATTTTATGCCTCCACACTTTGAGCGCTTAGAATATCGTTGTAGTCTGCTTTATAGGTGGTTTTGGGCGAAAGTACCTCACCACGGCAATGAATAGCGGCATGTCTAGCAGCTTCTAAACCAGTGTTAGGTAATGCCCTGCCTTCTTCCCTAACATCATTATCAGCACAAAAAATAATCCGCGCTAATGGGTATTTATGGCGTATTAACTGCCCTACTTTTTCAAGGTTACCAGCATCAACAGCAACGACGACAGGGCAATCAGACGCTTCATAAATGCTTGCACTTGTAGCGTAACCTTCGCAGATAAAAATAATTTCATCTTGATTAGTTACTTTGCCAATATGGTGAAAACAGCCTGACTTAGTACCTCGAATTATTTTGTCGGTCATGCTGCCATTAATGAGGTGTGGTTCTGGGAAGATGTATTGCAGACCTTGAAAAACGCCTGCAATGTCGCGTAGTGGCATTAATAACGCGCCCTGATACCAACTATTAGCCCCTGCATATTGACGCAATCCATACGCACCCACGCGCTTTTTAGTGAGGTAGGCATGATCAAGATTAGCGGGTGCACCGCCCTTCCAATCAGTGATTAAGGCTTGTCTTTTGGCTTCACGTTCTGCCTTAGCTTTACGAAGGTTTTCAGCTCTTGCCGCTTCTATTTTGCGCTGCTGAATGGCGTATTCTTCACGGCTCAAATAGTCACGCGGTGCAGTAGAACGCCACTCTTGTTCTACGCCTGTTCTATGATCACCAAACTTGCCAAAAGGTACAGTCTGATTAAGCCAGCATTGATACCAGCCTGACTTATCCCCGCTCTTGCCGTTGGTGCTAAACCGCGTGATTTTGCCACTAGTGTCGATATGATCGGGAGCGCATCCCAGTGCGTTAATCATCGCTAAACGAAAAGAATCAATTGCCTGATAATGTGCAGTCATTTAAAATAGACCCCGCTTGAATTGAATTTGATAAGAATAATTTGAGCAGCAAAACAACATGACCCAATTAAGAAGCCAGTCTGCCAACTGGCTTTTTTCATTTCTGCCCTATCCATGACTCACCTGCTGTTCTATCCATGCTTGTATATCCGATTGCTTCCAACGTGCGCAGTTTTCGCCTAATTTGCACGATTTTGGAAATGTACCTTTAGCCATCCGGCGATAAATTTCAGTTTTGCTAAGGCTGGTCATGTCGATCACGTCACGCAGTTTTAATAGTTTGTCCATATTTAAAGCCTCTGAGTTGTTCCGCTTGCGCCCTATGCGTTGCGGATAGGCTCTATCATTCCCTAGGTTTTACTTTTTTATAACGACAAGGCTAGCCCTGTCGGCCTCTCCATTTTTTCATCCACCTTTCAACTGTGCGCGGGTCTACTCCAAGCGACTCCGAGACTGCCCCAGTAAATTTAGCCACAGAACCCCGCGTATCTTTGTTAGGCCATGATTCCCATATTGCATAGGCTTTATCTTTTTTCTCTTTATGCTTTGCTGCTGTAGCTGCACCGCTTTTTTCTTGTTGCTGTAGTCTTTTACCACCCTGAGATAACTTATGTTCTAAAGACCATGTTGTATTCATAGCGATATCAGCCTCTCCATTTATAAAGCCATCTAATTTCATGCACTCTTTGAAAAAATCATCTATTAATAAACAAAGTCGTTTTTCTGATTTGCGTAAGTGCTTAAGTGATTTGAAATTCATTTCTATAACTACTTTTCTATTTTTTTTTGGTAGTTCACCTGTAAATAAGGCCAACAACTCTTCTTCGGTATATTCAAAATCATCGCTCATGGTTAAATATTCCCTTTTATAAATAAACCAGCGCCAAAATAAATGGCACTGGTGACATAAAACTAAGCCAGAATAAACTTAGCCTTCCCGTTGGTGTAATTAGGATTGGGTACGAGTATGCCCTCCCCTAATGCCCGATCATTCCAGCGTTTACGGATGCGCTCAATTTCGGCCATAGAGACGATCAAATCCGCGCCTTTGGTGTAGGTATGCTCTAGCATAAATTGCTTATGATCACGCGCCCCTTGGTTGATATTACCCGCCTGTAACGCGGCTACCCATTGCGGATACAAGTCCTTTTCCAAGCGCTCCGCTGCACTGCTCAAAACATCCTGATTTTCAACTGTTGTAGACCGTCCGTGTACGGTGTCAGAGCGCTTTTCGTTGACCGTTTCAGGGATGACCGTTTTAGCACCGTTTGACCGTGCGTGTACGGTGTCCAAAACGCTTTTTGGTGTGTTGGGTGCGTCCCAGTCAACGAAGCCAATAGAGCGCATTTTAGGCAGTTCTACCGCCTCCATTTTTGGCTGCTGATACTTGAAAAAAGCGGTCGCAGTAGCAGTGCTAGGGGTCGGCATCCCGAAGCCAATAGGCTGCTTTTCTGGCGTATCGACAGGCATATTGACGGGAGTAGGGTAGCTATTAATGGTTTGAGTCCCTGCACCATATTTAGCAATAGCTAATTCTAATGATTCAACGGACTGCATAGAATCAGCATTAGCCTTGCTAAGAAAGTGGTGCAGTATTTCAAAGACAACAGCGACAATTAACATGCTAAACACAACAGCCGATTTTAAAAAATCCTTGTAATCACTGCCAGCAATTGCGGCCATGAATTGAGCCATCATGACAATCACAGGGTTATAGGAATTAGCTTTTAATTCATCTTGCCGTTCATATTTAAGCTTATCGCGCTCAATACTCGCTTGTGCATGGGCTTTATTTGCCGATTGTTCAGAGTTTCTTAATGCCTCGACTTTCGCTTTATCGCCGTTACAGTGTTTTTCTTTACCTGCTTTTAAATTGGATTCACATCTAGCTAGTTTCTGTTCCGCATTCGCAATGGCTTCAATTAAGCTGGTATTAGGTGCGCTTACTGTTCCCGTATCTTTCAGCGTGGATTGATAAGCACTGTTATTCTCGACTAATACATTCGCCTTTACGTCCTGATTCGCTGAACTCGAATAAAATTCAGCAAAGAGGGCAAAGCCAATCACCGTGGTTAATACCAGTGCTACAGACCCGTAGAAGCTGAAATGCAGATAAGCAATATGCTTGACCCATGCGAGAAACCAAGCCATTAACAGCACAATCACGACCATAAACGCAAAGCCAAAGATAGCAGCCGCATCCTTAAAGTAAGCGCTCCACGAAAGCGCATCACCTAGGTATAGATGCTGGTTGAATGCCAGATACATTAAGAAAGTAAGCAAAAAGCCTAGTTTTAAGGCTGCATGAACTTGCGTTGATAACCGCGTCTTTTGCTCTAATTGGCGCTGCATAATTTCTAATTGTTTAGCTTTTACCGCTTCATTTTCGTTCTTAATCATTTTGTTATTCTCCTAAATCAGCAGTGCATTAAGGGCAGTGAAGAAGAGGGCGAAATAGCCAATGCCTTGATAGTGATCAAAGAACCAAAGCACAAAGATCACGCCAAAAAAGCAGAAGGGTAAGTGCATCCCTGAGAAAACTAGCGCGTAGGTAATCCCGACTTGATCGGCAACCATAAACACCTTGAGGGCAGCCCAAAATAACGCGCTTAACGCCAGCAACTTAACCGCAATACTCAGCACCGAAGGCAAGTAATGCGCGGTAAAATCAAGGGCATGGTCAATCTGTGCTTTAGTGAGAAGAGGGCGCGAATTTACGCCCTGTACGTCGTTTTTATCGTGGTGCATGGTTAGATACTCCCTACACCAAAAAACGCGCTATAGAGCCATAAAATGACGATAACAGCGACGGCTAGGCGTTCAATAGTCCAGTACATACTTAACCTCCTACCTTGCAGCCTTGCGCTTCGGTGCAAGTCGTGGTCACCGTTGCGCGGTAGGCTTGGAAGTCACCCGCATCGCCAGAATAAGCGCGGGTAGAACAGAGGGCAGTAGCACCGACCCGCGAACCTAAGCCAATGCTGGTTAAGTCGCAGGCGGTTAAGTAGTTGGCTGTTGCGGCAAAATGACCGCCTAAGCTCAAGGATGCTGCGTGTTCTGCCAGTGATTCAAAGCCTGTGCGTGTTTGTGCGTCGGCCTTGGCATCTAGCGAAGCCATCAATGTGAATGCAGCGAAAGAGGCCGCGAAGATTGCAGCGAATTTGAAGGAACTGTTACGATTATGTGGCATTTTATCGACTCC
>SSFA01000027.1 GCA_008015155.1 Thiothrix sp.
AATCCGGACAATCCACAAAGCGCGGAATTGACGTTTTTTCTGACGGCGGTCACGGTAAGCGTATTGACCCGCTTTGATGACTGCTTGATGGGCTACACGATAAGTACGACTACGGGCACCATAATAGCCTTTCGCCAACTTCATGATCTTTTTGTGACGGGCACTCGCCTGTACACCACGTTTAACTCTTGCCATCTATCCTGTCCTCCTTAAGCGTACGGCAGCAAACGATTAATCATTGGGGTATCAACCGCAGCAACGCGATTCTCGCCCACACGTAATTGACGTTTACGCTTAGTCGTTTTCTTAGTGAGGATATGGCGTAAATGGGATTGTTTACGCTTAAACGTACCATTAGCAGCTTTTTTAAAGCGCTTAGCAGCTCCACTGCTGCTTTTCATCTTAGGCATCTTAGTCTCCTTTAACAGAGGATTAAAAAAACATCCAGCAAGAGTGCCTAACCTTGCTTAGATGAGGAAAAGCTTAAGTTTAACCCTAAGCTTCTAGATTTTTTTCTTTGGCGCCATCACCATGACCATCTGCCGGCCTTCGAGCTTTGGAAATTGCTCGACAACGCCTAACTCGGTCAAATCAGTTTCAACACGCTTAAGTACTTCCATACCTAATTCACGGTGTGCCATTTCCCGTCCACGGAAGCGGACAGTGACTTTAGCTTTATCACCTTCTTCCAAAAACTCGGTCAGTTTTTTCAATTTGATCTTATAGTCGCCTTCATCAGTGCCGGGGCGGAATTTGATCTCTTTGACCTGAACTTGCTTTTGTTTTTTGCGTGCTACAGCCGCTTTTTTGCTTTCATCGAAACGGAATTTACCGTAGTCCATGATTTTGCAAACAGGTGGCTTGCCAGTGGGAACAATTTCTACTAAATCTAAGCCCGCTTCTTGTGCCATAGCTAAAGCTTCAGATGTGGAAACAATCCCTTTATTTTCATTATCTACATCAATTAAACGAATCTTGGGGATTCGAATATCTTCATTAATGCGATGTTCTTTTTCCAGAGCGATAAGTTTATTCCTCCAAATCAATCGTGCTGTGATTCGCGATCTCTGCTAGCAATCTTTGCTGGATTTCAGAAATAGGCATGACACCAAGGTCTTTACCAGAACGCGTACGTACTGCAACCGACTGTGTTTCGACTTCACGATCCCCAATCACTAATAAATAAGGGACCCGCTGCATTGTATGTTCGCGGATTTTAAAGCCAATCTTCTCATTTCTCAAGTCTGCTACTGCACGGATACCCTGATCGCGTAGCTGTTTTTCGACTGTTTTTACGAATTCTACTTGATTATCGGTAATATTAAGCACCGCGACTTGCACTGGTGATAACCAAGTAGGGAATTTGCCTTCATAGTGTTCGATCAAAATACCAATAAAACGCTCGAAGGAACCCAGAATAGCACGATGGAGCATAACAGGTATTTTACGTGAACCATCTTCAGCTACATATTGGGCATCTAAACGAGTGGGCAATGAGAAATCCACTTGGATCGTGCCCAACTGCCAATGGCGACCTAAGCAGTCTTTTAAAGTAAATTCAATCTTCGGCCCATAAAAAGCACCTTCGCCAGGCTGTTCTTCCCAAGGCAGGCCTTTGGCATCCAAAGCATCGGCTAAAGCTTTTTCCGCCTTATCCCAAACTTCATCTGCACCTACGCGCTGCTCAGGGCGAGTAGAAAGCTTATAAATAACCTCAGAAAAACCGAAATCTTTATAAACCTCATGTAGAAAATCAATGAAACTCGCGACCTCGGGCTGAATTTGATCTTCAGTACAGAAAATATGGGCATCGTCCTGTACAAAACCACGCACGCGCATTAAGCCATGTAAAGCACCGGAAAACTCATTGCGATGGCAAGAACCAAATTCTGCTAAGCGCAAAGGCAAATCACGGTAGCTTTTTAAGCCTTGGTTATAGACCTGAATATGACAAGGGCAGTTCATCGGCTTCATTGCGAAAGAACGTTCTTCTACATCGACAACGAACATATTTTCGCGATATTTTCCTGCATGCCCAGAACGCTCCCATAAAGAAAAATCCACTAACTGTGGAGTCTTAATTTCCTTATAAGCACGCTCACGCAAGTTTTTGCGCATGTACTGTTCAATCGCTTGATAAATAATCCAACCTTTTTCATGCCAGAAAACTTGGCCGGGTGCTTCATCCTGCAAATGGAATAGGTCTAATTGTCGACCAATTTTGCGATGATCGCGCTTTTCAGCTTCTTCAAGGAAAGTTAAATAGCCTTGCAGATCTTTCTTATTCGCCCAAGCAGTACCATAGACACGCTGCAACATGGCGTTTTTAGCATCACCACGCCAATAAGCACCAGCAGCCTTCATGACTTTGACAGCAGGAATTTTGCCAGTACTGGGCACGTGCGGGCCACGGCACAGATCAATGAAATCACCTTGACGATACAAAGATAAAACTTCACCTTCAGGTATGCTGCTAATAATTTCAGCTTTATAGAATTCGCCCATATTTTTGAAAAAGCTAATCGCTTCTTCACGAGACATGGTACTACGCTCTACCGGAATATCTTGACGAATCAAATCCTGCATCCGCGCATCAATGGCAACCAAATCTTCGGGTGTAAACGGCTGCGGACTAGCAAAGTCATAATAGAAGCCGTTTTCAATCGTTGGCCCAATTGTCACTTGCACTTCAGGGAAGAGCTGTTTCACGGCTTGTGCCATCAAATGCGCAGAAGAGTGACGAATCACATCTAAACCTTCTGGATCTTTAGCGGTGATAATTGCCAACTGACTATCTTGAGTCAGTACAAAACTAGTATCCACTAATTGACCGTTAACTTTGCCAGCTACAGCGGCTTTAGCAAGCCCGGCACCAATGTTGGCAGCCACTTCAGCAACAGAAACAGGGTGATCGAAGGAGCGTAGGCTCCCATCAGGTAGAGTAATGGCAGGCATTATTATTCTCCAGTGGTGATCCATACCAAGGATCACATAGTTTAATTAAAAGCAGCGAGCATACGCAGGTACGTGCCAAGCTGCAAGTCTGATGCCTTACAAATGCAAGGAAAAACGCCTAAATGGCAAACTAAGTCGCTTATTACTTAAACCAGCTCCTAATGCGCTCGCTCAAACTGGGCTTAGGCAAGTCATAGGGAATCCACTCTGGAGTGAAATAAGCTCGTTTATCTTGACTATGCCCAGGTCGCCAAGGATTGGCACCTTTGAAATAATAATGAGTGACTTGTGACTGACGGGTCAGCGCCTTATTTGTTTGTTTAGAGCCGCCATGCAAAAGATTAGCAGCCCAAATGACCGCTTGACCTTTTTTCATCACACCATAACTCGGTTGCAGAGCTTGATCGACAATCAATTGTTCTAAATAAGCCTCATATTGAGGATAGTTTTTGTAGTCAGGTTCTAACCCCATCTGTTCAAAATTCATTTCAGGCAGTTTTTGACTGCCCGGATAATACAATAAAGGGCCCTGCTCCATACTAATATCTTCAAAAGCCACCCAAACCCCACACATTAAACCAAAGGGTTCTGAATTAAAGTGAATACTATCCGAATGAATTTTTTGTTCAGTGCCTTTATAAAAATTCAAAGTTTGAAAAGGCTTAGGTTGGCGGCCGTATAAGTCTTTTAAAACAGCTAAGATCGCTGGGAAGGTAGCAATTGTCTTAATGTCTTTATCAACCCGCCATCCATCTTGAATACGATTAAAATCTGCATAGGGTACACCTTCAAATTTTTTACCATCATGTCCCCAATAAGGTTGAAGGCGTTCTGAAATACTATCTAAAATCAGTTCAGGAATTTGTGTGTCGAAAATTAAATAACCGTCTTCATTAAATTTATTAATTTGCTGCGTTGATAACATCTTGAGTTTTCTTTGGATTAAACAGGAGCTAATGAGCCGTCAATAAGCTTTAAAGCTTAGCAGTTTTTAATACGAATTGTCTTGTGAGCTTTGAACATCTGCTCCGGGTGCTATGAGTGGCTGAACTCATTTACTCCAAACGACTTGGAAAACCTTCTGCACGCAGATCGGTCTGCAAGACATCTTCCAATAATTTAACAATTTGCGTGGATTGAGCCTGCCCACCATAAGCTGCTTTACCCTTCACAAAAGTCTGCTGCGTTAGGCCAGCTAAATCTAAAGGTACGCCAAACTCACGGCCGAAATTGAGCGCAAAGCCCAAATCTTTTAAGGCTAGATCCATGGTAAAAGCAATGTCATAGCTACCATTTAGAATCAGTTGGCCTTCCGTTTCATGCACAAAGCTATTACCACTACTTGCTTGAATCACTGCCCAAGCTTGAGCTAAATCTAAGCCCCCCCGCTTTGCTAGCATTAAGGCTTCACCATCCGCGACTAAATGAATGAAAGCCAGCATATTAGTGATTACTTTAATAATCGCCGCATTACCTAAAGCCCCCATATAAAAGACTCTATTACCCATGGCAGCAAAAGCTGGGCGATGCGCTTCAAATAAACTTTCCTCTCCACCCACGATCACTGTAATTTTGCCTTGGGCGGCTAAATGCACTCCACCCGTGACTGGTGATTCCAAGACTTGAATCCCTGCTGTTTGCGCCTGCTGAGCTAAGGTTTGGATATCATCCCGCCCTAAAGTGGACATTTCTAACCAATGTAAACCCGGTTTGTTAGCAGCAATAATGGCCTGTAAAACCTCAGCGCTCACTAAGGGAGAAGGTAAGCAAGTTAAGACTGCATCCACTTGCTGGGCTAATTGCGTAGGATGCTCTGCCCATTTGGCTCCTAAGGCTAAATGGCGCTCTGCTAAAGTCGGATTTTTATCGTAAACTGTTAAATCAAAACCAGCTTGTACTAGACTAGCGGCTAAATGCCCACCTAAATTACCAAGGCCAATATATCCATATTTCATTTGTTTTCTCTACTGGGTGTTAAAACCGTTTAGCCAATAATTGCTTTAGTTTCTAAGAAATCACGTAAGCCCCATTGAGCATATTCGCGCCCATTTCCGGACTGCTTATAACCCCCAAAGGGTGCATATAAATCCCATTCAGGATAATTAATTTGTACCTGCCCTGCCCTAAGCTTGCGGGCAATGCTCAAAGCTCGATCACGATTCGTACTAGCAATATAGGCGGATAAGCCATAAGGGCTATCATTCGCCATGTCAATTAAGGCTTGCTCGTCATCGTAAGGAATCAGCACTAAAACTGGCCCAAAAATCTCCTCACGCGCAATTCGCATAGACTGCTGGACATTTACAAAAATAGTAGCCTGCACATAATGGCCCTCTGCTAACTCCGCCTGTAGATGACTAGGTTTACCTAAACCACCACAGAGTAATTCTGCACCTTCATCTAGACCTGCTTGGATAAAGGCTTGAATGCGTTCATATTGGGCATGGCTAATGACGGGCCCTAGATTGACTTGTGGATCACTAGGATCACCCACGACTAACTCAGCAGCAGTTGCAGCGGCAATCTGAATCGCTTGCTGGTATTGCGCACGCGGTACATACATCCGGGTGGGAGCATCACAGGACTGCCCGCTATTACTCATGCACAATAACACGCCTTGTTTGACGGCTAGGGATAAGTCAGCATCGTCCAAGATAAGATTGGGTGACTTGCCACCTAATTCCAAAGTTACGCGCTTAATTGTTTCAGCGGCGGCTTGAGTGATCGCTTTACCTGCACGGGTTGAACCTGTGAATGAGATCATCTCAATCTGTGGATGCTTAGACAGGCCTTGCCCCACGCCGTCGCCATCCCCATGAAGTAAATTAAAAACACCTGCTGGTAAATCCGTCGACTGAACTAACTCAGCAAATAGATTGGCACTAAGCGCTGCTAGTTCGCTAGGCTTCAAAACCAGCGTACAACCTGCTGCTAAAGCAGGAATCACCTTGACTACTAACTGATTCATCGGCCAATTCCAAGGCGTGATTAAACCCACCACCCCAATCGGCTCATGCACAATTTGCGAAGCTCCAGAGGGATACTCAAACGCAAACTCACGCAAAGCCTGCAAATGCGAATCAAAATGAGCTAAGCCCGAAGCAGCTTGAGCATTTAAGGCAAACTCTTGAGGTGCGCCCATTTCTAGGCGAATGGCTTCAGCAATCTCAGGCAAACGAGCTGCATAAGCATCACGTAATTGTTCTAAATACTGAATACGCTGCTCAAGACTGGTTTGAGCATAGGTTTTGAAGGCAGTTACTGCTGCAGTCACCGCCCGATCAAGATCTGACGCTGTGCCCAGAATGACTTCTGCAATAACACCGTTATTTGCTGGATTCCTAAGCTCTAGAGATGAACCTGTCGGACGAATCCATTGCCCATTAATATAAGAAAGCAGGGTCTGCATCTAAGCTCTCCACATATGCACTTGGTGATAGAGTGGAAGCTTGAGACGGAAAATGCAATGGATTTAGTAAATGAGCTTAACGCGCTGGACTTCAACGCTAAGTAGTGTGTACGGCTTGAGTGAGAACCATTGGAGGATTTGGCTACATTGGTGGCTGAGCACGCTGGTAAAGGAAAGGCTGGAAGGGTGTCAAACGAGTCATAAGTGAGCAGCCCTTGATTGTTTGTTAGAATAAAACACTTATTTTTTAAATTAGTTGTTACATGAATCCCCAAAAAGAAAAAGCGCATACCTCGAAATCAGGCTTCTTAGGCAAACTACCCATTTGGCTAAGCATACTTGCAGGCATAGCGATTCTAGCGACTGTTATTGTTTTCATTATAGATGTTTTAGTTTCCATCTCTGGCAAAGGAGCAAGCTTAGGAGTCTTTGGTGACTTCTTTGGCGGTGTTCTGAATCCCATTGTCAGTATCATTGGTTTTATGGCTGTTCTCTATACCCTCAACAAGCAACACCTAGATGCTGAAGAACAAAAACAAACAACCGCTTTAACTAATAAAACGCAGATTAAACAACAGTTTGAAGGAACTTTTTTTAGGCTTTTGGAAATGTTATATTACTCTCTTAAAAACTCTAAAAAACAAAATGACTACACCAACGGTATTAAAAATATTTATCAGGTATATGAAGCAAACATATGTTTCGATATCTATAAATCATCTGACTACAATTATATAGTAACCTACTATGATCCACCATTCAGACTATTAAAAGCAATTCTTGAGTTAGTTGATAGCTTTTATTATGAGGATAGGCAACCGATTAGTTTGATTAAAGATAAGAATTTATACATCAGATTAGTATTAGACTTAATTAACAAAGATCTTATTTTAATATTTGTAATGCAATTTATAGAAGATGAAGAAGCACTTAGATATGATAAAGATAAATTAAAAATAAAAAAATTGTTAGATAATTTAGGAGTTCTAAGAGACCTTGACTACTCTCCATTTAATAAAAAATTATGTGCACTGCAATTAGTTTATAGTGATTTACCGTTAACAAAGACTCTCGCTAGAATCTTCAATGAACAAGCCTTCAAACCTATCGAAGTTCCACCTGTCAACCTTTAGAACTAAACCTAGCACCCATGCTCGAACCAATCCATGCTCCTCACGGCCGCAAAATATTCAACCAACCCTGCACCACTGCCACCACTACTAGCAAGGCAAACATCCCGCCAATATCGCCAAACAACCACACCAAGGGCTGATAAACCAAACAAGAGACAAAAGTCAGGATGATCAATTTGGAGAACATAATAACTGCCTAAGTTTGAGCGGGAGGCGGGCGTTATTGTTGACGCTGGATAGAGCGATTGGCAATTTAATAAAAGGTCATCTACGCCAGAGCCTATCAATAAGCTAAAACTGAGATTCTTTAATATCTCAAATTGAGTTATGATCTACTGACGTTCTATGGAATACAGCAGGCATGCACATCATCACCCGCAAGCGCATTATTCAAGCAGCCACCCTGCATAAAGATTGCGCGACTGCCTTGAGTGGGTGGTATCAGACCATGAAATCAGCAAGCTTCGCTAATTTCTCAGAGTTAAAAGCCTCGTTTAATACTGTGGATAAAGTAGAACATCTCTTCGTCTTTGATATCGGTGGTAATAAACTAAGGTTGATTGCTGCTATCCATTTCAATACGGGCAAGGTGTTTATTCGTGAAATATTGACCCATAGCGAGTATGGCAAAGGAAAATGGAAGGAGTAGAGCATGGGAATCATGATTAATATGGTGTTAGAGCATTGGCAATACGTAGCTCCTGCACTCACAGCCCCACAAACAGAGGCTGATTACGAGGCATTAGTAGAAGCTTTGGATGCCGTATTAGATGCTGGTGGAGCGGACGAAACACATCCCCTAGCCTCTTTAGCTGACCGGATGGGTGATCTAATCGCACAATATGAAGACGAGCATCTGCCTGCAATTCCAGCAACTGGCGTGGATGCCATCAAGTTTCTAATGGAAAGCCATGGATTAGATCAAGGCGACTTGCCCGAAGTGGCGAGCCAAGGTGTTATGTCTGAACTATTGCGAGGTAAGCGAGAGCTAAACTTGCGCCAAATTAAAGCCTTGTCTACCCGCTTTAAGGTACCGGTGAGCGTTTTTGTTGGCTGAGGGTACTGTTTGATTACTACAGATCGTATTATCTCCCTCCAATCCCACAGGCCCCACACAGTCCACCGACACACTAAAGCCACTACTCGCTGATAGTGTGAGACTCACATCTTTAGCGACCCACAATTGTGCATCAATATCACCAAGCTTCATGATCAGAGCCAAGCTTATGTTGCTTTACCCCTAGAAGAGCCCCAACCTTTCATGATTTACGCGCTTCAGGGATTTGGTTAGATGAACAAGCAGGCTTTGATGATGTGTATCTTTCTGCAATTTCCGGCCATGCGACCCCGCCATGCTAGCCCATTATAAAGAAGGCTATGTCGCTCCAACTCCGAAAAAAGTCAGCGCCAATTTAGAAAGCAAACGGAAACTATTTGGAAACTCCAAAAACAAAAAAGCCTTTCAACGCGCTAAGTCATTGAAAGGCTTTAAGAATTTGGTAGGCATAATTGGACTCGAACCAACGACCCCCACCATGTCAAGGTGGTGCTCTAACCAACTGAGCTATATGCCTGTCGTTGAAGGCTGCAAAATATAACGAAACTTCTTGAGACTCGCAAGCCTTTTTTCAGTCTAACGTTTATAGAGTTGTGGAGCACGGGCTTTATTTGCCATTAAGCCTGCTCTGCCTGGTTTAGTTGGTCGCGTTAGCTTGAAGGGAGACTCAAACACCGCTACCACTCTGCGGGGTGCGGGTGCTGTTTGTGTGAAGCTAGCACGGCGTACAGTGACTGGCGCTAGAGTCGTACTGATCCCTGCAGGCTGGAAGAACACCGTCGAGTTTTGAGTCATCACCATATCCTTGGTTGTTTCCCCAGTGCCAGACAGTTTATTGTGAACTAGCATCACATTACGCACATAATCCTGCGTCTCACGATACGGCGGAATCCCCTTATATTGCTCGACCCGCCCTTCTCCCGCATTGTAAGCCGCTAAGACTTTGGTCAGATCCCCATCAAAACGCTTCCATAACCAAGCCAAATAGCGGGTCCCACCTTTAATATTTTGGTGGCTATCCATCGAATCGGCGACGCCAAAGCGCTCTGCCGTTTCTGGAATCAATTGCATTAAACCCTGAGCACCTTTGGGTGATTCCGCTTGCTGATTATAGCAAGACTCAATCGCAATCACTGCTTTAATGATTGCTTCACTGACTTGATATTGACTAGCGTATTTCTGAATAGCTGCTTGGTAAGGGGCAGCACGCTGATCCAGAGCTTTAGCCGACATACGCGCGCAAGGGTGAGTTGCAATCTCTGTCTCTCGCAGTTCAGTACTGGCCCAGCTATTTGATAAAGCTAGTAAAAAATAAAAGCCCAATCCTAATCTCGCTAAGGGCGAGCTAATCATTTTCATGAAGAAATCCATATCTGCCTTATTATAAGAAACTGCTAATATAAGGCTAAAATCCTTAAAGTAAAGTTCAAACAGTTTAAGTATAGGTTTAGATCAAACCTTGCAAAGAAGTTTCAATCACCTCTTACCAAGTCAACTAAGATTGAGACTAGCGGTGGCTTACCGCTATACTCAACTCATTATCGCTCGGAGAGGACAGCACAGGATGGTCGATAAAAACCTATTGGCTCAGTTCAATCTAGCCCAGTTACCGCCGGAATTTTATCAAAATCCTTACCCTTTTTATCAGGCCTTACGTGCAGATCAAGCTATCAAGCCTATGTCCGATGGCAGCTATTTTTTAACCCGCTACGAAGATATCCAGAGCGTTTATAAAAACCCCAAGCTATTTAGTTCCGATAAGCAGCGTGAGTTTAAGCCTAAGTATGGCGCTTCAGCCCTGTATGAACATCATACGACTAGCCTCGTTTTCAATGATCCGCCTTTACATACCCGTGTGCGTAAACTGATTGCTGGTGCTTTACATCCTAAAGCTTTGGAGAATTTAGAGCCGGGTCTGATTCAATGTGTGCAGGGTTTGCTCGATAAGATGCAAGGTAAAACCCAAGTCGATCTGATTGAAGATTATGCGATGCATATTCCCATTGAGATTATTGGTAATCTGCTAGGGATCCCGCATGAAGAACGTGAGCCTTTGCGTGCTTGGTCTTTGGCTATTTTGGGAGCGCTTGAACCGAAACTCTCTCCTGAAATGTTTGCAGCAGGTAATCGGGCAGTCAGCGAGTTTTTGCTTTATCTCGAAGATTTAATCGCGCGGCGACGTAATGAGCCAGGCGATCCTGAAAAAGATGTCCTCACGCGCTTAATGCAAGGCGAAGCTGGTGAATCATTAAGTCATCAAGAACTACTGCATAATTGTATTTTTTTACTGAATGCAGGTCATGAAACGACCACTAATTTGATCGGCAATAGCCTTTACACGCTGCTAGAACATCCCGAGCAGAAACAGCTCTTGTTAGAGCATCCTGAGTTAATCCATTCAGCCGTTGAAGAATTTTTACGCTTTGAAAGCTCGAATCAATTAGGTAATCGCATTAGCACCGCCCCCACTGAACTTAACGGCGTACACTTGCCAGCCCAAACGCAAATCACTTTATGTATTGGTGCTGCGAATCGCGATCCAGAGCGATTTCCTGAGCCAGACCGCTTAGATATTCAGCGCACGCCAAACCGGCATTTAGCCTTTGGCTCAGGTATTCATCAATGTGTGGGCTTAAATTTAGCGCGGATGGAAGGACGGATTGCCATTGGGCATTTTTTACAGCGCTATCCACAGTATCATCTAGCAGCTCCCGCTACCCGAGGGGGACGCGCACGTTTTCGCGGCTTTTTAAATATTCCTTGTTACCTAAATCCAACTAACAACGGAGAAGCAACAGCATGAGCATCGGCTATACGACTATTGGCCAAGGCACTGAACACGTCTTAGTCTTTCACGGATGGTTTGGCGACTACACTGCTTGGGAGCCTAGCTTCAAAGCTTTAGATACGGCTAAGTTCACTTATATATTTATTGACTATCGTGGCTATGGCAAATCAGCAGCGTTAAGCGGCAATTATTCCATGCGTGAAATTGCGGCTGATGCCAATGAACTAGCGCATAAGCTGCAACTTAAATCCGTACACCTGATCGGGCATTCTATGGGTGGGATGGCAATGCAACGTTTTATCTTGGATTGTGACCCTGATATTCAAGTGAAATCCGCTATCGGGGTAACGCCTGTTCCTGCTTCTGGTGGGCAATTGGATGAGAATGCTTGGGGCTTATTTGCAGGCGCGATTAAACAAGACCAAAACCGTTATGCCATTATTAATTTCACTACCGGTAATCGCTTAAGCGCTACATGGATCAATCAGCTGGTGCAAAGCTCACGCGCTACCACGAATGAAGCGGCTTTTGCTGGCTACTTAGATGCTTGGGTCAAAGAAAACTTTGCGGATGAAATCCACCGGATTCAAACCCCTATGCTGGTTTGTATCGGCGAACATGATGGTGCGATCAATGCTGATGCGATGCAGGCGACTTATCTGACTTGGTATCCAAGCTGTGAGTTACAAGTCATTCCCAACGCCGGGCATTACCCTATGCAAGAAACACCGATTGATTTGATCACCCGCCTCGAAACTTTCATGCGGAAACATAGTTAAGTGCTCAAGCAACTTCATATTCGCCCTGAGCAAGCAATAGATCAGGAGGCTATTGAGCGCGTCATTCAAGCGGCTTTTTTAACAGCAATTTATAGTAATCAAACTGAGCATTGTTTAGTTAATGATTTGCGTAAAGCTCAAGCCTTAAGCCTTTCCTTAGTAGCTGAATACCAGCAGCAAATCATTGGGCATATTGCATTTTCCAAAGTAGCCATTGATGAAGAAGATCAGGGTTGGTATGGCTTAGCACCCTTAGCGGTCGATCCAAACTGGCAAAATCAAGGCGTAGGCGTTGCGCTGGTGGAAGCAGGCTTGAAGGCTTTAAAAGCTTTAGATGCAGCGGGCTGTGTGGTCTTGGGTGACCCTGATTATTATGGGCGTTTTGGCTTTCAAGCCTCGCCGCATTTGAGTTTAGCTGATGTACCCGCTGCCTATTTCTTGGGCTTAAGATTTAAAGAACATGCGGTCTTGGGCACAGTTGAGTATCATGCGGCTTTTGCCAATTACGCCTAACATGCCGTTGCTTGATAAAGCTAAGACTATTTTTTTCCCCTTACTATTGCTGCTGTGGTTATTCTTTATTCCACTGGCACTAGTCATTTATACGCCTTGGACTTATCAAATCAATTGCCATTGGAACCCTCGTTGTGAGCAATTAGGTTTAGCTAAAACCACCACTAGCAGTGGTGAATTAGCCAGTTTTTTTCGGCACGAACTGAGTACGCTGCCTAATCCACCTTGGTCAGAGAAAGAAACTCAACATTTAACTGAAGTGCGTGGCATGTATGATCAAGCCTTGTATTTATTTATTCTGATTACTTTAGTTTTTTTAATCGATTTAGCTGTTAACAAACGCCTGTCACTTTATCAAGGCTATGCTAAAAACAGTCGAAATATCATGCTTGGCTTATTAGTCTTGATGCTGGTGATTAGCCCTTTCTTTCGGTTTTTCTGGATGAATATTTTCCATCCTTTAGTATTTAGCAATGAGCTATGGCGCACTGATCCACAAGATATTTCTTGGTATTTAATGCCTAGCCAGTATTTTCTGTGGGTCATTGTATTTTTGCTGAGTACCACTTTAGTAATCAACCAACTCTTGGTCTGGCTACTACCTAAAAATCAGGACTTATGATGCTGTGTCGCTTAATTTGCTTAGTTCTTACTCTCCTGCTTAGCAGCTCTTTATATGCCACTGATTATGCAGGATTCACAGTTAAAACTTATCAGCCACAGCAGGAGCAGCTTGGTCTCTACTTAAAAGATGAAAACGGGCAAATCTTCAAAACCTTTGCACGCTTAGACACTTGGTTAAACGCGAAGCAAGAAACGCTAATATTCGCGATGAATGCAGGTATGTACCAAAGCAATTTTGAGCCGGTGGGTCTGTTAGTCATCAAAGGTAAACAGCTTGCTAAGCTCAACTTGCGTGAAGCCAAAGGTAATTTCTATTGGAAACCCAATGGGGTATTTTTTGTTGACGACACAGGCGCACAGATTGTGGAATCGTCCCAATACCCTAAGCTTGCGGACAAAGTGCAATTTGCTACTCAATCCGGCCCTTTATTGCTACAGCAGGGAAAAATTCACCCTGAATTTAAACCCGATGCAATTTCCCGTTTAATTCGTAATGGCGTAGGCATTGCAGGGAACCAAGTCTATTTGGTCATGAGCACTAAACCGGTAAATTTTTATGAGTTCGCCCGCTTTTTTAAAGATGAATTAAAATGTTCGGACGCTTTATATCTAGATGGTGTTGTCTCAGCACTTTATATGCAAGAGCCTAAACTTAACACTCAAACTACTCCCTTAGGCCCTATGATCGGCATTACTCGTCAACCTTAATGCTGTGCTGAAACAGCTAAACGCAGCCCTAAACCAATAAATACAGCACCGACTAGCTTATTTAACCAAGTTTTTACCGTGGTGCTGACTTGTAAGCGTGCACTTGCAAAAGCAGTACACAAAGCGACTGTTGTGCACCAAAGCAAACTACTGATATCAAACACTGTGCCCAATAAAATAAAAGCCAATACCGTGTTGCTGGAGTCTGCAGAAATAAACTGTGGTACGAAAGCCAAAAAGAACAAAGCGACTTTTGGATTCAAGGCATTAGTGAGAAAGCCTTGGCGGTAAATAGTCAATAAAGCTTGTTTAGTTTGGATGGCTTGCACAGGCGCAGCACTTGCTAGCCCTGATTTTTGCCTTAAAGTCATCCAACCTAGATAAATTAAATAAGCTGCCCCTACCAGCTTTAGCACTACAAAAGCAGTTGCCGAAGTGGCTAATAAAGCTGACAAACCAAAAGCCGCCGCAAACACATGCACATATACGCCCGAACAAATCCCCAGACTGGCTGCCACACCTGCTTTCCAGCCTTGGGATGCAGTTTTACTCATAATAAATAAAGTATCAGGCCCGGGCATGAGATTCAGTAAAAACCCAGAAAGAATAAATAACCACCAATCATGAATGCCTAGCATCATCTACCCCTATCGCAAAGAGAGTTCGATCGCATCGAAACGACGATGCAAGTGGACTACTCATCTACCCCTATCGCAAAGAGAGTTCAGTATACTCAGCTTAAGGCTAATTGTTGACTTACAAGCAATGGGAGTTTGAGCATAGCGCCAACAGTTTTCCTATAATCGCAGCACTGCCCAATTTTTAGAGTTTATTGCTTCATGCTTGTGCTGTTAATCGAAGATCATCGCCTGCTTGCCGAAACGATTAGCGATTATTTATTGAGTGAAAACATCGAGGTGGATTACGCCGCCACCGGCTTACAGGGTTTGGAATTAGCGCAGCAAAACACCTATGACGCGCTGATTTTAGATATTAATTTGCCAGATATTGATGGCTTTACGGTGTGTCAGCGTTTGCGCCAGCAATATGGTTTGGATTTGCCGATTTTAATGCTCACAGCGCGCGATCAACTCCAAGATCGGCTGCAAGGCTTTGCTCAAGGTGCGGATGATTATTTGGTCAAACCTTTTGCTAATCAGGAGTTAGTGGCACGTTTGCAAGCTTTGGTAAAACGCAATCGCGGGCAGGTGGTGAATAAGCGCATGAGTTTGGGTGATTTGACCGTGGATACCAGTACCCAGCAGGTCTGGCGTGCGGGGCAAGAAGTGATTGTTTCACCAACTAGCTTTAAGATTTTGCGGATTTTAATGCGCGAGTCGCCCGCGTTGGTGACACGTGAAGCTTTGCAAAATGAAATTTGGGGTACAGATAGCCCTGATACGGATGCCTTACGCAGCCATTTATACAATTTGCGTAAAGCCCTCAATCAACCCGATCAGACCGAATTGATTCAAACGGTTAAAGGGGTTGGGTTTAAATTGATTAGTTAACCAATTGCACCCGCACGCGCGTACCTTGCCCTAATAGACTGCTCATGCTTAATTGCCAGCCATAGCGCTCACACAAGCGCCGCACAATATCTAAACCCAAGCCATAACCATCCCCACTCTGGTGGACACGCTGAAAAGCTTGTTGTGCCAGCTCCAACTGCTCAGCATTCATACCCATGCCGGTATCGCGCACCTCGACCGCATTGCCTTCAATCAACACCGTCACTGAACCCTGCTGGGTATAATTGCAGGCATTGCGTATCAGATTACTCAACACAATCACTAGCGCTTGGCGTGGGGCTTGAATAGTCAAACGTTGCGGTTCAATGCAGAGCAATTTCACATGCTGATCGCTATTATGAGTTTGCTCCACTTGCGCCATTAAGTTTTTTACCAATTCATTGATTGCGACTGGCTCAGACGGGCTAGATTGATTTTCCTCACGCGCTAATAAAAGCAAAGTTTCAATCAAGGATTGCATATCGCGGGTGGTAACTTGCATGCGCTCCAAAGCACGTTGCTGTAAAGGGGTATGACTTTGCTTTTGTAATAATTCCAGCGAACCACTAATCACCGCCAGAGGTGTGCGTAATTCGTGGCTGACATCGCGGGTGAATTCACGCTCGCGAGTGAGTTGCTGTTGTAAGCGCGTGGTAAATTCCTGCAAAGATTTGGCTAGAATACGCACCTCATCATTTACGCCCAGCGCGGTATATTCGTCCAATTGCAAATCCGCAAAATTATTCCGTTTGCCATCAAAGCTGCGCATGGTTTGCGCCAGTGACACCAAAGGCGATAGGGTGCGGCGCGATAAGCGATAAGCGATCCAAGCCGATACATAAATCACCATTAAGGCTAAGCTCAAAGGCACCACACCGAAATAAAAAGACAGTTTCCCTACACTATTTTCATCAAACACCAAAAATAAGCGCTGATCGCCTTGGTCCTCCACATACACCAAAGGATTGCTCTCTCCGATATGCACACGTTCATAGCCGGGTTGCATGGCGCGAATTTCGGCGGGTACTTGGCTAAAATCGCCATTTTTCGCCAGATACCCACGTAAATTATCGGTATTGGGGGTGGGATGATTCGGATCTTGCGCTGCCCAAGTCCAATAATGCAGAGCTTCGCCTTCGAGCGCGGCTTTGACCATGACCTTTTCCACAATCCAAGCCGCGGTATATACGCCCAACACGGTAATCACGCTAATAAACAGCATTTGCAGCACAAATACGCGAATGAGTTTTTGGTAAATTCCGTTGGGCTTGGTCATGATCGCAACTCTTTTGGCATCTTCACGTTAGTTTGACATTGACCTTGCTACTTTAGCCAGTATCAAGCCCGCTTGGGCGTTTGGAGGACTGGCGATGCTGCCTGATGTATTAGAACGCTTTAAAACCGTTTATGAAAGTTTGGCCAAGGACAATTTGTCCGCCTTGCAAAGCGTTTATAGCCCCAAGATTGAATTTCAAGATCCTATGCATCATGTGCAAGGCTATGCGGCCTTTGAAGGCTACTTTGCAGCGCTCTATGCCAATCTGCAATCCTGCCGCTTTGTGATTAAAGATTTGTTTTATCAAGACCATCAAGCCTGTGTCACGTGGACTATGACTTATGTGCATCCACGTTTAAATGGCGGCAAAGCGGTGCAAGTCGAAGGGGCAAGCCATTTGCAATTTAGCGACCAAACTATTGAAAAACACCGCGATTATGCTGACTTAGGACAAATGCTGTATGAGCAAATTCCCGTCTTGGGCAGCGTGATTCGCACTGTGAAAAAGCGAGCCGCTGCATGAAAACTGTATTGATTACGGGCGCTACTTCGGGTATTGGTCTGCAACTCGCTAGCGATTATTTAAAAGATGGTTGGCAAGTCATAGCCTGTGGGCGTAATGCCGAAAAACTCGCCGCCTTACAAGCACAAAATCCAGCACACTGCCAAACTTTAAGTTTTGATGTGACTGAGCGTGAAGCGGTTTTAGCCGCAGGGCAAAGCCTCACCCAGAGCTTAGATTTGGTGATTTTGAATGCGGGAACCAGCATTTATATTGACGATGCCAAACACTTCGATAGCGAGCGCTTTAGCCGCTTAATGCAGACTAATTTGCTGGGCATG
The DNA here is from genome assembly GCA_008015155.1 of Thiothrix sp. GTDB lineage: Bacteria > Pseudomonadota > Gammaproteobacteria > Thiotrichales > Thiotrichaceae > Thiolinea. The sequence goes on from SSFA01000027.1 coordinate 17,597, forward strand.
GCTTATTGCTTGGAAGCTTTCACACGCCATATTCCAGCGGGTGGGCAATTGGCTTTGGTGGGTTCCAGTGCTTATTTATTTCCGTTTACCCGCGCCGAAGCTTATGGGGCGAGTAAAGCAGCGATTGCTTATTTAGCGCAAAGTCTGACCCTCGATTTAAAGCCGCATCAAATTGCTGTGAGCCTGATTACGCCGGGCTTTGTGCAAACCCCACTCACTGATCAAAACGATTTCCCTATGCCCATGCGTATTCCCGTTACTAAAGCGGTAGCTGATATTCGCCAAGGTCTCGCCAAGCGCAAAAAGCTCATTAGCACGCCCGCTAGCTTTGTATTTTTCTTGCGCCTGTTAAATCGCCTGCCGTATAGCCTGCAATTGTGGCTAGGGCAAAGGATGGTGCGCGCATGAAAATTGCTATTATTGGCTCGGGGATTTCCGGTTTGACTTGCGGCTATTTATTGAGTCGTGAACATGAAGTGCAAGTGTTTGAAGCCAATCATTATATTGGCGGGCACACCGCAACGATTGACGTGAATGTGCAGGGCAAAACTTGGGCGATTGATACCGGATTTATTGTCTTCAATGACCGCACTTATCCCTACTTTCAGCGCTTTTTAGATGAATTAGGCGTGCCTTATCAGCCCACCGAAATGAGCTTTAGCGTTACCAATGCGCAAAGCGGTTTGGTGTATAACGGCAATTCCTTAAATAGCTTATTTGCTCAGCGTTCTAACCTGTGGAACCCACGCTTTTATGGCTTATTGCAGCAAATTGTACGCTTTAACCAGCGCTGCAAAACCCTAGCAGCACAAGGTGTTCCCGCTGAATTGACCTTAGGCGAATTTCTGAAGCAAGAAGGTTTTAGTGAGTTTTTCGCTAAGCATTATATTTTGCCGATGGGGGCAGCGATTTGGTCGGCGAGTTTAGGCGAAATTGAAGCCTTTCCGCTCAAGTTTTTTATTCAATTTTTCCACAATCACGGCTTACTCAATATTCAAGATCGTCCGCAGTGGTACACCATTAAGGGCGGCTCCAAGCAATATATTCCGTATTTTACGCGCCAGTTTGCCGGAAATATTCATCTCAATACGCCGGTTAAAAGCATTCAGCGCAGCGCACAGGGTGTGCAAATTAGTACTGAGCACGGCACACAAGTCTTTGATGAGGTGATTTTGGCTTGTCATAGCGATCAAGCTTTAGCGCTCTTGAGTGATGCGAGTGCTGAGGAAATCAGTATTTTGGGTGCGATTCCCTACCGTGAAAATGAAGTGATTTTGCATCACGATGAACGCTTATTGCCCACGATTCCCTTGGCGCGTGCCAGTTGGAATTATCACTTAAGTGATTCAGTGACTCAGCCCGCCACCGTCACCTATAGCATGAATATTTTACAACGCTTACCGGAGGATGCACCGCAATTTTGTGTGACTTTGAATAATACCCACGCGATTGAGCCTAGCAAAATCCTCGGCGAATACCGCTATAGCCATCCGGTGTTTAGTCAAAGCATGGTGGAAGCGCAAGGCCGCCGTAGCGATATTTGCGGCCAGCAACACACGCATTTTTGCGGTGCGTATTGGTATAACGGCTTTCATGAAGATGGGGTGAAAAGTGCGGTGGAGGTGTGTCGCCGCTTAGGAGTGCAAGTATGAGCGCCTTAAATTCCTGTCTGTATAGCGGTGTGGTCGGGCATTGCCGTTATAAACCTAGTTTGCATCGCTTTAAATATTCGATTTTTCTCTTCGCCTTGGATTTGGATGAACTCACGCAGCTCCCCGATTTAGGGCCGTGGTTTAAGGTCAAGCGCAACGCTTTAATGAGTTTTCGCCCGAGCGATTATTTGGATCATAAACCGGAAATTACCCGCCAAGACGTCTGGCAAAAAGTGCAAAGTTTAGGCGGGGAGAATCTGGATGGGCGTGTGGTGTTTGTCGGGCAAGTGCGTTGTTTGGGCTTTTATTTTAGTCCAGTGAATTTCTATTACTGCCATGAAGCCAATGGGGCTTTGCGCTATTTGCTGGCTGAAGTCAGTAATACGCCGTGGAATGAGCGCCATTGTTATTTGATTGATGCGCGTACCCAAGCGCCGATTCCCAAAGCTTTCCATGTGTCGCCCTTCATGAATTTGAATATGACTTACCACTGGCGTTTTAGCAGCCTGCATGAAGTCTTGACCCTGCAAATTACCAATCAAGCTGAAGAACGCTTGTTTGATGCGGCAATGAGCTTGGAGCGCAAACCCTTGACTAAAGCCGAACTCAAAGCCCAATGGCTGCGCATTCCCGCCATGACGATGAAAACCGTAATGAGTATTTATTGGCAGGCATTGAAATTGTATTGGAAAAAAGTGCCCTATGTGCCGCATGCACTGCCCGCAAAGGAGAGTAAAGTATGACTAGTTTAAGCACTGTAAAATTCACTAAAAGCCGTAGCTTCGGCTCAGCCGCTTTTGCCAAAGCCCTATTTTTAAAATTACTCGCCAAACTGGATTACGGCTATTTAACCATCCAAGACCCTGAAGCCTTCTACACCTTTGGCGATCCGCAACATCCTTTGCAAGCGCATATTACCGTGCACGATCTCAACGGCTATGCACGCGTTTTATGGGGTGGCGGCACGATTGCAGCAGGCGAGACTTATATTGAAGGTTTGTGGGATACACCTGATCTCACCAAAGTGATTCGCGTCTTGGTGCGCAATCAACAGATGATCGACCAACTGGATCATGGCTTTTCATGGTTTAGCCAAATCGGGCATCGCCTTATTCATGCCTTACGCCCTAATTCTAAAGCGGGTTCTAAGAAAAATATTGTCGCGCATTACGATCTGGGCAATGAATTTTATAAGCTCTTCCTCGATGAAACCATGCTTTATTCCAGCGCGGTTTTTCCAAGCCAAAGCAGCAGCTTACACGAAGCCCAACTCCATAAATTAAAGCTCATTTGTGAGCGTTTGGAGTTAAAAGCAGGCGATACTTTATTGGAAATTGGTACCGGTTGGGGTGCTTTAGCGGTATACGCCGCCGAGCATTACCAAGCTAAAGTCACCACCACCACCATTTCGGATGCACAACATGCTTATGTGCAGCAACTCATAAAAGACAAAGGCTTAGAACAGCAGATCACCCTTTTGAAACAAGACTACCGCGAATTAACCGGGCAATACGATAAGTTAGTCTCGATTGAAATGATTGAAGCGGTGGGGCATCAACACTTGCCACAATTCTTTAAGCAATGCAATCAGTTACTTAAACCGAACGGTCGCTTATTCCTACAAGCCATCACCATTAGCGACCAACGTTACGACCGCTATCGCAAACAAGCTGATTTTATTCAGCGCTATATTTTCCCTGGCGGCTTCTTGCCTTCGATTACCGTGATGAGCCAGCATCTCACTCAATTTACCGATATGAAAATCAGCGGCTTAATGGATATTGGTTTGGATTATGCCTTAACCTTAAAACATTGGTCGCAGCGCCTACAAGCGGAGCAAGATAAATTAGCTGGTTTGGGATTGGATCATCAGTTTTATCGTTTATGGCAGTTTTATCTGCATTATTGCGCGGGTGGTTTTCAAGAGCGTTTGATTAGTACTGTGCATCTGACGGCGGATAAGCCGCTTTATCATGCTTAAGCAACCCTTAGCTATTAATCTTGCCGATCTAGCCATCTTTCAAAGCATTTGGTGGCTAGCGGCTTTATGGGGTAATAGTGCGCTATTGGGTTTAGCTGCACTACTGAGCTTGCATTTAATGCTGCTGCCCGAGCAGCTTAAGCGTGACTGCTTAGCTGTACTAGTGCTGGGCCCTTTAGGTTGGGGGATCGATCTAGCTTTACAGGCTTTAGGCTTTTGGAATTTACATAGCCAATGGCCGTTTTGGTTATTGGCTATTTGGGCAGGCTTTATTTTAAGCTTGTTCTATAGTTTGGCTTGGTTGCAAAAAATTTCGATCATTAATCAAGCTTTAATCGGTAGCTTGGCAGCTAGCCTGAGTTATTTAGGAGGTGCTAAACTGGGAGCCTTAAGCTTTAACTATTCATTACTTAGTTCCTTAGCCATGCTAGCGATACTGTGGGCAATATTATTGCCTAGCTTAGTAGCGAGTTTATATTTATTTAAAAATAACGAAGTTCTTCAGGAGCGCTGAAATAATAATCAGTTTATCAGTCAATACTTGCTCAAATTAGCAATCTCTTATAATTTATACTTATAAGAATTAGCACCATCAATTATAACAACAAAGAGGTGTTTATGCGTATTCTGCTGTTGGCTCTGCTAAGTTTTCTTTCTAGCTCTTTGCTGGCGAATCTTGCTGTAGCCCAAGACACTGAGTTACAAATTATTCCTGTAGTTCCACTAAAAACCGCTCCTAGCCTTGATGGTTCTAGCCAAGATTGGCTTGATGTACCAGGCGTGGAGATTCCTCTAGTTTATCTAAGTCAGCCTGTACAAACTAAAACTGTTTTATTCAAAGCGGGCGTGTTCAAGGATCAAGTCTATTTTTATAGCGAATGGGAGGATAGTACAGAAGATATATTCCATAAACCGCATGTCTGGGATGAGTCTAAAGCTAAATATGTAGAAGGGCCGCAGCGGGAAGATCGCTTTGCCCTCGAATTTGCAATGAGCGGTGATTACGATGCCAATTGGTATTCTGGTAAAGAGTTCAAAGCGGATATGTGGAATTGGAAAGCAGCACGAACCAATCCAATCCAAATTAGCCATGACAAAATGACTGTGATCAGTCGGAGTGCTTTACCAGAATCTTACAGAGCCAGTTTACCTGATGGTAGCTTTCTGTATATCCAGCGTCCCAATGACTCCAATGAAGAGCCCTATGAAACCAAACGTTATTTTAAAAAACAACAAGATCTGATGCTGAAATATATCCCTCGCGAACAGCTGCATAAAGGCACAGATGATATTAAGGCTAAGGGAGTTTGGAGCGCTGGAAAATGGCATTTAGAACAAAGTCGCTTATTAGATACACAGCAAGTAGATGATGTTAAGTTTGCCTTAGGTACTAGCGTCAAAGCTGCGATTGCCGTGTTTGATCATGATGACAATGAGCGGCATTTCACTTCAAAAACTTTAGTGTTTCAATTTTAGTTAGAGCCTAGGCGAAGCTATGCGTATTTTCAGCAACTTGCGTTTGCTGCAGTTGATCGATAGTGCTTTGTTACTCATGCTGCTTAGCGTGATCGCTATGCTGTTATGGTTTAGCCTGAATAATCTTTCTCTAAGAGCGCAGCAAAACCAGCATGAAGCCACTTTAGCCATGCAAAAGACCTATATCGCTGTCCAGCAGCAAATGAAATTAGAGGAATTATTAGACAAGCAACGTCAAGCCTTCGATGCGTTGGATGATGAGTTCTTTCGCTTTGCGCGCAATCCAAATAGTGATCGTAGCAATTTACCACTTATCCATGAATTATCAGATAATTTAAAACAACGCAGTCAGGACCTCTTACAAGAATGGCCGGAAAAAGCTGAACTGCAGTTGAAAGTCCAATTTGAAGAGTTTACTGGGGTAATGACGAGCTTAATTGATGAGCTAGAGTCACTATCGCCTGGACATTGGCAGCAACTGGCACGTGATGCCCACGATACAGCGCGCCATGCCCAATCCTTAGTCGAAAAATTAGCGACTATTGATGATCAAGTGGGTTTCCAAGTCATGACCATGATTCAGCACTCCATTGAGAATAATACTGCGAATACCTATCAACTCTCATCACAGCTGCAGATGATCAAATATCAAGCTTTGGTCTCTACTATTTTTATTATTGCGGGTTTGCTTGGCAGTCGTTTTTATTTTTCTAGTCACTTTAAGCAACTGATTCAAACAGCACGTGCGGCTCAAGCATTAGCTGAAGAGGCGGTAAAAACTAAGACGCGTTTCTTAGCCACTATGAGTCATGAAATTCGCACGCCTATGAATGGAGTGATTGGCATGACACGCTTGTTGATGAATACACCTTTGAGTAAAAAACAATCTGAATTTGTCGAAAGCATTCACCTTAGTGGCGAGCACTTACTCACCGTCATTAATGATGTCTTGGATTTTTCTAAAATAGAAGCAGGCAAACTTGACCTAAAACATGAACCTTTAGAATTACGTGCTTGTATTGAAGATGTATTTAATTTGCTCAGCTCGAAAGCCCTAGAAAAAAACTTAGACTTAGCTTATGCAGTAGACCCTTCGATTTCTTTATTTATTGAAGGTGATGTGGCCCGCTTACGGCAAATTCTAACGAATCTCATTGGTAATGCTATTAAGTTTACTGAGCAAGGTGAAGTCAGCGTCCTAGTTAAACCCCTTGAGATTATCGATCAGTGCTATCAGCTTAAATTTGAAATTATTGATACAGGTTATGGTATACCCGCAGATCGGCTAGAAAGTATTTTTGAATCCTTTAGCCAAGCAGACAATGTACTTACCCAGAAGGGTGAGGGCACAGGTTTGGGTTTATCTATTTCTCGACGCTTAGTTGAAATGATGCAGGGGCGCATCTGGGCTGAAAGCACCTTAGGTTCTGGAAGTTGTTTCCATTTTACTATCAAGGCACAGCAAGCACAGGGCAAGCTCAAACCCTTTCTTTACCCTGATATCCCAGAAATTATTGGGAAACGTATTTTAATTGTTGAAAACAACCCTGCTAACTACCAAGCTTTACAAGACTTTTGCTCAGGTTGGGGCGCTATTACGCAGGCTTGTAGCAGTAGTAGCGAAGCGATCAGTCTACTGGCTGCGGATCAACAGTATGATATTGGCTTAGTGGATAGCCGCTTACCTAACGAGTCTGCACTTGAGTTTGGCCGCTATGTGCGTTCCCGCTATTCCTTGCAAGAATTTCCATTGATTCTAATTGCACCGCCGAATGATCCTCATCCCAAAGAGATAGTGCGTGAGTTATTTAACCTCTATCTAACTAAACCCATCACCCGTAGCCGTCTGTTTGATAGTTTAATGACGGTATTGGGTGAACTTTATTTGTTAACTACTCGCCTCGAACAACCAAGGCTTAAACTTGCAGAGCGTTTACCGCTCTCTATTTTATTGGCTGAAGATAATCCCATTAATCAAATCGTAGCCTCCTCTATTCTTGATGAGATGTCCTACCAAGTTGAGGTGGTCGAAAATGGTCGCGAAGCCATCGAAGCGCTCCGTAAGAAGCCTTTTGATGTGATTTTTATGGATATGCAAATGCCTGAAGTTGATGGCCTCACCGCTACCCGTATTATTCGCAAAGAACTCCCAGCGGATCGTCAACCTGTTATTATTGCTATGACGGCCAATGCGATGGAAAGTGACAAAGATGCCTGTTTGGCGGCCGGAATGAATGATTATATTAGTAAACCGATTTTACCCGAAGCGATTGAGGCAGCTTTAGAGCGTTGTTGCTTAGTTCCTGCCCAAAATAATAAGGATAAATATGCAAGTCTTAGCCACTGAAACGGTCAAGCAGTTACCCGCAGCAATTTTGCCTAGGCTCGTGAAACTCTTCAGCACGACTAGTCCTGAGTTACTAGAAAACATTCAGCAAGCAGCCACAGATAATAATTTACGCGCGCTGGCAGAAGCAGCGCATAAGCTTAAAGGTTCTTGTCTTAGTTTAGGTGCAGAACAAATGGCCGATATTTGTAAAGACTTACAAGAAAAAGGTGAAGCCAATGATGCCACGGATATTCATACAAAAATCCGTGAACTTAAGCAGCTCTACCCTATCACTCTAAGCGCACTGCAAGCTTTATAACTAACAAAGTCCTCGGCACTACTCACCTACCAACAGATCCAAGCAGCGCTCGCCCCCAAGTCTATTATTAACACTCGACCTTGGGGCGCGGCTTGAACCTCAGCAGTCATAGCGCTATCTGCGCCTATTCATGCTATCGCTAACTTGCCACTATTATCGCCAGTAAAAAATAGCGGATCGACTAGGTAGCTATCGATAGTTAGTATTAAACGATTGCCTGTACGATTAATTGATCTTTAGACTTAACCCGACTAAGGTCAGGTTTCTTTTGTTAATGATATGATCTATTAATGTTTGCTATTAGCCCCAGCCAAACTTTGGCCTTTACCTTGATTAGCGCTGCTATGCTTGCCTTGGTCTTTAGTTTATCGATCGGCAAAAAGCATAAGATTCCTAATCCAATGTTCTCGCTAGCCCGCGCTTTAGCCAGCTTTGTAATGACTTGGTTGCTTTGGGGTAGTATGACTAGCACAGGTAATGCGACTAGCGCGAGTTCACAAATCGGTTTAATTCCTTATTTAAGATTGGATTATACCCGCCCCAGCGAGCAATGGCTGGCGCAACTAAGTTTAGACTGGGGTGCTTTAAGCTTAACAATTGCACTTACTGGCCTAGCTTTGCTCGCTTTATCGGTGGTATTAGGGCACTTAGCTGCGATTAGTGATCGTAGGCGTTAAGTTTGAATACATTTTTCACAGAAATATCTATTTCTAATATTAGTCAAGCGGCACTGATTTGCGTATGATTGCCGCCTCAGAAATTGCTGACGTCTTCAAGTGGACCACACCATGGCATTTAATACAATTGAAGAAATTCTCGCTGACTTAGCAGCGGGTAAAATGGTTGTCATCGTCGATGATGAAGACCGTGAAAATGAAGGTGATCTTCTCATGATTGCCTCCATGACTCGCCCTGAAGATATTAACTTTATGGTGAAGGAAGGTCGTGGTTTGGTCTGTCTCACTCTAACGCGTGAACGCTGTAAGCAGCTCAATCTACCTTTGATGAATGCTGCGACTGATGAAGCGCATCGCACTAATTTCACGATTTCTATTGAAGCTGCTGAAGGGGTTACGACAGGAATTTCTGCCTATGACCGTGCGCATACCATTCGTACGGCTGTAGCACCCAACGCGCAACCTTCTGATATTGAACAGCCCGGACATATCTTCCCAATCATGGCTCAACCCGGCGGAGTTTTAACTCGCGCTGGCCATACAGAAGCGGGTTGTGATTTTGCACGCCTAGCTGGCTTTGAACCGGCTGCAGTGATTGTTGAAATTTTAAATGAAGACGGCACGATGGCACGTCGCCCTGATTTAGAAGTTTTCGCCGCTAAGCATGGCTTAAAGATGGGTTCAATTGAGGATTTAATCCGTTATCGTGTCCAGAACGAAAAAACCATTGAACCCGTCTATGAGCGCATTGTTAATACTGAAGCAGGTGAGTTTAAACTACATGCTTATAAAGAACTCGGCCGCTCCACTATTCATTTAGCCTTAGTGAAAGGTGAAGTCCATCCTGACCAAGCAACTTTGGTGCGGGTACATTTAGAAAATGAACTATGCGATTTGCTTGCCTTAAAAGAACCTTGTTGTGGTTGGCCTTTGCGTGATGCCATGCACAAAGTCGCTGAGGAAGGCGCTGGCGTCATTATTATCTTGCGTGAACCCCAAAATAATACCCAAGATATGTTAGAGCGTTTAAAAGCGTTTGAATCTCAGCCGATTGTGCAGGACAATACGCCCTCTTCACCCGCTGACCTCAAAACTTATGGCATTGGCGCGCAAATTCTGGCTGACTTAGGTGTACAGAAAATGCGCGTGATGAGTGCACCTAAACGTTTCCTAGGTATTGCTGGTTTTGGTTTAGAAGTAGTTGATTACGTTCATAATTGATTCCACTACTCACTGCTTGGACTCAAGGATTAAAGATTAAGCATGACAGCTATCAAAGTAACTGAAGGGGATTTCACCCCACAAAAAGCCCGCTATGGTCTGGCCGTAGCGCGTTTTAATGGCTTCATCGTAGAAAGCCTATTAGCCGGCGCGATTGATACTTTAAAACGTCACGGTGTTGAAGCCGATGATATTGAAATAGTACGTATACCCGGTGCTTATGAATTGCCCGTAGTAGTGCAGTCGATGGCTGTTAATGGCGACTATGATGCGATTATTGCTTTAGGTGCAGTCATTCGTGGCAGCACAGCGCACTTTGATTATGTTGCGGGCGAAGCGGCTAAAGGTTTAGCTTCTGTTGGCTTATCTCATGATATTCCTGTGATTTTTGGTGTGCTTACTACGGATACCATTGAACAAGCCATTGAGCGTGCGGGCACTAAAGCGGGCAATAAAGGCGCTGAGTCCGCGCTGACTGCCATTGAAATGGTGTCTTTATTAAATAAATTGCGTGCTTGAAATGTCCAAAAAGCCCTCACGAAAGCCTATTAATGAGATGCAACAGCTAATCGCTAAACGTCGAGTTGCAAGACGCCTGGCTATGATCGGCACTTATCAATGGCTCATGACTGGAAATACCTTTGAAGAAATTTATCAGTATTTTCAACAAGACTTGGAATTAGCTGAGGACTTTCGTAAATGCGATGCAGCGTTTTTCCATAAAATGCTGCGTTGGTCGATTGAAAATACCGAGCAACTCGAAACCCTGTTAAACCCACATTTAGACCGAAAACTAGCCCAAGTTGACATGATTGAACACGCCGTCATGCGCATTGCTACTTGCGAGCTGATCAATAATCCTGAGACTCCTTACAAAGTCGTCGTGAATGAATCTGTGAATCTCACCAAAAAATTTGGTGCTGAACAGGCACACAAATTCGTGAACGGAATTTTAGACAAAGTTGCGAGTCAAACCCGCCCAGAAGAGTTTAAAGCTAGCCAGTCATCCACCTTAAATTGACCACTAATTAATCTCTTCTTTAGTTATCCACCTATTATCGACTAAATAATGTTCTATTTTGCTTAGGGCTTAAAATTAAATTGTCCTACAAGAACAAGAAGGAGCTATATATGCAACATACTGATCAAGAACATGGCCAACAACGTCCATTATTCTATACTCATAAATCCACTTGCCATGTTGAAGAGCACGCTCACCAAGCAGGCCATGATGACAGCTTGCCTTTGGTTTATACCTGCACTTTAAAATTCAATACACGCAAGCAACAAGCAGGTAAACTAGCTGCTAATACCCAGCAACAAGGCTAATTAGCACTCAGTTATCATGCAGCAATACCTTGATTTAATGCGTCATGTACGCAACCAAGGTTGCCAAAAAGGAGACCGCACTGGAACAGGCACCGTGTCGGTCTTCGGCCACCAAATGCGTTTCGATCTCGCCGCAGGTTTCCCTTTACTGACCACCAAACGCTTACACTTACGCTCGATTATTTATGAATTATTATGGTTTCTCCGTGGTGAAACCAATATTGCTTATTTAAACGAGCATAGCGTGAGTATTTGGGATGAGTGGGCGGATGAACATGGCGAGCTTGGCCCGGTCTATGGCTACCAATGGCGCTCTTGGCCTACTGCAGATGGTCGGCATATTGATCAAATTAGCCAAGTGATTGAGCAACTGAAAAAAACACCCGATTCAAGACGCTTGATTGTCAGTGCCTGGAATGTGGCAGAGATTGAAAACATGGCATTACCCCCCTGCCATGCTTTTTTCCAGTTTTATGTAGCGGATGGCAAATTATCTTGCCAACTCTATCAACGTAGCGCTGATATTTTTCTGGGCGTACCCTTCAATATTGCTTCTTATGCTTTGTTGACTTTAATGGTTGCTCAAGTCACTGGCTTAAAGCCGGGCGAGTTTATTCATACCCTCGGTGATGCCCATTTATATCTAAACCATTTAGAGCAAGCTGAGCAACAATTAGCTCGTGAGCCTTATCCGCTACCACAAATGAAACTAAATCCAGCGGTAAGCTCGATCTTCGATTTTAAATACGAAGATTTTGAATTGCTTAACTATCAATATCATCCTCATATCAAAGCACCTGTAGCTGTTTAATCATGCAAGCTGAAACCTTGGCGGTTTTTATTCCGACCTTTTTTTTCGTATCCGTTACACCCGGCTTGTGTATGACACTCGCTTTAACTTTAGGCATGTCGATTGGCTTAAAACGTAGCTTACCGATGATGTGGGGCGAATTATTAGGTGTGGGTTTAGTGGCAAGTTTAGGTGTCATCGGTATTGCTGCCATAATGCTCAAATTCCCAACCGTGTTTTTAGTTTTCAAAATACTCGGTGGCTTATATTTAGCTTGGATCGGGATTGAAATGTGGCGGTCGCGTGGGCGCTTAGCTATTCCTGAAACACCTGATGCTAGTATCTCTATTCAGCCTTGGGACCTAGCTATGCGTGGCTTTATCACTGCGGTCTCTAATCCTAAAGGCTGGGCATTTTTACTTTCACTGCTCCCGCCTTTTATTGATCATAGCCGCCCAATCAGCACTCAATTAGCCATTATGCTCAGCATCGTGCTCACCATGGAATTTGCCTGTTTAATCGCTTATGCCAGTGGTGGACAAGCTTTACGGCATCTACTGTTAAAACAAGGTAATGTGCGCCTACTCAATCGAATTACCGGTTCACTAATGATTGGCATTGGTATTTGGCTGATTCTAGGCTGAAATTTGCTTATACTGAACAGCCCTTAGTTCAGTACAATCGAGTTTGTATGTTTCTTGATGAATTCCATAAAGCAGAAGGCAACACGGTGCGGATTAGTGCTCAACAAGCAAGCCGTTTTGCTAAAGAAATCGCTGACGACTTTAATCCGATTCATAATCCTGATGCCCAACGCTTTTGTGTGCCCGGCGATCTGCTCTTCTCTTTAGTACTGGCTAAGTATGGAATTAGCCCAAAAATGACCTTTATTTTTAAAGGTATGGTGGGTGATAACGATCCTTTAGATTTTAGCCCTACGAACGCGGCTGCTTTCGATATTAGCAATGGTGCCGATAAAGTATACTTACGGGTGGAGCGTGAAGGTGAAATTCTGCACAATCCAGCCTTAGCCGAAACTTTAAGCCGCAATTATGTGGCTTTCTCCGGTCGCAACTATCCATATACGATTCAACCACTTCTTACCTCACAAAAAGTCATGCTCAATCCAGAGCGTCCACTAGTCATTTACGAGCGCATGTTGTTTGACTTGGACACATTAGATCTAGAAAACCCGAGTTTAGAAGCCAAACAAGCCGAGTTAGTGGTGAATGGAAAGCGTGGTGAGGTTAATTTAAACTTTGCAGTTAAATCGGCTGGCAAAGTAGTTGGACAGGGGTTTAAGCGTTTGTTGGTGAGTGGTTTAATTCCGCATGATGATGCTGTAGCTGAACAGCTAGTGGCGACTTATTTAGCATTTAAGACTAATTACCGCTCTACCAGTTAACAGGTTTTAACTAACTTCTGGGCAAGTTTCAAAACCCTCATTAATGTACCAATGCTAAGCTCCTGCTATTCGCTTCAGGGAGCTTTAAGCGTAATGCAAGTTCAGCTTATACAGCCATCACGGCAGATCAAACTTTCAAGCTCAGCTAGTGCTTATTTAGGTGTAGCGATTTGTCTTTATACCTTTATTTTTACGCTCGATATGCTGGTATTGCCCTTTCTTTACCATAGTGCAACTAGTGGCGACTCCCTAACTAGTCTTGACCCTACTACCTTGATCAACTATCAAGGTTTAGGCCTAATCGTTGCTAGTCTGCTTGCTTATGTGTGGTTAAGTCGGATTGCTTGGCAATTCATAATTTTAGTCTCTGGAATAGTTTTTATTCTTTGTCTCGTTCTACAGGGATTTTTTCAGGAACCAACTAGCTTAAAAACCTTAGTTTTTATCAAAGGTGTCGCAGCAGGCTCTATAGCGGCCTTATGTTTTGTCAGCGCAGGAATTAACCAAGAGAGCTTGCGTTTGTTTGCTTGCCTACCACTAGGCGCTTTGTTAGCGCAGGTCGTGCAGGTAGCGCTCTCCGCACTCTATGGATGGTTCGGTCACTTACTCCAATCTACTTATTTAGCTTGGTTCTTAGCCTTGTTCATGCTTTTGAGTTTAAGCCTAATTCCCACTTTCAAAGAACCTCAGCAAGCTAGCTCAGCATTAAATAAGTTCACAGCTACTAATCAACGCCCCTTCAAACTTGGTTTAGGTTTAGTGCTCATGCTCTGTTGGTCTTTAAGCATTGGCTTGATTAGCATGAATACCAATTTACTCGTTTTTGCTAACAAAATGGCTCAAGGGGTTCCTGTGCAAACTTGGATAACATGGGCACAAACCTCGGCGCTTCTGTTGGATTTCTTAGTTATTGTGCTGATCTTGGGTTTAGGCAATACCTTGCGACGCTTCAGCATCCCACTAAGCACTTACCTAGTTTTACTCAGCTGTTTGCTGCTATTAATAGGTTTATATGTCCTACAGTCTAACTGGATCAGCCTTATAGTCGTTCTCAGTCTATTTATTCAAATCGCTAGCATTTTTCTGAAGCCGCAGCTCTTAGCTCAGCTGGCTAGTTTGCAAGTGAGTTTTAACTATCTGAACAGCTTATATCTAATGACTATCCTCAGCTTGCCCTTGAGTATGTATCTACAGGATAAACTCAAAGGTGAAGGTACTACGGCCTATTTAAGTCTACTCCTGCTCAGCCTTGGTCTCTTAATAGCCGTTGGGCTAATATTTTTATTTGGCCCAACTCGTGCTCAACAAGACCAAGACTAGCGAGCTAAGCAACCACATCAAAAACACATAGTTAAGATTCCAGCGAAATGCATCACGCCCTGAAACGCCAAACTGACCATGCAACATAACATTAGTGCCTGAAATCGGATTCGCTACCACTCCTAAGCTCCACATGCTTAAGAATAAAGTAGCTAAGAGTTCTAGATTAGGTTGTAAGGGCAGGATTAAGGGGCCGACTACTGCAATGCTAATAATCGGGTGAATCCCTAACATAGATACCAGAATCGCGCCACCCAGCAAAATTGATGCTTCAATGCCAGTAAATTGCTTAAAAATCTGAAACTCACCGACTGTACCTAATAAGGTTTGTAGGCCCAAGGTTAATACTCCAGCCCCTAAGAATAAGGCTAATTCACGCCCCATTCGAGGCGCTGCTTCTAATAGATGTTGCTTAAATCGAGGCCAAGCTGCTTGCTTAGCTGTCAACAAGAGCACTAAAAACACCAAGCCAATGGAGCTAGTCGATACCAAGGCAAGTACGCTGATCTTAGGTAGCAGCAGATGTAACACTATCACTAAACTAGCTAAGGTCGCAGGAATCACCACACTGCTTAGATGCATGGGATAGCCTGGAAAATCTTGTACTTTTTGTAAACGCCAGCCCCCTGCTAATACCGTGATCAGTGCTAGGGAAAGAACCGTTAAGATCAAGCCATAAGCAATCACAGTCAGTAATTGCGCACCGGGTGCATAGGTTAATGCCACCCCCATTGCAGCAAAAAAAGGCGACCAAAAAGCAGCCGCGGAAAAAGCCTGCCCCATTAGACTAACTGTAGCGCGGCGCAATAAGCTTAAGGCATGATAACGACCCGCTACCAGCACTAAGATAGACAGATTAATCACAGCGCCTAAGATATGAATCCCCAGCAGGGTTTTCAGAAAACCCATACGTCCACGCGGTAACTCCCCTGCCTCAGCCGCTGGAACGGCTACTAAACGCAAAAAGCTCACGCTATAAAGCATCACTAGCAAGCTATTGTTTTGCACTAGCAAATTAGGCAGCGATACAGTGCCGCCACGGCTTAAGCCCCAGACCAAGAGCACTATCCCTAAACCAGCTAGCAGGAAAAACTGGATAAAATTACGCCAAGGCGTGAAGCTAAACAGCAGCATAAGGCTCAACCACCCGCATAAACCACTAAGCCAAGTCGGAAGACTTGGCTCAGCAATATGCAGAAAATTGAAAATAGCCATAAACGCTAGCAGAACACTAGCGCTTATTTGTAACATTCATCACCTCTACTTAATAAATATATGAATAGAACAACTATTAACTAAAAAGTTTCTGTACACGGCAAAATTAAATTTTCTTATTTAAATCAATGAGTTGAATTATGCCTTTTTTTAATTTTCATCCAGTGAGGGGGGGGGAATAAGAACAGAAACAGTAATAGGACGGCTTGCTGCCCCTTCACTGTCGCCCCGATAAGGGTATCGGCTAGCTCATCCAAGCCATAGCGAAACAGGCTGTGTTCTAGGCGGCCATGCGACTTGACTTTGAGAGGTTGAACGAACCTATCTTTCCACTCCCCCGTTTTGTGTGCCAAAAAAAGCCGAGTGTGATTACCGCCATCATCGTACTAATGCGCTCAGGGTGGGTGATATGAGTGGATTCGAGGTGGAATCCCCGTCCTTTGAGGCATTGAAACAGGTTCTCAATCTCCCAACGCCGTTGATAGACCGTAAAGGGGGCAGCACGCTTATGAGAGGCGGCTAGGATTAATAGCTCGCCACTGTCTAACCGCAGAGCGCTTAAATACACCGAGCACTCACTGACCTTGAGCCGACGGCGTATACCACGGGATTCGCCTACCCGTAAGGACTCAAATAAGCGCTTCATGGCGTGCGTTTGACCCTGAGCATGGGCGAGCTGGCTTTCTTTAATCCGAATCCAGAACGGAATACCCTGTCGAATGAGCCACATCCACCATACTTCACCAATAAACTCTCAGTCTGCCAACAGTCCTAATACCCGTTCCCGTCCAAACTGCCGGATAAACCGTTGAACTAATTCAATGCGTTCCGCCTGATCCGAGTTACCTTGTTTAGCTAACAACCTCCAATACAACGGAACTGCTGCCCCTCGATAGGCAACGCCTAAGGTCAAAATATTCAGATTACGTTGACCACATTTCCAGTTCGTCCGATCGAGGGTTAAGTAAAACGACTCTGCCCACCACCCAAACAGACTGACAACCAACCGTGCAAACACATCAGACTCTAGCCGCGTTTGGACAAAAAAGCGTTACAGACGACGGTAACGGGAACTCGCTAAACTCTTGCCCTCTAGTACTACCGCTAGCCGCGCTAAGTTCACGTCCTGTACTCGAAACAACGCGACCACTAACTCCACTAAACACGCTACACGAGGTTTGCTCCACGGCAGATGTTCCTTTACTATCTCATATAAGCATTCGCTGAGATTCATAAGCACGCTCTCCTATCTTGGTCGGTAAGACAGCTAACTTAACAGCGAAGGCTGCTTTACGCTATTAACTCAAACTAGGGCTATGCTTTTTTGTCGTGTACAGAGCTAAAAAGTTGAAATCTTTTATAAACTTAAATAGATATTTTTTGTGCATCACATTTTAATACCTATTAGACCTCTTGCGAAAGCAGAATGAGTCCCCATCGTCATTTCATGAACTATGAAACCCTGCAACACTTATCCCCTGACGCGTTTCGACGCAGTGTAGGCATGGAACGCAAGCTGTTCCATGAGCTAGTGGATGTACTAGCACAGGCCGAATCAGCTAAGAAGCGGGCGGGACGACCGAGCCTAAGCTTAGAAAACCAGCTGTGCCTGACCTTGATCTACTGACGCGAGTACCGCACGTTCTTTCACCTCGGCATAAGTTATGTTGTACACGAATCCAAGGCGTACCACATCGTAAACCGCGTGGAGAACCGCTTAACGACTTCAGGTCAGTTAGCCTTAGTTAAGGGACGCCCGAAGCGCGCCCTGTGGTACTGTTGGATGCAAGAGAAGTACCCATTGAACGGTCTAAAAAAACCAAAGCACCTTCAACAGTGGCAAACGACACACCCACACCCTGAAGTTTCAGATTGTCATCGATGAAGCCCAAGCATCGTGCTTTAGAACTTGAGGCTAAAGCTTTTAATCAACGCTTCGCTCAGATTCGAGTCAAGGTCGAGCATCGCATTCGCTCGCTCAAGGTCTTTCGGACCCTGAAAGGGGTGTATCGGGGACGGCGACGTCGATTGGATCTGCGCTTACAGTTAATTGCAGGCTGGCCACTTAACTACTTTCGCAAGAGGTCTATTTATCTACAGCATTTTCTATATAAAGCATGAAGATTCAGTCATATATTTAGAGAGCATCTATTAAATGCTTAATTAGAGCATTTATTCTAGAAACTTCTTTAATAAATGATCAACCTGAAAAAAACTCCCAGCAACCGACAAATGGTCGTCATCAGCATAAAGCAGGGCTCCATTATCATCAAAAACAATACATGCACTTTCTGGACAAAAAGCATCAAGACTATTAATCATGGTAACATTTTTGAGATTATTAAATGCTTTAAGGTAGGAACTTTGGCGATCTAGGACCAATGATTTATCTACTGAGCAATTTTTGACTAATCGCTTTAATGGACGAGCAAGGCAAGCCTCTGCCGGATAGTTAAGCTCAGGATTCTCTGTTACATAGAAAACTAACTTTCCATTTTGGGATAGGGCATTAATAGACTTTTGAGCCGAATTATAAAACTCAGTAATTGAAACTATGTTTTCTATGCTTGCTTTTTTATTAACATTAACTGGTTCAAAACCAGTCGTGTAAATTGCTCCACGCGTAAAAATAAAGACTTTTCTAATATCTTTGTTTTTATTTACTAAATTAATTAGTTGCTCAACTCTTTCAGTGCAATCTTTTTTTTCCTTAGCATTATTTCCAGTTGGGCTACCTAAAAATGGAGGACAACCACTATTGGCAAGCAAAAGAGTGTTAATTTTTTTCTTTTTTAAAAAAAAAGCCATACCAGGATAAGCTACATGAGCATGGCTATCACCAATAACAGCGACAGTTTCTTTTGAGTTAGCATTCATAAACCTACAATATGGAATTAAAGGCTTTTCATTATCAATATACTTCAAACACTCTGAGTCGACTGCAGGAGTGCGAAGCAGTTCATTTTTATTATTAGCATAAACTATAATAGATTTTCTAAATTCATATCCATCATGATAATAAATACTAAATCCTAAAAATCCAGCAAGAGCCATAAGAAATGACATGGTAAATGTAGATTTTTTATACTTACCAGAACGAATGGGAAACTCAATAAACTTATACGTTAACCAAGCTAAGAAAATAGAAAATAGAACTAGTGCTATTCGCACACCATAATTTGGTACTTCACTTTCAATAATCCTAGCAAATGACAGCAATGGCCAATGCCATAAATATAGTGGAAAACTAATTAATCCAAACCAAACAAAAATTCTATTTGAAAGTATTACACGATTAGGCCAAGCTCTCGAACCACTAGCTATAATCAATATGCTACCTAAAATCGGTACTAATACCCATGTACCGGGAAAAATCAACTCCTTGTTAATATTCAAAAACCCATACACTAAAAAGGACAAACCTGAAAATGCAACTATATTGACTAGTAAACTTATTAGTCGCTCTCTTTTACTTCCAAATACTTTACATTCAATACGTCTAATATGAGAATAATTTTTTTTAATATATAGCATAAACCAAGCTAATAAACCTCCACAAAGCAACTCCCAAAATCTAGTTTGTGGCAAATAAAAAGCTGCAATAGGCTCTTGTTGACTAATTTTAACATTCAATAAGAAAGAAATTATTATAAAAAGAACAGTAATTAATAAAAAATTAAATTTTTTCCTCCAAGCAATCCATACAAATAAAGGCCAGATAATATAAAATTGTTCCTCTATACCCAGACTCCACAAATGGACCAATGGTTTAGTATCTGCTGCATTATCAAAATAATTTACTTCAGTCCACAATAAAAAATTTGAAAAAAATCCAGCTCCTGCAGCAATATGCAAGCCTAATTGTTTAAACTCATCAGCAAGCAACGCAAACCACCCAAATAAAAAACAAAAAAGCAATACAAGAATAAGTGCAGGAAATATACGTCTGATTCGGCGTGAGTAAAAATTATAAAATTCGAAAGTACCCTTTTCCAAGCTTTCAAAAAGAATCATAGAAATCAAATAGCCTGAAATTATAAAAAAAATATCTACACCAATAAAACCTCCCTTTAACCAATTTGGAAATGCATGAAATACAACAACTGCTAATACGGCAATAGCTCTTAAACCATCAATATCTGGGCGGTATATAACGTGAGAGAGTGGCAAATTTTGAGCCATAATTTCAGCTTACTTTTTTATCTTGTTGGCAAACTCGACAGCCATAACTGCGAGAAGGTCATATAAAACTAATTATTATAGTTCTTGCGAAAGTCAAAAATTGAGCAATTAGTTTTCCGCTAAAGCCTATCCTATATGGCACTTGAACTTCATAACGGTCAAAAATTAATCAATAACACTGCTTAAAAAATGACTTTCGCAGGATATTTAATTACTTTACTCCCACTCAATCGTCGCGGGCGGTTTCCCGGATACGTCATAAACTACGCGGGAAATCCCTTTGATTTCATTAATAATTCGCCGCGAGACCAAATCGAGAAACTCATAAGGTAAATGCGCCCAGCGCGCCGTCATAAAATCAATGGTTTCGACAGCGCGTAAAGCAATCACATAGTCATAACAACGCCCATCCCCCATCACACCGACTGATTTCACCGGCAAGAATACCGCAAAGGCTTGTGAGGTTTTATCATAGAGGTCGTGGCGATACAGCTCTTGGATAAAAATAGCGTCAGCTAAACGCAATAGATCAGCAAACTCTTTCTTCACTTCACCCAAGATACGCACGCCTAAACCAGGGCCGGGGAAAGGATGACGGTAGACCATGGCATGTGGCAAACCTAGTTCCACGCCCATCACACGTACTTCATCTTTGAATAATTCGCGTAAAGGCTCAACTAATTTGAGTTTCATATTTTCTGGTAGGCCACCGACATTATGATGTGACTTGATCACATGCGCTTTGCCGGTTTTGCTGCCTGCCGATTCAATCACATCCGGATAAATCGTGCCTTGAGCTAACCATTTCGCATTGCTAAGCTTTTGCGATTCTTCATCGAAGATTTCAACGAAAAGGCGACCGATAATTTTGCGCTTTTTTTCTGGATCAGTTTCGCCAGCCAACGCATTCAAGAAGCGTTCCTCAGCATTGACACGAATCACTTTCACACCCATATGCTGGGCGAAAGTGGCCATCACTTGATCGCCTTCTTGATGGCGCAATAAACCCGTATCCACAAATACACAAGTTAGCTGCTGGCCAATCGCCCGATGTAACAAGGCTGCCACGACTGAGGAGTCCACACCACCAGATAAGCCTAGAATGACTTCATCTTGACCGACTTGCTCACGTACACGCTGAATACTATCTTCAATAATATTCGCCGTCGTCCACAACCGCTCACAGCCACAAATATCAGCAACAAAACGTTCTAATAAACGCTTGCCTTGGCGAGTATGGGTCACTTCTGGGTGGAACTGTACCGCGTAAAATTGACGCGCTTCATCCGCCATGCCTGCAATCGGCGCACCCTCGGAACTTGCCATTAATTTAAAACCTGCTGGCATTTCCGTGACTTTATCACCATGCGACATCCAAACATCCAGCATACCGAAACCTTCGGCTGTCACCTGATCTTCGATGCCTTGTAACAATTTAGTATGCCCACGAGCACGTACTTGTGCATAACCAAACTCACGATGATCCGAAGTTTCAACCTTACCACCGAGCTGCGCTGCCATGGTTTGCATGCCATAGCAAATCCCTAACACAGGCACATTCAAAGTAAAGACATTCGCGGGTGCAAACGGAGCATCACCCGCTGTCACCGACTCAGGCCCTCCTGAGAGAATAATCCCCTTAGCACCAAAGGCTGCTACCTCGGCCTCACTCACATCCCAAGGATAGATTTCGCAATACACACCCACCTCACGCACACGCCGTGCAATTAGTTGCGTATACTGCGCACCGAAATCGAGGATTAAAATACGTTGGGAATGAATATCTTGGCTCATAAGTCACTTCTCAAAAAAAAATCCCCTAGACGGGGAGTGAAGTTGTAGCTGGCAAAACTCTAGAGGCTTCACCAGCTTACAGCCTAGTTTAAACGCGATAGTTCGGTGATTCTTTAGTGATGGTCACATCATGCACATGCGATTCGCGCATACCAGCGCTGGTGATGCGCATAAACTCAGGCTTAGTACGCATTTCAGCCAAATTTTCACAGCCGACATAGCCCATACTGGCACGCAAGCCACCCATCAATTGGTGCACAATCGCTGACAGCGGTCCTTTATGTGGAACCCGCCCTTCGATCCCTTCCGGCACTAATTTATCCACTGCATTTTCCGATTCTTGGAAATAGCGATCACTCGAACCTTGCGCCATCGCTCCTAAAGACCCCATACCGCGATAGGATTTATAGGAACGACCTTGGAATAATTCTACTTCGCCAGGTGCTTCGTCCGTACCAGCAAATAATCCACCGAGCATCACTAAATGCGCGCCTGCAGCTAAGGCTTTAGCAATATCCCCAGAAAAGCGAATCCCACCATCCGCAATTAACGGCACATCAGTATTTTTTAAAGCTTCAGCGACATTCATCACGGCAGTAATTTGCGGCACACCCACACCCGCAACAATCCGTGTGGTGCAAATTGACCCTGGGCCGATCCCAACTTTTACCGCATCTGCCCCTGCTTCGACTAAAGCCAGAGCAGCAGCACCCGTGGCAATATTGCCACCAATCACTTGAATATGGGGGAAGTTAGTTTTTACCCAACGCACCCGATCCAATACACCTTGGGAATGACCGTGTGCAGTGTCCACCACAATCACATCCACACCGGCTTCACTTAAAGCTGCAACTCGCTCTTCCGTACCGTGTCCAACCCCCACAGCTGCACCGACGCGTAAGCGGCCTTGGTCGTCTTTACAAGCATTCGGATAGTCATGCGATTTTTGAATATCTTTAACCGTAATCAAGCCACGTAATTGGAAGTGATCATTCACCACCAGTACTTTTTCAATCCGATGCTTATGCAGCAGGTATTGAATTTCGTCTTTTTCAGCACCTTCACCCACCGTTACTAAGCGCTCTTTCGGCGTCATAATCGTACTGACTGGAGCATCTAAGTGGGTTTCAAAGCGTAAGTCGCGCCCCGTCACAATCCCGACTAAATCTTCGCCTTGAACTACCGGTACACCCGAGATACGTTTGGCTCGGGTTAGCTCTAAGACATCCCGAATCGTCGCATCAGGTGCTACGGTAATGGGTTCTTTAATAATCCCACTTTCATATTTTTTAACATCGCGTACTTCTTGAGCTTGTTTGGCAATGCTCATATTTTTGTGGATGATCCCCATTCCACCTTCTTGAGCTAGGGCAATCGCTAAGCGTGCCTCAGTGACCGTATCCATTGCCGCAGAAACCAAAGGTAAATTCAGATGAATACTACGAGTCAAGCGGGTTTGCAGATTAGTATGGGCTGGCATCACAGTAGAATGGGCAGGAACCAGCAAGACATCATCGAAAGTGAGTGCTTCCTGAAGAATACGCATAGGGGTCATCCGGCTCTTAAAATAAAAGCGCTTCATTATAAGGTTTGACCGAGAGGCGGTAAACTGCTATCACAAAAATGTCATCAAGTGTTTATTTTAGTGAAAGATTAGAACCCAATTTTCTAGCTCACTAAGGCCTTCTAGATAAAGAGGGCATCCGCTTCGGCCAAAATAGATGCTTCATGACTTAGCAGACTGCCAACTGTGCTTGCACTTCAGTAAAGCTGGTTTATACCGGATACTTTTTATACTTTAGTCAACCATGACTGTATCACGTTAGTAACAAATATCTGTTACTATTTAAACATCTTAGAAAAACAAATTATGGCAAGCAATCCCGTTTGTCCCGCGTCGGACCGCCTCTAGTGTAGTCAGACATCATTATAAAATTGATACATTTAGTGATGATCTTTTAGGTCAACCTATGTGCTTAACATAACAAACTAATGACCAGTCAACGCCTAGTTCTAAGTGTGTCCCAACTCAATGCTGATGTGAACCAATTGCTCATGCAGGGTTTTCCAGCATTGTGGATAGAAGGTGAGATCTCTAACCTTTCCCGGCCAAGCTCCGGACACCTGTATTTTGTACTTAAAGATCAACAAGCCCAATTACGTTGCGCTTTATTTCGCCCTAAAGCGTTTAGTTTGCGCATCAAACCTGAAAACGGCAGCAAAGTTTTAGCCTATGGAAGAATTGGTTTGTATGAACCACGTGGTGAATATCAGTTCATAGTAGAGCGCATGGAGGCAGCTGGCGAAGGTGAACTACAAAGGCGTTTTGAGGAACTCAAACAGCGTTTAGCAGCAGCCGGTCTATTTGCAGCTGAGCGCAAAAAAGCTTTGCCTAGCTATCCGGCTTGTATCGGCATTATCACCTCACCGACTGGGGCGGCGGTACAGGATATTTTAAATGTTCTGCAAAGACGCTGCCCGCACATTCCCATCTTGATTTATCCTGTGGCGGTGCAAGGCGACGCCGCCGCTCCTCAAATTGTACGCGCTTTACAACAAGCGAATCGTGAACGCTTATGCGATGTACTGATTCTAGCGCGTGGAGGCGGCTCCTTAGAGGACTTATGGGCCTTTAATGAAGCAAGCGTGGCAGAGGCACTAAGCGCTAGCCAGCTCCCAGTTATTACTGGTATCGGCCATGAAATTGACTTTACGATTGCCGATTTTGTAGCGGATGTACGTGCACCAACACCTTCAGCCGCTGCTGAGCTGGTTAGCCCAGATTCGGCGAGTTTATTGGCAAGAGTGAATGCTTTACACCTTCACCTGCAGCGCGCGATTCAGCAAACCGTATCAGCCCATACCCAACACCTTAAGCAGCTGGAGCAGCGCCTACAACGCCAACATCCGCTGCAAGATTTGCAGCAAAAAGCCCAACGCCTAGATGAACTTGAACTACGTTTACAACGTGCTCTTGAACGCAAGTTGGAGCGTTTACAGTTAAGGCTACAAATCCTAGAGCAGCGCTTACACTGGCAAAACCCAGCTCCACAGATTCAACAATGGCAACTCCAACTCCGGCACTCCTATCAACAATTACTGCGTGCCATGGAACAAACACTTGATAAGCATCAGCAAGCCTTGGGTTTACAAGCTGCGCGTTTGCAGGCTTATAGCCCATTGGCTACTTTGGAACGGGGTTATGCTTTGGTGTTAAATTCGGAGGGACAAGTAATTAAAAGCGTACACAAGGTAAAAAATCAAGCAAGAGTAACAATACGTTTACAGGATGGAGATCTGAATTGCCAAGTACTCGCCACTAAACCTAAAGCTTAGTGGCTCATTTTGATTAATACAGCAGGGAAAACATTTTACTGCGGTATTTTTTGACTAAAGGATCACTAGCGCCTAACAACTCAAAGCTAGCAATTAAACCTTGCTTACCTGCATCTTCTCCGAAGCTACGATCAGCACGCATAACTTTGAGGTAAAGCTCTAGCCCTTCTTCTGTTCGTCCTTGTGCAACACGGATTTTAGCCAGCTCAATCATCGCTGCATAATCTTGAGGATTTTGCCTTATCTTCTGTTCTAGATCTGAAGTATCTTGCCCCTCAGACTGCGCTTTTAAGCGCGCTAACTTAATATCGGAGCGTAGCTTTTGTAGCAAATCCGGATCAACTGAGAGCTGGGGCAGCTGATCGAGCAGTGCTTCAGCTGGATCAACCTCGCCTGATGCCAACAACATCCCTGCTAGATCAAGTCCTGCCTCATGAAAGTCAGGCTCATGCTGGAGAACTTGCTTCATCAAACTTATTGCACCGGCTAAATCGCCTTCTTCCTGCATCATAAGTGCTTGTTGACGATAAGGCTCGGTGGGTCGAGTACGATGTTTATTTAGGAACTTACGTACTTCAATTTCAGGTAAAGCGCCCATAAACTCATCAACAATTTTCCCATCCTTAAACAGTTTAATGGTGGGTAAACTACGTACCCCCAACTGCGCCGCTAAAGCTTGGTTTTGATCGGTATTCACCTTAACCAAGATAAACGCACCGCGGTACTCATCCACTAACTTATGCAGAATGGGCGTTAAAGTTTTACAGGGCTGGCACCAGTCGGCCCAAAAATCCACAATAACTGGAACTTGTAAAGAGTTTTGAATCACCAGTTGAGCGAAATTTTGGGTATTCGCTTCAAAGATAAAAGGGGAATCCGCCATATAAAACAATCCTAAAGAAAAATGGGAATGGCTTAACAATAAGGCTGAAAAAGAAAATTACAAGCCTAAACAGCAAAAACCGACTCTTTTCCAAGAGTCGGCTTGTCGGAGTCAGGCAAACTAGCCTAATGTGGAACTCAGTAAACTAGATTTGCTAGCGCACGATATACACATTCACTTTCGCACTCGCTTTGCCACCACGACCATCACTAATCGTATAACTAATTGAGTCAGTACCTGTACGCCTGCCGGCTTTATAAATTAAAGCTTTGCCAATATTAGCGACATAACCGCGCTCTGCCTCTT
The DNA here is from genome assembly GCA_008015155.1 of Thiothrix sp. Taxonomy (GTDB): domain Bacteria; phylum Pseudomonadota; class Gammaproteobacteria; order Thiotrichales; family Thiotrichaceae; genus Thiolinea. Next base: position 43,812 of record SSFA01000027.1, read on the forward strand.
TAGCTTTAGTGATAGTTAAAGCATCGCCATCAGGATCATAATCGTTGCTCAGTACATAAATGGTAACACTCTGGCCAGGAGTAACTTTAATTGAATCATTCACCGCAACTGGTCTACGATTCACGGTAGAAACAGGTGCAGCGGTCACATTCACAGTTACTGTGGCTGTAGCAGTCGCTCCAAAACTATCATTAATGGTATAAGTGAAGCTATCAGTGCCTACAAAACCGCTATTCGGCTTATAAGTAACACCTGAACTAGTAAAACTCACTGAGCCATTACTACCTTGAGTAACCGATTGAATACTCAAAGGGTCTTGTTCTGGGTCAGAATCATTCGCTAATACGCTGATAGCGACACTCGTATTATTCACAACACTAGCGGTATCTGCTGTCGCAAGCGGAACTTGATTCGCTAAAGTAGTCGCACTGGATAATGCGGAGCTCTCTGTAGTATTGCCTGCAAGATCGCGTGCTTTCACCGTAAAACTATAGCTCGTGTTTATAGCTAGACCCGATAAAGTAAAATCAGGCGATTTGACCCAGCCGCTATCGATACACCCACTACCTCCATTGGTACATGCAAAGTAATATTCAACACTACCGCTGTCATCAGTTGCGGTACTAGCTGTCATATGAATACTAGTGCGACTGGCGGCTTCTGGAGCGACTGCCCAACCCATTGGATTAGGATTGGGTGCTGTTGTATCAGTCGGTGCTAACGGTAAGACACCTTCAATAAAATACTGACCTAGACTGCCATAATCGCTGTAATTAACACTGCCTACGCCATCAACCGCTAAGTAATAACTACCTGCGGCTAGAGTAGTATTAATACCTGCATCAGTTTCATCAGCAGGATTGCTAGTGGTAATTAAATTACCTGCAGCATCATACAAACTTAAAGAAATGTCTAAATTGCCACCACGTTCAGCGCTTAACTCACGTAAAGGTGTTGCTTGTAAGACTACATTGCCAGCCCCCGTAGTGAAGCTAAACACATCCACATCCGTACGCGTACTAATCACACCTCTATTCACTGGAGTCTGATCAGATGGGCTATCGATTGGAGTACTACTAAAGATATGACCTGTGGAGTCAATTGTTAAAGGCGTCGCACCTACACGCGTATTACTGTGATCATCCGTAACAGGCGCCAATTTAGAGCTAATGATAGCAATATCATCTTCAGCTTGATTGGCATCAGCATATTCGCCTTTGCTCCATTGACTAAGCTGTGCGTAATAACCGGCTCCCATAATGGGTGCCCAGCTAATCATGCCACTACCTTGACCAGAGAAATAAGCGGCAGTACTCGTTCCATCATGAGATAACCCTAGGTTGTGACCTAATTCATGCGATACGACTTCAGCAATATTATCGGGGCCACCCACTTGATTATGATAAGCAAATGTAGGCGAGTACTTGGTCGCAAAGTCCGAGAGCCCCCAGACATTAATATAAGCAACCCCACCTGAGTTTTTGGCTGGCATATCAAGGCCATTCGCATCCACGTTATTTGTAATCAACACTCGGGCCGTTTTTGGCCCAAAACTCGCAGGAAGCTCAGTAGTTACATCAATACCAAAAGGTGCGTAGTCTTCCGCGACACGCCGCCAAACTTCGAAAATATTAGCTTTTTCGGTATCGCTGAAACTGCCAGAAACGCCATCAATATCGTAAGGTTTAGCAGTGTAGCTAGGGCTACCCGAGGTATTCCAAGCTGTATTGGTGACTACTTGCCCATCAAAATCCAGATAAACAATATTACTAGCACCAGGCTTACTATGTAATTTGAAAACATCCAGTCCTACTGGTAATACAGCTGCTGCCTCTATGGTACGTTGGGCACTGGATAACTGAGCATCTGGGTTAATTGGATCAGCAATATAAATCCCCCCTTCATTATCGCTACGCATATAAGGCAGATCACGGTCATGAAAACGCAAGCTATCTAAGCGAGACTTAGCTTTTTCACGTGCTTTGGGTGACAATCTCTCTAATTTTTCTTTCAGCTGGCCTGCTGGTAAATCGCTAATTTGGAAAGGATTATGCATCCCATAATGCCTACCTTTGTCTTTAGCTTCTACACTGAGGGAAGTAGACAATAAGAGCACAGACGTGCTGACACCGAACATAATCTGCACAAATTTATTTTTTTGCATGAAGTTGACACTCTTCAGTATGTTTTGCTTGGGGGGCTTCAGCTGGTCACAAGGTTATATTTTTAAATTATTTAACCATTGATTACGTTAATATAGATTAACCTGAACGTTCGCCTACTAACAAGCACCGCTTAGCGGTTTTCTATTAAAGTTTTCAACATAAGCTTATCGATTAAAAGCAGATGCATCGGCCTTAAGTTTCAGTTATGCTTGCAGGCCATTTTTCATAGCATTGAATTTTCGCTTGAAAAAGCTCGACTGCTGAGGAGCGTTGCGACGGGTTTTCCTGCCAGGCTCAGTCAGTTGAAGGACAATTTAAAGATACAACGGCGCTCAGTCATCATTAATAGAGTTATAGGAGATTGATAATGACTGAGGCGTATTTGTTCACCTCCGAGTCTGTATCAGAAGGCCATCCCGACAAAATGTGCGACCAGATTTCCGATGCGATTCTGGATGCCATTCTTGCTAAAGATAAATATGCGCGCGTTGCTTGCGAAACCTTGACCAAAACGGGCATGGTAGTATTAGCAGGCGAAATCACCACCACTGCCGAAATTGATTATGAAAATATCGTGCGCGGTGTCGTGAATGATATTGGCTACAATAACTCAGAAATTGGCTTTGATGGCCATACCTGTGCTGTTATCAATGCCTTAGGCAAGCAATCGCCTGATATCGCAATGGGCGTAGACCGTGCAAGACCTGAAGATCAAGGTGCTGGTGACCAAGGTTTAATGTTTGGTTATGCGAGCAATGAGACTGAAGTCTTAATGCCTGCTGCTTTAACTTATGCGCATCGCATGGTTAAAAAACAAGCCGAAGTACGTAAAAACGGTACTTTACCTTGGCTGCGTCCTGATGCTAAATCCCAAGTGACGGTGCGGTATGAAGGCGACAAAATCGTAGCCATTGATGCCGTGGTGTTATCTACTCAACATAGCCCAGATATTAGCCTAGATGATCTACGTGTTGCCGTGATGGAACATGTGATTTTCCCCGTGCTGCCAACTGAGTGGTTGCACAAAGATACTAAATTCCATATCAATCCAACTGGTAACTTCGTGATTGGTGGCCCAGTGGGTGACTGCGGTCTAACTGGTCGTAAGATTATCGTTGATAGTTACGGTGGGATGGCGCGTCACGGTGGTGGTGCTTTCTCCGGGAAAGACCCATCTAAAGTGGATCGCTCTGCAGCTTATGCGGGACGCTATGTAGCGAAGAATATCGTCGCGGCTGGTTTAGCGGATCGTTGTGAAATCCAAGTATCTTATGCGATTGGGGTTGCTCAACCGACATCCATTACGGTCGAAACCTTTGGTACTAATAAAGTACCCGTCAAAATGATTACTGATTTAGTGCGTGAGCATTTTGATTTACGTCCTTATGGCATTACTAAAATGCTTGATCTGTTGCGCCCGATTTATCGTGGCACAGCAAGTTATGGTCACTTTGGCCGTGATGATCTGGATTTACCGTGGGAACGTACTGATAAAGCGGCTGACTTACGCTCTGCTGCAGGTCTGTAATTTCCCCTTCCTCAGCCTGAGGAGCGCTGCAACGGTTGGCATTAAGGTGCTAACCGCTAGGCTCAGGCAATCATTTAGATTAACTGCGCTCATTCAATTCAAAGTTAACATTCGGAGATTGAATGATGAACGCGAAAGCAAATACCACTCACGACTACTTAGTCGCTGATCTAAAATTGGCCGATTGGGGCCGTAAAGAAATCAAAATCGCTGAAACCGAAATGCCCGGTTTAATGGCGATTCGTGAAGAATACGCTGCGCGCCAACCACTGAAAGGTGCGCGTGTTGCCGGTTCATTACACATGACCATCCAAACTGCCGTACTGATCGAAACCTTGAAAGCTCTAGGTGCGGATGTACGTTGGGCGTCTTGCAATATTTTCTCAACTCAAGATCATGCCGCTGCAGCCATTGCAGCCGCGGGTATTCCGGTGTTCGCGTATAAAGGCGAAACTTTGGAAGAGTATTGGGACTACACCCACAAGATTTTTGAATGGCCGAATGGTCAGCAAGCCAACATGATTCTGGATGATGGTGGCGACGCGACTTTATTGCTGCACTTAGGCGCACGTGCTGAGAAAGATCCAAGCTTGGTCGCTAAGCCAACGTCTGAAGAAGAGACTTATCTCTATGCCGCAATTCGTAAGCGTTTAGAGACTCAACCAGGTTGGTACAGTGCGCGCTTAGCCGAAGTGCGTGGCGTGACGGAAGAAACCACTACAGGCGTACATCGCTTGTATCAAATGCACGCTAAGGGCGAGCTAAAATTCCCAGCGATCAACGTAAATGACTCAGTAACCAAGTCTAAATTCGACAACCTATATGGCTGCCGCGAGTCTTTAGTCGATGGTATCAAGCGTGCCACTGACGTAATGGTTGCGGGCAAAATTGCTGTGGTTGCTGGTTACGGCGACGTGGGTAAAGGTTCCGCGCAAGCGTTACGCGCCCTATCTGCTCAAGTGTGGGTTACAGAAATTGATCCAATTTGCGCACTGCAAGCCGCGATGGAAGGTTATCGTGTGGTAACCATGGATTATGCTGCGGATAAAGCAGACATTTTCGTCACTGCAACTGGCAACTTCCACGTCATTACCCACGAGCATATGGCGAAGATGAAAGATCAAGCCATCGTTTGTAATATTGGTCACTTCGACAATGAAATCGACGTAGCTTCCTTGGAAAAATACGAGTGGGACGAGATCAAACCACAAGTGGATCACGTGATTTTCCCAGATGGCAAACGCATTATCATGTTGGCGAAAGGTCGCTTGGTGAACTTAGGTTGTGGTACGGGTCATCCGTCTTATGTGATGTCTTCTTCCTTTGCCAATCAAACCATTGCGCAAATCGAATTATGGCAAGAGCGTGATTCTGGCAAATACCCTGTCGGTGTTTACACTCTACCTAAGCATTTAGATGAGAAAGTCGCGCGCTTACAATTGAAGAAATTGAACGCGCAATTAACTCAATTGACCGATTATCAAGCGCAATATATTAATGTCGCAGTTGAAGGTCCTTATAAAACTGAACACTATCGTTATTAATTATTAAGAATGAGCCTGCTGCTTAATGCTAAGTGGCAGGTTTCTATGGTATTTCAGCTGATATAAACTGAACCGATTATTCTATTTTTATAAACAGACCTTACCTGTAACTTTGTTTTAACGATGGTTGTAATTATGGATTTGGCTTAAAGTATTACCTGATCTCCATCATAGGTACAGACAACCCCATTATAAATATTCATATTTTTCATCGAACTTTAATTAAAAATAATTGCTAGAGTCATCTAAATCAATTTCTATTGAAACTTATGTGCAAGGCACTTGAGAGCCACAATAAGGGCAGATTGCTAGCTTCTCTGTGCAAGCAACCCATAAGCCACATTCAGGACATCCACCTGACTGATAGAAGCCATCCTCATCATAATTTCCACTGGCGGGCAACCCTAAAGCAGGACCTGGATAATCCCCACCCAGACTTTCAGGCACAAAATAGGTAGTAGAGCCTTTTCGTAGTTCATCATAATGTTTTACAATCATCCAATTATGCCTCCAGTTTTCATTTATAGTCTGATTACCCCGTAAATGAAAAACCTGCATTAATAAGGCCAACAACTCTGCTTCTTTTAATTGGATTAAGTAATGAATGATCGCATCATTCTCTGGTTTGTTTAAAAAGGCCATGAAATAATTTCTCCATCAGCGCGAATAAACATAATTTCCGTAATTCTATTACGCTTTGTGCTTTGAACTTTACTTATTCCTTCTTGGAACATTTCATCAGTCACCCCTATTCTGCCATCAATAACAATTCTTATAGGAGAGCCTGTGTTATGCGCTTCCATCTGATCAATAGCATCATCTATACTACTTTTTACACTTCTAGCAGTAGCTTTTTTTGACCTCTTTAGCTCCCATTTAACACCACTAATAAAAGCATCAGCACCGGGGGAACTTTCTCCGCCTCTAATATAAATACCTACACCTAACTTTTCAGCAATATAACTTGCAGTATCTATCTCATGAGCTAAAGGTGGCTTAGATGCTAAATAAGCTACCTTCCCATTGGCGGACATATTAGATACTACTTTAATGGAATTCGAAACTTTAGCAATTGCAAGCGGAGATAGTGAGGCTAATACAGCCCATCCATTGTAATCGCTATAGTTCTCTCCTCGATTAAGGGAAGTATTTATTAAATTTAACCCAGCATCAAATTGCCCCATAGCTAGTGATGAATGTAAATTCATACTGATGCTTAAACTGGCCAACCCAAACTGACCGCTCGGATCCGTATGATTCACTGGATCACTATTCGCATACAAATACTTATGCAAGGTAATCGGATCCGAATTATCCCCCATCCACGAATCTTGCTGGGTAAACCGCCCTACGCCCTGATCGTAATACCGTGCTCTCAGGTAATATTGATCTAAACTCGCATCATACTGCTCACCCGTAAATCGATAGGTATTATCAGTCGTTCCAGTTTGGCTTAACACATCACCAAAGGCATCATAGGCATAGGTGTCTGTCAGGGTTCCACTGGTATCACTTAAGGCACGAGTCGAACCTAAGCCGTCATAGTGGTAATAATGGGTGGCAGTGCCCTCGGTTTGGCTAACCAGATCATCCCCATAGCTATAGCTCTTTTTCAAACCCGCACTCTCATACTCCGCCACCACTTGGGCATAGTCTCGATTTTGATCGATCAGGTAAGTAGTGCTTTGGGTGGCATTACCTTGTTGGGTTCTAATGCCCTCTGCATTATAGGTATAGTGGGTGGTTTGACCATTGACGGTATGACCGATCAGTTCCTGACGGCTATTGTAGTGATAGGTTTCTAGCTGACCGTTTTCATTGGTTTGGCTTAGGGTTAGGATGCTGGAGCAGCCAAAAAAACTTATTTTTGAACAACTTTGTCCATGTTTGTATAGCGGCTAACTACCACAGGCTAGGGGCTTTACAAACACACGCTGCACATCACTTTCCATGCTATCAGGTTTCACTTAGAGTCTAGTGTAAAACTCTTCACTAAAGCCTTAAAGTTTTATGAAACACAACAAAATTTTTAATAGCTTATTCAGCCAAATCAAAACTATAGATTATGTGAGATTGGATTTCTATTTATAGTGCTTGCAACGCAAAAGCTTTGCTTTTCAAAATCAGTTGACATCTATGATTAAATGATTGGTAAATATGCACGCACAGCAAACTATTAAATCTAAACCACAATCAACTGGAGAATAACAACCGATAAACAGATTATTGTAATCTACTTACACCATCTAGACTAACTCTAGCAGTGTATTGATTTTGTCTTAATTTTACTGCCCCTTGCATGGTTATCCAACCAGCCATCATAAACATGATCTCAGATCGATACTTGAGACGAAATTCATCTTGAGCCAGAGTATTGAGCACTAAGTCTTGAACCATTTTGACTTGCTTAGCTCTTGCTTCATCAGAAAGTGTTTCTGGTGCTACTGAGAGTATTGGATGCAACTCAATAATAACAGGTACTTCGCGCTGTTGTTTTAAAGCAGAAATCACTGCTTCATCTATAACATTACTATGATTTTGAGGTGTTTCTAGCATAGGAAAGTTAGACCGATCAGGCAAAGGTGAAGAGATGGCTGGCTCAGAATTGCAGGACGTTATACTAGCAACACCTGCTCCAAGCGCTAACCATATAAGTAGCTTTTTCATTTATAGACCTTTTTTACTTCTGTATTGAACTTATTGAGTCTAGAGAAATTCTTAAAACTGAAGGATTTTTTTCCAATTTTTTTATACCCTTTTTAGATATCCAACCAGAGAAAGTATAAAGGCTGGAATAACGATGTTTTAGCTTAAACTCATCTGCAGACAAGGTATCTAAGACGGATTTCTGCTCTTTAGCAATTACATCTTCAATTGCTACCTCAGGCCTAGCGGATAAAGTAGGCTTAAGCTCAACAATTACTGCGACCTTATCATGTTTTTCCAACTGCTCTATAATTGCCTTATCAATAAACTCTTTCAAATTAGAAGCGTTCTCTGAGCCAACCCCTTCAACCTCTAAAGAAGCCATACCTCCTCCTATCATATTTGCCTCGATAGGCAAGTTCTGCGTTATTTCATTAGAGGGCGGCATGGACACTGGAAGAGGAGGAGTACCTTCTATAGCTTCGGCTATTGGGAAAAACACACGTTGTGGCGCTGGTGGCACTTCAAAAATCATCAAATCCAATGTAGGAGGCGGAGAGATTTTTGATTGCTCTGCCACTTTTTTTAACATGAGCTGGATTGCAGCCTGTATATGCGCGACAAACTGAGGAGTTGCTACTTGATCAGCTTGCCACTGAGACTGAACAGGTATTATGCCTGGCCTGATTGATAAACTAGATAGTAGGCTAATTGCTTCTTTTTCTTTCAGACCAGGATGCCCTAGACTCTCTGCTAGTCTCACTGCGAACTGCCCTTGTGTCGATGTGCTTACTAAATCTGTTCCCTGATCCCCCGCAGCTAGTACTTTGCTATTAATAGATAAGAGGATTACGCTTATGACCAATACAATAATATATTTTTCTGTATGCATTGAAACTATTACTCACAGCACCCAATAAAAAAGCCACTATTTTTTATAAATAATGGCTTTTTAAACTATTTACAACCAGTCATTAATATTTATATAAAGTAACAGAGTTGAATGTTGAACTACTTGTCATGTTAACATATAGCCTATGATAGGACTCCGCAGCAGCAATGAGTATTCTCTCGCATTCATCATCATTGCAGTATATCCATCCATTGTTTTCAAGATAAGCCCATGTGACAGTCGCTCCTATAAGACGATAAGTTTGTAAGACTTTATACCAGCCTGATACGAGTTGCGTGCCATCTGCCCTAGTCGACACAGCAAAACCTCCTTTTGATCCCATCGCTCTTTGTGCAGATGCGAGCACTTCAGGCGGAGGAGCGAAAACATCTGGCGGTGTTGCCGCGTGAACTGTAGAAAGTGGAAACACTAAACCAAGAACTAGTGCAGATGCAACAACATACTTATTTAAAGTATTCATAACTAATCTCCCTCGTAGTGAAACAATATCTACAATAGATAAAAATCTTTCAGTTTTTATACAATTGTAGATGGCTAATTAAAAAAGAACTGCCTTTAATACTACTTACGTAATAACCAAGCCAATGGTTTGAGGAAGCAGCCTTTATTAATAGATCTTCTCCTTCATTATCGTTAACCCATATCCATATTTTAGAACTCTCCAGATAACACCATGTCTTGTCAGCATACAAATCGCGATAAGCTTTTTGGCAATGATCCCAATTCAAACCTAATTGAGGGCCAAGTGTCATAGAAGCTAAAGCATTATCTAGATCGATACGCCGCTTAGTTCCAGCAGGTGTCGAAATACTTATGCCATTATTTTGTAATGCACTTTGTATACTAGAGACTGAAGCAAGGCTATTTTTGGATTTCATTACCGCCCATGCACCTGCAACATGCGGTGTGGCCATAGATGTGCCATAATAGGAAGCATAGCCAGAGATTACTGAAGACAAGATAGAGCTACCTGGAGCCATCAAATCTACCCAAGAAGCATTATTGGAAAAATCAGAAAGGCTATCAAATTTAGTAGTACTTCCAACTGTAATAGCTGTTGATATACAACCTGGTGCGTTTGTCATATTGGAAAAGCCATTGTTGCCTGCAGCAATTACAGTAGCAATTCCCGCCGAGCTAAGTAGGTCAATAACTGTCTTTCGGCTATCGGAGTCACAAGTTGACTCATATGCTCCGCCACCTATACTCATATTTGCCGCAGCAATACTGTAAGTATTGCGCAAAGCATACACGCGCTCCAAACCTCTAATCTGATCAGAGGTGTAGGTCAATACACAGGGTGCAGGTGAAGGTTCACAGTCAGATGAATTATTGAAACGGGAAAAAATTTGTATTGCAATGATGTTGGCATCACGCGCTACCCCATGAAAAGTGCCAGTAGAAGAAGTGGATCCATTTTTACCTGCAGCGATACCAGCTACATGAGTGCCGTGGTTGCAACTGCTGATACTGCTAGTACAGTTAACACCCGAGCCAGTCGCTGTAGAAGATCCTACACCACCTGGACACAAAGAACTTGAAATACTACTAGAAGTCGAATAACAAGCTTCTGACACTATTTTTCCGCTAAGCATAGGATGGCTTTTATTAACACCAGTATCCAAAATAGCTACTGTTTGGCCTGCACCTGAGTACCCCATAGACCAAGCGTTGTCTGCATCAATTAAGGGGATACTTTGATAAAGTGTTGGAGGTATGGCTACGTCTTCCTGAATGCTAACTACATTAGGGTCAGATGCTAATGCTTGCAGGGCTGCAAGGTCAGCTTCTAATGCCATTCCTGATACTACAGTGAAACGTTTGACCGTTTCAGGTTTGAAACTGGGTGAGTTTTGTAGCTTTCCCAACACAGTGGTCTGTGCTGATTCTAAGCCTAGACGACGCTGCGACTCATTTAAACCAGCTGCTGGCTCCCGCAGCCCGACTATAACTCTTACTTTTCCTTTTTGTATAGCAACACTCATTAGTTCAGTTGCTTGCTCTGCCACAATATTAGGCTGGGACCACGCTATACCGTTCCCTAATGCACAAGCAAGGAACAATAAGCTTACTTTGTACTTATATAAAATCCATCTAAAAGAATATGTATTTTTTATCACCTTTTCTCCCTACCCTCACTGAATAAGTAATAAAAAAATTGCTTTTAGTAGAGCAAACCAACCTACATACTTCACCATACCTTTACTTGAATGGCTTACTAAAAATGAGCATCTACTTACCGAATATTATGACTATAGTACTTTTTAAATTTTTTTGGTTTTTTTTTGGAATTTTTTTGAACTAAAATTAGTCATCTCATGAGTGCAGTCGATAAAACCTCTGATTTCCTAATCAAATCATCGTCACCGACTTATCTAGGTGCCTTCAAGAATGTGAAATATTTCAGACCACTAATTCGTGGCTCAGTTATGGGTCATGCTTCATAAAAGTTGAATGCTTTGATTTGACAGACTCCATCTTTTTATACAGGTATGAAGCTCTCTGCCCACGCTTAACCTTGAATATGGAGTCTGTCAAAGCGATGATGTTTAGCATCATGCTAAAAAGCGTAGTGGCGAACAATGCTATCGCTGCAAAGAGTGCGGCTCCTGCTTTCAATTGAAGTATCGCTATAACAGCAATCAACTTGGAACCACGGAATGAATCGTTGACATCGCCATAACGGCTCAGGTGTCCGGGATCTTAGCCGCGTGTAACTATTTACATGTACTAAGAGATACGAGACTATTTTTTCAAGCGCTCTTTCAAATCCGCAAACGGATTATAAGTCGCACCCGTTGTACCTGAATCTCCCGCTGATCCACCATAAGCCGCTTCTGTTAGCTTCTGGTGTTCGTAGTCGTGGCAATACAAGCACAAAAGCTCCCAATTACTACCATCGCTTGGATTATTATCATGATTATGATCGCGATGATGAACGGTAAGTTCGCGTAAATTACTGTGATTGAATTCACGGGCACAACGCCCACAAACCCAGGGATAGAGTTTTAAGGCTTGCTCACGATAACCTTTAGCGCGCTCCTCCGCTTGGCGACGTGCTTTTAGGATAATTTCTTGCTCTTTTGTATTCATCTTTGATTCCTCGCTAATCCACCACAAGCTTTAGTGACGTTTATCTGTGCTTGCTGGCATAAGATGGTAGTTCTCTTACAATAACATGAATCAGAGCTGAAAATCATGGAGTGTCAACCATGCAAATAATCACTGAAGTGATTCGTGAAAATTTATCGCCGAGTGAAGTAATGGCATTGCGCCAAGCGGAACTCGCTAAAGGGCATTTAGTGAATGTGAATCGCCTACATAGTCAATTGGTGGAGATTGAAATCATCCACCCAAATCGAACTATCAATATCACGCCTAAACCGCCCGAACTTTATGCTGACACTTTCCTAACCTGACACAATAGCGACTTAAACGGTGGAAAACCACTAATGGGATCAAGGCTTTTATCATCCGTCAGCTCATTAATATTGGCACTATTCCAACCGTGGAAAGCATGTACCACGCCTTGCTTCATTTTATCTGTCACTTCTGCGCGGAAAATGACTTTGCCACGGGGTGAACTGATTTCTACTGTATCACCCTGCGTGATTTGCCGTGCTGCGGCATCGTTAGGGTGAATCTGTACGCGCGGATAAGGATCAAGTTTTAGCATCGGCGCGACATTATGTTGCTGCGAATGCGTGAAGTATTTCTGCCGCCCACCTGAAGTCAGCACCAGCGGAAAATCCGGTAAAAGTTCTGGGGTAGAAACTGGGCTTTCGGCAGGCTCGCGATAAATCGGTAAGCCGTCATAACCTTTTTGCTTTAGCTCGACCGAATCGAATTCAATTTTGCCAGTGGCGGTTTTAAAACCATTAATGCGCCATTGTCGATCAGCATCCAAAAAGCCACGCTCGACTAATTCCTCAATCACCGGACTATAAACAATCACACCTTCAGGATTCGCATACGCTTCTTCGCGTACTTCTTGCGGCAAACCTTCGGCCATTTCTGCCCACGAAGCCTCTAAATCACCGTGCCAGAATTTATCCGCCATGCCTAAGCGCACGCCCAACTCAAGGAAAATTTGTCCATCCGCTTTAGCTTCACCGCGTGGTGGCAAGGCTTGATGGCGATATTTCACTTCCCCTTGATACGCACATCCCGGATAAGCAATGAGTGCTGGACGCTCTAAACTGGTGGCAGCAGGCAAGACAATATCCGCTTGTAAGGTGGCAGGATTATGGAAGAAGTCGGAAACTGCGAAGAAATCGAGTGTGCTTAGAGCGTGCTCCATACGCTTGGAATTCGCCCACATCGCCGTATTAATGCCCATCGCCAAGAGCGCGCGCAGCGGCTGCGGTTTGCTTTCCAGAATACAATCCGGCATCAACATACTTTGTCCGGCTGGCCAGTATTTCGTCCAAATCGGAAACACTTCATCGCCAATGCGTGGCGGCAATTCCTTTACGCACACATCAAATAACTCAATCGGTTTGGGCAGCACTTTGTCATTGAAAAAGCGATTCCCGCCTTCCCGATCAATCATCCCTAGTACTGCGGACAGCAGAATCATCGCCCGATGGTTTTGAAAGCCATTACTATGCTGGACGGTGGAGGTCGGCGACATGGCAATTTGCGAGGGTAAAGTGGTGGCGAACATTTCTACCGCGGCGCGTAAATCGGCTTCTTGAATACCACAAATCTCAGCCACACGGCTGGGCGTAAATTCGCGAATATACTCACGGAAAGCGTCCAAGCCATTCGCCCACTCATCCAAAAAGGTCTGATCTTGCCAGCCATTTGCAAAAATTAAATGGTGGAAACCGAGCGCCAAAGCACCATCGGTTCCGGGGCGAATTTGTAGGTGAATATCCGCCAATTCCGCGGTTTCAGTGCGACGCGGGTCAACCACAATCATCTTGCGATTCTTTTTCTTTTTCGCCAGATGATGATTCTCAAAGGGTGGAATCGAGCCTGAAGCATTGGTCGACCAGACCAATACGCATTTGGTTTTAGGTGATTCAACCGTGGAGGTGGTTTTTAGTTTATACCCATAAGTGAGCTTTTCCGCGACCATCGTTGCCGAGAAGCAGCAACCCGATTCAGTTAAATAATTCGGGCTACCAAACGCATGTGCCAAACGCTGTAATTGCGGACGTGCTTCTTTGGTGTAACCTGCAAAGAACCCGACCGCAGGCGCACCATACTTGGCTTTGGCTTTATTCAATTCCGCGACAATCGTATCCAGCGCTTCATCCCAAGAAATGCGCTCAAACTGCCCCAAACCCTTCGTACCCACACGCTTTAAAGGATATAACAAACGCTCAGGATGATATTGCCGCTCTAGTTGCATCTGCCCACGCGGGCAGTTCGGCAAGCCCTCCACCGCAATGGCTTCCTGCTGTGCGTTCAAGGTCACGGTGAAGGCACAGTTGGCATCGCATTCGTAACAGGTGGTGTGTTTGGTGGTAGTCTCGGTCATCAGGGCAGCTCGAAGTCAAAATGCTCTTATCATAGCGAAACCAACAAAGTGTGCACGTATCATTAAAAACCAGATGGATAGACGTATTGGCTCTATTGTAAGTAGCATCACAATTAGAACAAAATGATGCATTAATTGATAGTGTATAAAAATAATTTGATGGGCTTTTTATCAGCACTACTTAATGTACTGAGTGCTTTCCTACTCTGATGATCCGAAAGATATTCGCTGCGACGTTATTTTAAAAAATATGAATTAATTCATATGCCATTCATCTTTTAAATCTTAAACCTCCAATTAAATCAAGAATTTATTAAAAATTCAAGCTTAACCGATAAATCTCTTAAAATTTAAAATAAAATATTGCGATTGATTTAATTTAAATTTAATTAGATTATTTCGATTATTTTTGAAATAGTTGACCTTACTAAGTTAAGCAAGCTCGCTTGCGTAGTTATTAAGCATTCCATTTATAAGAATAGGTTAAATACAATGATCAATTCGAAGAATATTACTTTAAAAAAATTTGCTTTATTACTAGGGATGCTACTTTCTGTATTCTTTGTAGGCTGCCACGATTCGGAAGCAGAAGTTAGCGTCAATAATTCACTTGTTGATTTATTAGGCTATATTGAATACAGTGATACAGCAATGGTTGAGCAAGATAAGTTCTACATACCTGCAAGCTATCAACCGCGTGTAGCCTTATTTCTAAAAGCAGCGGCTGAAAAAAATCCTGAGAAAGATATGGTAGCATTTATTATAAATAACATAACTAAAACTATTATTTGGCAGATTACTGCATCTGGTAAGTTGATTAATTCTGAAAAACTCATTCAGCTTACAGCTGAAGCCCCTCGATCCACAGACATAAAGCCAGAGCTTAAACCAGTGTTTTTTACCATAAAATCGCCAGCTTTATTTGCTGGAGCTGAACAACGCACTTATAACGGTGCTACGCAGTTTTTTGCATTTAAGTCGAAAAATGGGGAGCAGAAGCATTATCAAATGATTTGGTTGGAAACGGCTAATTAATCAGTAGCTTTCTATCCTAGCAGTGCTTGGGGATTTTTTGCTTCGGGTTTATACAGTTAACGTTTCATCTTGAGTGGCAATGGTGGCAATTGACTAGTGAGGTTGCTGTGTCGATTATTTTGTTAAGCTCTCTAGAAGCTAAACGACTAGGCGTCAATCAAGTGGTTGGGGAGTTATTAGGATCGGCCTAAGGATAGTTGGGAAGCAGCTGCTTTTTTCAGATGAAGAAGGCAAGAGATTTACCTGTAAACTTCGCCTGCAACCTCCCCTCCCCTTAATTTTCAGTTACAATATCGCCCTTTCGATCACTCCCCGATAGGATGCTTTATGGAACTTTCAGCCCTCACAGCCCTTGCTCCCGTTGATGGTCGTTATGCCAGCAAAACGACTGAGCTACGCCCTTGGTTTAGTGAGTATGGTTTAATTTACCATCGTGTTTTGGTAGAGGTACGTTGGCTACAAATGTTGGCTCGTCACCCACAAATTGCTGAAGTTCCTGATCTATCGGCTGCATCCAATGAGTTCTTAGAAAAAATTCTGCACGACTTCGATGAAGAGGATGCGCTACAGGTTAAAACGATTGAGCGCACCACGAATCACGATGTTAAAGCCATTGAATATTTCCTCAAAGATAAAGTGGCGGAGCAGCCTGAATTAAAAGCAGTAAGTGAATTCATTCATTTCGCCTGCACCTCTGAAGACATCAATAATCTGTCTTATGCTTTGATGCTGCAAGGCGGGATGCGCCAAGTGATTGAGCCGGAAATGCAACGCACAATCACAGCTATTCGTGATCTTGCTCAGCGCTATGCAGAGCAGCCTATGCTCTCACGCACTCACGGCCAACCCGCCTCGCCAACCACTTTAGGCAAAGAAATGGCGAATGTAGCTTATCGTTTACAGCGCCAACTTGAGCAAGTCCAAGCTTGTGAATATTTAGGTAAAATCAATGGTGCAGTCGGTAACTACAATGCGCATTTAAGTGCTTATCCCGACATTGATTGGCAAACCAATGCTGAGCAATTTGTCACCAGCCTAGGTTTAAGTTGGAATCCTTACACCACCCAAATTGAACCCCATGATTATATCGCTGAGATTTTTGATGCGGTGGTGCGTTTTAATACCATTTTGATTGATTTCTGCCGGGATGTTTGGGGCTATATTTCTTTAGGGCATTTCAAACAAAAAGTGGTCGCAGGTGAAGTTGGCTCTTCCACTATGCCGCACAAAGTGAACCCGATTGATTTTGAAAACGCTGAAGGTAATTTAGGGATTGCTAATGCCTTATTGACACATTTAGCGCAAAAGCTACCGATTTCGCGTTGGCAACGGGATTTAACTGATTCAACCGTATTGCGTACTCTAGGCATGGGCTTAGGCCATAGTTTGATTGCTTATCAGTCTGCTTTGAAAGGTATTGCTAAATTAGAAGCGAATCCAAGCAGTATGCAAAATGACTTAGAGGCAAACTGGGAAGTATTGGCTGAACCGATTCAAACGGTGATGCGCCGCTATGGGATTGAGCAACCTTATGAAAAGCTCAAAGCACTCACTCGCGGGCAAAGAATTACGCCGGAAGGCTTACGTGACTTTATTGCGAGCCTAGACATGCCCGAGGCAGCCAAAGCTGAATTAAGCAAACTCACCCCAAGCAACTATATTGGTAATGCCATTGAACAGGCTAAGAAGCTATGAGCCTGATTCAGCCTAATCAGATTCTGACACAGTTAGGTGAGCTTTCTACCGAGGAATTCTTGAGCGATTATTGGCAGCAAAAACCGCTATTAATTCGCCAAGCCTTTCCTAATTTTCAATCACCTTTGAGTTCAGATGAATTAGCTGGTTTAGCTTGTGATACCGATACAGCCCGTTTAGTCTTAGAAAAAGGTGGTACAAGCCCGTGGGAGGTGCGTCATGGGCCTTTACGCAAAAAAGATTTTGCCAAGCTACCCGCTTCACATTGGACTTTATTAGTTAATGATATTGAAAAGCTGCTGCCTGAATTTGCAGAAATTATCGAACCCTTCCGCTTTATCCCTGATTGGCGGATTGATGATCTCATGATTAGCTATGCAGTGGATGGTGGCTCAGTTGGGCCGCATGTTGATGCTTATGATGTATTTTTATTACAAGCCCACGGGCAGCGCCGTTGGCAAATCAGCTCTCAAGTTTGCGCTGAAGATAATTTCATTCCTGATATTGATCTACGCATTATGCAAACTTTCCATCCTGAAGAAGAATGGATATTAGAACCGGGTGATATGCTCTATTTACCCCCAGATATACCTCATTATGGAGTAGCGATTCGTGAGTGCATGACCTATTCCATTGGCTTTAGAGCACCAAGTCGAGCAGATTTATTGGAAGATTTGCTGGGTTCTATTTTAGAGCAACCTGAGATGCAGGAGCGCTTCCGTGATCCTAAACGCCGTTTGCAAGCTGATCCGACGGAGTTGGCTGAAGCCGACTTAGAGCGTTTAACTGAGTTTGTCCTACAAGCACTACCCGATCGCACAGCTATTCGCGCTTGGCTGCAGGAAAGTTTAGGTTAAAACACCTCCTATCCCATTTGGGGCTATAGCTGCTATAGCAGTTGCCGCTAATAATGTTGGATTCAGTTCTTAGCTGAGGTTTGCATGCCTTATTATGTTTTTCGCATCACTCAACCTAGTCCAGTTTTAAAAAATTTGGAGCACCAAGGTACTCATGAAGCTTACCAAGCGGCTCGTCAGCAAGTACGTGACTTACGCGCACTAGCCCTACCGAGTGATAAAGCTACTTATAAACTGATCTTCGCAGCTAGCCAATTAGAGGCAGAAGAACGTTTACATGAGCACCGTGAGCAACCTGTCTTGATGGAATGGGAAAAGTAAGCCATCCTTGCTGATCACCCGCTAGGAGATTGTTGATTGAAACGCTACCCAATGTTTATGTGCTTACAGCATCGTCCCTGTCTAGTCGTGGGCGCTGGCAAAGTAGCGCTACGTAAAGCGGAATCTCTGTTAGAAGCTGGAGCAAAACTCACGCTAATTGCACCAGAGTTGGATAGCGAATTAGCGAAGGTTTTGAAGCAGTATTCTCAGCAAATGACATGGAAACAACGTGAATTTCAAGATGAAGATATTACCGGCCAATATTTGATTATTGCCGCTACTAATAATGCTGCTGTTAATGCACGAGTTGCAGAACTGGCTAATGCCCGACAAATTCCAGTGAATGTGGTTGATAATCAAGCAGCTTGTAGTTTTATTGTGCCCTCAGTCGTAGATCGCTCACCCGTCATGATTGCTGTGTCGACAGGTGGCGCTTCGCCCGTCTTAGCCCGACAATTGCGCATGAAACTGGAAACGATGATCCCATCCTCTTGTGGGCAATTAGCAGCCATCACCGAGGAATATCGTGAAGCGGTCAAACAGCGCTTTGCTGACCCTGAACAACGTAAACAATTTTGGGAGCAGGCTTTGCGTGGCCCGTTTGCAGAATTAGTCTATGCGGGGAATGTGAGTGCCGCACGGCAAATGCTGGACGAAAGCTTGTCGCAATCCGCTGCGGCAGCTTCTGTTGGTGAAGTTTATTTAGTCGGCGCAGGCCCAGGTGATCCCGATCTATTGACCTTTCGTGCGGTGCGTTTAATGCAGCAAGCTGATGTTGTCGTCTATGACCGCTTAGTGGCGAAATCGATTCTAGAGATGGCAAGCCAAACTGCTGAGCGTATTTATGTTGGCAAGGAAAAAGCTAAGCATGCTGTGCCACAAGAAGGCATTAATGCTTTATTGGTGCGCTTAGCTAAACAAGGTAAGCGGGTTTTACGTCTCAAAGGGGGCGATCCTTTTATTTTTGGCAGAGGTGGTGAAGAAATTGAAACCTTGGCTGAAAATGGTATTCCTTTCCAAGTGGTGCCCGGCATAACTGCGGCTTCTGGTTGCGCGTCCTATGCAGGGATTCCCTTGACCCATCGGGATTATGCCCAATCTTGTACTTTTGCCACTGGCCATTTAAAAGATGGCACGATTGATCTGGATTGGGAAAAGCTTGCTCAGCCACGCCAAACAGTGGTGTTCTATATGGGGCTAACAGGCATTGAAGTCATTAGCCATGAACTCATTAAACACGGGACGCCCAGCGACATGCCAGCTGCTTTAATTGAGCAAGGCACGACCCGCAATCAACGCGTGCATATTGGTACACTAGCCACACTACCTGAACTCGTAAAACAGCGTTCAGTACGCGCCCCTACTCTGACGATTGTCGGTGAAGTCGTTAACTTGCATGAAAAATTAAATTGGTATCAGCCCGAACGCCATGTAGCCGCTAGTGAATTTAGCCGTACACCTGAGCTAAAGGACTAAATGATGACTAATAGCTTTAAAGGTATCAAAATTTCCACTCAAGCGAGTCAAGTGAGCCTTACTCAGCAGCTGAGTGAAGGGAGTAGTTGTTCTGAATCGGAGCCCTTTGCTTTGCAAGTGATTGATCGGAGCATGGAGCCTGAATTTGAACAGGGCTGCATCATTATTATCGATCCAACAGGCCTCATTCGCGATGGCGCTTTTGTATTTGCGAAAGATAATCAGGACGAGTATATTTTTCGACGTTTACGTATTATCGCAGGCCGTTATCAATTGGAGGCTTTGCAATCGGGCTATGAGAGCTTTGAAATTCGCCCTGAGCAAATTCAAGGTATCATTACTCAGCGGGCGGGTAAGCGTCGTTCTTATCACAAATGGTATGATTAAATGATCTGGGTTTATGGCATTAGCAGTTGCGATACTGTGCGCAAAGCTCGTCAGTGGCTAGATGAGCGGGCGATTGCTTATGAATTTCATGATTGGCGTAAACAAGGTTTAAATCCTGTACAATTACGCGCTTGGGTAGATGAATTGGGCTGGGAAGCTCTTATCAATCGCCGCGGTACGACTTGGCGCAATTTACCTGCAGCTACTCGGGAAAATATGGATGAAACCCTAGCTTTGGCAGTCATGGAAGATCAACCTAGTATCATCAAACGCCCCTTGTTAGATCTTGGCTCAAAGCGTATTTTGGGTTTTGACGCAGAACAATGGAAAAATCTGTTCCAAAATTAGGCTAAACTCCCCTCCTCTACTTTAACGACACCAAGCATCATGTCAGATACTTTAAGGCTTACCCAGCAATTAATAGCTTTACCTTCAGTGACTCCGGTCGATCATGGCTGCCAACAGCTCATTGCCGAACGGCTAGCACCTCTAGGGTTCAAACCTGAATATTTAAACTTTGAAGATGTAGAAAACCTCTGGTTACGTCGTGGTACAGAAGGGCCCGTCTTTTGCTTTGCAGGCCATACTGATGTTGTTCCAACTGGCCCCTTAGCTGCTTGGGATAGCGCACCTTTTCAAGCTGAAATTCGTGATGGTATGCTGTATGGGCGTGGGGCTGCTGATATGAAAGGCAGTATTGCTGCCTTTGTGATTGCAGCTGAAAACTTTGTGCGTGAACATCCTGAGCACCACGGCTCCATTGCGATGTTAATCACCAGTGATGAAGAGGGTCCATCTAAATATGGCACAGTAAAAGTCGTGGAAACCTTAGAAGCACGTAATGAGAAAATTACTTGGTGTTTAGTAGGTGAACCTTCAAGCTCTAAGCAGCTGGGCGATATCATTAAGAATGGTCGACGCGGTTCTCTCAATGCCAAGTTAACCGTCATTGGCAAACAAGGGCATGTCGCTTATCCACAACTCGCCGACAACCCGATTCATCGGGTTGCACCAGCACTAGCAGAGTTAGCCGCTGAAGTTTGGGATCAGGGCAATGAGTTTTTTCCACCCACCAGCTTTCAAATTTCCAATATAAATGCAGGCACTGGTGCTAATAATGTTATACCGGGAACCTTAGAGGCTTTAATTAACTTCCGTTTTTCAACTGAACTGACTGAGGCAGACATTAAATTCCGCACTGAAACTATTCTAAATAAATATGTAACAAATTATTATTTAGATTGGAGTTTATCTGGAAATCCTTTTATAACAGGACGTGGCCATTTAGTCAGTGCTGCAGTTAAAGCCATTCAAGAGATTGTTAATATCGATACCGAATTATCGACTTCAGGTGGAACCTCGGATGGAAGGTTTATAGCACCGACAGGGGCAGAAGTTGTGGAGTTGGGGCCTTGCAATGCAACTATTCATCAGATTAATGAATCTGTGTCAGTCGCTGACTTGGATAAGTTGACTGCTGTATATCAGAGGATACTAGAACACTTGCTCCTCTGATCTTAGTTAACTCTAAACATTCTTAATAATTATAAAACTACTTCAGCGTCTTACGTGGTCTGCCACGTTTGCGCTTATCAATTTGCGCTTCGGCAAGCTCAGTATCACCCCAATTTATAAGGGTATCATAGAGATGGGTAGCCACCTCTTCTAAGCGTGCGCCTAAGGCTTGTTGATAATACAACTCACGTTTACGTAGTAAGTCCAACTCTTGCTCTAAGCGCATAACAGTATCTTCATAACGTGCTTGCAGCTCTTCAATCGTTGTCTGCAACTCACCAATTTTGCTATTGTACTCACTTCTCAACTGACGTTTTTCTTCAGCAGCTTGTTGCCGTACTTCTGAAATAGTAGCTGAAATTGCACCTTTAGGCCGACCACGTTTTCTTAATGGCTGCTCATGCATGATATCTGATCCACCATTATTTCCTGACATATCTAAATTAGCATCATAAAATGACGACACATCCAACGCATTTTCCATAATGCCCCCTTTAATCTGAGTTAATCCAGAACTTGCGAAATACGAATGAATAAATATTACACAAGAGGTTTTTATTTGTAAAATTTATTACAAAATATAAAGACCTATTAAATAACTTAAACCTAAACACCCTCCGGCCACCTTGTTACATTTGGTAAACATTGTCTGCGAGTACAGAGTATGCGATGTTATGCGCCTGAAACAGAGCATAAAAATCAAGGAAATCCATGTTTTTGTCATCGCGGGCCAAGTTATTGATAGTGGGCTTGTCCTGTAGTCCAACACTGTTGCATGCACAAACAGGCTGGGAGGTTTGCCCACCAGCAACAAATAGCTTAAACAATACGCGGACTCTGCGCCCGAATGATTTGGATAAAATGGCTATTTACCTTGAAGCTGATCAAGCCTTATTCCGTGATCAAGGGGATTCAGAGCTGCAAGGCAATGTCTATATTAGTCAAAATGACCAAGAATTAACCACACAGCAGGCTCTTTATAATCGACAAACTGGAAAAGTTTTAGCCACTGGCTCAGTAAAGCTCACCACCCCGACGCTGCAAGTGACTAGCCAAGCATTGGAGTACAATTTAAACAGTGGTCTAGGTAAGTTGGAGGGTGTGGCTTATTTACTCAGCGGGACAGATGGCCGTGGAGAAAGTACTGAGTTAATCCAAGAAACGCCTCAAGTAACACGCCTAAAAAATGCCAGCTATACCACCTGCCCTGTGGGTGTGAACAGTTGGAGCCTAAAAGCTGAAGATATCAAATTAGACCGGCAAACGGCCCAAGGTACCGCACGCAAAGTCAGTTTACAGATTAATGATCGGCCTTTTTTATACTTGCCTTATTTTTCTTTTCCCTTGACTGATCAACGTAAATCTGGGTTTTTAATCCCTAATTTTGGTACCAATGAGCAAAGCGGTTTGCGGGTCAGTGTGCCTTATTATTGGAACCTTGCGCCTAACTATGACTTGACCACGACCACCAATATGCTTAGTAAGCGTGGTCTACAATTAGAAAATGAATTTCGCTATTTGACTGAATTGCACAGCGGTACTGTGCAATATGATGTGTTGCCTAGTGATCAAGAGCGTAACAATGAATTACGCTATCATTTTGATATCCAACACTTAAGCCAGTTCGATGCACAGCATCAACTCAAGCTACAAGCTGCTGGGGTGTCGGATAAAGATTATTTTGATGACTTGGGTAATTCATTAGCAGTTAGCAGTATTGTCAATTTAGAGCGTACACTCAGCTATACCAGCGATAATGAAGAATGGGATTTTTCGGCCTTAGCACAAAGTTATCAGATCCTCGATAGTAGTTCTGAAAACTATGCACGCTTACCACAACTACAAGCGAGTTGGACACCACAACTACCGGATCAGGCGCCTAAACTTAGTGCTAGCAGTGAATATACTTATTTTTCACGTAATAAAAATGATAATGGTCATCGCTTAGACACCCAAGTGACCCTCAAACAACGCTTTGAGACTCCAGCAGCCTTTATCGAGCCAAAAATTAAGCTTGCTCAAACGCACTACCAGCTAGAACAAGCGGCAAATAAAAGCATTACGCGTACCTTGCCGACAGCTACTATAGATGCTGGCTTATTTTTTGAACGTCCTTTGCAAGATGGCAAACGCCTACAGACTCTCGAACCACGCATTTACTATACCTATACTCCCTATCGTAATCAGTCAGCGATTCCTGTTTTTGACTCCTCAGAGCGCACGCTAAGCTATAGCCAGTTATTCAACGATAATGATTTCACGGGTAAAGATCGGATTGCTGACAACCATCGTTTATCAACTTCATTGACGACCCGAGTGCAAGAACTCGACAAAGGTCGGGAAATTTTCCGTGCGAGTGTTGGGCAAATGTATTATTTTGCAGATCGCAAAGTCACTCTTCCAGACGAAACCGCCAAAACAGGTTCACGCTCCGAAGTAGTAATGGAAATGGCGGGAGAGCTCAATGACTCAACCCGAGTATCAGGAACAGCTTTCGGTGATGTGGAAGCTAAACAAGTGTCGGCCAGCCAGTTACGCTTGAATTATCAAGATCAAAAGCAGCGGATTCTGAATTTAGGGTATAGTCAGCGCAAAGGCGAATATGAATCAGCGCAAATTGCCTTTGCAACGCCTGTCACGCAGAACTGGACCTTGATCGGAGCGCATGAACAGGATTTAAAAAATGATCGCAGCCTAGAAACCTTAGCTGGTCTTGAGTATCAAAGCTGTTGTTGGAAAAGTCGCTTAGCGGCACGCAATTACTTATTATCAGATAATACCACTTATGATGATGCAGTCTTTGTAGAACTCGAACTCAAAGGCTTAG
The DNA here is from genome assembly GCA_008015155.1 of Thiothrix sp. GTDB lineage: Bacteria > Pseudomonadota > Gammaproteobacteria > Thiotrichales > Thiotrichaceae > Thiolinea. Next base: position 68,209 of record SSFA01000027.1, read on the forward strand.
GTAGTTTCGGTAGTGGTACACGCAACTTGATGGAAAATCGAATTTATGGCTACAAATAGCACCCAACTATTCACGACAACTTGGCGCAACTATTTACCCGCTGCACTGTTGCTGGGTGCTTTAGCGAGTGCAATGCCGTTAGCTCAAGCCGAAGCTTTGGATCAAATCGCAGTGGTGGTCAATAGCGATGTCATTCTCGCCAGTGAAGTCCAACAGCGTATGCAAATGCTGCGCGCTAGCAAAGCAGGTAGAGGTTTAGCGGGTGCTGATTTAACCCGTGCTGCGATCGATGAGCTGGTGACTGAACGCTTGCAAGCGCAGTATGCTAAAGAAAATGGCATTAATGTGGATGATGCTATGGTGGATCAAGCGATGGAGAGCATTGCCCGCCAAAATGGAATGACCATGCGTACCTTCCCTGCTGCTTTACAGAAAGCAGGCATCAGTATGGAGGCTCTACGCGAACAAACCCGTCGCAAAATCACTGCTGACTCATTACGTAAACAAATGGGTGGCGGCAAAGTTGCTGTCTCCGACCAAGAAGTCAATGACTTAATCGCTAGTCAAAGTCAAAAGATTACTGCAGGCGAACGTTACCACTTGCAACATATTTTAGTTGTAGCTCCCAATGGAGCGACTATTGAGCAAGTGAATGCTGCTCGAATTAAAGCCGAAGACTTAAGAAAGCGCGTGGCTAATGGCGAAGATTTTTCCAGTGTAGCTAAGCAGTTTTCTGATAATAATGCTGCCAATAAAGGGGGCGATCTGGGTTGGCAGGCAGCGGATGCTTTACCTAGTTCTTTTGTGCGTGCCTTATCTTTAATGCAAGTGGGCGATATATCGCCGGTAGTTCGTGATCCAAATGGCTTCCATGTTCTCAAGCTTTTAGAGCGCGAAGGTGGTAAACGTGCTACTGCGTCTGAATCGCGTGTAAGACATATTCTGATCAGTACCCAAAAGTATTCACCCGCAGAAGCTAAGCAAAAAATCGATGCGCTTTACGAGCAATTACAAGCTGGTGCTGATTTTGCACAATTAGCTAAGGCCAATTCGGATGATCCAGGTAGTGCTACACGTGGTGGTGATTTGGGTTGGGCTAAAGCGGGACAAATGGTGGCTGCGTTCGAGCAAACCATGAATAACCAGACGCTGAATACCGTGAGCCAGCCTTTTCAAACCCAATTCGGTTGGCATATTTTAGAAGTGCTGGAGCGCAAACAAGCTGACCAATCGACTGATCAAATTCGTGAGAAAGCGACTAACTACTTAGGTGGACGTAAGGAAGAGGAGCAATATAAAGCTTGGTTGCAAAGTTTAAGAAATGGCGCTTATATTGATTATCGCATGCAAGGTGCAGCACCCAACTTACAATTAAAGTAACTCCACAAAGGATGCTTATGAATAAGCGGATCAGACTGGCTTTAACAACCGGCGAGCCAGCAGGGATTGGGCCTGATTTAGTCCTGCAATTAGCAAGTGAAACGCATTGGGCTGAAGATGTGATTGCTTTAGCTGATATTGAAATGCTGCGCGCGCGCGCACGCTTACTGAATTTAGCTGTACGCCTACGTCCCTACACACCCGATCAAGAACATGAACCTTGTAAGCGGGGTGAATTATTCGTCTTGCATCTTCCTTGTGCTGCTCCTGTTATTCCGGGCAGTTTAGATAGTCGCAATGCAACTTATGTTTTAGAACTATTGAAGCGAGCAACGCTGGGCTGTCAAACGGGCGAATTTGCTGCTATGGTCACTGCCCCTTTGCACAAAGGCATTATCAATGAAGCGGGCGTGCCTTTTACTGGCCATACCGAGTTTTTAGCAGAACTGACGAAGGCTCCCCTACCTGTCATGCTTTTGGCTAGTGGTCATTTGCGCGTCGCCTTAGCCACTACTCATTTACCCTTAAATCAAGTCAGTGCCGCTATTACTCCAGCTCTTTTGCGCAGTGTATTAAAAATACTGGATCAGGATTTGCGCACTAAATTTGGCATTAAGCAGCCGCGTATTTTAGTCTGTGGATTGAATCCCCATGCAGGTGAAGGCGGCTACTTAGGGATGGAAGAGATTGATGTTCTTATTCCCACGATCCGCCAATTACAACAACAGGGTTTACATCTGACGGGCCCTCTGCCCGCTGATACTTTATTTACACCCCGCCATTTGCAACAGGCGGACGCTGTGCTAGCGATGTATCATGATCAAGGCTTGCCAGTGCTTAAATATGCGGGCTTTGGTAAGGCAGTGAATATTACCCTAGGCTTGCCTATTATTCGTACTTCAGTGGATCACGGCACAGCTATTGATCTAGCAGGAACTGGTAAGGCAGAAACTGGTAGCTTGAAAGCAGCCATTCAATTAGCGATTGGCTTAGGACGTGCCCAACACTAAGTGAGCTTAAAAAAAGGGCATCTCAATGATGCCCAACCGCTAGGAGGATATTGAAGCGTAAAACGCTTCAGGATTAATAATAGTTTAAAATATACTGCACTGCAACATTTTATCAGCCTATAAATAGGCTATCTATTTTAATTATTCTTTGCTTTCGGTTAAGGTTTAGCGCAGTAAATATGGCAAACTATGTGCGCTTTATCTTTTCGAACATGTAGAAGCTAGTGGCTGTAGATCATGACTGATTACTTGCTGATTATTGTGGGCACCGTCTGGGTGAATAATTTGGTGCTCTCCCAGTTCCTTGGCCTTTGCCCCTTCATGGGGGTCTCGCGTAAGCTTGAAACAGCGATTGGTATGGGCTTAGCCACCACCTTTGTCTTAACACTTTCCTCGGTCAGCAGCTATCTAGTCGATACGTGGCTACTAGAACCTTTAGGCTTGCAGTATCTTCGTACTTTAAGCTTTATCTTAGTGATTGCAGCTATTGTTGGCTTCACTGAAATGGTGGTGCGCAAAAGCAGTCCTGTTTTGCATAATGTCTTGGGTATTTATTTACCCCTGATTACCACCAACTGCGCTGTGTTAGGTGTGGCTCTGCTCAATATCCAAAAGCAGCATGGTTTTATTGAATCTGCCCTATATGGTATGGGTGGCGCACTCGGCTTTACTTTAGTGATGGTCATGTTTGCGAGTATCCGTGAACGTTTAGTAGTTGCCGATATTCCTAATGTGTTTAAAGGTAATGCGATTGGTTTAATCACAGCTGGCTTGATGGCGCTTAGTTTTATGGGTTTCTCTGGCTTGGTGAAACACTAAATGCTCAGCGCTTTATTGGTAGTTGGCGGTTTAGCTGCTATTTTCGGCTTATTGCTCGGATTTGCAGCGATTCGTTTTAAAGTCGAAGGTGACCCACTCGCTGATAAAATCGACAAATTACTCCCACAAACTCAATGTGGACAGTGTACTTTCCCCGGTTGTCGACCTTATGCAGAAGCGATTGCTAAAGGCGAAGCAGACATCAATCAATGCCCTCCGGGGGGCGAGACTACTATTCAAGCTCTAGCTGAACTATTAGGCGTTGAACCTAAACCCTTAAATGCCGAACATGGCGAAGCACAAAGCGTTCCCTTAGTTGCGATTATTGATGAAGCGACTTGTATTGGTTGTACGCTTTGTATTCAAGCCTGTCCTGTGGATGCGATTGTTGGGGCAGCTAAACATATGCACACGGTGATTGAGGCCGAATGTACGGGCTGCAAGCTCTGCTTACCACCTTGTCCAGTGGATTGCATTTTAATGCTGCCTTTGAAAACCAGCCCTGCTACTTGGAAATGGCCTTATCCGATCATTCCTCTTAAAGAGGTAGCCTAATGTTTAATCTACGTAAACTATGGCAACACAAGGGTGGTTTGCACCTTAAGGATTATCATAAAGACCAATCCACTCAGCAGCCAGTACGTCAACTCTCTGCGGCCAAGGCTAGTGAATTAGTTATTCCTCTACAACAACATGCGGGGCATAAACCCAAAATCATCGTTAAAGCCGGCGATTTTGTTTATAAAGGGCAATGTCTAGCAAAAGCCGAGGGTAGGATTAGTGTTCCTGTGCATGCCAGCACTTCAGGAACTATTCAAGCGCTTGAAGAGCGGCCCATCGCTCACCCTTCTGGCTTAAATGATTTATGCGTCATTTTAATGCCTGATGGACAAGACAACTGGGGTGATCAGCGCTTAACTCCGCTTGAAAATTATGCGGAAGCCTCTGCTGAAGTCTTACGTGAGCGCATTAGTCAAGCTGGCATTGTGGGTTTAGGTGGTGCGGTTTTCCCTTCAGCGATTAAATTAGCTGTCCCTGAACCAGTACAGCTCACCCACCTATTGATCAATGGGGCTGAGTGTGAGCCTTATATCACCTGTGATGATATGTTGATGCGTGAGCGCGCCAGCGAAATTATCACGGGCTGCCTGATTATGCTTAGAGCTTTGCATGAACATGCCCCCGCTCAAGGTTTAAACTGCTTGATTGGTATTGAAGATAATAAGCCGCAAGCTATTCAAGCGATGCAAACGGCGGTGCAGCAAGCCAAGGACCCGCGTTTAAAACTAGTACCCGTGCCTACACAATATCCAACCGGTGGCGAACGTCAACTGATTCAAATTTTAACTGGACGTGAAGTACCCAGTAGTGGCCGTCCCAGCGATATAGGCGTACTTTGTCATAATGTCGCTACCGCGCGCGCTATTTACCAAGCCGTTGTTTTGGGGCAGCCACTAATTTCGCGTTATGTCACCGTGACCGGTAAGGGAGTAGCTCAGCCTCAGAACTTTGAGGTAGAGTTTGGTTTGAGTATGCATAGCTTGATTCAAGCAGCCGGGGGTTATACCCCTAAAGCACAACGCCTTATCATGGGTGGCTCAATGATGGGTATGGCTTTGCCGACCGATCAAATTCCAGTTGTTAAAGCCACTAACTGCTTATGGGTCAGTGAACAAGAAGCTGAATCGCCAGCCTTACCTTGTATTCGTTGTGGTCGCTGTGCTGAAGCTTGTCCGGTTAATCTCTTACCACAACAGTTATATTGGCATGCTCGCGCACGCAACCTCGAAAAAGTTGAACAGTATCACTTATTTGATTGTATAGAATGTGGTTGCTGTGCCTATGTCTGCCCCAGTCATATTCCATTGGTGGATTATTATCGTTACGCCAAAGCGGATATTTATGCACAAGCTGAAGCACGTGAAAAAGCGGATTTAGCCCGTGAGCGGCATGATTTTCATCAAGAGCGTCTTGAGCGTGCTAAGCGCGAAAAAGCTGAAAAACTAGCCAAACATAAAGAAGCTGCTCAAACTAAAACTAGAGATGCAGGTAACAATGATAAACAAGCTGCCATCCAAGCCGCGTTAGAACGCGCTAAAGCCAAAAAAGCCCAACAAGCTGCATCGGCTCCCCTTGCTTCAGAGGATAAACCAGCATGATTTTTGGCATTAAAACTTCGCCTTATATGCATGCACCTCAAAGCGTGGGGCAAGTCATGGCGCAAGTCATTTATGCGCTGCTACCAGGTACCTTAGCCCTCTTGTGGTTCTTTGGTTGGGGAGTGGTGACTAATTTATTATTGAGTTTAGGCTTTGCTGTTCTGCTTGAAGCCTTAATGCTTAAACTACGTGAGCGCCCCTTGTTACCTTTTTTGACTGACTATAGCGCAGTGGTCACTGGCTGGTTGTTAGCAGTAGCGCTCCCGCCCTATTCCCCTTGGTGGCTGATTTTGATTGCGCTGATGTTTGCAATGGTGATTGGCAAACATCTTTATGGGGGCTTGGGTTATAACCCTTTCAATCCAGCCATGGTCGGTTATGCTGCTGTCTTAGTCTCGTTTCCGATTGAGATGACGAGTTGGCCAGCACCCGCGCTCACCAGTATCGGTGCCTTAAGTTTAAATGAAACCATCCAACAAGTATTTTTAGGAGGCCTTAGTACTTGGGATGGCCTTACTCAAGCCACTAGTTTGGATACCATCAAAACCCATTTAAGACTGGGTGAAACAGTTGAACAGATCAGTCAAGGCGCTGCTTTTGGCTGGATCGGAGGTCAAGCTTGGGAATGGGTAAGCGTGGCTTGGTTAGCAGGTGGCTTGTGGCTAATCTATCGAAAGATTATTAGCTGGCATATTCCGGTAGCTTTAATGGCCGCTCTAGCTGGTATGGCTTTAGTCTTTTGGCTAATTAATCCTGATCATTATAGTTCGCCGCTCTTTCATTTAATGACTGGTGCAAGCATCTTAGGGGCTTTTTTTATTGCTACTGACCCCGTTTCTGCCAGTACCACCCCTCTAGGTAAACTTCTGTATGCGGGTGGCATTGGGTGTTTTACTTATATTATCCGTGTCTGGGGGAGCTACCCAGATGCAATTGCTTTCGCTGTGCTGATTATGAATATGGCAGTACCTTTACTCGACACTTATACTCAACCACGGGTTTATGGCACTAAAGGACGGTTTGGATCATGAACGCTTTAGTTCGAGAACTGAGCAAACCAACTTTATTACTTGCAGGTTTCGCTCTAGCCGGTACTTTACTCCTAGCTGGCGTACATACCGTCACTGCTAAGCAAATCGCTGAAGGCGAACGCCAAGCCCTATTGACGCGGATTAATACCTTAGTTGAAGCCAGCCGCTATGATAATAATCCACTCGAAGATACGCTTAGCTTAAACCCTACTGAGCTGAATAGCTCCGAGCCAGTGCTCGTGTATCGCTTGCGTAAACAAGATCAGCCAGTGGCTGCGATTTTCACCACAACCACCCCTGATGGCTACAGTGGCAATATTCGCTTAGCTGTCGGAGTTAATGCTGATCAAACCTTAGCAGGTGTGCGGGTCTTAGCGCATAAAGAAACACCGGGCTTAGGAGATTGGATTGATGTGGAAAAAAGTGACTGGATTTTAGGTTTTTCAGGTAAATCCCTACAAGACCCTTCCGAGACATCTTGGGCAGTTAAAAAAGACGGTGGCCAATTCGATCAATTTACGGGGGCAACGATTACCCCGCGAGCGGTGGTCGCCGCTGTCAAGCAGGTGCTCAGATGGTCAACACAACATACCGACACTTTATTTGCGCCTAGTGCAGGAAAGCAGCCATGAGTACAGAACATCCTTATCGTGAAATTGTTTTCAATGGACTGTGGCAAAATAATCCAGGCTTAGTCCAACTCTTAGGCTTATGTCCTTTAATGGCGGTGACGACAAATCTGGTCAATGGGCTTGGTTTAGGCATCGCTACCTTGATGACTTTAGTGACTACGAATTTATTGATTTCTCTGTTGCGTCCATTTATTCGTGAAGAAATTCGCATTCCTGCTTTCGTACTGATTATCGCCTCTACCGTAACCGCCATTGAATTACTGATTCATGCTTATTTCAGCGAACTCTATGCAGTACTTGGCATTTTTATTCCTTTGATTGTCACCAACTGCATTATTATTGGTCGCGCTGAAGCGTATGCTGCCAAAAACCCGCCTAAATATGCGTGGTTAGACGGCTTGATGATGGGGATTGGCTTTGCCTTAGTCTTAGTCAGCTTAGGCGCGATCCGCGAATTATTGGCTCATGGGACTTTATTTTCTCAAGCTCATTTAATGTTTGGGGAAGCTGCTCGTGGTTTAAGCTTGCATCTGAGCGACGATTTCAAAGGTTTATTACTAGCGGCTTTGCCACCGGGTGCGTTTATTAGCCTAGGTTTTTTAGTAGCCGGTAAAAACTATATTGATCAACGGCGGGCCGCTCGTGCCCAGCAACAAGCTTTACTCAAGCCTGTGAGTGATCCCCTTTGAAGCCTGAACACTCTGCTGAAATCTTTCGGCGTTGGCAGGCTGCCAGCCCAAATCCACGCACTGAGCTGCACTATGCCTCCGTTTTTGAACTATTGGTAGCGGTAATTTTATCTGCCCAAGCGACCGATAAAAGTGTAAATAAAGCTACCGAAAAATTATTTCTTGTCGCAAATACACCAGAAGCCATTCTAGCTTTAGGCGAAGAGGGCTTACGCGACTACATCAAAACGATTGGTTTATATAATGCGAAAGCCAAAAACATCATTGGCACCTGCAAAATTTTAATCGAGCAACATCAATCCCAAGTCCCTGCTAATCGAGCTGAATTAGAAGCACTACCAGGCGTTGGCCGCAAAACCGCTAATGTTATTTTGAATACGGCTTTTCATCAGCCTACTATGGCAGTCGACACGCATATTTTTCGCCTTGGCAATCGTACGGGCTTAGCGCCGGGCAAAAATGTGCTGGAAGTGGAAAAAGGTTTACTCAACAATATTCCGCCTGACTATCTGCAAGATGCGCACCATTGGCTGATTTTACACGGACGTTATGTCTGTACTGCCCGTAAGCCTAAATGCCCGAGTTGCTTGATCGCGGATTTATGTGAATACAAGGACAAAACTGCTGCATGATCTCTGCGCAACGTGAAAATTTACGCCGTTATTATTTGACCTGCTGGCAAAAGCAACAGGCAGGCCAAGTTTTGGAAGGCCTGGAAAAACAAGTAACCGCAGTCATTCTGGAACATCCTGAATACCACCCGCTTCTGGCTAATACTGACCAAGCTCTGCAACAGGATTATGCCCCTGAGGAAGGACATACGAATCCCTTTCTGCATATGGGTTTGCATTTAGGCTTACGTGAGCAGGTCGCTACTGATCGACCCGTTGGAATTCGTGATATCTACGAGAATCTAGCTGAGCGCTATGGACAACATGATACTGAACATTTGATGATGGAATGCTTGGTCGCAAATTTATGGCAAGCTCAACAGCAGCAACAGCCACCCGACGAAAATGCTTATTTAGATTGCTTAGTGAAACTCGGCTGACAGCTTCATGCTTTCCGCATCAACACGTAAGAAACTACCTTGCTGATACCAATCACCAAGCACAATCCGCTTAGCAGTTTGACCATCTAACTCAAATTCATGGATGGCTGGACGATGCGTATGACCGTGAATCAATTGCCATACTTGAGCACTACGTAGCGCTGCTTCAATAGCAGCTTGATTGGCATCGAGAATTTCTTCCTGTTTAGTTTGTGCAGTTTGCTGACTTTGCACCCTCAAGCTTTGCGCATACTGTAAACGCTCAGGAATAGTCTTGGCTAAAATCTGCTCTTGCCATTGCGGACTGCGGAATAAGACACGCGCTTTTTGATATTCGACATCATCTGTGCACAACAAGTCACCGTGCATAATCAGGGTTGGCTGCCCATACAGCTTAATAATGGATTGCTCCGGTAGGAGTGTGATTGCGCTAAGCTTGGCAAATTCTTCAGCTAGCAAAAAATCACGATTCCCATGTTGTAGATAAATCGGCGTACCATTGTCAGCCACTTGCTTAAAGGCTGTTAAAATGGGTAAAACCATTTGCCCTGGCGGAGTTGCTAAAAAATCATCACCGATCCAGTATTCAAATAAATCACCCAAAATATATAAAGCTTCGGCTTTCCCACGAATATGCTGCAAAAACTCAAATAGTAGATGCGTGCTGGCTGGACGAGCTGGTTCTAAATGTAGATCAGAGATAAACCAAGTTGCCATTTAAAACCACTCCAAGCTCAGTTAAGCCGCTAAATAAGTCGGCGATTGCATTTCATTTAAGCGACTAAAGGCGCGGGCAAATTCAAATTTGAGCAACTGGCCTTGATACAGCTCTTTAATATCGTAACGGGTAGAGATGATGAGTTGCACCTTACGATCATACAATTCATCTATAAAATTCAAAAAGCGCCGCGCCGCATTCTCACTTTCCTGATTCATAATCGGAATATCAGAGAGAATAATCGTACCGTAGCGTGCCGCTAACTCAATATAATCACTGGTCGAGCGTGGGCCATCACAGACTGTTTTAAAATCCAGCCAAATAATATTATCGGCCATTTTTTTCACTGGAAGCCGACGGCTATTCAACTCCATTTCGACATTTTCGTAGATTTTGCCTTTGGCCACTTCGTGGAAACGTTCCTCCAATTCAGGATCCGAATGCGTGATATTATCGGCCTGCTCATCCAAAGGAATCACATGACGCATGCGATAATCAATGCCATTGTCTAGCTCAATCACTTGGAGATTTTTCTTAATCAAATCAATGGCAGGCAAGAAACGTGCCCTTTGTAGGCCATTTTTGTAGAGATCATCCGGTGGACGATTCGAGGTCGTGACAATGGTCACATCGTTATGCACTAGACCTTGCAATAGACCGGCTAAAATCATCGCATCACCAATATCCAGAACATGAAACTCATCAATACAGAGTAGCTCAGTATTGGAGGCTATTTTCTTGGCAACTAGTTCTAAGGGATCTTTTTGATTCGTGCCTAATTTGCGTAGCTCTTCATGCACCATCAACATAAAATGGTGATAGTGATAACGGCTTTTCTCAGCAATCGGCACTGCTTTGAAAAAGTAATCCATAATCCAAGTTTTGCCGCGCCCTACACCACCCCAAAGATAGGCACCTTTTACGCTGACTTCGGTGCGTGGTTCCGGCTTAGAAAAGAAGCGAAAACCTTTGGTGGGTGCTTGGGGTTTAGGATTAACTAAGCCATCCATAATTCCTTGTAAGACTTGGATAGCGCGTTCCTGTGCGGGGTCACGTTGAATATTGCCAGCAGCAATTTCGGAATTATAAAGAGCAAGCAGTGTCATGTGGTGGATTTCACGATTAGCGAATAAGCTCGCGTATTGTCGGTAATCGCTTTCAGATCGTCAACCGATGCTCCGATAATTTTCAGCCTTTAAACCTGGATAATTGTCGACAATGTGCAATTGCACATTTTATGCTGAGCTGCTAAACAGTTTGCGAAAACCGTTTTTTCATTAGAAAAATACTAGACCTAAGCAGGGTCTGATAAGGTAGGATTTAAGGATGTCGACAGTTCCTGAAGCACAGATCTTAAACATTGCTCAACAAGGCGAGCCGGTATTGACGCAGTTAGCTCAAGCCGTTAGTGACCCGCTAGCCCCTGAAATACAAACACTCATTCAAAATATGCATGCCACTATGCTCGCGGCGAATGGAGTCGGCATAGCTGCACCCCAAGTATTTCAATCCTTAAGAATTATTATTGTTGCCTCGCGCCCGAATCCACGCTATCCAGATGCACCCTTGATGGAACCAATAGTGATGCTTAATCCAGAAATCCTGTGGCAATCAACTGATACTTGCTGGGGCGAAGAAGGTTGTTTGAGTGTACAGTCTACAAGAGCGCAAGTTGCCCGTGCTGAACGTTTACGACTGCGCTATATCAGCCAACAGGGTGAAGCCATTGAAGCAGACTATAGCGGCTTTGTCGCAAGGATTATCCAGCATGAGCTCGATCATTTGAATGGGATTTTATTTGTGGAGCGCGCTGCAGCTGCTTAAAGCTAAATATTTAGCTCTAAGCAGCACGGTTTCACTAAGCACGTCGTGAACGCTTACGCCCACTGCCGCCACCTAAAGAGCCACCTTCCACACTTAAATCACCCGCTAATTGCGCTTGTGCGCCTTTAGATACATTACCTAAATCACGCAGAATGAGTTCTAAGCTAGGTTTCTCTTGGGGCACATGCTGATCCATCGCAGCTCGCATAGCTTTAATATGTTCTGGGCTGGTACCACAACAGCCACCAATAATCCGTGCGCCTGCATCCATCGCTAACTCAACATAGCGCGCCATCAGCTCTGGTGTGCCATTATAGACAATTTTCCCATCAACATATTCAGGGATACCACAGTTGGCTTTAGCCACAATGATTGGCTCTTGCTCTTCACCGGCTGCATTAAAGAAATTCAGTACAGCAGCGACGACTTCAGAAGCACCAACCCCACAATTTGTTCCACAAGCAATCGGATGTGGATGCAAATTTGGTTGCAGATTAATAATATCCGCAGCAGTCAAACCCATCATCGTGCGCCCATTGGTGTCAATACTTAAGGTATTCACGACGGGCAAACCGACACGCCCTGCTCCTAAAACAGCCGCCTCGACCTCTTCTTTGGAAGATAAAGTTTCTAGCCACAGTACATCAACACCGGCAGCGGCTAAGGCTCGCGCCTGCTCTTCAAAAATATCGGCTGCTTCCGCAATCGATAAGGGGCCATTCGGCTCTAAAATATCTCCAGTAGGGCCCATGGAGCCACCCATCACAATCTCACGCCCTGCTTTAGCGATTTCGTCTTTTAAAATCTTTACAGCAGCTGTATTCAGTTCTTCTACGCGATCCTGAGCTTGATGCAGCACTAAGCGGCGACGATTGCCACCGAAAGTATTGGTTAAGATAATATCGGAACCTGCTTCCACGAAGCTGCGATAGTGCGCGGCAATCTTTTCTGGATGCTCAGTATTCCAAAGTTCTGGCGCATCGCCGGTCATTAAGCCCATACTAAATAGATTAGTCCCGGTTGCGCCATCGGCTAAGAGAAAGCGTTTTTCCGCTAACATACGTAAAAATAAATTAGATTCAGCCATTCTTAAACCAGTCTCAAAAGCAAATGAATGCGCGCATTCTGGCACAGCTTGAAGAGGGTGAACAGCTACACTGTTCTAGGCTTATCACTAATGCCGCAAAATACGCCGATAGCTGCGCTGGTCAATTATCAAAATTCGCCCACCAGTAGGTTGGACTTGAATGGTCTTTGCTGCAAAACCTTGGCTTTCCGCAGGCGCTAAAGCGATCTGATACCCACCTCGTTCAGCTTTTTCAAACTGATAGTTACCATAGGCGTGGATATCTGGGTGTCCAATCACCCGAAACTGATCTTCCTGAAATTCATAAGTGAGCGATGCACCCATAGTAGGCAAAGTACTGTCAGAATAGCGCCATACCCCCTGAATTTCCGGAATACCCGTCGATTCATAGCTGCTGGTATTACTGCAGCCTGTATTCACTAGGATACAGGCTAGTAGTAATACCTTAAACTGGACAGTTACTCTTAAACAAATCATAGATCTCAGCTATTCCATCTTAGTCAACAATTAACTAAGTTTAGTGCAAACCTCAAAAATCTTAAAAATTAGTTGCTAAACACGGGTCGGTAAAGAAAGCGCATAAAAAGCCACAAGTATTAAGAAGGTACCAAAAATATAGTAAACCGTATAAAAAGGTAGTAGGAGTAAGATAATTGAAATCACTAAGGGTGTGACTAATTCTGACATTTCCCGCCAAGTTGAAAATACCATGGTCATTTCGGTACGTTCATAGGCTTTAACCGTACGCATAAAAGGAATATTACCCAAAACATCCACAAAGGAAGCACCCCAAGCCCCCGTCCACCACAATAAAACACCTATTTTTTGTGAATCCCCTAATAAGCCTAAACCCAATAAGGAAGCACCACATAAAGACAAACCAAAAATCAGCACATTTTTGGTGTGAAAACGTTCAGCTAAGGCGCGTACCCAAGGGCTAAAAAATAGCATGGCACAGCCTAAGGATAATAAAGCGGCACCGACCCATTTAGGCAAACCGGCCTCTACCACATAAATTGGGCCATAAACATATAAAAGCACCCAAAAAACGGCACGACTTAAAGTAATTAAATAAGAAATACGTAAGAACTTTTGCTTAAAAAAATGCGGTACTAAGACTAAAGGGTGGATGGCTTTACGTGGTTTGGCAGCGGTTAAAACCGGATTATCCCCTAAACGCAGATGCCAAAAATAGGCCAACATAGCTCCTGCACTCACCATGGAAACTATAAAAGCACTAAACGGCATATTATGTTCCCATAGAAAAATCCCGGCTAAGGGTCCTAATAACCAAGCTACCCCGTTATAGAGCATACGCCGTGATTCGGTGCGAGCGAACTCCAGTTTTTCGATATAGTCCATCACATATAAAGAAATACAGACCGTAAAAATAGAAGCAGCAGCGGAACGTAGACCAATACCAGCAGCAAAAATCCAGTTACTACCAAAATAAATCAGTAATGAGGATAAAATAAGCATAGCCGCGCCCAAACTTAAGACCCAGCGGCGCTGTAAAAGCTTCTCCAAGCGACTAAAATTGAGGGTAATAAATAGCGTCACTAAGGAGGCTACTAAATAGATTTGCGCGACAGCCTCTTTGCTACCTAAAGCTTCAAAAGCAATGAGCGGTATGATGCCTACGAGAACTGCGCGAGATAAGCCCTCTAAGGCGGTTAAACGAGCTAATGCTCCGCCGGTATCAGTGTCTGCCGCTAAGGCAATCACTCCGGACGGACGTGGTGGTAACATAGCTGATGCCCCATTTTTGTGAATATTGTATAAAAACGCGCATGGTAACGCTTTCGAGGCGTAGTAGTAAAAGTCTTTATGCTTAAAGCTCTTCTAAATGAATCACCCCATTCCAATCCGCTGGAGCTTGATAAGCATGCGCTTGTAAACGTTGTAAAATTAAAGCGTAATAATGACTCGGCTGGTGTAAATTTAGCGCCTCGATGACTGTTCTTGCTAGACCCCAATTCCCCGCTAAATAAGCCTGAATAGCCTCCTCATGGCGAGCTAGATAGATTGCCTCATTAGCCCAAGCGCTTTTTAAACCCAAAGGCTGATAAATCAGCACTGGCTCAGATCGCCCGCGTACCCGCACTTGATCCAATAAGCGAAATTGCACTGTTGAACACTGCTTAACCGTCTCATCACTGACTAAAGTTTCGATTTGATAATATTTGGTTAGTTCTTGTAAGCGGGAAGCCAAATTAACAGCATCACCTAAGACTGTATACGCTCGCCGATAGCGTGATCCCATATCCCCAACGGTCATTTCACCGCTGTGAATGCCAATTCCTGCCCTGACTACCTCTCGAATACCTAAGTCTTCAAACTGGGGTTGAATCGTTTGCAAAGTTGTTTGCATAGATAAGGCCGCTAAGACTGCATGCTCAGCATGCGCTTGATCGGGTAAAGGCGCCCCCCAAAATGCCATAATCATGTCGCCCACGTATTTATCAACCGTCCCTTGATGCTGAAAAATAATCGAAGTTAAGGGGGTTAGATAAGCATTGAGGAAATTCTGTACCTGTGTAGAGGGTAATTTCTCCACTATAGGTGTGAACTGGCGTATATCTGAAAACAAGACAGTCATCTGCCGGCGTTCGCTTTCCATATTCGCATTCAGCTGTGGATTGGATAAGAGCTGATCAATGTGCTTTGAGGGCACATATTGTCCAAACATATCTTGTATCCGCTGGCGCTGCTGATGCTCAGTCAATAGGCGTTCTAGGAAAAAGAAAAAACTCATAGCAGCTACCAATAACAAAGACGGTAATAAGGGGATATTGAGCCTTTCATACATCCATAGCCAGAGATTCAGACTGATTACTAGCACAGAGAGTAATACTCCAAACACGAGCATTGCATAGGGCTGAAGATGTGGATATAGGCAAAGCATCGCTATGCCTAAAATTAGCATCTCTAAAATCACTGCAGCATCCAGCCATTCTGGTGTGATAGGAATAATGCTGGGATGCAATAAGGCATACACCAAGGTAGCTTGTGCCTCTACGCCTGGAAAAGCCGGTTGAAAAGGTGTGGAACGTAAATCAGCTAAGCCTTTAGCTGAAGTTCCAATTAAGACAATCGCATCCGCGAATTGAGTGGGCACAGGTTTGCGCAGGATATCGGTGGCTGCAAAGGTCTCGAAGCGCCCAGCAGTACCCAAAAAAGGAATAATAATCTGTCCGGTCGGATCGGTACCTACTGTTTTCCCTGCATATTCAAGTTGAGTGATGACCTCAGCCTTAGCAATAATTTCAGTGCTCAATTTTATAGGCTGCTCATCCAAAAGATATTGGCGCACTGTCTGTAAAGCCAAACTAGGATAAAACTGCTGTTGATACTCTAAAATCAGAGGAGCGGAACGAATAACCCCATCATCATCAGGGAAAATATTTAAAAAACCTGTTCCGGCAGCTGCTGCAGACAGCTTAGGTAAATTCGCCGTAACCCCTTGCATAACTAAACTTGTGGGTAATTGTTGAGATTTAGCTTGCCAGTCAATCCTAATAGGCTGAAGTGAGCCTTTTTGGAAATGATCCATCTGATGAAATAAATTACCGAGAATCACCTGACTCTCCTTGAAAACCTTAGCTAACTGCTCGTCCCCATCTAATTGTT
The DNA here is from genome assembly GCA_008015155.1 of Thiothrix sp. Classification (GTDB taxonomy): domain Bacteria; phylum Pseudomonadota; class Gammaproteobacteria; order Thiotrichales; family Thiotrichaceae; genus Thiolinea. The sequence goes on from SSFA01000027.1 coordinate 84,239, forward strand.
GGTAATAGGCTAGTAGGCTAGGATCAAGCTGTGTGGAAGTGGGTAAGCGTTGCTTAATCGCATCTAAGGGGTGTAGTTCAGGCTCGGGAAAGCTCATATCCATTGCAATCACTGCAGCGCCTGCTTGGTGTAAGCGTTCAATCAGGTTTGCAAGTTTATAACGAGACCATGGCCATTGCCCTTCGCTTTGCAGACTAGCTTCATCAATATCAACAATGAGGATTTGAGGAAGAGTGTCTAAAGCTTGCTGTGGGATCAGGCGCATCCGCACATCATAACTGAGTGCCTCCATCCGTTGGAAAACCAAAGGTAAGACAGATAAATGTCCGAGATACATTAAACAGCTGATCACCAGAATTAATACGCCAAAGCCTAAGACATAGAGCTCTTGCCATCCACGCCAACGCTGTAACATAGCCTGCTAACTAAAAATTAAAAGGCAGAGTTTACTAAGTTATGCGGCTTAAACCTGTTAGTTATTTACCAGTTCTGAACTTAAGCACTGCTGATTGATCACTCACTAGTATAATAAGCAATAGGCTAGGGTTTAAAGCGTCACTACCCTCTGGGTATTAGACTTTACAAATAGCCTTGTGCTGGCTCCATTTTTTTATGTTAAGACGAGAACCCTTCATGAGTTTGTCTACGAATCAGTTAACTCTAATCAAGCTTAGCCTGCCTTGGGGACTTATTCTTTTTTCTGAACTTTGTTTGGCTGCAAACAATTTACCGTTAGATCAGCTGCAGCAAGCTATTGATACTGAACAGTATGCTTTGGCTTGGGAACAAGCACAAACCCTCAAGCGAACTTATGAAGGAGAGCCAGAATTTGATTATTTATATGGCCTAGCTGCGTTGGAGACTGGACATTTCGACTATGCTTTACTCGCTCTAAAGCGGGCAGTGGCTAATCAACCTGAGCAGGTACGTCCCCGTTTAGAATTAGCTCGCACCTACTTGGCTTTAAATAATCCAAGCGCTGCACAGCTTGAATTTGCTACTGCCTTAGAACTACCCATGCCTTTAGTCGTGCGTAACAATGTAGAACAACAACTGCAAGCACTTAAACTGGATAAACAGCCCAGTAGTAGCAGTGCTTGGCAAGCAGCTGCCAGTATGGCCGTTGGGCATGACAGTAATGTCAACCTAGGTGTCAACAATGCCAGCATTAATTTACCTATCTTTGGCGAAATTAAGCTCGACAATTCCTCTATTAAGCAAGATTCGAGCTTTAGTGAGCTAGGCGCGCAGTTAGGCTATAATCGTATTCCAATGGCTGAGCAAGCTTGGTTTGTGAATACCAATTTTAATTATAAGCATTATCCTCATGCGGTGGCTTATAGTACTAACGATCTAAGCTTGAATGCTGGGTATGTTTTTCTAGATGGTAACAAGCGCTATCAACTAGGATTAAATCTGCAAGCTTTGAACTTGCGGGAGCAGAGTTATAGCCGCTCACAGGCTTTGGAAGCCAGCCTGAATTATAAATTAGACTCAAACAGTAGCTGGCTGGGCGCTTTCAGTTGGGGCAAGACAGATTATCAACAGGCGACTAATAACAACCAAGATAATCAAGTATTACAATTAAGTACCCAGTATCAATTCAATAACAATACTTTAGGTCATCAAATGGGCTTCGCTCTTAGTCATGAAATTCCAAAGCAAGAAAAATTCAAATATTTAAACCGCGATGTGCTGAGCTTAGGTTATGCGCTCACCAAGACATGGAATACAAAGCAGAGTAGCTCACTGGGAATTAACCTACAACGGCGTGTTAATCAAGACCTAGACTTAACCTATCAGGCTAAACGCAAGGATCGGCGTCTTACCTTGCAAATGACCCATCAGATTCAATTAAATAATAAAGCGAACTTTTTTACTAATATCGGTTATGTTAATAATGCCAGTAATCTCGATCTATACGACTCAGAAAAGGCATTTATTAAAACCGGCATTAACTATCAGTTTTAGATTCAGGAGCTTTCTATGTTAAATAAATCCTTGATCAGCTTTCTCGGCTTACTCCTGAGTACACCCGCAGCTTTTGCTACTAGTACGGCTGAAAATTTAGGAACTACTCTCTTAGCTAAAGGGAGTATTCAAGCAGAGCGTTTTGGAGCACAAACCGCTATTAAACGACTTAGTGCTGTGTATCGCTCCGATATTATTCGTTCTGCTAAAGACTCTACAGCCCAATTTCGCATGGTGGATGATGCCTATATTGAATTACATGAAAACTCTGAATTACGTTTAGAAAAATACCAACTTAATACCGATGGCAAACATGGCAGTGTCATTATGGAGCTACTCTCTGGTGGCTTACGCACTATTTCTGGCGCTATTGGCAAACAAAATAAGTCTGAATACCAATTAAAGACCCCAACCGCTACGATTGGCATTCGCGGTACTTTTTATGAAGTCAGCCTAGCTCCTGAAGGCATGTATTTAGCAGCTTGGAAAGGTGGTATCACCGTTAAAACTTACTCAGGTGCTTGCAACTTAATGCTAGGTAGTGGACAAGATGCAAACTTTGCCTTTGTGAATCATAACGGCCAATGTGAGCTGTTGCGGGAAGCGCCACGCATTTTTACTGAAAAGAAAACCAAGCAAAAATCTAGGGAAACCCTAGTATCTAGTCTAGACCAAGGCCAGTTTGAAAGCCAAGTTAAGGTAAAAGTGCGCGATGGTAATCTGCCAGAAGAACCTATCGATCCAATAACGCCTCTTGCCCGCAAAGCGATTGTCATTACCCCCAGTACTGCGGCTGTAAACAAAGGCTCTGCTAGCAAAGATGAGCAAGGTACACCGACTTTGCAAGTTAAGAATGAATATCTAAATACTACAGCCAATCATGTTAAACAAAATGATAAGCCTTTAAGCCAGTTTGATGTGAAATGGGGACGTTGGGATGACTACACCGCACAATCGGGTCAGGCTGTGAATAATCGACAGGGGTTGATGTGGATTTCCTATCAGGGTACGCCTAAAACCATTCTTGAACAGCGTAGTGGCTCAGCTAACTATAATCATGTCCTTGCAAGCTCAGTACAAAGCAGTATGGGTGCGGTTAGCCAACTTAAAGTAGGAATGCATATTGATTTCGATAGTGGCAAAGTCAGCAATGGACAAATTAGCGCAGATGTTCCTGACCACACTTGGACAGGTGCATTTGATGGACAGCTGAGTTCCGGTGATTTAAGCCTTAATTTCCAAGGCGGCCAATTAACTAATCATACCACGCATCAAGCAAGTCAAGTGAATGGCTCGATTAGTGGTGATTTTGTGGGTGACTATGGTCAGGGAATTGTAGGCGGCTTTAATATGACGGATAAGACTAATCCAACCAACAATATTAATGGTGCTTTTCTTCTCCAACAGCCTGACGGCAACTAAACTTAGTTTAATCATTCTCAGGAGTATGCCATGCCTAGTTTAAGCCGAACTGATTTCCTCCAAGAAATGGCTAATAAGAACCTAAGTATCGCTCGGGCCCGCCAAGATTCACGCTTAGCCGGCTTAAATTGGGCCAGTTTAGATCTTAATCGCAATGGCAGTATTAGCGGTAACGAGTTCACTTATCTATTCACTGCCCTAGACCGTTTTGATGTGAATGGTTCCTCTTTATCAGTGGATTTAGGAACCAGCAGTGCCCCAACTACCGTAGGTAAAATGGTTGCAGCTCTCCGTGAATTAGTCACCACAGTTGCAACCCCACCAGCACCTACTGGTAATTTGTCTGATCGAGCTTTAGCGAAGGCTTTTCCACGTGGACTTACCAGTCCTCTAGCGCGAGGCTCTTCCGGGACAGGAGTAGTAGCTGTGCAATATGCCTTAGGGCGTTTAGGCTATTTACGGAGTTTGTGTGATGGTAGCTTCGGTGGTATGACCGAACTAGCCCTTATTAATTTTCAAAATGCACAGGCTTTACCTGCTACAGGTACAATCGATGTTCCTACCTTAACGAGTTTAGATCGGGCTGTGGCGGGTTTAGATTTACGTGCGCCTGCAGCTAAAGCGTCCGACCCCTTAGCTTATTTATCCAACTTCCGCGCTTTAGGTTTGCCTGTTTTAACTATCCGCAGTACGGCCGAAATCTTCACTTGGGCTAGCCCGGAAATTCGCACCGCATTTGGACAATTTGTAGGTTTTTACTGGGAAGTGATGAAGCGTAATCGAGTTGAAGGAGATTGCAAGAATATTGCCCTCTTTTTTATGGATCAATTCCGTAAACAATTGCGCGAAGACCGTATGATTAATTTACCGCATCCTGTTCTGCGCAGTGCCAGTGCTGAAAAGAAATGGATTGTTGCCACTAGTGATAAAACTCAAGGCTTGTTTAGTCGTGCTGATAAATTATTAAGTAGTGAAGGTTTGCGCGTTTCTCGCCCCGGCTATGGAGCGATTCTAAACGTCCAAGCGCTTGATTCGCAGCACTCAATGCTCTATGGGGTCAATGTGCATTATCCAGAAATTAGTGCAGATCGAGTCGCTAAATCTTGCACCCGCTTATTCGATTGGAATGCCAGCTATGATAATCGTGGTGATAGCACTAAACCTGAACTTCCTGTCAATCAACTAGCAGCTGGCCAGATTATTTTCATTGACCATACAGGGGATGGAAAATTTGATCACACTGTCACTGTTGTCGATGTAGAGAAAGACAGTGCGGGGCGTACACGCAAAATTGTTATGGCGGTAGGTTCTTACGATGATGTGCGCGATGCCTCGTCAGCAACTAGTGTGGAAGGTGTTGGCTTATCGATCGTAAATACTTATTCAGAAGAAGTCACTGTTGAATTAAATGAAGTAGGCCGTATTACGAGTTCAGAGGTCACTTACTCTTCAGAACCCAGCTATCTAGTCGATACGCGCTATAGTGCACGCACGACTTTAATGGAGCAAAAAGCAGGTGGAAAACTGATTGTTGCTCGCTGGGGCTAAGCTAAACAAGGGGCATTAAGCCCCTTTAAAGCGATTAATCAGCTTACTCAGCGGTGTCCAAACTAATAGAACTAGACCACCTGCAATAATACCAATCACGGTACTGAGCAAAGTCGGCGTGATTGCGGCTAAGATATTACCAATCCCAGTGACTTGACGCGCAAACGCTGCTCCTCCTTCCAAGAACTCATGCGAATGGGGAAGACCATGCGCTAAGATACTACCGCCCACCATGAACATCGCTAAGGTACCGACAATAGATAGAGTTTTCATTAGGATAGGCGCAAAAGCTAATAAGCCGCGACCTAAAGCCCGTTTAAAATTGGCCCAAGAGCTCTGAGCAGTCTCTTTGAGTAAATACAAACCCGCATCATCTAGCTTTACAATCCCTGCAACGAGACCATACACACCCACAGTCATAATGAGAGCAATCAGTGAGACAACAAGGACTTGTGAGCTAAATGAAGCATCCTTAACTGTACCTAAGGCGATGACAATAATTTCGGCGGAGAGAATAAAATCGGTGCGAATCGCACCTTTAATTTTATCTTTCTCAAATTCCACCATATCCACTGAAGGATCAGCTAAAGCTTGCAACCCTTCATTATGGTGCTGTCTTTCCTCGTCCGCATGAAAGACTGAATGATAAATTTTTTCGAAGCCTTCAAAGCAGAGGTAAGCGCCGCCAATCATCAACAAGGGAGTAATTAGCCAAGGAGCCAACGCGCTAATCGCTAAAGCTGCTGGCACCAAGATCACTTTATTCCAAAAAGAACCCTTCGCGACCGCCCAGACTACTGGCAATTCACGATCAGCATTTACTCCTGCGACTTGTTGAGCGTTTAAAGCTAAGTCGTCGCCTAAAACACCTGCCGTCTTTTTGGCAGCGACTTTAGTCATGACGGAAACATCATCTAAGATGGTAGCAATATCGTCAAAAACAGCTAATAGACTGGCTCCCGCCATAGTGACTCCGAAAATTGATCATTCAAAGGCTTATTTAATAGCCGGTACGGGTTGAGTTTGCAAATTATTAGGCTGATTGGGAGTACCCACGACCGGTTTAGCCTGTACTTTTAAAGCCTCATCAGAGCCATCACAGTAGCTCCAAGTCCCCTCCCAACGTGAAGGAAAATCTTTATCCAAGAATTTCACATTAAAGCGCCCCCAATAAGCCGTCATCTGCCCATTAATGCCTGGGCGTTGCGTATCACAAGCTTTTTTTGAGGTAGTTTTTGCCCAATAACCGGGATAACTCGTACGATTACTATACACTTTTGCTAAACCTAGCACATAGATGACACCAGGCTCTTGCTGGTTACCATAAGACCACACCGCTGTAGGCCCCATTTCAGCTTCGTAGACAATCCGCCCTGAATTACTATCCCAGACTTCATCAGCCTGAACACTAGTCATTGCAGCTAGACTAGCTACTAAGGACACACTTACTAAGATTTGATTACGCATCATCAGCTCCAACTGGTTAACGGAATTTCCCACGCCCCAACCAAGCGACTACCAATAAAGCAATCGTCAAAATTGGGATTAAGAACCAGTTGCCCCAACGAATATAAGGGGTTATGCCTTGCATGGGTTGAGCAAACTCTTCTACGACTACTTCTTGATACTGTGGCCCAGTCATGACAACTTTACCTTTTTCATTAATAATCGCGCTGATGCCATTATTGGTAGCCCGCAATAAATAACGACCGGTTTCAAGCGCCCGAAAGCGTGCTATCTGCGCATGCTGAGCAGGCTCAATCGAACCCGTAAACCAACCGTCATTACTGACATTCACCAGCATAGTCGCTTCAGGTAGTCCATCAATCATCTCTTCACCATACGCGTCTTCATAACATACAGACATGCGCATGGCTTGCCCTGCTATTTGCAGATTGACCTTACCTTTCCATGGAGCAACGTTCTCATAAGGCAACATAATAAAATTCTCTAGCCAGCGGAGATATTCCAAGAAAGGGGTATATTCACTGAAAGGAACCAAATGCCGTTTGCCATACACATCCAAATCCCGCACCGACATAATCGCGTTATACATATGGTCGGTAGACTGCTCATAGTGAAAGCCACCTATTAATAAGTCTGTTTCAGCCGTATTGAAGGACTCTTGTAAGGGTTTAATCACATCGTCCATCGACTGTTGGAAGGTGTCAAAAATTGCTGTTTCTGGCCAAATAATCAAATGTGAGCTAGTAATCCGTGGCTCCATCATATCAATGTGCTTCTGGATATGTTGATTCCGAAACTCGGGTAGCCACTTTTCTTCTTGTGGAATATTGGCTTGAATCAAACTAACAAACAACTTCTCACCAACAGGGTGCGTCCACTGAATCCAGCTTAAAGCATAGCCTCCTAGAAACAGCACAGCCACCAAACCAGTAGCGTAAAGCTTTTGTAAGCGCGCCCCAATGATTATGAGTACTAAAGCACCTGCTCCTAAAGCGACTAGCCAGCTAATACCTAAAGATCCAAAAATAGGCGCATAACTCGCCAAAAAGGTATCAATTTGCGAATGACCTAATTGTAGCCAAGGAAACCCTGTCAAAAACCAGCCACGGAACCATTCCGTTAGCGCCCAAGCAGCCGGAAAGACAATGAGCAATTTCGACCAAGTTGCTTGATAAGGAAAGAAAGAGACAATGAAACCAAATAACATCAAGGTTAAAGCTATGAGCACCACGAAAGCGGCCACCATAGCACTGGAGAGAAAAATATTGGCCCCACCAAAATAATGGATACTGAAATAAATCCAGTGTGCTCCACCAGCAAATAAGCCGATTCCAAACACCCAAGCTAGACGCATGCGCTGTCCACGTAAAAGCGGCTTAAGGTTTAACCAGAAGAAGACAGCAGGTGTTAAAAATGCAAGCGGCCACCAAGCAAAGGGCGCAAATGCAAAGACTGATACCAGGCCGGCGAGGAAAGCTAGAAAATAATCCCACCAGGAAATTTGGGCGCGAAACGACAACATGCAAGACGCTCAAAAGGAAAAGGCTGGATTATAACCCAGCCTTCGCCTTGTGCCATGAATTTTCTATGTATTAAGCCAGAGCTACCACGCCATCTGGTAAACCGAGAGCCGTTTGTAGATCATTGAGATACACACGCTCTGCTTCATGACTCTTATCTAATAGCAAGGAAGAGACTAAATAAAGCTCTAAACCTGCTTGTTTGTCTCCTTTGGCTAAAGCGGCTACTTCTTTCGCACCTAAGGGTCTGACTAACTCATTCATAAGCAGATCATTCATATCCTGCTCTATATGCAGCTCAGCCATTTTATTCCGAATAGTCACAAGCTCATGCTCATCGACTTGACCATCTGCTTTAGCGGCAGCCACCATCGCTTTTAACAAAACTTCGCTAGATAATACAGGTTGCTTTTCAGGTGCAGCTAAAAGCGCTGGGCTTGAATTTTCAACGGTTGCAGTTGGCGAACTCTCTGCCTGCCAACGGTTATACATCTGATAAGCTAAGCCACCTAAAGCTGCTAAGCTACCCACTTTTAAACCCACCCCAGTGACTTTACGCCCCGCACGAGTACCCAATAATAGCGCTAACACGCCAGCGGCGGCGGCTCCAGTTTTCACCCCTGAAAGCATTGAATCCCGCTGCTGACCTTCAGCAGGAATCCCCAACTTCTGCTCAGCCATGGATTGGCCTTTTTGTGCTGTCTCTTTACCCGCTTTCAACAATTGCTCTAATAAATTATTAATATCCATGTTTTCCTCTCTAGCTATTCGGTAGGGCTTGGGCTCAACTCTGTTTGAACCTCTAATAATAAAATTCGTCGGCTATCACTGTCTAAAATGCGAAATAAGATCCCTTCCAACACGACTTCCTCGCCAATGCTTGGGATTTTTCCCATGGCATGCATCACTAGGCCTGCCACTGTTTCATAATCCTCCAACACAAAATCTGTACCTAAGACTTGATTTAGCTCACTGACGGTAGTTGTGGCATTAACCAAGTAGACATTGGGGGCTTGTTGACGAATATTCAAGTCCGCTTCATCGTCATGCTCATCATCAATATCACCAACGATTTGCTCCAGCACATCTTCAAAGGTTACTAATCCTGTTACACCCGCATATTCATCTAAGACGACCGCCATGTGACTGCGACTATTACGAAATTCAGCTAATAGGCGATTGAGGCGCTGACTTTCCGGAACCAATAAAGCGGGACGTACAATATCATTCATCGCAAAACTATCAGCACGGCCAATATACTGGAGGAGATCTTTTGCAATCAGAATGCCGACGAGTTCATCTTTACTTTTATTCATGACGGGATAACGTGAATGCTCAGTTTCAGCAATCGCAGTCAGAATTTCAGGAAAATTCGCATCATGTTCAATAAAACTGATTTGTGAACGCGGAATCATAATCTCCCGCACTTGACGACTACCAAACTCCAACACACCTTGAATCATTTTGACTTCATCAGTGTGTAGAATGTTTTTGTCATTAGCCCGTTGTAAATCATCCATCAATTGACTAGGGGTTTGCGAAGCCAGATGTAGATGATCAATTAGCCATTGCTTCCACCGCGGTCGCGGTTGCGAGCTGGCTAGTTCATTGTTTTTCATGTTACCTATTCATTAGATTCATAAGGATTGGGCATGCCCAATTGGTTTAAAATTGCAATTTCTCGCGCTTCCATCAACTCAGCCTCGACCTCACTGTCTTCATGATCAAAGCCTTGCAAATGCAATAAGCCATGGACAATTAAATGCGCCCAATGATGCTGCACCGGTTTGTTTTGCTCTGCAGCCTCACGCTCCACGACCGGTAAACACAAGACCAAATCACCAAGATGACCTAGTTCCTCTGCGTCCAAAAACTCTAATTCAAACTCAGAAGGTTCATAAGGAAAGGATAAAACATTAGTGGGATAGTCCTTATGTCGGAAGTTTTGGTTCAACTCCAAGCCTTCTTCAGTACCAACAATGCGAATGACTACACTCGCTTCATTTTCATCCAGCCAAGCCGCAGACGCCCATTGTTCAATTAAAGCCTCAGCAGGAATGGACTGAAAATCTTCTGGGTTTTGAATTTCAACCGCTAAGCTCATTCACTACCTCGTTGCTGGTCGTGACGCTCATACGCAGCCACAATTTTTTTCACTAGCTCGTGCCGAACTACATCTTGGCCTTGAAACCAAGTAAAACTAATTCCAGGTACATCTTTGAGAATCCCTAAGACATGCTTTAAACCTGAAGTTTGCTGGCGCGGTAAATCAATTTGCGTAATATCCCCAGTAATCACCGCCCGCGAACCAAAACCTAAGCGGGTGAGGAACATTTTCATTTGTTCAATCGTCGTATTTTGTGCCTCATCCAAAAGAATAAACGCATCATTTAAAGTACGTCCCCGCATATACGCTAAAGGTGCTACTTCAATCACATTATGCTCAATCAGACGATTCACCTTTTCAATGCCCAGCATTTCGAATAAAGCGTCATACATAGGCCGTAAATACGGGTCAATTTTCTGTGACAGATCGCCAGGTAAAAAGCCAAGCTTCTCACCTGCTTCCACCGCAGGCCTTACTAAGACTAAGCGCCTGACTTCATCCTGTTCTAAGGCTTCCACGGCACAAGCCACCGCTAGCCAGGTTTTCCCTGTTCCCGCAGGGCCAATCCCAAAATTCACATCGTGATTGCGAATATTGTGTACATAACGAGCTTGCGTGAAGCCTTTGGGGCGAATATACCCACGACGGGTACGGATTTTAACGCCATCCTGCCCAGCATAAGCAATTTGCTCTAGATTTGCTTCTTGCATAAAGAGATGTAGCTTACTGGGGTTTAGAGTGTTATCTGCGGTTTCTGCGTAGAGGTTTTGCAGGAGATTAACTGTTTTTTGCACGATATTAGGGTGACCTGAAACCGCAAATAGATGCCCGCGATTACTAATTTCGACCCCAAGTCGTGCCTCAATTTGACGCAAGTGTTGATCAAACTGGCCACTCAGATTCATCAAGCGCTCGGTATTGACCGGGCTGAGCTCAAAGCGGACGGTGGCTGACTCATCTTCTTGAGCTTCTTGGTTAGCAGTAGTCAAACTAAGGTACTTTCCTATTTTGAAAACTATCATTATAGCCTAATGTGACAGGCTTCAGTATTCTCATTATATGTGATGACAACCGTACGACGGATGGGAATATATTAGTTATTTAGTATTATGCTAGAGTTTAATAAAATACAGACGACTGTTTAGTTTTTCTTAAGTCCTAACCTTAACCACATTACAATAATAACAAATTGAGGTTTTTCATGGAGACATACTCCCTACATTATAACCAAACTCATGGTTGGAGTACTGACTTTCCTAAACTAGACTCTCCACAAACTTTAATTCTTGTGTTTGGCCCCTCTGCTTGGCAAAAGCACCAAGCTGCTTTAGAGACCTTGCTTGCAAGCTACCCACAATCTTTAATCATTGGCTGCTCAGGTTATGGAGCCATCCATGCAGGTGAAATTTTTGACGATAGTTTGATCGTCTCTATTACGCGTTTTCGCCATACAAAACTACGCTTAAGCACCTGCCCTATTCCAAGCCATGCCGACTCATTTGCAGCAGGGCAAACTCTAGCACGCGAACTAGAAGATGCTCATTTAAAAGCTGTATTGGTCTTTAGCGATGGTCTGCACACGAATGGCGCTAAACTCAGTGAAGCCTTAAATCGAACATTGGCTCGCTCAGTCGTAATTGTGGGTGGCCTAGCGGGTGATTCACAGCAATTTAACTCAACCTGGGTGTTGGCTAAGCAATTACCACAAAGTCGACAAGCCTTAGCACTCGGATTTTATGGCGACAGTATTAGGCTCAACACATCGGTTCAGGTGGGTTGGCGTGCTTTTGGCCCTGAACGCAAAGTGACTTTAGCTAGTGGTAATAAACTCTATACGCTTGATGATCGACCTGCTTTGGAGCTTTACAAACACTATCTAGGCAAGCACGCCGAGAATCTCACTAAAAATAGCTTGCACTTTCCGTTAGCGATCCGCCCAAAAAATAAACCTTATCGGCTGATCCGTACGCCTATGGTCTTGGATGAGGAAACACAAACGCTGATTTTCGCAGGTGATATTCCTGAAAATAGTACTGCTCAACTGGTGCATGTCAGCGTCAGTACCTTAGTCGATGGAGCTTACGAAGCGGGTGAACAACTCGCTGAGTCGATAGATAATCAGTCCAAGGAAGCTATGCTGGTCTTAACGATCAGCTGTGGCGCACGCCGTGGCTTGATGGCTGAAGAAGCAGCCTTGGAATTAACAGCAGCCTGCTCTGCCTTACCAGCCTCTAGCCAACAGGTGGGATTTTACTCGTTTGGTGAGCTAGCTCCGCATCAAATCAGCCCTGAACCCCAGACTTCCGCTTATTGTGCCGCAGGCGATTGTAAAACTTGCCTTGCAATTCCCAGCTATAGTCTATGCGAGCTGCATAATCAAACTATTACATTAACCGCTATTTACGAGCAGGATGCTAGCTAGCCATGCCTTGAGCATTTTGAGACGGACACCATGACATCAGTACTCATTGAACATAATCATAACAAACTTAATCACGAAAATGAGTCTGGGCAGGCCATTAGCCATCGCCTAGCTGCTCAATTAAAGCGCTGCCAACTCACCGCTAGTGACTTACCGACCAGCCCTGATCAATGGGCGAAGCTTTTGCATATTATTGATAGTACTTACACCAGTCATCATGAAGCTTATTATGTTTTAGAGCGCTCTTTAGAAGTATCTTCGCAAGAAATGAGTGCACTTTATGACAATTTAAAACAAGAAAGCGCTCAACGCATTGATGCTTTACATAAATCAGAGCAAAAAACCCGCTTTATGGCGAATATGAGTCACGAATTACGCACCCCTATTCATGGTGTAATGGGGTCTTTAGATGTGCTACGTGAAACTAAACTAGATGAACGTCAAGCCACCTTTATTAATACAGCCTACAGCTCTTGTGAAGTCATGTTAGAGCTAGTCAGTAACATCCTCGACTATTCGAAAATTCAAGCAGGTCAATTAAGTCTAGAAAAGATCGATTTTTCCCCGAAGGCTTTAGTCGAAGATCTTGGCCAAATGCTAGCAACGATGGCAGAGAAAAAATCCTTGGCAGTGTACTGCTATGCTGCAGAAGATACTCCCGAGCTAGTGTATGGGGATCTTGCCCGCATTCGCCAAATCTTGCTCAATCTTGCTAGTAATGCTATTAAATTTACTGAAAAAGGTGAGGTATTTCTAAGCCTTGAAGTTCAGGAATTGACTCATGAAGAAGTTACTTTAGTTTTTGAGCTGCGGGATACAGGTATTGGTATTCCTGACTCGATGCAAAAAAGTATTTTTGAATCTTTCGTACAGGTGGATGCAACGAGTAATCGTCGCTATGGCGGCACTGGGCTAGGCCTGACCATTGTTAAAGAGCTTGTTACCTTAATGGATGGTAGAGTATGGCTAGAAAGTGTCCCTGAACAAGGCAGCCAATTTTGGGTAGAGCTGAAACTTCCGATCAAACAGCTTGTTCCACCTAAATTAGAAGATGACTATTTAGCTGGCCGCTATATTTTAGTCGTAGAAGATCAGCCAACACATCAAACTATCCTAAAAAACTATTTAAAAGCGTGGAAGGCACGGCCTATTATTGCCAATAATGGAATGGAAGCCCTACAAATGCTACGGAATAGTATCGCTCTCAATGAGCCTTTCTCAGCTATCCTTTTAGAACGCTTATTACCAGAAATGGATGGTAAAGCGCTCGCACGCTCGATTCGCACTGACCGCCAAGGCTGAACAGCGTGAGCACGGTGTCAATGCTTGTATCAGTACGCCTTTAAAAGCAAAAGCTCTCAAGGCTATTCTCACCCAACAAATTCAACAAACTGCAAGCCTTGTCCCTTCACAAGCAGCATTTTTACAGCAGGAACCAGTTAGCATAGAGACTAAGCAAGCACCAGCGATCTTATTGGCTGAAGATAACCCAATTAATGCGTTGATTGCGACGACTATGCTTGAACATTTACCCTATCGAATTGATCAAGCCTGCAACGGTAGAGAAGCGTTCAACAAAGCAACCCATTATCCTTACCACTTGATTTTGATGGATATCAACATGCCAGATATGGATGGTTTTAGTACTACTCAAGCCATACGTGACTGGGAAAATGCTAACGGCTTAGCGCCTACCCCTATTATTGCTCTAACCGCAAATGCCCTCAAAGACGATCGAGAGAAATGTTTAGCGGCTGGCTTAAATGACTATTTAGCTAAACCAGTAAAAAAAGATGAGATGCTAAAAACCATTCAGCAGTGGTTAGAGCAATCACCTTTAAACCAAAAAGCCAAGCTCCAACTGTTTACTGAGATCGCATAGCTTTATTATTTGTGGGATTAATTAGCTGTACAATCAGCAACAAAAAAGCCTTAAGTTTTATTAAAACTTAAGGCTTTAACTATTTGCTAATTTTACTTAGATTAACTAAGTGGTGCGAGGGCGAGACTCGAACAAACAATAAAATCAATTACTTAAAAATTTAATGCCTTAATATTTACCCATTTTTTACCCATTTAAAAACCTACTCCCCTTTTTAGACGCTTTTTAGCTTGCAGACGCTTTCCCGCACTGTATGCGGTCAAGCATCTTGGCTGAGCGTTGTTTCGTTAGTTTGCCGTGAATATTTTCCTTTGTAGGCTCCTGCTAGTCGCTAGTGTAGTCAGTGGCTACAAGGCTACCCTGCGGTGTCTATGCTGCTTTAAATCGGGTTAAAGGGTTATAGAGTGAACCTAGCTTAAATCTCTTCAGCATCAAGGCCAGCGTTCAGCCTAGCCAGCCTTGACGGTGGAATGTTTAAATCTTAAGCACTACCCTCCCCTTATTCGCCCCTTGTTTGGCCTTCAGTACTTCGGATCTTTCGGGCTTATGGGCATTGTGCCAATCATCTGAACAATTGCCCCCATCAGCTCTAGGCTTGCGATTATTTGAACAAAATAAATGCCATTTATTCGACTTCTGAAATTCTGCGCCGCAATTAGGACAACTCACCAGACTGTTCACCTTGGTAAGTTCTGCTTGAGTGTAAGCAGTTGATTTATTCCTATTTTCATCTATGCCTGTATTTTTTACAGGTAACTGTAATACAGGTAACTGTAAATCATCAGATGCTTTTTTAGTCGCTTGCTCAGCAGAGGAGGGTACTTGTAATTTTTCCTGATTAATCACAGCAGGCGCAATTCTGAATTGCTCAATAGAGGCGCTAATCTTGCCCGTATTAATCGAGATAGCACGCTCATTCAGTTGACGCATAGAACCCAAATAGTGAAAGCAGATTTTAAAGGTGAGGATTAAAAAGAAGGCAAGTAGGGCAGAACTCACCACATGACTAATACCGAAGACCTCAGCGAGAAAACGAATCATCGCTTGGTGTTTGGTTTCATCATACTCAAGGTTCTTGGCTTGGGTAATGGTGTTTTGTAGTGATGTGGTTCGGTTCGCTTGCTCTAACTCGGCTTGCTGTTCTAATCGCAAAATTCGCCCCTGTAGAGCTTCCATTGCAGATTTATTGCCTAACTGCTTAGCTTCAGCATAAGAGGCTTGTAGCTGGCTTAATTTGAGCTGTGCAGGGGTTAGGGTGCTTGTGGTTGCTAAGGAATCGACTGCTTTAATAGTGGCCTTGTAGACTTCGGATTGTATCGACTTGAACGCAACACTGGATTGCTCCCGCTGCATGGTAGCTGCTGTTTCCGCAAAGATGGAAAAGCCAATTGCAAACCCGACCACGGCTAAATATTCGCGTGCCCGTCCTGAATTGAATAGCACAGCTTCAGCAATGGTGATTGCAGTTGCAAGCGCAATGCCCATGACTGCATACACAAACTGAATGGGTCGCCAGTCATCCATATATTCAAACTCAGCACCGGCAAAGAACTGACCAATAAAAAAGGACATGAGTGCCCAACTTGCAAAGCTTGCACAGATAAAGCCTAGACTGGCTGTACTGTAGAAGTGTTTAAGCTGCTCTAGTGTGTAGTAGCGCGAATAGTGCACGGCTTTAGAATGGCTCTGTGCACCGTGTCTATAAACTGCTAATTCGTTCATGGTCGCCCCCCCCTTAAAATCCTGTAGTCATCAACACGGATGCAATGATGAACGCCCAAAAGCGCCCATGATGCTGATGCTGGTAAGCCAGCAATGCACCAAACACAAAGGCAAGGCCGATAAAACAAAACGGCAATTGCTTCAAGTTGGCACTGGCAAGGGTCGGCAACAGGCCAATGAATACGACTAATAGGAGAGCAGTTATAAAAGCTAGCAGTTCATAACCATAGTTCTGGATAGAGGGTGTTGAGTTGTTCGATTCGTTCATTAAGCCACCTCCTTCAGCATCATTTCTGCGGGTGTGGAGTCCTCCAACAAATCAAAGACAAATTCTTTCAGGCCGCTGGTGCGGCTCAATCGCTCTACAATATCGCTATCCGTTAGCCCCTTTTCTTTTA
The DNA here is from genome assembly GCA_008015155.1 of Thiothrix sp. Taxonomy (GTDB): domain Bacteria; phylum Pseudomonadota; class Gammaproteobacteria; order Thiotrichales; family Thiotrichaceae; genus Thiolinea. The sequence continues at coordinate 100,698 of SSFA01000027.1, forward strand.
GGGTATGAATCAAACGACCATAGGTGTGTTTTGCCCAATACACTTTTCTGGAGAGTAAAATACCTTTTTCTTTTTTGAACTGCGCACGCTGCCAGCTTTGAATAGCCTGTAAGTCTCGGTGTGCTCTCAGTTGCTCCATGATGCAGCGAACATTAGAGCGACCCGCACAAAAGTATTCATCCGGTCTTAACATCACATCCAATGGAATGGTGCGCCCTGTGGCCTTCCTACTCATTTCGTGTTCAATCCGAATCCAGCCCCTATCGACAGATTCCGGCTCTGCCATCGCCCCCAAGAGCTGTTTACCTTTTTCATATACTCGGAAGAAGTCATCTGAACTTTTGCGGTTGCCAATATAGGCAGTGAGTCCAGCCGGACAATCCTTGATAGGATCGTAAGCTTCTGAGCTAATATTCCCACAGGCTAAGTCTGACCAATCCCCCGCCGTCGTGAAGGTTTGTTTCATCATGGGATTACGTTGTGCATCGGATTTGAACAAGCCCTCATTCTTGGCCTGTTTAAACAGCATTGGCACGGTATACCCCTGCTCCTTGGCATAGTCCCCACTGAGGTCTAAGGCAATGTCCACGCGACTGATACGCCAATCAGCCAGCATCAGAACGTTATACAGTTCTAACCACAGTGCAGGGTATTCGAGCTGTAATACCTTGCAACCGACACCGGTTAATTCAAACAAACCGCCTTTGTTTCTGCCTCCTTCGGAATAGGCGATATTACCCACGGTCAAATAGTCATTGTCACGCCAGATTTTGATTGAGGCGGAATGGTCATATCCATGCAAGCCCTTCTCAGTCCAGTGCACTTGCATTCCAGCTTCTTCTAAAATACCTGTGCATTTTTCATCTTGTGCTTTCACGTTAGGTTCTGGATTGATGGTTAAATCTGCCATGGTGTCACGATAGTTTTTTAAATCATTCGTAGTGAGCCGTAACCAATCCAGAGCGGTGATGCTCTCTTGATGATTAAAAGAGGGTTTCTCTAACTTGCTGTTTTCCTTTGAAACTTCATAACCCCCCGTATTACAGTACGGGGTATCTTTTGTACCTAAAACTGCTACCAGTGGGCGCGTCTGAACAGACTTTAAGGGACGGTCGGTGTTGTAGATAGTAGTGCTCATGCTCGCACCTTCCCTTGATTGTCTAAGTGTTGGAAGGTGGTCTTAATCTCATCTGCTAAGCTTGAGCAAGCCCACAAGTAACCGATCTGAATCTTGTCGCTATACGTGGTAAAGTCTTCGCACATGCCCACATTCAAGAGTGCGGTCAGTTGTTCTAGCTTCATATTGATTAAATCAACAGGGTCAAGGCTTTTGGTGTTCATGCCTTACCTCCAGCAACATCAGCTAGTTCAACAATCGCTTGTGCGCTGGCTTGTGCCATACCTGATAAGGTCACAATATCGCTAGAATCCAGCATTAAGGAAGGATTGTCTCTGACAGGTTCTTCAGCTGCCCATAGATTGATAGTTTTACTAATAGCTGCCAGTTGGTAAGCATGGCCTAGTATTTCATTTAAGCGATTAGCACGGGATGCGTTAGCGGTATCTAGTGGTAGAGTGTTACTAACATTCATACCTTCACCCCCTCAGCCTGTACCAAGCTCAGCACAAAAGCTAAAGCTTGTTCTTGGGTATTGAAGGTTTCAGTATCCAGCATGAAACCATTGTGGTTTCCCATGGGTGAAGTGGTTGGCTTGATATAGGCCACATCAACAAAGTGCTCTGTTTTGTAACGACTTCGACACACACCAGAGAAAATCCATGCAATCGGTTGGTGCTGATGGAGAACGATTAAACCGGAATGGGTAGGAATAATTGAAATCGTGGGCGTGAATGTGCCCATGCTGAATGCTGCTTGCATCGTGTAACCTCTTTGGATTTTCAAGAATTGGCACAAAGTGTCAGGTGTTCTTGTCGCTCCAAAGGATACGATGCGCTTATTTCCGCTTTAGCAGTTTTGTAGTCCACGCACACCCGACGAATCCGCCAAAGTGGGCATGATACAGGCATAAAAAAACCGCCATGCGTGGGGCGGTATTTGCCGCCTCTGGAGGGAACAAGAATCCCGAATCAATTTGTATTTTTAGAGTACGCTGAACGCTGCTTTTTTGCGCTGAAATATTTTCAATGAATGACCAATTAAATTGAAATTATTTCAACCAGTCGAAACTCGTATCAGAGGACATAAAAAACCGCTCTGCATGTTCGCACTCTTCGGGCAGAATCACCCCGCCTGATGTACCGTCCAAGTTATAACGCTGCCCACCTTTACCCTGACTAATTTTCAACAAGTAATCACGGTGGCGTGTATGTCGGTACAGCAGCTTTTGCACCACACGCTTGGAAGCACTGAGCTGTTGTTCTGCAATCAGTTGGAAGATTTGTTTTTCAATGCCCAGTGCCAAGGGTTGACGCTCCCGCCATACTGCAAATTCATTCAGTGCTGCATTGAGGTTATCCATACGCACATCAGAGGGGGCGATTAACGGTTTTTTCGGTGCAGGTTTGCGCGGTTTAGTCGGCTTTTTCGGTGGAACTTTAGCCTTGGGTTTAGCTAATGCAGTAGGTTGCACCTGCTCACGCTTAATAATTCGCTTATTACCGCGAACAATTGCCTTAGCTGCTTCATCAGGTGAGTGGGCTTGTTCTATAGTAGGCGCAGCTTTTGGCTTAATGGTGATCGTTTTACGCGGTTTTTCGGTCATGGTTTTACTCGTCTAGCTGAAGAGTGATTATTCTAATCCACAAGGCTATAGGTCTAGTTCACTATGGCTACCCAATCGTACTAATTGCAATGTGTGTTCATCTAGCTTGCGGTAGATCAGCAGTACATCAGGATGAATATGGCACTCTCGAAAGTCCACCCAGTTACCTGTTAAAGCATGGTCACGGTAAGACTCTGGTAAAACCGCATCATTAGCAAGCTTCCATAAGACCTCGATCAAGGAAGCATCTAATTCACCATGCCTTTTAAAATCGCGTTTAAAGGCCGTGGTACGTTCAATCTTTCGCATTCAAATCAGCCATCAAATCATCTAAGTTATTAAAGGATTTTAAAGGCTGTGTCCGTGCTTCCTGCATCGCTGCAATCGTTTCAGCATTAGGCTCACGCAACTCAAAGGGAAAACGATGTTCTCTAGCTATCTTGGTCAACATCAAGCGTACTGCATCTGACACGGTTAAACCCATCGTCGCTAAAACCTGAGCAGCTTCTTGCTTGATTGCTTCATTAATGCGCGTAGTGACTAAAGCATTCTCTGACATAGTTGTATTTCATTTGATTAACAATAATTAGAGTCTAACACAACTATAAAAAACCTACCCACGTTTAGCAGTTAGTAAGTTCAAGGATGAAGGGCTTTCACACCCCTGAATAATTTAGCTCATTGATTCGTCATTATTTTATCTTATAGATTTATTAAAACAATCTACAAAGTGCATTCAGCCTATGAAGAGCAAAATTCATTAATCAAAGTTCTGTGTTCAGTTTTTTTAACTAGGTACTGCACAGCTTGCTAAAAATCGTCATCCCTCATTTTCTCTCTCAGCCTTTTGTTGATACCCCCACCCTCAAAAACCAAAGTCACAAGCCCCATGCTATCTTGGTTTAACATGCCATCACTCACCACCTGGAACAATCACATGGATGATTACGATTACTTTCTTTATCGACTGAATAAGTGCTTGGCTTCACCACTCATCGAGGCTAGTGAAAACCAACAACTGACACAGTTAGTACATCAATTGATTCAAGCCAAAGAACAAGGTTTGATTGTTCACTTGGTCAGTGAATTAAAGCAGCTTTTAAGAGCGGTTGAGATTCGTATAGAAACCGTTCTGCATGTGCAAGCTATCATCCACTGTCACCTTAAGTACAATGCAAAACCACGGGCAATGAAGACACCCAAAATAGGTACTGTTTAAGGATTAAACACACCCAAAATAGGTACTGTTTACCCTTGCTATGTTCACCCAGGGAAATTACTTCCCTACCTAGGGAAAATATTTCCCTACCCTGTTCACTATATCGTATTTTTTTCCACCATAGTGCTTAAGTAAAACTCGTATTTTTTTCCGACATAGGTCAACTTAGAGAGATAGACGGGGAACCTTATAGAGAGGGGCGAATCCCCACTACCGAAAAACCAAAATACCCAGTAGCCCCGTATCAACTTATCAGCAAGAGAGTTAATACAGAAAGGATATGTCTATCACTGCATTAAAGTCTCTACAGTGTGATGAATTGTTGAGTGTATAAACTTCTAGGGTTTAACAATTAAGAATCGTAGCGCTTAAATGCTTGTGAAATAAAACATACTTAGAAGTAAGTACGCGCCCCTTTCACTCTTGGCTTAGCTAATAGAGTCAGATTGCAGTTCTGCACCACTATAAAATCAATAAGCTCATAACTATTCTAGTGAATTTAAAAACTGTTCACTGGTTGAACTGTTTATATGGCTAAAGGGTTCAATGGTTGAACTGTTTTTAGCGGTTAATGGTTCAATGGTTGAACTGTTTTTAGCGGTTAATGGTTCAATGGTTGAACTGTTTTCAGTGCTTAATGGGTCAATGGTTGACCCTTTATGTAATTTAATAATAGTTGAATCGCTCACCAATCTATCAAACTGCAATTGCATACATCCAAATAACTCACCCTAATCGACTACACTGGTAATCCTTTACCTGCTCATTTCTGTAGCCTTTACCGCGTGCCTTTGCTAAGTAGCTCATTCTATAAACAAAGTCGCGCTTAGCTTCCTCACTATCGACAAAGTAATAATGATTACTAGGGTAATAGATTGTATTAGCTGGATTGATGGCTTCCCATGTTTCACTAATCAGCTTGGTAAGTTGTGCCGGATGTCTCACCACATCACCATCTAACCAGATGGCTAGATGGTAGTGTTGTGCCTTTCCGCGCTCTTGCTCTCGTACCCAAATAAAGCCAAGGTCTGAAAAGTCATAGGCACGCTCAATTTTGCGCTTTAGATTCTTGATGAATTTAGAAAGCCATTTATTGCTATGTGTCTGAATACCTTTGTGGTGTAAGTCAAAACGTACTGCTAGCACCCGCCCCCATCGCTGCAAGCAAGCATCTAGCTGTTCAATGGCTCGATGCATGATACTGGTGTAAATACCTGACTTAGTGGAGTTAATCGGGTACTCAATACCCTGATGCTCGATGGTGTCAGAGTGTGTGATGTATTTACGGTTCTTGGTGCGCCGCGTGCCATCCCTATTAATCTTTAAAGTGGATTTAGGAGAGATACAGATATTATTAAAAACCGCTCTGTTTTTTTCGCTCTCTTCCACTGCAAGCCGCGCCGGTTTTAGGTCTTGCAACTCAGGACGGGACAAAACCGACGGGACAAAACCGCATACAAGTGTATACGGTGTTTTTTGGGCAAAAGGGGGCATGATTAGCCCCCATTGTTTAGTAATTTAGCTGCTAAAGCACGATGTTCATCAGATAGTTTGTAGCGCCCTACCCTGACCTTGTGCCCGTCTCGGTCAATCATCGGTATTCTCTCGGTTCTAATGTCCCATCCTGCCATGCGTAATCGGGAAACATATTCCGGTGAGTTCTGAGCACCGATGATTAAATCCAACTCATAACGCATCACCTCACCCTTAACCAAAGCAGACAACAAGCGGTATTCCCGTTGTGATTTTGGTTTCAGTAAAGTGGGTGAGTTGCTATCATGATTTTGGGTTTCGTGGGCTGCCTTCGGGGTGGCCTTTTTTTCGTCCATGTTAGGCGGCCTCCCCTTCCATTTTTTCAGTGGCTTTCGGTATCCCCTCCCTTTTTAGTTGGTGGATATATTCAGCCTCCCACACCGAAAGCCGGACACCATACTTTGTGGGGCGTTTAATTCGACCTTGCTCCACATATGACCAAAAGGTCGATAAACCTATGCCCAAGTAAGCGGCTGATTGTCTAGCCCGAACATTGCCGGTTGCTGGAAAAGCCTCGGCTGCAATTTTATAAAAGTGCAGCTTATCCGCTTGGCGCTGTAGTCGGTTTTCTTCATGTGTCATCAAATGTATTCCTAATTTATTCAAGGAATACCTATTATGCATATTGGTCTTTATTGACCGTTCAAGGTGGATTTTATGGAAACCCTAGACTTTCTTTGTGGTTTTAATCGGTATCACTTGCGCCCCCTGCTCTACCCCATTCAAGTAATCACTCCACCAACACATCATCTTGCGACGCTCTTCTAAATATTGAGCATGGTTATAAGCACCCCGAATAGCATTTTCTTCTTTATGTGCTAAAGCAGTTTCTATGATGTCAGCCCTGAAACCTGCCTCATTCAAGACTGTTGAACCCGTCGCCCGTAAACCGTGAATCGTGAGTTTGCCTTTCAACCCTAAGCGATACAGAACTTGCAGCATGGCATTCTCTGAAAATGGTTTGCCGATGGATGCATTCCAGAAAAGATAAGGCTGATGCCCAGTAAATGGCTTCAATCGCTCCAAGAGTGTTAGAACTTGTGGGGTCAAGGGGATAGTGTGGGCGCGCTTCATCTTCATGCGTTCTGCGGGTATGTGCCAGATTTTGGCCTCTAGGTCGAACTCAGACCACTGAGCAAAGCGGGTTTCTTGGGTACGGGTCAAACAATGCAAGGTTAACAAGATAGCTAGCTTGATGATTTCGCCCCCGGTGTCGGCTTCTACTTCTCGGATGAATGCGCCGATTTCATCCGACTTAAGGTAAGGATTATTCTTGCGAATGGGCGCGGGTATCTCCCCTTTTAGATTGTCGGCTTCATTGTGAGCAACTAACTTTCTAAGCACGGCATAGCGGAATATATCGGTAGTCCAACGATTCAGTTTTTTAGCCGTTTCTACCGCACCTCGATTGACGACTTTTTGAATGACTTCGAGCAATAAAGGCGCGGTCACTTCTGAAATAGGCAGCGTACCTAATTCGGGGAACAGGTTCACCTCCAGCATGTGCAAAATCTTTTCAGCGTTCTTTGCACTTTTCCAGCGTTGGAGCGAATCGCGTCGGTGCTGATGCCATTCTCTAGCAATGGTTTCAAACGAATAAGCTTGTGCTCTTAAAGTCGCTTGGTGAAGAGCGTCGGCCTTGGCCTTTTGCTCTTCTTGATAGATTTGTGGGTCTATCCCCTGCTTAAGCAGTTTCTTGGCTTCTATAGCTGCTGACTTTGCTTCATTCAAGGATAAGTTAGCCAGCCCATTGATAGTACCTTGCTTCTCTACTAGTTCAGACCGATAAAACCCTAAATCCAGAATAGCTTGCTGGCCTGTTTGTGGTCTGCGATAACGCATACGCCACCACTTCACCCCATCCGTAAGCACTTCCAGAAAGCAATTACCACCCACCTGCAAACGATATGCTTTATCTTGTGGCTTGGCATTGCGCAGAGTTACGTCAGAGATGATAGGCGGCATGGGTAAACCTCTTTGGCTGTTTTACCCATTTTTTACCCATTTACTTAGATGTCAATAGATAAATTAGACTACCCTAGGCACAAAAAAGCCCTGAAACTGTTAGGATTCAAGGCTTTATGTATTTACTAGATTAATCTAGATTATATCTTAGTGCCGAGGGCGAGACTCGAACTCGCACACTGTTACCAGCGGCGGATTTTGAATCCGCTGCGTCTACCAATTCCGCCACCCCGGCAAGGTGTAGAGGCGCGTATTCTACCAATTTTTTGTCATTTGGAAAGTACTTTTATGCAGTGTTATTATATATGAATGAAATTAAGCGACTTTAACTACCAACTCCCCCCTGAATTGATTGCCTATCAACCGCTAACTGAGCGCAGTAGTAGTCGCTTGTTGGTGGTGGATGAGGCCAATCACACCTTTCAAGATCAGTATTTCTACGAATTAAGCCAGTTTTTAACAGCAGGCGATTTACTAGTTTTTAATAACACCAAAGTTATTCCCGCACGCCTTTATGGCCAAAAAGCCAGTGGTGGCAAAGTTGAAGTACTGATTGAGCGTGTGCAGAACCCGCAACAAGCCTTAGCGCATATTCGCGCCAGCAAAGCCCCTAAAGCAGGCACCATCTTAGAACTAGCGGGTGCTTTTCCGGCCAAGTTACTCGGGCGCGAAGGTGATCTATTCCAGCTTGAAGTCTCAGGAGAGCAAACTTGGTTTGAACTTTTAGATCAGTACGGTCATATCCCCTTACCTCCTTATATCGAACGTCCTGATCTAGCATCCGATCGCGAGCGCTATCAGACCGTCTATGCACAAAAACTTGGTGCGGTTGCTGCACCCACAGCAGGCCTACATTTTGACCAGAATCTTCTAAACCAACTGGCGGCACAAGGTATAGAAACAACTAGTGTAACTTTGCATGTCGGTGCAGGTACATTTCAACCGGTGCGCACTGAGGATTTGTCAAAGCACATTATGCATGCAGAGTATGTAGAAGTCAGTGCTGAAGCCTGTGCAGCTATTCGTGCTTGTAAGGCACGTGGTGGGCGCGTTATTGCTGTAGGTACTACTTCGGTACGTAGCCTAGAGACCGCTGCACAAACAGGTGAGCTGCAGCCTTATATGGGTGATACTCGACTCTTTATTCAATTAGGCTATGAATTTAAAGTAGTTGATCTATTAATTACTAATTTTCATCTGCCCCAATCAACCTTATTAATTTTAGTATCTGCCTTTGCTGGCTATGCAACTATTCAGCAAGCTTATCAGCATGCTATTAAACAAGGTTATCGCTTCTTTAGCTACGGTGATGCCATGCTGCTCACTCGTCAGAAAAATAGCCGTTTAGCCCTTTAAAGATGACCTTCATCAATGGTTTTTATGTGACTTTTTTACAACATATAGTATCCTAGCTGTTGCGGAAAAATCATGATTTGGGCATCCATTTTCTAATCATGACGTACACTTTTGCAGTGTTGGGTTGAAGTGTCACCCTACGTACCATCACGTTAAGTGGTTTTTAAGTTTGATCGAAGATGAAGACTCTCCAATCTAGCGGCCAAGTCTTTTTCATCGGAGGAAACATGGACAAGCAATTACTTAAAAAAATTATTCCTGCTGTTATGGCAGGCGCCTTTCTGTTGACAGCTTCAGCCCAAGTGCTGGCGGCTCCTTTAACTTTACCAGCAGACAGCTCAAAGATTTACCAAGTCAAAGGTAGAACACCGGGCAATGTCTTGAAAATGTACAAGAAACCGGGCGAAGAAATTTTAGTAAACATTCCTCATAACGCAACTTGGATTGTCCGCCGTAATGCTCAGCAATTAGTCGGCAATGTACTTTGGGAAAAAGTCAGTTGGGATGATATGACCGGCTGGGTTGAATCTAGCTCCTTAAGCTATGATTCTGAATCGACTAGCATTGCGGCGGCTCGCCGTGCTTGTTTGGTCGATCCTAAAGTTCCACAAGACCAAAAAGTTTGCTGTGGTTATCCTGAAAAAGCCAAAGGCGTGCCTTTCCGTTCAGTGCCTATCTACTCAGTCCGTGGCTTAACCCCCGGTCAAAGCTTAATGATGTATGTAGAAGAAGGCGACAAATCTGCAATTGCGGTAGAAATTCCACACAATGCTACATGGATCACCAAGATGGGTAAAGTCGCTAAAGGTGGCGATATTTCCTTTGAATTAGTCCGTTGGGCAGGCCAAAACGGCTGGGTCAATGCCGCTTATTTAGCAGAAGATCCTGCCAAAACTAAAGAAGGGGACGACAAGCGTCGTTTGTGCAGTGGTGGTAAAGAATTATTACCAGCCGCCTCTTCCGACCTTGTGTGCTTACCAGCTTCTGTGATTCGCCGCCTACGTGAATCAGGGGCTTTATCTGACGAAGTTTTGAAAAAATTGGCGCAACAACCACCAAAGAAGAACTAAGCTTGTAACTAGGCTCTACACAAAAAAGGCATCTCAACAAGATGCCTTTTTTTAAGCTAACTACTAAATCTAGAACTGATGCTTTTCACAAGCATTCAAAGTATTACGCATCAACATCGCTACTGTCATCGGCCCTACTCCACCCGGTACTGGGGTAATCCAAGCCGCTTTTTCTTTTGCTGCTTCATAATCCACATCGCCAGATAGACGCCCTGACTCTAAACGGTTAATCCCTACGTCAATCACCACGGCTCCGGGCTTGAGCCATTCGGCTTTCACGAAACCCGGCTTACCCACGGCTACGATCACAATATCCGCTTGAGCAATTAATTCTGGGGTATTTGGTGTAAAGCGATGACACACGGTAACCGTCGCACCCACTAACAACAATTCTAAAGCCATCGGACGACCGACGATATTGGAGGCGCCAACTACCACGGCATGTTTACCTAAGCAGCTAATCCCTTCAGATTCGAGTAACCGCATCACACCATAGGGTGTACAAGGCCGTAATCCGGGAATACGCAAAGTTAAACGCCCAACATTAGTAGGATGGAAACCATCCACATCCTTACCCGGATCAATCCTCTCAATCACTAAGGACGTATCAATATGCGCAGGTAGCGGTAATTGAATCAGAATACCATCAACGGTGTGATCATTATTCAGACGATCAACAATCTTTAATAACTCAAACTGAGTGGTTTCAGCAGGCAGATCATAAGAGCGCGAAATAATACCTACTTCATCGCAAGCACGTCGCTTATTATTCACATAAACATGAGAGGCGGGATCATTGCCGATTAAGATAACTGCCAAACCCGGTGGACGCTTACCCTGTGCTAGCCGCTCTGTAACTTTATTTTTGACTTCTTCACGGACTTGAGCAGCTACCTGCTTGCCATCAATGATTTTTGCAACCATTTTCCATCCTCTACACGCAAAGAACCCCATCTTCGCATGTCTTAATAGCTGCTGTCACTGCCCATACAAATGACGTTTTAGACCACTACCATTGAGGATAATCGTGCTAATTTCCTCAATAGAAATATTGGTCGTGTCGATATAAGGGATATTCAATTGCTTATAGAGTTTTTCCTGCCAATCAAGTTCATGTTGACATTGGGCTATTGAGGCATAACGACTATTCGGGCGACGTTCTTGGCGGATTAGATGTAATTGCTCCACGCTTAGAGTTAAGCCAAACAGCTTATGCTTGTACGGCTCCAAAATTTTGGGCAAGCGTAAAGCATCCATATCCTCTTCAGTCAATGGATAATTAGCAGCGGAAATCCCATATTGCAGAGCAAGATACAAGCAAGTGGGGGTTTTGCCAGAGCGTGAAACCCCGACCAGAATAATATCTGCCCCATTAAAGTTTTTTGCAGACACCCCATCATCATTAGTCAAAGTATAATTAATCGCTGCAATCCGATTAAAGTAAGAAGAATTATTTTGTACCCCATGCGAACGCCCAACGGCATGCGCCGAAGGTTGCTGCAACTCTTGCTCCATCGAACCAATGAAGGTTCCAAAGAAGTCATAAATTACACAGTTTGCTTGGGCTATGATGGCACGAATATCATCATCAACTAAAGTGCTAAAAACTAGAGGCCGGCAGCCATCACGTTCGGCGGCTGCATTAATCCGCGCTGCTAAATCATTCGCTTTGGATAAAGAATCAAGGAAAGGAACATTAATTTTATTCCAGTCAATGCCATCAAATTGGGTCAGCAGACTGTGACCCAAAGTTTCTGCGGTAATACCAGTACGGTCAGACAAATAGTAAACCGTACGTTTTTGCCTGCTCATACTGAACTCCTTAACTAATTAGTGCTTTTCAAGACTGGCTAAATGCAACCAAGTATTGACAACGGTGTCGGGATTCAAGGAAATACTGCTAATCCCCTGCTCATGCAACCAAACTGCAAAATCAGGATAATCAGAAGGCCCTTGGCCACAAATACCGACATACTTGCCCTGCTTCTTACAAGCAATAATCGCCATACTCAAGAGCTTTTTCACGGCCGGATTACGCTCATCAAACAGATGCGCAATTAAGCCTGAATCACGATCTAAGCCTAAGGATAGCTGAGTCATGTCATTTGAGCCAATCGAGAAGCCATCAAAATACACCAAGAACTCTTCAGCCAAGACAGCATTAGAGGGAATCTCGCACATCATAATTAAGCGTAAATCATTTTCACCGCGCTTAATCCCTTGCGAGGCCAAGAGCTCGGTCACTTGCTGAGCCTCTTCCAAAGTACGGCAGAAAGGAATCATGACCTCAACATTGGTCAGCCCCATCTCGTTACGGACTTTACGTAAAGCTTGGCATTCCAGCTCAAAACAACTGCGGAAATCAGTCGATAAATAACGCGAAACTCCACGATAACCAATCATGGGGTTTTCTTCATGCGGCTCATAACGATCACCTGCTAGTAAGTTCGCGTATTCATTCGATTTGAAATCAGACATGCGCACAATCACTTTATGCGGATGGAAAGCAGCCGCTAAAGTCGCAATGCCTTCCACTAACTTTTCCACATAAAAATCGACCGGACTTGAATAGCCCGCAATTTTCTTACCGATTTTTGTTTTGAGTTCTTCTGGCAAGAGATCGAACTCCATCAACGCTTTCGGATGAATCCCAATTGTATTGTTAATGATGAACTCTAAACGCGCTAAACCCACACCTTCATTTGGCAAACGCGAGAAAGAGAAGGCACGCTCAGGATTACCCACATTCATCATGATCTTGACAGACAAATCAGGCAAATTGCCGGTATCTGCGGTCATCCGCTCAAAACCAAGCAAACCTGCATAAATGAAGCCCGTATCACCTTCGGCACAAGACACCGTGACTTCATCACCATTAGCAATCAAATCGGTTGCATTCCCACATCCAACCACCGCAGGAATGCCCATTTCACGGGCAATAATGGCCGCGTGACAAGTACGCCCACCACGATTAGTCACGATGGCAGAAGCACGCTTCATGATCGGCTCCCAATCAGGATCGGTCATATCAGTAACCAGCACATCCCCTTCTTGGACCTCATGCATTTGCGCGATGCTCATGATGATGCGCGCTTTACCTTGGCCAATTTTCTGCCCAATTGCACGACCTTCAGCAATCACTTGGCCTTGGCTGGCTAATTGATAACGCTCAATAACAGTCGTTTTAGCGCGGCTCTCTACCGTTTCAGGGCGAGCTTGTACGATATACAGTTTGCCGTCACCGCCATCTAAAGCCCACTCAATATCCATTGGGCGGCCATAGTGCTTTTCAATAATCAACGCTTGGCGAGCTAGGGACTCAACCTGTTCATCCGTTAAGCAGAACCGTTGCCGACGCGCATCGTCAACATCACGAGTTAAGGTTGCTTTGTTATGCGCGCCACCTTGAGTGTCATAGATCATCTCAATGGCTTTCTCACCCAAACGCCGCGATAAAATGGCAGGACGATGAGCCGCCAAATTCGGCTTATAGACATAGAACTCGTCTGGATTGACCGCACCCTGCACAACCGTCTCACCCAAACCATACGCGCCCGTGATAAAGACTGCATCACGGAAACCGGACTCGGTATCTAAAGTGAACATGACTCCACTTGCACCAATATCACTGCGAGCCATTTTTTGAATCCCGGCGGACAAAAATACTTTGTCATGCTCAAAATGCTGATGAACCCGATAAGCAATTGCACGATCATTGTATAAAGAAGCGAAGACTTCTTTGATTGCTGCAATAACATTATCTAAGCCACGCACATTCAAGAAAGTTTCTTGCTGACCGGCAAAGGACGCATCTGGCAAATCTTCTGCTGTTGCGGAAGAGCGCACCGCGAATGAGGCCGTATCACCAGAACCCGCCGCTAACTTTTCATAAGCTTCGGTCACAGCACTTAATAGAGCTTGCGGTAAAGGCGCATCCATTAACCAACCACGAATCGTTTTGCCCGCATGAGTTAAAGCATTAATATCATCCACATTCAACGTGGCTAATAGCTGATTGATACGGGTATCTAAGCCTTCATATTGTAGAAAATCACGGTAGGCATCGGTAGTGGTTGCAAAGCCACCGGGAACACTAACGCCTACATTAGCCAAATTACTTATCATTTCCCCGAGTGACGCATTCTTGCCCCCTACAATATTGACGTCATGCATGCCTAATTGATCAAACCACAAAATATAATCAGCCATTATAAAACTCCCAAAAGATTAAAATTTGGCTAGTAAAGGGGAAGATTAGCTTATCGAAAAAATGCTAAGAACGCATCTGAATAGAAGGAGGGACAAAAAAGAGCGGCATCCACTAGGAACGCCGCAAGCACCACAGTTAGCATGAGATAACATTACATGAATGTTTGATGGCCGTCATCTTAACAAACGATGTCTGATTTATTAAAATCAATTGTTTCAATTTTTACTATTAATATGCACAATAGTAAGGCATAAAACTATTTACTTTGAGCACCCAGGAAAGCTATGCACTATTATAAACAGACACGTTACAAGCTGTTACGTACCTTTTGTGTGGTCGCACAAAAAGAAAACATCACCCATGCGGCAGAACAGTTGCATATCAGCCAACCTACTGTGTCCTTACAAGTACAAGCTTTAGAGCGTGAGATGGGTCAAAAGTTGTTAGAACGTCGCGGCCCTAGCGTCAAACTCACGCCAGAAGGCAAAGTCCTCTATCAACTAGTGCAGCCCTTAGCGGCGGGGATTGATGGCTTGCGTGAAACGTTTGCAGCGAGCTTAGGCAAAATGGAAATGGGTGAGCTAGATATTGCTGCTGACCAATCGACTTCGCTTTATGTGTTGCCCGAATATATTCAACAGTTTAAAGAAGCCTATCCTGGTATCCGCATTAATATGCATAACGTGGAAGGCCAAAGTGGCATGAAAATGTTGCTGGAAGATCAAGTGGACTTAGCCATTGGCCCACTGCTTCAAGTTCCCGATAGCATTATTTATCAACCCTTTGCGAATTTTCGCTCTATCCTGATCGTGCCTGAAGGACATCCACTTACGCAGCAGGTGAATATCACTTTAGAGGATATTAGCCCGTATGGGCTGATTCTCCCGCCCAAAAATCAAAGTACTTGGCGAATGGTGGATACAGTATTCCGCCAACATGAAGTATCTTATTCCGTGAGTATGGAGGCGGGGGGATGGGAAATTGTTAAAAAATATGTCGAATTAGGCGTAGGTATTTCTATCGTTACCGATGTTTGCTTAAACTCTTATGACAAAATTGTAGGTATTCCTCTAGATCATTACTTCCCTTCCCGTAATTATGGATTGATTGTACGCCGTGGCAAATTTTTTACCCCACAAGCCAAGCGCTTTATAGAAATGTTTGATCCGTTCTTTTTTAGCCGTACCGACGATGAAGATGAGGATGAACTTTAAGCGAAGGTATTTTTTAATGCGCTTGCTTAGGGCAGTTACTCCAACAAAAAGCTGATTTAGATCAAATCCTCTGGAGTTTTCGGCTAGCTGATCCTCTTTAGCCCCACGCAATTGACTTTAATCATGCTAGTTTTTAAACAGAGCCGTCATGCTAAGGCTCTGTTTAAAACTTTCAGCGAGCGGCTACTATTCGCATCCTGTATGTATTTGTCGAGGTTCAGTATGAAAAGTATAAGTTTTGACCCAGACTTGATACGCCGCTATGACATTGCGGGGCCACGTTATACGTCTTACCCCACCGCAGTTTCGTTTAAAAACTTCTCGGCGGCGGAGTACATCAGTCAGGCACGCCAGAGTAATGAGGATTTAATTCCCCTACCCTTATCTTTATATTTTCATATTCCTTTTTGTGCGACGGTTTGTTTTTATTGTGCCTGCAATAAAATTGTCACCAAAAACCGTGAGCAAGCGGCTCTTTATTTAGACTATTTATTCCGTGAAATTGAACTACAGGCAGCACTGTATGACCCAGATCGACGAGTCCAGCAGCTACATTGGGGTGGGGGTACTCCAACCTTTTTAAATCATGAGCAAATTGCTGCTTTGATGGCCAAAACTCGTCAGCAGTTTAATCTGTTAAACGATGATAGCGGTGACTACTCGATAGAAATTGACCCCCGCTCAGTGAGCACTGCCACGATCCAGTTATTACGTGAGCAAGGCTTCAATCGCTTTAGCCTAGGTGTGCAAGACGTTGATGAGCGTGTACAGCGCGCTGTAAATCGTATTCAACCGACTGAACAAACCCTAGAAATTATTCAAACTTGCCGTGCACAGGGGGCTAAATCCATTAGTATTGATTTGATCTATGGGTTACCGTTGCAAACTTTAGCAAGGTTTAGTCAGACTTTAGCAACCGTCATTGCTTGGTCGCCAGATCGAATTTCCCTGTTTAATTACGCTCACTTACCGACCCTTTTCATGCCACAGCGGCGGATTAACAGCGCAGAACTGCCTTCCAGTGAAGAGAAATTGGAAATTCTGCAGCAGGCTGTTCAGCAGCTAACGGCTGCGGGCTATGTCTATATCGGTATGGATCATTTTGCTAAACCTGATGATGAATTAGCTTTAGCCCAAGAACAAGGCAACCTACAGCGTAATTTCCAAGGCTATACCACGCATGCCGATTGCGATTTAGTGGCTATGGGTGTGAGTGCTATTAGTCATGTTGCCGATTGCTATAGCCAGAATGAAAAAACCACTGATGCCTACTATGCCGCTTTAGATGCTGGGCATTTGGCAGTCACTCGTGGTGTTACACTGACTGAAGATGATCATATTCGCCGCTATGTCATTCAACAGCTCACCTGCCAATTTGTAGTGGATTTCAAAACCCTTGAGCATGAGTTTCAGATTGATGCAAAAAACTACTTTAGCTCTGAACTAGCACAATTAGCCAATATGCAAGCTGATCAGTTGCTGGAGATCGAGGGTAATAAACTCACGATTACTCCACGTGGGCGGTTTTTGGTACGGAATATTTGCATGACTTTCGATGCCAGTTTACAACAAGCAGCGGCTACTCAACGGTTTTCTAAAGTGATCTAGCTTTAGACTAACGACACTGATGATGGCCTAAACCTTTGAGCCGCTCAGGCGCTAAGATTTCAATCAGACGGTGATTCACGCTAATGATGCCGTCTTCTTGTAAACGTGAAAACATCCGACTTAAAGTCTCGACGGCCATCCCTAGATAATTGGCTAAATCATGGCGGGGCATGGGCAAATAAAATTCACGACTAGAAAAACCACGCGATTGATTACGCTCAGCAATACCTGTTAAGAAAGTGGCTAAACGCTCTTCGGTGCGCATCTGCCCTAAAGTTAGAAGCAATTGATGCTCGCGCCCAATCTCCATTCCCACCTGACGCATCATCCCATTGCGCATGCTAGCGATACTACCGCAAAGCTCATGGAAGGAATCCATATTCAGCTCACAAACAAAGGTATCTTCTAGCGCCTGAGCATCACAACTGTGCTTATTATTTGCGAACGCATCAAAACCGACCAAGTCACCGGGCAGATAGAAGCCCAAAATTTGCTCTTCACCCTCTAAAGTTGATAAAGAGGTTTTAATCGAACCTGATTTGACCGCATAAATAGCTTGATGCGGGTCATCGCGGCGGTAGAGATAGTCTTTCTTATTGATTTTAATAGCCTTATCAATAGCAGACTCTAGCCTTGTTAATTCTTCTTTGGTTAGACCTCGTGGCAAGCATAACTCACTCAAACTGCAATTATTACAAGCCACAGCAGTTTTTTTATTAGTAGGAACACGGCTAGAAGACATCATCCTTGCCTCCGAAATAGTTGAAACACTCGAATTTCTCTCATTTGCAGGTTAAAGGAATGCCTGACTTAGATCAAGTTTTACTGTTGTGCGGTGCAGTTGGAATTAGCCTAAAGACTAACCAGCATTCTAGAAATCGAGCTAGCGTAAAATTATAAAAAAATTTAATAGGTTCAAGCGTTGTTAATTTAACTCCACCTATACTGCGCCCATGGATTCAAGATTGAATGGAAGGTCTGAGATCCAGCCGCATAACAACAAGAGTTGCATTGTAGCGACCAGCTTCCTTAAAGTCTTCTGCGGATCTTCGGATCCGCTTTTTTATTTCTGTTATTTGCAAAACGCCCCTTTTTAGCTCATTCTTACGCGCTTTCCTCAGTCACCCCAATAAACT
>SSFA01000007.1 GCA_008015155.1 Thiothrix sp.
GTGGAAGTCACAGTTGCGATGAAAATGCGTGGTTTACCCAAACCAGTGGAAACCAGCGATGTAATCCACGAAACTTGGACAAAAGAGGGGAGTTTTTCAGACTGGCGGTATGTAAAAAAATGATTGAAGAAATTAGAATTATTTATAGGTTATTCTCAGGTTTCTCAGCCTAATTAGCTTTAAACCTGCGCGTAGTAAGGTACTCCGTAACAAATATAAAAAAATCTCGGGAGGCACGAAAGTGTTTAAGAAGAAGAAGCTCGCCCTTGGAATCTTTGCTGGTTTAGCGGGTGCATTAGGCATTGTAACTAGCGCTCAGGCGGTCCATTTAAATCCAGATGGCACTGGTCAAGTTTTAATTTTCCCTTATTTTAACGCTCACGAAGGTTATGTGACGAACATTAACTTGGTGAATTCCACGGATAAAACCAAAGCGGTCAAAATTCGCTTCCGTGAAGGCGATCGCAGTAATGATGTCCTCGACTTCAATATTTATATGTCGCCGCAAGACGTATGGACTGGCAGCGTGCGTGCTGTTGAAGACAAAGACAAAAACAAAATCGGTTCGATTAGCACCACGGATCGTACTTGTACATTGCCACAATTAGCATCCTGTAAAGATGACAAATGCGAAGTCACCATTCCTTTTACAGGTCACCAAATCTATACAGGTGTAGACGCAGCAGATACCCGTGAAGGTTATGTTGAAGTCATCGAAATGGGTGTAGTTGAGGACAAAACCGTTCAAGCTGGAGTTCTGCATAAAAACGGTACTCCCGTGAATTGTACCGCGGTCAAAGATGCTTGGAAAAATGGTGTGTTCCAACAAGGGGTTGGTACCAAAGCTACTGGTTTAAGTGCACCAACTGGTGGTTTATTCGGTTCATCTGCAGTATTGAATGTTCCACAAGGGGTTGCTTATGCAGTCGATCCAGTGGCCATTGATAACTACAGCACGGTAGCTCAGCATTATCTATCTGATGATCCAAACAATTTCTTATTACCCTCGCTCGCTTCTGGTGATGTAAACACCAGTACCATAACAGTGAAAGACGTAAATGGTGAAAATGAGCTAGTCACCACTACTTGGGGTTCGGTACCTGATACCTGTTTAAATGATAAGGATGACTTAACCCCACAATGTGGTACTAACCCTTATCCAATTTCCCACGTCTTGCTAGCCTCTAATGTGATGAACGAATATTTCGTTGATCCAAGTAACGGCTACGAAGGTCACACTGACTGGGTGCTCACTTTCCCGATGAAGAAACACGGCATTCATAATGCAGATACCGATGTGTCGATTCTTGTTGATGGTATGTATGATCGGGAAGAAACCAGCGCTACTACAACAACCGATACTGATTTCGGTTTCTCTCCAGTTTTACCTGGTAAAACCAAGGAAGAAGCTGAGCTGAAGCGTGAAGTAAACGTAGTGACTTTCCTGACTAGCGACCCATCTTATGATGATTCTCGCACGGTGTTCTCTAGCCAAACCGGCCAAACCTTATCAGTAGGCTCATTCGTCCATGGTTGGGCGAGTATTTCCTTCCCGAAATATGATATTTCCAAAGGTTATGTCAGCTCTACGACTTACGGTAAAACGTCTACACCTTATACTGCGGCTAGCAGTATTTACCAAGGTGTACCTTTAGCAGGCTTCGCCGCAATCGAAGGCAATGTAAGTTCTAATGCTGGTGCTCGCTTTGGTGATGCGTTACCGCATAAAATCAATCGTTAAAAAACCGTTGTTTAGTTTTTAAATGAAAGGTAGTTCTCAAAACTGGTCAGGCTATTTCTGACCAGTTTTTCGCATTTTGCTTGGGCTAGAGTTAAAAAATAAGATCATGCGCTTTCAATCCCTACTGTTTATCTTTGGGCTAAGTTTGTTGGCCTTGAATACACAGGCAACCAATGAATGGGTGCTTCAATCCAAAAACTTAACACTGTCTAAAACGCTTGTTGATGATGCCCTGCTAACACGTGGAGTGAATGCAACTAGTTTAGATAGTAAACATCGCCAAGCACTGCTAGAAGAGCTATTCATTCGCGAAAGTTTACTCGCCAAGCAGTCCTCTATCGTGTTAAAGCCAGAGCAACTGGCAGTGTTAGACAAACAGGTGGAGGAATTTCGCAAAAGCCAATTATCGCGTTTAGTCTTAGAAGCGCTCTCTCTAGAGCAGGCCCCTGATTTTGAACCACGTGCTAAAGAGTTATACGAAGTTCGCAAAGCCACTGCTTATCAATTGCCATTGCGGCTAAGGGTCAGGATTTTGGAGAAAAGTTTAAGGGGTGACGAAGCGGCGGTTCGCCAGCAATTGGAATCAATCAAGCAACAAGTCGCACAAGGCAAGTTGGATTTTAAAGCGGCTGTTTTAGCTGACAGCGATGCTGCTGATAAAAAACTCACCGAGGGGGATAGCTTTTGGTTTCACCAAGGGCAAAAAGTCCCTGCCTTTTACACAGCAGCGGCTGGTTTAAGTGCAGAGAAGCCTTTAAGTGAGGTATTTATCTATGAAGATAAAGCTTATTTATTGCAGTTCATCGGCCGGCAAGAAGCCATGCAGCAAACTTATCTAGAAGTAAAAGAAAAAATTTTGGCGGAATTAACGGATGCTTATAAAGAAGAACAGCGCAAACTGTTACTGGAGCAAATCCGTACTGCCTTTAGCCAAGCGGAGATCGCACCCGCTTATCAATAATTAAATCTTAATGTGAGGGCGAAAGAGTGCGCCAGGCCGAGCTTAAGCGTCATTGGACTCTTATTTATCAATTGTTTCGGCGTGATTTGACTGAGCGTTATCAAGGTAGCGTTTTAGGTTTCGCTTGGTTATTACTACAGCCACTCTTTATGTTGGGTCTTTACACAGTCGTCTTTAGCGAAGTGCTACAAGTGCGCTTTAATGCCCACGCATCCAACAGCCATTTTGCTTTCTATGTATTCACAGGTTTGCTCGCGTTTAATGCATTATCAGACGTACTGACCCGCTCTAGTCATGTGCTGACCGAACGACGCGATTTACTCCTGAATACCGAGCTAGCTAGTTGGCTACTGCCGATTATTCCAGTGCTGGTATCAGTGGTGTTAGAGCTGTTTAGCTTGAGCGTCTTGCTGCTTGGTTTAAGTTTCAACCAATCCTTTCAAGCCTTAGGTTTGTTATTCTATTTACCCTTTCTATTGGTACGAGTCCTGTTTTCTTTAGCAGCCGCTTATAGCTTGGCAGTACTTGGCGTGTTTCTACGTGATTTGCGCCAATTAGTGCCCGCGTTATTGACCGTTTTATTATTTGTCTCGCCCATTCTCTATCCTTTAGAGTTGATTCCCGAGCATTTACGTCCCCTGTACCACTGGAACCCCCTAGCACATTTAGTTGAAGCTTATCGTTTAGCCCTATTACAGGCGACTTTCGATATCGAGCGTTTTCTTGCGTTAGCCTTGGCTAGTAGTGCTTGCTTAGCAGCAGCCTATTTGCTCTTTCAAAGCTTGATGCCACGTGCAAGGTATGTGCTATGAGGGCGGCAATCAGTTTACAGCAGGTGGGTGTGTGTTATCGCCGTTATGCTAAGCCGAGTGATGCTTTATGGGAGTGGCTTGCGGGTCGCCAGCAGCATCAAGCATTTCATGCCTTGCAGTCAATTAGCTTTGAATTAGCACCAGGCGGGTCTTTAGGCATTATCGGCGATAATGGTGCGGGTAAAAGTACCTTACTACGCCTGTTGGCCGGTACTTTAAGCCCTAGTTCGGGGATGTGTGTGGTACGTGGGCGGCGCTCAGCTTTACTAGAATTAGGCACAGGTTTACATGGTGAGTACAGTGGTTTAGACAATGCCCGCTTAGGTTTGGCGCTACGAGGTTTAGATAGTACTGCTATCGAGCGAGAGCTTCCTAAGGTCTTAGCCTTTGCTGAGCTAGGTGAGTTCATTCAGCAACCTGTCAAAACTTATTCAAGCGGGATGGCAGTACGTTTAGTCTTTGCCATCGCTGCAGTCGTCGAACCTGAGGTATTGATCGTAGATGAAGCGCTCTCCGTGGGTGATCAATATTTCCAGAAAAAATCCTTAGATCATATGCGTGCGACCTTAGCGCAAGGTGCGACCTTGGTATTTTGCTCACACAATCTGTATCAAGTGCGAGAGTTGTGCCAGCAAGCTTTATGGCTAGAACAGGGTAAGGTCAAACTGTTCGGTGAGTCGCAAATGGTGGTTGATGCTTATCAGGATGCAGTGCGAGCGCGTCAGCAGCCACAAGCTATGCCTGTTAATGAACCCAAAACTGCGTTGACGACAGGTGTACCGAGTTTATTGGAGGTGCGCCTGCGGGAAGCACACGAGCCAGTAGGCTTATTGCCAGTCTTTAATACGTGGCAGCGTTTTGTCGTAGAGGTAAGCGCGGATAGTGCAGGCTGCGCACTATCAGATATTCATATGGGTATCGTGATTCGGCGCAATGATGAGATTCAATGTTATGGCATTAGTACTTTACATGATCGGGTCCCGCTGCAAGCACAGGCCGATGGTAGTATTAAAGCGCGCTTGGTGCTGGAAAAATTACCATTGTTATCCGGCGAATATTGTCTAGAAGTCTGGCTGATTGATAGCAGTGGCCTACACATCTATGATGCTCGCGAGCGTTGTTGTGCGTTTCGTGTGCAACAAGCTACCCAAGCACAAGGCATAGGTATGACTTGGATGCCCCATCAATGGGAAGTGGAGCCTAGCTAATGTTATTGACTCGCTCCATTGAACATTCATGGCGTTATGACCACGCTTTCCCTCTGTATGCTCGTTTACCGTGGCGGACGGCGTATCGTTTAGCTGCGTGGCAATCCAACTATTTTTACCAGAAACAGGCTCAGACTCGTGAACGCATCCGTTCACACATGCAAGAGGTCTTCCCAAGCGCAAGTGCGGAGCAAATCGATGTATGGGCGCGTGATTATTTTCGTATGGTAGAGCAAGAAGCCTTAGATACTTGGTTTTTAGATCAGCCGGTAATTCCTGAAATAGTCCAGCTTACTGGGTTTGAACTGGTACAAGCCGCGCGCGCATCGGGGCAAAAAGTCTTATTAAGTAGTGGGCATTTTGGACGTTTTTGGATGGCAGGGCCCGCTATGCGTCAGGCTGGAGCTAGTATTGGTACGATTACGCGGGATGGAGGGGCGACGAATCAGCATGGCTTACATCCAGCTGAGTATCGTTATCGTTTATGGAAATTAAAACGTCTGCAATCTGTCTTGGCGGGGCCGTTTTTAGTTGAGGGTGAAGATTTAAGGCCTTTATATAAAGAGCTTAGTAAACACTTGATTACCTTGCTATTTGATGTTTCTTATAGCGAAATTCCACGCGGGAGCGTGACAGTTCCTTTTCTCAACGGTACTATTAGTGTACCTGCTGGTATTTATAAAATTGCTAAAAAGACGAAAGCAGTAGTCGCGCCATTTTATATGCATGATAGTGGGAGCGGGGCAGTAGTTGCTGAATTTTCACAACTGCTAGATCCAGATAATTATAATGATGAGGAATTTATGAGCCTGCTGGCCACGCAATTAGAGTCGCGAATCAGGGCGCGACCTGGGCAATGGTGGCTGTGGGAAGCTCTTCCTCTGTTGCGGAGACAATAAATGAATCAAACAGTTGCCGCTTATCCTCCAGCGAACTCAGCTAGCCTGGATAACAATCATTCGCATAGCAAAATTGTTCAACTGATTCCGCGTTATGCTCAAGTGCTTGAGCTAGGTTGCTCGACAGGCGCTATGTCGCGCCTCATGAAGGAACAATGCGAAGCTCGAATCTTTGGGGTCGAAAAAGATTCACAAGCAGCTTGGCAAGCTCAACGTTACTGCGATTATGTGTTTACTGAGGATTTAGATGATCCTCATAGTTTAGATGCTTTGCAATTCGAGAAATTCGACGTCATCACCTTAGTGGATGTCTTAGAGCATTTACGTTATCCACAGCAGCTCTTAGAACGCTTGAAACCGTTCATGATGGATGAAAGCGTTATCCTGCTTTCAGTACCCAATGTTGCCCATACTTCAGTGCGTTTGGAGCTGTTGACAGGGGATTTTCGCTATGAAGAAGCTGGCATCTTAGATGCTACGCATTTGAAGTTTTTCACGCTAAACTCCTTGAAAGCCCTAATTGAGCGCAGTGGTTTCGTCATTAATGAAGTGGATTATACTTGGCATGATTTACCAGATTCAGTGATCGCTCGCTATTTGCGCCAAGTGGGCGTTGAGGCAACCCCGCGTGCTTTAGAATATTTCCATCAACCGGATGCAGTGGCCTATCAATTCATTATTTCGATTAGCTTAGCTAAGCAAAAATCGGAACATGATAAGGATCAGTCAGATCTATTTAAAGAGCATCAGCTCAAGCCAATGGCGGCCTCTTGGCAAACCTGGAATCATGTTTTTGCGAATTTGCAGCAAAAAGAGCAAGTGATTAAAGGCTTAGAAACAGCACTCAAAGATCAGCAAATAGAGTTATCTTGGCTTAAAGCACAGCTACAAGATAAAGGTGATGAATTGACCCGTGTCTATGCGACTCGTAGCTGGCGCTTACTGCGTAAACTCGCTAGTTTTGTGCGTGGGATGCCAGTTCAGGAGGGATTAACCCAAAGCTAAATACACTGCAGTGATGGGCTATTAGAGCAACTCGCTCCATCAGCGGATAACGCGAATATAACAATAATAACGAGGTTGAAAGCCGCATGCGTGGTCAACTACCAGCCATTAGCATTATTATTCCTGCCTACAATCACGCCGCTTGGCTAGAACAAGCGCTTGATTCAGTAGCCGCACAAAGTTTCACCGCTTGGGAATTGATTATTATTGATGATGCTTCTCGCGATCAGAGTTGGAAGCTCATTAGTACTTGGGCTAACAACCATCCACATTTAGCGATTCGCTGTATTCAACATACCCAAAACCAAGGTGCACCTGCTACCTTAAATGAGGGTTTATCCCTCGCTGAAGGCAAATATATTGCCATTCTCAATTCAGATGATGCTTGGTATCCCCAACGCTTAGAGCGCCTGTATAAACTGGCGGAACAGCAGCAAGGTGACTTTTTAGTGACGGGTGTGGATTTATGGGATGCCAACTCTGCTCCTAAAGCCGAAAGCGAACCAGATTGGTGGGCTTGGTATCAAGGCTTGATCGCAGACTATCAGAAACATCAAGATTTATTGCGTACTTTGCTGCGCGGCAATGTCTGCATCACGACCTCGAATTTCTTTTTCCGGCGCGATTGCTTCTTAGCGCAGGGTGGCTTTGCCGATTTACGTTATGTGCATGATTATGAATATGTACTGCGCTTATATCGAGCCGGTTTCAAATTCAATTGCCTGTGGCATGAATCACTGCTGCATTATCGCTTACATACGAATAATACGATTCGTGAAAAGCCCTTAGCAGCGATTGAGGAGAATATGCAAATGCTCCTCAATCATCTCACCGCCCTATCTACACAGCTCACTACCAGTAGTTTAGCGGGCTTGCAAATCCAATTGCGCGATCTCTATCGCTACACACGTGAAGAGTGGTTGAGTACACTGCATCAGCGTTTAGTAGCGCGTGAAGCGACTTTAATGCGCTTGGTAAATGACCGTGATCGTTGGATTCACGAGCGCAATCAATGGATTGCTGAGCGTGATCAGTTGATTAATCAGCAGCAGCAATGGTTGCAAGACCGAGATCAATGGTTGGCTCAACGCGATCAACATATTCAAAGTCTTCAGCAAGCCTTAGCAAAGCATGTCACATGGGTTAAGGATCGTGACCACTGGATTGCTGAACGTGATCAACTGATTCAAAGCCAGCAACAATGGTTAAAGGATCGTGACCAGTGGCTTGCAGAACGTGATGCCGCTTTAATGAGTCTGCGTGAACAGCAAGCTGAACTGGTAAATAGTCGTTCTTTCCGTTTGGGCAATTTTTTACTTAACCCCTTACGCTTTTTGAAACGCCTGATTCCTGAAAAACGGAGTATGCGTCATGCTTAAGCGTGGGTACAAAAAAAACATTGTTCACGATTGGTCAGCGTTACAGACTTGGCTACAGCCTCAGCTTGAGGCTTGGCAAGTACAAACCCTGTCTTTAGATATTTTCGACACTTTACTGGCACGGATTGATACCCCTGAACAAGTTCAGCGTTCAGTCTGTCGGAAGATTGCTCAGCGTCTAGGCAGTTCGTTTAAAGCTGAGTCGATTTGGCAAGCACGTCAAGCTAGCGAACGCGCGCTACGGCAACAAGCAGTAGCACAAGGTTTAGATTACGAGTGCCGCTTTAGTGACTGGGTGCCTGCTTGGGTAGAGCAGCTATTAGGCAAGCCGGATGCTGAATTAGTAGAGTTCATTATTCGGACTGAGCTAGAGTTAGAAAGTTTAGCTTTGTATGTAAAGCCGGAGGTCATCCCTTTTCTACAATGGCTTAAGCGCAGTAATACCCGTATTTTTGCTATCTCTGATATGTATCTGGATAGTCAGTATCTAGCCCAGTTACTGAGTAAATTCGAATTAGCTGGCTATTTTGAAGCCGTTTATGTCTCGTCTGAGTCTTTGCAATGTAAGTATTCAGGCAAGCTATATGACTTGGTAGCGCGTGAAAAAGGTCTAGACAAGTCCACTTGGATACATATCGGTGATAATCCAAGCTCGGATTATCAAGCGGCTTGTGCTCAAGGCTTGCAAGGTGTGTGGTTTTACGAAAAAGCAGAGCTTAAACGTATTGACCAGCAACACTTAGCGGTGCAAATGGCTAAGCGTGCCAGTATTTGGTCAGGGCGTTATTTTTTTTCGGTTTTACAAAATCGCTTACAAGCTTTAACCACTCAGCGCGATGATTTTTATTTTCGCTATGGGCGCGATGTGTTGGGGGCCGCATTTAGTACCTTCATGCTGGGTTT
Organism: Thiothrix sp.; assembly: GCA_008015155.1. GTDB lineage: Bacteria > Pseudomonadota > Gammaproteobacteria > Thiotrichales > Thiotrichaceae > Thiolinea. Next base: position 8,909 of record SSFA01000007.1, read on the forward strand.
GCAAGAGCGCTTGCAACATAAACCGGTTGAAAAGGTTTTTTTTGTAGCTCGTGACGGTTATCTGTTTCAGCAAATGTATCAACACTTGGCGGAGCCTAAGCCGGAAGATGCTTATATTTATCTTTCAAGGCGGGTGATTACTGCAGCCTCAACTGCTGAAGGTTTGAGTCAAGAGCAAGCTCAAGTTGCCTTTTATAATCCTAAGCAACAAGGCTTGCGTTCTGTCTGCAAAGTTTATGGCTTGCCAGAAGACTGTTTGCAAGCTTTGGCAGTACGTCATGGCTTTAAGGACTTTGCGGAACCACTACACAATTGGCAAGATCCACGCCTTTTAGCCTTCTTAGCCGATGAGGAAGTACAAGCTTGTATTCGCCCAGTGGGTGCTAAGCATCGGGATTTATTAGAGAAATATTTAGAGCAAGAGGGCTTTTTTCAGCATCAGCACCTAGCGCTCGTTGATATTGGCTGGAATGGCACTGTTCAGAAGTTCCTCAAACAAGCCTTTGGGCAGCGTGCTGACTTCCCCATCATAAATGGCTATTACTTCGCTTTTGTACCGAAAATGTATCATGACTTTGGCAGGCAAAATTATTGCGAAGGCATTATTCATGATTCACGTCGAGATAATGCTTGTGAGCGTATTCCTGCTGAATTTGAAGAGATTTTCGAGCAAGGGGCAAGAGCTTTAGAAGCGACTACAGTGGCGTATCAAGCAACCTCTATGGGTATTGAGCCTGTCTTGAAATCGCCTCAAGCACCGGATCGTTTAGCAGAGGTGGCTTGCAATCGAATGGTCGCTGCTATGCAAGCCGGGGTCATGCTGCACTGGGAGCATTTTCGGGTCGTACAGCAGTTGACTGATTATAAATCCAGTGATTTGCTGCCTTATGTCTATGGCTTGCTGGAACGTGCTGTTGTATATCCCAGTCGCGAAGAAGCGCAGTATTTAACTCGTTTAGTCCATACCGAAGATTTTGGTCATGATCATGTGTTGGAGTTAGGACGTAAAGCGCTCAGTTGGCAAGATTTTTTGCATCCTCAGCATTTATGGCAACGTATTCAGCAGTCAGCTTGGCGGTATGCCTTACTCGATAGTATCCCAACGAGTGCGCCCAATTTTGCGTTTCGGATGGTTTATTTGCATAGCGTGCGGAAATAGGAGGTCGCTCAATGAAGTCATCACTATTAGCTCAAAATCTGGTTATCAATCCGCAGCGTTTATTCATTTATGCTCAAGCCTTTCGCTTTTCGTCAGGGCGGGGGCGCTGCTTTAGTCCAGGTTTTGAAGCCTTATTGACTTGGCAAGCTTTGAGTCTAAGGCAAGCCTTCTTGAATCGGGGCTGGATTCGTTGGTGGCGGGTGTGGTTGGGTAAGGCTTAACTATGGCTCAAGTGCAAATCTTACTATCGACTTGGAATGGTGAAGCTTGGATAGCCGAGTTATTAGCCTCATTAAATCGACAGAGCTTTGCAGATTGGGAGTTATTAATCCGTGATGATGGCTCGCAAGACCAAACCAATAAAATTATTCTCGAATGGCAACGCGACTACCCCTATCACTTAGGTAAATTTATTCTTGATGGAGAACATTTAGGTAGTGCACACAGTTTCAGTCGCCTGGTTGAGCACAGTACTGCACCCTATTTAATGTTTTGCGATCAAGATGATATATGGTTTCCGGAAAAGATTGAGTTTTCTTTGGCAGCTTTACAAAACTTGGAAGCAGAGCTAGGTGAAGCGCGGCCTATCCTCGTGCATACCGATTTGGCTGTGGTGAATGAACAGCGTGAGTTAACAGCTAGTTCTTTTTGGGATTTACACAGCTTTGATCTAGAGCAGCGGAAACAAGCTTATCTATTGACGAATGTCGCTTCTGGTTGTGCCAGTATTTTTAATCGAGCGGCTGCCGAATGGGCATTTCCCTTGCCGAGGCAAGCGATTCAACACGATCGCTGGCTGGCTTTGATCTGTGCATGGTTTGGTCGGGTTTATGCTTTGCCGCAACCTTTATTATTTTATCGCCAGCATGGCAACAACCAAATCGGAGCCGATTTACCGTCCTTGCCTGCCAGTGAAATTGCTGTGCGAGTCAATGCTTGGAGTCGACAAGCCGAGGCTTTTCTAGAACGTTATGGTGACGAATTATCGCGAGCTGATTATCGTTTAGTAGCTGCTTTAGCAGGTTTGCAATATTTAAAAGGATGGGAACGGCGGCGGCAAATTGTGCAGCACCGCTTATTTAAACAGGGGATTTTGGCGAACTTAGCTTTGCTATTGTTCGCGTAAGTTAAGCAGGATTTGACAAAATGATAAAAAAAATAAGCCGTCCTGATGTGGCAATTATTGTATTAACTCGTAATGCGGGTGCGTTATGGAGTCAATGGATTAGTGGGATCCAGCAACAAACGATCCAAGCCGGTCGCTATTTAGTTTTGGATTCCACATCGACTGATCAAACCGCTCAGCAAGCTTTAGCAGCAGGTTTAGAGGTTTACTCGATTGCTGCAGAAAACTTCAATCATGGAGGTACGCGGCAATTGGCTGCCGAGCTATGCCATGGGTCTGAGTATCTAGTATTTCTCACTCAAGATGCGATTCTAGATGAACCTGAGTCCTTAGAATTGCTGCTAGCTCAACTAATGGATAAGCAGGTAGGGATGGCTTACGGTCGACATATTCCGCACCCACAAGCCTCTTTAATCGAGAAGCACGCGCGTAGTTATACCTATCCAGAAACCTCAGCGGTACGTAGTAAAGCCGATTTAGAGTCCTTAGGCTTCCGTGCAGCCTTTTCCTCGGATGTCTATGCCGCTTACCGTGCTAGTGCTTTGCGTAGTATTGGTGGCTTTCCAGAGCATATTATTGTTAGTGAAGATAGCTATGTATCAGCACGCTTATTATTAGCAGGTTGGAAAGTAGTTTATTCTGCAGACAGTTCTGTGCGGCATTCACATCAATATTCATTGCTACAAATCTTCCGACGCTATTTTGATATTGGCGTGTTTCATGCGAGTGAAGCAACCTTGCTGCGTGGTATCGGTAAACCGGATAAAGAAGCTTGGGTCTATGTACGTTCTTTGATTACTTATCTCAGTCAACGACGTAAACGCTTATTATGGTTAGCGGCTTTACAGACTTTGGTGAAGCTGATTGGCTTTAGGGTAGGTAAGCTGTACCGATATTTGCCAGCTCAATGGTGCCAAACGCTTAGTTTGCAGAAGGCTTATTGGTATGCAGAGCCGAACAGCTGGGAACAAAGTTGGTTGTATGGGGAAATGAGCCGAGCCTTAAAACCTAAAAAACTATCTGTGCCGAGTAGTTTATTAAAGCCTTCTGTACAAAGCTTAAGATCCAAGCCTATTAGTGCTATTTCTTAGGAATGCTAGGGGCTGTACCTATCTCTGTATGGGTACAGCTAACCAAAGAGGGGGTAGTTGCCTTGTGTTTATGAATATTAGTTTATTATAATATTCTACACATTGCATAGCAAACTTACGCTTCATACATCCTCCTTTGGTGGTAATTACGCGGCTCTTAGGGTCGCGTTTTTTTTTGTCTGCTGAAGCGATAACTCCTTGTCTCCGCGCCTTTCTTACCATACAATGCGCGGTCTATTTTTTCAGATAATTACTACATACTCTTTGGAGTTTGGAATGAGAACATTCAGTGCAAAGCCGGCTGAGGTAAAACGCGATTGGTACGTCGTGGATGCCGAAGGTAAGGCGTTAGGCCGTTTGGCCACAGAAGTAGCCCGGCGTTTGCGTGGAAAACACAAGCCGGAATATACTCCTCATGTTGATACAGGGGATTACATCATTGTCATTAATGCTGACAAAGTAGCAGTGAGCGGCAACAAAGCTCAGGACAAGATGTATCATAAACATACCGGTTATATCGGTAACATGAAGTCTTTTTCGTTTGAGAAATTACAACAGCGCGCTCCTGGCCGCGTTGTAGAGCTCGCGATTAAAGGCATGTTACCTAAGAATCCATTAGGTCGTGCTATGTACCGTAAACTGAAAGTTTATGCAGGTGCAGAGCATAATCACCACGCTCAACAGCCATTAGTGCTGGAAATCAAGGGCAAGGAGTAATATTCGATGGCAGCAACTCAATATTACGGCACAGGTCGCCGCAAATCTTCTTCTGCTCGGGTTTTCTTGCGCACCGGTAGTGGCAATATCACCGTTAACAATCAGCCGATTGATCAATACTTTGCACGTGAAACAGCGCGTATGGTGATTCGTCAACCGCTGAACAGCATCAGTCTAACTGATAAAGTGGATTGTGATGTGA
>SSFA01000021.1 GCA_008015155.1 Thiothrix sp.
CTGGCTAAACCGACACTGAGTTGAATATCTTCTTCGGTGTCTAAATCGGCTTGAGCCAAACGGCTCTGTAAACGTTCAGCAATTAATAAAGCTTGTTCTGCAGAAGTATTAGGCAATAAGACCTTGAAGATACAGCCTTCCACATAAGCTAAACAATCGGAGGAGCGATATAAAGCCGTTTTAATGACACTAATGAAATGCGGCAATTGCTTAGAGCCTGCAGGCTCTAATTCTAATTTAAGTGCTGATAAATATTGATGCTCGCGGGCTGCATATTGCCATTCTAATTTAAGTAAGACATCAAACTCTGCAGCATTGAGTAAATTATTTTTTTGGGGTTGACGCATTGCTACCAAGAGATGCTGCTCATGATCTTGATGGTTTTTTAGCAGCATCGCTAGAGCATTAATGGCAATGGTAATAGTAGAAGAAGCTAACAGCATGACTGCGGCACTAGCCCAGCGCCCCTGCAGGAGCATAAAAAAAATGCCGGGTAAAGTAATAATCGCTGTTTGAATATAAAAAACTGTTTGTAAAATAGCTGCACGCGGTATATTTAGACAGACTAATACACCGAGTAAGGCTAACAATTCATAATCAATCGTATGTTGGTGATAAATAATCACCAAACTTAAGCACCCCCACAGCGCGCTATTTAAACTCGTTAGATAAAAATTATAATCAATTAACTTACGAGCTTCTTGGTCTGCTCCATATTTTGTCAATGAAAAACTAGAATCAATGAAAAGATTAAAACTGCTTGTTAAAAAAATCAGGCAGAGTAAGCTAATTAATAAGGCTTGATCTAAACCTCGCTCCCAATTGAACGCATAGAGCTTGGCGATAATTAAAACAGCAAGTACAGAAAAGGCCCAATAGACCCAGCGATAATGACACAGCATGCGTGCATAGCTATACCAAGTGACATGCTGCGCGCTGAGTTCGTCAGCTGAGATTTTTATTAAGCCACTTTTTGTCATACCGCCCCTAGCTGCATTTCTCTTTAATTGTTTATAGATCTCACCTTAGCATAAGTCAGTCTAAAAACTAAACAGCCTGGGCAATTTAGGGCTTGTTTTTCATCCACAGCACCATGTCATTGAGCACTTTCGGCCCTTGTAAATCGCGCATTAGCATATGCCAGCCGTTGGGATAACGGATTTGCTGCGTTTTGGGCGTTTTGGGCAAGCGCGCCCAAAGTAGATCGATAGGTTTTTTCGGTACTAATTGATCTTTTTCTCCATATAAAAGTAATACAGGAAGCTTAACCTTATCGGCAGATTCATAGGATTTATTCATCAAATCCACTAAGCCTGCTACTGTATCAATACGGGATTTTCGAATCATCCATGGGCTTTTCCAAATGCGTTTAAGCATTTCGATATTATCACTCGGGCGAATATTTAAGCCTTCGCCACTCGGTGACCATGCGGGCGTAAAGCGCTTCGCAAACTCTAAAGACCAACGCTGATAAAAAGGTTGGGTAGCACTGATCCATACGGCAGGTGCGAGTAAAATAATTCCATCGGCGGCTAAATCTCCACTACCTGCAGCCAAGAGTGCCACAGCACCACCCATCGAAGTCCCCGCGACATACACTGGTTGCTGAGGATGCAATTGGCGTAATAATTTAGTGACTTCACGAGCATCCTCCGCCATACGCTCAGAGCTTGACCATAGCCCCCGATAGGGCGAGCGTCCAAAACCACGCTGGTCATAGGCCCAAACCGCTATTCCTTGTTTAGCTAAATTTTGTCCAACCTCATCAAATGCACCCGGATACTCATTAAACCCGTGTAATAACAGTAAATTGGCTTGTACTTTGCCTTTAGGTAGCCAAGTTTGCGCCACTAACTCCGTGCCATCGCTCGCTCGAAAAACTGGTTGTTGAATAAGACTAGGCTCTAAGCTTTCTGTCCCTAAAGGCACACTTGCTGTCGTACAGGCACTCAAAAGCCAAGCACTTATAAACAAGCTTAGGATCAGTTTGCAAACCGGTAGATAGTTCATTATTTAGCCTAGTTGACTCATTAGCAGTGCTGCTAACCCTAGCAGGACACAAACCTTTCCGCTACCATGCAGATAAAACAGCTCATCACAAGCCATAAACCGACTGCGTTCGAGGGACAACACCATGAATAGCAATGCCAAGGATCCCCATAGTGTCACCGTCAATTTGCGTGGAGGCGATGGTTATATCTGTGATATTAAAGCAGGTAACCACCAACTCGTCGCTGATGAACCCGTACCTTTAGGTGGCACCGATTTGGGCCCTACTCCCTATGTTTACTTGAAAGCAGCCTTAGGTGCTTGCACCGCCATGACGATTCGCATGTATGCTGAACGCAAAAAATGGCCACTACAAGATGCCATTGTCACCTTACGCCATAGCCGCGATGCTAATAAAGAAAGTGTTTTCGAACGTGATATTAAGCTCGTTGGTGATTTAGATGATGAGCAAAAACAGCGCCTACTCGAAATCGCAGACCGCTGCCCAGTGCATAAAACTTTAAGCCATGGTGCTACCGTCTTAAGTAAACTGATCGACTAATTCAACTAGCCAAATAATCATTCGTTTATGCTAAAAATTTACAATAGTTTGCACAATCGCAAAGAAGACTTTATTCCTTTAGAAGCGAACAAAATCCGCATGTATGTTTGCGGGATGACGGTGTATGACTATTGTCATTTGGGGCATGCACGGGTCATGGTCGTGTTTGATATGGTGTATCGCTATCTGCAGGCGGCAGGTTATCAGGTGACTTATGTACGCAATATCACGGATATTGACGACAAAATTATTAAGCGGGCGAATGAAAATGCGGAGCCTTTTACAGCACTCACTCAGCGCTTTATTGATGCGATGCATGAAGATGAGCAAGCCTTAGGCATCCTGCCGCCTACCCATGAGCCACGTGCGACTGAAAATATTCAAGAAATGCTAACCATGATTAGTACCTTGATTGAGAAGGGTTATGCTTATGTCGGTAGCAATCGTGATGTGTACTACGATGTATCGAAATTTGCAGGCTATGGGAAGCTTTCAGGGCGCAAATTAGAAGATCTGCGCGCGGGTGAACGTATTGCCATTGATGAAGTAAAAGATGATCCACTCGACTTTGTGTTATGGAAAGCCGCTAAACAAGGCGAACCTGCTTGGGATTCACCTTGGGGCCTAGGCCGCCCAGGCTGGCATATTGAATGTTCAGCTATGTCCAGCACACTTTTAGGCACGCATTTTGATATTCACGGTGGTGGACATGATTTGCAATTTCCTCATCATGAAAATGAAATTGCCCAAAGTGAAGCCTGCAATGGTCATCAGTATGTTAATTACTGGATGCACAATGGCTTCATTCGGATTAATGACGAAAAGATGTCAAAATCCCTAAATAATTTCTTCACAATCCGTGACGTACTTAAAGCCTACAAAGCTGAAGAAATTCGCTATTTCATGCTTAATAGTCATTATCGCAGCCCACTCAATTACAGTACTGAGCAACTCGACAATGCACGTGCCTCACTCACTCGCTTGTATACTGCTTTACGAGATCTCCCTGTCGCTGAAGCCAGCTTAAATAGCGAAGCTGAGCAGCGCTTCCATGCTGTGATGAGTGATGATTTTAATACCCCTGAAGCCATCGCAATTCTCTTTGAATTGGCACGCGAGATTAATCGCCTACGTATGGAGCACAATGAAATTGCAGCGGCAGAAACAGCAGCTCTTTTAAAGAAACTGGCTAGTATTCTCGGCTTATTAGAGCGTGATGCTGAAAGCTGGTTCAAGGGTGAATCCCTTGATGGCTTAGACGATGCAGCGATTGAGGCCTTAATCCAAGCACGCCTGACTGCACGCACTAACAAAAATTGGGCCGAATCTGATCGCATTCGTGATGAATTGAAAGCCAAAGGAATAGTACTCGAAGATAAAGCCGGTCTCACCACTTGGCGACGTGCTTAAAGCGCTTGCAAATGATCTTGTATCTTGGCCTAGACCTAAGTGCTAAAGAGATATTTGCAGCCTAAACTTAAGATGCTAGCTTGAGCTGAAATTACCAGGAGGAGATCACTGATGTTGAATAAGCTTGCTATCGGTTTAGCTTTGAGCCTAGCTTTAACTAGCCCCTTGAGTTTTGCTGAAGGGTTTGATCCAGGTGTAGCTGCGCCTAAGGTGGCTGCTGACTATTATGCAGGCGCTGAAAAGGTCGTGTTTCATATCTCTGCAGAAGGCGATGAGAAAAAATATCTCGGTATTTTAGCTAATATTAATAACTATATTAAAGCCTTAGATAGTACTGGTAAAAAAACTGAAGCCATTGTGGTGATGAATGGTGATGGTTTAGGCTTATTGAAATTAGCCAAAGATCTAGAATTAGAAAATACCGCAAAACTTCCTACTCAAGTGGACAATCTCAAAGCGAAAGGTGTCAAATTTCAAATTTGCTATAACACCTTAGTAGGGCGTGAAGTCAAATTGACAGATCTATATGAGGCTAAGGCAGAAGATGTAGTCCCCTCCGGCGTTGCTGAAGTTGGGCGACTAGAGGCACAGGGTTATCGTCTACTCAAACCTTGAGGTGACCAACTGTCCTCTGAACTTGACCCTCTAGGCTGCTTATTTTAGAGTCAAAACCGAAGCTAACAGTTTTGACTCAAATTGTTTAACGACTTACTTCAACTACACACTCAATAATTATAAGAAGTAACTACGATGCCTGAGAATAATCCTTTTGAAATTCGTCCTGAAACTAAGCCTGCCTCGAATCTAAGTGCACGCGAAAAGCTGTTTGCCGATATGGGCTTAAGCCCGCAAGGTACGCCCCTTGAGCCTGTATCAACTGAGGCAGACTTTTTGAATGCTGACCTTATCGACAGTGATACTCACGACTTTATCAGCTTATCTGAGCCTCACGCTAAAACACAGCTCCAAGCAGCCGAAGAGTTCGATGAGGAAGAGCTCATAGTCGATGCTATTTTTACCAGCACCGAATTACCAGAAACATCTCATCCAGAAGCAACCGCTACCATAGAGTCTTTGACCTTAGAACCAGCCCATGTAGAGAATAGCTTTGAGCCATTAAAACCGCTTGAGCCAACAGAGGCTAAGCTTGAAACAGCCGCTAGCGAATGGACAGCTGAGCCAGATACCCAAGCTGAAACACTTGTAGTTGATCACACAGCCACACCAGAATCTGAAGCCTTGTCTGCTTTGAAGTCTTTAGATCGTGCAAGCTTTGAACCTATTTTGGGCGCTTATACCGATTTGCAACAGAAATTAGCAGCCAATCAGGCTTTAATTAGCGCGGAGCGCGAGGCTATTGCAGCTTTACGCAATCAAATGCGTCAGTTGAATGCGCAAGGTCATGAGGCATCCAGCACACGTTTAGGCTTAGACCAAAGTCGGCAATTAGTTCAAGCCGATAGCTGTGAAAACTTAATTCAGTCGCTAGGCCAAGTGAATGAGCTGATTCAGCAAGATAGCCAACGTGCGATGCAATTAATGGCTCCTATTAAATTAGGTATTGAAATTCTCGAATTGCGAGTAAAACATGTCAGTGCAATTGAGAATTTGTTAGCACACATGCAAGAAGGTCTAAAATTACAAGAGCAGTTAGCCGGTGCGGATAAATTAATTCATGATTTATCTAATCACTTAGGTTTGAATTGGGCACAGGCTTAAGTAAAAAGCCTCATAAACTTAATAAAAGCCGCTTTAAAAGCGGCTTTTTGCTTGAGATTACCTGTTCATTAACACCTCACACAGCGATTGACCCTGTTATCCTAGGCTTGCCATAATACTTTTTTGCTCAAGCACGATAATCACAAAACCACTAGGAAACTAAGCAATGGAACCAGAACATCAGGCACTTAGCCCTGAGCCTAACCCCGAGCGCCCGCGTAGTCGTGGGATTTATTTACTTCCGAATCTGTTTACCACTGCTGCGATGTTTAGTGGCTTTTATGCGATTGTGGCTGCTATGCAGGGCCATTTTGAAGCAGCGGCCATTGCGATTTTTATTTCTATGGTGTTAGACGGCTTAGATGGACGGGTCGCACGCTTAACCAATACGCAAACCGCCTTTGGTGCTGAATACGACAGCATGTCTGACCTAATTTCCTTTGGTGTAGCACCCGGCTTAGCTATGTATCAATGGTCTTTGGTGCATTTTGGCGAAATGGGCACTGGCTGGGGCAAAGTCGGTTGGCTAGCAGCTTTCGTGTATGTCGCTTGTGCAGCTTTACGCCTAGCCCGCTTTAATACCCATATTGGCAAAGGCGACAAGAAATATTTTACAGGCTTACCTAGTCCAACCGCTGCTGCTTTGATGGCAGGGATGATTTGGGTCTTTAATGATTTAAGTATCTCAGGAAGTAATTTTCAATTTCCTGCACTACTCATGACGCTCACCGCAGGCCTATTAATGGTGAGTAATGTCAGCTATTACAGTTTCAAAGAAATTGATCTGCGCAATAAAGTTCCGTTTGTGGTGATGATTGCTGTCTTATTGCTGTTTGCTTTGACCACGATTGACCCACCGAAAGTTTTGTTTACGGTGTTCGTAGCTTACACCTTGTCAGGGCCTCTTATTTGGCTAGTTCGGCGTTATCGGCGGATGCAAAGGCGCAAAAAAGAAAGCCAAATCACTCCACCTCCCAGTCCACCTACACCACCACAATCTTAAGCCTTACAGGAGCATCTAACGCTTAGATGCTCCGCAAGCCTCACTCAAAATCAGTATCAAACGCATTGGGAAAACTTGAGCTTCGGCTAGATTTGCTGTAGTTTCTTCAGCAGCTTTTTAAATTTGAAATCTCAATGAATATACGCAGCCTGACAATTGGTTTGTCGATTGGCTCTTCAAGCCGTCGCTGCTTCCTGCCTACTATTCTGCTATACCGACTGCCTGTCTAGGCAGAATAAAGCACACTGAAACTTGGCGAGGGTAACACGCGCTCCCCATTTTAATTTATGATTAGGCCTAGCAGAACCTTTGGAGACAAGCATGTCTAAACCACGTTTAATTATATTTGATACGACTTTGCGTGATGGCGAGCAAAGCCCCGGCGCATCTATGACTCAAGCTGAGAAAATCCGCATCGCCAAAATGTTAGAAAAAATGCGGGTGGATGTGATCGAAGCAGGTTTTCCGATTGCTAGCCCTGGTGACTTTGAATCTGTCAAAGCCATTGCCAGTATCATTAAAGAGAGTACTGTCTGTGGCTTAGCACGCGCCTTAGATGCCGATATTGAGCGAGCAGCAGAAGCCTTAAAAGCTGCGAATTCTGGGCGGATTCACACCTTTATTGCCACCTCACCAATTCACATGCAAAACAAATTGCGTATGACACCCGATCAAGTGGTTGAGCAAGCGGTGTATGCAGTGAAAAAAGCGCGCAATTACACTGATAATGTTGAATTCTCATGTGAAGATGCCGGGCGCTCTGAATTTGAATTTTTATGCCGCGTGATTGAAGCAGCGATTACTGCGGGCGCTACGACTATCAATATTCCAGATACAGTCGGTTATCAAATTCCGCATGTGTTTGGCGATATGGTGGGGCGCTTAATTCAAACCATTCCTAATGCGGATAAAGCGGTATTTTCCGTGCATTGCCATAATGACTTAGGCTTAGCCGTAGGTAACTCCTTAGCAGCTGTCATGCAAGGTGCACGTCAAGTTGAATGTACGATCAATGGCTTGGGTGAACGCGCTGGTAATGCTTCTTTAGAAGAAATCGTGATGGCCATTCGTACTCGCCATGATGTATTTTCAGTAGAAACGCAGATTGATACGACGCAAATCGTTCCTACTTCACGTTTAGTCTCCAGTGTCACTGGCTTCCCCGTGCAACCGAATAAAGCAATTGTCGGTGCGAATGCATTTGCCCATGAATCAGGTATTCACCAAGATGGTGTACTCAAGCATCGTGAAACCTACGAAATCATGCGTGCCCAAGATGTGGGTTGGTCAGACAATAAGATTGTTCTCGGTAAACACTCAGGGCGGAATGCTTTCCGTACCCGCTTACAAGATTTGGGCATTGAGTTAAAAACCGAGGAAGAAATCAATGCAGCCTTCTCACGCTTTAAAGATTTAGCAGATCGTAAACATGAAATCTTCGATGAAGATTTGCAAATGTTGATCTTAGAGTCTCGTTCTGCGCAGGAACAAGCCGCTTATGAGCTTGTCTCTTCACGGGTTTGCTCAGAAACGGGTGAAGCACCGGTTGCTACCGTTACCTTAAAAGTCGGTGGTGTTGAGCAGCGTGCGGAAGCTTTAGGGGGTGGCCCAGTTGATGCCGTCTACAAAGCGATCGAAGCAATTACTCGGGAAGAAGCTAGTCTGCAACTTTACTCAGTGAACGCTATTACCAGCGGTACGGATTCACAAGGCGAAGTTACGGTACGTTTAGAACAAGCGGGGCGGCTGGTGCATGGGCACGGGGCAGATACTGATATTGTGATTGCCTCTGCGAAAGCCTATGTGGATGGTTTGAATAAGCTAGCCTCCAGCCAATATCGCGCGCATCCGCAACATGATGGGGTGTAGTTAGCCTTGGATTGGCAGACGCGCAGCCGCTATCTCAAAGCGATGGGTATTCCACTGTGGATACCCAAAGATTGGCCTGTGGATGAGGAAGTCAGTTCAAGTACTGAAGCCTCATTAGCACTCTTCAAGGAACCGCTAACATCAGCATCGCAACCACTCAATCCGCCGTCTAACACATCAAGAAACCTTACTGACTTATTTGCTGAGACTAGTCAAACCAAGATCACAGCACAAGCGAATACTGCTAAACCGCTTATTGCGAGCCATGCACCTGATTGCAGTCAATTAACTTGGGCAGAATTAGAGGCTCATGTCACAGCTTGCAAGCTCTGTGAGCTGCATAAAACCCGTACGCAAACGGTATTTGGCAGTGGTAATCAGCAGGCGCGCTGTATGATTATTGGTGAAGCACCAGGGGCAGAGGAAGACCGCCAAGGACTGCCTTTCGTAGGCAAATCAGGCAAACTACTGACCAATATGCTCGCTTCCATTCAAATTGCGCGCGACGATATTTATATAGCGAATATACTTAAATGCCGACCACCCAATAATCGTGATCCTAAACCTGAAGAAGCTGCTGCCTGCCGAGGCTATTTAGAGCGGCAAATCGCCTTAGTTCAGCCTAAACTGATTTTAGTAGTCGGTCGAATTGCAGCGCACAATCTCTTACAAACCAATACCCCATTAGGCCGCTTACGTGGCAGTGTGCATACTTTACCGAATAGCACCGTGCCGGTGATTGTGACTTATCATCCTGCTTATTTGCTACGCCAACCGGCCGAAAAACGCCGAGCTTGGCAAGATTTGCAATTGGCTCGGGATTTTTTAGCTAGCTTAAGCGCTACATCCTAAAGTATTTCATGTCTACCTCTAGCCTTATCTTACCTTTGCGCCCGATGAACTTGGCTGATCTTGAACGCATTATGCCGATTGAAGAACGCGCTTATCCTTATCCTTGGACCTTAGGGATTTTTCAAGATTGCCTTAAACACAAAACCTATCATGCTTATATTTATGAGCTTGATCAGCAAATCCTCGCCTATTGTGTATTATCCATTGCCGTGGGCGAATTACATATTTTAAATATTACTGTAGAACCGAGCCATCAACAGCAAGGTTTAGGTAAACGCTTGCTAGCAACAGCTGAACAAATTGGTAGTGGTTTAGGCGCACAGGATTGCTTTTTAGAGGTGAGACCTTCCAATACAGCTGCGATCCGTTTGTATTTAGCTCAGGGCTTTAATGAAGTGGGCTTACGCAAAAACTATTATCCTGCTAAAAACGGGCGCGAACATGCCATTTTGATGGCGAAAACTTTAGTTTAAATGCTTAAGGGGGGTTAGTGATGAAGCCATTGCAATGATATTATTGCGATCTTTGGTAACATCCAGAACAATATTGATGTCTGCTACAGGGCTATTACAGGGAGCTTCCGATAAGTTGAGAGGATCAGCGCAACCACTGCGCATCCACGTGTCTGAACATAACATACAACAAGAACAAATTTGTGAACGTGCTGATGCCATTATCCGCAAACTACAAAAAGCTGGTTTTGAGGCTTATTTGGTGGGCGGTTGTGTGCGTGATCTCTTACTCGGGCTAACTCCTAAAGATTTTGATATTGCCACCAGTGCTCATCCTGAGCAGGTGCGTAAACTCTTTTCCTCCGCCCGCTTGATCGGGCGGCGCTTTCGGCTCGCGCATATTTACTACGGACGCGATTATATTGAGGTTGCTACCTTCCGTGCTCCTCATGATGAAAGCCCTCAAGGTCAAGTGAATGAGCAAGGGCGGATTCTGCACGATAATGTTTATGGCAGCTTAGAAGAAGATGTCTGGCGGCGTGACTTCACCATCAATGCCCTCTTCTATGATCCGGTAGGCGGCGATGTGCTGGATTATGTTGGTGGCATGCAAGATTTAGCCAAGCGGCGTTTGCATTTAATCGGTGATGCTGAGCAGCGCTATCGAGAAGATCCCGTACGCATGCTACGCGCCTTACGCTTTGCCGCTAAATTAGATTTTGAGTTAGATGGTCCAACTGGTGAATTGATTTACTCAATGGGGCATCTACTGCATGGGGTTGCACCGGCACGCTTATTCGACGAACTCTTAAAACTCTTGCACAGCGGACAAGGTTGGAAAACCTTCTTATTGCTTGAGCAGTATCAATTGCTACCAGCCTTATTACCTGTGACTAAGCTCAGTCTTGAACAGGATGATCAAGGCATTTATCGAAAGCTCCTGCAATCTGCTTTAACGAATACAGACAATCGCATTGCTGAAGGTAAATCAGTGATGCCTGCGTTTTTATTTGCGGTACTGCTTTGGGAACAGGTACATACGCAGATGGTGCAAGCGCAGCTCAAAGGTCATCCCGAGTTACAAGCACTCCATATAGCTGCCACTGACGTCTTACGTGATCAGGTTAAAATCACAGCGATTCCACGCCGCTTTAGTAATATCACCCGTGAGATTTGGGGCTTGCAATCGCGCTTTCGTTATCGGGATTTACGCCGAGCGAATATTCTGCTGAGTAATCCGCGTTTCCGCGCAGCTTATGACTTTTTGTACTTACGGGCAGCAGCGGGCGATACTGTAGTGGCAGACGATGCTGCTTGGTGGACACGCTTTCAAGAAGCTGCCCCAGAAGAGCGGATAGGTCTTTGCAAAAATAGTGGCAAAAAGCGTCGCACCAAACGTAAAAAAACGAAGGCCAGCCCCTCTGAATGAAAACACTAGCCTATATTGGTTTGGGGAGTAATCAAGGTGACTCCCTTGCTACCCTGCACTCTGCTTTAAACCAGCTCGCTGAGCACCCTGAGATTCAAGTTGTAAGGGTTTCTAGTTTCTATCGCACCAAGCCTGTTGGCCCGCAAGATCAACCTGATTATGTGAATGCTGTCGCTAGCCTTGAAACCTGTTTAAGCGCGCAAGCTTTGTTAGCCGTCTTATTAGAAATTGAACGCCAGCATGGGCGAGTACGTGATCCGAATTTACGTTGGGGGCCACGTACTTTGGACTTAGATTTGCTGTTATATGGTGATGCCGTGATTCAAGACGCTAATTTGATTGTGCCGCATCCGGAATTAGTGAAGCGGGCATTTGTGGTTTATCCTTTATTTGAAATTGAGCCTAGCTTGATCTTACCGCAAAAAATTTCTCTCAAAACCTACAAAGAACAGTTAAACGCTGATGATTTGCAGGTTATTACTGAATAACCACTGTTCTTTACTTTATTTTCCGCCAAACCAAAATCCGATTATTCACCGGCATTTCATAATCCGCCTGCAATTCCATTCCAGCCTCAGCCGCAAGTAGATTCAAATCTTCAAAATTACGAATGCCACTTGCGGGGTCACGCTGTTTGAGCCATTGATCAAAGCGTTCATTGCTGCGGCTAGTGAATTGCCCTGCATAATTGAAGGGGCCATAGACGATGAATAAGCCATTGGTTGGTAATAAGCGCCCGACACCGGCAAAGCAAGCCTGCACCGCCGCCCAACTCATGATATGCAAAGTGTTAGCGGAGAAAACCGTATCAACCTTGAGCATCGGCCAAGTGGCTTGGCGCACATCTAATAACAAGGGAGGTAAAACATTAGGGAGTTGCGCTTCAGCTAACCAAGCTTGGATACCTGCGTGATATTCCAGTTGATCACTGGTTTGCCAAGTTAAATGCGCTAATTGTTCGCCGAAATAAACCGCATGTTGCCCCGTGCCACTGCCAATTTCGAGCACCGCTTGGCGCTCCGGTAATAACTGCTTGAGTACCGCTAAAATCGGTTCGCGGTTTTCATCACAAGAGGCTGCATAGGGTTTCATTTAGTTCTCAACCGCTTTGAAGGCCGCATCCAAAGTTTGCCACGTGTTGACGATATGACAAAAAATATCTGCTGTTTTCTCGGCATCATACACGGCTGAATGCGCTTGCTCGCCATCCCAATTCATCCCAGCTGCTTGAGCAACGCGGGCTAAGACCGTTTGCCCATACACCACTGCACCTAAAGTGACTGTATCAAGGGTGCTAAAGGGATGGAAAGGGTTGCGTTTGCAGTCATTGCGTTCAGAAGCTGCATTGACGAAATTGAGGTCAAAAGGTGCATTATGTCCCACCAAAATCGCGCGATTGCAACGATTTAGTTTCACTTCACGACGCACGATTTTAAAAAACTCGTCCAAAGCGCGTGGCTCAGGTATGGCTAAGCGTAAAGGGCTAAATGGCTTAATCCCATTCACTTCCAAAGACTTAGGATCAAGATTGGCATTCGGGAAAGGCTCAATATGCCAATGATAAGTACGATGACGCGATAACTCACCCTTTTCATCAATACGCAAAATCACCGCTGCTACTTCCAGCAGAGCGTCTTTACGAAAGTTGAATCCGCCAGTTTCTACATCCACCACTACCGGCAAAAATCCGCGAAACCGATTAGCGAGGGGAATAATCTCAATTTCATCACTCATAAGGCTGAGCTTACCGGATGTGGCTGAAAATGGGTAGAAAATTGCGGTTAATTTCATTTGTTTTTTATAAATTATTGATTTTTAAATTTATTTATTTAGACCCAACTCCGCTGCTTTCTTTTCAAAAGGGATAATGCTATGTTCGAAATATTCAACCTTAGTTTGCAACCTAGTTATGCCAGCGCAGTTTGCAAGGAGTTCACCCATGAGCCTAGACAAGAACCCGCCTGATATTGATCCCCAAGAAACCCTCGAATGGGTCGACTCCCTAGAAGCGGTGATCGAAACTGAAGGCTTAGAACGGGCGCATTTCCTGCTAGAACAACTGATTAGCACGGCACGGCAAAATGGTGCTAACCTGCCCTATTCGGCCAATACGGCTTATATCAATACGATTCCCCCGCATTTAGAACAATATACACCGGGCAATCCAGCCTTAGAATTACGCTTACGCTCATGGATTCGTTGGAATGCGGTGGCGATGGTGGTGCGTGCAAATCGCAAAAGTGCTGAACTGGGTGGGCATATTGCGACTTTTGCCTCAGCAGCGACTTTGTATGATGTGGGGATGAATCACTTCTGGCATGCACCCTCCCCACAAAACGGCGGTGATGTTGTTTACATCCAAGGTCATGCCGCACCCGGCATGTATGCCCGTTCCTTTTTAGAGGGGCGCTTCACCGAAGCTGAGTTGGATAATTTCCGCCAAGAAGTTAGCGGCCAAGGTTTATCTTCCTATCCGCATCCTTGGCTGATGTCGAATTATTGGCAATTCCCAACTGTGTCGATGGGTTTGGGGCCGATTACTTCGATCTACCAAGCGCGTTTTATGAAATATCTGCAAGATCGCAAACTCGCTGATACTGAGAACCGCCATGTTTGGGCTTTCGTGGGCGATGGTGAAGTCGATGAGCCAGAAACTTTAGGTGCTATTTCACTAGCCGGGCGGGAAAAGCTCGATAATTTAATCTGGGTAGTAAATTGCAATTTACAGCGTTTAGATGGCCCCGTGCGTGGCAATGGCAAAATTGTACAGGAATTAGAAGCAGTGTTCCGCGGTGCTGGCTGGAATGTGATTAAAGTCATTTGGGGTTCGTATTGGGACCCACTGCTGGCTAAAGATGTGAATGGCAAACTGAAGCAACGCATGCTCGAAGTGGTAGATGGCGAATTCCAAAACTATAAAGCTAAAGATGGCGCTTATGTGCGCGAACATTTCTTTGGTGCTTATCCAGAATTACGCGAGATGGTCGCCCGCATGAGTGATGCGGATATTTGGCGTTTGAATCGCGGTGGACATGACCCACATAAGGTTTACGCTGCTTATTATGCAGCAGTCAACCATCAAGACCAGCCCACGGTGATTCTTGCCCATACGGTGAAAGGCTATGGAATGGGTGCAGCGGGTGAAGGGCAAAATCGCACGCATCAACAGAAAAAGCTCAGCAATGAAGAAATGATCGCCTTCAAAAATCGCTTCAATATCCCTTTAAGCGATGAAGACGCAGCAGAAGCCAAATATTATCGCCCTGCTGATGATAGCGAGGAAATCAATTACTTACATGAAAGACGTAAAGCACTTGGTGGTTATTTACCCCAGCGCCAAACGCATGCAACCCCGTTAAAAGTACCTGAATTAAATCTGTTCCAAACGCTGTTGGATAGTAGTGGCGAACGGGAAATGTCCACCACGATGGCCTTTGTACGCCTCTTGACCATTCTGACCCGTGATAAAAATATTGGGCGGCATATCGTGCCAATCGTGCCGGATGAAGCACGGACTTTTGGGATGGAAGGTATGTTCCGGCAACTCGGGATTTATTCTTCAGTGGGTCAGCTTTATGAGCCGCAGGATAAAGACCAAGTAATGTTCTACAAAGAGGATAAATCTGG
Organism: Thiothrix sp.; assembly: GCA_008015155.1. GTDB lineage: Bacteria > Pseudomonadota > Gammaproteobacteria > Thiotrichales > Thiotrichaceae > Thiolinea. Next base: position 14,913 of record SSFA01000021.1, read on the forward strand.
GCAAATCCTTGAAGAAGGTATTAATGAAGCGGGGGCCATTTCTAGCTGGATTGCAGCAGCGACGGCTTACAGTACGCATGGCGTGAGCATGGTACCTTTTTATATTTACTATTCAATGTTTGGCTTCCAGCGCATTGGCGATTTGGCTTGGGCAGCTGGTGATTCGCGTGCACGCGGCTTTTTAATTGGTGGCACAGCAGGCCGTACCACTTTGGCTGGGGAAGGCTTACAGCATCAAGATGGGCATGGCTTAGTGCAAGCTGGCCTGATCCCCAACTGTATCTCCTATGACCCAACTTTCGCGTATGAACTTGCGGTGATTATTCAACAGGGTATGAAACGCATGTATGAAAATCAGGAAGATGTCTACTACTACATCACTGCGATGAATGAAAATTATCTACATCCCGCTATGCCCGCTCATGCTGAAGACGGCATTATTAAAGGCATGTATCTGTTTAGTGGTGGTGGCAAAAAGCGCAAAAAAGTTCAGCTCTTAGGTTCAGGAGCCATTTTGCGTGAAGTGATTGCAGCAGGGGAAATTCTGGATAAAGAATGGGGTGTGGATGCAGATATTTGGAGTGTCACCAGCTTCAATGAAATCGCCCGCGAAGCACGAGATATCGAGCGCTGGAATTTATTGCACCCGCTAGAAGATGCGCGTACGCCCTATCTTACCCAATGCTTAAAAGATCGACGTGGCCCCGCCGTTGCGGCAACTGATTATATTCGCAGTTATGCCGATCAAATCCGTGCTTGGGTACCGATGCAGTATAAAGTATTGGGTACAGATGGTTTTGGACGCAGCGATACGCGCGCGCAATTACGCCGCCATTTTGAAGTTGATCGCTATTACATTGTGTTAGCAGCGCTAAAATCCTTGGTTGATGAAAACTCTTTGCCCGCTGTCAAAGTGATGGAGGCAATGGAGAAATATCAAATCGACCCGCATAAACCTAACCCTTTATACGCTTAGGGAGGCGAGATCATGGCGATCCAAGAAGTTCGTGTCCCGGATATTGGTGACTTTAAAGATGTAGAAATCATTGAAGTCTTAGTTAAAGTCGGCGATAGCATTCAAGCAGAAGATTCACTGATTACGGTTGAATCTGATAAAGCTTCGATGGAAATTCCTTCACCGCTTGCAGGTATCGTTAAGGAATTACGAGTCCAGCAAGGTGATCACGTTTCCAAAGGTAGTTTAATTCTGACTTTAGAATTGAATGCTAGTATTGAGAAAAAACCACCTGCCATCCCTAGCGCTGCTACTCCCCCTGTTTCTAACAGTACCTTATTAGCGCCCATCGATTCTAAAGCGAATACGCCTACAACCACCTCCAAAGCGACTCCCTCAGCGCAAACAGTGATTGATCATGAGGCTTTTAAAAAAGCTTATGCCACGCCGTCAATCCGTAAATTCGCGCGGGAATTAGGGGTTGATTTAAGTAGAGTTGTGGGTACTGGGCGTAAGCAACGTATTACTCAAGACGATGTAAAAAGCTATGTGAAAGACGTGATGGGCTTTGGTTTGCAAGCTAAAACCATAGCGGCTAGCCATCAGGGGCTAGGTATTCCACGCATGCCTGAGATTGACTTTAGCCAATGGGGGCCTGTTGAAACGCTGCGCTTGAATCGTATTAATAAATTAACGGGCGAATTTTTACATCGTAACTGGCTAAATGTTCCCCATGTCACTCAATTCGATCAAGCCGATATCACTGACTTAGAAAGCTTCCGTCAAGAACTCAATCTTGAGCAAGACAAATTACAAGCACCGAAAATAACGCCTTTGGTATTTATTATGAAAGCGGTGGTAGCAGGCCTAAAAGCTTATCCACGCTTTAATACCTCACTTGATCCTGCAGGCGAAATGCTGATTCAGAAAAAGTATTATCACCTTGGTATCGCGGTTGATACACCAGACGGTTTAGTCGTGCCCATTATTCGTGATGTGGATAAAAAATCCCTACTACAATTGAGTGAAGACCTAAAGGAAATTTCAGCTAAAGCACGCGAGCGTCGCCTCAAGCCTGCTGACCTACAAGGCGGATGTTTCTCTATTTCTAGTTTGGGTGGGATTGGCGGCACTCAATTTACTCCAATTATTAATGCGCCTGATGTAGCCATTTTGGGTATTTCTAAATCAACTATGCAGCCTATTTGGAATGGCAAGGAGTTTGTTCCACGTCTAATGCTACCTTTATCTTTATCCTATGATCATCGAGTGATTGATGGCGCGGATGGTGCTCGCTTTACCAGCTTTTTAGCCAAAATGCTGGGGGATATTCGGCGCTTATTGATCTAAAGAATAGGTTTTAAGCTCATTAATCTTTATTACTGTTGTGATTCTGTTTCCTGAGGCTTTCAATTAATAGGCAATTCGTGTTAGTTGCTGCAATGCGCAAGTTTTTCGGCTATTCTGTGCAAGCGTTGAGGACGGGTCAGAATAACCCATGCAAGGAGAAGTCTAATGAGTCGTGATGTTGTTGTATTAAGTGCTGTACGTTCCGCAATTGGCGCTTTCGGCGGAAGTTTGAGCAGCATGGAGCCAGCTGAATTAGCGGGCCAAGTCATGAAAGAAGCTGTACAGCGTTCTAATGTTGATCCTGCACAAATTAATTATGTAACAGTAGGTAATACGATCCCTACTGAATCTCGTTTCCCTTATGTTGCACGCGTCGCTTCTATCCAAGCCGGCTTGTCAATGGAATCTGTCGCTATGGCAGTTAACCGGCTGTGCAGCTCGGGCTTACAAGCGATTGTAACCTCTGCCCAAGGCATTATGTTGGGCGATTATGACTACGGGATCGGTGGTGGCGTTGAAGTCATGTCACGCTCAGGCTACCTATCCACAGCGATGCGTAATGGTGCTCGGATGGGTGATACAGCCATGGTTGATATGATGGTTGCCACCTTAACTGATCCATTTGGTGTTGGTCATATGGGTATCACTGCTGAAAACTTAGCTGCAAAATGGGGCATTTCTCGTGAAGAGCAAGATGCTTTAGCGGCAGAGTCACAGCGTCGTGCTGCGAATGCCATTAAAGAAGGTCGCTTCAAATCACAAATCCTGCCTATCACCTTAAAAACACGTAAAGGTGAAGTCGTATTCGATACAGATGAGCATGTTAAAGCGGATACTACGGTTGAAACTTTGGCGAAAATGCGTCCAGCTTTCAAGAAAGACGGTACGGTTACTGCTGGTAATGCTTCTGGCATCAATGATGGTGCTGCCTTCTTTGTCTTAGCTGCTGCTGATGTAGCTGCCAATACCGGTCACAAGCCGATTGCCCGTTTAGTTTCTTATGCGGTCGCCGGTGTACCTAACGATGTCATGGGTGAAGGCCCTATCCCAGCGTCTAAACAAGCACTGAAAAAAGCAGGCTTATCTTTAGATCAAATGGATGTGATTGAATCCAATGAAGCGTTTGCAGCTCAAGCAATTGCAGTTTCTAGAGGCTTAGGCTTAGACATGAATAAAACCAATCCAAATGGTGGCGCGATTGCCTTAGGTCACCCGATTGGCTGTTCAGGTGCCTTTATTGCTACTAAAGCTATCTATGAATTACAACGCATCAATGGCAAATATGCCTTAGTCACTATGTGCATCGGTGGCGGTCAAGGTATTGCTGTTGTATTCGAGCGCATGTAAGACCTCTTTTAGGTGGAGCTTTTCGCTCCACCTAGCCTCTTTCTTATACCGCTAGAATCTGCTCAATTCGGTTTTTCGCATACATATAATACATCAGCGGAATCAGCACCAACGTCAATAAAGTCGATACTAAAATCCCGAAAATCAGTGACACTGCTAACCCACCAAAAATCGGGTCATCAATAATAAAGAAAGCGCCAATCATCGCAGCCAAGGCTGTTAAAACAATCGGCTTAGTCCGTACCGCACTGGCATTAATTACGGCCTCTTTTAAATTTAAGCCTGCACGTACTTGCTCATTAATGAAATCGACTAACAGAATTGAATTGCGCACAATAATTCCGGCCAAAGCAATCATGCCGATCATGGAGGTTGCGGTGAATTGCACTCCTAACAGGGCATGCCCCGGCATTACCCCAATCACTGTTAGCGGAATCGGTGACATAATCACCAATGGCACTATATACGAGCGGAATTGTGCCACAATTAGCAGATAAATCAAAATCATTCCCACGCCATACGCAATCCCCATATCACGAAAAGTTTCATAGGTTATTTGCCACTCACCATCCCATTTAATGCTATAGAAATAAGGATCATCTGGGGCGCTAAAAAAGAATTGACGCAGGGCATCACCATAGACAGTAATGGCATCCAAACCCTTGGCGATATCAAACATGCCGTATAAGGGACTATCGGTTTTTCCAGCCATATCCCCCATTACATACACTACCGGCAGTAAATCTTTGTGATAAACCGAATGTTCACGAGCAGCTTTTTGGACTTTAACCAGTTCCGACATGGGTACTAAAGCCCCTGAACTACTACGTACTCGCAAGGCTAAGACTGAACTCATTTTATCTTTTAGCTCAGGCGGAAACTCTACCCGAATGGGTACTGCATACTTGATGGCTTGACCATGCAAAAACACCACATCTTCCCCACGCAATACAGTGTCTAGGGCTGAAACAATCGAATCTTGGGCAACACCTAAGAGTGCGGCTTTTTGCCGATCCACCTCAACTACCAAGCGCTTTTGTGCTGCTTCGACACTGGTATCAATATCAACAATATCCGCTGTCGACTCAAAAGTTTTTTGTACCTGCTTAGCTAGCTTGATCTGCCCCGCATAATCCATTCCATAGATTTCAGCTACTAACGAAGACATCACTGGTGGGCCCGGAGGAACTTCAACTACTTTTACACTCGCGCCATATTGCTCAGCAATTTTTTGCAAAGCTGGACGTACAGCTAGCGCAATTTCGTGGCTTTTTTCAGTGCGATGATGCTTATCAGTAAGATTGACTTGAATATCTCCAACCGCAGCCCCCTCACGTAGATAATACTGGCGCACTAAACCATTAAAGTTAATAGGCGCCGCCGTACCTGCATAGATTTGGTAATCTGTAACCTGCTCAACACCTTGTAAATAATCGGCTAGCTCATTTAAGACTCGAGAAGTTTGTTCTAAAGACGTTCCCTCAGGCATGTCGACAAGCACTTGAAACTCACCTTTATTATCAAAGGGCAGCATCTTCAACACGACTAATTTCATCACAGCTAAAGAGGCCGATAGAAAAATTAGCAAAGTAATCACCGCTAATAAACTGATGCGCCGACGCCCACCTTTTTTATCATGCAGAAATGGACTCATCAGGTAAGTAAAAAAACTTTTCAGTTTATTATCCTGACTAGAGGGGTGATGACCAAAATCAACTTTGCCCAAGACTTTGCCAGTCATCCACGGCGTTAAGATATAAGCAACTGCCAAAGAAATTAGCATACCCATGCTGGCATTAATCGGGATCGGACTCATATAAGGTCCCATCAAGCCAGAGACAAAAGCCATCGGTAGTAAAGCCGCTATCACCGTAAAAGTCGCCAGAATCGTTGGCCCTCCTACTTCATCTACAGCAACCGGAATCACCTCTAATAAGTTTTTGCCTTCCTCCTGCATATGGCGATGAATGTTCTCGACTACCACGATCGCATCATCAACCAAAATGCCAATCGAAAAAATCAGGGCAAACAAAGATACTCGATTCAGCGTAAACCCATACGCCCACGAAGCAAATAAGGTAATGGCTAAAGTAATTACTACTGCAGTCCCAACAATAAAAGCCTCACGCCAACCCAAGACTAGCCCAATCAAGACAGCCACTGCGACGGTCTCAATCATCAATTTGACTATAAGTTTTTCGGACTTTTCCTGAGCGGTTGCACCATAATTGCGTGTGACGGTTACATTGACACCCTCAGGAACAACCGTTCCGCGCAAGTTTTCGAAGCGTTCGATCACCTTATCAGCAATATCGACTGCATTCGTACCCGGTTGCTTAGCAATCGCCACTGTCACTGCCGGAGTGCGCACGCCTGCCACTAAGCCTTTTTCTGCAGCAGCTTTGGCAGTACCAAAGCTTACATAGGTTTCTGGTGCATCGGCACCCCGTTCGACACGCGCTACATCGCGTAAATACACCGGCTTAGCTGCATTTACACCAACAATTAACTCTCCAACCTCATCAGCATGGGTAAGAAAAGTTCCGGCAATTACTTGTATTTCTTCATTATTATCCACCAGATTCACTGCATCACGAGCCGAATTACTAGCTTGCAATGCACGACGCAGATCCTCTAAGGAAATATTACTACCCGCTAATTTCTCACTATCCACTAAGACTTTAACTACCTGCTCAGCTCCGCCAATCGTATAAATATCACGAGAGCCGGGCACACGCTTTAGCTCTGCTTCAATAGCATGCGCGACTTGTTTGAGTTCAAATGAGCCACGCTCAGGGTCTTCCGTCCACAAAGTCAAGGTCACAATCGGCACATCATCAATCCCTTTGGGCTTGATCAATGGGGTGAGCACACCGAGCTTGGTAGGTAGCCAATCTTGATTCGCGGCAATTTTGTTATATAAACGCACTAAAGCATCGGTGCGATTTTCACCAACCTTAAACTCAACAGTGATCACCGCCATCCCCGGATTCGATACGGAGTAGATATGATTGATACCCTCAATTTCGCTGAGAACCTGCTCAGCAGGAGTCGACACCAGGTCTTCTACTTGTTGCGCACTTGCCCCTGGAAAAGCAATAAAAATATTTGCAAAGGTTACATTGATCTGTGGATCTTCTTCACGCGGTGTAACCATGACTGCAAATAAGCCAAGTAGCAGCCCGACTAAAGCTAATAAAGGCGTGATTTGAGTAGTGAGGAATTGCTTAGCAATGCGCCCCGAAATACCTAAAGGCTGTTCAGTCATGAGATTCCCCTTCATTTAAGGTGTGCTCACGCTGTTTTTTTAGATAAATCGCTGCTTGCACGGGATCAAGCGCAATTTGCTCATGTGGCGATAAACCGGCGAGTACTTTGACCTGTTGACTGTCGACCTCCTTCCCTAAGCGAATTTGTCGTAAAGAAGGTAAGCCTTGCTCATTAATTACATAAACGCCTATCACTTCACTACGAATCGCAACAGCTTGCTTAGGAATCACTAGACCTTTACTGTCACCCATAACAAAGCCCACTTTTACAAACATGCCCGGATAAAGCTTATCCTGCCCTTCTTGCAGATTAAGCCGCACTTGAAAAGCATTGGTCTTTGGATCAGCATAAGGAAAAATGGTCATTGATTTAACCGGTAAATATTCAAACGAGTCATCCGCTTGTACTACAGCCTTACCTCGTGCCCGCACCTGATTAATCATGCGCTGCGGCACCTCTACCACGACCCGCAGTTGATCCAGTGAGATGCCCGTCATGATTGGTGTACCTATATTGACAGTCTCACCTACTTGCACATGCCGCTGAGTCACAATTCCGCTATAGGGTGCGACTAAGCTGGTATATCCTAAAACTTCTGTAGCTTGAGTCGCTTGTGCTTTGGCAGCTTCTTGATTGGCTTTCGAGGCATCAACGGTGGCGGAGGCAGCAGCTAAAGCCGCGTCTGCTGAACCAACCCGCGCGCTTGCAGCCTCTACTAAGGAACGCGCTGAAGCAATTTGCGCTTTAGCTGACTCAGCTTGAGCTTGTGCGGCAGCAGCTTGGGCTTGGGCTGAGTTCACCCGCGCCTTGGCTGTAGAAAGCGCAGCTTCTGAACGATCATAATCAGCACGAGGAATTAAACGTCGGGTGTAAATTTCGCTTATCCGTCCAAAATCAGCTTGTGCTTCTTTTAGCAAAGCTTGCGCTTCTTGCACACCAGCTTGAGCTTGTTGAAAGTTAGCATTCGCTTGTTGACTAGCTGCTTGAGCGCGTTGTTCTTCGGCTTTTGCTTGGCTTAAACCTGCTTTCGCCTCAGATAAACCGGCTTGAGCCTGACCCAAACTCGCCTTGGCTTGATTGGCTCCTGCGGTTGCTTCACTAATCCCAGCTTTCGCTTGTTGCACACCAGCTTGTTGATTTTTCGAACGAATTTTCGCAATCATACTACCGCGCTCAACGCGATCATCCACATCATAAGGTAACTCTTCGATCACCCCGTTGGTCTGCGCGGATACAGTTGATTGGTTAATAGCTTCTATATGCCCATCTAAATACAGTAGCTCAGGGACGATTTGTTCAGCGACTTGAACAGTTTTTAGCGCTTGCTCATCCGATAAAGCATATTTATTAACAATAAGAAATCCGACGATTAGCATGCCTGTTTGTACTAATTTCATGTGATAATTACCCGCTAGAATAATTTGATCTTATTAACTATAGCATAAGATATTTAGAAAATTCTAATATACTTAAAATTCAAAGGAAGTTACGCAGAGGTATATGTATTATGAAAACAACAGTAATTAGACTCTGTGCACTATCTGCTTTGTTATCCTGCATGATAGGGAACGTACAAGCTGAAATTTACAAATGGGTTGATGCCTCAGGTGCTGTCCATTACACCCAGACGCCGCCACCCGATTTATCTAAAGCCAAAGACATCGCACAAGACATTAGCCTATCGGCGGGGAAAGCTAGCCACGCTCTCAAAACTGATACTCAAACTAAGTCGGACGAGGCAGATAAAGATAAACCTAAAGACGAACTGGAAAAAGCCAAAGATGAAGGCACTAAAAACGCAGAAAAACACCGTCAGTTCTGCGAACAACAAAAATCTTCCTTGAAACAATTATTGGCAAATCCGGTCATTCGTTGGCGTTCAACCGATAATGAAGAAAAAATCTTAAGTGCTAAAGAACGTGCCGATAAGATTGCTGAAGTAGAGAAAAACGTAAAAGACTTATGCAATTCTGATGTGCTGCCAGACAATGTAGTCAAAGCACAATAAAACTACCTTACTCCCTGCAGGTATCAGGGATAATTTACAATTCCATAGGGTAGCCTACTCTAGGCTACCTGCTGGGCTTCATAAAACTCTATAGAAAAGTAAATGATCCGAACAAACTACTGGTTAGCAGTCGCTGTACTAACCGTCAGCAATTTGCTGATACCTGCTTTTGCAACTGAGCAAGCTGATGAAAGTGTTAAAGTCACTTTATCAGGTCAAGTCGAGGCTTCAATTCATCGTTTTGGTGAAGCATCACGCCGAATTTTGTGGATTTCAAGCGCTGAAACTCAGGCAGCTGATTTTAGCTTAGCCAAACAGCTGGCTGCTGCTGATTTGGAAATTTGGCTAACGCCGCTACAAGGGCTGAGTAAAACTGCCCAGACACAGCAAGCACTTTCATCAGCACAACTAGCTGAATTAATACAAGAATCCTTTCCAAGTAAAACCGATAACAAGCTCTATATTTTCAGTACAGGGGAAGCAGCTAAAGCGGCTGTGACCAGCCTAAGAACCTGGCAAGAGGCTCGTGGTAGTTCTACACAATTAGGCGGTTTGATTTTAGCCTACCCTAAATTAGAGATAAGCAAATCTACGGCTACAGAGCCGCTCTTTATTGAAGCGGCTTATCAACTTAAGTTGCCAATTTATATTTTTCAACCTTCTCAAAAGCTTAAATTAAAAACAGCCGAGAGCTTAGTGAATGCTTTTGAAAAAGCAGACAGTATAGTTTATACCGAAGTGGTGAATGATGCAGCAACGGGCTATCTGCAGCGTGAACTGAAGTCAGAAGAAGAAGCTTTACAGGCTAGTGTGTTTCCAGCCCAGCTCACGCAAGCTTTAGATAAACTTGGCGAAGCCTCTAGCCAAGTAGCGATGGCTAAAACCGCAGAAACAGACGCACCAGCTTTACAGGAACACCCTACTAAAGAACTTGCCCCTGAGTTACGCTTGACTGATCTCCAAGGCAAAACTCAAGATTTGAAAGATTATCGAGGTAAAGTCGTCCTGCTCAACTTTTGGGCTACCTGGTGTCCACCTTGTATTAAAGAAATTCCCTCGCTGAATAATCTGCAGAAAAAATTCTCCACTGATGACTTCGTTGTACTCAGTGTAGATATCGGCGAAGAGCCAAAAGACATTCAAGCCTTTTTAGAGCATATACCAGCGGACTATCCCGTTTTAGTTGACAGTACTAGCAGCAGCACAGAGCCTTGGCAATTAAAGGCTTTCCCCAGCACTTATCTCATTGATCGTAAAGGGCAGCTACGCTATATGTATTTTGGTGGCTTGGAATGGGATGAGCCTGAGATTATTGAGTTTATAGAGAAAAACTTAGAGATCTTGGCAAAATAATTGCATCCTTACAAAAGGTTTAGCTGCAAGGATGCGATGGCTCTGCGATAATTAACCGTAATGGCAGACATAATGGGTAGGTTCAGAGACTTCAATATCAAATGAAGTATTCGCACCCACTGAAAATGATTGCCCACCCGTATAATCTTGCCATTGTTCAGAGCCAGCCAAGCGCACACGGCAATGCCCCTGCTGAATCTCCATTACTTCAGGAGCAGCAGTACCAAAAGTCAAAGTAGCAGGCAAAATAAGGCCTACACTTTTACGTGTGCCGTCAGCCGTAAAAAAAGTATAGCTGATACATTTACCGTCAAAATACACATTAGCTGTGGTCTGAAGACGGACATTTTCGATATGGCTCATAAGGTGATCCTTAACAAAATACAATAGGAATAAGCACCCAGTGGAAGGGTAAGAAAAAAGTGTAGGCAGTGTAACAGTAGCCTCTTCGGCTTGGAATATCTGGCCATTGAGCACAACACCTCAGTCCTAGGCTTATATCATCACAACCGTCTAGAACAACTAGAATTAGCACCCATTAGTAGGATATAGCATGCAAGCTTTAAACATATTAACCGCGCAGGAGATTAGTAAGCGCTTACAACCGGTGAACCTTTCGCGCAGCTTTGATGTACCTAGTCATCTGATAAGTGATCAATTTCGCGATGCTGCCGTCTTAGTACCCTTTGTGCGTTTACGTGATGAATGGCATTTACTGTATATCCGGCGTGCTTGTTCTGAGCGAGATCGCCATAGTGGGCAAGTAGCTTTTGCAGGTGGGAAACGCGACCCCCAAGACCCTGATTTATATAGCACTGCTCTACGCGAGGCCCAAGAAGAAATCGGAATTAACCCCCAAGATGTGAGTATTTTAGGGCAGTTGACTGCGCATCACAGTATTAGCAACTTCAAAATTACACCGGTAGTAGGACAAGTACCTTGGCCCTATTCCTTGCAATTGCAACGCAGCGAAGTAGATCGAGCTTTTACTATTCCCTTGGCATGGCTGGCGGATCCACGCAATCACGAACTACGCTTACGTGAATTGAAGGGCAGCCTTGTGCCTGTCGTTTACTTTAAAGAATATGATGGTGAGCTTTTGTGGGGTGCTACAGCGCGGATAACTTTGAATTTGTTAGCGATGCTAGGCGTGGATTTTAGCGAGCTGGATCAGCCTATGGCCAAAGCAGCCTAAAAAGCTTGAGTTAAAACTAGAGGCATCTAGCTGTAATAGATGCCTCTAAAAACTGTTTAAGCTTGAATATCAGTTTCAGCTGTTTCGCTGTCTAAGTCTTCTAATTCAGTATCATCTTCGCCCGTGCTAAAAATAGGTGCGATTTGTACCAATTTCTCGCCCTCACTTAAGCGGATTAAGGTTACGCCTTGAGTATTCCGCCCGACTAAGGACACCTGCGCAACTGGTGTACGAACTAGCACACCACCATCGGTAATCAACATAATTTGATTACCTTCAGTGACCTGCACTGCTCCAATCGCACGTCCATTACGCTCTGAAGTCTGAATCGCAATCACGCCCATCCCGCCGCGACCTTGAGCTAGGAACTCATCCACACGTGTCCGCTTACCATAACCATTTTCGGTGGCGGTTAAGATTTCGCCTTCACCGAGAATAATTAGTGCATTAACCTGTTGATCATCCTCTAATTTAATCCCGCGCACCCCAGCAGCACCACGCCCCATTGCGCGCACATCCGACTCAGGGAAACGAATCGCTTTACCGGCTGAAGTGAAGAGCATAACCTCATTCGATCCATTAGTGAGCGCCACATCCACTAAATAATCATCTCGCAAATCAATCGCAATAATCCCCGCATTACGGGGACGGGAGAACTCTTTGAGAGGTGTCTTTTTCACAGTACCATTCGAAGTTACCATAAAGATAAACATATCTTCAGCATACTCACGAATCGGCAAAATCGCATTGATGCGCTCGCCCTCTTCTAGTGGCAAGAGATTGACCATCGGACGTCCACGTGAGTTACGACTCGCGAGTGGTAATTGATAAACCTTCAACCAATACATGCGCCCACGGCTAGAAAAACAGAGAATCGTATCGTGCGTGCTAGCGACAAAGAGCTTCTCTATAAAATCTTCTTCTTTCATAGTGGTCGCCGTTTTGCCACGTCCACCACGGCGTTGTGCACGATAAGTATCTAAAGGCTGAGCTTTCGCATAACCCTCATGCGATAAGGTCACGACCACTTCTTCATCTGCGATTAGATCTTCAAGGCTTAAATCCTCGCCGATCACATTGATTTCAGTACGGCGCTTATCGCTGTAGGTTTCACGCAATTCCAGCAATTCATCGCGAATTACCTGCATTAAGCGCTCGGGGTTGCTTAAAATATCTAGTAAATCTGCAATACGCTCTAGAAGCTCACGATACTCTTCAAGAATTTTGTCTTTTTCTAAGCCTGTTAAGCGATGTAAGCGTAAATCGAGAATGGCTTGAGCTTGCTCTTCAGAGAGCCAATATTGCCCCTCACGCAGACCCAAAGCAGCATCTAAATCATCAGGCCGAGACATTTCTGCCCCTGAACGCGTGAGCATTTCAGAAACAATGCCCGGATTCCAACCACGTCGCATCAAGCCTTCTTTGGCTTCGACAGGACTTGCTGCACGCTTGATTAGATCAATAATCTCATCAATATTTGAGAGTGCGACCGCTAAGCCTTCCAAAATATGCGCCCGCTCACGAGCTTTGCGTAGATTAAAAATTGTACGGCGTGTCACCACTTCACGCCGATGGCGTAAGAAAGCTTCTAAAATTTGCTTTAGATTCAGTAGTTTTGGCTGGGCATCCACCAAAGCCACCATGTTGATACCGAACACGGTTTGCATTTGGGTTTGCTTATATAAATTATTCAGCAACACTTCGGCTGATTCGCCGCGCTTAACCTCAATCACCATGCGCATGCCGTCTTTATCTGACTCATCGCGCAGCTCAGAAATACCTTCGATTTTTTTATCTTTAACCAGCTCGGCAATCTTTTCCAACAACCGCGCTTTGTTCACTTGATAGGGCAACTCGTGAACTACAATGGTTTCGCGACCGGTTTTTTCATTGGTTTCGACTTCAGCACGAGCACGCACATAAATACGCCCACGTCCTGTATGATAAGCCTCACGAATCCCACGCGAGCCATTAATAATCCCTGCAGTTGGGAAATCAGGCCCCGGCACATACTCCATGAGATCATCGATTTCTAAATCAGGATTATTGATCAGTGCCAAACAAGCATTAACCACTTCAGTCAAATTGTGCGGTGGAATATTGGTGGCCATCCCCACCGCAATCCCTGAAGACCCATTGACTAATAGATTCGGAACTCGTGTTGGGAACACCGCGGGCTCTTGTTCTGCACCATCATAATTGGGAACAAAATTAACGGTTTCTTTATCAATATCCGCTAACAACTCATGGGCGATCTTAGACATGCGCACTTCGGTATAACGCATAGCTGCAGGTGCATCACCATCGACCGAACCGAAGTTACCTTGACCATCCGCTAGCATATAACGTAAAGAGAAAGGCTGAGCCATCCGCACGACTGCATCATAAACTGCTGTATCGCCATGCGGATGATATTTACCGATCACATCACCGACTACACGAGCTGACTTTTTGTAAGGCTTATTCCAATCATTACCTAACTCGCTCATTGCATACAAAACGCGGCGGTGAACCGGTTTTAAGCCATCGCGTACGTCCGGCAACGCACGCCCAACAATCACACTCATCGCATAGTCCAAATAGGACTGGCGCATTTCATCTTCAAGATTGACCGGAATAACTTCCTTGGCAAAAGCAGCCATATTTATTGTTCGACCGTTTAAGATAGAGGCGGCTATTATAGCAGAAAAAGCTTAGAAAAAGACAAAATACACGGCTCAAACTCATGTGGAATGCGGGTTAGCGCTTATTATTTTGAATAAAAATAACCTAGGATACTGCTAGGTTTATCGTTGATCTAAGACAGGATGCTGAATTTTAAAACTCATTAAGACTACGCCGACTCCAGCCACGCCCAAAGCCAATAAAGCTAAGCGCAACCCGATTAAGTCAGCCAAATTACCAATTAAGGAGGGGCCTAAGAGAAAACCGATATAACCCAAAATCGTAATCACTGAAATCACTTGTCCAGCTTGTTTAGGAGCAATATCACCGGCTAAGGAAAAGACAATCGGCACCACCGCTGCTAGTGCTAAACCAGCAATCAAGAAACCAGCTAAGATAACTGCTGGATACAAAGTGCTGACTGATAACAAAATACCTACCGCTGCCATCATCCCCGATATACGTAAAACCCAACGTCGCCGCCAGTGTAATAAGATCCAGCCTGAGCCTAAACGCCCAGTCATCATGGCAAAATGAAAAACTGCTGGGCCTGCAGCACCCACCAAGGTCGGTAAATCTAAAGATAAACGTAAATACACCGCTGACCACATTTCCAAAGTACCTTCAGAAAAGAACGTCAGCCCAGTAATGGCGGCTAAGAGCAGTAAGATCGGTGTTCTAAATAAAACTATTAGGCTCAGCTTATGAACTTCGCCAGCTTGTGGATCAGCTTGGTGATGGCTAATCAGATGGTCTAGATTTGAACTCAAAGCATAGATTAAACCTAAGCACACTAACAGCACTGCAACCAATAAATAAATGGTGCGAAACTCTAATCCAGTAAAGAGCAGAAAACCTGTTGTTAAGGCTGCGACAGCTGCCATACCACTATAGCCAGCATGAAAGAAGCTCATACGGGTATCGCCGGTATTCTGCTCATAGTTAACTGCTGCAGCATTGATCCCTACATCCAGAGCACCTGAGGCTGCCATCAAGCTAATAATAGAAATTAAGAGTAAGGGGTAATGATTGACCCAATGAAAGGAAGCATAAGCTAGCGCGGATAAGAGAATACTAATCAGCATTAAACGCCGAGCGCCCCAGCGATCTGCGAGCCGACCAGTTAATAGCATGGCAGGAAAAGACCCCACCACACCTAAAGTTAAAGTTAAGCCTAGTTGCCCTGAGCTTAACTCAAAAGCACGCTGCAAATCGGCCATCATCACTTGCCAAGAACCAAAAATAGCGCCTAAGGCAAAAAAACCGCTAATAACGACCCAAAATGCAGCGTTTTGCAAATCTTAAGTATCCATCCGCCAGATATGTTCTTTGTCACGGCTACTCAGAGATTGACCCAACATTTCGAGGGTGACGAGTACAATCCCTTCATCCGTTACATAGAAACGCTTTTTATCCTCTTCCAAGTTTTCACCAATGACGGTTCCATCTGGAATCACACAGCCTTTATCGACAATCACTTTAGTGAGACGGCAGTTATTCCCGATGCTGACTTTAGGCAGAATAATACTGTCCTTTACTAGAGAATTGTTGCCAATCGTGACTGCAAAGAAGGTAACTGAACGCTTCATACGTGCACCGGAGAGGATGCAACCGGCCGAAACTAAGGAATCAATTGCCTCACCACGGCGTCCATCTTCGTCAAATACGAATTTGGCTGGTGGATACTGTGGCTGATACGTCCAAATAGGCCACAAGCGATCGTATAAATTCAGCTCAGGCTCAACCGCGCATAGCTCCATATTGGCTTTCCAGTAGGAATAAACCGTACCTACATCACGCCAATAAGCTGGCTGGCCGGTTGCTTCATTGCGGAAAGCATAGGCTTGCGCTTTAGCACTATGGATATGATTAGGGATAATATCTTTGCCGAAATCATGCGAAGAATCATCACTGAGCGCATCTTCACTGAGAGTTCTAAATAAGAATTCACGCGAGAAAACGTAAATACCCATAGAAGCCAGTGCAATCCCCGGCTTACCTGGCATGTGCTCAGGCTGTTTAGGCTTTTCAGTGAATTTAGTGATGCGCATATCTTCATCGACTGACATCACCCCAAACCCTGTGGCTTCCTCCACCGGTACTTCGATACAACCTACCGTGAAATCAGCACCTGAAAGCACATGCTTGACTAGCATATCGGAGTAATCCATTTTATAAATATGATCGCCCCCTAAGACGATGACATATTCCGGATCATGCCGATGCAGGATATCGAGGTTCTGATAAAGCGCATCAGCCGTACCTTGATACCATTCTTTTTTCTCAGTACGTTGCTGGGCAGGCAGAATTTCAACAAACTCGCCGATTTCAGCGCGCATAAAATTCCAAGCCCGCTGCATGTGGCGAATCAGTGAGTCAGATTTGTATTGGGTCAACACACCAATCCGGCGAATACCCGAATTGACACAGTTGGATAAAGCAAAATCAATAATGCGGTATTTACCGCCAAATGGCACGGCTGGCTTAGCGCGGCGTTGGGTCAAGTTCTTTAAACGCGAACCCTCCCCGCCTGCTAGCACTAAAGCTAAAGTATTACGGCTTAATTCCCGCGCCAAATTGGGGCGGGAAAAGTCCATACGGACTGAGCCATCAAGGTTCTTCTGTGTATCACTCATGCTAACCTCCTCTGGTGTGAAACTCTCAGCAGCCTCCTATGCTAGAGCATTTGGGCTGCCTTCTTATGCACTAGGCTTATCATACTCTTTTGTAACTTCAACCAAGCGAATCACATTAGTAGAGCCTGGCTGACCAAACGGTACACCGGCTGTCACTACTATGCGATCCCCTAAAACTGCAAAACCTTTACGCTGTACCATCCGTGCTGCCTTTCCAACCATATCGGAGAGCGAAACCACATCACGAGTTTGCACTGCGTAGACACCCCAAACTAAAGTCAGTTTGCGCGCTACGTGGTGAGAAGGTGTGGAACCTAAAATAGGTACCAATCCCCTTGCCCGTGCTGCTCGTAACGTGGTTGAGCCAGTACTACTAAACGTCACAATGGCCACACAACGCCGCGCAGTTGCAATATCGGAAGCAGCACGCGCAATCGCATCTGCATCAGTGGGTTCGCCTTCAAGCGGATAGATTTTAAGCCCATGATTACTGCGAACATCTCGCTCTGTTTCCGCAATAATCCGTCCCATCACCTCAACCGCTTCAAGTGGATATTGCCCTGCTGCTGTTTCTGCTGACAACATCACTGCATCTGCACCATCATAAATGGCTGTAGCCACATCTGAAGCTTCAGCACGTGTTGGTACTGGCGAGTTAATCATAGATTCTAGCATCTGTGTCGCCACAATGACGGGACGTCCTAAAGAACGTGCAGTTTCCACAATACGCTTTTGGATAGCAGGTACCCGCTCAGGAGGTAACTCTACGCCCAAATCGCCACGTGCTACCATTACCGCATCTGCCAACTCAATGATTCGGTGCAATTGATCTAAAGCAGAAGGCTTTTCTAATTTGGCTAATACACCTGCACGACCATTCACCAAATTACGCGCTTCGATAATATCCTCAGGGCGTTGCACAAAAGACAGTGCCACCCAGTCAACGCCCAGTTCTAAACCAAAGGCTAAATCGGCTCGGTCTTTTTCAGTTAGAGCGCTAATTGGTAATTGCTTATCTGGAACATTCACCCCTTTACGGTCAGAAATAACACCGCCGACAATCACCGTGGTGACAGCTACTAAAGGTGAGGCTTGCGTGACTTGTAAACGTACTTTACCGTCATCAACCAACAATTCGTGACCCGCTTCGAGTACATCAAAAATCTCTTTATGCGGCAGGCTAACCCCCTGCTGGTCACCTAAACGTTTCTCTAAATACAGATTGAAGGTATCCCCTTTCTTTAAAGTAATTTTGCCTTCAGCAAAGGTACCAATGCGTAATTTGGGCCCTTGTAAATCCATCAGTATGCCAATCGGTCGATCAAACTCAGTTTCCATCGAGCGGATCAGATTGAAACGCGCGCGTTGATCTTCATGGCTGCCATGACTAAAGTTGAGGCGGAACACATTCACGCCAGCCTCCACCAATTTGCGTAACACTGCCTCGTCATTGGAAGCAGGGCCTAGGGTAGC
This sequence comes from Thiothrix sp., assembly GCA_008015155.1. Lineage (GTDB taxonomy): Bacteria > Pseudomonadota > Gammaproteobacteria > Thiotrichales > Thiotrichaceae > Thiolinea. Next base: position 33,164 of record SSFA01000021.1, read on the forward strand.
TACTATCTTGGTGCGCCGGTCTAATTTAAAAGGACTTTTCATTGCTTAGTTATTCCATGGTGAATACGGTGAAGAATTGAAGCTTTAGTGAGCCAAACGGTTAGTTAAACGTTGCAGATAAGCTTCATAGCGCTCTTCCATTGACAGGATCTCGGGCGCTAATTCAGGATGATTAAAATATTGGCTAGACACCAAATAATCTGCGGTGCTTTGATTACAAGCCAAAGGAATTTCGTACAAGGTAGCCAAGCGGACTAAAGCTTTGACATCTACATCATGAGGCTGCGGGGTCATTGGGTCTTGCAAGAAAATAACACAAGCAATTTTACCCTCAGCGATCAAAGCACCTACCTGCTGATCGCCCCCTAAAGGGCCACTTCGTAAAGGATGAATATTCAGTTCAGGATAGGCATCTTGCAATAAGCGTCCTGTCGTGCCAGTTGCATAGATCAAGCGCCCTTGCAGATGAGCTAGATTTCTTCCTACCCAATTGACAAGATCCGGTTTTGTGCGGTCATGGGCGATCATCGCAATAGCTAAGTTTGGCATCTGCCTACCTCTTGCCCGAAGCCTTGCTTAGCAAGGCTGAATAATGATTGATTCAACAGCGTGATTTAAAAATCTTAAATCTTTTTCAAAGCTTGGGCAGCTTGCGCTAAGCTTTGGACAGCTTGCCAATCACCCGCTTGTAATAGATTATCCGGTGTTACCCAAGATCCACCTACACACATAACATTCGGCAGCGCTAAATAGTTAGCGGCTGTTTTTTCAGTAATGCCGCCTGTTGGGCAGAACATCACTTTAGGTAAAGGCCCATGTAAAGACTTTAACATGGACACCCCACCTGCAGCTTCTGCAGGGAAAAACTTTAAGGTATCTAAGCCCAGCTCCAGCAAACGCATCACTTCTGAAGCGGTGGATGCACCGGGTAACAAAGGTAAACCTTCATCCGCCGCTGCTTTAACTAGATCAGCGGTTGCCCCGGGAGATACCGCAAATTGAGCTCCCGCTGCTTTCGCTGCTTTCACGTCTGCTAAACTTAACACTGTTCCCGCACCCACTTGACTCCCCGGAACTTCGCTCATCAAACGAATTACCTCCAAAGCGGCAGGTGTACGTAAAGTCACTTCTAACACCTTTAAACCACCAGCCACTAAGGCCTCAGCCAAAGGTTTAGCATGGGAAGGTTCTTTAACTACTAATACAGGAATGACTGCGACCTGCTGACACATGTCTCTCAATGAAAACATTGCTAATCCTCTCTAGGCACGCAGTGCGTGAATATGTTTTAAAAGCCCTGCCGTCGAAGCATCTACATCAACCGGCACCGTGCGCTCGCGTAGCGCCGGCGCTAAGGCAGTCGCTAACTTTTTGCCTAACTCCACGCCCCATTGGTCGTAAGAGTTAACACCCCAAATCACCCCTTGCACAAATACTTTATGTTCAAATAATGCAACTAAACGGCCTAAAGTATGTGGAGTAAGCTGACGATACACGATCGAAGTGGAAGGCCGATCACCAGGGAAGGTACGATGGGGCACTAACTGTTCAATCTTTTCCAACGATAGACCAGCTGCTTGCATATCAGCACGTACCGCTTCTGCATCGCGCCCAAACGCCAAAGCTTGTGCTTGTGCTAATACATTGGTCAGTAGAGTTTCATGATGATTTTCCACATCCCCGAAACTACTTTGGCTACTAGGATTAGCAGCTGCTAAAAAATCCACCGGAATCACATCACTACCCTGATGAATCAGCTGGAAAAAGGAATGCTGTGCATTAGTTCCAGGCTCACCCCAAATGACAGGCCCTGTGGATTCTTGAATCGGTTCACCCCCTAGCTGGACACGTTTACCATTAGACTCCATATCTAATTGCTGCACATAAGCGGGAAAGCGTGCTAAATGTTGATCATAAGGAATCAAAGCAACACTAGGGTAATTCAAAACATTGCGCCGCCAAATACCAACTAAAGCGAACAGGACGGGTAAATTACTGGCCAAGGGTGCTGAGCGAAAATGCTCATCCATCGCTTTCGCACCTGCCAAAAATTCGCTAAACGCTTGTTTGCCTATAGCAATGGCCAACGGCAAACCAATCGCTGACCAGACGGAATAGCGTCCACCAACCCAATCCCAGAAACCAAATACTCGAGCGTCATCGATCCCGTAAGTACGCGTCGCAGCTAGATTAGTCGACACTGCTGCTAGGTGTTGCCCTGCTTGTTCACCCAGCTCTGCTTTAAGCCAAGCTAAAGCTGTACTGAAATTCAGCATGGTTTCAGCGGTCGTGAAGGTTTTAGAGGCAACAATAATTAAGGTCGTCGCTGGATTCAGAGGCCTCAAAGTATCAACAATATGCGCACCATCGACATTCGACACAAAATGGAGTCGTGGGCCATCATGCCAAGGGGCTAGCGCAGCCGTCACCATGACAGGGCCTAAATCTGAACCACCAATCCCAATATTCACAACATCCGTGAAAGTTTGGCCACTTACCGTTTGATAAGTGCCTGTCCGCACGGCCTCTGCAAACTCTAAAAAGCGCTCACGTACTTCAGCCACATCAGCTAATACATCTTGACCATCGACTACCACTCCAGCAGGAATGCCGTCACGTAAAGCCATATGTAAGACAGCACGATTTTCGGTGCTATTGATTTTCTCACCTTGCACCATCGCATCACGGCGGGCTTCGACTTGCGCATGGCTAGCCAGTTGTACTAAAGCATTGAGAGCGAAACTATCGAGTTTTTCTTTAGAAAAATCGATCAGTAAATCATCCAGATTAAAAGCTAAGCTTTCAAAACGCTGTGAGTCAGTCGCAAATAAATCGCGCAAATGCTGCGTTTTCAAGCGCTCTGCATGCATCGCCAAAGCTTGCCAATCTTTAGTCAGATTTGCTTTCATTATTTTATACTCCAGCCGCGAATAAGGAGCTGGCACCACTAGAAGCAGGCCCGACTGCTTGGCGGAAAACTTGGAATAATTCGCGTCCCAAACCAGCCTCATTCGCTGCTAAATTCGCTGTTGTATTGGGTCGGCTCTCGAAATCGGCAGCCAATACCGTTAACTCACCCTTTTCTGCATCTAAACGGATTAAATCGCCATCACGAATTTTGGCAATCGCGCCACCATCCATAGCTTCTGGGCTTAAATGAATAGCCGCTGGAACCTTGCCACTTGCCCCAGACATACGTCCATCTGTGACTAAAGCGACTTGTTGCCCACGATCTTGCAGAACACCTAAAACCGGTGTGAGACTATGTAATTCAGGCATTCCATTCGCTTTGGGTCCTTGGAAACGCACCACACAAACAAAATCGCCCGTCAGCTCACCTGCTTTGAAGGCTGCTTTCACTTCTTCTTGGTCATGGAAAACTTTGGCAGGTGCTTCAATAATACGGCGCTCTGGTTTCACCGCAGAAACTTTGATGACTGCCTCACCTAGATTGCCTTGCAAACTCACTAAGCCACCGGAGGTTTGGAAAGCTTCAGTGTAGGGACGCAAAATGTCGGTATCATGACTGGCCGTAGCACCCTCAACCCAGATCGCTTTGCCTTGCTCATTGAGTTTGGCTTCTTGTGTATAATGATGCAAACCAAAACCTGCGACAGTATGCACATCTTCATGTAAAAGACCGGCAGCCAGCAATTCGCGAATCACAAATTGCAAGCCACCAGCAGCATGGAAATGGTTAACATCAGCTGAGCCATTCGGATAAACCCGTGCCATCAAAGGCGTGACTGCAGATAAATCAGAAAAATCTTCCAAACACACGATTAAACCTGCAGCCCGTGCCATCGCAATCAAATGCAGGACTAAATTGGTTGAACCGCCTGTGGCATTGAGGCCGACAATCCCATTGACGAATGCCTTAGCGGATAAAACTTCACAAGCTGGTGTATACTGACCTGCTTCTGCAGTGAGCTTCAGGACTTGTTCAGTACCTGCCACCGTCAAGGCCTCACGTAGCGGAGTATTGGGATTGACAAAGCTGCTACCTGGCAATTGCAGCCCCATAAACTCCATCAGCATTTGATTGCTATTCGCAGTGCCATAGAAAGTACAAGTCCCTACATTATGGTAAGACTGCATTTCAGCTTCTAACAGCTCAGCACGGCCTACTTGTCCCGCTGCATATTGCTGGCGCACTTTAGCTTTTTGGTCATTCGAAATACCCGAAACCATCGGCCCAGCCGGTAAAAATACACAAGGCAGATAACCAAAAGTAGCTGCAGCAATCACTAAGCCGGGAACAATTTTATCGCAGACGCCCAAAAAAGCAGCTGCATCAAACAAGTTATGGCTTAATGCAATACCCGCAGCCATCGCAATCACATCGCGTGAAAACAGCGATAACTCCATGCCGGGTTGACCTTGAGTCACGCCATCACACATAGCAGGGACGCCACCAGCTACTTGAGCGGTAGCACCTAAGGAACGGGCTACTTGTTTAATTAAAGCAGGATATGTTTCGAAAGGCTGATGCGCCGACAGCATGTCATTGTAAGCAGTGACAATCCCAAGATTGGGCGCTTTGCTCGCTACAATTTTGAACTTATCAGAAGCTGGGCTAGCAGCAACAGCGTGGGCTAAATTACCGCAGGCCAGATTATGCCGATTATCACGTACTGCTGCTTGTTGCATGCGGGCTAAATAAAGATTACGCGTCTGTTGACTGCGCTGCTCAATCCGAGCTGTCACCTCGGCAATAACTGGGTGAACGGTGGTATTCATAATGTTCTCGATCCGCGCTCTTACGGTGCATAGTGAATCGTCAACTTATCACCAGCTTGCTGTAATAAAGCTTCAATTGGCCACTGGCGTGGCTGGCTGGCAGCAAGATTGGCCTGCGCTTGTTCTAGTAATTGATGTTTATCAGCGCTGGTGATGAGTAAATGTAAGTGCTTAGCTTGCAATAAAGCAGCCAAACTTAAGGAAATACGTGCCTCTGGCAAATCAGGCGCTCGTATTTCTAATAAAATAGTAGAGTTATTAGGATCTAAACCCAATTCTAGGTTAGAAGCTTGTGGAAATAGTGAAGCAAAATGCCCATCATTGCCCATACCCAAAACCACTGAGTCTAATGGCAAAAAGTTTTCTTGCAGTTGGCTCGCCAAATTATCCAAATCGGCTGCAGTTTGTGCAGCCTGATATAAGCTTTGAAAGCTAGCGGCTGGCTGCAAACCTCCTAAAAGGTGCGTTTGCAAGAGGCGAGCATTAGAACGCTCATTGCTAGGGTCAACTTGCCGTTCATCAGTTAACGTGAAGGCTATTTTAGACCAATCCAATGCTTGCTTCGCTAAAGCCTCAAAAAATAAGACGGGTGTCGTGCCACCAGCGAACGCAGCCGTAGCCTTAGCTTTAATTTGAATCGCCCCTTGCAATTCGCTAGCTACTAATTGCGCTAATTGCTCAGCTTGCACCGCCCGGTCAGGATAGCTAATCAGATTCATGCCTCGATTTCCCGCCAACGTCGCCCGTCTCGCGCCATCATTTCAACAGCCGCAATCGGGCCACGGCTTCCCGGATCATAAGCTTCCGGCTTCAATCCAGAAGCTTCCCAAGCATCAATGATCGGGTCAATCCAGCGCCAAGCAGCTTCGACCTCGTCGCCACGCATGAATAAGGTTTGATTACCGCGCACCACATCCATAATCAGACGCTCATACGCATCCGGCATCCGCCAGCTCCCTTCACGCCCTTCAGCAAAACTCATATCTAAGGGGATATCACGTAAACGGAAGCCACCGGGTCCTGGATCTTTCGTCATAATATGTAATTGTAAACCTTCATCAGGCTGCAGACGAATGATCAAAATATTGGGCATAGTCGGCGTCTCTAAATCCCCAAATACTGAGTGTGCCGGTTCTTTAAAAACCACTGCAATTTCAGTCATTTGTGCACGTAGCTTCTTACCAGTACGCAAATAGAAAGGCACGCCCGACCAACGCCAGTTATCAATTTCTGCCTTAATGGCAATATACGATTCTGTTCTACTATCAGGATTACCGACATCTTTTAGATAAGATTCGGCATCAGCTCCATGGCCAATATACTGACCACGCACTGTATTTGTTAATACATTACGTCCGGTTAAAGGTCGCAATGAACGTAATACTTTCAGCTTTTCATCGCGCAGTGCATCTGCATCAAATTTATACGGTGGCTCCATCGCCAATAAGCACAGCAATTGGACTAAGTGATTTTGCACCATATCACGGATAGCACCTGCTGTATCATAGTAGCTACCACGACTACCTACCCCTAAAGACTCTGCAGCAGTAATTTGTACATGATCAATACGATTAGCATTCCATAAAGGCTCAAACAGTGCATTGGCAAAACGCAGTGCCATTAAGTTTTGGACTGTTTCCTTACCCAAATAATGATCAATCCGGTAGACTGATTTTTCATTGAATACGCTGCTAATGGATTGATTCAGTTCAATCGCGCTTTCTAAATCATGACCTAAAGGTTTCTCGACTACTAAACGCGCTTTAAGGGTAGCCAAGCCAACATTGGCTAAACCTTGGGCGATTGTGCCAAATAGTGCCGGTCCCACCGCCAAATAGTAAACACGAATATGTTCAGGGCATGCATTAAGATAAGTAACTAAATCGCCCCAAGCATCGGAATTAGTGACATCAATATGTAAATAGCTTAAGCGATTGATGAAGCGCTCGACGGCTGCTGAACTTAATTCATCTTTAGCCACATGCTGGTTTAAGGCTTCACGAGCTTCAAGTTTGAAAGCGTCTGTGTCTTGCTCAGTACGGGCTAAACCTAAGATACGCGCGGCAGCTGGAATTTGCCCATCAGCGTCGCGTCGAAACAAAGCAGGCAATAGTTTACGCATTGCCAAATCGCCGGTTCCGCCAAAAATGACAAGATCAAAAGGATCAACAGGAATGACCGTGCTGCTCATGACTATTGGGTTTCCTTGGTGGTTGTTTTAACAATTTTATTTGTTATTAGAGTGCAGCTTGAATCTCTGCGCGAGTCGGCAAATTAGCACCGCGTCGGGAACAGGTGATGGCAGCCGCCACCGTCGCAGTATGGCCTATCTTCAATAAGGTTTCGTTATTAAGCTGTTCAGACCAAACAGCTGTAGAATTTTTTAAGCTTACAACAGCATCTAGCAAAGACGCCTGAAAAGTATCACCTGCGCCGACCGTATCAATTACTTTCACTGATTGGCCTGGCACATCAACTTGTCCATGATGACTCCATAAAGAAGCCCCCTTGCCTCCACGCGTCAAGGCCACTAACTGAGGGCCTTGTTGCAACCAGCTTTCCACTATAGCTTCTGGCTGCTGCTCTGGATAGAGCAAATGTAAATCCTCATCACTTACTTTGACCACATCAAATAAAGGCAAAAGTTCCGCAATGCGTTGTTTCCAAATCTCCAAACGCGGCTCGACATTCAAGCGTACATTAGGGTCTAAGGAAAGAAGGCGCTTGCCCGAATGTTGCTGGGCAAGCGCAAAGTACGAATCGGCAGTCGGCTGTGCAACGATGGAATAGGAACCGAAGTGAATAACCGCTGTCCCCTCTAAATCAACATTAATGTCATCTAAAGTTAACAAGCGATCCGCCGCGCCGTTACCGTAAAAAGCATAACTAGGTACGCCCGCAGCATCCTGCTGGACGAAACCTAAAGTAGTTGGTGCTTGCTTACGTGCAATCAGATGAGTTTTAACTCCTTCTGATTGCAAGCTTGCTAAAAGCCTTTCACCTAAGAAGTCTGTAGAAAGTCCTGTCAACATCGCAACCGGACAGCCTAAACGTGCTAGCCCCACCGCCACATTAAGTGGTGAGCCACCTACACGTGCACTAAGCGGTACTTCAAAAGCTGCTTGATCAACAACTTCTGCTGTAAACACATCAAATAGTGCCTCTCCACAGACTACAAACATGATAGCTTTACCTAGTTCAACTTAGAATGTGTAGTTAAAGCGTACACGTGCAGCATTGACTTTATCGTCAGCACCATCTACGCCACCTACATCAGTCGCTTTAGAAGTACTCGCTGCAAAAGTGACACTCGCATCTTTAGCACCGAATAAAGGAACAGTATATGCGCCATAGAAAGTATTTAACTTTGCATCAGTCCCTGTGTAATCTTCTTTAGAAGTCACATAACCAACGCCCCAAGGGCCTTGAGTGAAATTCAAAGCAACAGAAGTTACATCTGCGCCATCATCATCAGCATTCTTTTTAGAAAGGCTAGCATTAGCAGTACCACCAGCGACATCAAAACCAGCGCCAAGACCAAAGCCTTTGTAGGTAGAATCAGTAGTTGCACCCACATCTTCAGTGGTAACACTTTCAAAGCCAGCACGCACAGTCACTGCACCAGCTTTATAAGTCATTGCGGGTCTGACCGCGGTGAACTTATCATAATCATCTGTATTTTTGGCTGCCATCAAGCCTAACTCAAAATTCATGGCATCATTAGGCTTTAAATGAAACGCGCTATGAATAGCATCACTTTTACGACCTCTAGCACCATTAGTACCATAAGGACTCATACTACCTGCATGTTCAGCTACTGTATCCTTACCGACTGGGAAGAGATCAATCGCTTCAAAACGACCAATCTGTACATCCCAATTGCTACGACCCATCTGTAAATAAACATCGTCATAGTTGATCTCGTGATCATCACTATCTTGATTGAAAGGTAGTAATGGCTGAGCCACCCCTTTAACAAAGTAGTCGTCACCTTTAAGTTCACCGACAGCATTTAACTTCACGCGACCACCATGATAATAACTAGTGTCAGCATCACCACCTTTAGCAGTCAAATCTAATTCAACATCTCCACCAATGTTAAAGGTTTTCTCTTCTGCTTGAACATTAAAGCCCACCAATAAGGCAGCTATCCCGCAAGCAACGCTCAATTTCAATTTAGTTTTCATTGCATTTACCTTCGCTATTCAATCAAAAACACGGTTATTAAATCACACTACCAAAGCGCTTTGAAGCACAAAACACTAGCAGCTCATTAAAACTTATCCCACATTAAGTATTTAATTTTTTCAACATTCGAAAAAAATAATCTCGTAAACTGGCAAGCTTGTCAACTCAAGAACGCTTCACACTAACCGTATCATTAATAAAAAATTAATGAACTTAGGTTAAAGCCTTCAATTTGAGCTGTCAATAATTAATTCAAATTGATTTATTAAAAGAGTCTACTGTGGAAGACTGGCGGCTGCAGGAAGGTCAATGCAAATACCATACCATTCTTTTTAGGTACTCTAATTTAAAGTTTTACTTGCTTTTGAATAATTAGAATATTAATATCTTCTTATATTGATTGTATTTTGATTTTGACGACTTGTGTAAGAACACATTCCTGCTAGAGGTATCTATTCATGAAATTTACAAAAATGACTTTGGCGATGGCGATTTTCGCAGTTGCCACTACTGCATCAGCGACTGATTTCTTCAATGGCTTTGATAATGGTACAGGTGCAGGTAATGCTCAAGGCACAGGTCAAGGTCAAGGTTATACCACAGGCCAAGGGACTGGCTATGGCACCAGTAAGGGCAATGTAGACGGATGGGGTACTGGTAAAGGCACAGGTGATGGTGAAGTTGATTTTTCGATCAACTTTAAAGGCAAAGGCAACACCGACATGGCTTCTGATGTAGTAGGTCGTGGAAATGGCACGACCAATGGGAACTTTAATGGTCAAGGCAGTGGCTATGGTTTAGGTAATAACAACTTAAACGGCTACACTAATAGTGCCAGTTCTGGAAGTGCTTATAACCCTTGGGGTGGGATGCCAAATTGGGGAGGCTATTACCCTTACCCACAAACTACTATGCCGATGATGCCACAAATGCCGCAAATGTATGCACCTTATGGCTATGGCATGCAGCAACCTTACATGCCGATGATGCCACAAATGTACGCACCTTATGGCATGCAACAACCTATGATGCAAAATCCAAATCTTGCACAAATGCAGCAACAAATGGCGGCGCAACGCGCCCAAGCTGAAGCTTTCATGAAGCAGCAAATGGAAGAGCAACGCAAAATGATGGAAGCACAGAGCAAAGCGGCTGCAGCGGCAGCGCCTGCTCCTGTCATGCCAAGCGCTCCTAGTGCTCCAGTAGTACCAACACCAACTGCTCCAGCTACAGCACCTGCTACTGAAGTACCTGCTCCTGCTAAGCCTAACTAAGCTTAATCCTTATGAGAACCAGCCTACTGATTTGCGTAGGCTTGGTTGCTAGCCCGCACACAATCTTTGATCAGTGCAGGGCCTGCATAGATGAAGCCAGTATAAATCTGCACCAAAGCAGCACCCGCTTGCAATTTATCAATGGCATCTTGTGCACTCATGATCCCCCCTACCCCAATGATCGGAATGCGTGTACCCAGATAATGATGAAATAAGCGGATCACTTCTGTGGAGCGTTCAGTTAAAGGTTTTCCACTTAAACCACCCTGCTCTGTCCCATGCTCCAGTTGTGCCACTGCTGATTTATCCAAACTTGTATTGGTAGCAATCAAGCCATCCATCTCACAATCCAATAAAACCTCAGCAATCCCAGCGATTTCCTCTGCACTTAGATCAGGAGCTACTTTGACTGCTAACGGCACATAGCGCTTATGCTCCTCGGCTAAGATGATTTGCTCTTGTTTCAACGCAATCAACAGACGACGTAAGTCTTCGCCATATTGCAAGCTACGTAAGCCCGGCGTATTAGGCGAAGAAATATTAATGGTTATGTAATGAGCATGCGCATAGACTTTGCGTAAACCAATCAGATAATCATCAACTGCGCGTTCTACCGCTGTATCAAAGTTTTTGCCAAGATTGATCCCGAGAATACCTTGATATTGAGCTTTATTAACTTGCCCTAATAAATATTCCAAGCCGTGATTATTGAAGCCCATGCGATTGATGATAGCTTTAGCGGATTTCAAACGAAATAAACGTGGATGCGGATTACCGGGCTGTGGCCTTGGAGTCACAGTACCGACTTCAATAAAACCAAAGCCACAGCTAGCTAGGGCATCAATAAACTCAGCATTTTTATCTAAGCCTGCGGCTAAACCTATACGATTAGGAAACTTAATCCCCATCACCTCAACAGGTGTACCAGCTAGCGCTTCTGCTTCCCCATTAAGCCCCAATTGATAGGCTAGTTTTAAACCTCTTAAGGCAGTATGGTGGGACATTTCAGGGGATAGGAGAAACAATAATTCGCGCAGCAAGCTATACACAGGCAGGCCCTCAGAGGCTAAAAAATGCAAAAGCGCTGATTATGCTAAATCCACTGTTTGGCAACAACCCAATCATAGAAAAACAATGGCGAGTCAAACCTGAAGCTATGGCATAATAAGGCGCTATTTTTTAGAGATTGAGAGAGGATTGCATGGCAAATTCATCATTTTACCCGCCGCAACGCATTTTAATGGGACCAGGTCCTTCTGATGTCAGCCCTCGCGTTCTACAAGCCATGGCGCGCCCTACTTTAGGTCATTTAGATCCGTTATTTGTGGGCATGATGGACGAGGTCAAAACTCTATTGCAGTATGCTTTACAGACGCAAAACGAGCTGACGATGCCTATTTCTGCACCCGGCTCTGCAGGTATGGAGGCTTGTTTTGCTAACTTGGTTGAACCCGGCGATAAAGTCATTGTTTGCCAAAATGGGGTATTTGGCGGTCGTATGAAAGAAAACGTTGAGCGCTTTGGTGGAACAGCCATCATGGTCATGGATGATTGGGGAAAACCGGTTGATCCTCATAAAGTGGAAGCAGCGCTCAAAGCTAATCCTGACACTAAAATTCTAGCCTTTGTTCATGCTGAAACTTCAACAGGGGTAAGGTCTGATGCCAAGCTTTTAACTGACTTAGCCCATCAATATGGCTGCTTAGTGATCGTTGATGCTGTGACTTCCTTAACAGGTTGTGAGTTACGTGTTGACGATTGGGGTATTGATGCGATTTATTCTGGTACACAAAAATGTATGTCCTGTGTACCCGGCTTATCCCCAGTAAGCTTTGGTAGTCGCGCTGTCGAACTTATTAAAAATCGCAAAACTAAAATCCAGAGTTGGTTTTTAGATATGAGCCTGATTATGGGCTATTGGGGCGGTGGTACTAAGCGTGCTTATCATCATACTGCACCAGTGAATACGCTCTATGCTTTGCACGAAGCTTTAGTCATGGTGCAAGAAGAAGGCTTAGAAAATGCTTGGGCACGCCATACTCATCACCATCAAGCTTTAAAAGCGGGTTTAGAAGCCATGGGCATTCGCTTCGTGGTGGAAGAGCAATATCGCCTACCGCAACTCAATCTGATTACAGTACCTGAGGGTGTAGATGAAGCGACAGTTCGCACTCGCTTGTTGAACGAATACAGCATGGAAATCGGTGCAGGTTTAGGCGTCCTAGCAGGTAAAGTATGGCGAATTGGCTTGATGGGTCATGCTTGTAATACCAAGAATGTACTCACCTGTTTAGGCGCTTTGGATGCGGTACTCAGCTCTATGCAAGCGCCAATTGAATCGGGCGTGGCTGTTAGGGCAGCGCAAGACTTTTACAAGTTTTAATGGGTTTGGGCAGGTAGTATTTAACTACCTGCTTCAAAAGTTTTCGGTAAAGCGGTTTGTTCGCGAAGTAGTTTTAAATGCTCTAGGGTGGCATAACCGTCTGCTGGAAAACCGGTATCAGCTTGCCAGCGGCGTAAAGCAGCCCGTGTATTAGGCCCAATCGTCCCATCAACCCCATCAGTACTATAGCCTACTGCACTTAAGCGCTCTTGCAGTTCTGCCTTTTCTAAACGACTTAAAGGCTCTTCGTTGCGTGGCCAAGCGGCCTGCACGTCCAAGCCCCCTTTCAAACGCTCAGCTAGATACCCAGCCGCTAAAGCATAACTAATCGCATTATTGTATTTCAGCAAAACATTAAAATTAGGATAAGTTAAAAAAGCTGGCCCACGATAACCTGCTGGAATAATGACAGCAGCACGCAGAGTGGGGGATAATTCTAGCGCTGAACCATCCACTCGATACACGCCTTGAGCAGTCCAATAATTCAGACTTTGCCAATTAGCCGGTTCTGTTTCCAACCAGTCAAAATTAACAGGCAAAACTACTTCAGTGCCCCAAGGTTGGCCGCGTTGCCAACCCGATTGGGCTAAATAATTAGCAGTCGACGCCAAAGCATCGGGAATACTAGTGCGTATATCGCGCTTGCCATCTCCATCAAAGTCGACAGCAAATTCTTCAAAGGTACTAGGAATAAACTGAGTATGCCCCAAGGCACCAGCCCAAGAACCTCGCAGATTAGTAATCGACATATCACCGTTTTGTAGGATCCTTAGAGCAGCCAATAATTGTGCACGCCAAAAATTGCGGCGGTCTTCGCGCCCTTGATAAGCTAAAGTCGCTAACGAGCGAATCGCCGAATAATTACCCAGTTGCTGGCCATAACTACTTTCCATGCCCCAGATAGCGACAATATACTCAACATCAACGCCGTAAACCTCACTGATCCGTTTGAGGAGGGATGCATATTGTTTTAGCACATAACGCCCTTGCTCAACTCGTTCGGGTGAGACAGCGCTATCCATATACTCCCACACGGGCCGGCTAAACTCTGGCTGATAAGTATCAAGCTTGAGTACTTTTTTGTCAGTTAATAGACCGCGGAAAGCCAAATCTAAAGTAGCATCTTTAATACCTTGTTGCTGGGCATAGGAGCGAAAATTAGTTTGCCACTGTGCAAATTCTTGATCAGAAAATAGTGTATATCCAAACAAGACTACGCTAAAAAGAATACCAAGTTGTAGTGTACGCGCTAGCTTGCGACCCATCCCTAAAACCAAAGACGTCAATTTAAGGCGCTATCATAAACAAACTTAAGCTGAGCTGCACCGACTGTTAACATTTATTCACTGCTGAGGAGCCTTTCATGCTGCCGACTGTTTTTCTTGACTACGCAAGCACCAACCATAATGACCTAGATTTGAGTCAGTTAGAACAAGTGGGTCAGCCTCTAATCCTTTGGGATCACACTAGCCCTGAAACATTGTTAGAGCATATTGGTGACGCTGAAATTGTGATCAGCAATAAGGTCGTCGTCGACGCGTCCACTTTGCACAGACTCAAGGAGCAACTCAAACTCATTTGTATCGCCGCTACAGGTACTAATAACGTTGATTTGGCAGCTGCAAAGGCTCTGGGCATTCCGGTTTGTAATGTCCGCAATTATGGTAGTCGTTCAGTTGCTGAGCATTGTATAGGTCTAATCTTTGCTTTAGCGCGACAAATACCAGCTTATCATCAGGCCGTACAAGCGGGTACTTGGCAGCAAAGCAAACACTTCTGCTTTTTGGATTATCCTATCAGCGAGATCGCCGGTAAAACCTTAGGCATTATTGGTTATGGAACTTTGGGGCAAGCAACTGCAGACTTAGCGCGTGCTATCGGTATGAAAGTAATAATTGCTGAACGCTTAGATGCTATCAGTATACGGCCCGATCGAGTCAGTTTAGATGAGCTGTTTGCTCAGGCGGATGTGATTAGCCTACATTGCCCCTTAACAGAGCAGACTAAAGGCTTGATTAATGCAGAACGCCTTAGAAAAATGAAGCCCACCGCTTTTTTAATTAATACCGCTCGTGGTGGCTTAATCAACGAAACTGATCTTTTAGAGGCCTTGCAAAATAATCTGATCGCAGGCGTAGGTTTAGATGTCTTAAGCCTAGAACCACCGACTGCAGCGAATCCCTTATTGCAACATAGTTCACCTCAACTCATTATTACCCCCCATATTGCTTGGGCTAGTCTTAAAGCAAGGCAAACTTTAATCGATAAAATCGCTGAGATTATTGCTAAGTTTCAGCAGGGTGAGCTGTTGAATCAAGTGAATTAAACGACCGATTAGCGCATTAATTCAAAAGCTTATCAGTGTAGTGACTGTATCCTGAAGAGCACGGCGTTACTGTATCTAGTTATAGTCTCGCTAGTTCATTAGGGTCAGCATGCCTAAGCTTATTATTAAACGAGATAGCCCCCAACGCTTTACTCGGCAAGCGATCTTATTTTGGGTTTTAGGTTTATTACCGGTCACTTTATTGGCAGGCTTCTTAACGGGCAATCTCATCAGTCATTGGCAGCATACCAGCTCTAAAGCAGGAGAAACGCCCCTACTCCCTTTAGCACCGCTAGTACAGCCTAAGCCTGCGTCATCTACTCCAAGCTTGAATTTGCCCTTACCCTTAAGCACACCCTTACCATTTGATGCTCAGCTTGAAAAAACGCCTAACAGCGTGGACACCGAGATTAAACCCAACCTCCCCCCCCCTGTTGATACGCCTAGCAAAGCCTTGAGTAAAACACGCGCTCCAGAACCTATCAAGCCAGCTAAATCACTCAAGCCAGCAGCCGAAAAAGCGATTATTAATAGCAAAACTAGTCCTTCAATAAATCAAACTAATACCAAAAATCAGCAGAATAATCGCAACCGTCCTATTGAAGCTCCAATCCAGCGTAATAAACCCGTTAAATCACCCCAAACAGTCAGTGAATCGCCACGTTCCCCAAGATCAGCGTCTCGTCCGCGGACTGAACGCACTGAAAGAGTCATTGCATCACCAAGCACTGACCAGAACGAGCGTGGTAGCACGAATGATTACCGACTACTTGAGCAATCTTTAGGTATTCCCTTGCAATAGCGGCTTGCATTGCACGGCTCACAATCAAGGTGATTTCATGTCATTTAAGAAGAAAATGATGCTATTGCTCCTAGCATTTTTTGTGCTAGCTGCTTGCACGACTACCATTATACAAGCACCTGTCTTATTAGAACTCACCCAGCCTGTCCCCTTAAAAATAGCCACCGAGCGTGGAGCTAAGCATTTATTTACCTTAGTGCAACAAGAGCGCGGCTGGCGTAGTGAAGTTTTATCTACCAAAATTTTGGTATTACCCACTTATCAAGAAAACACCAAAAAAGTCTTGGAGCCTAGTTCAGCTATTTATACCTATCTGCAGCAACAAGTCAGCAGCTATAAAGGTATCCAACTTATTTCAGCTGAAACACAAGGTCGAGCACAAGCTAACTACGAACTCCACAGCAGCCTGCTCATGACTGAAGATAAAGGCAAGGAAAAAGTCGTTTTAAGCATGTGGATGATAGAGCCACAATCTAAACGTAAACTCTCTACTGTCAGCTCTGCTATCCGCATGGATAACCCAAGCAGTCAACCCAAACTGAGCCGTCAGCTCGAGCCACAACCTTGGCTAGTTGCCCTAGAAGAATCGAGTCGTTTGATGCTGGCAGCTGCGACCCAAGACCGCTCTTGGCGTAAGCAACTAAGTGCTACCCAGGTTCTCTTAGTACCCATGTTTGATGCTAACTCTAAAGAAAATTTGAATTTAACCGCTGATCTACAGGCGCAACTACAAAAACACAGTGGGGGGGTAAAAATCGCAACCCTTTCACAAACTTTGTTGCCACAAGCCCATTATATAATTCACAGTGCTTTAGCAATTGATAAGACCAGCGAAGGTCAAGTCTATGATTTGAATGTATGGCTACGTGATGCTAAAACTGGGCGTCTATTAGCCCATGCTTTAAACAAAGTCTTAGCACAAGGCTTACCCTATGCCTTAAGTGCTGAATCAAAAGATAGCCCAATCTACACCGAGCCACTCAATCCAAACGGGCAAGGCTTTGATTTACGCCAAGAAATGCAACGTCCTCATTACACAGCCCGTTTACAACTAGAGGCTATTTTGACTGATGCCGCTCAAGCTTATGCGAATGCTCACTATGCAAAAGCACTCGAGCTTTATGAAACAGCTCAGACTATGAAGAATGGCATGAGCTTGCGTAGCTTAGCAGGCCGCTATTTGGCTCTGATCCGCATGAATCGTACCGCGGAAGCAAGGATGGCTTTTGCTGATTTACTCAAATATGGTTTTAAGCACAGCCAACAACTGACTTTTAAAATTCTTTTTGCAGTGGACTCCACTCAATTTGCGGGCGGTGATTTTTTAAGTGGACAATATCAAGTTTGGACGGAAGAAATTGCAGATTACCTCAAATACCAACAAAGCTGTTTATTAGTCGCAGGGCATAGTAGCCATAGCGGTTCTGAAGCCTATAACTTGAAACTCTCTACCGCGCGCGCAGCCGTTATTCGTCAAGCAATGAAAGCTAAGCAACCCCTAGCAGGTGCTCGTACTCGCGCAGAAGGTAAAGGCTTTTATGAGAATATTATAGGGACTGGAACCGATGATTTTCGCGATGCTGTCGATCGCCGTGTAGAGTTTCGCAAACAAGCTTGCTTGTAAGCTCAAGGGAGTTCAGCCAAAACCAACCCTGCTAGTTCATTCCTAGCAGGGTCGTGTCAACTAGCTTACTGTCTTACTTTAATTTAGACCCTGCTGATTTAGCAGCTTTTTTAGCCTTTTGAACAATTTTCTTTGCAGCTTTGTCTGCTAACTTTTTGTCTTTCTTTTCTTTTTCAGCAATTTTCTTTAAAGCTTTTTTCTCTTTTTTCCGTTCTTTTTCAACCAGCTTTTTGGCCTTTTTGAGTTGCTTCTCAGCTTCGCGTTCTACCTTAGCTTGCTGCTTGTCACTGTCTTTGGCAGCTTTAGAAGACTTTTTATCTTTTTTACCACTGGATTCTTTTTTTGCATCCGCAACTTCAGGGGTTGGCTCTAACTTTGTTGCCTCAACTGGTATTGTTTCAGATGCTGACTTGACAGTAGTTGCTGCTTTAGTGCGTGTTCTTTTAGGTGCAGCGGGTTTGGACTCAGGCGTTTTATCAGCTGCTTGTGTTGGTGTAGCGACAGGTTGCGCGGCGGTAGTCTTTCTGGTTCTGGAGCGTGTACTTGGTTTTGCAACCGACTCTGTGCTTTCAGATTCTGCTTTAGTTGCAGCAGCATTTTTACTAGCTGTAGTGGTTTTAGCACGACTAGGGCGTTTAGCGGCGGGTGCTTTAGCGGGAGCAGCAGGAGTAGCTACTTCTGCTACTGGTTCTGCCTCTACTTCAGCAGGTTCAGGACTAACTGTTGTCGTTTCATTGTCAATATGGCTCCTATCTTCTGCAGGCTGTGTTTCAGTACTAGCTTCTGGCTCGCTGCTAGGCTCAAGTTTAGTTAAGAGCGCCTTAGCACTCTCTATAATGCCTGCAGCGGTACTTACACCAATGCCAGGTACATCAGCTAGCTCTTGCTCAGACATTGCTGCCAATTGTTCAACTGTTTTAATCCCACTCGACTCTAACCGAGTCTGCATAGCAGGGCCTACATATTTAACTTCAGAAAGTGATACTGTCATAAGCCTAAACTCCTTAGCGTATTCAATTTATTATTGTAGAAAAAGCCTAGCTCCGCAGTTTGCAGAAATTAGAAAAAAAAGCCAATTGTTTCTAATAAAGTGTTAGTTTGGATATAAGTCAGCAAGCGCGGGCATGCTTGGCTTTATCGCGGGAACACCAGCTTGTTGGTAGTCTTGTACAGCTTGCCATAATTCTTGACCATCCCAGACATGCGTAGTGGCTGCATATAAAACGGTACTGAGATCATCTAAAGCTTGTTTAAGTGGTAAATCAGCTTGTGCTCTTAAAGTGGCAATGGTGGCTGGGGCTAGCTTCAAATCCTCCCGAATCCAAACCTGTAGAGCTTGAAAAGCTGCAGAAGCATCATTATTTTGGCAAGCAGCTTGCAAAGCTTTTAAAGGCATGATGCTATTAGGCGCTGTAGGGCTAGGCATATGGGGTTTCAAGCGTCGATATCTAAGCCAATAGATCGCCACTGCCAAGAGGAT
Source organism: Thiothrix sp. (assembly GCA_008015155.1). Classification (GTDB taxonomy): domain Bacteria; phylum Pseudomonadota; class Gammaproteobacteria; order Thiotrichales; family Thiotrichaceae; genus Thiolinea. Next base: position 51,981 of record SSFA01000021.1, read on the forward strand.
CGAGCCTAGCATCACTACAACTGCGTATATCCAATAGGAGTTACTAGGAGGCTTTGTTTCGGCTGGAGTTTGACTAGAGGGTAAAGTTTGCTCAGTGGGATTAAGTAGACTAGTTGCTGGCTCTGTGGGGGCGGGAGCTTGAACGGCTGCAGCAGGCTCGTTTGTAGGGTTGGTTTGACCAACGCCAGTGACTTTAAGTGGAGTGGGATCAAGACGCGCTGTCTGCATTTTTTTAGCTTTCAAATCCCACCAATCAATTTTAATTTCCGGCAGGACATAGTCACCATCGGCAGTCCCCATTAAAACCCATTTCTCTTCACGCATGCCCACTACGCTGGAACCACCAAGATCATTATGAAACACTGGTTGATTCGCATAGCCCTTGATGCCCATCGGAGGTTTGAGGTCTAAAGCCGGTAACTGCTCAGCCATCAGGCCGTCTGCAATAATCGCAATGGTTAAAGTGACAGGTTCTCCAGCTTTCAAGGTTTTATTAACAGGCTCCCAATGGGCATTCAGCGTCAAACTATTAGCAGGCAACCAAGTTCCTTTCACCTGCGGATGAGCTTGCACTTGAATAAGCAAGGGTTCTGAGAAACGTCGTACTTGTTTACCACCAATGCCAAACGGATCGCTTTGTCGTGAACGCCGATCATCTAAAGCGCCTTGGAAAACGGTGCGCCCAATGCTCAACTCACCACTGACTTGAGGGAAGACCGCATAACGGCGCTCAATCATGTTATAGCGCGTCCCATTACGAGTAATCACCCCACTTTTCGTCGTTCCTAGTTGCTGAATCAAGCCTTTACCCTTTTCCAACTCAGGATGGGACATGCTCGCGCGGGTTGGTAATAAAGGGACTACATGCAAGAGACGCTGGGTCACAATGACCTGTTGCTGTACATAGGGATTAGGCGGATCTGCAGTGAGTTCTACTAAAATATCAGCATTTTTAGCGCCTGTTGGATCACCTGCGCTCTGATCCACTACTTGAATAGTCAAAGGATCACTGCTCACGCTACCAAAACTAATACTAGGAATGCTTAAATTGCCTGCATGATTAGCAAATAAAGTCACCAGCCAGCTGGTTTGTTGGCTCATCTGCCCATTGATATATTGCACATTGGTACTGGTTGAAGTGCCAGTGACCTGAAAATCTTTATTAAGTGGAGTAAAGTCTGGCGTCGTCGTCAAAGCTTGATCGCTAGAAAAAGTCAGAGTGAAATCATCCCCTACTTGTACGGTATCACGATCAAGCTGTACCTGTACGCCTGCAGCCAATACTGTGCCTGCTAGGCTCCAGCACACTAATAGCAAGGCTATCAACTTAGACAGAGACATTACCAAGCATCTCCTTGGTTTGGATGCGCACGTTGTTGATATTGATATTGAAACTTGCGTCGCCATAGGCCCGCAGGATCATCAGGAATCCGCCGTAACCATTGCTCTGTTGCTTGTTGTTGCTCAGCCGCTGTTGGATCCATTGGTGCAATTTCAGCTTGGGCTTGCTGTTGTTCTGCCTCATTTTTTTCTGCTTCCTGCTGTTTTTGTTGCTCAGCTTGAGCTTGTTGTTCTTGCTGCTGTTTGGCTTGCTCTTGTTGAGCCTGTGTTGCTTGCTGTTCAGCTTGACTGGATGGCTGTTGTTGATTCTGCTGCTCAGCCGCTTGATTTTGACCAGATTGCTGTTGGTTTTGTTGATTTTGCTGGCCTTGGTTTTGTTTTTGGTCTTGTGAACCTTGTTGCTGTTGCTGCTGTTCCTCTAATTTTTTCTTCAGTAAATCTCGATTATAGCGTGCATCCTCATGTTTTGGGTTTTGAGCTAAAACTTGCTCATAAGCTTTAATCGCTTCTGGTAGTTTATTTAAACGTGCCAAGGCATTACCGTAATTATATAAACCCTCTACACTCTGATCGGCTGAGTAAAGTTTAGCAGCTTGCTCAAAATCACCTGCTTTGTAAGAGGCTGCCGCCTTCCAATTAGGATCTTTAAATAGCTCGCTGGCTTGTTTAGCTTGGCCAGCTTGTAAAGCGGCTTGAGCCTGCTGATCAGGCGTTGCCCACAGATCAGTCCAAATACTCGCTTGTACGGGTTGCGCTTGTGGCAAACACAGCACAACTAAGCTTAAAGACAAAAGCCAGCCCCGGCGAAATAATAAAGCAACCAAAGGTAAGATGCCCAGTACTAGCCAAACACCCGCATTCACCCAAGTATCGACTTGACGCTGCCCACCAGAAATTAAATTCTGCTCACCCGCTTTGCTTTCCCAAGCGCTGGTCAGGCGATTGACATCCGCATCACCGATTCCAGCGGTTGCATAGACGCCATTTCCAGCTTGAGCTAGTGCTTTTAAGCTTGTCACATCTAATTTAGGCATGACCGTTTTTCCGTGAGCATCCTGTAGAAAACCGCCATTCGCTAAAGGAATCGGCGCACCAGTGACTGAACCAATACCTAAGACTGAAACATTCACGCCTTGCGTCACTGCCAGACTGGCAGCTTTGAGTGCTTGGGCATCGTCTGTCATTCCATCCGTAATCAATAAAATATTTCCAGTTTTAGCACTAGCTTGCTGGAGCAACTCAAGTGAACGCTCGATAGCCAAGCCTAAAGCACCACCCTGTACCGGCATAATATCTGGAGTGAGATTTTTCATTTGCGCTTCAATCGTTTTAATATCATCGGTCAAAGGCGAAACGGGGAAAGCATCCCCCGCAAAAACGACTAAAGCGGTTTGCTCACCTTTGCGCTTTTGCAAAATATCCATCACTTTGAAACGTGCTTGCTCCAAACGATTGGGCGATAAATCCTGAGCATACATCGAGGCGGATAAATCTAAGGCAATTACCAAAGCCTGCTGTTGGCGAAACACCGGTACCTCTTTCTTTTCCCAAGCAGGGCCTGCTAAAGCCAACACACTTAAGGCTGTAATTAGAGAAAATAGTAGCAAGGAAGCTAAGCTTTGCCACCGCTCGCGCCCAGTCAGGACAAAGGGTGCTAAAGCAGGATCCACTAATTCATGCCAGCCACTCTGTTGTTTGCGCCGCCGTAAAATCCAAAACCACAGTGGTGGTAAGAGCAGCAAAAACCAAAATGCATGTGGGTAGAGAAAATGAAAATCAGCCATTTAGGCCATAGCCTCCATGCGCACGACAAAAGCAAAGAAACCCAGCATAAAGGCCAAACCTAAAGGCCAGCGGAATAATTCTTGCTGCGGACGCCATTCTTCAGCTTCATGTTCAACTGGTTCTAGGCGATCAAGTTCCGCATAAATCCGTTGGAACTCCTCGGTGTCACGTGCACGAAAATATTGCCCACCCGTTTTATTAGCGATCATTTTTAAGGATTCTTCATCAATTTCTGCCGCTGGATTCATAAGTTGAATACCAAAAATACTGCGCGCCTGTGGGCCTTCAGAACCAATCCCCACCGTATAAATCTTTAGTCCTGATGTAGCAGCCATTTCTGCGGCGGCGGTTGGGCTAACCGAACCGGCTGTGTTCGCACCATCTGTCATCAGGATCAGGACACGATTTTTTTCTTGGCTATCTTGCAAACGTTTAATCGCCAAACCAATCGCATCCCCAATTGCAGTGCGCTCACCCGCTAAACCAATTACCGTTTCATTCAGCAAAGTACGTACTGTCACCCGATCAAAGGTTAAGGGCGCTTGCAGGTAGGCTTGATCCCCAAACACAATTAAGCCAATACGATCACCTGTGCGTTTTTGAATAAAATCTCCGGCTACGACTTTGGTTGCTACTAAACGATCAACCATTTGATTATTCAGATAGAAATCCTGTTCTTGCATACTGCCGGAAAGATCCACCGCAAGCATCAAATCCCGCCCTGAAACGGGCAAAGCCACACTTTCTCCAACCCAAATGGGTCGAGCTGCGGCTGTGACTAAGCATATCCAAGCGAAAGCAGCCAAAATCAGTGCTAGCCAAGAAACCCAAGCTTTTTCAGACGTCGCTTCACCTTGGAGAAAGTCTTGCAAAAACGGTAGTTTCAGCGCAACGCCAGCCTGTTGTTTAGCGGGTCGCCAGAATAGTCGAATTAACCAAGGCAAAGGTAGTAAGGCAAACAGCCACCACCAAGTAAACTCATACATGCTGTTTACCTGCTGAAGCTTGAGAATTTAACCATTGACGTACCTCCTGCACTAATGCACTCACATCTGTACTGCCTTGAGCACGATAGGGTAATTCAGTTAGAGCCTGTTGAAAGCGCTGACTGAATACGGGTGAGCCACCTTGTTGATCGAGAAACTGCAACCAATTCAAACCAGTTAAACCGGCCACACTACGCCGTCCATATAAGCTAATCGCAATCCGGCGCAACAACACCGATAACTCACGGACTAAACCCAGAGGATCATGTTTGTATTGTTGTTCAATGCGGGTTAATTCTTGGAGGGCAGAAGACTGTGCAGACAAATTAATCCGCTTTGGATGCGTAGAACGCTTTAAGAACCAAGCAACTAAAACGACTAGTCCTAACAGTAGCAAAGCCGCTACTAACCACCAACCCCAAGCCAGTGGCCACCAACCGATTTCTGCGGGCAGATGAATATCGCGTAAAGCTAAATCATTAGGATTCATCGCATCCCCCTGACTAGTTTCAATAAGCGTTCATTGGTGGTGTCACGGGTAGACAGTTGAATCAAAGCAATCCGATGCTTACGCGCAAATTCTTGGAGCGATACCTGGGCTTGACGCTGCCGTTCATGATAATCGCGCCGCCACACCTTTTGTTTGAGATTCACCCAAAGACTACGTTTACCATCCGTAACCCGTAACACCCCTTGTGGTGGCAGCTGATCTTCTAAAGGATCACGAATCATCACTAAAGTAATACTAGCTTGTCGATGAATCATCGCTAATTGTTGCAAGGCCGCCGCATCAGCCTGACGGAAATCACTGATCACAAAGACTTGAGTCCCCGACTCCGTGACGCGTCTTAAACGCCGCCAGCTATCTTGCAATAAACTCGCCGCAGGGATGCCAAGCTGGCTGCTGTCTTGTTGGGTGGATTCTGTCAGTGCCCGCATGAAACCCAAAACCGAACTACGACTGCGTGAAGGCTTAAATTCAGAATGATTAGTAGCCTCCTGCAACACACCACCCGCGCGATCCCCTTCTGAAAGGGTTTTCCAAATCAATAAACCGGCGGTCTCTGCTGCCACTACGCTTTTAAAGCGACCTTGCGTGGCAAAAAACATCGAAGGGCGCAAATCTAGCCAAATCAATACGGGCTTTTCACGCTCTTCTTGAAACACTTTCGTATGAACTTTGCCACTACGCGCTGTCACCCGCCAATCAATGGTACGAATATCATCACCTGGTTGATAAGGGCGCGATTCAGCAAAATCCATGCCACGCCCTTTAAAAACCGAACGATGCAAACCTACTTGCCGAGCACGTACATGCCGCTTGGCTAGGTTCAAGGTACGTACTTGAGTTTGCAAGCGAATCAAAGACTGCAACGAGCTATAAACTAAACCATCCCCGGGACGCATTAAGGCACAGCCACCAGTGCTAAGAGTTCATCAATCAGATGATTAGCGCTCATTCCATCAGCCTCTGCTTCAAAAGTTAACAGTAAGCGATGGCGTAAAACATCATGCGTAACAGCTTGTACATCTTCGGGGCTGACAAAATCCCGCCCTGCCAACCATGCATGCGCTCGTGAGCAACGATCTAAAGCTAGTGTGGCCCGTGGACTCGCTCCATAAGCAATACTACCCGTAAGCGATTTACCGTAACGTTCAGGATGGCGCGTAGCCAATACCAATTGCAATAAATACTGCTCGATATTGTCAGCCATATAAATATTCAGTACTTCTTGCCGCGCTGCGCGAATTTCTTCAGGACCAACAATCGGCTCCTCAATCAATTTCTCACGTTTGACGTCTTCCATCGCCTCTTTACGCCCTAATAACAAAATCAAGCGTTCTTCTTCTGCAGTCGGATAGTCCACTAAAACATGCATTAAGAATCGATCTAATTGTGCTTCAGGTAAATGATAAGTTCCCTCCTGTTCGATGGGGTTTTGCGTCGCCATCACTAGGAAAGGATCAGGCAGCTTCCAAGTTGTGCCAGCCACCGTAATTTGCCGCTCGGCCATCGCTTCCAATAAAGCCGATTGGACTTTAGCTGGTGCACGATTGATTTCATCTGCCAAAATGAGATTATGGAATAAAGGCCCTTTCTGGAATTTGAAAGTCCCATCATTAGGATGGAAAACTTCAGTACCGGTAATGTCTGCAGGCAATAAGTCTGGAGTGAACTGTACGCGATGGAAGCTACCCTCCATGCCCTGCCCTAGCATTTGAATCGCACGGGTTTTGGCTAAGCCCGGAGCACCCTCTACTAACAAATGGCCATCTGCGAGCAGAGCAATCAAAAGGCGATTAATCAAGGATTTTTGGCCGACAATTTTCCGTTCGAGATAGCGTGCCAATTTGTCAAAATTTTGTTTTTGGTTCATGCTCGCAAGCGTCTTTATTAAAATCTGATGAAATATACTTAGTATTAAAACAGATTCAAGTTACCAAAAGGAAATGATTATGAGCATGCAAGGACAAATTGAGGCGAAGCTCCGCCAAGCTTTTAGCCCAGAAATCTTAGAAGTTATTAATGAAAGTCATCTACACAATGTCCCGCCTGGCTCGGAGTCGCATTTTAAAGCAGTTATTGTGAGTGATCAATTTACTGACAAACGTTTAGTAGCGCGTCATCGTTTAGTCAATCAAGCTTTAGTAGCAGAACTAGCTACGATTCATGCACTAGCTTTGCACACCTTGACACCGGATGAGTATTTTAAGCGGGCGGGAGCCGTAGCCGACTCCCCACTATGTATGGGTGGATCGAAAGCTAGCTAAGTTAACTAGCCGCACCCTCTAGGAGTTTTTGTAGATTACGTCGAGCGTTTTCATTGCCTTGGCCCACTGCTGCGGTCAGCAGTTTTTCAGCTTGAGCACGATCTTGTTTGACGCCATTACCCAGAATATACAGCACCGCTAAGTTATTCTGTGCTTCAGAAAACCCTGCCTTAGCTGCCTTGGCATACCATTTCGCTGCTTCTGTATAGCTTTGTGGCACACCACGCCCATCTTCATAAAGGAGGGCTAGATTGTGCTGAGCTTTGGGATAACCTTGCTTAGCCGCTTTGGCATACCATTTTGCAGCCTCTTTGATATCCTGCGGAATAGCAGGATCAGTACCATCTTCAAATAAAGCACCCAGCATTAACTGCGCATACATATCGCCTTTCTGCGCTGTATTTATTATTTCTTGCACACTCATATTGCCTAAATCAACTTTAGACTCATTGTGCTCAACAGAAATATCACCCGCCTCTGCCTCAGTTATAGGCAGCTCAGGAGCTCCTTCAGCGCCAGCAGCGCCTTCTGTAGGCTGTACCAGTTCCTCTGGCGCTATCGCCTCTTGTGGAGCCGCAGCTATCTGAGGTTGACGCACTTGCCGATTAGCTGGTTTAGGGGCAGGCCTACTCGCCTGAGGATCAGACATTAGCATTTCTACTGAAGGATTCGCATCAGCTTCTAAAGCAGCATACTCTTCAGCTGACATGGCTGGCATGTCAGAGCCAGTAGCTGGCTCACTCGCTGCAAACATATTCTCACTATTATCAATGACAGTAGCTTGCGCTACTTCAGGGCTAGCAGCTCTTGGCGCTTCTGACGGACGTGCTGCTCTGACTACAGGTGCTGTCACAGCCGTTGGTGTGGGTAGATCACTAAGGGCTAATTTAGCAGCTTCACTGCCCCGTTTAGCAGCTTGGGCATACCAAAAATTAGCTAAACGCTGATCTTGAGGAAGATATTGCCCATTGCTATATAGGACACCCAAACCATATTGCGCCTCTACATGGCCACCCCGCGCTGCCTTTTCCTGTAGCTTGAGTGACTCTGCGATATTTTCCGGACTGGGATCTTGGCGTAACTGTAAAGCCAAGGCGTATTGAGCGTTTAAATCACCTTGAGTGGACTTAGTTTTTAGTTCAGGTGCTGATTGAGCAGGTGCAGCATAAGCTTGGCGCTGTGCATACCATTGCTCCATACTACTACTATTAGTCTTGGTAGCTTGCGTTCTAGCTTGAGGCAGTTTATCAGCCCTAGCCTCTGTTAGTTTATTATTGGCCTCTTGAATACCAGACTCAGCTAGCAAGGGTGCAAGCTCTTGACGTGCAGCCCAAGGGGGAGGTGCTTCTGTTAAGGTCGCCTCAGCTGCTTGTGCAGTAGTAAACTGAGTAGGTAAATAACTGGCTAATAAGACTTGGGAAATAAATAAAATAGGTCGGTTGCGTTTTATTATTTTCATTATGTGCCCCGTGGGTTTGGGTTTTGGGTACAGCTAAACACTACTTTTTTTACCGATTTTTATATAACACCCCAGATAAACTTACACTGAATTAAGCACGCTCTAAGAGCGTGCTTGTTGGAAATTATCAAGCCACATGGCCACCCGTTTCAGAGTTTTTTGCAGTTGCTCACTTTTCACTGGTTTTGTCAGATAAGTGGAAGCACCCGCAATCACCCCTTGCACCTCATCTAAAGGCGAAGTTTTGGCGCTCAGCATAATAATCGGCGTCTTTTTCATGTCCTTGCGTGTGCGCATTTGCCGGCAAGTTTCATAGCCATCAATGCCTGGCATAATGATATCTAAAAAGACTAAGTCATAAGTATGCGCGGCAACTTTCTGCAAAGCCTCTTCACCCGTTTCAGCGAAATCAGAAGCTATACCAGCTTGGCGTAACTCCAACTCTAATTGCTTGCGAATCGCTGCACTATCATCCACTACTAAAGCCCGATGATGGTATTCAACACCTGAGTCTGCAGGCATCTCAGGGGTCGATGGAGCACTCGTTGAGCTAGAAGATGTCAGTTCCTCTACTACGGTAGCTTTAGCTGGCTCAGTTTCCTGCTGTGTGGCTGGAGCCTCAAGTTCTACTACCGGCGGTGCTTCAGCTAAAGCTGTCGTGAACTCAGCAACTGATGGGGTAACTGAAGATGAAGCTACTGTATTAGTAGCTTGTTGTTCATCCACACGCTCGAAACTGCTGGCTTGAGCAGGCATTGGTTCCGCGGGTGGGATTACTAAATCAGCCACTGCTTGAGTTGGTACTTGAACTAGGCTTGGTTCAATAGCACTAGGTTCTACCACGCTTAAATGTACGCTTTCAGTTGCCTTAGGCGCACTTAGGGCTAAGCTATCAGCCCACAATTTACGCGCATCATCTAGGCTGCGCATAACTCGTGTCACTAACAAAGGCCGCTGCATGAGGATATCATAAGGCTGCTCGCTATCCTGATCAGAAATACGAATCAGCATAGCGCCTGCTTGTAGCGTCGCTAAGTCCACTACTGTGTCATTACTCGCCACTATTAACTGAGCTTCTGCTAATTCAGCTAATACATAATGGCGTCCCTGTGCAGCACTAAAGGTGACGACCCGCTTTAATACCGCTTCCTCGCGTGCATCCAGCTTGTAGAGGCAAACCCCCACGGTGTGATCCGCTTGAGCCATAGCTCCATTTACTCCTGAAGAAAGACTTATGTAATCGCCAACTGCGTATCTAGCCATTTTTGTATTTGTTCCTGTAACGCTGCTGTTTGTACGGGTTTAGTGAGATAGCCATCGACACCGGCTTGCTCCGCCAAATCACGATGTTTCCGCGTACTGCGTGAAGTAATCATGATCACTGGCAAATCCTTCATTTCCGGCCAAATCCGAATCGCTTGGGTCATTTCCAAGCCATTCATCCTTGGCATTTCCATGTCGGTTAACACCATGTCTACTGGTGTGCTATTCATCAGCTGTAAGGCATCTAAACCATCCACTGCGGTGTGCACCACATGCCCCATGCCTTCTAATGTCAAGCGCAAGGCTTTACGGTTACTGAGTGAGTCATCCACCACTAAAATAGTTGAAGCGGTTTGAGTGGTTTCCACTACTTTGACTTTATCAGGTGCTTGTAGCTGGATCTTGCCATCTTCAAGATCACGCACTAGACGAATCATGTCTAAGACCGGGGCAACGGTACCATTTGCTAAAATACATGCACCTTGCACGCCAGGCAGGTAATTCAGCCACGGCGCAAGACTTTTGATGACGATATCGCGTGAAGCTAAAACTTCATTGGCATAAAGAGCATGTACCCCGGTTTCACTGCGAATAATCAGCATCGTATGGGCTTGCTGAATAGACACAGGTGGAGCAGGCCAATGTAAGAGTTGTGCAAGTGGTTCGACCGGTAATTGATAGCGATTAGTCTGAATCCGCCACGTCCCATTGTCATCGATACTTTCATTGGCAGCCACATACAGGACTTGTTCAATACTATCAGCAGGTACCGCAACCCAATTTTCACCAGCGCGTACCACCAGCGCATGTGTAGAAATTAAGGTTTGGGGCATATCCAGCACAACTTTGGTGCCCGCACCGGCTTGGCTACTTAAACTGACCGTCCCTCGCAATTTTTCAATGGCCGCTTGGACAACATCCATACCGACGCCACGCCCTGAGACCTCACTGACCTCATCACGGGTACTAAAGCCTGGCTGCATGACTAAGCGAATCAAGGCATCGTCACTCAAGGAGGCATCTGCTCGGATCAAACCGCGCTCAATTCCGCGTGCGCGAATTTTCTCAAGGTGCATTCCCGCACCATCGTCTTCTAGAGTCAGTGCGATATGATTACCCCGTTGTGCAAAGCTTAAGGTGATTTTACCCAGCTCATTTTTGCCAGCAGCCATACGCTCCTCGGGTGATTCGATCCCGTGGTCCACCGCATTACGCAACAAATGTAATAGCGGGTCGGTCACACCTTTGAGAATATCCGCGTCCACTTGTAAATGCTGTCCGTGGATTTCAATCTCAGCTTTTTTCCCGGTTTTCCGACAGGTCTCACGCACAATCCGTTGTAAACGTGGGACTAAAGAGCTGACAGGAGTGAGGCGCATAGCTAAGACGGCATCACTCAATTGCCGCTGCACGCGCTGCTGCTGATACAACTCATCGGTCAAGCGGCGAATCATTTGTTGCAGGTTTTGCACTAACTCATGACTATCAGCGGCAGCTTCCATGAGCAAATTGTTTGCGCTAACCAAATCGCTATAGGATTCTAATTCCAGCTCATCTAAAGTTTGGCCATCTTTTTGAGTAGACTTCGCACCTTTAGCTTGGCGTTGTGCTTGATGCTCAATAGCAGTTTCCAACTCATCTAAACGTTGGCGAATTTGCTCGTCATGTTGATAAAGCTGCTTACCCATCCGGCTTGATTGCTGTAATAGTTCAGCGGATTGGCTACTAGAAGTGATTAACTCCCCAGCCAAACTGAGTAAGCGCGCTACCTTCTCTTCATTAACAGTAATTGAACCCGCGACTTGTGGAAGAACTGGAGCAACAACTTGTTCTTCGGCTTCATCCTCCCCGAACTCGGCGGCTAGTGGTTCGGACTTCTGCTCTGTAATAAAGCTGGGTAAGCTAGCGACTGGGGCTAAGCTGGGTAACTCCTCTTCTATGCCCTCTTCTTCTGCCAACTGCTCTAAGCGGGTCTTCCAAACCGCTAAATCGCTATTAAGCTGTGCGTATTCCTCAGGTAAACCTGTACCCGCTTTGAGGTGATCAAACAAAGCCTCTAAGCAATCTGCAGCAGCCTCTAAAGTCTCACCTAAACCTGTCGGTACTGTTTGTAAAGCGGCTGCATCTAATAAATCTTCAAGCTGATGAGTGAAGTTAGCGATAGGCTCCACACCCACCACACCACTAGAACCTTTAATGGTATGTACCAAGCGTGAGGCATGGCGCTGCTGTTCACGATCACTCTGACCTTGTGCAACCAAACGGATTAGTCGAGCCGCTTCAGTGATATGCCCTGGAGTTTCTGCTAGATAAGCATGTAATAACTCTGGGTGCACATCGGCAGCAAAGGCTAAGTGTGTTGGTGCACTAACTAAGCCTTCAGGCTCATTGTGCTCTTCTTGCCCGCTAGCCCGTAGATTTAATAAGAACTGCTGTAATAACCCAGTATCTAAAGGTTCAGGCCAGCTAGGGTCCATCAGCTCAGCCATTAACATCGGCAAATGACTGAGTTCATCAGGCTCGCGCAGTACAAGGGCAGTCATTTCTAACCACCCAAAATACTTTCCTTCAACTAATAAATCAGGCGCAGCACTCGTCCCTAAAGAGCCACTAGCCCAAGTCACCACAGCAATCACATCCTGCCAGTCATACATCTGTGCAGTCATGCTTAGCCGTTCATATTCAGCACCAATTTGTTCCAGTTGCGCAGCAGTCTCTATGCTGGGATCCAGCATAGATAACTGTAAGGCCACTTCTTCTAGCTCTTCAGCAAACGCCAAACGATCTAGATCAAGCTCATTATCCATCAAGGTCTCCTAATACTAGAACCCTTAGGCTTCCAGCTTGAATACGTTGACGGACTTAACCAAACGCTGCCCAGCCTCTGCCATGCTGCTAGTTAAACTAGTCAGTGATAGCAACTCTTTACCTGTTGACTGAGTCGCTTCAACAATACGCTCGGCACGGGTTTGCAGCTCTTGGCTGATTTGTACCTGTTCTGCAGAATCGGCAGCAATTTTTTCAACCGATTGCACCAATTCATTGGTAGCATCCAAACTGCTTTGCATTTGCACAGCAGCGCGTTCTGCCAGCGCTGAACCATCCACAACCTCAGAAATGGTTTGATCCATAGTAGCAATAGTCGTATTTGCTTCCTGCTGAATATTTCGAACCAATGCACCGATTTGGTCGGTAGACTCGCGAGAGCTTTCTGCTAAATGTTGAATCTCTTCCGCGATCACCGAGAATCCACGCCCAGCCTCACCTGCTGCTGTTGCTTGCATACTCGCATTTAAGGCTAGGACTGTTGTGCGCTCAGAGATATTGCTGATGATATCGATGATGCGCGAGATTTCTTGCGAACGTTCACCTAAGCGCTTCAAGCGTTTACCTGTTTCCTGGACGGTATCACGAATCCCAGAAATGCTAGCCAAAGTCCGAGCTACCGACTCTTGTGCTTCCCGTGTGGCTTGTGAAGTGGTATCTGCTACCTGATTGGCTTGTTGTGCAGACGCTGCGATCGAATCCAAACGACGTAAGATATTGCCCAACTGTTCAGCGGTTTCCTCCGCTTCAGTACGCTCTAACAGCGCCAATTGATTAACTGAGAGGGCATGTTGGTTTACATCTTGTGAGGTGCGATCAACCGAAATTGCGACTTCACGAACTTGTTTTAGAACTTCAGTCGTATCTTCTGCTAGCTGATTAATCGCATCTGCTAAGGGGCCGGTTGCATCTTCAGTCACTTTAGCGCGCACCGTTAAGTTACGTTCGCTCAGGTCGGCTACCGCTTCCAATAAAGTAAAGACTGATTCGTTGAGCTGTTGATGCTCAGAATTAATCTTACGTTGAGTCGCGATACGATCTTCCACCATCCCGTCAAAGGCTTGGCCTAATTCAGCCAATTCGCTGCGCCCACCTAACTCAACCCGCGCATTTAAATCACCAGCAGCAATCTCACGAATCGTACTATTTAAGCGGCCTAACTGCCCACCGATCGACCGATAGATTAAATAACCTAAGAGTGCAGCAATCAACATACCCAATAAAATAGTGATAATCGCTATATTCAGCACCGTGCGTGCTCCAGCTTTACCTGCCTCAGCCGAAGCATAAGATTGATTAATATCCGCTTCGACCTGTGAAGCAATCCGATCACGGAAGCCTTGCGTTTCGATCACTAAGTCGTTCCGTACATACGAGGCTAATTGGTTTTGATCTTGAGCCTCTAATAAACGCTTACTACGTTGCATCGACACTAATAGCTGATCCATTTCTTCTTGGACACGATTAAAATCGTTACGGAGTTTCTGATCATCTAGATTATCGACACTCTTGAGTGCTTTGTAGCGGGGCATACTCACTTCGACCAAGTCTTTTTCCGCTGCTTGCAGTTCTTTTAAACCTTCTTCCCAAGACTTGGTATTTAAAGCCACCTCATGTAGTAATAATAAGTGGTCACGTTGAGTATTCCGAATCAGTTTATTACCGGTATCAATTAAGGCGATATGATTACTGAGGTCTTTTAGGACTGCTTCGTTTTTCTTTAAAACAGAAATGGCTCCTACTGCTAGCAGCATTAATAATACCAACGGAATGACCACTAGGATGAAAATCCGTTGTGCAACCGAGATATTGCCAAGCCAGCTTACTTTTCGCTTGTTATTCGCTAAATCACTCATTTGTTCCACCCTTTCCATTTCGCGCTATCTACAGGCGCCCATTGATTATCTGCTAGCGCTGTCAAAACGACTAAATCAGATCCTTGATTGTCATTGGTAAAATCGAGTGGCAGTCCACCCAAATCAAATTGATGTCCTTTTAAAGCTGCAACAACATTCTCACGGCTCAGCTCCTTGCCTTCTGCACTGACATCATTCATAGCCTTTAGGAGCATTCTGCCTACGATATAGCCCTCTAAGGACACATAACCTAATTTACTGCCTAAATCCGCTCTTGCCTCAGTAACGATAGGCAATTCGCTATCCAGTGGTGGTACGACCTGTGTCATCAGCACGCGATCCTTCACCCCCAAGGTACTCAGTTCAGCCAAGAAATTGTCAGCCCCTGTAAAGGACACTGCACTAAATAGCCAAGATTCTTTTTTACCTTGGGAATAGCTAATGAATTGAGCCACTGACTCATAAGAGCCTACTGTCACAACAAACTTACAAGGTCTACTTTGTTTGGCTTCCCAAGCTTTAATCGAATCGTAAGCAGCACGCACGGATAAACTATTACGCTTATAAAAGCCTACAGGCCCAATACCATTGCGCTCAGCATCATCACCTTGTTGTTGGAAAATTTTATCTAGGGCTTCTGCAACAAAACTTACACCTTGCTTACCGACTAAAACTTCTTTTAAGCCTTTTAAGCCTGACAAACCGTAAGAGTCATCTTGCACATAGGCGCAAATGGAGGCGGGTCCATAGCCATTTTTAAATGCCTCTTCCACCACGGTTTGAACTTCTTGGCTATAACTTGCGCGATAGTTAATCACACCCTCTTGATTGCTGCGCAACAAATCAGAACCAGTGAAAAAACCAATCGCCGGTACTTTTTTCTCCGCTAATAAAGGCAAAGCAGCAACAGCAGTCGGTGTACCTACATTACCCACGAAAGCAAAAACGTCTTGACTCAATAATTTATTAACAGCTACCACGGTTTTCGGCGGGCTGTAATTATCATTTTCGCTTAAAATTTTGATGTGTTTAGCGCCCACCTGTTTGTCTTTTAAAGCAGCTTCTAAACCAGTTAACATACCGGTGCCTAAACCCTTAGACTGGCCTTGCAAATCCAATGAAGTTGCTAACCGAATTTCATCAGGATTTGTAGCATCAGCCTGTACTAAACAAGGCAACACACAGAGCGCTGCCCAAATAAATTGGCGCAAGATACTTTTTTTATTGTTCATATTGCTGTCTCTTTAACAGTGGCTGTGGCTCCACTGGGCTTGGTTTTACTTAATAATCTCAATAAGCGGCCATGATCTGCTGCTAAGAGCAGAGTATTGTCTTGACTCCAAACAGATTGAATCCAGCCTGGCATCCCGGGCAATCGTCCTTGCTGCTGACTGGCTTCAGGTAAATTAACTTGCTTTGGTAGTTCATCACAGCTAACAACGACTGGAGCGAATGCTTCATGCTGTAGCCATAGAAGATATTGCTTTTTGGGGCGTTGCTGCTTAAACAAAACACCATGCATATCAATGACAGGACAGAGATCACCACGCACATTGGCTAGACCTGCACACCAATCAGGTGCATAAGGCACAGGATAGACCGTATCGAGGGTCAAAACCTCAGAACGCATGCCTGTCTCTAACAAAATACGATAGTCACCGACTTTATACGAGAACGCAGTTTGACCCATCGTTCTACTCCTTAACCCAATTTCGTTATTATCAACAGTTGCTCATTTCCCTCAATCACAACTGTCTTGGTTAGTTTTTCTTAAGTTTTTATCGACTAACTGTTTATAAAGCGGTTAACTGCGCCAAAATAGCCTCAGGGGTATAAGGCTTAATCACATAATGATTCGCACCTAGTTTTTTTGCCCACTGCATATCGACTGGATTGGATTTGCTGGATACCATGATGATGGGCGTTTCCGCAGTCGCTGGATTCCGGCGTAGATTGCGACAGGTCTGATAACCATCACCGTCTTCCATGATAATATCGAGAAAAATGACATCGGGATTATGGGTTTCTGCCAGCGTTCTAGCTTCGTTACCTGATGTGGCTACAATCACCTGATAACCGGCATCTTGTAAAATTCGACTTAAATGAAGACGTTCGGTTTGGGAGTCATCCGCGATCAAAATTGTTTTTACGGCAGGCATAAGGTTCTACCTAAATGAATAGATTCTTGGGATAAAAAAAGATAAGAACCAATGCGCTGCTGCTTCGGTTTACCAAACCTATTTAGGGCGTTCACTAGCAACCCGCATCTCAATCGCATTAAAGTCAGTCCTATCTAATTTTACACTCAACTCAAAAGCGCAGAACCTTATAGATGGGGAAAACTACAAGGCCTAAGCGGTGGTTTTTGAGTTGTTATTCTTGACCGCTTAGCAAAAGAGTCTGCACGTATAGCCTAGAAAAACTTGTTTGTTAACTATACATCAGACTGATAATAGTCAATATTTCGTCAAATGCAACTTATAAAGATGAGTGACACTAAAGCTTAACATTGCTTTATTTTTATTCATTACGCTTAGCAACACTCGGGACTTAGGGTGTTGTATTCAAATCACGCCACAAATGACGCGCCATACCTAATAAAAGCATAACTGCAACGAGTAATACCCCCCATAAGACATAAGGCAACCACTGCTGATAAGCGTTAGGAGGATCTAAAGGTTTTAGTACCCGCTCAGCACCCACCGCTACTGTTGCTAAACCAAAACGCTTCGCCACTGATTCATCACTGTCTTCGAAGGGCAAAGCTAGTGGATCGATCTGCTCACGACTACCATAGACTAAGCGGAAGGGAGCTTTCCCTTGAGCTATAAATTTGATTTCTAAAGGCTGCCAAGCAAATTCGACGATAGCTTGATGGTTAGGTAGCGGCTTAGGCTGAGTAAAGGTCCATAGCCATTCCAATGATTGATCACTATACCACGCATAAGGGCTTGGCAAAGTTTGGCTCGGTGCACGTAGCTCACCTAATTCGGAGCTTAAGCGATAATCCAAAAAGTTAACTGCTGTATCATAGTTAGCACTCGCTCCATAACGCTGATCAGGATTACGGCTTTGCAATTGCCCAGCATATAAATCACCTGGCTGTGCTAAATGCATCCGCCAATATTTGACCGGCAAAGAAGGGGGCATAAGATAAGTGAATTGTTGCGGGTCAGTGGTATTGGTCAAACTGACTGGCTGCCAAGCCAGACGCTGCTGCGCTTGCTCGGGAGCCAAACCAGTCACACTCTGCAAAGCAGCTACTAAGGGAGCAAACTCATTATCTGCCGATAACCGTAAAAACCGCGCTTTCAATGCTGTAGTAAATTCTAAGCTGTGATTTTCGACTACCGTATTTTGCTCTTTTAAAACATAGGGCAAGCGCTTAGTACTGACTACTTGCCAAGTCTGTAGGTCATTACTGGACTCCACCTTGAGATTTTTTGGCAACCATTGTCTCAGTGCTTGGCTATCCCAAGTTAGGTTAAGACTTTGCAGTTCAAAGAGCTGCCCCTCTAGTTCAGAGTTTTGAATAATTAAATAAGGTCGATCGCTGAGAGCAAGTTGCTCCAGCTTAGGTTTATTGGTGGTCGGTTCTAACTGTAATAGAACACCCACTTGGCTAGGATCATCCCCTCGAAAGAAATTTAAGCTGCGCTCTTCTGGGCGTAATTGCAGATCACCTATCGGGCTAACGCGTGAAGGTACAACTTGGTTATCCGCATTGCGCACTTGTAAATCAGCTTGATTGGCCTGTAATAGATTCGCCAATACAAACCAAGGTAGCTCCGCTCGGCGATAAGTCCCCTGCGCTTCCGTTAAGCTTGCCTCATAATGAAATACCGGCTCAGCGGCTTGGCTGAAGCTGGGTAAACACAACAAGCCAAGCACTAAATTTCTGCAGGATTTAGTTAATTTATTTAACACGAATAGTCTCCTGATGCGCGGGAGGAAGCGGCGCTAAATAACCAATAAACAGCAATAAGACACCCACCCCAATAAACGAAATAATACGCTCGACCGTATCGGACGATGCAAAATCGATGAGGAATAATTTCAAGACAACCGCCGCTAACAGCGCTGCCCCTGCACTCCACAACACCCGCTTGCCAATACGATTACCGCGCCAAGTCAGTAAAAGTCCAGAAAGTCCCCAAACTAAAGCGAGGGTTGTTTGTGTAACTGGATTAAGCAGTAAGCTCGGAAACTCCCAAGCCAAGCCATACCAATGATGCAGGACACGCAGAATCGTCAGATTTAGCCAAACAAAACCGATGAAAATCAGGCTGTAGCGTAAAAACATAGAATCCTTTAAACCGCCTAATTGCTGCCAATGTCTGACAAGCTGAACCAGTGTCAAAACCATCCATAAAGTAACAAGATCTAAAGGATTCAATAGCGGTAACCAAGGCAAAGGCTCGACGCTGCCTGCATGCGCTAAACTCATTAGGAACCACCAAGCTACTAAACCAAGTAGTGGAATCGCCAAGCTATAAAACAAACTCGTCTGTGCTTTAAACGGCCAAATAGGCGCCTTTAACACTAACCAAACTGTAACCAAAGCAACTACTGGTAAAGCCGCCACACTCCAAGCACTTTGCCAAGTGAAATAAGTACTCAGTAGGAGCTGTAATTGATCCGTCAATAGGAACACTATGATCCACAAGCTGAAACTATGCGCTACTTTTAACCAAAGCGGGAACCAAGCCTGTCGCTCTAAGTGCCCTAACAAGCCGTACCAAACCGCAAAGAACCCTAACCAAGCCAACAGCGCATAATCGGTAAAAATACTCGTTTGCTTGGTCAAGCTGATTAATAGAGCTAAAGCTAATAACAGCATCGGTAAAGGTAAAACCCAGCTGAGTAAAGGCCAATAAGTCCGTGCGCTTAACCATAACAAACCACTCACGATGGCTGCGTAAACCAGATGCCAGTGCAAGGCATAATCAAACTCGCCCCAAATCACCTGAATTTCAAAGCTAATGAAATGCATCACCACTGCACTAATTAATAAGCTGATGGCCAATCCCTGCTCGACACTGCGTTTGCCCTCAAACTCATTAGCTAGCAAGCGACTAGAGAGGAGCATGGCTAAAGCAACTAAGCTGCTAGCTACGAAGAAACCATTGCTAAAAGCTTGTACGGTGGCAGTGTCCCAAAAAACCGGATACATCCACCACAATTGAGTAAAGCTGCCAATTAATAATAGGAGACTAACAAACTGCAACATCACCGCCACTAAGCGTTGGATAAATTGCCGTTGATGAATCCCCAGCCATACAATACCTGCACCTTCAATCGCCCAAGCAGCAGTCGTAATCGCTGCATTTTGTGCTGCAAAGGGAATGGTGAGCGTCGCAAAAATCACCCCTAAGACTAAAAAGGTTTCTGCGAGTAGTTTCTGTTCCTGTCCGTAGCGCTTCCATACCAGCCAAGCTAAGCCTAGGTAAAAGAGACTGAGTACCAAGCTACTCACTGCTAAGCCATAGGTTGTTAGGAAAGAACTAGGAATCGTTTCAGAGGCAAATGGCACAAACAGAGCAGCCTGCAAGCAGAAACCAATAATGGGTGTACCGAAGACTAAACTGCCATCAACTTTGTCTTTTAAATTAAAGGGGCGACGTGTGGCAAATAGAATCGCAATCAAAACATAGAATAAGAAGAACAGGATCAGGAAGCCTTCTGTTGGCCAAAAGTCTTCAGGCCGATAACTAAACCAACCCCAAATACCTGCTATCACAAAGGTAAAGACAAAACCAACTAGATTCAGTAAGCGCCATGATTTGAACCAAGCAATCGTTACTATGCCGGCATTCAATAAAGCGTAAAAACTAAATAAACCAATATAATTATTGCTGCCACTCGAGGTTAATAAGGGCGCTAAGAAACCGCCTACTGTCGCAAAGACGGCTAAGGCTAAGCTATTTTGTAAGACAGCTAAAGCGGTGGCGGCTAGCACAAAGAGCAGCAATAAGGCAAAAGCAGCCAAGGAAGGAATTAAATGATACAGGCTATATGCGCCGAATACAGTTAAGTATAAGAGACCTATCCCTCCAGCCTGTAAGATCAGGCCATACGCCCCCGCGCGCTCACGTAGTTTCCAACCAAAGCCTAATAACACTAAAGCCCCAATAGCGGCGGCAATTAAGCGGATTTCAACCGGTACTAGATTGTGTTGAATTGAATAGCGCAGTAAGAAGACGACACCAATAAATAGAATCACCACCCCTAAGCGCACAAAGGGATTCCCACCTACTAACCAATCTTTAGCTTTGCTAAGGACGGAAAATTTAGGCGGTTGGGGTTCTTCTGCAAAGTAAGCTTGGCTCGCTGCTTGCGGCTGAACAGGTTCAGCATTTATTAGACTGTCAGCTTCAACTGCAGGAGCATACACCTGCGGAGGAACTGACACTTGGCTAGGCGGTGTTACCGGCTGCAGCTGATCAAGAATCGGCTCACTAGCCACTAGCGCCTCTTGAGCAGACGCACTGTGTTTAAGCTGAATTTCTAGTTGGTGAATCCGCAAACTTAAGCTATACACCCAACCCATTAGAAAACCTATAGCGCCACCAATGAAAGGCGAGCTTCCAACGAACGCGGCAAGCAAGGCACCGATGACTAAAAGAACAAGGCTGAAAACCATAGTATTGACCTAACAATCGTTTCAGCCAGTATATGCAAGGTGCTCAAGCTAGCTCAGTCCTAAAGGATAAGTGGCAAAGTGCACGCCAAGCAGTAGCGTAAAATGCTACTTCCCTTATTAAAGATGAATACCAGCTTATCTTCAGTAAGGGCTTAATGCCTTTAGGGAGCGCTTCAGGTAGGCTATACCTTATCTTAACTAGTTCACGACTCTTATGAACCCTTGGAAATTACTCATTACCTTGTTCCTAAGCTTAAGCTTATTTAGCTTTCAGCCTGCCTCAGCCATTATGCCGCCCAGTAAAACCACGATTTTAGTCTTTGGAGATAGTTTAAGTGCTGCCTATGGCATCCCTGTTGAAAAAGGTTGGGTGACTCTTTTACAAGAAAAACTCGGCGAGAATTTTCATGTGGCAAATGCCAGTATCAGCGGTGAAACCACCAGTGGAGGTTTAAGTCGTTTACTAGCGTCTTTAAGTGCCATAAAACCGCATTATCTGCTGCTTGCTTTAGGAGCGAATGATGGCTTGCAGGGTAAACCGATTAAAGAGCTGCAAGCTAATCTTGAGCAAATGATTAAACTGGCTACTGAAGAAAACGTCAAAGTCATCCTCATCGGCATTCATCTGCCCCCTAATTATGGAGCCAGCTACACTGAGCAATTTGACAAAGTCTATAAGGATTTGGCTGAGCAATATCAGCTGAGTTTTATTCCCTTTTTATTGGAAGGGGTCGCGACTGATTTTAATTTAATGCAAGCAGATGGCCTCCACCCGACCGCTGAAGCCCAACCCAAGATTCTTGAACATATTTGGCCCACCTTAGAACCTGTCTTAGTCGATGTGGTGAAAAAGCCATGAAACGTTTAGTACAAGCTGCCTTGATGCTTGGAGCAGCGGCTAGCTTGACCGCTTGTCTAGATACCCTAGGCCCACAAACGGGTTCTTATAAATCCTTACCTAAAGGCGTCAGTATTTCGGAAACCAATACTTTATTGGCCGAAGCGCAGATTGTGCATATTGCTGATGGGGATACGCTTACCGTGCTGGGCCCTGACAAAAAGACTTACAAAATTCGTCTGCAAGGGATTGATGCGCCTGAGAAAAAACAAGCCTTTGGGCAAGCTTGCAAAGAATCATTAATGCAGATGACTGATAATCAACTGGCAAAAGTAGAAGCTTTCAAAAAAGATCGCTATGGACGCATCGTGGGAAAAGTACGAGTTAAAGGTAAAGACCTCGCTTTAGAACAAATTAAAGCCGGTTGCGGCTGGCATTATACTGCTTATGAAAAAGAACAAAGCACACGCGATCAGAAAACTTATGCTAAAGCAGAAGCACAAGCACGTGCTGCTGAGCGTGGTTTGTGGCAAGATGCAAAGCCGATTGCGCCTTGGGATTTTCGCAGACAACAGCGCAATTAACCCCAGCAGTGAGAAATACTTGTGCTCAGTTATCGCCACGCCTTTCATGCCGGCAATCATGCCGATGTCTTAAAACATGCTAGCTTGAGCCTAGTATTAGAAAGCTTTAAACAAAAGGATAAGCCTTTTGTTTATTTAGATACGCACGCTGGTGCAGGGCTTTATGATTTAGACAGTGACTGGGCACGCAAAACCCGTGAGTCGAATACAGGGATTCAAAGACTTTGGCATGAACCAGCAAAATGGCCAGAATTAAGCGCTTATTTTCACATTCTCAAACAGTTAAATACTGAGCAAGCCGGGCAGCAATTTTATCCTGGTTCTCCCGAAGTGGCGCGACAACTCTTACGCCCCCAAGATCAACTGATTTTGATGGAATTGCACCCGCAAGAAATCGAAATTTTGCGCGGGAATTTGGCAAAAGATAGTCGTGTGCACATCCATCATCGAGATGGCTTAGAAGGTTTAAGCGCCCTCACTCCACCCACTCCACGCCGTGGTTTAGCTCTAATTGACCCAGCTTATGAGCGCCAAGAGGAATATCAACAAGTCGTACAAGCGGTGAAAAAAGCCTATACCCGCTGGCCAACCGGCACTTATTTGATCTGGTATCCGATGCTGGCCAAAGCCCGTGACCGCAGCTTGCGTTTATTACATGATTTGAAAGAGAAAACTAATTTTAGCAGTTTACTCGTCGCTGAACTGAGCGTTGAAGCGCAGCACCCTGATTTGGGTATGCACGGCTCCGGCTTAGCCATGATCAACCCACCTTGGCAATTGGCGCAGCAATTACAAACTTTATTGCCACGCTTGACTAAAACCTTGCAACTAGACAGCCATGCACAATGGCGGGTGGAATGGTTAATTAAAGCCGCCTAATTTGTAAGCTAAACCACTAACTGATAATGCTGCTGAATCCAAGCCTGAGCTGCTGTCAAATTCGGCAAGATAGCTGCTGCTTTGGCAAAGTTATGCCCTTGTGATTGCGCATTTGGAATCGCCAAGCAAGCGATCCCCGCCCCCACTGCAGCGGCTACTCCATGTTCAGTATCTTCAATAGCGATGCATTCTTCTGCCTTTAAATCTAACCGCTCCAGCGCCAAATAATAGCAATCAGGCGCAGGCTTACTCTGTTTTACATCATCACAAGAGACAATCGTCGCAAAATAAGAGGCTAGTTGATGAGAACGTACCGTCGCATTCACAATCTGCGCACCCGCACCGGTCACAATCGCTTGCTGAATCGCGGGCTGCTGCTGAAAATAATCGAGAATTGCTTGTGCACCAGACATTAAAGGAAAAGCATGTTCTTGGAGATAGGCATGCGCTACTTCTAACTTCTTAGCGGCTAATTCATCTACACTAGCCTGTAAGTGAAAACGCTCTACCAAATCCTGCGCATTATCAAGCGTCGGCATCCCTGAATAAATCTGCATATACTGCTCAGCCGACATACTCACGCCATAAGGTTTTAGCACCTCCAGCCACATTTGATAATGCACGCCTTCAGAATCGACTAAAGTGCCATCGTGATCAAAGAGAATTGCTTTAAGCACCATAGGTTTTCTCAGCCTCAGTCCATTGCTGATAAGGATATTTCAAGAGGCTCACATTGTAATAGCGCTCAATTCCTGATACATCGATACCTGCCCACGCAGGGCGCTGAAAGCTTTCGCCAATAGTCTCTAGCTCCACCTCAGCCACGATTAAACCCAGATTTTCGCCAGCAAACTCATCAATTTCCCAAGTTTTACCAGCAAAATCTACAAAGTGGCGGGTTTTCTCAATTATTGGACGTGCACAGAGTTGCTCTAATAACTCAGCCGCGTCTTGCAGGGGAATACTGTATTCGTATTCAGGGCGATGTGTGCCAATCGTCATGCCTTTGATATTCAAACTGGCCTGATCATTAGCAATTCTTACTCGCACCGAAGCAGCCGGATTATTACTCAAATAACCTTGCCGAAAGACCTCAGAACGCTTGACTAAACCACGCCATTCGTCAGAGATCAGCAGAAATTTATGCTCGATTTCTAGAGCCATTGAGAGCACTCACTCATCTAGATAAATGTAGTTCCAGCCTTCTTAAAAACTCAGATTTAATAACGCACTAAAGCCGAACCCCAAGTAAATCCACCCCCAAAAGCTTCCAATAACAGCATATCGCCGCGCTGGATTCGACCATCGCGAATAGCCGCATCCAAAGCTAAAGGAATTGAGGCTGATGAAGTATTACCATGCTCGCCTACAGTTACAACGACGCGCTCCATAGGCATACTCAGTTTTTTTGCAGTTGCTTGGATAATCCGAATATTGGCTTGGTGTGGAACCAACCAATCAACATCTGCTTTGGTCAATTGATTGGCTTCAAGGGTTTCATCCACAATCCGGCCTAAGGTATTGACAGCCATCTTGAAAACCTCATTCCCTTTCATTTGCAAGAAAGCACCTGTTTCACGCAATAAGTGATGATTACGCGAAATACCGGCTGAGACATTCAATAGATGCTCGTATTTACCATCTGAATGTAAATGCGTGGAGAGAATACCCGGCTCAGCAGAAGCTTCTAAGACTACAGCACCCGCTCCATCGCCAAACAAGACACAAGTGGTACGATCATTCCAATCAAGAATGCGTGTCATGACTTCACTACCAACTACTAAAGCGCATTTGCTGGTGCCTGCCTTCATGAAGTTGTGTGCAACGCCTAAGGCATAAATGAAGCCAGAACAGGCTGCATTCACATCGAAAGCGGCGCCTGTGGAAATTCCTAAGCGTCCCTGTAATAAGCAAGCGGTGCTTGGAAAAACCAAATCAGGGGTCGAAGTGCCCATCACAATCAGATCTATATCTTCAGGACGCTTACCGGCCATTTCTAAAGCACGACGGGCAGCAACTTCCGCTAAGTCACAAGCAGTTTCGGTATCAGCTACATGGCGCTGACGAATACCAGTACGTTCAACTATCCACTCATCATTCGTATCGACACTGGCTTCCAACTCACGGTTAGTGACTATCCGCGGCGGTAAATAACTGCCGGTACCAATAATGCGCGCATGATTCATACTGTTTGTCCTTCTAGCAAGGCCGCAATTTGCTTATGGATCCGCTGCGGAACTTGCTTAATAATTTCTGTGCGAGCGATGCTGATGGCATTCGCAAACGCTAGACTATCGGCGCCGCCATGACTTTTTACAGCAATACCCTGCAACCCTAATAAACTAGCCCCATTATAACGGCGTGGGTCAATTTCTTGTCGAAAATTATTCAATACCGGTAGAGAAATTAAGCCTGCCAGTTTACTGAGCAAATTCCGCGTGAAACTACCCTTAAGCTTGGTGGAAATCATCTTAGCTAAGCCTTCACTGGTTTTCAGCGCCACATTCCCTACAAAGCCATCACAGACAATCACATCGACTTCGCCTAGATAAATATCATCGCCTTCTACATAGCCAATATAGTTCAAGGCTGAATCTTCTAATAAAGCATTCGCTGCCTTAACTTGCTCATTCCCTTTAATAGACTCTTGGCCGATGTTTAGCAATCCCACTCGTGGGCTAGAGATTTCGTCAATCGCTTTACTCAACTCAGAACCCATTAAGGCAAATTGATAGAGGTGCTCAGCGGAGGAATCAACATTCGCGCCTAAATCCAGCATATGTGTATGCCCATTTAAGGACGGCATCACGGTACAAATAGCAGGTCGATCAATACCCGGCAGCATTTTCAAAACAAAGCGTGCTGTCGCCATCAAAGCACCCGTATTACCGGCGCTGACCACCGCATCTGCTTGCTCTTCTTTGACTAGGTTAATCGCTACCCGCATTGAAGAGTCTTTTTTGCTTTTTAAGGCTAAGGCGGGCGAATCATCCATCGTCACCACTTGGGACGCATGTTTGATTTGCAAACGCTCCCCTTCAGCCAGAGCGTTTGAGCTTAAATGAGTGCGTATTTGCTGCTCATCCCCCACTAAGATCAGAGCAATATCAGCGTGATTTTCTAATGCTTTTTTGGCAGCGGGAACCACCACACTTAGCCCATGATCCCCGCCCATCGCGTCTAAAGCAATGCGGTACCAAGTACCCATGCTATTTCTCTCCTACAAAAAAATCGCGGGTCAAAGCCCGCGATTTTTATTCAATAACATTCTGATCAGGCCGAGCCTTAATCATCACGCTTGATCTTGATCTTCGTCGTCTACTTCAACAGCCGTTTTAATAATTTGACGACCACGATAAAAACCACCCGCAGTCATATGATGACGCAGATGAGTTTCACCTGAAGTTTGGTCTACTGAAGTAGTACGCGCGGTCAATGCATCATGTGCGCGACGCATGTCACGCTTAGCACGTGATTTACGAGTTTGTTGGACTGCCATAGCAATTTTACTCCGATTTCTTCCAGTCTTTTAAAGCAGCAAAAGGATTTGCTTTTTCTTCTGCAGCCGAATCTTCCAAGTCAGCCGGTGAACCCTCAAATAAAGGCTTAGCGGGTTGACACTGTTCATGCCGAGGTACTACGGGCAAGGCTAAAAGAATTTCATCTTCTATAAAATCCCGCACGAAAATACGCTCATCGTCGACGATGTATAATTCGTAGCCCTCTTCTTCAGGCTCACGATCGACTTGTGAAGTAGTTAAGACGACATTGATTTGTGTATCAACTTTCACAGGCACAGGTTCTAAACAACGCTGGCAGCTTAAAACAAGCTCACCTTTTACTGATCCTGTAATCAACGGTAAACCGCTGGCAGAATGAGTAAAAATCATTTCCACTGCAAACTCAGTATCCGTTGATTCGGCAGCTAGCTCTCGCACACGTGGCAATTGCTGCAATGGCAAAACGCCCACTAAACTGCGGCGCTGCTCAATCAGACGGAAAGGATTAACTTCAATGGGTAACCTGTTCGACATAAGCGCGCGATTATATGAATCTAGAGGTAGGGGTGTAAAGGAAAATCACAACTTCTTAGCTTAAAACCTGCTTGATTTTTTCGAGACTGCATAAGATGCTGACGAGTTTTACTGCTAGTTTAAGCGATTAATGATTGAGCTAACCATGTCTAAAACCCTAGTCCTTGCCTCTACCTCTGTTTATCGGCGTGAATTATTAGAGCGTTTACAGCTAGATTTTGTCACTGCTGCACCAGATATTGATGAAACCCGTCTGCCAACCGAAACAGCTAGAGAAATGGTAGCACGCTTAGCTCAAGAAAAAGCTGCTGCTATTGCCAAGCACTATGCGGATGCACTTATTATTGGTTCTGATCAATGTGCTGTTTTAGGCGAGCAAATTCTAGGCAAGCCCCATACTCACCCTAATGCGGTCGCTCAGTTAAAAGCATCTTCAGGCAAGACTGTCGAGTTCTTAACAGGCTTATGCTTATATGATAGTCATACACAAACTGCTCAGCTCGATGTTATTAGCTTTCAAGTCGAATTTCGGACGCTTCACGACGCAGAAATAGAAAACTATCTGCGCCGCGAACAGCCTTACAACTGTGCGGGTAGCTTTAAATCAGAAGGCTTGGGCATTAGTTTATTTAAACGTATGCAAGGTGATGACCCGACAGCCTTGATTGGCCTACCCCTGATTCGTTTATGTGCCATGCTGCGGGAACAGGGCTATTTTATTCCAAGTGCTGTTTAACTATTTAGTCAAAGCTGCAAACACGGGCTGAGTATTAGGGCGAATACCACGCCATAATTCAAAAGCCTCAGCAGCTTGCTCAATAAGCATACCTAAGCCATCAAACACTTGGCTCGCGCCTTGCTCATGCGCCCAACGCATAAACGGCGTAGGCTCACTGCTATACATCATATCATAAGCAACGCCGCCTTCGCTTAAGCAGTGTGCTGGCAAATCGGGCAACTCACCTTGTAAGCTAGCCGCAGTACCGTTAATGATGAGATCAAATCGAGAATGGATAGCCTCTAACCCGCCACCCGCGATTTCCCCATAAGGCTTAAAATCACGCGCTAATTCGCTAGCAGTGGCAGCGGTACGATTCGCCAATTGAACTAAAGCGGGTTGTGCCTCTAGTAGAGGCTGAATAATCCCACGGACTGCCCCCCCCGCCCCTAAAACTAGAACCTTTTTGCCTTGAATAGCGACCTGTTTATTAACTAATAAGTCACGCATCATGCCTAAGCCGTCGGTATTATGCCCATAAATACTCTGGTCTGGTCGTAGCATCAAGGTATTTAAAGCGCCTGCAATTTGTGCATAAGGGCTTCGTTCCTGCGCAAAAGCCCAAGCATTTTGCTTAAAAGGGATGGTGACATTACAGCCACGTAGACCTTGCGCAAATAACTCACCAACCTGTGCCTCAAACTCGCCTAAGGGCACTAATACGGCCTGATAAGTCAAGCTTTGTTGGGTTTGCTCAGCGAACAGCTGGTGAATCAGGGGTGATTTACTGTGCGTAATAGGATTCCCAATGACCGCATAACGGTCAAGTTGTAAAGGCATACACATTCCTTCTAATCAGTTAGTCCATCGACAATACCACCTCGGTATTAGTTTTGGATTTTAACTGAAAAGCACGACTGCGCTCCTTATTGTTTAACACCGCAACCGCTTTATAAGCGCCTGGGCGTAAATTTAAGGTAGCCGTATGCCGTGCAATCGTCTGCACTGGATGCCGCATATCATCCATACGATACACTTTCCACAGCACATTCGTGAAGGCAGGATTATTCTGCAAAGTCGCCACTAACTTCACGATGCCATCTTCATCTAACACGGCAGGGTCAGCTACCACCACAGTGAAGCTTTGCCAAGCCAATACTGTACTTACAAGTAATGCTCTAACATACATGCCCTTTTTTTCGCCTCTCATAAACTCACACTCCATGACAGGTCAACAGCGCTGTTATTCTTATTGTCGTCCTAGTCTCATGCTTAACAAGAATCCTTTCTGCTAGGATTTAAGACTATTTTCTAACCAAGCTAATCCTAATGATAGCCAAAACGATGAATATTTAAGCGTCTTTTTTCAAATCCGATAGCCACCTCTTGAACACAGGCTATCGGAAAAGACTGCGGCCTTTCTTTTTACCACCCTATACTGTAGGCAAAGATTCTTATTTTACCAGAGTAAATTCACAGCAATGCAAGCGCCAACGAATTACAACACCCTTAAACAACGACACTTACTTTTTGGTAGTCGCGAATTTGTAATTAAAGCGCCAGAATTTTTGCTAGTTAAAGAACGGTCTATCGGGCGCATGCATGAGACACAGATCCCACTCAGCGTGCTAGATCCTTTCCCGACTTATTCGTCTTCGTTTTCTTTGAAATGGTTATTTCATAGTTTATTTGTAGGAACTTTAGCAGGTTTTGTATTTTACTGGGCAGCTCTTAAAGACATGCTAGCTCTATATATTTTTTCCGGAATCTTAGCAGCAACCACTCTTGTCTTGGCTTATCGCTTTTTTCTGTATACAACACGCTTAGTGATTTTTCGGCATATGCATACCCGTGAAAATTTTTTATACATTTGGCAAAATCGCCCAAGACGGAAAAAAGTTCAAGATTTTGTGCAGAATCTCAGTCTGTTAATTCAAGAGCAGCAACAAACTAAACTAAATTTACCAACAAGGTTAGCTGCCACTGCTCCGGCTCCTGCTACAAGCCCATCGCCCGTTTTGCCAGCTGATATTTAAGTAGCGGTAATTGGTTAGCCGTCGTTAAGCCTCTGTTTCTCAAGATCTGCCAAGGGGCAAGCGTATTACTAAACACTAAATTAAAGGCTTCCATTGCTTTTTGGGTGAGAAAATTATCGCCCCGCCGTGCGCGCTCATAACGGCGTAATAATTTCAGGCTACCCGCATCCGCTCTTTCATTAGCTAGTATAAGTTCGGCTAAAGCTTGCGCATCCTTAAAACCTAAATTGACACCCTGCCCTGCTAAGGGGTGAATGGTATGCGCGGCATCACCGAGTAGCGCAATCCGCTCGCGAACATAAGGTTGTGCATGTAAGCCACGTAGCGGAAAAGCAGCCCGCTCGCCAAGACTCATAATCTCGCCTAAACGAAAATCCAAAGCTTGTCCTAATTCACGTTGGAAGCGCTCTTCATCCCACCACAAGGCGGTATCAGCTTGATCTGCGGGTAAAGTCCAGACAATGGAACAAGCTTGCGGTTCAGGTAAGGGCAAAAAGGCCAGCGGCCCTGTGGGCAGAAAACGTTGCCAAGCCGTATCCAAATGAGGCAAAGAGGTATAAGCCGTACAAACAACGCCCTTTTGTGCATAGTCTAAAACCTCATAAGGCAGCTCAGCCAAACTACGCACAACTGACTGAGCACCGTCAGCCCCAACTAGCAGTTGTGCTGTTAACTGACGCCCATCAGCGAGCTTGACTTGAATCTGCTGTTGACTTAGTTCAAAGCTCTCCAGTCGCGCGGGGCACAGTAGCTCGACACTAGGATAAGTCTTTAAAGTCGCTAAGAGGGCTAGCTGTAAGACCCGATTTTCAACAATATGTCCTAGATCTGATTCGCCCAACTCTGCTGCTTCAAAGCGAATTAATCCAGAACCAGTCGCATCCCACACCTGCATATTTTCATAAGGCGCAGCACGCATGTTCAAAACACTGCTCCAAGCACCTGCTTGCTCTAGTAGGCGCTGCGAAGCTCGACTTATGGCCGAGACACGATTATCGAAGGGATCATCTGGCGAAAATGCAGCAGGGGTAGTTGTTTCTAACACAGCCACTTGTTTACCTGCTTGACCCAGTAGACAAGCCAAAGCAGCACCCACCATGCCACCACCAGCGATAATAATCTCGTAATCCATGTTTCATCCTTTCTAGGTCTTCTAAACAATATAGCAGGATTAGGCGCTAAGATTAATTTTCCAAGCCTGACAAACTGGTTATACTTGCCGCCATTTTCAGCTTGACCTAGGACAGTTTCGCTATGGCACACGATGCTCACGATACAGCAAAAATTCTCGTCGAGGCTTTGCCTTATATTCAGCGCTATGCGGGCAAGACCATTGTGGTGAAATACGGTGGTAATGCCATGACTGAGGAGAAGCTTCAGCTCGGCTTTGCGCGCGACATCGTACTTTTGAAGCAAATTGGCATTAATCCGGTGGTGGTACATGGCGGTGGCCCTCAGATTGGGGAAATGCTGAACCGCTTAGGCAAGGAAAGTAAGTTCATCGAAGGCATGCGCGTGACTGATGCTGAAACCATGGATGTGGTGGAAATGGTGCTGGGTGGCTTAGTCAATAAGCAGATCGTGAACATGATTAATCAGGCGGGTGGACGTGCTGTCGGTTTGACCGGCAAAGATGGTCACACGATCATTGCTGAAAAAATGGCAATGAAAACTAAGAATACCCAAGGTGAACTTGAAGCGGTCGATTTAGGCCATGTCGGTGAAGTCACAAAAATCAATTCACGTTTTTTAAGACTATTGGATGAAGATCGCTTTATTCCAGTGGTTGCACCTATTGGGGTTGGTTTAGATGGAACGACTTACAATATCAATGCGGATTTAGTCGCGGGTAAAATTGCGGAAGTCTTAGGAGCGGAGCGCTTATTACTACTCACCAATATCCCTGGCGTTTTGGATAAACAAGGCAAATTGCTCACTTCCTTATCCCAAGAAGATATTCGCCGCTTAATGGATGACGGTACGATTCACGGTGGCATGCTGCCTAAACTCAACTGTGCGATTGATGCTATTCGCGGTGGTGCGAATAATGCTTGTATTATTGATGGTCGGGTCGAACATGCACTTTTATTAGAGTTGCTCACTGATCAAGGCATGGGCACGATTATTAGTCGTTAAATTTATTCGCAAAGCTTGCTGCTCTCTATTGCAAATTGAGAGCAGTACACTGGATCAATCATGACTGCTTACCCCGAAAGTACTCAAACCCTACTCGATAAAGCCACGGCACTGAGCGGTGCGGGTTTCGATATTGTTTACGATTATAATTTACCCATTTCCTCCAGCGTCAAAATCGCCGGACGTAAAGGTCGTGAGCAACATGAAATCGTGCTGCGTTTACCCAGCGATGAAAATAATTATTTGATTGCTTGGCAAGCGGCCTTTGTCTTACACCAATTTCAAATGCCCGACACCGAGCGTGCGAATCTCAAACCCGAACCAGCTGCTTTAGCTCCGATTAAAAAAGAATTGTTAGACCTGCATCCTTCCGTACCTATTGCCCAGCGCGAAAACTTTAGTGAGCATGTAATCGGTGGGATCCTTACGCAGCTGCGCTCAATGCCGGTCGGCATGCTGATCGATATTGCCCTGCATCGTGAGTATGAAGAATTGCAGGCCACTCAGCGACAATCGCTTATTAATCAAGTAGTTGAGCATATTGGCTGTTTACAAATGACGCCAGATATGTTCCCGCGTACTTTGCTGCGTGCCAATCAAGTCATGAATGCCGCGCAAGCTTTAATGGTCGCAAACCTATTTGAAATTCCTGATATTTTCGCACCCTATCAAACCGTGGGCATGGAAGCAGCAGCAACTCTACTGCTGGATGCGTGTATGAATCAAATTTTCGATGAGACTCTAGATCGGGAATTGATTGATACTTGGGGGCGTACCTTAGGGATTGATCATTGGTATCGCTGGGCTTAGGACTTTAAAAGTGACTCAAGTTGTTTGAGTCACTCTTGCGCAAGACTTAGTACATAATTTCTACATCTGATAAAGGTCGTGAGCAACAAGCTAAAATATAGCCCTCTGCAATATCACGCTCAGAAATCCCGCCACTATGGCTCATTTGGGTTTCACCTGATACACGTTTAACCTTACAAGTCCCACAAATCCCGAATTGGCAAGCACTGGGAATATTCAAACCTGCTTGAATCGAGGCTTGCAAAATCGTCATTTGCTGAGTCGCTGCAATGCTCTGTCCTGAGCGGATGAAACTCACTTGTGCAGGTAAACTCTCTGTTGTGGCCTGATCAAAATCTAAGGATAGCGGCTGTTCAGGTTGCACGACCGCTGCTTGGAAACTCTCCTCGTGGTAATGTTGCATCTCAAAGCCATTGGCTTGCAGCAGCTTACGTACCGCTTGCATAAACGGCGCTGGCCCACAGCAGAAAACTTCCCGCTCCAAATAATCGGGGGTACTTAGCTCAAGCAGTGCTTGATTAATCCGTCCCACATAACCCGCCCACACCGAATGCAAATCCCGCTCCTCTACCATCCAATGCAGTTTTAAGCCTGGCATACGATTCGCCATTAACTCCAAACCTGAGCGAAAAATAATATCTGAAGGACGGCGCGCGCAATGAATAAAGCTCGCATCCAACTCACCGCCTTGATCGAATAAATAACTGGTCATGGACATCATGGGGGTAATGCCACTCCCTGCGGAGATAAAGCAGTATTTTTTCGCGGGATGATTATAAAGATGAAATTCACCTGCAGGGCCAAAGGCACGCACCCGCATCCCCACTTTTAAATTATCAAACATCCAGCGGCTTGCATAACTACCTGCTTGAGCTTTCACGGTGATCGTTAAATAAATCGGGCGCGATGGCGTGGAGGATAAGGTATAAGTTCGATACACCATTTGCCCCGCAATTGGCAGCTCCAAAGTAATAAACTGCCCCGGCGCATAGTTAAACCAATTGTTGGAAGCGGTACGGAAACAAAAGGTTTTTACATCCGGTGTCTCCAGAATAATATTCATCACCTCCAGCAATTCATTTTGTGCATCCCAAGGCAAACGCTGATCAAGATAGAGAAATTCTGGAGTTTGGCTAGCAGCAGGTACTGATTTGGATAAATCCAAATGGTTAGGAACTGTTGGCATTAGCTCAGGTGCAATAGCAGGCTCTATATTAGACAGGCTGTTCTGCTGAAAGTGAATGACTACTTCACTGCTAGAAGAATCCGCACCAGCAGTCTCTAACGCTGCTGCCGTCGCTGCACAATACCAGTCAATAAATTGCATCACTCCATCTTCATGTAGGGGTGAATAAGGTCCTGGACGATAAGCAGGTGAGTTAATCCCTAACTGATTTTGCTCGACCAAGCAACGATCCTGATCATTGGTGGCTAACCAAACCTCGGTTAAGGTTTTTAGATCGTAATCCACACCCTCAACAGCCTCTTTGTGCACTAACCATTTCGTGGTGACTTGAGTATGAGTTGCATCCAATGGAGTCACATTAAAAGTCACTGCATGATCCGCGAGAAAATGATTCCACGTATTTGGATAATGGAAGAGTAATAAAGTCCCCAAGCTCCGCTCATCCAATGCTGGCATATTTTTTTGGCAAGCCGCTTTACCACTCATCGTAAAGGATTCACCTACCCCCAATAAAGGCATCCGTGCTACTCGATAATCACCCAGTGCGGATAAATGGAAAGCACTCGGCAAACCCAAACCCTCACATTTTGCCCAATGTTGAGTTAAAAAATTAGAAGTTTCTCCTATCACCCCAGTAAGACTAGGATCATCAGAATAAGTCCGGCACAGTTCAGGATGGCTGCCCAAACAGTGGTAGCACTCACGATTATTCTCCATCACTAACTTCCAGTTGCCATTTTCAATAATGCTACTGGAATAGGCGACTTTGGCCTCCCGCAAGCGGTGTGGCAGTAAATAAGGCTCCACCACTTGTCGAAAACTCGCAAAATCAGGCGCATCTTCAGCTAAGCAAATATAAATATTCCCTGCTAAAGATTCGCAATGTACGGTTAATAAACCATGCTCTGCGGGATTAAACCTACCGCCCATTTCTTTAGCGAACAATAACTTACCATTCAAGTCATAAGTCCATTGATGATAAGGGCAAACTAAGCTTGGACTGTTACCTTTATCATGCTGGCAAATCCTTGAACCACGGTGGCGACAGGTATTATGAAATGCGCGAATCACTCCATCGCGATCACGCAGGATTATCACAGGGTACTCACCCACAGTGTGAGTGAGATAATCGCCCGCATTCGGTAGTTCGCAATCATGTGCAACAAACAACCAATGTCGATAGAAAAGATTATGCATATCCTGCTTGAATAAGCAGGAATCATTATAAAAGGCTTGTGGCAAACTGTAGTTCGGCTGACGCTGAGCCAGCCAGTAACGCATTGTAAGTGTGTCCATACCAGTACTCGCTTAAACGTGGAAATGTGGCATGTTCACGGGGTGATGGAATGCAGGTGAAGTACGCAACCCCAAAAGGTAGGTCTTGCCCCTGAAATCGCCCGCCGCGATCCATAGCGCTCATTTCTGGCTGGTATCCGGACTTAGAAATGCGGAGTTCAGCATTTCCTTACCGTTGCGGGGGCAGTACTGGCCTTGAACCAGTTTCCCAATTTACCCTTGTCACCTTAAACTTAAAGCACAAGGCACCAGAAACAGGGCAAACTTAGCATTGAATATCTGGGGAAGCTACTAGTTATTCACTAAATAGTTACGACTGGGCTAGTTAATAATTTAATTTGAATGTTTAGCTGCAGCTTGCAAACTCAAAGCCACCGCTTCAGCGACTTTAACGCCATCCACTCCTGCAGATAAAATTCCACCGGCATAACCTGCGCCCTCACCGGCTGGATATAAGCCTTTCACATTCAAGCTTTGCAGATGCTCACCACGGGTAATGCGTAGCGGTGAAGAGGTTCGCGTTTCTACACCCGTAAGCACCGCATCATACCTAGAGAAGCCTTTAATTTGCCGCTCAAACGCGGGCAGAGACTCACGAATCGCCGTGATCGCATATTCAGGCAAACTGGTCGCCAGATCAGTTAAATGCACGCCCGGCTGATAAGAAGGCTCTACCTTACCCAATTGTTTGGAGGGTAGACCCTTTAGAAAATCACCCACCAATTGCGCTGGGGCTTGATAACTCCCCTCCCCTAATTCAAACGCGCGCGACTCCCAT
Organism: Thiothrix sp.; assembly: GCA_008015155.1. GTDB lineage: Bacteria > Pseudomonadota > Gammaproteobacteria > Thiotrichales > Thiotrichaceae > Thiolinea. The sequence continues at coordinate 88,207 of SSFA01000021.1, forward strand.
TTACGCTGAAAATCCAAACCCGCCAATACATTCCCCGGATAATCTTCAGGCGAAATTCCGACAACTATCCCTGCATTGGCATTGCGTTCTGCACGTGAATATTGGCTCATACCATTAGTGACCACGCGATTTTCTTCTGAAGTTGCCGCCACGACTTGCCCACCTGGGCACATACAGAAGCTATACACCGAACGACCATTTTTAGCGTGATGCACCAATTTATAATCAGCCGCACCCAGCAATTCATTTCCTGCCTGTTTCCCAAAGCGAGCTTGATCGATTAGAGTTTGTGGATGTTCAATGCGGAAGCCGATTGAGAAGGGTTTCGCCTCCATAAAGACTTCACGCTCAAACAGCATTTTGAAAGTGTCACGCGCGCTATGCCCTAGGGCTAAAATCACATGATCACTCCGCAACTCCTCGCCACTGGCTAGCATCACGCCACGCATCTGCCCCTCTTCAATCAGTACATCCGTCACATGCTGCTGAAAGCGAATTTCTCCACCTAAAGCCTCAATTTGGGCACGAATATTCTCCACCATTTTCACTAAGCGGAAAGTACCAATATGCGGCTTACTCACATAGAGAATTTCTTCAGGTGCACCCGCTTTCACAAACTCAGTTAAAACTTTGCGCCCATAATGCTTCGGGTCTTTGATTTGACTATACAGCTTGCCATCGGAAAAAGTCCCAGCGCCCCCTTCTCCGAATTGTACATTCGACTCTGGATTAAGCACGCCTTTGCGCCATAAACCCCAAGTATCTTTAGTGCGCTCCCGTACCTTTTTACCGCGCTCCAAGATAATCGGCTGGAAACCCATTTGTGCCAGCACTAGTCCAGCCATAATTCCACAAGGCCCAAAACCAATAATCAACGGGCGATGTGGCAACTGTTTAGGCGCTTGAGCCACAAAATGATAGCTCGTATCTGGACTCACTAAGACATGCGGGTCTTTTGCAAAGCGCTTTAAAACCTCTGCTTCATGGGTAACATCAACATCTAAGGTATAGACCAAAATAATGGCATCACGTTTGCGAGCGTCATAGCCGCGTTTGAAGATGGTGAAGCTTATTAAATCTATTGGCTCAATCGCGAGCTTTTCTAAGATTGCAGCGTTTAAAGCTTCTGATGAATGCTCAAGTGGCAGGCGGATTTCGGTTAGGCGGATCATGACTGGGGTTCAAATTTAGTCGAGAAAGGCAAGGATTGTAAGCTATTTGCGGGAAAATATCCGCTAGCTACAGGCTCAGACTTTTACAAGTCAACCGTCATCAGTCACCGACTTAAAAAACCTTTAATCAGTTTTTTGCTAATTAAGCCAGCCCTTTATTTAAAATGACCTAACCCCTATAAAATAAAAGAGCATTAGAATGAAATCTCTTCTTCTCCCCAAAGCTTTAATTGGTTTAAGTTTATTTATAACTATTAATACTGCTCATGCTGAAAATTTCAGTTATAACTATATAGAAGGTGGGCTAAATCACTACTTAGGTGACGCTGAAGATGTCACCTCTTTTAAGGTAGATGGTTCACTAGGTGTCACAGAAAACCTTCATCTTTTAGCTGGAATCCAATCCGATAGCATAGATGTCAATAGTATTAATGCTACTCTTAACCAATATAAAATAGGTGCTGGTATTCATAGTTCAGTCAATCCGGGGTTAGACTTAATTGCAGAAATAGGTTTGATTAATGCAGAGCTTTCCGCTTCGGGTTATAACAGCGTATCCCAAAATGCAATTATGGTTGGAGCAGGCTTACGTCAGCAACTCACTGATAAGATTGAAGGGCATGCCAAGATGAATCTTTATAGCGTTGAAGATAGTGACAGTGAACTTGAGAAAGAATTTACTTTTGGCGGGCGTCTACATATTAATGAGCAGGTTTCTGGTGGTTTAGACTATACCAAACAAGATGGAAATAGTGAGGGCGTATTAACAACTTCCATTAGATTACAATCACTATAAAATCATTAATTGAACGAAACTCACTGAAATCAATTAGAAAGCTAGCCTACAACTAGCTTTCTCAACAAAGCTTAAATTAAACCTGCAACTCCGCCAAATCCCGATATAACTCCAAAGCCTCTGGATTCGCCAAGGCATGAGTATTTTTCACGGGGCGATTATGTACGACTTCACGCACCGCTAATTCCACAATCTTGCCAGATTTAGTGCGCGGTATTGCAGCCACTTGAATGATTTTTGCAGGGACATGGCGTGGGGTACATTGAGTCCGAATCGTGTCACGAATTTTCTTTTTTAAAGCCTCGTCTAAACGGTAGCCTTCTCGTAGCACAACAAATAAGACTACACGTACATCATTCTCCCAATCTTGACCAATGGCGATACTTTCCAACACTTCAGGCAGTTGCTCTACATGGCGATAAATCTCTGCAGTACCAATGCGTACTCCACCCGGATTCAAGGTGGCATCCGAGCGTCCAAAAATAATCACGCCACCGTGTTCGGTAAGTTCCACATAATCACCGTGATGCCAAACATTCGGGAAGCGGGCAAAATAAGCATCATGGTATTTTTGTCCCCCCTCATCCCCCCAAAAAAAAGCGGGTTGGCTTGGGAAGGTCTTAGTACACACTAGCTCACCCTTCGTCCCGATCACGGCTTGGCCTTCATCATTGAAGACCTCAACCGCCATCCCTAAGCCACGGCACTGTGTTTCTCCACGATACACTGGCAAAATCGGACAGCCTAAGACAAAGCAAGAAACAATATCAGTCCCACCTGAAATTGAGGATAAACACACATCCTGTTTAATTGAGCGGTAGACATAATCAAAGCTCTCGGGTGCTAACACCGAACCTGTCGAACACAAAGTACGCATGGTCGACAAGTCATGTGTTTTAATAGGCTCTAGGCCAGCTTTGCTCAAAGCTTCCAAATATTTAGCGGAAGTACCAAACAGAGTCACACCCACCTCTTGCGCATAATCCCAAAGCACATTGCCATTTGGATAGAAAGGCGAGCCATCATACAGCACAACCGTCGCTTGCGAAGCTAAGCCACTCGCTAGCCAGTTCCACATCATCCAACCACAAGTGGTGAAATAGAATACTTTATCGCCGGGTCGCACATCGCTTTGTAGTTGATGCTCTTTGAGATGTTGCAGCAACACTCCACCGATTTTATGCGTAATACATTTCGGTTTGCCGGTAGTACCTGAGGAATACAACACATAAAGCGGATCGTTGAAGCCGCAACGTACAAAATTAATTTCTTCGGAAGGTTTTGTTTCTAGCACACTGCCCCAAGTCAATCCCGGTAAATCAGTAGTTAAACCCAGCAAGGTAATCACTACAGTCTGGACTAAACTGGGCAAAGCTTGTTTAACGGCCTCAACTTTGGCACGAATATCAATGCGCTTTCCATTATAAAAATAGCCATCAGTTGCAAATAGGACTTTGGGTGTAGTCTGCCCAAAACGTTCAATCACGCTATCTTCACCAAAGTCGGGTGAAGTGGAAGTCCAGATAGCGCCCAAACTAGTGGCGGCAAGCATGGCAACGATCGTTTCAGGCATATTCGGCAAATAGCCTGCGACCCGATCTCCTTTCACGACACCTTGTTCTTTTAGCCAATTGGCGACGCGGGAAACCTGATCATACAGCTGACCATAAGTGAGGCTAGAACGCACTTGATCTTCTGCTTTAAATTCAATAACAACCGTATCTTTGCCGGTCGCAGGCTCACGTAGTAGGTTTTCAGCAAAGTTTAATTGTGCGTCAGGAAACCACTCTGCATGCTCCATATCCGCGCCATTGACTAAAATCCGTAAGCCTTTCTCGCCAATGATATTGGAAAAATCCCAAACGGCTGACCAAAACATTTCACTGTTATCAATTGACCATTGATACAAGTCTGGATAGTTGCTTAGATTATGACCGTTGCGATCTTCAGCAAATTGCAGGAAATCATCGATTAAAGCCGCATCCATACGCTCAGGGCTAGGCGACCATAAAGGTGTGGTTTGCTCCATTTTCTCCTCCTCGAAATTTTGTTTTTAGCTTACCGGATTGGTATTGCAAGCGCGTGGAATGACTTGTAGGCGTGAGTTGGAATCAATCGCCTCGCTCCACAATTTAACCGGAGTATTGCTTCCAAAAGGCTCATCATAGTCGAGCCATTGCACTGCACGTGGTGCTTTTTGCTCCGTATAACGAGCATCGTAGCCTAAATAGCGAATATATTCAGCGTGGCGCTTAGCCTTATTCAGATCCTCAAAAAAACCTAGAGAAATAGCATTCTCATAGGGACCTGAATCAATCACTAATTGGTCTTTAACCTCAAAACGCTTCATATCCTGTACAACTGCTTCAGCTTCAGCACGGTTGGGAAAGGGCGGTATATAGACTAAATAATTTAAAGTTTCCATCGTTTGCAAAGAACGTAAGGAAACCGATAAGCCATAATTGCGGACTTTATTCAGCACTTCATCGGCAACTCGCTGGCTTAAATAAGGGCCAATTGTGTAGCAACTACTCGGGGAATGACCAGTAGCACTGCTATAAACTGCCGGAGCGGCATCTTTGACTAATTTAAGACTGGGTACCTTCGTTTCAGTCAAAGGTATCGGTTCGGGTACATCCTCTGGCCCCCACACATTCAAAGCCAAGAAGCCCAGATTCAGTAAGATAAGTATCACTAGCAGGGCTTGCATGCATCTTGCTCCGCCACATACTGTAAGCCCTCCATTAAAGCATCCGGGCAAGCTTGATGCGCTAGACGTATTTGTGGGCTTAACAGCTCAGTATCACCCCCACACAGCAGGACTTGAGCAGGCTCTGACATTTGCTCCTGCATACGGGCGCAAATCCCCTCAAGTGCTCCCACTAAGCTAAATAAGCAACCACTCCCCATCCCTTGCAAGGTATTGTCATTGAAGACTTTAGGATGATCAAAAGGTGTTGCCGACATGTGGGCGGCTTGAGTGCGGCGAATTAAAGCATCGCTTAAAAGTTGTAAGCCGGGCAGAATGACCCCACCTAAATGCTTACCATCCGCTTGGATCGCATCAATGGTAACGGCAGTGCCAGCATCAATAATAATCGCTGCTTGCTCACCAAGCAGCTTACGGGCTGCTAATAAACCGACAAACCGGTCTGCCCCAAAATGCGCTGGATTGGGGTAAACCACCTCAATCCCGTAAGCACCCGCACGCGATTGCACTACGGTCAAAGCTAACTTTAATTGTGCACATAAAGCTTGTAGTGCTTCAGTAAAAGTACCACCTAGTACATGTACTAACACTATCTTTTCAGCAGCTTCTTGAGCAATGAGCATTTGTAAATGCTGCAAAGCACCTGCTTGTGGTGTGTGCTCGCCATAGGCTAAAGCTTGTTGAGGACTACGTTGGCCTTGAGAGAAGCTAGCCCATTTCAGACGGGAATTGCCCGCATCGATCAGAAGGGTTGTCACGAAGCTTGCCTCACCGAAACATCTGCTGAAGAAAAAGCTCTGCGGCTTCCGTCCGCCAGTGCCACCTGCAATTGTCCTTGTTCGTCTAGTCCACACGCTCTCCCTAGCAGAATTTCTTGACCCGTATCAATGCGCACCGCTTGATTTAACAGCCAATCCCAAGGCTGCCATTGTTGCTTAAATGCTTCTATTTTAAAGGCTGGAAAAGCTTGTAAGGCTGGAATGAGTCTTTTGAGTATAGCTGCGATTAGGCGGTTACGGTCAATACGCTGCTGTAGGATTTCCGACAGATCGCACCAAGCTTGATCAATGTTTGCAGCAGACTCACCTTGCATGCCCGTATTGAGGCCGAGACCAATCACCACATGTTGTAGAGGCTGAGCGGTTTGCAACAGAATACCGCCCAACTTTTGCCCTTGATAATAAATATCATTCGGCCATTTCAGCTTTTGGCCTTGCAAACCATAATCCGCTAAGGCTTCAGCCACTGCTACACCTACCACTAAACCTAAGCAGCCATAATTTGCCGGTACGGTTTGAAAGCACCAGCGCAAAGAAAAATAAATATTACCGCTATTCGGCGATTGCCAAACTCGCCCGCGCCGCCCGCGCCCTGCGGTTTGCTCTTCTGCTAAACACACACTAAAGCAGGCATCAGCTTGTTCCAATAACCAAGTATTCGTTGAACTTAGGCTTGGAAAAATATAAATCTGTTGTAAAGCTACTTGCTGTTCAGGGGCAAGCTCCTTCAGGATCTGGTCTTGGCTCAAGGGAATTGCGGCGGGCATAAGCAGTATAATTCAAGTAAAAACCTGACCTTAGCCTAAATAGGCGTATAGGTATAGTTAATCGCACAAATGCTGCTTCAATTGGCTCACTCCTTGCCTACACTTGAGCATAGAGCCACACGGCTAGCGATTGGCAGTAGCACCAAAATGGCGCATTATCTAATTACCTAACCCAGTTCAGAGGAACAAACACTATGGCAAATCTTCCCCAAGTCATTCGCATCGAAAATGGCGAGCGTGTACAAAACACTTTCTCACTAACGGAATATCAGAATCGCCAAGCCAAACTTCGAGCTTTAATGACTGAACTTCAAGTTGATGCCATTGTGTTTACCTCAATTCACAACATCAATTATTACTCAGACTTTTTGTATTGCTCGTTTGGGCGGCCTTATGGCTTGGTGGTCACGCAAGATAAAGTCGTGAGTATTTCTGCGAATATTGACGGTGGGCAACCGTGGCGACGCACTGTGGGTGATTACAATCTGGTCTATACTGATTGGCAGCGCGATAACTATTTCCGCGCGATTCAGCAAGAAATCAAAGATGGCCAGCGAGTCGGCGTCGAACATGATCACATCACCTTAGAACGTCTCAATAAGCTGCAAGCTGCTCTGCCCTCCTCGCAAATCGTTGATATTGCCACAGCAGCCATGCGTTTACGTATGATTAAATCAGCCGAAGAAATAGCGCATATTAAGCAAGGCGCACAAGTCTGTGATATTGGTGGCGCTGCTTTAGTTGCCGCAGTACATGAGGGTGTGGGTGAGCATGAAGTCGCCTTAGCTTCTACGCAGGCGATGGTGCGCGAAATTGCCAAGCGCTATCCGCACGGCGAATTAATGGATACTTGGACTTGGTTCCAATCCGGCATTAATACCGATGGCGCACATAATCCCGTCACTAGCCGCAAAGTCCAACACGGCGATATTCTTTCTCTCAACTGCTTCTCGATGATTGCAGGCTATTACACTGCTTTAGAACGTACTTTATTCTATGGCGATTGCGATGAAGCCTCTTTAAAACTCTGGGAAGCGAATGTACATGTGCATGAAGAAGGCATCAAACTGATTAAACCGGGCGTGCGCTGCTGCGATATTGCCTTAGAGCTGAATAAAATCTTTGCGGATTATGGCTTACTCCAATACCGCACTTTTGGATATGGACATAGTTTTGGGGTACTCAGCCACTATTATGGACGTGAGGCAGGCTTAGAATTACGCGAAGATATTGAAACCGTACTCGAACCGAATATGGTGATCTCAATGGAGCCGATGATTATGCTTCCTGAAGGTCAAGCGGGTGCTGGAGGCTATCGTGAGCATGATATTTTGGTCTTAACTGAAAATGGTGCGGAGAATATTACCGGCTTCCCGTATGGGCCTAAGCATAATATTATTCCGGCTAGGTAATATCTCAATTATTAGAGGTGCTATTTTAGCACCTCAATATGTCTATCAGTTGTAAAGATAAAATCACATCACTACATAGCCAAATCATTCTTTTGAGATATGCCTTATCCTAAGACTTACAACATCACTCGCCTTTTTGTCTGTAACTGGGTCATAATCATAAAAATCATACTCAACTTGAAAGAAAGACGTTAATTGACCAAATTCCATAGAATCAGGATTAAGATTTTTAAATCTCTCACCAACGATATTACTCTTAAAAACAATAACATTTTCCCAACTGTAATATCTAGAACTATCTACACTAGATTTCTTATA
>SSFA01000004.1 GCA_008015155.1 Thiothrix sp.
AAGTACAAAAACGCCATGTACGGATTCACTAGAAAATTCTTTATTCCACGCCAAATTTTCAGAAATAGACTCTGAGAGCGCGGTGCTTGCATAAAAAACTAGAACTAAATATGCGGCTATGGTTTTCATGGTACCTTGGTGGCTAACGACCAAGCTGTGCGGCGCAAACGAAGCGCAGCGTAGTTTGCGTCCGAACGAGCGCCTTGTTATGCGTTGCTAGCAACATAGAAGCTCTTACCTATTTTGGCCCCGATAACTATTGCGGCAACCTGCACTACAAATAGAACCAACTGACCAACACCGCCGCCATCTTGCTGAGGAAATACCAAAGATAGCAAGCCCATAACGATTGCGAGCGTTACAATGACAGAGATGAAACTTGTCGCAATAGTTGAGACATCAATTGACTTGAACAGCCTAGGCGTTATGTAAGTAGCCAAGAAACCACCAAACCCTGGGCCAAGAACCCACATAAGCAAAATATTTAGAAGGTGCATTAATCCAACACCTTCCCTTGAGTGGGACGCCACATACATTACGCCATAAAGCAAGGCGGCAAGAAGAAGCCAGCCTACCAGCATAAATACACCCGCAACAATTACTGCCAATGCTGCTTTCAAAGGCTAGTCACCGTCTATCGCTGAGCCTATTGCGACAAGTATTGTGGCTCCTATTCCGCCGCCATACACCAGCATTACCGGAAACCAATTTGAATTAGCTATGGCTTCATACCATGGCGCAAACGCCAAAGTTACCGGCGCGAGAAAAAACGCGATAGCGCCGCCAATGAAACCCAAGTGGTCTACCACTATTCCGAGTGATATGAAGAATCCCCACAAGCCCGCTACGAAATAGACGATGTACCCTGGAATCTTAAAAATTGCTCCCATGTTTTTTTCCTCTTTTACGCATAACGCAGAGTTCAGCGGCGGCGAAGCCGTCCGCTGGAACGACTTGTTGGGCGTATTTAGCTCTGGCATAGTTGACAGCGCACGTCGCATTGTAGACAATACGTCACTATGAAAATTACTGGAACAACACTTCGTCAGCATCGCCAAACACTAGGCCTTTCTCAAGCCAAGTTGGCAGAAATTGCTGACATTCCTCAGCATATGCTATCCGCCTTTGAGCTTGAGAAGGCGGATCTGCCGATGCACGTACTTAAAGCCGTATCGAATGCCCTTGCTAACAGTAAAAAAGTCACGGCTGTGGTAACACGTGCGAAGCGTTACAGAGATCACAAGTACGCTGATGTACAAAAGCTACCAGAAAGAGTTGTTAAGGCGACCCGAACAAATGAAAACGCCGTTTACACACAAGTACTGAAAGACATTTATAGCGCTCATTCGTGCACGCAAGAGAGGCAGCTCTCTGCTTTAAGTCTTTTTTCTGGTTGCGGCGGATTTAGTTTGGGGTTTTCGGCAGCCGGGTTCTTGGTTAAAGGCTTTCTCGAACTGGAAGATGACCTCCGCAAAATTTACAAACTTAATTTCCCCAACTCCGTTGAAATAGGCAGCGATATTACTGAGATAACTCAAGAGTCGTTGGCTAGCGTTGCAAAGACTTTGGGGCGCATTGATGTAATTATTGGTGGCCCCCCTTGCCAGGGATTTAGCCTTTCTGGAAAGAGAGATGTGTCTGATCCGAGAAACGAATTATTCAAGCATTACCTGCGTTTTGTAGATGTTTTTCGCCCAAAGTTTGCCGCTCTCGAAAATGTTCGTTTATTGACATCTATGAAAAATCGAGAAGGTGGGCTCGTTAAAGATGACATTTGCAATGAATTCACAAAGCATGGCTATCGAATTGAGTATTTTGAGGTAAATGCGAAAGACTATGGCGTGCCACAGCACCGTGAACGCGTACTATTTGTGGCAGTAAGAGATGATTTGGATTTTACCCCTTCTTTGCCAAATTTCACCCACGGTGATGGCGGGGATATGTTTTCATCGTTATCTCCGCTAAGGACATTTGCAGATGCTTGCTCAGATTTGCCATATATTGAATCAGGCGAGAAATCAAACCTTCCTTTGCATGAAGCGGTAAAGCATCCTATGCATGTGATTGACTGGTTGTGGGATGTGCCACAAGGATTTAGCGCGCATGACAACAAAGACCCAAGCAAGCGCCCACCTTCTGGGTATAACACAACCTACAAAAGACAGGTCTGGAATGAGCCAGCATCAACTGTGCAAACTACGTTTGGAATGATTTCAGGTTGCAGAAATGTTCACCCCATTGCAACTAGGTCGTTAACCATTCGTGAAGCAGCACGGCTACAGTCTTTCCCTGATGAGTATCTGTTCTCTGGAAGTTTAGGCTCTGTTAGAACGGGGATAGGCAATGCCGTACCCCCGCTGTTGGCGTATAACATAGCACTTCATCTAAAGAAATCTCTTTAGATTTTATAAAAATAGCCAGCCTCCAAATTAAATTGAAGTTGCTCAGGATGTTGTTTTTGTCCACCGCGCTGCATTTGTATGATCCCGAAACGTGGAGCTTCATGCGTGACCCCATCGGGATCTTTATAGCTACCCTTTTTTACCGAATATGATTTCTTTGTGAATGCCCGGTGTCTGCGGCTAAGTGAAACGATTTCATCGATTGTATAGATGGCAACTTCTGTTTGATTCCAACTTGGTGATGCCTTTGTTTTGTGCAAGATATATTCAGGTGTGAACGGGTCATCTATGTATGCTTTCTGAAAGAGGAGTCGTGATATATCATCTTGGCGATTTAGAAGTGTACTCTCCCACTCAACTCTGCCTGCATCATTAATTTCCTCCCAAAAATAGCGTCTTGGGTCGGTCAAGCGATTTCTGATATTTGGATTGTCGCACGGGCGGAATCCCGAATCTCCGCAAAACTGGCGTAGCGCAAGAAGGGCATTTTCTGAAACCGGAATTCCATTGGATAGAAGTAGGTTTGAAAATCCCCTAGCTGTAGTAAAGTACAGTTGAGCATTTGTTGGGGTTGCGTTGTTGCACTGTTTCGTAGAAACCCCGACGGTGATGATTCGGCCATCATTTGTATGAAGCGTAATTACTATGTCGCTTTTGCATCTTGAAACCGAAGCTCCATTTACAGAAAGCCAATTTTTCCCAGCTTCCGATGTTGCGAGAGCACCTGTGGAAAGTGCGATCACCGATGTGATGGTTTCAATATTTTCTGCTTTGCCGATGTAATTTAGAAGAAGCGATGCGGGGTCGCCGGTAAACACATGACCATTCTGCTGCGCTGCGATCCGAATCGGGTACTGAAATCCATTAATTTGGCTGGTTATTGTATCTTCAAATAGATGGCCAGCTTTCCGTCCAAGCGTGCCCGCTTGAATTTGCAGTGCATGTGTTTCGTCAATCGGTGTTAGAGCCATTATAAACCTCGGTGAGTTGTGACACCGAAGTCTCAAGGCCGTCAGCTAGCTTCAATAGATTCAAAAGCGACGGATTTCGCTTTCCTCTTTCAAGCATACTTATGTAGGTGCGATCAAAACCACAACGATCAGCCAGCTTTTCTTGTGATAAGCCTAACTTCTCACGCTGTTTTTTTATGGATTGACCAAGTGGGATTAGTGACTTCGGCATGGTCATTATTTGAAGTCACTGAAGACATTACGTCTACGGACAATGTGTCACATTTCAGCGTGTCAAAAACGCCCAACAGTTTATTAGGCAGCATTCCGGAATATCAGAATAGACAGCCTTCGCCCGATTTTTGCACAAAGACTAGCTAACAGGATAGGCGGAAATTACGAGGCTACAATAAGTGATTGTTGTCATAGGGATTTTCACCGACTGAGGTTTAATTGTTCAGAATTATACAGCCAGTGAATAAAAACTTGCCAGCAGTTTGTGTAGGAGGGTTTAGAGTTAGCCTCGCCCCATCCCATAAAACTCCTCATTCGCCCGCATTGACAACATATTCGCCAGCCGATTACTCATCCCAAAGAACGCAGCCACTCCGCCAATATCCCAAATATCCTCGTCACTAAAACCGTGCTCACGTAAGTGTGCATAATCATCATCATTCACGGCATAAGCGGCTTGAGAAACTTTCATAGCGAAATCAAGCATCGCGCATTGGCGTGGGCTAATATCGGCCTTGCGGTAATTAATCGCGATTTGATCGGCAATTAACGGGTTTTTCGCCCGAATTCTTAAAATAGCCCCATGCGCAACTACACAATATTGGCACTGATTGGCATTAGACGTAGCCACGACAATCATTTCACGCTCGGCTTTAGTCAGGCCACTGGGTTTCTCCATTAAAGCATCGTGATAAGCAAAAAAGGCCCGAAATTCATCAGGCCGATGCGCTAGGGCTAAAAAGACATTAGGAATAAATCCAGATTTTTCTTGAACTGCTTCAATACGCGCCCGAATATCCTCGGGCAGGCTGTCTAAACTCGGCACTGGAAAACGGCTAATGGGGAAATCGCTCATGCAGCAAATCCTCAACTTGGATTGATCAAATTCATAAAAAGCCGAACCACACAAGCTTTTAACCGGCGACGCATGTGAGGAGGGAACATGCGTATTCAACTCCAGCAAGGCTCGCCATCATCATTCTGGCTGCATTGAGTCCGTGTGGTCGGCTAAAGCGTAAGCGGTCTTAAACTTTAGTCGTATTGACGAATATCGCTAATCACCACACCGTCATTGGCAAGGCTGCCGAGTTCGACAAATTTCACTTCACCGCGCAGTTTACAAATATCCCGAATGCTCGCAGCAATCGCTTGGGCTAAGTCTTCATTGGGTGTAGCTGTTTCACAATGTAAACTGAGTTGATCGGCTTGGTCGCGCCATTCCACCACTAAGCGCGCTTTGGCGATTTCAAGATGGCGCTTAATCACCTTATCCACTTGCGAGGGATGAATAAACATACCACGCACTTTTGCGGTTTGATCCGCACGTCCCATCCAGCCACGAATGCGTTTATTGGTGCGTCCACATGGGCTTTGACCCGGCATAATGGCTGATAGATCGCCTGTGGCAAAACGAATTAAGGGGTAATCAGGATTTAGATTGGTGACGACAATTTCACCTACTTCACCCTCAGCGACAGGATCACCCGTACCGGGGCGGACGATTTCTAAATAGATACCCTCATCGACGACTAAGCCTTGAGCAGCTTCAGTTTCATAGGCAATCAAGCCTAAATCAGCAGTGGCATAGGCTTGATAACAAGTGATCCCACGCTCAGCAAATTTGGCGCGGAAAGCAGGTGGATAAGCTTCACCACTAACTAAACCATGTGTAATGGAACTAAGGTCGATACCAAGTTCAGTGGCTTTATCGAGCAGAATATTTAAGAACGAAGGCGTACCGACATAAGCATTTGGCTTTAAGTCGGCAATAGTCTGCAGCTGAAGTTCGGTTTGCCCCACACCGGCGGGAATCACGGCACAACCTAATGCATGAGCACCACTTTCCATCATCATACCAGCCGGTGTGAGATGATAAGAGAAGGTATTGTGTACTAAATCACCTTGACGGAAGCCCGCGCAGTATAAAGCCCGCGCTAAGCGCCAAAAATCCGGACGGCGAAGTGAGCCAGGTTCATAAATAGGGCCAGGGGATGCAAAAATATGCGTGAGTGCCTGACCTTGAATCGCCGCTAAGCCACCAAAGGGTGGAGTTGCTTTTTGTAAAGCCGATAAATCCGATTTGCGTGTCACTGGCAAACCAGCAATTGCAGCGGCTGAATTGAGAGTTTCAGGCTCTACCTCAGCAAGTAGTTTGGTATAAGCAGGAGCATGTGCTTTGGCATGAGCAACCTGTTTAGCGACCGCGGCGATTAAAGCTGCTTCCCGTTCAGCAGCATTGCGTGTTTCTAATGAATCGTAATAGTGGCTCACGCAGCATCCTCCCTTTAAGCCAACCAACGCTTACGCCGACGATAGTGCTTCACATCGCGGAAGCTCTTCTTATCTCCGCCACTGAGGCCGAGATAGAATTCCTTAACGTCTTCATTGGAAGCTAAATCGGTGGCAGCACCATCCATGACCACCCGCCCATTTTCGAGAATATAGCCATAAGTCGCATAACGTAAGGCAATCGAGGCATTCTGTTCAGCAAGTAGGAAAGTCACCCCTTCTTTCTGATTGAGGGTACGCACAATCGTGAAAATTTCTTCAACGAGCTGTGGAGCTAAACCCATCGAAGGCTCGTCTAATAAAATTAATTTGGGGCGGGACATCATGGCACGCCCAACCGCCACCATTTGCTGTTCCCCACCTGAGGTATAACCTGCTTGGCTTTTGCGGCGTACTTTCAAGCGTGGGAAATAGCTATAAACCATTTCTAAATCATCCGCGACAGCTTTGCGCCCATCTTTGCGGATATAAGCGCCAGTCAATAAATTCTCTTCAACGGTCAAATGCCCAAAGCAATGACGACCTTCCATGACTTGCACGACACCGCGTTTGACTAATTCTGTCGGCGATAAATCTTCGACACGTTGGCTCTCAAACTCAATCGAGCCTTTGGTCACTTCACCGCGTTCGGTTTTCAGAATATTCGAAACCGATTTAATGGTAGTAGTTTTGCCAGCTCCATTCGCACCTAATAAGGCCACTATCCCGCCTTTGGGTACTTCTAGCGAGATCCCTTTAAGTACCAGAATGACGTGATCATAAATCACTTCAATATTCTTGATACTGAGCATTGAGTTTTCTGTCGTCATGGCTGTCCGTCAGTAGGGAGTTGCTAAGATTCCCTCCGTATTTGACCGAAACAATACGGAGGGAGAGTCAGGCCTAAGCCTTATTTACATTCACGTGGAGTGATATTGTTTTCTTTCGCAAACGCAGCCGCGTCTTCAGCGATTAAAGGATCAATCACTTCACGATCAGAGGCGATAAAGTCAGTGATTAATTTCCACTTACCTTCTTTCGCATCCCATTGCTGGATAGCTGCAAGGCCTGGGCCACCGTGATTGGCGCAAGACACATTAATTTCTGGCGCAAAATTAGGTAAACCTAAAGCTTCTAAACGAGCTTTATCGACTTTAAGGTTTTCCATACCGTCGCGCATTTGCGCACCCGTCAGTTCTTTGGTGTTATGCATTTTTTGCGCAGTCGCGGCAGCTTCAACGGCAAGCATCGCTGCATACAAACCACGGTTATACAGAACAGTACCAATGTTCTTGCCATCACCTGCGGCTTTACCGGCATCTTTCACATACTTTTGAATATCTTTAAACACAGGATAATCACTACCTACACCGTGGAAGGTGGCAGCTTTATAGCCATTGGCGGCTTCACCTGCAGGGCGCACATCGTTTTCAGAGCCTGCCCACCAAATACCAATGAATTTATCCATGGGGAAGTTGATATTGCCGGCTTCTTTAATCGCCACTTGGTTCATTACACCCCAGCCCCACATCACCACATAGTCCGGGTTATCACGACGGATTTCTAACCATTGTGATTTTTGCTCTTGACCTGGATGCTCAACAGGAATGGTTTTCAGCGTGTAACCATGCTTTTTGGAGAGTTCTTCTAGAGTACGAATAGGCTCTTTACCATAAGCAGAGTTGTGATAGATTAAGGCGATTTTTTTGCCTTTTAGATCACCTTTATTCTCATCCAATAGATGTTTGATAATGACCGAAGCGCCATCCCAGTAGTTGGCAGGATAGTTAAAAATATATTCGAAAACTTTACCGTCAGCTGCAGACGTACGCCCATAGCCCATTGAGTGCATAGGGATTTTATCAGACGTCACTTTAGGAATGAGTTGATAGGTAATCCCAGTCGACAGCGGTTGATAAATGAGGGAGCCTTGACCTTTGGTGGACTCATAGCACTCAACACCTTTTTCAGTGTTGTAAGCGGTTTCGCATTCAGGTGCTTTGATTTTTACTCCGCCAACACCACCGTCACGTTCATTGACTAGGGTCAAATAATCGGCATAACCATCAGCAAACTCAGTACCGTTTGGCCCATAAGGTCCAGTCCGATAGCTCAGCATAGGGAAGGTTAGTTCAGCCATCGCGGCTGGCATAGCGGTCACTAAAACGCCAGCTGCTAATAAAGCCAGTCCGATTTTTTTCAATTTCATCTGTTTTCTCCTCCAAATAAAACACAAACTGCTGATCCACTCCGCGACCTAGCTAAGGTAAAGCTAGTGTGGGAATGGCCATAAGCGTAATTTTTCCTTAGTCACTCGCCATAACTGAGCCAGTCCATGTGGCTCAACGATTAAGAAGAACATGATTAAAGCACCGATCAGCAACAACTCGATATGTGCGGCTAAATCAGCGGGCCAACCCAAACCATTGACCATGACATTTTTCAGTAGTACTGGCATAAGGGTTAAAAATGCAGCACCTAGGAATGACCCTAAGATGCTGCCTAAGCCACCAATAATGATCATAAACAGTACTAAGAAGGATTTACTGATCCCAAAGGCTTCAGTCGGTTCAGCTGTCCCTAAATAAATGGCAAACATCATCGCCCCTGACATACCAATGTAAAACGAGCTGATCGCAAACGCTGATAGCTTAGCTTTCAAAGGGGGTACACCGATGATTTCAGCCGCAATATCCATATCACGAATCGCCATCCATGAGCGCCCGATGCGCCCCCGAATCAGATTATGAGCAATGAAGGCGAATACAACGACTAAAGTTAAGCAGAAGAGATAGGTCATCCAAGATGGTGAGTTTGCACCTGTCAATGGAATGCCAAAGAAAGTGCGTTCAGGTGCGACAATCATCCCAGAGGCTGAATTGTTGTAGAACCAAGGCACTTTATTGAATAGCCACACTAAGAAGAATTGTGAAGCTAAAGTGGCTACTGCTAAATAGAAGCCTTTAATCCGTAAGCTGGGTAAGCCAAAAATAACGCCAACTATAGCTGTGATCAGGCCTGCTAGGATGACCACGATGAACATATTCATCCACGGAAAAGCGACCATGAGCTTGTAACAAGCATAAGCGCCTACCGCCATGAAGCCACCACTACCTAAGCTTACTTGGCCACAAAAACCGGTCAGAATATTCAAGCCTAAAGCAGCCATCGCCCACACTAAGAAAGGCAATAGCACGGATTTTTCCCAATAGTCATTGATGAAAAAAGGAACTACGAAAAAGGCAATCGCTAAAATGCCCCACACCATATGCCGATCTAAACGAATCGGGAAGGTTTGTTGATCCGCTGCATAAGAGGTTTTAAAGTCGCCCGCCTCACGATAGAACATGCTTAAACCCTCTCAATAATACGGTCGCCGAACAAACCTTGTGGGCGGAACATTAAGAAGAACAGCGCCAAGACATAGGCGAACCAGTTTTCAGTTGCACCACCAATCATGCCGCCAATAAAGTATTCGAAGAGCTTTTCACCTACACCAATAATCAGACCCCCCACAATGGCGCCTGGAATGGAGGTGAAGCCGCCTAGAATCAAGACTGGCAAAGCTTTGAGGGCAATTAAGGATAAAGAGAATTGCACCCCAGATTTTGCACCCCACATAATGCCAGCCACTAAAGCAACGAAGCCTGCAATCGACCAGACAATAATCCAAATCGTGCGCAGTGAAATCCCAACAGTTAAGGCCGCTTGATGATCATCAGCCACAGCCCGTAAAGCACGCCCAGTTTTGGTATATTGTGAGAATAGGGTCAGGCTAATGACTAGAACAATCGCCACTCCAGCTGCCCAAAGATCGAGTACATCAATATACATACCACGATAGTTTGAACCTTCTGCAGCCCAACCCGCAGTAACGCTTTCTAACCAAGTGGAGCCACCAGAAGGTAAACCTACATCCATGGTTTTAACATCAGCACCCCACATTAAGTCGCCAAACCCTTCCATAAAGTAGGCCAGACCAATCGTAGTCATGAATAGGATAATTGGCGCTTGATTGACCATGTGGCGTAGCACTAAACGTTCGAGCAAATAAGCGAATAGCACCATCACCCCCATAGTCAAGATGATGGCTAAAAAGGTGGGTAACCCAGGCCCCCAAGTATCAAGCTTGGTACCAAAGGCTGCATTGATCACATGCGCAAAGGGAACTTGACCAGTTTGGAAGCCCACTAAGGTTAAGGCGGCAAAGAGCGCCATGACGCCTTGTGCATAGTTGAAAATACCTGAGGCTTTATAAATCAGTACAAAGCCTAAAGCGACGAGCGAATACATGATGCCCGCCATTAAACCATTGAGGATGACTTCTAAGACATTCAATAGGTCTGGACTCATGGCATAGACCTCCCTCTCAGTGATAAGCAATGCTTAAGCATGGGCACCCCCTAAATAAGCTTTAATGACTTCAGGATCGCTGCGTACTTCTGCGGGTGTGCCGTCAGCTAACTTGCGTCCATAATCAAGTACTACCACACGATCAGAGAGATCCATGACCACTCCCATATCATGTTCAATCAGCGCAATCGTTGTGCCGAACTCGTCATTCACATCGAGAATAAAACGACACATATCCTCTTTTTCTTCCAGATTCATCCCTGCCATTGGTTCATCGAGCAGCAATAATTTCGCTTCAGCAGCAAGGGCACGCCCCAGTTCAACCCGCTTTTGTAAGCCATAAGGTAGGCGGCCAACAGGTGTCTTACGAATTGCTTGAATACCAAGGAAATCAATGATGTGTTCCACTCGCTCGCGATGGGCGATTTCCTCCCGCTCCGCAGGACCCTTCCAAATCGCTTGCCAAAAGAGATTGGCATTCATCTGCGTAATGCGCCCTGTCATTAAGTTATCGAGGGTCGACATCCCTTTAAACAGTGCAATATTCTGGAAAGTACGAGCAATGCCTTGGCGTGCTACTTCATAAGGGCGCATCGGGCCACGCTTTTGACCACGGAACCAAACTTCCCCTTGTTGTGGATGGTAAAAACCACTGATGACATTCAGCATTGAGCTTTTACCAGCACCATTCGGGCCGATAATGGCGCGAATTTCACCTTCTTTAATATCAAAGCTGATATCAGTGAGTGCTTTGACACCCCCAAAAGACAAGGTAATATTTTTAACTTCCAGTAAAGTACCGCCGATTTTGCGTCCTTCTTGAGTCGATTCAGTCATTACGCAGCCTCCTTCACAGGTGTAAAGGTCGGTACATCCATCAGGCTCAAGTTGGCTTCAATGGCACCTTTGCGCCCATCCTCAAAAGTCACTTCAGTACGAATAAAGCAGTTTGGCGAACCGTCATAGAGCGCATCAATCAGGACACCGTATTTCTCAGCAATAATCCGCCGGCGTACTTTGCGGGTACGAGTCAACTCGCCATCATCAGGGTCGAGTTCTTTATGTAGAATCAAAAAGCGATGAATTTGTGAGTTCGACAAGAGCTTGTCACTGGCTAGGCTGCGATTCACCTCTTCAATACTTTTCAGCATCATTTGGTAAACTTGCGGATGGCCTGCTAGCTCTTGATAGCTGGCATAAGGCACATTATTCCGTTCAGCCCAGTTACCAACCGCTTCTAAATCAATATTAATAAAGGCAGTGCAATAATCTTTTTCATGCCCAAAAGCGACCGCTTCTTTAATATGCGGGAAGAATTTCAGCTTATTCTCAATGTATTTCGGGGCAAACATCGAACCGTCATTGAAACGTCCCACATCTTTAATCCGATCAATGATCTTTAAATGACCATTTTCAGCAAAGTACCCCGCATCGCCTGTGAACACCCAACCTTCTTCATTTTTGGTTTCGCGTGTTGATTGTTCATTTTTGTAATAGCTGTGGAAAACCCCAGGGCCGCGATACAGAACTTCGCCATTTTCAGCTATTTTCACCTCAACACCTGGAGCAGGCACGCCGACGGTATCTGCAAAGATTTGTCCATCCGGCTGCATGGTGATAAAAACAGCGGCTTCAGTTTGTCCGTAGAGTTGCTTGATATTGATGCCTAAAGCACGGAAGAAATCGAAAATTTCAGGGCCAATAGCTTCGCCAGCTGTATAAGCTAAGCGAATCCGGCTAAAGCCCATGGTGTTTTTCAAGGGAGCATAAACAAAAAGATTGCCTAAGCCATATAAAAGCTTGTCTGCCAAGCCAACACTCTCGCCGTTCAGTAGCTTTACGCCCGTCTTACGCGCGACATCCATAAAATAGTTATACATGCCTTGCTTCAGCTTGCCAGCGTCATGCATGCGAATCGTAACCGTGGTTAGGATGTTCTCAAAGACACGTGGGGGTGCGAAATAGTAAGTTGGGCCAATTTCGCGTAAGTCAGTAGGAATAGTAGTTTCACTTTCAGGGCAGTTAATGCAAAAACCCGCCACATAGGCTTGGCCGTAAGAGAAGATATGATCGCCAACCCAAGCCATCGGCAGATAGGATAAAACTTCCTCGTTCTGGGTGAGTTTGTCAAAATTGACACTATTGCGAGCGGTCATGATGATATTGGCATAGGTCATGACCACACCTTTTGGCTTGCCTGTCGTGCCTGAGGTGTAAAGGAAGATACTAATATCGCTGCCTTTGCCCTTGAGGATTTCCTGATGGACATAGCTAGGCTGCTGTTTGGCGAAGTCACGACCGAGTGCTTGTACTTCCGCAAAGTCATGTAAATGATCATGCTGATAAGAGCGCATCCCACGGGGATCATCATAAATAATATGATGCATATTCGGGCAGCGCTCTTGAATTTCTAGCATTTTATCGACTTGCTCTTGGTCTTCAGCAAGTACAAATTTGGCCTCAGCATGTTCAAGTACATACTGCATTTCATCAGCCACCGAATCTTGATAGACCGGAACGGGGATGCCACCTAGGCATTGTGCAGCACAGATACCCCAATAGAGGCGCGGGCGATTGGAGCCAACAATAGCTAGCTTGTCACCACGTTGAAAACCGAGTGCCGCTAGACCATTTGCTAAGGCGAGAATCTCATCTCGCATTTGCGCCCAAGTCCACGACTGCCAGATCCCATAATCTTTCTCACGCATTGCTACTTGATTAGCTAAGCGTTGAGCATTATCGGTCAGCAATTTAGGGAAAGTATCACTTTGGTGATCCACGCGACTCCTCCTCCGCCTGATTCCTATTTTTATCCTAAAGGTAAAGGGGTAAGGGTGTCCAAGCTTAGTTTGTAAAGCTAATGTAAAAGTAAATTCAGTCTATGAGTGGGTGCAGGACGAGTAGCTCAAGCTCAACTAAAACTAGGAACTAAGCTGATTAGCAGCGCTCTGATCAAGGACAGGGGTTATATAAATGGAAGGAAATTGTCATGCGTATTTCATTCTTAGCTTTAGCCTTGCTTAGTACGGGTACTCTATTACCTAACTTAGCTTCAGCGGCAGCTTGCACCGCTACGAATTCAATTACTCGCCTCACTAATACTAGCCCAACGGGTTTGTATGAATATGTAATTTTCGATCTAAAAACGCCCAGCCCAACTTATCAGGTTGCCTCAAAACTTCCACCTTTTAGCTTTGATCCCAGTGATGATCCTGTGCCAGTCGCAGGTACGAAGTTTAAGCAAATTACTTTTCCTTCAGTGTATTGGATGTGCACGATTCCAGAACTCCTGCATTTGCCTAAAACTCAAGTCAAAGATGTCAAACGTACTGGGCAATTCGAAGGCGTGGTTTCGTATGTAGTGGGCTATCAGACTGCGAGTAAATATGTGACAACTTATCACTATGCGGTGACGAGTACACGCAGTAAAGTGGTGATGAAGTTTAAAAAATAGGCTAATGATTAATGCGAGAATTAAGTAGCCTAGACTCTAGGCTACTTAAGGCCTAAACGCTGCACAGCTTAATGCAGAATACGCTTTACCCCAGAGTTCTTGGGTGGGCATTGGAAGCAGCCATTGTGTTTATGCATTTTGACGGGTGCTCCGGTATCAGTTTCATTCTGATCGGGGCGATGCACATGGGTAAAGGTTAGCAACTCATCTGAGCAGCCAGGCAAGCGCACAATATGCGTATGGGCTTGGCCGGGCACATTCATCGCCCAAGCTTTATCTTCTTCAGTTTGAGGAGCCATAGGGTCGGAGGTCGTTGCACAAGCTGCTAATAATAGACTAGGCAGTATCAATAAGCCCAAAAACTTAAGTTTGCTGAGTAGTAGCATTAAAATTAATCCAGTTGAGGGAGAAGTACTGGAAATTCTACTCGCCTTCCCTGAGCTGAACTAGAGGCTCACGGGATGGTAATTGAGGCTACTTGAAGGCTGAGCTAGGCGATCAGCCTTCAAGACCGTTGGCTTACTGAGAAAGTTGAACTTTAAAGCCAGGTTGATTGCTAGGGTGGCTTTGATTCACGAACACTGAGCGATCATGTTTCAACATGATGACTTCAAAGAAAGGACGGAAACGTTCTTCACTGACACCAAAGGCTTGCATGACTTTACCAAACAGTGCTTGCTCTTCAGGTTCAGGCTGACCATCCGCTAAGGAAGAGTCAATTAAGTTGACCAGAATACACATTTTTTGTGCATCACTGAGCAAAGGAGTGGCTTCTTGTAGGAAGGTCTCAATCGAGTTCTTACGGCGATATTTCATGGCATTATCGAGTAGTGCTTTATTATTGGCACCTACTCCAATGTTGCCATGACCGTCATCACTACCGCCTAAAACTGATAGCAAATGACCGACTTCTTCATTGTCCATCTCGCCATCAGCTGACATCATATACAGCAGGGAAGTAGCGAAGGCCAAATGAGGAGTCATTTGTGCGCCTGTATCGCCTTTGAACATATCAAACAGTCCCATAACTCTTCTCCTTGATTTAGATTATTCATTAAGTGTGTGGCGTGCAGGTTAACAGCTAATTTGTTGAACACCAATAAAACCCTAGTGAGCGGCATGGTCTTTCTGTGTTAGGTGCTTTGTCTAAAAAACGAGCCTATTAATTTGTAAACCAAAGGTAAAGCTACTCCCATCCAAGCAGAGACTGCGCAATACTAAACAGTATGAGTACAGAAGCTATCCTTGGAAACCACAGAGCTTTAACGCTGGATGTTCTGAACTACTTAGATCAGGGTATTTCAGTCTTTGACGAAGATTTACGCTTATTAGCGTGGAATCGGCGTTTATTTGATTTGCTACAACTGCCGGAAACCTTCGCCCAGACAGGTTTATCGATTGAAGTTTTGTTTCGCTTCAATGCGGAGCGTGGCGAATATGGTGAAGGACCCATTGACGAAATTGTCGCCGAGCGAATGCGGCTAGCTCGCACCTTTGCACCGCATGTCTTTGATCGAGTTCGTCCAGATGGAACCGTGATCGAGGTACGCGGCAATCCCCTACCGAATAACAGCGGTTTTGTAACGACTTATACCGATGTGACCCAGCAGCGTCTAGTCGAACTGGAGCTAGAGCGTCGTGTCGAGCAACGTACTGAAGAATATCGCCTAGAAAGTGAAGCTCACCGCAAAACTGCGGATGCCTTGCGTAAAAGTGAGCTGTGGATTCGGCAAATTGCGGATGCAGTACCGGCTTTGATTGCCTATGTGGACAAAAACGATAATTATCAATTTATCAACCATATGCATGAGGAGTGGTTTGGTTTAAATCGTAGTCAGTTACTTGGGACTTCTATTTTTGATTTAGTGGAAAATCGTAACCTCGAACAGTTCCATAAAGACATTGATGCAGTTCAGCAAGGTAAAGAAGTCCAAACCGAATATATGCTCGGCCGCAAAGGCCGTAGTCCCTTAGATGTATCCATTTCGTTTATTCCGCATTTTGATGAGCAAGAGCAGATGCTCGGTTATTTCTTTCTTGGGCAAGATCTCACTGAATATAAGCAGACTCAGCGCGAATTGATCGAGTCACAAAAGATGCAAGCGCTTGGAAGGTTAACAGGTGGAATGGCGCATGATTTTAACAATCTACTTACCATTATTTTAGGCAATCTGAATTTTCTCGAAGAGGATGAAGATTTAGATTTAGAAGAAATGCGTGAGGCAGTGCAATGCAGTCTGCAAGCAGCCCAACGCGGCAGTGAATTGATTCAGCGGATGCTGACCTTTTCGCGTCGCCAAGCCTTAAAGCCGACTGTGACTCAAGTGGGGGAGTTAGTCGATGATTTTAGTGTGCTGTTACAGCGTACCCTCGGTGAAACGATTCATCTGCAAAAGCACTTGGGAGAAGGTTTGCCTTCGGTGTTGGTGGATCGGAACCAACTAGAAACCAGTCTGTTAAATTTAGCGCTTAATGCACGTGATTCCATGCCACGCGGTGGACGGCTCATTATTCGTACCGAACTTTATAGGAAAGTAGCGAACTCTAATTCCTTCACTGATTTGCCAGCCGGTGAATATTTAATGCTGAGCGTGCGCGATGAAGGTGAAGGGATGACCACAGAAACGATTAGCCGCGCCTTCGAGCCTTTCTATACGACTAAACCTGCTGGCGTAGGTACAGGGCTAGGTTTAAGTATGGTCTATGGTTTCGTGAAGCAATCCGGCGGCGGGATCGATATTCGCTCACGCTTGGGTGAAGGCACCACGATTCGTTTAATTTTTCCAGTAGTACATGAAACGCCTAGCCAACAGCAGCAACGTCTACTACGCTTAAAGCAGGATGGTCAGCAAGCCCAAGTCTTGCTAGTTGAGGATGATGTAGGGGTCAGGCAATTTGTGCAGCGTGCTTTGCACAAAATGGGCTATGCGGTTGATCTAGCGGAGAATGGTGATTTTGCTTGGGAGAAACTCCAGCAAACTAAACATTATGAGCTAGTCTTGACGGATATCATTATGCCTGGCTCTATTAGTGGTCTGGAGCTTTACTCACGGATTCGACAAGACTATCCTCAAACTAAAGTGCTGTGCATGACCGGTTACAGTGAGCAGGTGGAGGCAAGTTTGAGCGAGCAACATTTATTACGTAAGCCTTTTATGCGCAATCAACTAGCCCACAAACTGCAGGAGCTGTTGAAGGCAGAGCATGCTTGAACCCATAAGCCTTACACCCAATCACATTCTAATTGTCGATGATGAGCCAGGCATTCGCTCACTGGTTAAACGCTATTTTGAAAAGCAAGGCATGATTGTGCATTGCGCAGCTTCTGGCGAAGAAATGCATACAGTCTTGACCAGCCAAGCAATTGATATTGTTTTTCTAGATGTGCATCTGCCTGGTAAAGATGGGTTTGTTTTATTAGATGAAATCAAAACCGAGTATCAAGCTGGCGTCATTATGCTGACCGTAGAAAATGACTTAGATGCGCGCTTACATGGTTTAAATGGTGGCGCTGATGATTATATGCCTAAGCCTTTTGCCATGAGTGAGTTACATGCTCGCTCTAATGCAGTCTTACGGCGTTTAGGACGCCTTAAACAAACGCCTAAATTAGAAACAAGCTGCTATCGTTTTGCAGGTTATGCGATGGATTGCAAACTGCGGGAAGTACGCAATGCTCAGCAAGAACTCATGGACTTATCGCCCGCTGAGATTGATCTATTACTAGTATTCCTCAAACATCCACAAACCGTTTTAAATCGTGACTATCTCATGCAGCAAACGCGCGGGCGCGATGCCACTCCCTTCGATCGCACCATTGATGTCCGAGTGGGACAGCTACGTAAAAAGTTGCCGATTGAGGACGAGCAAAGTCTATTTAAAACAGTGCGTGGTGGTGGCTATATGTTGACCCAAGCGGTAGAAAAAGTCCGTAGCTCATCCTTAAGCAGCTAGTTCTTGGTCATAGTGCGGGTGCTGAAGTAAGGTGGCGAAATAAGTTTCCACCGCTTTAAATTGAGCAGCAGTAGATGCTTCCACATACATAGCAGCACGAAACGCATTACTATTGGGTAGATTTGCTGTGTACCAAGCAATATGTTTGCGCGCAATCCGACAGCCTGAATATTCGCCATAGAAAGCATATAAATCGGCTAAGTGTTGCAGGACTACTGCGCGAATTTCACTTAAGCTGGGAGCTGCTAGGTGCTCACCAGTACTTAGGTAATGAGCAATTTCTCTGAAAATCCATGGGCGACCTTGAGCTGCACGGCCAATCATCAAAGCATCCACGCCTGTTTGCTCTAAAACCTGCTTGGCTTTAGTGGGGCTATCGATATCTCCATTAGCAATCACTGGAATCTTCAGCAATTGCTTGACGTCACGAATCAGTTCATAGCGTGCTTCACCCGTGTACATTTGCTCTCGAGTTCGGCCATGAATCGCTAAAGCTGCTATCCCTGCTTGTTCAGCACGTTCTGCAACGCGCAGAATATTTTCTTGCCCATTCACAAAGCCTAAGCGAGTTTTTAAAGTCACAGGCACATCAACGGCTGCAACTACAGCATCCAGAATGCGTGCGACTAAGTCTTCATCTTGTAATAAAGCAGAACCAGCTAAACGCTTACAGACCTTCTTCGCAGGGCAGCCCATATTGATATCTACGATTTGTGCGCCATTGGCGACTTGATAGCGTGCAGCTTCCGCCATTTGCTCAGGCTCAGATCCAGCAATTTGTGCAGAAATGGGGGCTAGTTCACCGTCGAAATTGGCGCGAAACAGTGACTTTTTTTGAGCGTATAAAGTCAGGTCAGATGCCATCATTTCACTGATCGCATGCCCCGCACCAAAATGCTTACAAAGTGTGCGGAACGGACGATCAGTGACCCCTGCCATCGGAGCTACTATCAGATTATTTGTTAAGGTATAGGAGCCAATTTTCATAGCGGCTAAGTATATCAGTTTCTAGCCACTCTGGGAGTTTAGTCCTAGTTACAAGCGTTGTAGCACCTCAAGGCGCTGTTGAATTTTCATTTGCCAGCTAGGATTTAAACCTTGGCAACGTGCCAAACTGCGTAGAATCATAAAATTGGGGCGATGTTCTGCATACACCTCCAAAAAGTTACGTAGTGAAATGGGATTAAACCGCTCCACTAAATCCATGCTATCACCAACTTGGACTGAGCCTGGCTCTAAGACACGGTAGTACCAACCATTAATATGCTGAGTAGCGATAAACTTTGCTAAGCGTTCATCATCAAATTTGCTATTGATTTTCCAACACGGATTACGGGGTTGTGAGACTTGTACCAAGGCACTGCCCATGCGGTAAATATCCCCAATATGTACATTAGCCTCGTGCATACCCAATACAGTTAAATTTTCTCCCATACTGCCAATTGGCATCTGTGCTGCTAATTCAGGGAAAGCTGCGTGTAAACGGGCATAGCTGGGAATTGCATATTGATGTAAAGCTTTTTCAGGGCCACCATGCACGCGTCGATCAACTTGAATATCGCCTTTAATGCCTTCTTGATCTAACTCAGCTGTTTGAATACTATCTTTCCAAATCCCTGTGAAAGCTTGATCTTCCCCAATGCGCTGTGGCAGCCTAGCCGCATACAAATGTCCAACCACAAATGAACTCATGCTCCCTCTCCCAGTTGCATGATTTAAAGACTTGAACCTAGTATGACCAATCCTAGGCTAATCAGGCTCGCGGCTACCAAACGCATTAGCCACTGCTCTTGTTCTTTTAGCACAAAGATCGAGATAATGCTGACGATTACAATCCCTGCGTTGCTAAAACTGACTGCAGTGGCTGCATCCAGCTGATTCATCACCTGAATGATCAATGCATAGGAGTTACCGATGCATAAACCACCCAAGACAATTAACCAAACATTGGGCCGACTGCGTGGAATCCAATGCTTAGTCTCATGCCAATTCAAGGCACTCATGAGCAGAAAGGCGAGCAAATAGCTGAGCGATACATAACCCAAAATAGCTGTAAAGGAGGGTAAATGCTGAATAAGCAGTTTGTCACACAAAGAGTAAATACTGGTACAGAAAGCAGCTAAAGCGACCCAAGCTAAGGCCTGAGCGCTTGAACTCTGCTTAGAGCTAGTCATGGCTAAGAGCCATAAACCTATTAAGCTTAAACCAATCCCCAGACTAGCCAGCTGACTTGGTAATTGATCCCACCATAACCAAGTCCAGATCACTATTAAAAGCGGTGAGCTCCGTGCTAAAGGATAGACAAAGGCAGCGGGTGCAAAGCGATAAGCATGACGTAAAGCAACAAAATACGCACTTAAAGCGATGGCGGCTAAGATGTTTACTAAGATCAATTGGCTCGTCCATACCACCTGACTTAAGCCATAAATTCCCAAAGGCCCTAAAAGCAATAGATGTGCGAGCAAGCCCCACCACAAATAATTACAGGAGGCGGGTACTTGACGTGCTAATAAATTCCATGTGGCATGCATACCCACCGACAAGGCCAGTAGTGCGATCGTAGTGCTCATAGCACTTTACTTAACTACCCTTAAATAAGGCTTTACGTTTTTCCACAAAAGCAGCCATGCCTTCTTTTTGGTCAGCTGTTGAGAAGCTTAAACCAAAGGCTTGTTCTTCTAATAAGCAGGCGGTTTCTAGCTCTAAATCTTGGCCGCGAATCACAAGTTGCTTACACATTTGCACCGCTAAGGGTGCTTGTGCAGCGATGTCACGAGCTATTCTCAACGCCTCATTCATCAACTCATCTACAGGATAAACATGATTCACTAAGCCCCAAGCCAAAGCAGTGTTTGCATCCAAGCGCCGCCCTGAGACTAACAGTTCTAAGGCTTTCGAGCGTCCGATTAGACGGCTTAAGCGTTGAGTGCCTCCAAAGCCAGGTGTGACACCCAAGGCTACTTCAGGTTGACCAAACTGCGCTTTTTCAGAGGCAATAATCCAATCGCAACTCATCGCCAACTCACAACCACCCCCTAAAGCAAAGCCATGCACGACAGCAATCACTGGAAAAGGTAAGAGTTCTAAACTGCGAAAAGCTTGCATGCCTTTGCGTCCAAAGGCTTGACCTTCAATCGCGCTTTTAGACTGCATCTCTTTAATATCCGCACCGGCTGCAAACGCTTTTTGTCCTGAGCCCGTCAATAGCAAAACGCGGACATCCGCTTGATTGTGCAGATAAGTGGCGGCGGCGTGAATTTCCTCTAAGGTTTTGGCATTCAGTGCATTGTATTGAGCAGGTCGATTGATAGTCAGGCAGTAGATGCCAGTCTCTATCGTTGCCAATAAGATATTTTCGAATTCCATGCGCGACTCCTCCAGCAATAGACTGGCTAGAGTATAAACCTAGTACTTAGGTGCTGCTATGTAAGAACCGTTTAGCGCAAATATCCCAATTCAAAACAGTGCTATCAGACCTTTATTCGTAAAAATGATATGCTTAGAGACTGATAATGCCCCATAAAAATTTAGGAGGAGCTGCCTGTGTATCAACAAATGGAGCAGCGGTTACGCGCCATCGAACAACATCAATTACATGCTGCTTTGCGAGAGAGCCGCACGGGTTTAGAGAAAGAAAGTTTACGAGTTACCCCCAATAGCACCTTAGCCCAAACGGATCACCCTAAAGTCCTAGGGTCTGCTTTAACTCATCCGTGGATCACGACTGATTATTCAGAGTCTTTAATTGAACTCATCACGCCGCCCCAAGCACGTGCTACGGAAGCTTTGGACTTCTTGCTGGATATTGAAACTTTTGTCTATCAGCATTTAGACAATGAGCTGCTGTGGACGGCGAGTATGCCTTGTGTGTTAAATGGCGAAAACGATATTCGGATTGCTGAATACGGTAGCTCAAATGCTGGCTTGATGAAGCATGTCTATCGACAAGGACTAGCTTGGCGCTATGGTAAAACCATGCAAGTCATTGCAGGTATTCATTTTAATTATTCGATTGCTGAGTCTTTTTGGGAGCCTTGGCAAGGTGTAGAAGGCCACCAAGGCAGTCTGCGCGATTTTCGAGATGAGCAGTATATGGCGCTCACGCGTAATTTATTGCGTTATGGCTGGCTGATTATTTATTTGTTTGGTAACTCACCCGCGATTTGCAAAAGCTTTTTGGGGGGACGTAAAGCACCAGACACTATGTTAGAACTGAATGAGTACACCCTATATGAGCCTTATGGTACTTCCTTACGGATGGGAAATATTGGCTATACCAATAGTAAAGAAAATGAGAGCGGGGTACAGGTTTGTTATGACTCCATCCAAAGCTATACCGATAGCCTCTGGCGCGCCATTCATACCCCTAGTGCAGATTATGCAAAGATTGGTGTAAAAGTTGATGGTGTTTATCGTCAATTGAACACCAATATTCTACAAATCGAAAATGAATATTACAGTACGGTACGCCCTAAGCAACCTTTACAGCGCTTTGAAAAGCCCGTGAATGCGCTGAAAGATCGTGGCATTAAATATATAGAGCTGCGCTCAGTCGATATTAATACCTTCCATCCTGCTGGTTTAACCCATGAGCAACTCCGCTTTTTAGAAGTCTTTATGCATTTCTGTCTATTGCAGTCTAGCCCCAAGATTGATGTTCATGAACGTAACATGATTAATAGCAATCAAATGTTGGTTGCGCATCAAGGACGTAAACCGGGGCTTGTTTTAGAGCAGCCTGAGCGGCAGATTAGCCTGCAGGCATGGGGACAAGAGTTATTAGAGCAAATGCTCCCAGTGGCTGAGTTATTAGATAAAACTCATCAAGAAACTACTTATCATTCTGCGGTGCAACAAAAAATCGAATTGATTCAGAACCCTGAACTAACACCTTCAGCACAGTTGATGCAGGAAATGCATGAAAAGGGTGCGAGCTTTTTCAGTTTTGCCCAAACTAAATCACGCCAACATCGTGATTTCTTTATCAAAAGACATTTAATGCCTGAGCGTGAAGCAGAGTTTATTCAGATGGCCCAAGACTCATTAGAGCAGCAGCAAGTGATTGAAAAATCAGATGAAATGGAGTTTGATCAATTCCTGCATGCTTATTTTGCAGGGGAATTGTAAGTTAATCAGCATCTGCTTAAATAATTAAGCTAAAAATGGAAGCGAAATTTATCAAGATTTTTCTTTCCTTGAGTCAAAACTACTATACACTAGTAATTGATCAGGGTTTTATACCTGAAATGCCGTGGGTAATTTGTGTGTCTGCTTGCCCACTGCTAAATGATTTCAGCAGCACACAATAGATGAGATGACTACAATTGAATATTTACGTTGGAAACCTGGCCTACGCGACAACTGAAGAAGACCTCCGCAGCATTTTTAGTGCCTTCGGTGATGTTAGTAAAGTTAGCATTATTAAAGATAAAGAAACTGGCCGGTCAAAAGGTTTCGGTTTCGTAGAAATGCCTGATAACAGCTCAGCGCAATCGGCCATCAATGGCTTAAATGACACCGATATCGGTGGTCGTAATGCCAAAGTAAACGAAGCTAAACCACGTGAAAACACTGGTGGCGGTGGTGGCGGCGGTCGTCCTCCACGTCGTGACGGTGGCTTCGGTGGTGGTGGTCGCGGCGGCGACCGTGACGGTGGCGGCTATCGCAATCGCTATTAATTAGCGTTTTACCCAAATACCGTAAAGGCTGGTCTTGTACCA
This sequence comes from Thiothrix sp., assembly GCA_008015155.1. Classification (GTDB taxonomy): domain Bacteria; phylum Pseudomonadota; class Gammaproteobacteria; order Thiotrichales; family Thiotrichaceae; genus Thiolinea. The sequence goes on from SSFA01000004.1 coordinate 23,336, forward strand.
GCCTTTTTTATGCATCTATTATCTAAAAATGTGATATTTTAATCTTTTTATATCACTTTAACAGAAATACTGACTGCGGCATACTTGCGCGAATCTTTAATGTCTAGCCTGAATGAGAGCAGTTATGACCGTGTTGAGTGCACAACAATTAGAGCGTATTACCTCCGCAGTCACGGATTTGAGTCCTGTCCAACTCGCTTGGCTAGGCGGCTATCTTTCTGGCTTGTCGATGGGCAAGGATAATGTGATCCCCTTCCCACAACGTAGTACCGCAGCTGTAACTACGCCTAATATAGCTCCTGTAGTACACACTGTTGCTACCGTAAAAACCTTAGTGCTGTATGGCACGCAAACAGGCAATGGCAAAAAAATTGCGGAGCAGCTCACTAATAATTTAAAGGCTCAAGGCGGCGAAGTAAGCCTGAGCAGTATGAAAGATTATCGCCCTCAACAACTGAAACAAGAGCAACGTTTAGTTATTGTCATTAGCACGCATGGTAATGGTGAGCCACCTGATGATGCCCGTGCCTTCTTTAACTTCATTCAATCCGCACGTGCACCACGCTTAGAAAAATTGGAATACACCGTTTTAGCTTTAGGTGATTCTAGCTATGACGAGTTTTGCCAAGCCGGCTTAGTCTTGGATACCCGTTTTGCAGAGTTGGGAGCGAAGCGTGTACTGGAGCGTGTCGATTGTGATGTTGATTTCGCTAAACCTGCTAAAGCTTGGCAGGAAAAAGTTTTAGAGCAGTTCAAACCAGCAACTGAAGCTGCTAATACACAATTTACGGCTAATCCAACTGCGGAAGCGGTCAGTGAAGCACTGTACTCGAATGAGCATCCTTTCAAATCTGAGTTATTAAATAGCATTAACTTAACCGACACCGGTTCTAGTAAAGAGGTGCTGCATTTAGAGTTTTCCTTAGATGGTTCTGGGATTAGTTATCAGCCGGGCGATATTTTAGCGGTGCAAGTGCATAACGAAGCTGCGCTGGTGGATGAGGTTTTAAAGCAAGGTAAATTTACTGGTTCTGAGCAGGTGAAGCTAGAGGGTACAAGTCTAGATTTACGCTCTGCTTTAACGAGCAAGTTAGAGTTGTCTACGGTCACCAAGCGCCAGTTAAAGCAATATGCGCAACTGATTAGCCATACTGATTTACTAGCCGCTCTTGAGGACAAAGAAGCGCTGAAAGATTTCTTGTGGGCAGCGGATTGGGCGGATGTTTTACAAACTTACTCAGGTGCAGTCAGTGCTCAAGACTTAGTGGATTTATTGCGCCCACTACAAGATCGTCAATATTCTATCGCGTCTAGCCCTAATGCCCATCCTGATGAAGTTCATTTGCTGGTTAAGCGTGTCACTTATGACTTCAACGGTCGCGAACATTTAGGTACTGCCTCGAATGGTTTAGCGCGCTTACAGGCCGGTGATCTGAGTGCTGTCTATATTAAAGAAAACCCACATTTCCGTTTGCCACAGGATCCGCAAACCAAAATCATTATGGTGGGTGCGGGAACTGGGGTAGCACCGTTCCGTAGTTTCTTATTTGAACGCGAAGCACAGGGTTTGAGCGGTAACACTTGGTTATTTTTCGGTGAGCAACGCTTCCGCACGGATTTCCTCTATCAAACCGAATGGCAAGGCCTGCTGCAATCGGGTGTATTAGAGCGTATGAGTGTGGCTTTCTCCCGTGATCAAGCGCAAAAAGTCTATGTACAAAATCGCTTATTAGAAGCTGGTGCAGAGGTTTATCAATGGCTGCAAACTGGCGCACATTTTTATGTCTGCGGTGATATGCACGGCATGGCTAAAGATGTGCATCAAGCACTATTGGATATTGCTATTCAGCATGGTGGTAAAACCCCTGAGCAAGCACATGATTGGTTAGAGTTATTAATTGCTGAGCACCGCTATCAGCGCGATGTTTACTAGGCTCAGCACTCAATCTCTTAGATAAGTAGGGAAAAGAGGCTATTAAGCCTCTTTTTCATTTTAAGCCAAGCGCAAATGCCAACGATGATCTAATTCACTCACCTGCGCATTAAAGTTTTCACATTCTTCTCGTTTCAAAGCGCTATAAATGCGCCGGAAATCTTCGCCGAAATACTCAGCAATAAAGCTCGAATTTTCAAAGGCTTCTAGCGTGTCATACCAGTTCAAAGGTAGGGTGTTGCTTTGCTCGCCATAAGCATTGCCTTCCGCAGGTTTGCCCGGGTTAAGCTTATTTTTGATCCCGTGATGTAAACCAGCTAATACCGCTGCAACGGCTAAATAAGGGTTAGCGTCCGCACCTGAAGCTCGATGTTCCACATGCCGACTAGCCGCCGAACCGGTAGGCACACGGAAGGTCACGCTACGATTATTAATACCCCAAGTTGCAGCAGTGGGCGCATAACTATTCGCTTTAAAACGGCGATAGGAGTTCGCATGCGGAGCAAAAATCGCCATACTGTCTTGGACAGTAGCCGCCATGCCACCAATGCTATGCAGTAATAAGTCATTGGTTTCAGTCTCAGCTGTACTCATGAGATTGAAGCCATCCGCATCGTTGAGGCTTACATGAATATGCATACCGCTGCCTGCGCGTTCGCTAAATGGTTTGGCCATAAAGCAGGCAATCATGCCATGTTGTTCCGCCACCCCTTTAATTAAGCGTTTGAATTGAATCGCTTCGTCTACGGCTTGCAAAGCATCTTTGCGATAGACCAAGGTGATTTCGAATTGCCCTGGCGCATATTCGGAAATGGCCGTTTCAGCGGGTAGACCTTGAATGGCGGCGTATTTATAAATATCTGCAAAGAAAGGGCGCATGGCCTCCAAGTCATCCACGCTATAAACCTGTGTTTGGGTCAGCGGCAATTGATTGCTAGCGGTAGCTGGCAGCACTTTGCCTTGTTTCCACGCTTCAGCATCCAGTAAATAAAATTCTAATTCGCAGGCTAAAGCGGGATGCAAATTATCAGCCTTGAGGTTAGAAATAATCTCAGCTAAGCGTAAGCGTGGATCAGCCGCAGCAGCAGGCATTCCCGCTACTTTATCCATACTCACTAAGACTTGTCCGGTATTGGGTAGCCACGGGCATACTTTTAAGGAGTTAGACACAGGTTTGGCAAGGCAGTCCATATCAGCGACTTCCCAGACTAAGCCTGTGGTATCCACATCTTCGCCCAAGACATTTAAGGATAAAATCGAGCTAGGCAAAGGTCGCCCATTTAAAAACAAGGCATGCAACTCATGCGGGCGCAAAAATTTGCCACGCGCAATGCCATTAATATCAGTCAAGATTAGGGCAATTTGGCTTAAATGCGGCTGAGCACTTAAAAAGCTAGTGACTTCAGGTGAACGGGTAGGTGCAGTCGGTTGCATGTCTAATCCTTAGTATAATTCTTGAATGAAAGCATCGAGGGTGTGAATAAGTTTATCAATATCAGCCACTTGAGTAGCAGTGCAGGCGAGCATCATATTGTGAAACGGGGTAATCATGATACCACGATTGAGCAGATACAGATGGATGCACTGCTCCAATTCATCATCAAAGGCGAGTTCGGCTTCATGCCCGGTGCGTGGAGTTTTGGGGCTAAATTGAAATTCAACCCGTGAACCAATTTGCGTAATACACCAGGGTAATTGGTTTTTTGTGATCACAGATTTCAAGCCTTGTGCTAAATATTCCGCCTTGGGAATCATGTTCTGATAGGCTGCTTCAGTCATGACTTCCTCAAGATTAGCGCGCATGGCGCGCATGGTGAATAGATTAGCCGAAAGCGTAGTACCCATACCGCTATGTCCATGGCCGTCATGATCATCAGGGTGCGTATTACTTTTAAGCGTTTGCATTTGTTGGGCAACTTGCGCACTCACCCCAAACACCGAGCAGGGCAAGCCGCCTGCGATGGGTTTGCCTAGCACAAATAAATCCGGTTCCAGTCCAAAGGTTTTAGTATAGCCACCATAACCGGTTGAAATAGTATGAGTTTCATCAATAATTAGCAGCGTGCCATGCTCGCGCGTTAAACGACGTAATTCGGCATGAAAGCCTACATCAGGTAACACCATACCAATATTAGTCATAGCTGGTTCGCATAAGACAGCAGCTACGTCATTGGTTTGCAAAGCGGTTTTTAAGGCCGCCAGATCATTAAACTCCACCACCCGCATGTATTGAGTGAGATCCAAGGCTTGGCCTTTTAAGCCTTTACGGTGCACGGTTTTACCATTTTGCAAACGCACCATCGTTTCGTCTACTGTGCCATGATAGCAACCATCAAAGACCAGAATAATTTTTCGTCCCGTGACCGCTCGCGCCCAGCGTAAAGCCCAGCGATTGGCATCAGTTGCAGTCGTCGCCACTTGCCAAAACGCTAAGCCAAAGCGTGCACTTAAGTCCCTACCCACCGCAATCGCATCTTCACTCGGGAGCATGGTGGTATAGCCTTGGGCAGCATGCTCAGCGATAACTTTAGCCACTGGTGCAGGCGAGTGCCCAAACATACATCCAGTGTCACCTAGACAAAAGTCTGCGTAGCTATGCCCATCCACATCTTTAAAATGCGCACCATTGGCTTCTTGTACAAAAAGTGGGAAAGGCGTTGACCAGTCCGCCATCCAATGCATCGGTACACCGCCGTATAAATATTGTTTGGCTTGCTCAGCCAGTTGAGCAGATTGTGGGTGGGTTTGGGTGAAGCTTGCGGCTTCGCGTTGGGCAAGACTCGCAAGCTTTGTGGGAGAATAGGCTGGTGTCATAAATCTAATCCAATAGGCTAACAGTTCGACTATTTTCGCCGAATTGTGATCACTTAAGCAAACGCCCGTTCAAGATAAGCGGCTAAACTCAGCGCTAAATGATTATTCGGAAGGTTCTGGTGATAGAGCGCAATGGAAAAATAGGGCAGTTCAGGTAGTTGACCCTGATGTACAATGTGTTTTTGACCCGGGCATTGGGTTTGTTCTAGCTGTGTGCCGACGCAAAGTCCAGCACTCACCATGGCTTGTTTAGCAATATCATCATCACTCACCACCACATCAACCCAATCAATTTGTGCTTTTTCTAAAGCTTCAATAGCGGTAGTACGGAAAATACAGCCTTTGGTAAAAGCAATAGGCAGCGGGCGCTTTTTCCACACGCAGCCGTTTTCTGAGCCTGTCCATAGTAGGGCTTGGCGGCTAATCACTTTACCACCACCCGGTTCGCGTTCGGTCGTCAGAATAATGTCCTGCTGACCTTCAGCGAATTGCTCTTTTAAGTAAATCGTAGGATTGGTAGTGAGCTTGATTTGAGCCTTAGGAAAGTCACGGCTAAAGTTGGCTAAGACTTGCGGAATATGCGGGTTAATAATATCTGAGGGCACACCCAAACGAATCTCCACCTCGTATTCAGGCGCAGTCATCCGCCCCCAGGCTTCATCATTCAAGGCGAGCAGTTGCCGTGCGAAATGCAATAATTGCTCGCCTGCTGCATTCGGCAATAGTTTTTGTACCGAGCGATCAAACAAAGACTGCTCAAGGCTAGTTTCGAGGCGCTTAATCTGCATACTAATCGCAGATTGAGTCATATTTAAGCGTGATGCTGCCCGCGTCATACTGCCTGCATCCGCTATCTGCACAAAGCTGCGTAAGGTGGCTAAATCAAAATTGCGGATGGGTTTCATAAAATCACTCACCTATCAAAATCCGTGAAAAGCTACTTCAAAATTATTCGTTTTATTAATAGATAACTGCTCTGCTAAAGTCAATATAAGTTAAGTAATAACTAATTTATTTCACAAATATTGATAGGTGTTCTAATGAAACTGTATAGCATATTGGCAAGTATTCCGCTTGGAAACTGGGAAGGAACAAGCTTTGAGCAGCTTATTGAGAGGTTTAAGCAATGGCAAACAGTGCAAGCTCTCAAGCATCAAGTTGCTAAAGAGCGGAGTGAGTTAGCTGATTTACCGGACTATATCTTGAAAGATATTGGGTTGAGTGCGGGGGATGTCTACTTAGAAAGCCAGCGAAGTATCGATGATTTACCAGAGTATCGCGTACAACGGGCTTTGCGTCATGCCAAGGGTTGCAGGTATTAAGCGAGTTAAACCTGCTATGCTTAGGCTAATTACAGATAATTTGGCTGAGGTAGCTCGTGTTAACGCTCAATTTTCTTCTTACTTCTTTGATTGTAGTGCTAATTCCAGGGCCCGGTGTGCTCTTTACGGTCACAACTGGGCTAATGCAAGGACGGACGGCTAGCTTATATGCCGCGCTTGGTTGTACTTTAGGGATAGTGCCACATTTGTTAGCCAGTATTTTAGGCTTGGCAGCGCTCTTACATGTGAGTGCGGTTGCTTTTCAGGTTTTAAAATTTGCTGGGGTCGCTTATTTATTATATTTAGCCTATTTAACGTGGCGCGATCGGGATGCTTTCAAGTTTGATAGCCAACCGAGTCAAGCGCAAGCTAGCAGTTTGGTATTGAAAGCGTTTTTAATGAATATCCTCAATCCCAAGTTGTCTATTTTCTTTTTAGCTTTCTTACCGCAGTTTGTTAATCCAGAGATGGGTTCAGTCTTGGGGCAAATGTTGCTATTAAGCGCAATCTTTATGCTGATGACCTTTTTAGTGTTCGTGGGCTACGGCTTATTAGCCAATTCTTTTCGGCAGCTTGTTCTGCAATCAGTACGTGTACAAAATATCTTGCGCCGTAGTTTTGCAGCAGCTTTTGCGGGTTTAGGCATTAATTTAGCTTTTTCTGGACGTTAAGCAAGCAGGAGCGCTTGTATCTAAATGACGCAAATAAATTACTTTATTATCTTATTTAAATCAGAGGCTTACTTAGAGGGATAGACAAATCCCTCTTGTCCTTCTCTTTAGAGATAGGGATTTGACCCACCTATATTTAGCTGTTATTAATATCTATTACTCATTTGATATTTTTCAGTCATGATGAATAGCCGCTAGGAGGAGGTGGTATAATGAGTCTGTCGACTGCTGCCCATTTTTCTAGCTCTTATTTCTTACCTAGTTTTGATGACTCTGATCGAGTTATTCGCCGTATTTTCTTTTTAGTTTTAAAATCTAATAACAATCTCAACCTAGCAAACACACAGGAGATGCTATGAAACGGAGAAGGTTTCTCTCTCATACCCTAGCGCTGAGCGCAACAGGGGTTGCCCTGAGCAGTGGCTTAGTCAGCCCTAGTTTAGTATTCGCTGCCGAAGAACCGGCTACGAATCCCTTTGCAGCCAAAACGCTCGACGAAGTTTTGAAAATGATTAATGCGGTTGATGCTAAGCCTTCCACCGATGTACAAATTAAAGCACCAGAAATTGCCGAAAATGGTGCAGTCGTTCCTTTAACGGTTAGTTCATCGATGGAAGGAGTGACGGGTATTAGTATTGTTGTTGCGAATAATCCCACTCCATTAGCAGCGACGTTTACGTTGCCGGAGGGAACCAAAGCTGAAGTATCCACGCGCATCAAAATGGCAAAGACCTCAGAAGTGATGGCTTTAGTACAAACGAAAGAAGGTTTGTTTAGTGCTAAGCAAGAAATCAAAGTCACCATCGGCGGCTGTGGCGGTTAATCAGGAGAGTTCAGGATGGCAAGTGTAAAACTGAAAGCAAAAGTACTCGAAGGCGGTCTAGTGGAAGTCAAAGCTTTAATGACTCATCCGATGGAAACCGGCCTACGTAAAGATTCAGCCACGGGTGAGTTAGTGCCAGCGCATTACATCACGGAAGTAGTCGTCACTGCGAATGATAAGGAAGTCTTGAAAACTAACTGGGGTGGTTCAGTTTCAAAGAATCCCTATCTAGCCTTTAATTATAAAGGTGCAGCGGGTGACAAGGTTAAATTAACTTGGAAAGACAATAAAGACGCTACGGATTCTGCGGAGTTGACCGTGGAGTAGTTTGGCTCTAACGCTAGGAGAGGAGCGTACTATGAAAAATGTATTACTACCCGGACTGCTCATCAGCAGTCTAGCTCTAACGGCTGTCTATGCGGCAGAAGAGCCTAATGCCGATGCATACCGCGAAATGACTTATGGAGATCGAGATGCTAATCCGGCTTTATTAGTCGTGGATCGTGGCGAGGAATTGTTTAAGGAAAAGCGCGGCCCCAAAGCTGTCTCTATGGAAGAATGTGATTTTGGTTTAGGTAAAGGCGTGGTGAAAGGGGTTTATGCTGAGTTGCCACGTTATTTCCAAGACACCGATCGTGTACAGGATTTAGAGTCGCGCATGATTACCTGTATGACCACAGTGCAAGGTTTTGATGAGGCCGAGTTGAAGAAAAAAACTTATGCCAATGAAAAAGCCAATGAAGACAATACTGATTTAGAAGCCATTGCGGTGTATATCGCTTCCCAATCGGATGGGATGAAAATCAACCCACCAACGGCGCATCCTAAAGAGCAGGAAATGATTAAAGTGGGTGAAGCTCTCTTTTATCACCGGACTGGCCCTTTAGACTTCTCGTGTGCCTCTTGTCATGGCGCTGATCAGAAGCGGATTCGTCTGCAAAATCTGGGTAATTTCTCTAAAGCCGGTAAGGATGCACAAAAAGCCATTGGCGGCTGGCCGACTTATCGGGTTTCACATGCAGCCGTGCGCACTATGCAACATCGGATTTGGGATTGTGAAGGACAAATGCGTTTACCGGATACCGAATACGGTGCGCCTTTAAGTGTGGCTTTAATTGCCTATCTGACCGCGCAAGCCAAAGACGGTACTTATGTTTTACCCGGCATGTCACGGTAAGGAGTAGGCAATGAAAAAAACTCTATTGGCTAGTGTAGCCTTAACAGTGCTGGCAGGCGTGGCATGGGCTGCGGATGATGAGAAAGCGATTCAAGCCTTAGTGGATCAGTATATTTCTACGGGCTATCAGCAAGGTGAAAAGCAACATTTAGAGCGTCTTAAACAAGATGAAACTTTAATCACTTGTTCCGAAACTCGCAATATACCTTCTCCTGAGCAAGCCAAAGCGATTATCGAGCGCGAGAAAGCGACGATTAAATACCCAGAAGGCAATAAAATGCTGGGCAATTGGGAAAAAGGCAAAGAGGTGTTTAATACCGGCTTTGCGATGCGGGTTGGAGTTATCTCACCTGATAAGGCTGATAAGCCGCGCGGTGGTAACTGCTATGCTTGTCATGCGGCTGATCCGAAAGAAGTCGCTGCTGGTAATATCGGTAACTCGCTCACGGGCTACGGTAAAATGCGTGGCAATAGTGAAGAAACGGTTAAATATACCTACGATAAAATTTTCAATTCACAGTCCATGATGGCTTGTTCGAATATGCCGCGCTTTGGACATAATGGTGTGTTAAGTCCTGAGCAGATTGCGGATTTAGTGGCCTTTTTGGTCGATCCGGCTTCACCAGTCAATAAATAAGCCTAGCCAACAGTGCTCAAGTAGCGACTTGGGCATTGGTTTCATCCAGCACCAATTTTAGTTGAGGGGCAGACCCTATGGGCATGAATCGCCGTGAGTTTTTGCAATTATTAGCAGCTGCGAGTGTAGCGGGTTTTCAATTAAATCCACGGCTCAGTTTTGCGGCAGGTCAGCCTAGCAATCCTTATGAATTGCCAGCCTTTGGGAATGTCTCAATCCTCCACTACACTGACTGTCACGCACAGCTTTTGCCCATTTATTATCGTGAGCCAAATGTTAATCTAGGCTTTGGCAGTATGCTTGGTAAACCACCGCATTTGGTGGGTGAACACTTTTTAAAGTTTTATCAAATCGAGCCTAAAAGCCTTAATGCTCATGCTTTTACCTATTTAGATTTTGCTGAAGCCGCTAAGCAATATGGCAAAGTGGGTGGCTTTGCTCATCTCAAAACTTTGATCGACCAAATTCGCGCACAACGCAAAGGTGCTTTGTTATTAGATGGCGGCGATACTTGGCAAGGCTCATGGACTTCCTTAAAAACTAAGGCGCAGGATATGGTTGATGCGCAATTAGCCTTAGGTGTGAATGTGATGACGCCGCACTGGGAAATGACCTATGGTGCGGATCGAGTGAAGGAAATCATCGAGAAGGACTTTGCGGGCAAGATTGATTTTGTCGCGCAAAATGTGATGAGCACCGATTTTGAGGAGCCTGTGTTTGCGCCTTATGTGATTAAAGAAGTGAATGGCGTGCCTGTCGCAATTATTGGGCAAGCTTTCCCGTATACGCCTGTTGCGAACCCCAAGCATCTGATTCCGGAATGGAGCTTTGGTATTCGCGATGATCGTATGCAGGAAATGGTAGACGAGGCACGTGGTAAGGGTGCGAAACTGGTGATTGTGCTTTCGCATAATGGCATGGATGTTGACCTAAAAATGGCCAGTAAAGTGACTGGGATTGACGCGATTATGGGTGGACATACGCATGATGGCGTGTTCCAACCGGTCGTGGTGGACAATGCTGGCGGTAAAACGCTAGTCACCAATGCAGGCTCGAATGGCAAGTTTTTAGGTGTGCTAGATTTAGAGGTCAAAGATGGCAAACTAGTGGATTATCGCTACAAACTCTTGCCCGTATTCTCCAATTTGCTTACCGCTGATGCAGAGATGCTGAAACTCATTGATAAGGTACGTGAACCTTTCAAAAAAGAGCTAGCCGAAGAATTAGCCGTTTGTGATGAAGTTTTATATCGGCGTGGCAATTTCAATGGCAGCTTTGATCAATTGATTTGTAATGCGCTGATGGAGCGCTTGGATGCACCGATTGCCTTCTCACCGGGCTTCCGCTGGGGGACTAGTTTATTGCCGGGGCAGCCGATTACCTTCGAGCATGTTGCGGATCAAACTGCAATTACCTATGGCACGGTCACCCGTAATGAACTGAGCGGTGAAACCATTAAAACGATTCTAGAAGATGTCGCTGACAATCTATTTAACCCAGATCCTTATTACCAGCAAGGGGGCGATATGGTGCGCGTAGGCGGCTTAAAGTTTAGTTTTGATCCTACCGCAAAAATGGGTGAACGTGTTTCTGATTTAGAATTGGCGGGGTCACCTTTGGATATGTCTAAGAACTATCCGGTCGCCGGTTGGGCGAGTGTGCAAGAAAATGTGCCAGCGAATAAGCAGATTTGGGACGTAGTTGCTGATTATCTACGCGATAAAAAAACCATTAGCAAGATTGAATTGAATCTACCGACACTAAAAAATGTAGAGGGGAATCCGGGTTTGGTGCTTTAAATCCTAAGCGCGTTGGACTGTGAATTAGGGTATCCATCAGCTTGCAAGATTACTGGGTAGCATTAGCTCTTAAACGTTTATATTTTTCCCAACCAAACTCGTCAAAGCGCTGCTGAGCTTTGACGAGTGCACGTTCTAGGTATTTATCTGGCTTTGCTTCACTAGGATGAATGCGTTGCCACTGATTCGTTTCTTGTAGTGTGTTATTTTCAGTCATTACAGTGCTTAAGGTGTCATTGGCAAACTCGATGTTCACGTTATTCACTATCGTACTTTCCATATGGAAAAGCTTTTCGAAGAAACGTCCGTCGATAAACTCATAAATACTGACATAGTTTAGCGTGCCACTATTGCGCACAGTTTCTGCTTTGAAAATGAGAAAAGTCTTGGCATCGAGCTTTTCAACTATCCACTTGCCTTTAAAAATTTTGTTATCTTTTAACGGATCTTCGCCACCCTTTAAATGGACACGTTCAGAGCTTTTCAAGCGATAAATACCGGAAATATCAGGGGCGATTTGAGGAACTGCTTCAGGGATGGCTATTTCAGTAGGAATTGGCTTGGTGTCAGCGGCATAGCTGACACTTAAACTGCTGAAGGTTGTGAGGAAGAGGGCAAGTACTAGGGTTTTGAGTAGCATGATTGATCTTGATTAGTTTTTATCTTGGTTAGCACCACTAGCCTAAGATCTTCTTCAGTGTTAGCAAGCGAACCGAGTGGTTTCATGATGGATATAAGCTTTTAAGTAAGTGGTTAAAGCTCTATCCCATGAGCTGAAGTCGAAATTGCTACGCATATACTCTCTTGGCGGGGTGATCAGCCTGCCAACAGTATAGCAGTCTTCAAGGGGATTATGGTTTCATCCCCTGCACAAGCGAGCGAACAGAATAATGATGCGAGACTTAAATTAGGGACTTAAATAATTCCAGCCTTGTTGCTGGCGTTCCATGATCCGCGCAATGCCTGCTTGAGTCGTTTCTACCCCTTCAATCAAGGCAGGCCGCTTGCCATCCTTGGCTGCGATAGTATCTAAAGTATTGCCACAAGCAGTGAACACCACATTTTGCAGCATTAGACTTTCAATCCGTGGTTTGTAGGTACTATCAGCGGTCAAAAACCAAATGCCTGGGCCATAAGCCACGACTTCAATCTCAATATTGTCGATCCCAAAGTATTTCTGCAAATTGACAATATTCGATAGCACATGATCTTGCAGCTCCGCATTCTCTTTGTTCACTTGAATCACCAAGCGCTGGGTTTGCGTGGCTGCTGCTACTGGCTGAGTCGTATTGGATTCGGTAGCGAAACTCGGGCTTAAACTAGCTAGGCTAAGGCACAAACAGCAGCTGAGTGCTAGGCTGGCTAAAGCATGTGGACGCATCTTAGTTTTCTCCAATATTGACCGTTTTACCCTGTTTGAGCTGTTCTTCTTGGCGCATGCCTAAATGTTCAGGAAAGCTCCGCTCTTTATAACCCTTGCTGCTTACATAATTGAGAAATTGCTGAAAATGGAAGTTATACAATTTACCTTCCAAACGTGAGACTTCTTTGCCTTCATCAAACAGGACGATTCCGGGCTGATAGCTGAGTTTTAATGATTGTAACCAATCTTTAGGCGTGGTTTTATTACCTTGCACATCGATAATCTCAGTGCTGTCATCCGCAGCAAAGCGCACGACTGTGAAAGCCTTTAACTCATTTTGAATCTCAGGATTCTTCAATAAAGTCTCGTGTAAAAACATACAATCACTGCAACTCGTGGATTCAAAAATCACGGCTAACGGCGTTTTAACACTCGATAGGTCTTTGAGGTCTTTAAAAGCCTCATTGGATTGCAGTTGATAGCTGTTAGTTGGAGTTTGTTTCGCTAAATAATCACTGAGGGCTTCAGTTTTATAGGTCTGGTTCGCGACATATTCAAGCACAGGCTTAAATTGAGCAGGTGAACGATAGCCATTCAGACGTGCTACGGTTTTATTGTCAGCATTAATGAAAGTAATAGTCGGTGTGAGGCTCACTTCTAAATTATCTGCTAATTCTTTTTCAGAAAAGGCAAGGTCTTTGCTGTATTGCACTTGGCGATCACCTTTTATATTAATGGCAATCACATCAAAATGCTTTTGAATATAGGATTTTAGGGGTTCTTGGAGAAAGTTATCATCCAGCATTTTGGCACAATAAGGGCAGTTATTCAGATGGAAAAATAACATGACATGCTTATTGGCATCAGCTGCCTCTTGAATATCTTCTTGGATTTCTAGAAAGCTTTCTTTGAACCAGTCAGGCATATCGTGTTCAACCCCACCCACGACTTTGGCTTCTGTCGGGGTATCAGCTCGCAGTGTATTGAAGCTCAAGGCTAGCCATAAAACGACCAGCCACCACCCGGCTTGAGTGATCTTAGGCATACAGTTATCTCCTTCCGCTACGATCTTTTAAGCATACGTCTCATTCAGATGAGAGGCGAGTGACTAGGAGAGATAGAGGGCTACTGCCGTTAGGCAGATAAAACTTGGCCTCTTGACTAGCTTTGCTAAGCTTAGCGCCTGTCAGAACTGGAAACATGAATAACAATGATTACTACCAGCTTCAAAGCCTTATGCATGCTCGTCGCTTGCAGTTGTTTAGCTGCTTGCCAAGAAGCATCCAACACCGTAGTGCCTGCGCCTGTGACTACGGTCTTGCCAACCCAGCAAACCCAACAAGCAGTGGTCGATAAATTAGATGCGGCTCAACAAGTAAATCAGCAACGCTTGGATGCGGCCGAAAAATTTTAGACAAGTTTGCGACCGACTCTAAACGCCAAGGGCCATTCAGTTAAATAACTAGTTGTCTCATCCCAGATGGGCGCAAGTTGTTCCTCTAAAAGGCTTACTGGATCAGTCCCTCGCGCCTTTAGATAGCGGTCAGTCGCTGACCAACTCCGGAAATAGCCCATTAACTGCGCTTTAGACCAGTTAAGTTGCATACTAAATTTGGGTGCTGCCAACTCTTGAAAGGGGAATGCCAAAGCGCGATAACCGCTTTCGACAATAGCACGCTCGGGCGGCCAATAAGGGCCAACAGTATGGCTATAAAAATCCTGAGCTAAGGCATCAATACGGGGTTCTGCAATTTTTAATACGCCATAAGTCCAAACCGCTAAGACCCCATTTGGTTTTAATACCCGTTGCGCTTCAGCATAAAATTTATCTAGCTCAAACCAATGTAAAGCCTGAGCGACCGTAATCAAATCAACAGAATGATCAGCCAAACCACTAGCTTCAGCAGGAGCAACGCGCCATTGAATTTTGGTATGTGCTTCTGCAGAGGCAATTTGTTGTTCGCTAGCATCCGTTGCGATCACTCGTTGAAACTGCCCAGCTAAACCCAAGGACGCTTGCCCGGTTCCGCAGGCACAATCCCAAGCTAGTTCGGTATTTGGACTGATACTGGCTAGCCAAGCGTATAATTCGCTTGGGTATTGTGGTCGATAACTAGCGTAGGTTTTAGCCACATTGGAAAAATGATCTTTGAAGTTTTGGCTCATTGGCGTGCTCCTTAAAGAAAAATAATGGCAAACTCTGGAGTTTTTTGCATCTGCTGGTCTATTGTGGCCTTGAATTTGAAAAATTAACCCTTATTTCTCTCAGGCGATTCAGTACACGGAGCCTTTAGCAGCGTGGCAAGATTTTGGAGATCAAAGATGAACCCAGCAGAACAAGACAAACAAGACTCAAACCTAGACCCGATGGCACAGCCGCAGGCTACTAGTGAGCCAGTCACAGAAGCAGTACAAGCAGAAGCGAATACTGCTCAGGCTTTAGAGCAGGCACAAGCTGAAATTACGAAGCTGCAAGCTGATTTAGCATTAGCCCAAGCCAAGGCCGAAGAAAATCGGGATTTATACCTGAGAGGTCAAGCTGAAGCTGATAATCAGCGCCGTCGCTATGAAAAGCAAGTTGAAGATGCGCATAAATTTTCTGTGCAGCGGTTTGCAGAAGCCTTGTTACCAGTCGCAGATAGCTTGGAAATGGGCTTACAAGCTCAAGGCGATGCAGACAGTTTACGTCAAGGGATGGAGCTAACTTTGAAGCAATTCGCTTCTGTCATGGAAAAATTCAAAATGGAAGCTGTGAATCCTTTAGGTCAAGCCTTCAATCCTGAATTGCATCAAGCAGTTGGTATGCAGCCTCACCCGGATTATGACAATAACACCGTCTCTTTAGTGATGCAAAAGGGCTACACCTTAAATGGTCGCACGATTCGCCCGGCGATGGTGATGGTCAGCAAAAAGTAGTAAAAAAACATTTTTTCTGGGGTTTTTAAGCCTTGAAAAGCAACAAACAGCCCCTATCTAAGGATTCAGTTAGCAACCTCAGGTTGCAGTAGTTAAAAAGATTTCTGGAGAAGCAAAGATTATGGGAAAAATTATTGGTATTGACTTAGGTACTACCAACTCTTGCGTAGCGGTCATGGAAGGCGATAAGCCACGGGTAATTGAAAACTCAGAAGGGGATCGTACCACTCCATCCGTAGTCGCTTTCATGGATGAAGAAGTATTAGTGGGTCAAACGGCTAAGCGTCAAGCAGTCACCAACCCTGAAAATACTTTATATGCTGTAAAACGTTTAATTGGCCGTCGCTTCCAAGAAGATGCGGTACAAAAAGATATTAAATTAGTGCCTTACAAAATTGTCGCGGCTGACAATGGCGACGCTTGGGTAGAAGTACGTGGTAAAAAAATGGCGCCACCCGAGATTTCTGCACGTGTGTTGATGAAAATGAAGAAAACCGCCGAAGATTATTTAGGTGAGCCAGTCACTGAAGCGGTTATTACTGTACCGGCTTATTTCAATGACTCACAACGTCAGGCTACTAAAGATGCGGGTCGTATTGCAGGTTTAGAAGTTAAGCGCATTATCAATGAGCCAACGGCTGCGGCCT
The DNA here is from genome assembly GCA_008015155.1 of Thiothrix sp. GTDB lineage: Bacteria > Pseudomonadota > Gammaproteobacteria > Thiotrichales > Thiotrichaceae > Thiolinea. Next base: position 39,438 of record SSFA01000004.1, read on the forward strand.
TAGCTTATGGTATGGATAAGTCTAAAGGCGATAGCAAAATCGCTGTGTATGACTTAGGTGGTGGTACGTTCGACGTTTCCATCATTGAAATTGCGGATGTTGATGGCGAAATGCAGTTCGAGGTTTTATCAACCAACGGTGACACTTTCCTTGGTGGTGAAGACTTCGATATGCGCTTAATTGACTATTTGGTGGATGAATTCCGCAAGTCTTCAGGCGTGGATTTGAAAGGTGATCCATTAGCGATGCAGCGCCTGAAAGAATCTGCTGAAAAAGCCAAGATTGAGTTGTCTTCTAGCCAGCAAACTGATGTTAATCTGCCTTATATCACTGCAGATGCCTCTGGCCCGAAACACATGAACATTAAAGTGACTCGTGCCAAGTTAGAATCTTTAGTCGATGACTTGATTACGCGTACTATCGAGCCGTGCAAAATTGCACTGAAAGATGCAGGTTTAAGTGCTTCACAAATTAATGAAGTGATCTTAGTCGGCGGTCAAACTCGGATGCCGAAAGTCCAAGAGGCGGTGAAAAACTTCTTTGGTAAAGAGCCACGTCGTGATGTGAACCCTGATGAAGCGGTGGCAGTCGGTGCTGCGATTCAAGGTGGTGTTTTAAGTGGTGGCGTGAAAGACATTCTGTTGTTAGATGTGACTCCCTTGTCTTTAGGTATTGAGACTTTGGGTGGTGTCATGACTAAGTTGATTGATAAAAACACCACGATTCCAACTAAAGCGAATCAAGTGTTCTCTACTGCGGATGATAACCAAACTGCAGTCACGGTACATGTAGTACAAGGTGAGCGGCAGATGGCACGGGATAATAAGTCTTTAGGCCGTTTTGACCTACAAGATATTCCACCAGCGCCACGTGGTATGCCACAAATTGAAGTGACCTTTGATATTGATGCGAACGGTATTTTGAACGTATCTGCTAAAGACAAAGCCACAGGTAAGCAACAATCTATCGTGATTAAAGCGTCTTCTGGTTTGTCTGACTCTGAAGTAGAACGCATGGTCAAAGATGCAGAAGCGCATGCAGAAGAAGACCGTAAGCAACGTGAGCTGATTGATGCGCGTAACCAAGCTGACAATTTAATCCATGGCACTGAGAAGTCATTGAAAGATTACGGCGATAAAGTGGATGGTGCGGATCGTGCCAATATCGAAAGCTTAGTGCGTGAATTACGTGATGCTCTCAAAGGCGATAATAAAGATGTTATCGAACGTAAGAGCGAAGCTTTAGGTGAAGCTTCTGGCAAATTAATGCAAAAAATGGCTGGCATGGGTGCTGGCGCTGAAGCGGGTGCAGCAGGCGCGAGTGGTCAAGCCGGTGCAGGTGCTAAACCAGCCGATGATGATATCGTCGATGCTGAGTTTGAAGAAGTTAACAAGAAGTAAGCTAAGTAAGGCCAACTTCTGCAGGCGTGATAGGCAAGCTGTCACGCCTGCTTTTTGTTTTTGTGGATCCTATTTGTAGCAGGGGATACTAATGGCGAAGCGGGATTATTACGAAGTCCTCGGTGTACAAAAAAATGCGAGCGAGGATGAGCTAAAGAAAGCTTTTCGGCGCTTAGCAATGAAATATCATCCAGATCGTAATCCAGATGATGCTGAGGCTGAAGCCAAATTCAAAGAAGCCAAAGAAGCCTATGAAGTCCTAGCAGATCAAAACAAGCGTTCTGCCTATGATCAATTTGGTCATGAGGGTGTTGATCAAGTAGGTATGGGCGGTGCGCGCGGCGGTGCTGGCTTTGGTGATATTTTTGAGGATATTTTCGGTGATATCTTTGGTGGTGGTCGACGTGGTGGCGGCAACCGTGCCTATCGGGGAAGCGACCTACAATACAATCTGGAGTTAAGCCTCGAAGAAGCTGTTTCAGGCAAAGAAGTCGATATTCGTATTCCTGCTATGAAAACCTGTGACACTTGCTCAGGTACTGGCGCTAAAAAAGGTACGCATCCACAGACTTGTTCGACTTGCCACGGCCAAGGGCAAGTACGCATTCAACAAGGTTTTTTCTCGATCCAACAAACCTGTCCACAATGTCATGGCAATGGCAAAGTAATCACTGATCCTTGCCCCAGTTGCCACGGTCAAGGGCGCATTGAAGAACACAAAACCCTTTCGGTTAAAATTCCTGCTGGTGTCGATACCGGTGACCGGATTCGCTTGTCAGGCGAGGGTGAAGCGGGCTTAAATGGCGGTCCCGCGGGCGATTTATATGTACAAGTCTTTGTTAAAGAACATGAATTATTTACCCGTGAGGGCGATAATTTGTTCTGTAACGTACCTATCCGCTTTACCACAGCAGCCATTGGTGGCGAAATGGAAGTGCCCACTTTGGATGGTAAAGTCACTTTAAAAATCCCACCCGAAACCCAAACAGGTAAGAAGTTCCGCTTACGCAATAAAGGTGTGAAGTCAGTACGGAGTTCCTCTACTGGCGATTTAGTCTGCACAGTGATTGTGGAAACACCGGTTAATCTCACTAAGCGTCAGCGCGAGTTGTTAGAAGAATTTGATCAAACCATGAGTGAAGGTGGTAAACGTCACAGTCCGAAGGAACATAGCTGGCTAGACAAGGCAAAAGGTTTCATTGATGATGTGAAGCATGATCTTTTTGGTGACAAAAACGATTAAAGCTTAAGCAAAACGAATGAACTGAGAGATGCTGAAATGACCGAAATGACACGGATAGCCATCGTAGGGGCTGCAGGCCGGATGGGGAAAACGCTGCTAGAAGCCTGTAATGCCGTTGAGGGCGTAGTGGTGACGGTAGCGACTGAACATCCGCATAGCCCATTAGTCGACACGGATGTGGGCGCTGTGGCTGGGATTGGGGCGAATGGGGTACTCATTGCTCCCTCCTTAGACGCAGCAGCGAATGATTTTGATGTCTTAATCGATTTCACTCGCCCTGAACCAAGCTTAGAGCATTTAGCTTGGTGTGTGGCGCATAATAAAAAAATAGTCATTGGTACTACTGGGTTTGACGAAGCGGGTAAAGCAGCTATTCAAGCTGCTGCTGAAAAGATCAGTATTGTGTTTGCCCCGAATATGAGTATCGGCGTCAATCTTTGTCTGAAGCTGCTGGATATGGCTGCGCGTGTCTTGGGTGACACGGTCGATATTGAAATTATTGAAGCTCATCACCGCCACAAAGTGGATGCTCCATCAGGCACGGCATTACGTATGGGTGAAGTGATTGCCTCTGCTTTAGGTCGTGATCTAAAAGATTGTGCTGTCTATGGTCGGCAGGGTGTGACGGGTGAGCGCGATCGTAAAACCATTGGTTTTGAAACCATTCGAGCGGGTGATATTGTTGGCGATCATACGGTTATGTTTGCCGATGTGGGCGAGCGTATTGAAATTACGCATAAAGCCTCTAGCCGCATGACGTTTGCAAAAGGTGCAGTCCGTGCCGCTCAATGGCTGCAAGCTCAGGAGCCTGGCTTATACGATATGCAAGATGTCTTGGGGTTCAAATGAAGACTACAGCAACTACACCGGTCAAAATCTGGGATTTACCCACGCGCATTTTCCATTGGACGCTGGTTCTTGGCATTGGCTTTATGTGGCTATCAGCTGAGCTAGGTGGCTTGTGGATGGATTGGCACATGCAAGTTGGTATCTTTATGCTAGCCCTGATTATCTTCAGAATTATTTGGGGTTTTGTAGGTAGCGATACCAGCCAGTTTGGCTTCTTTATTAAGTCCCCAGTTAATTCCATTCACCACCTGAAAGCATTAAAAGAAGGGGGAACCTTGTATCATGTAGGACACAACCCTTTAGGTGCGTGGATGGTAGTCTTTTTATTGGCAGGCATTCTTTTTCAAGCATTGACGGGTTTATTTGCCAACGATGATATTTTGGTCGAAGGGCCTTTATACGGCTTGGTGTCTGAATCAACGGCAAAAGCTCTAAATGGCTTGCATCATTGGTGGTTTAATGTGCTCCTGCTGGCCGCAGTCGTGCATATCCTCAGCGTGGGTTTTTATAAAATTCGCAAGCGTACTAATCTAATCAAAGCGATGGTGTCAGGTAGTGAGGACTGGCCTGTTGATCAACAACCTATTCCTACTACGCCTAAGTTCAAAAGTCCTTGGCTCGCACTGAGTATTTTTGTTGTGTGTTACGGAGTTGTGTATTTTGGTTTAGAGGCTTTAAGTCGACTCTAAAGTTCTAAGATGCTTGAACCCTGCTCACCTTAAGGAGCAGGGGTAGCGCGTCGGCTAATTAATCTTCTTTCCGGTAAGTATCATGGCAAGCTTTACAAGATTCGGCCACTTTGCCGAATTGTGGTTTCAGGGCGGCAATATCGCTAGCACCGTCAGCCGCTTTGGCTAAGTTGGCTGCTTCCACCTTGAAGGTTTCCATTTTAGCTTTGAAATCTTCCATTTTTGCAGCAATTTCTGGTTTAGCACCTGTTTCGCCTTCATAACTGCCTTCAATGAAGCCATTAATCGGGAATTGGCTCAGAGTAGCTACTGCTTCAGCATTTTTCTTAAAGGTAGCAGCATCAAAAGGTACATCCCCTTTGACCATACCAGCCATAGGACCAAAGTGATTACGAATCATGGTAAAGGCTGATTGGCGGTATTCGATAGCGGCTTCTTGAGGGGTTTGTTTAGCAGCCCAAACGCTACTCATTACAATGGCTGTCGATAAAGCTGCGCCAGTAAGAATTGCGATTTTTCCAAATTTCATCATGCTTGCTCCTTGATTGTTTAAAAATAATGACTATTTAAGAGATACCAGCAGTACAGGCTGGCAGTATAAATTAACTACACTTCGAGGCAAGTTACCATAGGAGTATCTATGTCTAATACCCCACTTTATACCGAGCCGTCTTTTTGGTCTAAACTCAAATCCTATGCTAAAGCTGCAGGGCGCGATGTTGTAGAGTTGGCTTTAAAGCTCTATTACTGTTTGCAAGACCCGGATACACCGAAGTGGGCAAAGACTATTATTATAGGTGCTCTGGCTTATTTCATTATGCCAGTGGACGCTATCATGGATTTTATTCCGGGCGGCTATGTGGATGATTGGGGGGCCTTGGCTGGGGCCTTGGCGACGGTCGTCACGCATATTAAGGATAGCCATGTTCAGCAAGCAAAAACCAAAACGACTGAATGGTTTGGTGCTGAAGAGAGGTAATAAAAAAGCATTAATGCCGTCCTACTCCAAAAAAATAGTACGGCACTAATGCCTTAAGCTGATGAGATCGTGCTTACCGATGCCAACCGCCGTGTACGGGACAATAACCACGACTCCGATGTACCACACGTGGGTGGACACGATAGGGGCGGTGATAAGAGCGGTACGGACGATGCACAGGTCGCCAGTTATGATGGGGACGTACGTTTATTCCATAGCTCACATGCCCGTGTGGCCCAAAGCCAATATAAAATGAGGCATGATTGCTATGGTGGCGATGCCCACCGTGATGGCGGTAGCCATCATCATAACCACCACGCGCTGAGGCGGTCGTACTAGCGGTTAATAAGGCAAGACTTACAATCGCAGCGAGGCTTATTTTTTTCATTGCAGTATCTCCTACTCTAGGGTGACAGCATCTCACAGTTCGAAGGGCATGATCTCGGATGCTGTTAAGCTGGAGTTTAGGTAGTGATTGTGCATCAAACTGCTTTGAAATGTGTAAATACTATGGAAGTTTAAGTTTTTCCATACCAGTTGCTTCAAGATTAGAGGCTTGCTCGGGTGGTTTAAAAGCTTTTTGCTGTGCTTTTAACATCTCGCTTTGTAAAACGGGTAAGATATCTGTCATATATTTATCCATTTTGGCTAAAGCCGTTTTAGCTTCAGGGTTGCTATAAAAATTAGCGAGTACTTCGAGTTCATCAGCAGTGAAATATTTAACTAAAGCGGCATGCATAGATTGATTTATAGTTGTTAGATCTAGATGCTTAGTGAGCATTTCGATATAAGGCTTGCGCTCAGCTTCTGGCAGTATAGACACAGTTTGATCAGCCAAAGCCTGAGCAATCTCTTTAGGTGGATTTGCCTCTAAATAACGCTTAGCCTGCATTTGACGATTATCAACATTGTCCTCCAAAGCAAATGCAAGGGTCGTGATTGCAAGAATACATAAGAAAAACAACGACTTCATTCTGTGTCCTAAATGGTTAGCTTGATTTATAGAGTGTAGATGGCTTTGGATAAGATTTAGGCTAATTGTTAATTAAATTACTTTAAAGCTCATCAGAGGAAAATAACAGCAAATCCTTAAAAATATATTAGTTGCAATACTTTTTGATGAATTTTTTGCGAAAAATAGGGCGGACTTAGAAGGTCCGCCACATCGCTGAGAGGAAACCGAGTTGAAGCGCTTGAATAAGCTGAGGCTGGCTAAATAATTAAAAGAGTGGTCAACAGGTAATAGCTAAAACTATTGCTAGATAAAGAAGCAGCTGAGTGGCCTTCTAACCACAAATGCTAGGGTCAAAATTCCATACCATTATTTCTGACTCTGCCAAGTATGTCTCATCATTCTGAGCCTGAGCTACTACTTCAATGCTAGAGCTTTCTTCTACTTGAACATCTAAACTGGGTGCTAGGGCGGCGTTCATGTCAAAAATCCTTTGGCTGGTCATTGCTTGCTTTACTTATTTGTGATAGTACAAAACTGCTTTAATGCTTAAAAGTGATATATTAAGATATTAATATCGATGTTTTAGATTAAAATGAGGAGTAGACGGTGAAGCTTATTCAACTGCGGCTCTTAAAAACTTTGCTCAGTAATGGCATGAATGTCTCGCGCGCTGCTGGGCAACATTATGTGGTGCAATCAGCAGTGAGCCGGCAGTTAGGCTTGTTGGAAGAAGAATTAGGAATGCCGCTATTTGAGCGTAAAGGCAAACGCTTAGTTGAGCCAACGCCAGTTTGCCGCGCCCTCGTCAAGCAAATCGATACGATTGAGCAAGCACTTGAAAATATTCGTGCAGTGGCTGATGAATATCGGATGGAAACCAGTGGTGAAATACGTATTGCAACGACCCATACTCAAGCGAAGTATTTTTTACCTGAAGTCTTAATGGAGTTTCGCCAGCGCTATCCTGCAGTCTCGATTCATCTCTTACAGGGTGCACCGTCACAGTTAGTTGGCATGTTGCATGAAGGCAAAGCGGACATTGCCATTTGCACAGAGGAGATCGGTAAAGCACCTGGTTTAACTAGCGAGCGCTGCTATGACTGGAGTCATGGCTTAATTCTACCCGCAGGCCATCCCTTAGCTGAAGGGGAGCTCACCTTAGAGCGTATTGCTAAATATCCCATTTTGACTTATGTCTTTGGTTTTGCGGGTCGCTCTAAAGTGCAGTCAACTTTTGAAAAAGCAGGTTTGCATTTAGATGTATCCTTTGCGGCTACAGACACCGATGTGATTTTGAGCTATGTGCGCTTGGGTTTTGGCGCGGGTATTATTGCTAAGATGGCCTATTCCTATATCCACGATGATGACTTAGTGCTACGGGATTTATCCCATTTATTACCTACTTCAACAACTCGGGTAGCTTGGGCTAAGAATAAATATTTGAAGCAATATGTATCCGATTTAGTGCAATTGCTTTTAGAACATGGTGAAAGTGAAGACTGGTATGCGTAAGGGGCTGTGCTCAGGTATGATGCGCATCTTTGCAAGTCATTAGGTTGGGGCAATGAAGCGTTTTTTGGCAGGCTGCTGTGCTCTGCTGTTATTAAGCGCTTGTGGCAAGTCAGATCCGCAAGCTGTTGATAATTTACCTTGGCAAGTTAGTAAAACTGCAGAAGGCCATACTCGAGTTTTTCAGATAGAGCTTGGAAAAACAACGCTGCGTCAAGCAATTGAGTTGTGGCATAGTTTTCCTGAACTGGCGGTGATGCAGGCACGGAATAATAGCTACAGTTTAGAAGCTTATTTTGGCAAACAGCGATTAGGTGTGTTTGAAGCGAAATTAGTGGCTGAATTAGCCAGTGATCCAGCGACTTTGAACAAATTCGCTCAGGAACATATTAAACGTGAACCCCAAGCAAGTGGGGCTTGGCGCTTGACAATCTCTGAAGCTAATCAAAAATTGGCGAATGATTTTCCGATCAAGTATCTGATTTATATTCCCGTCGTCAACTATGAGCCGGATATTATTCTCTCCCGTTTTGGAGCTGGGGCAGAAAGAGTGAAACTCACTGAGACAGTGGATGCTTGGTTTTATGCAGATCGCGGTTTAGCTATGCTGATTGATGCTCAGGGTGGCGATATGTTTTATTACAGTTCACTAAGCGACTTTCCTCAACTGAAAGAAAAAATTCTCAAATTACCTGCTGAGCAAGCACATGAATAAATCCGAAGATCCTGAGCTGCCACTAGAACAAGTGTGGTGGAAACAAAAAGAATTAACTGAATTTAGCGATGAAGAGTGGGAAAGTCTCTGTGATCATTGCGCCAAATGTTGCTTAAATAAGCTTGAAGATGAAGACGATGGCACAGTGTATTACACCGATGTGGCCTGCAATTTATTGGATGGCAGCACCTGCAAATGCAGCAATTATCCGCAGCGCCAAGTGCTTATGCCCGATTGTGTACGCTTGACACCGCAGAATTTGGAGCAGCTATATTGGATGCCGCCTAGTTGTGCTTATCGTTTAGTGTATGAAGGCAAAGATTTACCGTCTTGGCATCATTTAGTTTCGGGTAGTAAGGCAACTATTCATGCCCAAGGTGAGTCTATAATCAATAAATTCGTATTTAGCAAAGATGTAAATGAGGACGAATGGGAAGATCGGATTGTGGATTGGCCGCTGGAGTGGAAACCTTAAGCTCGCTGCGCTTAGATAAGTGGTTATGGGCTGCACGCTTTTTTAAAACGCGGGCTTTAGCAGTAGAGGCTATTAATGGTGGCCATGTGCATGTTAATGAAGAGCGCGCTAAACCTGCACGTGCAGTGCATATAGGTGATGTGCTAAGGATTCGTAAGGATCAGAATACGTGGAAGATTACAGTCTTGGGCTTAAATGAGCAGCGTCGCCCGGCAAAAGAGGCGGTACTCTTGTACCAAGAAGATGAACATCAGCGTGAAGAGCGTGAGCAACAAATTGAAATTCGGCGTTTGCATGGTGTTAATGTGCCAGTGCGTAAGCCGAATAAGCAGGAGCGTCGCAAGATCGAGGAGTTCAAGCAAACTTGGGAATAGCTTAACGACCCATGGGGTGTAAAGCGCCAGTTAAAATGATTTCGCCTTGAGGCTGAGTCGCAGTGCTCGAATTACTTGGTTCTAAACTAATCGCGAATTCACTAGCTGTTTCTAAGCCTTTCCACAGGTTCGCATTGAGAGCAATTTCCTGCTTGGACTGCTCCAAAGTCCCCATACGCATGGGAGGCTCATTCTTATTTTTAGAAATACACCATAGGGTAGGAACCATCCCTGGTTCTGTTTCCAAATGCTGATCTAGCATTTCGAAAGAAATTTTCATTTCGTCATGCTTAGCCATCGCTAAAACTAGCTGGTTTTGCTGCTGAGGCGATTTTAATGCAGCTACATAAGCTTGCGGGGGGCTAGGTTGATTGAGGAAAAAGGCTGTGAGCACCACAGCAAGCACCGCGGCTAAGCTGGGTAGTGCCCAATGAAGGGGAGCCTGAAAACGTTCCCAAAAGCTCAATTTAGCGGGTTGGAGTTTAAGTTCCTGTTCAAGATTTTTCCAGACGCTCGCGGGTACGCTGCGCGGCGGGACTAACTCCACTAAACCATTTACTTTCTGCTGATACGCTTGGGTAGTGGCACGTAGATACAAATGCTGTTGCATTAAATGTTCAAAGCGACGGCGTGCTTTACCGTGTAGAGTGCCCAAAGCATAAGCCATTGCCAGTGGTTCGAAAACATCAGGATTCTTATAGCGCTTCATGCTAGGCAGTTCCTCAGTTGTTCTAAGCCGCGCCGAATCCAAGCTTTCACGGTACCGAGCGGACGCTGTTGGCTTATGGCCAATTCTTCATGCGTACAGCCATAGTAAAAGGCTTGGAAAATACATTCACGTTGTTCGGGCTTAAGCTGGTCCATACATTCGAGTAGTTGTTGGGTATCACTACTAAGCTGCGTTAATAAATCCGGTGTAATGGCTTGTGAGGCAAAGTCTAGGGATTCATAGTCTACGTCAGGATGAATCTCAGGTCGGCTTTTCGCCATCCGTAAACGATCTAAAGCTTGGTTGCGTACAATCGTTGCCATCCAAGTCAGAGCCTGACCTTTATCAATGCTATAACTCGCTGCGTTATGCCAAATCTTTAGGAAACTTTCTTGCAAAACGTCCTCTGCTAAGGCTTCGTCTCGCAATAAGCGGCAACAGAGCGCATAGAGTTTAGGTGAGCTTTGCTGATAGAGCTGTTTAAAAGCAACTCCATCTTGGCGACCACAGCGTAAGAGCAATTCATTTAAAGCATCCATGGCATGCATTCTAGGGCTTAATACGTTTAAGGTCGGGGTTTAGATGCATGCATACTTACCTTTAATCGGGTTAACTGGGGCGAATCAGCTCGCCAGTGAGTGCATGCCGAATTTGACTAGGATTTTGTTGCTGGCCTAAAGGCAAATCGAGCACTAAATCAAGAGTTTCCGCGAAATAGTTCGCTAAGCTGGCTAGGTCGCGGGCAGGTACTTGAGTGGCGGGATTCGCGCTGGTAGAAATCAGTGGCCCCTCCCATTGTTGGCATAAAGCTTGGCAGACAGGGTGCGCACTAATGCGTACTGCAATCGTGTCATGTTCGCCACGTACGAGCGGAGAAACCGCTGGATTCACTGGTAATAGCCAAGTATAAGGCCCGGGCCAAGTCGGCAATACTCGCTCTAAGATTTCAGGCGTTAGCGGTGCAAGATAGGGGCTGATTTGTTTAAGATCCGCAGCTATTAAAATCAAACCTTTGTGTGTAGGGCGTTGCTTTAGTGCTAATAAGCGCTTTAAAGCAGTTTCATTTTGTGGATCGCAACCTAAACCAAACACCGCTTCAGTCGGATAGGCAATTAAGCCACCCGCTTTGACTGCTGCAACCGCTTCATCAAGCTGAGTACTGATGCGCATGGCATCAAGTACCTGTTTTTTTACGGGGAGTTTTAGCAGCCGTTCCACTTGTTTTACTGTTAGTGGTTTTACTCGCTGTTTTACGCGCGGGCGCTTTAGCCTTGGACGTTTCCTCAGTGGCTACTTTTTTCGGAGCGGCTTTTTTCTTAGCCGGCTTTTCTGCCGAATCTGCGGTAGGTTCAGTCGACTCTGTTTGGGTTTCAGCCGCTTTTTTACTAGTTTTCTTAGTCTCTTTTTTAGCCGGTGTAGCCTCAGCTATTAAGGCTTGGGCTTCTTCCAAGCTTAAGGTCTCTGGGGTTTTATCTTTGGGGATTTTAGCCTTGATTTTGCCGCTGGCTAAAAAGGGCCCCCAACGGCCTTTCAGTACTTGAATACCATCCCCAAAATCACGAATAATTTTTGCTAAATCACTGACCTTTTTTTCTTCAATCAGCTCTAAAGCACGCTCTAAACTCACCGTATAAGGATCGTCATCCTTTTTCAAAGAAACGAAATTAGAACCATAACGTAGATAAGGTCCAAAACGGCCAATGCTTGCACTAATGGTTTGGCCTTCTGCAGTTTCCCCTAAAGCCCGCGGCAATTTAAACAGTTCCAGTGCTTCGTCTAGGCTTACTGAGTCCATTTTCATGCCAGCGCGTAGGCTCGCAAAAATCGGCTTATCCTCATCATCCCGCGAGCCGATTTGGACAAAAGGCCCAAATTTGCCCATCCGCACGGAAACAGGTTTGCCTGTCTTTGGATCAAGGCCTAGTTCACGCGCCTGTAAAACATCACTGCGCTGCACATTATCCATTTTCTCATCAACCAGCTTACTGAATGGCTGCCAGAATTGATCGAGTACAGGTTCCCAAGTTTTTTCACCACGTGAGATTTCATCGAGTTGATCCTCAAGATTCGCGGTGAAGTCATAATCGACATATTGGGTAAAGTGCTCAGTTAGAAACTTATTGACGATACGGCCGATATCGGTCGGAATAAAGCGCAGGCGATCAATTTCTACATATTCCCGGGCGAGCAGGGTAGAGATGATGCTGGCATAGGTAGAAGGGCGACCAATGCCATATTCTTCCAAGGTCTTTACCAAAGTCGCTTCTGAATAGCGCGGGGGTGGCTCAGTAAAATGTTGGGTTGCTGCTATATCATTGAGCTGGACGGCCTCACCTTCGGTCAAAGGCGGAAGTGGGTTGTCTTTTTCAACCTTCTGATCGTCTAAACCTTCTTCGTACACAGCTAAAAAGCCAGGATCACGGATAGTCGAGCCGGTAGCACGGAAGAAGCTAGTTGGCTCAGCGGCTAAATCCACGGAAATAGTATCAATTAAGGCATGAATCATCTGACAAGCCACAGTTCGTTGCCAAATCAGTTGATAAAGACGGAATTGCTCTTCGCTCAGATGGCCACGAATTTCCTCGGGCACTCGCAAACAGGAGGTAGGACGAATAGCTTCATGCGCTTCTTGAGCATTTTTTGATTTGGTTTTGTACTGGCGTGGTGATTCAGGTAGCTTATTTTTGCCATAACGTTGTTCAATAAAACCACGCAATTCGGCAATCGCTTCACCCGCTAAAGCCACTGAGTCCGTCCGCATATAGGTAATCAAGCCGACAGGGCCGCTCCCCAAATCAATCCCTTCATAGAGTTGCTGAGCAGTACGCATCGTTTTTTGTGAAGAAAAACGTAATTTGCGCACAGCTTCTTGCTGCAGAGTTGAGGTCGTAAAGGGAGCCGAAGGATGACGTTTGCGTTCTTTGCGCTCAATTTTGGCAACGGTTAGTTTGCCTTGCGCTGACTTTAATAAATGCTCTCGTACCTGATGGGCCGATTCGCCATTGTTAATATCAAATTGTTCTAAACGTTTGCCATCTAAAGTATGGAGGCGTGCGCTAAATTCAAAGTTTTGCTTTATCTAGGAGCGCGGTAATATTCCAATACTCTTGTGGCTTGAAGTGTTCAATTTCTTCCTCACGCTCCACAATCATGCGCAGTGCGGGGCTTTGTACTCGACCCGCTGACAGACCGCGTTTAATCTTACGCCATAATAGAGGGGATAAATTGAAACCAACTAGATAATCGAGGGCGCGTCGTGCTTGTTGAGCATCAATCAGCTCATAAGCTAAATCACGAGGGTGAGCGATAGCCTCTTGGACAGCATGCTTGGTAATTTCATAAAAGACCACTCGATGGACCTTTTTACCTTCAAGTACACCCCGTTCTTTTAATAGTTCGTATAAATGCCAAGAAATGGCTTCCCCTTCGCGGTCAGGGTCAGTCGCAAGGTATAAGGTGTCTGCTTTTTTAACAGCACGAGCAATAGCATCGACATGACGTTGATTACGGTCAATGATCTCGTACTTCATGGCATAACCATGTTCAGGGTCAACAGCGCCTTCTTTGGGAATTAAATCACGCACATGACCATAGGATGCAAGTACTTCAAAGCCCTTGCCCAAGTATTTCTGAATGGTTTTGCCCTTCGCCGGTGACTCGACGATGACCAGATTTTCGCTCATTTAGCTGCTTTTCAAGTTAAAATTTAAAAATTAGGCTCAGTTAAAAAGCCAATGGCCTGCATTTTAAACCTGAAAAGCTAGCAAAAGTAAATAGGCCTTATGTGATTAATGATAGACCGGACTGGTTCCATCTAGAGTCAAACCCTCAGTCCATAAGGCGCTGTTATCCTCATTAGGGCGATTTACCAAAACCATCAGAATCACCCATTTCAAGCGATCGAGGCTGAAATCTGGGTCTTCTAGCGCCAGTACCCGATCAATCACTTGCTCGCGGGATTCATAATTGAGGATGCCTGCTTTTTCTAGAAATAACAGGTAATTTTGGCAGTCAATATTCAGCCAGCGTTGTTCTTGCTGTGCAAAAATACGTAAAGAATAGGGTGAGTAAGGTTCTAAGACACTTTGCTGCTCATCGCCGAGACTTTCGAGCCAATTAAAAGCACGATTAATCTCACCAGGCATAAAACCGGCACCCTGCAAATAAGCATTCATGGATTCACGGTCTTCGTTAGGGGTGGCTTCTTCATCCATCTCTGGATAATTGTCAAACAAATAGAACAGTACTTCCAGTGTGCTTTCTTTCATCAAGTTCAGTCTCTTGGTTACAACCGCTTGTAGCGACCGCCGCCACATGCAGTGATGTAGCCTTGTAGCTCTAGCATCAGCAGCATGGAGGAAACCACGTCAGTGGTCAACCCTGTTTGAATCACTATCTGGTCAACCGGTAGCGGCTCTAGACCTATGGTAGCGAGAATTTGCTGTTCTTCGGCATCTAAGCTTGCTATCGACCGTTCCTCAGCATTAGCTTGCGTAATGACAGCTTGTAGAAAGGACAAAGGTTTGGATGGCTTATTGGTTTGAAGGGGGGCGGCTTCATCAGATTTGCTCACAAAACCTAAGTAAGCCTGTAATTGTGGTGCTAGCTCTTCCAAAATATCAGCAGCTGTTTCCACTAATTTAGCCCCTTGGCGAATTAAGCGATGGCAGCCATGAGCTAAGGGACTATGAATCGAACCGGGTATCGCAAAGACTTCACGGCCTTGTTCAAGGGCATGTTGAGCGGTGACTAAAGAGCCACTTTGTAAGGCTGCTTCCACGACTAAAGTACCTAAGGATAGGCCACTAATAATGCGGTTGCGTCTGGGAAAATTTTGTGCCTGTGGTTTTACGCCAATAGGAAATTCACTCACGATGGCACCTTGCTCGACAATTTTCTCAGCAAGCTGACGATTCTTGGCCGGATACATAATATCTAAGCCAGTTGCGATCACTGCCAGCGTATGTCCACCCGCTTCTAAGGCTCCTTGATGGCTGACTGCATCAATCCCTAAAGCTAAGCCGCTGGTAACGCTAATGCCATGTTTTGCTAGATAGTGAGCAAAAGCTTGCGCATTATCCTTGCCATAACTAGTGGGTGTACGGCTGCCTACCATCGCAAGTTGTGGCTCATTCAATAGCGCTGGATTGCCTGCAACAAACAGAATTGGCGGTGCTGCTTTGACATCTCTTAGGAGTTTAGGGTAAAGCCTATCTTCTGGAACTAAAATGTGGCGATGAGCTGCACGATGCAGCCACTCCAAATCGGCGGCAGCTGCATCAGCTGGTACAGCGCGTAAGTGTTGAAGAGTGTCAGGTTTTAAACCGGCTTGACTAAGCTCTGTATCACTAGCAGCTAAAGCCGCGTTAGCCGAGCCAAAATGATTTAAAAGGCGATTGAGAGTGGCTGGGCCAATACCTGCAGCACGCCAGATTTGTAAGCGCGCTTGCAGTTCATCTTCAGTAATTTCCACGTAGGCTGTGATTCCTCTTAGTCAGAGATTAAGGATTCCCTATTTTATCTCCATTTTTAATTTCGCGCCCAGATTCAGTAATTAAGGCATAGCTCAGATTGTCATGCACACTATACACAATGGCTTCACCCACTTTAGCCGGAGGTAGAGTAACTTTAGGGGTATTGCGTGCATTACCACGGAAACTTTGATAATGATCTTCGACGATATTGCCATCGGTATACACGCCCACAGCGTAACCTGGCTTAAGCCCTTGGTTCTTACCACGATTAATTGCAATTATCATACAGGGCGCGCCTAAATACTCAGCATCATAAATCGCTGCAATTTGGCCGCGGATTTTAGTCGGTGGCAACTGGATAGTAGCGCGCAATTCACTATGGCGACGATCAACTGGGAGAATGCGATCACCCACACGAATGGGCTCATCAATATCTAAAATAGTAGCCGTTGAGATAGTGTCGACGCGATCGACTCGGGCATAACCACTATAAATCACTTGATGGCCTAATAATTTATTCGTTTCTGGGTCATAGATAGGCTTATCTGGATGGTAGACTGCATAGCGCGCTCCCACCCGAGGATTATTCATGTTTTTTAAATAAACTGTAGCACCAGGGGGAATCAGGGTTTCACCATCTTTAGCCGCTAATAAATAGGGCGCGTTTTTAATCGCCTCATCATGCATAATACGTGGCCATTCCAAGAACGGTGCAAGCGTCACTAAAGATTCACCCATTAAGCCCTTAGGTTCAATGCGAATTCTAGGAATGAGTTTATTGCTGCCGTCTGCGCCGATCTCTTTGCTGTAGCTAAAATATAAAATATCGCCGGGGTAAATTTGATGCGGATTCTTGACTTGTTGGTTCTTATCCCAAATTTCAGGCCAATAAGACGGTGTATTTAAGAACTTGCGCGCGATTCCCCATAAAGTATCACCTTTCTGCACCACATATGTCGAAGGTGCAGACGGATTCACTTGGATTCCACTGCTAGTTGGGCGATCAGCAAAGCTTAGACGGCCGGGTTGGGGCGGCATACCATAATAAGCGTCGTAATTGGGTTGATTGGCTTGGTAGGACATAGCAGGCTTATTAGTTGGTGAGTTGGTCATACACCCTGCTAGCGTTAAAGTAGCGCTACCTACACAAGCGGCCCATAGCAGATGGGAAAAGCGAAGCATGTTGTTATCCTTGTAATTCGAGCTTGTAGTTATTATTGGCTGAGAGGACTTTGCGGTATAATAGCCAGATGATTGAATTACGCGCACCACTTTCTGATTTTCGGTAATTATTAATATGGCAATTTTAGAAATTTTACATCATCCCGATCCGCGTTTACGCAAGAAAGCAGCCCCTGTTGTTGAGGTTGACGATAAGGTGCGTGAGCTGATGGATAATATGTTAGAAACCATGTATGCCGCTAAAGGCATTGGCTTAGCAGCTACACAAGTTAATGTGCAACAACGCGTCGTGGTGATCGATTTATCTGAAGAAAAAAACGAACCTTTGTATTTGGTAAATGCTGAAATTCTGCATAAAGAAGGCCAAATCGAGCATGAAGAAGGTTGTTTATCCGTACCTGAATACTATGAAAAAGTCACCCGTGCTGAACGTGTGAAGGTTCGTGCTTTAGGACGTGACGGCCAAAGCTTCGAGTTAGAAGCAGATGGTTTGTTAGCTGTATGTATTCAACACGAATTAGACCATTTGGACGGCAAGCTATTTGTTGATTATCTGTCTCAATTGAAACAGCAACGCGTGCGGAAAAAAATGGAAAAGCTTAGCCGCCAAGCACCTGTTTCTAATCAAGTACCTCCCTCACAGGCTGCTGCTGGATGAGTGCTGGCTTACGGATCGTTTATGCAGGTACGCCCGAGTTTGCAGTACCTGCCTTGCAAGCCTTATTAGCTTCCCAACATCAGGTTGTGGCTGTGTATACGCAACCTGATCGACCCGCTGGGCGTGGACGTAAATTACAATTTAGCCCAGTGAAAGAAGTAGCGGTTGCAGCAGGCATTCCGGTTGAGCAGCCACTCAATTTCAAAACCGAACAAGCACGGGATAGCTTAAAAGCTTATGCAGCTGAGGTTATGGTCGTTGCGGCTTACGGACTGATTTTACCACAAGCTGTCTTAGACACTCCGCGCTATGGATGCTTGAATATTCATGGTTCTTTATTGCCTAGATGGCGTGGTGCAGCACCTATTCAACGTGCGATTCAAGCAGGCGATACACTGACAGGTGTGACCATCATGCAAATGGCAGCGGGTTTAGATACCGGCGATATGCTACTGAAAACGCATTGCCCAATTACACACGAGGATGGTGGGCAAAGTATTCACGACAAACTATCTAAGCAAGGTGCTGAAGCATTACTAGAGGTCTTAGAGCAAGTTCAGCGCGGTAGTGTGCAAGCAGAAGTGCAAGATGAGCAGCAAGCTTGCTATGCTCATAAGCTCAGCAAAGCCGAAGCCGAAATTGACTGGAACCAAGCAGCTAGAGTGATTGATCGACAAATTCGCGCTTTCGATGCCTGGCCTACGGCTTATACCCAGTATCAGGGTCAGGCATTACGCTTATTTGCTTCCCAAATCTTAAACCAAACCAGTTCAGAACTTGCCGGTACGGTGGTGGCAGAGAGCCGCGCTGGTATTGATATAGTCGCGGGTGATGGTCAGTTACTGCGGATTTTGCAGTTGCAGATGGCAGGTGGCAAACGCTTAGCAGCCGCTGAGTTTTTGCATGCACGTTCTTTACTAGGTGAGCGTTTTTCTAAGGTTGCTTTGTGAATACTCGCGCTATTGCCGCTCGTGCCTTACAGCGGGTCAGTTATCAAGGTGAATCACTCACCGAAGTACTCCAACATGCCTCTATTCAAAATTTATCAGCACGTGATCAAGCTTGGGTCAGGCATGTCTGCTTTGGAGCGGTTCGGTGGCATGGACGCCTAGGGGCAATTCTGCGGGAATTGCTCGATAAATCGATTAAAGCCTCTGATAAAGATATTGAGTGCCTGTTACGCTTAGGTCTCTACCAAATTATCTATCAACGTACGCCCGATCATGCTGCGGTTAGCGAAACTGTCCAGGCTACTAAAGCTCTTAAGAAGGTTTGGGCGGGGAGTTTTGTAAATGGTGTCTTGCGACGTTTTCTACGGGAACAAGAAGCTATTTTAGCTAAAGCGGATCAAGTTGAGTCCGCCCAATATTCGTTTCCGACTTGGCTGGCCGAACGTTTAAAACAAGCCTGGCCAGAAGACTGGCAAGCTATTATGCGTGCTAGTAATGAGCATCCTCCCCTAAGTTTGCGTATCAATTCTCTGGTAGTAAGCCGTGAGCAGTACTTAGCACGCTTACAAGAGGAACAGATTGCAGCAGAGCCTTGGTTACAGACAGAGATGGGCGTCTATTTACCGGAAGCACTCAGTGTAACGGAGTTGCCAGATTTTGCTAAGGGGGCTGTTTCGGTGCAAGACGCAGCTGCTCAGCAAGCTGCCGAGTTGTTAGTCTGTGAAGCAGGCATGCGGGTTTTGGATGCTTGTGCGGCGCCGGGAGGAAAAACTTGTCATTTATTGGAGCGTTATCCGCAGATTGAGTTATTAGCTTTAGATAATAGTGTGAAGCGCACCCAGCAAGTTTACGAAAATTTAACGAGATTAAACTTAAAAGCTAGGGTAAAAGTAGCCGATGCAGCTGAAGTGAGTGCTTGGTGGAATGGTCAGCGTTTTGATCGCATCCTATTAGATGCACCTTGTTCAGCGACAGGCGTGATTCGCCGACATCCAGATATTAAGCTGCTGCGCAAGAAAACAGATATTGCTACACTGCAACAACAGCAGGCTAGGTTATTACAGGCTTTATGGCAGGTTTTGAAGCCGGGTGGTGAATTCTTATATGCCACTTGTTCGATCTTACCAGAAGAAAATAATTTACAAATTGAGCAGTTTTTGCAAACTCAGCCGGATGCTCGGGTCAAACAGATTACAGCCAATTGGGGACGAGCGCTGTCGGTGGGACGGCAAATCTTGCCCGGCGAACAGGGCATGGATGGTTTCTATTATGCGCTGTTAGAAAAAGCAGTGTAAGTAAAGAGCATATAATGAAAAACTCATGGTGGATGCGTGGTTTGTGCATCATTTTTTTAGGGTGGCTATTAGCGACAACCAGTTTTGCAGCGGCAGAAAAAATCACGGTGCGGGATTTTACACTTTATAATAATGGACAAAATAAGCCTTTAACAGCAACCTTGCATTTAGATTATCAATTAACCGATTATTTGCGCGATAGCCTATTAAATGGTGGTACTTTAACCCATGAAGTACGCTTTAATTTAGTCCGGCATAGTGACTGGTGGTTTAATCGCAGTGAAAAATTTGCCAGTATTATTTCAGAATTAAAATATCATTCGCTCAGTCGACATTACCAAGTATTGCGTAAAGATACCGGTGAGCATTGGAATTTTTCTAATTTAGCGTCTGCATTAAATCATTTGGGTTCTTTAGAAAATTATAAATTGCCGCCTTTGCCACCAGATATATACAAGGACAATACCTCTTTATATATGGAGGCTACCTTATCACCTAAAGAGCCAGATAGTTTACCTTTGGGCTTGTCGAGTTTATTTTCTGAAGACCACTCATTGGTGAGCCAGGGCGTATTGTGGGCACTAACACCCTGAAGGCGAATCTATTGCGTTGGCTACCCGCCGTGATAGTGGGTGGCTTATTAATTATTTCTCTTAGTTTATTACATTTAGCGACCCGGGATGCCGAGTTTTTCCGCTCTTATGGAAAAGCTTTGGTGTACTTAAATGGTTTTATTTTACTGGTGCTGGGTATTGCGATTCTCACGAATTTAGTCCGTGCGATTTATCAATGGCATACCCGTCAAGCTGGTTCGCGCTTTACCTTACGATTGATGCTAGGATTTCTTTTCCTCTCCATGTTACCGGTTGTCGTCGTCGTTTATTTCTCGATGAATTTCATTGGTAAAAATGTTGGTCAACAATTAGATGTACGCATTGCGCGCGCTTTAGATGATGCAGTGGAGTTATCACATTTGTCCTTATCCATCCGCAGTAGTGCGCATTTACAGGATTTATCACGTTTAGCTTTGCAAATTCGTGGGAAGGGACGCTTAGAAGTCTCTGCCTTAATGGATAATTGGCGGGCTTTACATGGGGCACAAGAAGCGATTTTAATTAGTGGTGATCAACGAATTCTGGTAACCAGTGTGGATGAGGTAGCTAAACTGATTCCTTTATTTCCAATCGGTGATTTAATTCGCACTATGAATCGGCGTGATGAATATTCGCATTTAGAGCCAACAGGCGAAGATGGAACTTTATTTATTCGAGTTGCGATGCATGTGCGGTATGGATCAGATAATAGTAATGGCATTCTAACCGCAATGTTTCCTTTTTCGGAGCGTGAAAGTAGTTTGGCGGCGAGTGTTAGTTCAGCACAAAAAGAATATCGTACTATTAGTTTTAATCAAGAAGGCCTGAAAAATACTTTCCGCTTAGCACTTTTAGTTATTTCAGTTTTAACTGTCTTATTTGCGCTCTGGGCTGCATTTATTTTCTCAAGACGTTTAACTAAGCCAGTGCGTGATTTGGTCGAGGGCACTTTAGCAGTCGCCTCTGGTGATTTACAAAAAAAATTACCTGTATCAGATCGAGATGATTTTAGTTTATTAGCTCGCTCCTTTAATACCATGACCAAGCGCTTATCCAGTGTACAACAAGAGCGCGAGCAAGCCCGTCGGCAATTACAACAAGAACATGATTATTTATATGTGGTTTTAGAGCATTTATCTTCTGGTGTAGTCACTTTAGATGAAGAGCAGGTTATTCGACGCGTGAATAGCGCCGCCAGTTTAATTCTAGGGCAACCCTTAAATAGTTATTTAGGACAACATTTAACTGCAGCTTTTTCCCAAGAGACCTTGAAGCCCTTTTTGCAGGCACTTAAGCCTTGGCTGGATCAGCCACAGACGGATTGGCAGGCTGAGATTAATTTACCTTCTGAGCGTGGACGCCGTGTTTTAGTCTGTCGAGGTGCGGGTTTGCCTTATGATTCTAAGCAGCAAAAGGGTTATGTGTTAGTTTTTGAGGATGTGACTGATGTCGTACAAGCTGAGCATGATGCGGCTTGGAGCGAAGTAGCACGACGTTTAGCGCATGAAATTAAGAATCCCCTTACCCCCATTCAATTATCTGCTGAACGCTTGTCACGTAAATTAGGCAAGTCTTTGGATGAAGATTCAGCTGATTTTCTCAATCGCATGACTCGTACTATTATCCAGCAAGTGGATACCTTAAAAGCGATGGTGAATGCCTTTAGTGAGTATGCAAAAGCACCAGCTTTGATCACCCAAGTAACCAACTTGAATCAGATTGTCCGGGAAGTCACCGAATTATATATTGATAATCCACAAAAAGTGCGCGTCGTGTTAGAAGAGCAGGAGCTGCCGCCTTTGGATTTAGATCCCCATCGCATTCGGCAACTAATGGTGAATTTAGTGAAGAACGCGCTAGAGGCTATTGGTGAAGGACGTACGGATGGACGTATTTTGATTCGCACACGGCTAGAAGATCAAGCAGATAAGCAGCAGGTCGTTTTATGTTTGCATGATAATGGGCCAGGTATTCCGCCAGAAATACTGCCACATCTCTTTGAGCCGTATGTGACGACTAAACATAAAGGTACTGGTTTGGGCTTAGCGATTGTAAAAAAGATCGTGGAAGAGCATAACGGTAGCTTAGCAGCACGCAATGCTGAGCCAAATGGCGCTATTATTACAATAACCTTTCCGGTGAATCATGAGCAGGATGCTCCACACTCATCGGAGTCTAGTCATTAAAGGAGGGTCAGTGATGACAGCACAACTGATTTTGGTCGTGGATGATGAGCCGGATATTCGCCAACTGATTAGCGAGATTCTTGAAGATGAAGGCTATCGGGTGGACGTCGCTGAGAACGCGGAGCGTGCCCGTGAAATCTTCCGACAACGTAAACCCCAGTTGGTGCTGTTAGATATTTGGATGCCTGGCTTAGATGGTATTTCTCTGCTGAAAGAATGGCGTTCAAGCAATAGTTTAACCTGTCCAGTCATTATGATGTCTGGTCATGGCACCATTGAGACTGCGGTGGAGGCAACTAAGCTGGGTGCGTATGATTTTATTGAAAAGCCTCTCTCGCTAGCGAAAATGCTACTCACTATTGAGAATGCTTTGCGTACCAGTCAGTTAGAGCAAGAAAACCAAGGTTTGCGGCGGCAGATGGTGTTTTCTCATGAAATCGTGGGCAACAGTAAGGCTATGCAAGCCCTACGTGAGCAAGCGAGTCGGATTGCTCAGCATGATTCGAGTGTATTGCTCTATGGTGAACATGGGGTTGGTAAAGAGGCTGTTGCTCGCTACATCCACGCCCATAGCTCGCGACGTGATCGGCCTTTTGTAAAAGTGGTACTACCGATGCTTGAAGCTGGGAGCGTCGAGCAAAGGCTGTTTGGCTCAGAAATCGACGGTAAACTCACTTATGGCTTTCTGGACGATGCTTTAGGCGGCTGTTTATATTTGGCTGAAATTGCTGATTTAGATGCTGAGAGCCAAAAACGTTTGCTTCTAGCGCTACAAAATAAGCGCTTCACACGTATGGGTGGAACTGAGCAAATTGACTTAGATCTACAGCTCATTGTTTCAGCGACGCATGATTTGCAAGATGATATTGATGCAGGCGACTTTAATGAAGATCTCTATTACTTATTGAATGTACTGCCGATCCAAGTACCGCCTTTACGTGAACATGCTGAAGATGTGCCGGAACTACTAAATTATTATGTGAATCAACTCACTGCCCAAGATGGTTTACCTTATCGGCATTTCACACTAGCGGCACAAAATTTTCTGCGCCATCATCGCTGGTCGGGGAATATTTTAGAGCTGCGTAATTTAGTGCATCGCCTATTGATTTTAGGCACTGAAGTCGAAATCAGTGTAGAGGAAGCAGAAGAGGCGGTTGGTGCAACAGTGCCAGTTTTCACCAGTGAAATTGGGCAGATGCCAGAAAGCCTTTATGATTTGCCCTTACGCCAAGCTCGCGAACAGTTTGAACATGATTACTTAATCTATCAGCTTAAACAGGCTGATGGGAATGTCAGTAAACTGGCTGATCAAGTGAAAATGGAGCGCACCCATTTATACCGAAAAATGCGTTCGTTGGGCGTCGATCCGAAAAAATATGGGCGTTAATTGTTGATTAGCCTCTATAATCCTCGCCATGAAAATTATGATTCTTGGCGCGGGACAAGTTGGGCGCTCAGTAGCTGAAGCTCTAGCGCACGAAGACAATGATATTACGATCGTTGACACGGATGCGTCAGCTTTACGTACTTTGCGTGAAAAGCTGGATGTTCGTGTCGAAATTGGTCAAGCTTCTTATCCACGAGTTTTAGAGCGCGCTGGGATTGAGGATGCTGATATGGTGATAGCAGTCACCAACAGCGATGAAATTAACATGGTCGCTTGCCATGTAGCCTTCACTCTGTATCGAACTCCTACCAAAATAGCGCGTATCCGCTCCTCCCATTATCTCGATCATCCCCGTTTATTCGCTACCGACGCTTTACCGATTGATGTCCTAATTAGCCCAGAGCAACTGGTGACTGAATACATTTTCCGACTGATTGCCCATCCAGGTGCCTTACAGGTTCTAAATTTTGCGGAAGGTAAAGTTCAATTAGTTGGGGTGCGCTCACTAGCAGGTGGTGCGTTAGTAGGTCACCGTTTGGGTGAAATGTATGAACATATGCCCGGCGTGAAAGCGCGGGTAGTCGCCTTGTTTCGCCATGATAAACCGGTAGCAGTCACTCAAGATACCATCATAGAAGTTGATGATGAAGTCTTCTTTATTGCTAATCCTAAGCATATTCGTGCGCTCATTAGTGAGGTGCGTCGTCTCGATAAACCTTATAAACGGATCATGATTGCAGGAGGTGGCAATATTGGGAATCGCTTAGCACGTCAGCTAGAAGAGGCTCGTTATCAAGTCAAAATTATTGAGCGAAATCCTGAGCGAGCATCTAAACTTGCTGAAAGATTAGACAAAACTCTAGTTTTAGAGGGCGATGCATCAGATGAGAATCTATTAATTGAGGAAAATATCGAGAATATTGATGTCTTCATTGCCGTGACCAATGATGATGAAGCCAATATTCTATCCTCGATGCTAGCTAAGCGCTTGGGTGCGCGTCGAGTGATGAGTCTGATCAATCGGATGAGTTATACAGACCTAGTGGAAAGTAGTATTGATCTTGCTATTTCTCCACATCAAATTACGATTGGCGCCTTGCTTACGCATATTCGCCGCGGTGATATTGTTGCTGTTCATTCTCTACGGCGGGGAGCTGCAGAGGCGATTGAGGTGATTGCACATGGCGATAAGAAAACCTCGCGAGTGGTTGGACGCCGAGTCAGCGAAGTGAAATTGCCACCTTCAACCATTATCGGTGCTTTAGTCCGCAATGAAGAGGTAATTATAATGAAAGAAGGTGATGATGTGCTTATTGAGCCGGATGACCATGTTATTATGTTTTTAACTGATAAGCGCTATATTCCTGCAGTAGAAAAACTCTTCCAAGTCGGCATTCATTTCTTCTAACTATGCAATATGGCGTTATTTTCCGAATTCTCGGAATTTTTTTGATGCTGTTTAGTTTGACCATGTTGCCACCAATTGCAATTGGTGAACTGATGGGAGATCCGGATTTATCAAATTTCTGGTGGGGATTTGGTACAGTTTTAGTAGCGGGCCTTCTATTATGGGTACCATTTAGACAATGTCGCAACGAATTACGTCTGCGTGATGGTTATTTAATTGCAGTGCTATTTTGGGTTGGTTTAAGCGTTGCTGCGACCATTCCTTTATCTTTATCTGAAAGCTTTGATATTAGTTTAGCTAATGCTTTTTTTGAAACAGTGTCAGGTTTTACTACGACTGGTGCTACGGTATTAGTTGGAATTGATTCTTTACCTCGCTCGATTAATTTTTATCGTTTAGAATTACATTGGCTGGGTGGCATGGGCATGATTGTTTTGGCCGTTGCGATCTTACCGATGTTAGGGATTGGGGGTATGCAGCTGTATAAGGCTGAAGCTCCGGGGCCAGTTAAAGACTCTAAATTGACACCACGCATTACCGAAACGGCGCGTCTACTCTGGTATATCTATTTGATGCTAACGCTTATTGGTATTGGCTTATTCTTACTGGGTGGCATGACTTGGTTTGATGCAGTTTGTCATGCCTTTTCAGCGGTAGCAACGGGTGGTTTCTCAACTCATGATTCAAGTCTAGGCTTTTTTGATAGTGCATTTATAGATTATTCTGCCATGTTTTTGATGATTATGGGGGGTATCAGTTTTACTTTGCATTTTACCGTCCTGCATAATAAAAGTATTAAATATTATTGGGCAGATTCAGAGTTAAGAGTCTATCTTTTGATTATGCTGTTAGTTTGGCTGATTAGCATGATCGTTTTAATGCATCATAAAACCTACCCAGATTTTTTTAGCACTTTACGTTATGCTAGCTTCCAAGTTGTATCAATTATGACTTCTACTGGCTTATTAACGACTGACTTTTCAGTATGGCCGACTTTATTGCCCGTATTATTAATGTTTGTTAGTTTTGTAGGTGGATGTGCTGGTTCTACGGGTGGTGGGTTAAAAGTCATTCGCTTTTTATTATTAATGAAGCAGGGTTGGCGCGAAGTCAGTTTACTCACGCATCCGCATGCACATACGCATATTAAGGTTAATGGAGAGCCTGTGCCTGAAACTGTTACTCGGGCAATTTGGGGTTTCTTTTCAATGTATGTAGCGGTTTTTACTATCTTCATGTTGGGCATGATGGCGGCAGGCCATGATCAAGTCACTTCCTTTTCTGCTGTAACCGCTGCTTTAAATAATATGGGCGTAGGCTTAGGTGAGGTTTCAAGTAGCTTTTCAGGGTTAGATGATTTCACCAAATGGTGGCTGGCCTTTGCTATGCTCATGGGGCGTTTGGAGTTGTTTACTATTTTAGTACTCTTTTCGCCGAGCTTTTGGCGTAAGTAGTCAGTTCTAGCAGGGTATAAGAGATGGACATATTAAGCTCAGGTAGTCGCTTATCTGCACTAGAAGGTGCTAGTAACACCACTGATGTCCACTATCTTTTACAGATTGCTAGTCAGTCACTGCTTAAGCATTTTGCGGAAATATGCGAAGGTGCTGTAGTGGTTGATCGTCAAGCGCGTGTGGTATGGATGAATGAGCAATACCCGAAACGTTTAGGCATTAGCAATTTAAAAACAGTTATTGGGCAGCCAGTAGAATTAGTTCTACCCAATAGCTTAATGCGTGAGGTGGTAGAAACAGGCCGCCCGATCATGCTCGATATTATGAGCTTTGGCAGTGAGTCTTTTGTTGTATCACGCTTACCTTTACATGATGAGCAAGGCTTAGTGATTGGTGGCATTGGTCTGATGCTCTTAGATGATGCACGCAATCTTGCTCCGCTAGTCTCGCGGTACAATCAAATTCAGCAAGAACTACAGGATACGCGCCAACAACTCGCCATTGCACGTCGAGCCAAATACACTTTAAGTAGTCTGATTGGTAGCTCCGAGGTACTCACCAAATTAAAAGCGCAAGCCCGCCGCACGGCTTGCTCAAATGCCACGGTCTTGATTCAAGGGGAAACAGGAACTGGCAAGGAGCTATTGGCACAAGCGATCCACAATGCGAGTGCACGGGCCGATAAGCCCTTTGTAGCAGTGAATATTGCAGCTATTCCTGAAGCTCTATTGGAGGCCGAATTCTTTGGTGCTGTGGCCGGGGCTTATACCGGTGCTGATCGTAAAGGTCGTCAAGGTAAATTCAAATTGGCCGAAGGTGGCACGCTGTTTTTAGACGAAATTGGTGATATGCCTGCTACCTTGCAGGCTAAGCTTTTGCGCGTTTTGCAAGAAGGTGAGTATGAAGCTTTAGGCTCTGATCAACTACTGCGCGCGGATGTGCGTATTTTATCAGCCACTAGCCGTGATTTAGCTCAAGAAGTGGCACAGGGTAAGTTTCGTGCCGATCTATACTACCGTTTAAATGTAGTGCCACTGAATATGCCAGCTTTGCGGGAGCGGTTAACGGATTTGCCTTTATTATGTGAGCAACTGCTGGATAATTTAAGCCATAAACAAGGTGGTTCACCGCGCGAATTAAGCACCGAAGCGCTGGATTATCTAGCCCATTATGCATGGCCGGGCAATGTACGTGAGTTACAAAATGTTTTAGAGCGAGCCGTGATGCTCTCGGATAGTTTTGTCATCAATTTAGATGAGATTCAGGCCTTATTGCCGGGTGTGCAAACTCACACTTTATTAGCTGAGTCACATCCTCATCCAGAAGCGGCAGGCTTAGCTGCAAACTCCTTATCATTCACTCTGGCTCAAGCTGAATATCAAGCTATTCAAGCAGCTTTACAAGCTTGTGGTGGGAATAAAGCTAAAGCAGCAACCCGTTTAGGGATTTCACGCACCTCACTGTACGAAAAACTGGCTACCTACCGTCCTAATTAGAACCCTGTGTACGCTATCGAGGACAGTTGAGTGTTCAGGAAAGCGTACAACTAAGCTTGTTTGGTTTTAATCTAAGTCTCGCTATCTATATAAATCAATGACTTAATTTTTGGCACACGCTTTGCTAAACCCTAAGCACCAGTAGATTGCGCTGCTGGCGTTTTTCAGTTTGGAGGAGTGAGTCCTGATGGATTTTTTAATTGTCTTAGGCGCTTTAGCCTTTTTGATGTTTGTCGCCTACCGTGGTTATAGTGTCATTCTATTTGCCCCCGTCGCTGCCTTAGGTGCTGTGCTCTTAGTCAACCCGGATATGGTTGCACCTATGTTCACTGGCCTCTTCATGGATAAGATGGTCGGTTTTATTAAGAACTATTTTCCGGTTTTTTTGTTGGGAGCCGTATTTGGTAAAGTCATTGAGTTGTCTGGATTTTCCAAATCTATTGTCGCTGCGGTCATTAATCTCATTGGGCGCGAACGCGCGATGCTAGCGATTGTAATTGTCTGTGCAATTCTCACCTATGGTGGTGTGTCTTTATTCGTCGTGGTGTTTGCTGTCTATCCCTTTGCGGCAGAAATGTTCCGCCAAAGTGATATTCCCAAGCGTTTGATTCCGGGCACAATTGCTTTAGGTGCTTTTACCTTTACGATGGATTCGCTACCAGGCACACCACAGATTCAAAATATTATTCCGACGACATTCTTTAAAACGGATATTTATGCTGCACCCATACTTGGCATTATTGGCGCCATTTTCATTTTTACGACAGGTATGTTGTATTTAGAGTGGATGCGTAAGCGTGCTGCTAAGCGGGGGGAAGGCTATGGGACGAATCTACTGAATGAACCAACTCCTTTTGTAGATGAAAAGCTGCCAAATGCATGGATCGCTTTGTTGCCCTTAGTGGTCGTGGGAGTCATGAATAAAGTATTTACTGTATTGATACCCTCCTTCTATGGCAAAGAAGTGGCTTTTCAATCCGCAGTGGTCGGCAAATCAACCGAGATTGTGGTGCAAATTGATCCAGTGAAAGCGATTTGGGCGGTTGAAGGCGCTTTGTTGTTAGGCATTTTAGTTGTGTTTATTTTTGCGGGGCGTACGGTTATTAAGAACTTTGCGGAAGGTTCAAAAACCGCCATCAGTGGTGCTCTTTTAGCCACGATGAATACTGCCTCTGAATACGGTTTCGGTGCGGTGATTGCTGCTTTAGCTGGCTTTAAAGTGATTGCGGAAGGTCTAGCGGCGATTCCTGATCCTTTAGTGAATGAAGCGATCACCGTCACCGCTTTAGCGGGTATTACCGGTTCAGCCTCGGGCGGGATGGGGATTGCATTAGCTGCGATGGCAGATACGTTCATCGCTAATGCGCAAGCTGCGGGTATTCCCTTGGAGGTTTTCCATCGAGTTGCATCGATGGCTTCAGGGGGTATGGATACACTCCCCCACAATGGCGCGGTTATCACCCTATTAGCAGTCACCGGTTTAACCCATCGCCAATCCTATAAAGATATTTTCGCTATTACTTGTATTAAAACAGTAGCGGTATTTGTAGTGATTGCAGTGTTCTATGCAACTGGACTAGTCTAGCAGCCCTTCAGGCAAGGAGACCTTAGCATGCCTCAACAAGTTATTAATGTGATTAAACCCGCGCGATCAGCTAGTAAGATCAGATCAGCACGCCAAGCTGTGGAGCTTATTCCTGTCGGCGCAACGGTCGCTACGAGTGGCTTTATTGGGATTGGTTTTGCAGAAAATATTGCGGTGGCTTTGGAGGAGTTATTCCTAGAACGCAGCCAGCAAGCTGATGCTAATCAAGATTATCCTCACGATCTGACCTTAGTCTATGCAGCGGGTCAAGGAGATGGGGTACAACGCGGCTTAAATCACTTGGGGCATGCAGGTCTAGTTAAACGGGTGATTGGTGGACATTGGGGCTTAGCACCGAAATTGGGTGAATTAGCCACCAGCAATCAGATTGAAGCTTGGAATTTACCGCAGGGTGTTATTTGCCATCTATTCCGTGATATTGCAGCTAGTAAACCGGGTACGTTGACCCCAGTGGGATTGGGTACCTTTGTTGATCCGCGTTATGGAGGAGGCAAACTTAACGAGCGCACACAAGAAGATTTAGTGCGCTTATTAGAGATTGATGGCCAAGAATACCTACTTTATAAAGCGTTTCCGATTCATGTCGGGATTATTCGCGGTACGACGGCTGACCCTGATGGCAATATCACTATGGAAAAGGAAGCCCTGACTTTAGAGGCACAGGCTATAGCTATGGCTGTCCATAATAGTGGTGGCATTGTGATTGCCCAAGTTGAGCGCATTGCTGAACGCGGTACTTTGAGTCCGCGCCATGTCAAAATTCCCAGTGTATTAGTCGATTGTGTGGTGATTGCTGAAAAGCCTGAATACCAGTATCAAACGTTTATTGAGCCTTATAGCGCGGCATTTGCAGGTGAGTTGCGTGTACCTGTCTCTGCGATTGAGCCAATTCCTTTGGATGAACGTAAAATTATCGCACGCCGGGCGGCAATGGAACTCAAAGCACATGATGTAGTGAATTTGGGGATTGGCATGCCGGAAGGGGTCGCTAATGTTGCGACTGAGGAAAACATTTTTGACCTAATGACCCTGACCGCTGAGCCAGGTGTCATGGGGGGTATACCGGCGGGTGGCTTAAATTTTGGAGCAGCTACTAATACTCAAGCGATTCTTGATCAGCCGAATCAGTTTGATTTCTACGATGGTGGCGGCTTGGATATTGCCATTTTGGGCTTGGCGCAGGCTGATCAGGAAGGCAATCTCAATGTCAGCAAATTTGGCCCTAAACTCGCAGGTGCAGGCGGTTTCATCAATATCTCACAAAATGCCAAAAAGGTAGTCTTTGTGGGTACTTTTACGGCTGGTAAATTAGAATTCTCTCTGGCTAATGCTCAGCTCCAAGTCCTGAAAGAAGGTAAAACGCGCAAATTCGTCCGTGAAGTAGAACATCGTACCTTTAGTGGGCGAGTTGCTTTTGCGTCCAAACGACCAGTTTTGTATGTAACCGAGCGCGCTGTATTCAAACTGTGTGAAGAAGGGATTGAGCTGATCGAAATCGCCCCGGGGATTGATTTAGAGCGCGATATACTGGCACAGATGGATTTTGTTCCGATCATGCGTGGACAGCCCAAATTAATGGATGCCCGCTTATTTAAAGAAGAATCAATGGGGATTCGAGAAAATTTACTAGCCGCTAATTAGAACGGCTAGTGTTAGAGCAAAACTGAAAATTTAGCCGGTCGCCATCAAATGTTGTTTGAAAAACTCAAGGGTACGCGACCAGGCTAATTCGGCAGCTGCTTGGTTATAACGCGCCGTCGAATCGTTGTGGAAGCCATGTTGGGTCGCTGGGTAAGTATGCGCCTGATAGTTAGCATTATTCGCTTTCAAGACTTTTTCATACTCTGGCCAAGCGCTATTCACGCGCTCATCAGTTTCAGCAAAATGAAGCAGCAGCGGCCCTTTAACCTTATCCAAATTAGTTTTTGCAGGCGTACCATAGAAGGGAACCGCCGCATTAATGAGTTCAGGCATGGTGGCGAGCAGATTACTAATATAGCCACCAAAACAGAACCCCACCACGCCTAGTTTGCCATTGCTAAGTTCATGAGTTTTTAAGAATTTAGCCGCTGCAATAAAGTCTTGCTCAATTTTGGCAGGGTCGAGTGATTTCTGCATCTCACGCCCTTGATCATCATTGCCAGGATAACCACCTAAGGAATACAAAGCATCAGGTGCAAAGGCTATATAACCTTGCTTCGCCAAACGCCGCCACATCTTCGATATAAGGATTGAGGCCACGGTTTTCATGCACCACTAAAATCATTGAGGCTTTGCCTTGCAAATTTCTGGGCACAACTAAGTAGCCACGTCCTTTGCCAAAACCTTGCGGCGAGTCAAATTCGGTGTAAGTTGCTTTAATCGTTTCATCATTGAAGGAAACCTGCTCAGCCAAAGCATAATTCGGCAGCAAAGCTTCAGTGATCATGCCCACGCTTAAACCCGCCACTGCCAAGGAACTCAAACGCGCCAAAAAAGTACGCCGATCAATGCCACCATGCGCATATTCGTCATACCAATCAAAAGCTTGTTGGGGGATGATGATAGGTGTATTAGTTGCCATACTGAGGCTCCTTAGCGGGTTGGGATTCTAAGTAAATAGCTGATTTGCGAAGATTTGTACAAAGACCTTGAGATTAAGCAGATCTTAGAGTTTGAATGGGTGTGCTAGTATCAAGGAGCTAAGGCTTTAGTTTGGAGATCGAAGACCATTTTGGCAAAGCAAACCGATCATATCAGTGTAATAGATTACCTCACTGGTGAGCGCCTGAGCGAACAGAAATACGAATATGTGGCTGGACAAGTTTATGCGATGGCTGGTGCTAAAATTAATCATAAGCGCATTACGCGCAATCTTTCTAGCCTGCTGTGGAATGCCTTGCAAGATCAGCCCTGTGAGCCATTTGTAAGCGATATGCTGATCAAAACAGCGCCTGACCATTTCCGTTATCCTGATGTGGTAGTGGTTTGCAATGACGATCCTTCCCAAGATGATTATGTGCGTGAGCGCCCGCTCTTAGTGGTGGAAGTCATCTCCGAAACGACGCGCCGCACGGACAAAACTGATAAGCGTTTGGAATATATTGCGCTGCCGAGTTTGCTGGAATATATGCTGGTTGAGCAGACTATTGCCGAAGTGACTGTGTATCGGCGTAGTGCGAGCTGGCAGCCGTCTTACTATTATTTGGGCGAAGAGGTATTGCTGGAATCGATTGGTGTCGCGCTACGCGTTGAGGACATTTACGAGCGTGTGGAGAATGGCGATTTGGCGCAATGGCGCGCGGAACTACTAGCAAAGAAAGCGAGCGAATCATCTGATCCAAGCGCGTAATTCCCGCTGGCGCTTATCCTCCACCTCATCCTCACGCAGCATCTCAACAAACAGCTGCACGCAATACGAATAGCGGTTTTGCTGCTTCTTCAAGATAAAGGTTAATTCTAACCGTGATAATGCAAGTTCCAGTTCGATGCTATTAAATTTCGCGCCCTGTTGATCGAGTGGCTGCATCAGTTCGCTGCTAGTGAAACTGTCTTGTGGTACGGTGCTATACACCACTAAACGATCATAGGCTTGTTCGGTTTCGCCGCTACCGACTGACCAACCGGCTAAGCGTTTTTGGAGTCATGTACCACAAGATTTGAGCGGTATCTCGCGCTGTATTAAAGTCAGTGTGAATGCAAGGAGATCAAGGTAGGGTTCGTGTGGTGGTGACCTGTCGAGCGTGTGGTAGTGATCAGTTGTATAAGCATGGGTGCTCGCGTAGCGGTGAAGCCCGCTATCGGTGTCGTGCCTGCCATGGTTGCTTCCAACTGAACTATCGAAATGAAGCCAACCAAGTCGGGGTTCCTGAGAAGATCGTGGACATAACATTGAACGGGATCTCAATTTCTGAACCTGTATTAACCGTTTAGCCCGCAAGACACTCGTTTTTCTAAGTCGATTGAATTGCATGATAAGGTCATTGGCGAGTTCATTCACCGTTATCACTTTCACATCTAATAGAACATGACCGAATACTTTATAGCCTTGAGCACTGAGATTATTCGCAAGTATCTCTGCCCAATCACGCTGTAAGGAGCGATAGCTAATGAAAATATCATAAATGCATGGCGGCTTGGGGTTTTACATCAATTCAAGCACTCGCTAGGGGATAAGCGGTATTTTTATGGTTTTATACGGTCTTGTCCATGTTTAAGCGAAATTTTTACCCTGAGCTTTAAATGATCAACTGCACTTAATTGCCTCAGCTCGGTCTATGCTTGCAATAGACGCTTGTTCAATCGCTCGTATTGAAGGATGAACCCCATGAAAGTTTCTCGTGTTCATTTCGCTGTTTACTGCTGCATCTGTTTATTCATGCTGGGCAGCTTAAATTCCGCTTATGCTGCTTTTCGTTCAGGCTCTATCCTTGCGAATTTACCCACACAAGGTTCAGCAAATGCGGTGGCTTTATTCTCTGATCAGCGCCATTTGTTGCTCGGGGTAGCGCAAGAAGGCTTGTTAGTGCTTGATCTGAGTTCAACAGAGCAGCCTCAGGTGCTTAGTAAACTGAGCGCGTTGCAGCAAGTTGAATCGATTTTAATTCGTGGCAAATTAGCCTTTATTGCTAATGGTGCTGCTGGTTTAGCCATCGTTGATCTGAGTCAGCCGACCGCTTTAAAGTTACTGGCGCGTCTAGATACCGCTTCCTATGCCTTTGATGTGGCAGTGACTCCAGACGGGCAGACAGCTTTCATGGCTGATAATAGCAATGGAGTGGTGGTAGTGGATTTGCGTCAACCAACTAAGCCACGCCAAGTCGCCGTGATTCCAAGTTCAGCAGCCAGTGCTGGCGTAGCGCTCAGCGGCAATGGGCAAACCCTCTATATCGCCGACCAAGCCGATGGGATTCAAATTATTGATGTGCGTGATCCAAAAAAGCCTATTCATCAAGGGCATTTTAATCCGGCTGGGCATCCACAGCGTTTAGCGATCTCGAAAGATGGGCGTTGGTTATTTTCAGCCAATAATGAAGGCGGCTTAAGTGTGCATACTTTGCCTATTTCAGCGAGCCATCAAACAATGCAACTGCCTTTGCGCAATGCTTTTGCGGTATCCTTAAGCCAAGATCAACAAACGGCTTTAGTAGCCGATTTATTCAATGGTGTGGTAGTGGTGGATATCAAGAATCCCCTCAATCCACAAATTCTACAGCGGATTAAAACTCAGCGCGCCGCTCAAGGGCTTGCCATCAGTCAGGATCAGAAAACAGTTTATATCGCTGATACACAAGCAGGCTTAACCGTGCTGCGCTTCCGTTAGTCGGCTGCCACTCAAACCTTCGTCAGCCCTAACTATAGTTAATTTAGAGCACCGCCTAGAG
This sequence comes from Thiothrix sp., assembly GCA_008015155.1. Classification (GTDB taxonomy): domain Bacteria; phylum Pseudomonadota; class Gammaproteobacteria; order Thiotrichales; family Thiotrichaceae; genus Thiolinea. The sequence continues at coordinate 74,390 of SSFA01000004.1, forward strand.
TGTCAGGCGTGCCGCTGTCACAACTATCTGCTTAAGCCTTCTGGATGCTGTTATGCCGCAAGATTTGGTGTTTATACTCATTGGCCAATCCAATATGGTGGGCTGGACAGAGAGTTTATTTAGTGAGCTACCCGATTGGCTGAAGGTAAAACCTGTGCAAGTCGAGTTTCATCAGCACGGGCGCAAAATGGAATTTAATCAGCAAACCGGTGGACGCATTGGCCCTGAGGTTGCCTTCACGAAATATCTAGCGGCTTGGTATCCGGGGCGAAAAATTCGGGTAGTGAAATTAGCCGTAGGTGGTACTTCAATCTATGACTGGGCGCGTTTATGGAATCCACGCTTATCCTTTCGCATGACTGAAAGCACCATTCAATCGAGTCTATACGCCTTACTCAAACAGCAAATTGCAGTGAGCCAAGTCTTGACCCAAGGCAATACCGTGAATGCTTTTGTGTGGATGCAAGGCGAACGTGATGCTCGTTATCCACTGGCTGCAAATGCGTATTTAGGCAATTTGAAAGCTTTAATTACTGATCTACGCCGTGAATATGCAAGCCCCAATGCAGCGTTTGTCTTAGGCCGCATCAACCCACCTAAAGCACAGCATCCAGCAGTCGAGATACTTAGGAAGGCGCAAGAAATAGTGACTACGCAAATGCCACGCACGGTCTGGGTGAATACCGATGATTTATCCAAAGCTGCCGACCAAATCCACTATGATACTTTGGGTGAAGTGGGTTTAGGTCGGAGCTTTGCCTATGCGGTGAGAAGGTTTTATCCAGTGCCTTAAGCCAGTGGCATTTCCTCTTTTACCAACTCGCCATCACGAATACTCATTTTCCGCCAACCGCCATTATCATTCATGGTAATCCAACGGCGTTCTTCTTCACGATAGAACCAATCTTTATCAATTTCATAGAAAACCATCCGCCCTGTGGATTCCCAGATATTGACGATTTCATTGGTATGCGAGCGAATTTCATCAAAGTCGGTCGTACATTTACGCCCCATATCGCTATAGAGCTGATGCAGTTCTAGAAGGAGATTCAGGACTTTATTATCCATATCGACAATATTCAAACCGACCCGCCGCGCTTCTTTTTTCAAGATCGGGTAAGAATGACTTGGGTAAGCGGAATTTAAAGCACTAGCGATTTTCTTGATTTGGCTTTCATCGGTGCAGTGATAACTTAAGATTTGTTCGCAGAGCATCATGGATAAAGATTCAGCCCGATCGACTGCGCCAATTACTAACGGATGCACATAATTAAATAGAGATTTATAAGGATTGGATGATTCATTATCTTTCTGTGCTTGCCATAAATGAATCACCCGCTTGAGTTCATCTAAGCTCACACTCACCCGATCATTGTCCCGATCAATTGGGGATAAATCGTGAGTCAAAGAAGTATCCACAGAGGTTAAATAAGCCATCGGCCCCATGTGAATTTCATCCGCACCTAAAGCCAACATAGTTGCTGCACTAGCGCATTCCAGTGGAACTAAGGCAACCACATGCTCATAATATTCGCGTAATAAACTCACCATGCGTAAAGAAGCTTGGCCATTGCCGCCATCGGATTTAATAAAAATATTCACCCGCTTGCCGCCACCCGTTGCACTTAATAAGTGATATAAAGCAATCACATCACTATGACAAACCGTGCCACGTGGGTTATTCCAATAAGTAATTAAATCCCCCTCTAAATGCTGGCTAAGCTCAGTTAGGATATTTTGGGTTTCGTTAAAGCGTAGGGGTGGGCGTTTAATCACGAATTCTGAAGGAGCGTTCGTTTCTTCCTGGTTAGACATGCTCAATCCTTATTTATTATCAATTGTCGATTAGCAACAGTGTAGCAGTTCACTTCACAAATAAAACTAAAGCAGAACGGAGGTAGGGCTTTATTTAGGTCAATTAGATATGAGTTTGCTAAGCTCCATTTATTCAATCACGGGAGCTTGCCATGCGCTGGTTAAAACTTTCAACCATAGGACTATTGCTGGCTGGCTTGTTTTTTGTGTTTTCACTCACTCCAAGTTTAGGGCCACGTACACCGTTTATGCAGGGGGTGATTTCAGGTGTATCGATGGCTTTGGGTTATGCATTGGGAGCTTTTTTAGCATGGCTTTGGGCTTATTTAGGCTTTAAATCCTTGCCAGAACATAGCAGAGGTTGGCTTATTATTCTAGCTATCTTAGGGTTAGTCGTGAGCTCTGGTTGGTTTTTATGGCGCTCAAGCGCTTGGCAAAATTCTATTCGTGAAATGATGCACTTACCAGCTAATACCCAGAGCGAATTAATATTGGAGGGAGGGGTAGCACTACTCATATTTGTCTTATTAATGGCATTAGGCTTTGGTTTTAAGCGGCTATTTTTAGTTTTTACCCATTTTTTAGAGCGTTTTATTCCCAAAAAGGTGGCAGCTTTTATGGGTATTTTGCTAGTCGCTTGGCTGTATTGGGCGGCTATTAATGATGTGCTTCTAACACGGATTTTGCAGGCTGTTGATCGCTCCTATCAAAAGCTTGATGCTTTAGTTCAAACCGAGGTCGATAAGCCTATTAGCCCTTTAAAAAGTGGTAGTGCTGAGTCTTTAGTGCAATGGCAGGATTTGGGTGGGCAGGGGCGTAATTATATTTCCTTAGGGCCTAAACGAGAGCAACTACAAGAATTTGCTCCACAGGCTATTGAACCCTTACGCGTTTATGTAGGTTTAAACTCAGCCGATACACCCCAAGCACGTGCTCAGCTAGCTTTAGACGAGTTAAAGCGTGTCAAAGCCTTTGAGCGTTCGACTTTATTATTAATGACACCTACAGGTACGGGTTGGATTGATCCGGGGGGAATTGATACGCTCGAATATTTATTGCATGGCGACATCGCGAGTGTAGCAGTGCAATATTCCTATTTGCCTAGCCCTTTATCGCTGGCCTTAGAGGCAAGTTATGGTGCTGACACGGCTCAAGCTGCTTTTGATGTGATCTATACTTATTGGGCAAGCTTGCCCAAAGATAGTCGGCCTAAATTATATCTGTATGGAATCAGCTTAGGCTCACGCAATTCCGATTTGTCCTTTGATTTATTTGATATTATTAATGATCCACCGCAAGGGGTGCTATGGGTTGGCCCACCTTTTAGTAGCCGCACTTGGAATAAAGTGACCTACGATCGTAATCCAAGCTCGCCAGTTTGGCTGCCACAGTTTCGCGATGGTGCTGTCGTGCGTTTTATGAATCATGAATTCAGGCCAGAGGATAGCCAAGGAGCTTGGGGCAAATTTCGCATAATTTATTTGCAATATGCGAGTGATCCGATTGTGTTTTTTGATCCGAAATCTTTTTATCGTGAGCCAGCCTATCTAAAACCACCACGTGGTGCTGATGTTTCACCGGATTTGCAATGGTTTCCCGCAGTTACTATGTTACAAACAGCGGCAGATATGGCTTTAGTCTCGGCACCAGTAGGCTATGGGCATAATTATGCCGCTGTTGATTATATTGAAGCTTGGTTGGGTTTGCTGGAACCTACCAGTTGGACGCCTGAGGAGCTTGCGAGATTGAAGAATTATTTTAAACAACGTCCTGTTCCCTATAACTAAAACTATGTAGTGTTGGTGAGTGTGGCAAAATAATCCTCTTTTTTGTAATTGACGTTTACGTAAACGTAATTTAATATCTAAGCTAATTTGCCTGCTTAAGCCTAGGAGAGAGGTTAGCACCATGAGTTCTAGTCTAAATTTTAATCTTGGGGATACGATAGACATGCTGCGTGAGGCTGTCCGCAGTTTTGCTGCTCAAGAAATCGCCCCCATCGCCGCCGAAACCGATCGTTCTAATGAGTTCCCTAATGAGCTTTGGCCTAAATTTGGAGAAATGGGCTTATTAGGTATTACCGTCCCTGAAGAATACGGCGGTAGTGGCATGGGGTATCTCGCGCATATGGTGGCAATGGAGGAAATTAGCCGTGCGTCTGCGTCTATTGGCTTGAGTTATGGTGCACATTCCAATCTGTGCGTGAATCAAATTAACCGCAATGGCAATGACGCACAAAAACGCAAATATCTCCCTAAACTGATTAGCGGTGAACACATTGGAGCTTTGGCAATGTCGGAGCCAAATGCAGGTTCCGATGTGGTAAGTATGCGCATGCGTGCTGAGAAAAAGGGCGATAAATATGTCCTCAATGGCACCAAAATGTGGATTACCAATGGCCCCGATGCGGACGTGATTGTGGTCTATGCTAAAACTGATCCACAAGCAGGTTCCAAAGGTATGACTACCTTTATCGTGGAGAAAAGCTTTGGTTTTAAAGTGGCACAAAAGCTCGACAAACTCGGCATGCGTGGCTCGAATACCGGCGAGTTAGTCTTTGAAGACGTGGAAGTGCCGGAAGAAAACGTGCTGGGTGAAGTTGGACGTGGTGCGGCAGTGCTGATGAGTGGTTTAGATTATGAGCGCGCGGTACTTTCGGGTGGGCCATTAGGCATTATGCAAGCCTGTATGGATGTAGTTGTGCCCTACATTCACGAGCGCCAGCAGTTTGGGCAAAGCATCGGCGAATTCCAACTGATTCAAGGCAAAATGGCTGATATGTACACTAGCCTCAATGCTTGTAAAGCCTATGTCTACGCGGTCGGTGCGGCTTGTGATCGGGGCGAAACCACCCGTAAAGATGCAGCAGGCGCGATTCTCTATTCCGCTGAAAAAGCCACACAAATGGCACTCGATGCGATTCAAATTCTCGGCGGCAATGGTTATATGAATGAATATCCGACGGGGCGTTTATTGCGTGATGCCAAGCTCTACGAAATCGGCGCGGGTACTTCAGAAATTCGCCGTATGCTGATTGGGCGCGAACTGTTTAACGAAACCAAATAGGGTAGGCTGAAATGAAGGATCCGGTTGTTATTGTCAGTGCTGCTCGTACCCCTATGGGTGGGTTTCAAGGCGATTTTGCTTCCCTCTCTGCTCCAGAGTTGGGTTCAGTGGCGATTCGCGGTGCGGTAGAGCGCGCAGGGATTAACCCTGAAGACGTGCAAGAAGTGATTATGGGTTGCGTGCTTCCAGCAGGTTTGGGTCAAGCACCGGCGCGCCAAGCGGCTTTGGGGGCGAATTTGCCCCTAAGTGCGGGCTGTACCACTGTGAACAAAATGTGTGGTTCCGGTATGAAGGCAACGATGCTCGCTCATGATTTATTGCTAGCAGGTACGAATCAAGTCATGGTAGCAGGCGGGATGGAATCGATGACTAATGCGCCTTACCTGTTGCCTAAAGCACGCGCTGGCTTTCGGATGGGACACGGTGAGGTCAAAGATCATATGTTCCTCGATGGTCTGGAAGACGCTTATGAAAAAGGGCGCTTAATGGGCACCTTCGCGGAAGAATGCGCCGATATGTTCGAGTTCACCCGCGAGCAACAAGACGAATTTGCCATTGCCTCACTCACTCGTGCTAAAACCGCGATTGAAACGGGTGCATTTAAGGATGAAGTCGTTCCTGTCACGGTCAAAACTCGCAAAGGCGAAGCGCAAATCGACACCGACGAGCAACCACATAAAGCCGCGATTGATAAAATCCCTGCATTAAAACCTGCCTTCCGTAAAGATGGCACGGTCACCGCTGCTAATTCCAGCTCCATTTCTGATGGGGCCGCAGCTTTAGTATTAATGCGCCAATCTGAAGCCGAAAAGCGCGGTTTAAAACCTTTAGCTGTGATTAAAGGGCATAGTACCTTAGCGCAAAAACCGGCTTTATTTACCACTGCGCCTGTGTATGCGATTCAAAACCTCTTGCAGAAAATCGGCTGGACGCTAGAGGACGTTGATCTATTTGAGATCAATGAAGCCTTTGCAGTGGTGACGATGACGGCGATGAAAGAGCTAAATCTGCCGCACGAGAAAGTGAATGTGAATGGTGGCGCTTGTGCCTTGGGGCATCCGATTGGCGCTTCGGGGGCGCGCATTATTGTTACCTTATTGTCGGCTTTAAAGCAGCGCAATTTAAAGCGTGGTGTGGCGTCCTTGTGTATTGGGGGCGGTGAAGCAACGGCGATTGCGGTGGAGCTGGTCTAAGTGAGGAAAGCACGATGCAACTAACCGAAGAGCAGGTCTTAATTCGCGACACCGTGCGGCAGTATATTCAAGAGAATGTGACACCTTTTGCCGCAGAATGGGATCGCACTAGCAATTTTCCAGCACAGCAGCTCAAAGAAATGGGTGGTTTAGGTTTATACGGCATGGTCGTGCCGGAAGAGTGGGGCGGCTCGAATGTGGGTTATGTATCACTCGCCTTAGTGATTGAGGAAATTGCCGCCGGGGATGGCGCAAGCTCCACGATTTTAAGCGTGCAAAACTCGGTGGTATGTGGGCCATTGTTGAGTTATGGCAGTGATTATCTTAAAGAAACTTATCTTAAACCCTTAGCCTCAGGTGAGATGCTAGGTTGCTTTTGCTTGACCGAAGCGCATGCAGGTTCGGATGCTGCCGCGATTAAAACCCGCGCGGTGAAAGACGGTGATTCCTATGTCATCAATGGCAGTAAGCAATTCATAACTTCAGGCAAAAATGCCCAAGTCGCGATGGTTTTTGCAGTGACTGACCCGAGTGCAGGCAAAAAAGGCATTAGTGCCTTTGTCGTGCCTACCGATAATGCAGGCTATAAAGTCGCGAGTATTGAAAAGAAAATGGGGCAACATGCTTCCGATACCGCTTCGATTTTCCTTGAGGATTGCCGCATTCCCGCCAGTCATTTATTGGGCAAAGAGGGTGAAGGTTACAAAATTGCTTTGAGTAATCTGGAAGGTGGTCGGATTGGCATTGCAGCACAATGTATTGGCATGGCACGTGCGGCTTATGAAGCTGCTCTAATGTATGCCCAAGAGCGCACCAGCTTTGGCAAACCCATTATTGAACATCAAGCCGTCGCCTTTCGTTTAGCGGATATGGCGACTCGCATTGAGGCAGCACGTTTATTGGTTTTGAATGCCGCGCGGTTACGCGATGCCGGTAAGCCATGTTTGAAAGAAGCCTGCATGGGCAAATTATTCGCCTCAGAAATGGCAGAAAAAGTGTGCTCAGATGCGATTCAAACTTTGGGCGGCTATGGCTATTTAAATGATTTTCCGGTGGAGCGCATTTACCGCGATGTGCGCGTCTCGCAGATTTATGAAGGCACGAGCGACATTCAACGTATGGTGATTGCGCGTCAGATTATGGAGGGCTAAATGGCTAAAACACTGGATTTTTACTTTGATTTCTATTCGCCTTATGGCTATTTAGCGCATTATAAAATTGATGCAATTGCCGAGCGTTATGGATATACCGCGAATTGGCATGCGATTTTATTAGGCCCTGCCTTTAAAGCAGTGGGATCTAAACCTTTATTAGATATTCCAATGGTTGGTGAGTATTCCGCCCATGATTTTGCCCGCACGGCGCGTTTAGAGGGGGTGCCATTTGTGATGCCAGCTACCTTTCCGGGGGCGACTTTAGCAGCGGGGCGGGCGTTTTATTGGTTGCACGATCAAGACCCTGAATTGGCTAAACGCTTTGCTAAAGCGGCGTATAAAGCAGCCTTTGCACAAGGGCAAGATTTATTGCAACTCGATACCATTAAAGCCATAGCCAGTGGGGAAGGGATTGATGGCCAAGCATTGGAAGCTGCGCTTCAAACTGAGGCCGTGAAAGAGCGCTTTAAACGGGCGGTGCAGGCTTCTTTAGACCAAGGCGTGTTTGGTTCCCCCTTTGTGGTAGTGGAGGGTGAACAGTTCTGGGGAAATGATCGGATTCTGCAGGTTGAGCAATGGTTAGCGCGTGGTGGTTGGTAGGTTTTCATTGGGTAATAGCTTGCGCCATTCTTCAATAAACTTGCGCTTTTTGAGTTGATCTTGATAAGTCAGCAGGGCAGGACTGAGTTTAATGACTTTTAAGGGTACTTGTTCACGACTTAGTTTTTGAATGCTTTGATAAGTAGCCTCTCCGGTAATAGCAGGATGTAGCGAGTATAAACTTGCCTGTTCAGCTAAAAGTTTTTGGCCACGTTGTGATAACAGGTAGTCCATAAACCAATGGGCTGGCCCAGGATGGTTGGCATATTTAGAAATGAAGGCCACCCTCGATACTACTAGGGTATAATCGCTGGGAAATAAAATAGCTAGATCAGGATGCTTCTTCATGGCTGAAAGTGCATAAGAGCCGAGCACATTGTAAGCCAATAATAGTTCACCAGATTGAACAGCATTTAGCATGTCTTGGGTATTATCATAGCCCTTGAATTGAATATGGCTAAAGTTTTCAGTTAAGCGTCCCCAAGTACTGGTTTGCTCAGCGTCTTGGCTGGCTAGGAGATAGCCAAGACCACTGGTCTCAATATTGTAAGTACCGATACGTCCTAGAAAAAATTCTTGCTCGTCTCTCAAAAGATTAATTAAATCAAAGCGGTTCTTAGGGACTTTATCAGCAGGGAGTAAGCGCTGATTATAAACTATAACAACAGGTTCATAAGTGAAGCTATAAGCTTGTTTACGCCATTTTGCCCAGTCGGGGATAAGCTGAGTTGTCTCAGATTCGTGAGTCACTGCATAACCATCGTTGATTAATTTGATCTGCAAATCCATGGCTGAGCTAATAATCACATCGGCAGTTTGTTGCTGCTCAGCATCACTTAAAAAGCGTTGCATTAATGGCAAAGTCCCTAGGTCAAGGTATTCAATACTGACTTCAGGATGTAGGCTTTGAAAGTCTAAGAGGGCAGGAAGTATGGCTTGTTCATCAGTCGCCGAATGAATAATGAGTGTTTTAGAGTCAGCTCGAGTCGATGGATAGAGGGTGGCTTGAGCAATAGTGCTGAATAAAGCTAAACCGATCAGGTAAATCCACCTCCAATAGTTCATACACTGACCTGCAAAAATACTTGGGCTGTTAAACCACCGCCAGCCACATTGACTAAGCTAAAGCGTCCCTGCATGCCATGCACTAGTTGTTCAACAATGGCTAAACCTAAGCCACTACCAGCATGATGCGTGAGTTCGCCTCGTCCGAAGCGCTGAGTAATCTGTTCCAGTAAGTCGGCAGGGACGCCCGCGCCAAAGTCTTGTACTTGTAACAGTAAGCAATTAGGTTCAGCAGTGTAATTGAGGCTGACATGAATTAAGCCTTGCCCAGTATTGGGTTTACCATATTTCAAAGCGTTATCTACTAAATTACGGAGGATTTCTTTAATCGCTTCAGGGTCTGCCTTGATGGTTGTATCAGCGATATGATTATCGAAGCTCAACTCCATGGCTTGAGTGAGCGCTATGGGGGCAAGATCGACTAAGACTTGATTCACCACTTCACTGAGGATGAAACGCTCGGGTAAGCGTATATCAGCGCGGTGGGCGAGGGTAGCATAGTTGAGGAGTTGATTAATGCGCGTATTAGTTTCACGAGCATTGCGTAAAATACGTTCTGTGCGTTTTTGAATAGTTTGGATGTCGTGGTCTTCAGTAGCAAGTTCTGCTTGAGCTTGTAGGCTAGCTAAGGGGGTGCGTAATTGATGAGCCGCTTCAGCAATAAAAGCATGATTACGATCTTGATTCCGCTGTAAGCGCCCCATGAATTTATTAATGGCATCCACCAATTGCGCTGTTTCGGCGGGGACTTGAGTACTGAGCGCGGTTAAATCAGTCGGCTCTTTACAGGCTAATTCTTGTTCGATTTTAAGCAAAGGGCGTAATGACCAACCTGAAGTTAACCAGACAAATAACCAACCTAAAATAATTAAGCCACCTAAACCAATCATGGCTTTAAAGGTTAAATCAGCGGCTAGCTGATCACGTGCTAAGCGGCTTTGTCCCATTTGCAAATAAACCTTGTCTTGCATACCTGACTCCAATAAACGGCGTTCTAGGATGACAAAGCGAAATAGCTCATTCTGATAGCTGTGATTAAAAAAATACGGTAAACCCTGTTGGTGTTGCTCCAGCATTTCTTTACGGTCGTGCGGCTCGACAAACTGATAACCAGTAATCACTTTACCAGCATGATTAGTGAGGCTATACAAAACTCGATCATTTTCAGATAAAGCTAAAGTAGCGAGTGCTGCATAAGGTAAATCAAACTGTAATTCTTGATCGATAACGCTCACGCTATCCACAGCGGTCAAGGCGGCACTCTCTAGAAGTTTATCGTAGAGTTGATCGGCGGAGCGTTGCGCTAAGGCATTGGCAGCCAATAGCATGAAAGCGCCACCAATCAAAAGCACCAAGCCAAACAGCAAAACGAGGCGGGTGCGTAAAGAGCCTTTATTGCTCAACATACAAAATATAACCAATACCACGTAGGGTTTTGATGCTGACTCCACTGCCGGTCAGTTTTTTACGTAGGCGGGCGATATAGAGCTCAATAGCATTATCACTAGGTAGTTCATCTTCGTCTGCAAAGGAACAGAGTTGGTCGGCTAACTGACTTTTGCTTAAAGCCCGCCCTTGATGAGTGAGTAATAAATCCAAAATACTTAGCTCACGCCTAGGTAGTTCAATCTGCTCACCATCAATGACCAAACGTGAAGCGGAGCGATCAAATTGCAATTTGCCATAAATCCCTACACTAGCAGCTTCCCCATGATTACGCCGCAATAAAGCACGACAGCGTGCTGACAATTCGCGTAGGTCAACAGGCTTGATCAGATAGTCATCAGCACCAATATCTAGCGCTTGAACGCGATCATCAATCCCTGAGCGCGCGGTTAAAATCATCACTGGAGTTTTGGCGTGGGTGCGTAAATGTTGTAAGACGCGCATGCCATCTAGTTTAGGTAAACCTAAATCTAAAATGACTAAGCTGTAGCTTTGATAACTTAAGACATGCACAGCTTGCTCTCCATCGGTGAGCCAATCCACTGCGTGCCCGTCTTGAGTTAAGCGCTCAACGATGGCTTCCGCTAAATCAGTCGTGTCTTCAACGAGTAGTAAGCGCATACCCATACCTAAATCGCTTATAGATCAGCCGAAACAGGGGCTGAGTCTTGCCAAGATTTTTCTGACTTTGATAACCAGTTTATACATGACAGCTCCATGACAGCTTCAGGTTTTACACTAAATGTGTTCCGTTGATCAATCTATGTTTTGGAGGAGAACATGAAATCATTTTGGTTAGCAGCTGGTCTGGCAGTTGCCTGTATTACTTTGCCTAGCTATAGCGTTGCCGCCACTCCTGAAAAGCCTGAGTGTGTCGCGCCAGCTAAACCAGGTGGTGGTTTTGATTTAACCTGCCGTATTCTGCAAACTGGCTTTCTAGAAGCTAAAACCCTTGAAACACCTATGCAAGTGACTTTCCTGCCCGGTGGGATTGGTGCTGTAGCTTATAATCTTTTCAATACGACCCGAACCGATGATCCGAATGCTGTGGTAGCTTTTTCTAGTGGCTCGCTCTTAAACGTAGCTACTGGAAAATATGGTGAATGGACTGAAAAAGATGTGCGTTGGATTGCCACTGCTGGTACTGACTATGGTGCAGTGATTGTCAAAGCCGATAGCCCTTATAAAGATTTAAAAAGCCTGATGGATGCCTTAAAAGCTGACCCGACTAGCGTCATTATTGGGGCAGGTGGTTCAGTGGGTTCCCAAGATTGGATGAAAGCGGCTTTATTAATGAAAGCAGTGGGGGCTGATCCGAAGAAAATGCGTTATGTACCCTTTGATGGGGGTGGTGAATCTATTGCTGCTTTATTGGGTGGCAATATTGGGGTTTATACCGGTGATATTGCCGAGATGGCTGCTCATTTATCCGCAGGCACGATGCGTGTGCTTGCAGTAATGCATAGCGAACGCTTACCTGCACCTTTTGATCAAGTTCCTACTGCAAAAGAGCAGGGTTACGATGTGCAGTGGGCGATTATTCGTGGTTATTACATGGGCAAGAAAACCTCGGACGAAGCCTATAACGCTTGGGTGGATCTATTTAAGAAAAGCTATGAAAGTGATGCATTCAATAAAGTCGTCAAGGATAAAGGTTTATTTGAGCTGAAATTATCCGGCAAAGAAATGGAAGATTATGTCATGCAAGACGTGGCTAAGCTCCGTACTTTAGCGACTGAAATGGGCTTGATCGAAGCTAAAAAATAATCTAGAGAGTCACACAAAATGGCAGACAGAATTTTCGCTGCCATTACTCTCTTAGTAGTAATGGCTTATGGATGGGTGGCTTTTATGATGATTAAGGCGCCTTTTCAATATGATCCTTTAGGTCCTGAGTCGTGGCCGCGTATTTTGTCCATCGCTGCTGGCTTATGCTGTCTTTGGATTATTGTTAAACCCACAGTTAATGCGTTCGATATTACCCGTCATGCACTAGTTAGAGTCAGTCTTATGACACTATTTTTGGTGGGTTATGCGTATTTATTTGAGCATGCGGGCTTCATTATTTCGACAGCTTTGTATTGCGGTGCTTCGGCTCGATTGCTCGGCGGTACTATTAAACAAGCAGTAATTTTTGGGCTAGCTACTAGTCTGATTGGCTATTTTGTGAGTGTGAAGCTGCTGGAGCTAAATTTGCCAGCTGGCATCTTTAAAAATCTGATCTAAGAGGATTCATCATGGATGTTATTTTATCCGGCTTAGGTCAAGGCTTTGCCGTCGCCTTACAGCCGTTTAATTTACTATTAGTGTTTGTAGGATGTTTTTTAGGAACACTAATTGGGGCTTTGCCCGGGATTGGCCCGATCAATGGGATTGCGATTTTATTACCGATTGCCTATAGCCTAAACTTTCCACCTGAGTCAGCGCTGATTTTATTAGCCGGTATTTATTATGGGGCTGAGTATGGTGGACGTATTTCCTCGATTTTATTGAATGTGCCTGGGGATGCAGGGGCTGTGATGACGGCCTTGGATGGTAGCCCTATGGCTAAGCGAGGTGAGGCTGGTCGTGCTTTATCCTTATCAGGGATAGTCTCCTTTGTAGGTGGAGCTTTCGCACTGGTTCTGATGACTTTATTTGCCCCCCTATTGGCAGCTTTTGCGGTGAAGTTTAGTCCGGCAGATTATGTAGCTTTAATGGTGTTTGCCTTTACTTCGCTCGCAGCCTTAGTGGGCAAAAGTGCTGTCAAAACCTTATTAGCCGCGCTCTTGGGCTTTATGATTGCCTCCATTGGAGTTGACGCAAATACGGGCGTAATGCGCTTTACTTTTGGTAGTCCTGACCTTATGGCCGGCATTGATTTCTTGGTGATTGTCATTGGCTTATTTGGCATAGCGGAGCTGTTGCATCTTGTTGAGTCTCATGCACGCGGTACGCTAAAAACTCTAAAAGTCGATAAAACCTTTACGAGTTGGGCGGATTTAATGGCGGTCAAATGGGTCATGCTGCGCTCATCGCTTATTGGCTTTATTGTAGGTGTCTTGCCAGGGACAGGCGCTTCAGTTGCCTCTGCGGTTTCCTACGGTGTGGAAAAACGGTTAGCAGGGGAGTCTGGTAAAAATTTCGGTCATGGTGATATCCGTGGTTTAGCTGCTCCAGAAACGGCAAACAATGCTGCTGCCGGTGGTGCGATGGTGCCTATGTTAACTTTAGGCATTCCTGGTTCAGGAACCACAGCGATCTTGCTGGGTGCTTTATTGCTATTTAATGTCACGCCGGGCCCTCTGATGTTTGAGCAAAAGCCAGAGATTGCTTGGGGGTTGATTGCCTCTATGTATATTGGCAATGTGGCTCTCTTACTAATCAACTTGCCCTTAGTGGGCTTCTTTGCACGTCTATTAACGGTACCTCAGCAATACCTGACACCGATGATTGCGCTCTTAGCATTTATTGGTGTTTATTCTGTGGTAGGTAACCCTTTTGATCTTTATGTTGCTATTGGCTTAGGCGTCTTAGGTTGGATCTTGCGTAAGCTAGATTTCTCCTTAGCACCGGTCATTTTAGGCGTGGTTTTGGGTAATGTCTTTGAGGATAACTTACGCCGTGCCTTATCTATGTCAGGTGGTGATTGGTCGATTTTGCTCCAGTCCACCAATAGTTGGTTGCTGTATGGTTTAACCTTTTTAGTTTTGGTTTTACCGCTCATCATCGCCTACCGCAAGCGCAAAGCACAGCTTATTTCAGTATAAAAAAAGCACAGACTGTTAGCATGTCTGACTAGCTCTGCAAGTTACCTTAACCGAATCTTATCTAGTTCGGTTGAGGTAGCTTGTAACTAGTTTAATTAGCTGTTTCTCCAACCCTTCTCACTTTAAGCTATAGTTTCTTGAATACCAGCGCCTAGTTGTCTTTGTGCTGAAATTCCTTGGAGTTTTGTTGACGTTTACGTAAACGTAATTTATGCTTTTCCAACATTCCATCACAGTAGTGCAGTCTTATGATTTTGAATAGCCAGATCAACTCGCGCAGTGCTGAATTCCAGACTAATTATGCTGCCTTAAAAGAACAAGTCGACGACCTCCGCGCTAAAGTCGCGCAAATCAGCCTAGGCGGTGGCGAAAAAGCCCGCCAAAAACATTTAGAGCGCGGCAAACTGTTACCGCGTGAACGCATTCGCGTGTTACTGGATAAAGGCTCACCCTTTTTAGAAATCTCTCAATTCGCCGCTTATGGCCTGTATAACAATGAAGTGCCAGCGGCGGGTGTGATTGTCGGCATTGGGCGCGTGAGTGGGCAGGAGTGCATGATAGTTGCTAATGATGCAACGGTCAAAGGTGGTACTTATTTTCCCCTGACAGTCAAAAAGCATTTACGCGCACAAGCCATCGCGCTGGAAAACCGCTTGCCTTGTATTTATTTGGTGGATTCAGGCGGAGCGTTTTTGCCGCTACAGGATGAAGTGTTTCCTGATCGCGAGCATTTCGGGCGCATTTTTTATAATCAAGCCAATATGTCCGCGCTGGGTATTCCGCAGATTGCCGTGGTGATGGGTTCGTGTACCGCAGGTGGTGCTTATGTGCCTGCCATGTGCGATCAAAGCATTATAGTAAAAGAGCAGGGCACAATTTTCCTTGGTGGGCCGCCCTTAGTGCGGGCTGCAACGGGTGAGGTAGTGAGTGCTGAGGAGTTGGGTGGGGCAGATACTCACTCACGTATTTCCGGTGTGACCGATCATTATGCTTTAAATGACACGCATGCCTTGAGTATGGCGCGGGAAATTGTCGCCGATCTCAATCGCAGCAAGCCTATGTCCGTGCAAGTGCAAAAGCCTGCTGAACCCCTTTATCCCACTCAAGAGCTATACGGCATTATTCCCCAAGATGCGCGCAAACCCTTCGATATTCGCGAAGTAATTGCACGCATTGTGGATGGCAGCGAGTTTGATGAGTTTAAAAAGCTCTACGGCACTACGATTGTGTGTGGCTTTGCGCATATTCATGGCTATCCGGTGGGGATTGTGGCGAATAATGGCATTCTGTTTTCCGAGTCCGCCGTCAAGGCAGCACACTTCATTGAACTCTGTGCTAAGCGCAAGATTCCACTAGTGTTTTTGCAAAATATCACCGGCTTTATGGTGGGTAAAAAAGCCGAGCACGGCGGGATTGCCAAAGATGGCGCAAAAATGGTCACGGCAGTAGCCTGTGCGAAAGTGCCAAAATTCACGGTGATTATTGGTGGGAGTTTCGGCGCGGGTAACTATGCCATGTGCGGACGTGCCTATGGCGGGCGCTTCTTATGGATGTGGCCGAATGCGCGTATTTCTGTCATGGGGGGCGAGCAAGCCTCTAAAGTATTAAGCCAAGTGCGTGGCGATGCTTTAGAGGCTCAAGGTAAAGCTTGGAGTGCTGAGGAGCAGGCCGAATTTGAGCGTCCGGTACGTGAGCAATACGAAGCCCAAGGGCATCCCTATTATGCCAGTGCGAGGCTTTGGGACGACGGCATTATTGACCCCAAAGATACCCGCAAAGTCTTAGCACTTGGTTTAGCCTCTGCCCTCAATGCCCCGATTGAAGATACACACTTTGGCATCTTCAGGATGTAAGGAGAAAATTATGTTCACTAAAATCCTGATTGCTAATCGTGGCGAAATTGCTTGCCGAGTTGCGCGTACTGCTAGGCGTCTAGGCATAAAAACCGTCGCCGTTTACTCCACTGCAGATGCTCAGGCCCAACATGTCAAAGCTTGTGACGAAGCCTATTGGATCGGTGAGGCACCGGCTGCTGAGAGCTATTTACGTGGCGAAAAAATCTTAGAAATCGCGAAATTATCCGGTGCTCAAGCTATCCATCCGGGCTATGGATTTTTGTCGGAAAATGCCGGATTTGCTGAGGCATGCAAACAAGCAGGCGTTGTGTTCATCGGTCCACCGACTCAAGCCATTATTGCGATGGGTTTAAAAAGCGAATCCAAGCGTTTAATGACCGAAGCCCAAGTACCACTAGTACCCGGCTATCATGGTGAAGATCAAAGCCCTGAATTATTACGCGAACAATCGCAGCTGATTGGCTACCCGCAACTGATAAAAGCCAGCGCAGGCGGTGGCGGTAAGGGTATGCGCGTGGTGAAAAACTTTGCCGAATTTGATGCTGCTCTAGCTTCGGCTAAGCGTGAGGCGATTTCTTCCTTTGGCAATGATAGTGTTCTGATTGAGCGCTATTTACAAAAGCCGCGCCATATTGAGCTGCAAGTGTTTGCGGATACCTTGGGCAATGTGGTGCATGTATTTGAGCGCGATTGCTCGATTCAGCGCCGCCATCAAAAAGTGATTGAGGAAGCGCCAGCCCCCGGTATGACGCCGGAGTTGCGTCATGCAATGGGTCAAGCTGCAATTAATGCCGCAAAAGCTATTGGCTATGTAGGCGCGGGTACGGTGGAGTTTTTGCTTGATCAAAGTGGCGAATTTTTCTTTATGGAAATGAATACCCGCTTGCAAGTCGAGCATCCGGTCACGGAAATGATTTCAGGGCAAGATTTGGTGGAGTGGCAATTGCGGGTGGCAAATGGTGAACCGCTGCCATGCACACAAGAGCAGCTCAAGATTAATGGCCATGCCTTTGAAGCACGCGTGTATGCAGAAACACCGGAGCGCGATTTCTTGCCTGCGACTGGACGCTTAAGCTATCTGCATGCGCCGACCGAAACTGAGTTTGTGCGTATTGATACTGGCGTGCGCCAAGGCGATGAAGTCAGTATGTTTTATGATCCGATGATTGCCAAACTGATTGTCTGGGGCGCGGATCGCAAGCAGGCCTTGCAGCGCTTACAGGCCGCCTTGAGTGATTATTACATTAGTGGGGTTAAGACCAATTTAGTTTTCCTTTCCACACTGGCCAGCCTGCCAGATTTTGCGGCGGCGAAATTGGATACAGGGTTTATTGAGCAGCATTTGACTGAGTTGTTCCCTAAAGCGAGTACACCGCCCAAAGAAGTGTTTGCTGCGGCTTGTTTAGCTGAATTAGTCACACGCCAAGAGCAAGCCACCCAAATCCAAGCACAAACCAATGACCCCTATTCACCGTGGGTGATTGCGGATGCATGGCGCATGAATCAAGAAGGGTTTGATCGTTTTGAGTTTCAATTAAGCGATGAGCTTTACTCATTGCAAGGGACGTATCGCGATGATGCCTATTATCTGCAAACTCCAGATAGCGAGCAGCGCTTAACCGGTGAGCGTTTAGATCAAGAGCAATGGTTGGTGACCTTGGGAGAAAAAACCTTCTGCGCTAAGGTTCTGCATGATGGTACGGTGCTATGGGATGGCAAAGCTTGGGAGTTGCGCTTACATGATCCTGTGCATGAGGTGGACGAACAATCAGTACACGGTGGAAATTTAACTGCACCCATGCCCGGCGCGGTAGTGGCTTTGCAGGTCAAGATTGGTGATCAAGTACAAGCAGGTGATGCTTTAATGATCGTGGTGGCGATGAAAATGGAGCACACCATTACTGCGCCGCATGCGGGTGAGGTGAAGGAGATTTACTTCCAAGTCGGCGATCAAGTGAAAGATGGGGATGTGTTATTGAGTTTGGAGCAAAGCCATGCATCTGCCTAAACGGGTCAAAATCGTCGAAGTCGGGCCACGCGATGGTTTACAAAATGAGCCAATTCCGGTCAGCTTAGAAACCAAAATTACTTTGGTGGAAAAGTTAGTGGATGCAGGCTTAGCCGTGGTTGAAGTGGGTAGTTTTGTCTCACCAAAATGGGTACCACAAATGGCAGGCAGTGCGGAGGTTTATGCTGGTATTCAAAAGCGATCTGGTGTGGGTTATCCCATGCTAGTCCCCAACCTCAAAGGCATGGAAGGCGCACTTGCCACAGGGGTACAAGAGATAGCCATCTTTGCGGCTGCCTCAGAAACCTTTGCCCAAAAGAATATTAATTGCAGCATTGCCGAAAGCCTTCAGCGCTTTGAAGAGGTGATGGAGCAAGCCCAAGCGCATCAGATTAAAGTACGCGGCTATGTATCCTGTGTGTTGGGCTGCCCGTATGAAGGTGAAATTGCGCCTGCAAAAGTCGCCGAAGTAGCCGGTAAACTCTACGACATGGGCTGCTATGAACTGTCCTTAGGCGATACGGTGGGTGTCGGTACTCCTTTAAAAGCACAAACCATGATTGAAACCGTAGCCAAACGTGTGCCGATTGAGCAGTTAGCTGCGCATTTTCATGATACTTACGGTCAAGGCTTAGCGAATCTCTTGGCTGTATTGCAATTGGGGGTAGCCACGATTGATAGTTCGGTATCAGGCTTAGGGGGCTGCCCTTATGCTAAAGGCGCGAGTGGCAATGTAGCGACCGAAGATGTGCTGTATATGCTGAATGGGATGGGCATTGAAACGGGAGTGGATTTGACTAAATTGCTGGAGGCGGGGTGGTTTATTTCAGACAGTTTAGGGCGTTTGCCTGCATCGAAAGTGGGCAGAGCTTATTATCAAGGATAGGTTGAGAAAGGATGGCCTTGGAAACTACTGTCAAGCGCATAAAACTACATCATCGTAGTATTCAATGTGAAGGGTTTAAGCGTGACGATGGCTTGTGGGATATTGAGGCGCATCTAACGGATCAGCGTTCGTATGATTGTAGCTATGATCCTGAACATCGTGGAGGGCTGATTTCTGCGGGTGAGAATGTACATAATATGCGAGTACGACTCACTTTGGATTTAGATTTTCTGATTCATGATGCAGTCGCTATCTCTGATGAAACACCTTTTCCTATTTGCTTCAAAGCGACAGAAGTCATGCAGCGCTTAATAGGCTTACGTATGCGGAAGGGCTGGCTAAAAGAAGTACGTGAGCGGATTAGTACTGAAGTTTCCTGTACCCATCTGATCGACTTACTCACGCCGATTGCAAATACGGCTTATCAAACCGTGCATGCTGCTTTAGAGGAGCGTGCTGAGCAGCGCAAGCGTGAAGATAAAAACTTTACTCGACAAAAATTGGGTATCTTGGATACTTGTATTGCTTTGGCAAGCGATGGAGAAGTTGTGAAGCGGCAATGGCCGGAGTTTTACACAGGAACAAGCGATGCAAAATAAATTTGATTTAGATTATTACAATAGCTTAGCCACAGGTACTCTCACTGGGCATTTGGGTATTGTTTTTACGCGCATTCAAGAAGGTGAGGTGGTCGCGGAAATGGAGGCAGCACCGCATCTACTCGCGCCGAATGGCTTTCTACATGCAGGTAGTTTAGTCACTTTAGCGGATTATGCAGCCGGATTAGGCTGTGTAGCGCATTTGCCAGAAAGCGCGACAGGCTTCACTACGATGGAGCTAAAAACCAATCATTTGAGCACGACGCGCTCGGGTTGGGTTGAATGTATCGCTAAGCCCACGCATCGTGGGCGCACAACTCAAGTCTGGGATGCTGTCATTACTCAAAAAGAAACCGGCAAGACGATGGTCTTATTCCGTTGTACTCAGATGATTCTTTATCCGAATGGTTAACTTCTAACATTGTATTCCTAGGGTTCTGTACTAAAAATAAAATTAATTTGAGTGCATTGCATGCAGTGCCTACAATGACTTATTGCTAAGTTGTAGGAGAATCTGTAATGGCTATACTCACTATTCGTAATCTTGATGATGTACTTAAAACCCAATTGCGTGTGCGTGCAGCCCAACACGGTCGGTCAATGGAGGAGGAGGCGCGGCAGATTTTACAGCAAATTTTAGCCCCTAAGCAGTCACGAACAGGGTTAGGTACTCGAATTCATCAGCGAGTCATGGCGCTAACGGGCGGTGAAGATTTGAACCTGCCTAAACGCTCTGCATCAAGACTGCCTCCGACTTTTGCTGAGGAGTAAGTATGTTTTTGTTAGATACGAACGTCATCTCGGAGCTAATGAAAACAAAGCCAGAAGCCAATGTACTTCATTGGGTAGATCAACAATTAGATACCGATCTCTATTTTTGTGCTGTCAGTAAAGGTGAAATTGAGTGGGGAATTGCGCTCTTACCTGAAGGTAAACGTAAACAAACCTTGGCAGAAGCAGCCATTCATGTATTTGAATTATTTGAAGAGCGTTGCTTAAGTTATTCCTGTGAGGTATCACCGTTTTATCGAGATATTGCCGTAGTATCTAAACAGTTAGGTCGCCCTATGAGTGTGGAGGATCAGCTGATTGCTGCTATTGCACAGGCAAATAACGCGGTATTAGTGACATGTAATATAGTGAACTTTGATTTTTTACCTAATTTAAATGTACTGAATCCGTGGGAATGAACGAATATTGCATGAATCGTTCAAGTTTTCCTGTAGCCATTTGCTTTATACTGAAGCTTAAGTCTTTTAGAAAGGTGTGCTTATGTCCTTAGCAAACCAAGCTTTGATCAGTGTTAATGATTACTTGAGCGGTGAGCGCCTCAGTGAGCTTCGACATGAATTTGTGGATGGATTTATTTATGCAATGGCAGGGGCAAGTATTAATCATAATCAGATCACAGCCAATGTCTTAACAGAGTTAAAGCAACAACTAAAAGGGAAAAACTGCCGTCCTTTTAGTAGTGATTTATTAGTGAAAACCTCAGCCACTCGTTATCGTTATCCTGATGTAACAGTGATTTGTAATGAGCAGTTCTTAGATGATTATTCCACGGATGCTCCAACCTTGATTGTGGAGGTTTTGTCTAATGGTACACGCAAAACAGATCGGCAAATTAAGCGCTTAGAGTATATGCAGATTCCTACGCTGCAAGAATACATGCTAATTGAGCAAGATTTTGTGCAAGTGGAAGTGTTTCGTCGTAGCCAAGGTTGGCAGCCTTCATATTATTATTGGAATGATGTGGTGGAGTTGGAGTCTTTGCAGGTGACTTTGACAGTGCAGGCTATTTATGAGCAGGTGAACAATGAGGATGTAAGGCAATTGGGGGCTAAGGGTTAGGGTCATGTATTTAATCAGTTGAAAGAGTGTCTAGGGATAGATTCACCGACGACCTTATCATGTACCTCGACAGACCTAGAAAAACAAATCGTCTTGCGAGCTAAACGCTTTAAATGCCTTCTCAAATTTAAATTCTGTCGCTCAATGCTCTGGGTGTAACACTGGGTCATCAGATGCTTATCTTCCGGCAGTAAGCGTTCATAAGCCCCCCAATCATCCGTGCAATACAATCGAAAGGTGAATCGCGCTAATAAGCCCAGCAGGTGTTTCAAACACTCATCCACTCGTCGTCCGAAGGTGTACGCAAAGACGCACTTGAGATGCGGCGACCACGCCTACCACCACCAACGGGGTTCGGATTTCTTCCCTACCTACGACCACTGCTCATCCATTTCACACACCCGTGCTAACCCGTGTTCCAAAGCTAGGGCTTCTAGCGCTAAGGGGTTCATCGTCGGTGGGCTGAGTTTTTTAAATGACGCACCACGGTCGTCGGACTGATCTTCAGCACTCGACCCGTATCACGTACCCCTGAGCCCTTCATCGCCAGCTCAATGATCCGCTCCGCCACGCCAGAGCGATTCGCTTCATAACGGTAGTTCAACTGAAACCGTGATGACACCCTCGACAGCGATAACGCGCCTCGCCACGACGATACACTCTACTTTCGCATGCCGGAGATAATACTTCTACACTCGCCATCACGTTCTGCCGTCCTGTTGAACTCCCGCTTAGTCTAACTTCCTTTCAACTGATTAAGTACATGACCCGCTAGCTCATAGGTTTTAAACGCTTAACTCTTGAAATTAAAGAATACCTAAGCTTTACTGCGTACTTTTAACGGAAAGTTTAAACCCAATGACCGATCTTCTCGGGGTAGCCAGCGTACTGCTCCTTCTTGCAGGTGTCACTGCTTTAACTATTGGCACTGCTCGCTATTTTTTCCCAATGCTCGAGCAGTTTTTTCCTGAGAGTTTTAAAAAGCCGCTCTCGCTCCAGTACGGTTCTTATTATTTCTTGGCGGGTTTAGTCTGTTTATTAATTATTTAGTGCACCCTACTTTCTGAGCTGTTTAACAGCCTCAATAGCCGCTTCTTGCATCGCTAAAGGTACTTCCCCAGTAGTTAAAGATGCCCCTTAAATAAAAATTTTAAACTCTGCTTGGCTAATCACGGAGCATAAGCGTTGCTCGGTCTATTCAAGTGTTTCATGACTGATCTAGATCTCAATTCACCCTATTCTTTGCGTTAACCCAAAAACCGCTGATAAGCTGGATTATCCGTCTCATTCCAGTATTCATACCCTAGCTGCTCGAGGGTTTGTTCGAACTCTGCACGTTCTTCAGGAGGAACTTGAATCCCGACTAAGACACGACCGAAGTCTGAGCCATGATTGCGATAGTGGAATAAACTAATATTCCAACCCGCGCTCATACTGGTTAAAAAGTGCAATAAAGCACCGGGGCGCTCAGGGAACATAAAACGATAAATGAGCTCGTTGTTCACCCCTTGCCCATGTCCGCCGACCATATAGCGTAAATGCACTTTCGCGACTTCATTATCGGTCATATCCACAAAAGAATAATTTTGGGCACGCAATTCAGCTAAGAGTTTCTCACGCTCACCTTTACCCGCAGAAATTTTCACCCCGGCAAAGACTTGAGCATCTTTTGAGTCAGCATAGCGATAATTGAATTCAGTGATGGAGCGATTACCTATAGCACGACAGAATTGTTTGAAGCTACCAGGCTCCTCTGGAATCGTTACCGCTAATAATACTTCGCGGCCTTCACCTAATTCAGCCCGCTCAGCAACATGGCGTAAGCGATCAAAATTGATATTGGCTCCGCTAGTAATGGCAATTAAATTTTTGCCACTCAGATCATGTTTTGCGACATATTTTTTAATGCCCGCTACACTTAAAGCACCGGCTGGTTCAAGTAAAGTACGCGTTTCTTCAAAGACATCTTTAATCGCAGCACAGGTTTCATCAGTATTCAATAAAATAACTTCATCTACTACAGTTTTAGCGATTTCATAAGTCTGTGCGCCCAGTAGTTTAACCGCAGCGCCATCTGCAAAAGTGCCAACCTGCGCTAATTGCACGCGTTGTCCAGCTTGCAAAGAGGTATAGAGGGCTGGAGCTTCTTCATGCTCCACACCAATGATTTTGGTATTTGGATACAAATACTTCAGATAACTACCAACGCCTGCAATCAAACCACCGCCACCCACACAGATAAAAATAGCATCAATTGGGTCAGGATGTTGGCGAGCTAATTCCATGCCAATAGTGCCTTGACCGGCAATGACATCCAGATCATCGAAAGGATGAGCAAAGGTCATGCCTTCTTCTTGTTCTAAGTGGCGTGCATGTGCATAAGCTTCATCAAAATTATTCCCATGAATAACAACTTCGCCACCGAAGGATTTCACTGCATTAATTTTAATGTCGGGAGCCACTTTAGGCATGACAATAATCGTTCTAATTCCCAAAGTTTTACCCGCTAAAGCCACACCTTGGGCATGATTGCCTGCTGAAGCAGCGACAACGCCACGGGCGCGCTCTTCGGCAGTCAGATGGAACATACGATTAAAAGCGCCGCGAATCTTAAAAGAAAACACGGGTTGCAAATCTTCACGCTTAAGGAAAATTTGATTATCTAAACGCTGGCTAAGATTTTTAGCAAACTCTAGCGGTGTCTCTTTCGCCACGTCATAAACGCGGGCAGTCAGGATGCGTTCGATCAAGGATTTGTCAGCTGTATTCATGATGCTCAGTAGTCGCAACAGTTGCGGGTCAGGTAGTATAGGCCAAACTCCCAACGCAAGCATTAGGTGAAATAGCACGATGACTCAAGATGAGATGAAAAAAGCAGCCGCTGAAGCAGCGCTCGCGTATGTAGAAGCGGGTTCAATTATTGGTATTGGTACAGGTTCTACCGCGAATCACTTCATTGATTTACTAGCACAGATGAAAAGCAAAGTTGACGCGACGGTCGCTAGCTCAGTGGCAAGTGCCGAGCGCTTACAAAAGCATGGAATTCGTGTGCTTGATTTAAACGAAGCAGGGCAATTGGCTTTGTATGTGGATGGCGCGGACGAGTCAAATCATCAATTGCAGTTAATTAAAGGCGGTGGTGCTGCTTTAACCCGTGAGAAGATTGTAGCGGGAGCGAGTGATAAATTCGTTTGTATTGCCGATGGTAGCAAGTTAGTGCAGGTATTAGGGAAATTCCCGCTACCGATTGAAGTGATTCCAATGGCACGCGAATTAGTCTCGCGTGAAATTGTGAAATTAGGTGGCCAGCCCCAGCTACGCCCACATTGTACAACTGATAATGGTAATGTGATTGTCGATGTTTATGGTTTAGCGATTACCAATGCTGCGCATTTAGAAAGCCAGCTAAATCAGATTCCGGGCGTAGTAACCAACGGCCTATTTGCTTTACGCCCTGCCGATGTGCTGATTCTAGGCACACCGGAGGGGATTAAAACATTAACTGCCTAATAACACGCCTTAATCATTGCTTGATTCCATAGCGCCGAATATTCCAAAGCGGCGCTAAGGTATTTAGCATGATGCTCCCCGTACAAAGCGTCAGTCACACCATCTAAACAGCGAGTTGGGCATTGCCCTTGTGCATTGGCATAGACTTCGGCTTTTAAGCCAGGTACGGTACGACTGCGCCCCGCATTGCATAGAAAATAGCGTTCACCGCGCGCGATCGCCGCTTGGGCATCCTGCTGCGGATTTTTGGCTTGTAATTCACTAAGTTTTTTAATGAATTGTGCATCTTCAGCGGATGTATTGGGCTGAGAGGCTTGGGTATTAACACTGCCTGAAGTTTGGTGACTGGGCATTTCTCGACAGGCTCCTACTGCTAAACCTAGGCTAATTAAAACTAACAACTTTGAAACAGATATGCATAAATTCATGCGTGTGATCCTTAAGCGCTAAAGCGTTGACGGAAGAAAATTCCAAAGCCTACTAATAAGACTAGTTCGATAGGGAAAGAGCCAGTGCCGCCGTTGACATAGACCCCATCAGAACCACCATTGCCGGCTGAAGTTGGATTAGCATCTGACAAAGCAAAGAAAATATTGTTACTGCATTTCACCCGAATGGTGTTTTTTGTGCCCAGAGTATTTGGCAGAGTTACACTGGCAGCGCCATCATTTGGTGTATTGCTGAGTAAAGTTTGGAAGTTTTCATTGCTAGTGGTACTACTCATATTGAGAGCTATATCAACATTGGCACAACTAATCGGTGCCTGATCGGTTTTTGCGACATCCCAAGCAACATTCAGCACACTGCCTGTTGTCAAACTTACATTTTTAGGCGCAGTGATTGCAAAAGCACTGCCTGTATCTTGTACCTGCACTACCATCTCATCAGCGCCAATGCCGCCCTTACCGTCTCGGACTTGTAAGCGGAAATTCATAGCACGTGTTTGGCTTGATAAGGTTTCACCATAGGTATGACTACCGGAGAACAAATCACTTAAACGCGGTATAGTGCGACTCGGTGAACTGCTAGGGAATTGGGCACGTACTAAGGCATTATTACCGGTATCAATATCTACTTTCGAGGCGCTACCTAAATCAATTTGTTCCCACGAGTAGGTAAGCGTATCGCTATTGCCATCACTCGCACTGCCAGTAAGGATAAAAGGTGTACGCGCTGGAATGGTGTAATCCTGACCAGCATTCACCAGCGGGTTCGCATTGCTTAAGCTGGTGCTCTCTGCACAAGTTGCGCCTGTGCTACTTTGGGTATAAGTAGTGATTTGATTAATGGAGCCCGAGTGGAACATCGCATCACTATGTGCTTGAATATTATCGGGTGAACAAATCCCCGCATAAGACATAATCGTGCTGCCACTACCAGGTTCATAAGCGGTTTTGGCGATACGATTATTCCCCGAACAGCTACCTGATTCGCTATTGAAGGTATGAGTAGCACCAAATTGATGGCCTACTTCATGCGCAACATAGTCAATCGCAAAAATATCCCCTGTAGGCGTATCCCACCCACTAACACCTTGAGCTTTGTAACTGTTACGACATGCCCCTTCCACGACTGCTACCCCACCATCGCCGGTGGTAAACAGATGGCCTACATCATAATTTTCACTACCAATCAAATTATCCAAGGTAGTTTGATTTTCTTTCAATAAGGTGGAGCCAGAGCTGGGATAAGGATCGGTGGCAGAGTCACTAAAAATAGTGGTCACACCGCTGACTAAGCGCAGTTTAATACTTAAGTCGCGCTGGTAAATCTCGTTCATGCGATTGATCGTACTAGTGATCGCACTTAAAGCAGTGGTTTTACTACCCCCATGATATTTTGTGTATTCGCCAGTTGCCGCAATAGCAATATCATAGGTTTTCAAATCCTCACCCGCACGGGCAGCAAGGAGGGGAGATTGTTCGGTGTGAGCTTCTGTGTGCTCTGCTGTATGGGTTGAGCATTGGAAGTTGTTTTTAAATAAGCCTGAATTAGCTTGTTTACTTAAACTACGATAAGACCGTTCAGCTGCCTTCGTGGTTGCAGTATTAGGGTCAATAAATAGAGTATCCCCATTTTGCATAATCAACATAGCAGTAAAGCCTAAGGCGGTTAGTTCCGCTCGGCCGGACATGACTTGGCCATCCAAGCCTTTAATTTGCCAAGTCTGCCAATCTGGAAACTGAGCTGCAACGACAGGACTCAGCGTTTCTACTGGAATCAAGGCTACCTTGGTGAAACCACCCGTAGGCAGCGGCAAGCTTAAACTGGGTTCTGAGCCGGAATTAACGAGTAAACTGTGCAAAGCTTGCTCGTTTAAAGATAAATGACGTGCTTGAATTGAGGTCTCGCTGGTTTGACGAGTTTGTAAGTCAGCCCAGAGTGTTTCGTTAGCGTATAAATTTGGTGCTACTAAACCTAACACAGCCAGAATAGCGCTGGATAATTGCTTGTTCATTGTTATTATTCCTTGATTTAAGTACCACGCTATTTCGCCCTAAGCGCAGTACATTTAGTTATTAGCCTTCTTGTCGAGGCTCGCGTTTGCCCGTACCAGTGAGCTTTGCGCTCATAAATCCACCAATATACAGTAAACTACTCGCCAGAATCATTAACCAACCATAGATGGCTTCATGCGGCGAAAATAAATACCAAACCCCTAAAGTCGCATAGAGCAAGGCCACTAAGATCGAAAAGACATGGCTACGATTGCTACCTTTTAAAATGCCGCGTACTAAAGGCATGAGTGGTAATAATAAAATTAAAATTTCAATCGAGCGTGGGAATTGCTGAGTCGTAGAGAACCAGCCATTCCATAAAATAATTAAAGCAATTAAGCCCAATAAACCGCCCACCGAGCACGCACGCCATAAGCCAATGGAGTTTTTCATAGCTTGTGTGCTAACTCGGCTAAGCGTTTACCTAGTGCAAAACAGAGGCGTTTCTCTTCCTCTACTAACTTAGGCTGATTATCGCTACCGGCCCAATGACTAGGGCCATAGGGTGTCCCACCTGTTTGGGTACTGATTAGATCTGCTTCAGTATAAGGCAGCCCAGTAATCAACATGCCGTGATGAAGTAGGGGTGTCATCATGGATAAGAGCGTAGACTCTTGCCCACCATGCAAACTAGATGTTGAGGTAAACACACCGGCGGGTTTCCCCACGAGCGTTCCTGAAAGCCACAAGCTGCTCGTTTTTTCCAAAAAATATTTTAAAGGGGCAGCCATATTCCCAAAGCGCCCCGGGCTACCTAAAGCTAAGGCATCACAAGTCTTTAAATCCTCCAAACTAGCATAAGGTGCGCCACGATCAGGAATACCGGGCTCAACGGCCTCACAAACTTCCGACACAGGAGCAACCGTGCGTAAACGCGCTTCAGTGTGTGTGACACTTTCAACGCCACGAGCTATCTGTTGTGCCATTGCAGCAATTGAGCCATTCCGACTGTAATAGAGAATTAAGACTTGTTTAGTCTGAGTCATATTAAATCCAATACTTTTTCTGGCGGGCGTCCAATCACCGCCTTACCGCCTGCAACTACAATGGGGCGCTCAATCAATTTAGGATGCTTGACCATCGCCTGTATCAACTGATCCTCACTGAGGCTGCTGTCTGCTAAATTCAGATCAGCATATTCCTGCTCAGATTTGCGCAATAAGCCTCGCGCACTAATTCCCAACATGCTCAATAATTCACGCAGTTTATCTGCGCTAGGTGGTTTGTTGAGATAGTTAATGACGTCTGGATTAACGCCTTCTTCTTCGAGCAGCTCTAAAGCCTGCTTTGATTTGGAACAGCGAGGATTATGATAGATCGTGACGGTGTTATCCATGAGTAAATTCCTGTCAGTTCATAGCTGCAATCTAGCCGGATGTGAAAGCCTAGGCAAGTCAGTACCCTATTCAATCCGTCGCTTAATTATTGTCTTAAGCCTATGCGTTAGCTAGTCTTATAAATAAAAATTATGATGAATGCCATTCCCCTAGTGTCTAATAATAATTTTTTAATAGCAAGAGTAGGCTATTCATGGAGTGTAGCGAATATGCACAAGATAAGGATCTGCAAAAAACTAGTTGGCTATTCATTATTAATATTTATTTTTAAGCTTTTAGGGATGAGTCTCACAGTTAGTGCTAGTGAGCCTGTAAAGAGCATGAAAGTAGGAGTTAATCTACAAGTCCGAGCCTATCTGCAAGGCCCTTATGATGGAGCTACAGGCTTGATGCGCGATAGACTAAGGACTAGAGGTTTACTGCCATTACAGCAGCCCTATGGGAGCAGCCCTTTTAATTATCAAGGCACTGAGGCTCTTAATCGTTCCCTAAGCAGTGTATCCCTAGGTGGAGATGCAGATGCTCTTGTAGATTGGCTCTTAGTCGAGTTACGTAGTGCAACTAATCCTAGTTTGATTCTTGCACAGAAAGCTGTGGGGTTGCAGGCCGATGGTGATGCCATGGATGTAGAAACAGGCTCTACGCAGTTGGCTTTTTTAAATGTGACTGCCGGTAATTATTATGTGGCTGTGCGGCACCGCAATCACTTAGGGGTAATGACTGCTACTGCATCGGCATTAAGTTTTACCAGCAGTTTATTCGATTTTAGCCAACCGACTTTTGCCGTAACAGGGCAACATAGCCGAGTACTTAATAAAACTAAAGCTTTGCTGTGGGCGGGTGATATCAATCAAGATAAGCAAGTGATTGCGCAGGGCATAGGCAGTGATAGCACTGCCTTAATCGCAACGGTCTTAAGTGCGAGTGGCAATACTGCTATGAATACTAGTTATCGCTTGGTGGCTTATGCAGCGACGGATGTGAATTTAGACGGTGAAACCTTAGCAGTTGGGCCTAATAATGATATTAATTTATTACTGACTAATGTCTTAGCGCATCCAGCCAATACCACATTAGCCAGTAATTATATTGTGCGCGGCTATGCCTACTAAACCCTACAGTATTTTGATTAAGCTGGTATTCATACTGCTTAGCATGCATGCTGACTTATGATTAATCTTGTAATTAATTTTATTGATGATATATTATTTAAAAAAATGATAGGGCTTCTCGATTAACTATTTTATCAAATTGCGCCAATAGCTCCTCGGCTTGGAGAGGGTTGGCTTTAGCTTAATCCTGGGCTATTGATAGTTGATATTAGGCAAAAACTGAGCAGCTTGAACATAAGCAATTAGCTTAGGGCTTATAAATCTGCAACACGCTGAATAATTATAAAAACAACGGAGCGAATGGCATGATCTGCTCGTCTGCACCTGCCAATAGGGTATTAGTACGGCTGCTATGCGGCTTGATCTTGTGGCTACTCAGTGAACAGCTATTTGCTCTAGGATGTACTGGCAGTTATACCTACACGAACACTGGCGGTAGCACCGACTATAACTTAAATGCGGGCCAGTCTTTAAAGATCGCTAGCGGTACCTATACCGGAACTATTAATAATTTTCCTAGTAGCTCCAGCATCTGTGTCGAAGTGAGTGCTACGTTTAGCCCTAGTAATATAAACAATAGCGCAGGTTCCATAACGAACTATGGAACCATCAAGTTTCCAACATTTTCCTTCAATAACGGCACAGTCCTTGACAACTATGGCCTTTGGAATTTTAACAATGGTTTAAATTTTAATGGTGCAGTGACTCTCAGAAATCGTGCGGATTCCACCATGACGATGGCTGAGAGCTTTATGCTAGCTAATGGCTCTAGTTTAACGAATGATGGTTTTATCATCGCTAAGCAGGATTTTAATACTCAAGCTGGTACGACTCTACGGAACAACTATCGACTTGAAGTAGAAGGTAACTTTAATCCAGCGGGTATTTTTGATAACTATGGACGGGTTTACGCGAAGAAATTTATCAATGCGAATTCTGGCTCTCTACTGACGAATTATTGTACTTTAGTTTCCTATAATGGTTTTAATAATAATACCTCAGGTTTCGTCAATGCAGGCACGCTCTTAATTACTAGCGCTACGGGTGCGCCAGGTGGGCCTTGGCAAAATAATGCTGCTTTTTATAATGCGATAGGTGCGAAGGTTGCTGGGGGTGATTTCACGAATAACTCTGCTTTTAGTGGGTCGGGCGCTTTAATTTTTTCAGGAACGACGCGCAATCAGGGCTTATTTACTGGCGATAGCCTTAATCCAATTAATTTTTATGATGAAACCCAAACAGGTAGTTTTTTATTTGACTACTACAATACTTTAGCTACCAATACTATTCGTTCAGCATTCGCACGTCCTAGTCTCTTTGACGCACCGAATACTTGTACTAGTGCCTATAAAACCTTAGCAACTGTAAAAATCTGCCCTGCTGATGGGGCAATTCAAAATCAAACGGGTAATGCGAGTGCCGCTACTGGCAGTAGTGCTTCCTCTGTTGAAAATGCTAGTCAAGCGGTGGGTACTGTACAAACGCTCAATACCACTGCTACTGCGAGCAATTCTGCAAAAATCAATGCAGCTGGAGTATTGCTGCTCGATTTAGGTAAAACCGTTCCAGCGGATGCGCCCATAGTAGTCTCTCTAGCACCCGCCGATAGCATGGCACGAGTGAAGATCGAGGTTTCTTTAGATGGAGTCGTGTTCAGTAGTAAAGGTAGTTTCGGTAACACTGGCAGCTTAGGGACAGCGCCTTTAAATACTTTATCGCGTTTGGTGATCAATGCTAATTCAGGTGGTACTCAATACCTTCGCATTAGCTATGAAGCTGGTTCTACTTGGGTAGATGGAGTGGAATATAGCCAAGCTTGTACGGATAGTTATGATTATGGTGATGCACCATCTAACTTTGGAGTAGCGGCTCATAAAATTGTTAGTACTAATTTATATTTAGGTAGTACTGCGCCTGATTATGAGTCAGTGAGCGCCTATTCGATCCGTGCTAATGGGGATGGTGCTGATGAAGATGGCCCACCACCACAGGTGGCTGGCTCCTCGATTCCGAAGTTTGCAGTGCTGCAAATGACTGATATGAGCTATAGCACCGCGATCCGTACCACTAATCAAACGGGCCATGCTGCAAAACTAGTGGGTTGGATTGATTTCGATAAAAGTGGCAGCTTTGATGCTGACGAAATGGCTAGTGTCGAGGTGCCAACGGGATCGAATGCTACTGAGACCCTATTGACTTGGAACACTATCCCCTCGGATATCAAGCTTGGAACGACTTATGTGCGTTTGCGCTTTACCAGTAATGCGACTGCTGCTGTACAGCCGACGGGGGTAGCACCTGATGGTGAAGTAGAAGACTTTATCCTACCCATTCAGATGGATATTCCTCCCAATAGTCCTAAGCTTTCAGTTACTAGTGGCGCTAGTCCTTTAAGCTGCCAAACAGTAGTTTTTGAGGATGATTTTAATGATTTAACCCCCTCTGAAACCACTTTCTGGGCGCCCAATCGCGCTAATCCTGTGGCAATTCGCTCATGGAACACCTCAGGTGGAGGAGTAGATACCTATGCCCGCTTTATGGATTGGGGACTAGGATATGGAACCTCGATTTATTTTGGTAATGGCTATGTGCGTAACATTAGCCCAAGCTTAGTCACAGGCTTCAGTTTCGATAGCCAAGGTAAACTACTAAGCACGATTGATGCGATTGCGCTGCGCGATACGATTGATGATTTAGATCCCACCGCGAGTACGGCAACAGTCAGAAATAGCAATTGGGGGGTACACCCTGTCGTGTTATCACGCTCGTTTGCTACCACCGTGGGTAAAACCTATCGCTTATATTTTTCAGCTCTACGTGAAACTGGGGATTATTTACCGGGCATTATGCGCGTGGATGCACCGGGTGGCTCCATTCATTTTAAGGCGCCGGGGGGTACGGAAGGTATTCTCAACTATGCTATTGATTTCACCGCAACGAGTACGAATTCTAGTATTAGCTTTGTTAACTATGGGCATTTTGGCCCCAATAGCTCGGATTATTGCAATGTCGTCAACAGTGCTTGGTGCACAGTCGGTGGCTTAGATAATAATGGTAAATCGGGCAATGAACTAAGCATCGATAATGTAAAGTTAGTGGAAGCCGCGTGTGTGCCTGGTGCCATTGGCGGTTATGTTTACCAAGATGCGAACTTAAATAATAACTATGAGATAGGTTCGGAATCGACTATTCCAAACATTAGTGTGCGCCTCTATGACGAAAAAGGTACACCAGCTGATCCAAGCGATGACCGCTTAGTAGATACCTTTTCTACGGCTGCTGATGGTCATTATCTCTTTTCCTATCTAGATACTAGCGCTAGTTATCGCGTAGAGGTGGATACCAGCGACACCGATTTACCTAATGATTTAAGCCTAGGCACAGCTAATCCTCTCACCGGTTTAGTACCACTTGCGGGTAATATTAAAACCGCGAATTTTGGTTTCGATCCTGCGCTTAGCACTGCGACTAAAGATTATGGGGATGCACCCGCCAGTTATGGCCATGCCAGCCATGTCATTGTTAGCGGTTTAAAATTAGGGGTAAATGCACCCGATGCAGAGCCTAGCAGTCAATCGAGTTTCAATGCTTTTGGGGATGGTTATGACGAAGACGGCCCGCCTTTAGCGACTAATCCTTCTGGCCCCTATGATGCAGCACGTTTCCCAGTGCTAGCCCTAGGTGATACTAGTTATACCTTGCCCTACAAAGTCACGAATTCAACGTCAAGGGCTGGCATGCTCTACGCTTGGATTGATTTCGATAAAAACGGTAACTTTGAGCCTGATGAAGCGACTTCAGTGGCAGTTCCTACCAATTTAGTGAATGGTAGTTTAAATCTGACTTGGGCTAGCCTTCCAAGTGATATCAAAGTCGGTACCACTTTTATTCGAGTGCGATTAACCACCGATAATCTGATTAGTATAAATACTCCGACAGGCTCAGCAGATAACGGGGAAGTTGAAGATTACCCCATTGCGATTTACACCCCTATCGCTCCCGATAGTACCAGTCTAAGTATTGTCAATAACGCTAGTCCTTTAGCCTGTCAGCAAACAATTTTTACAGATAATTTCAATGATTTAACGGCCAGTATGCTATGGGGGCCTAATCGTACTGGTAGTGAAGCTATTCGTAACTGGACGCGTGCTGGTGGCGGGCCAGATACCTATGCTGATATCCGAGAGCTTTTAGCGACTCAACAGAAATCAGTCTATTTCGGCAGTGGGTATCTGCGGGGAATTGAACCGAAGTTTAGCAATGGTTTTAGCTTTGATAACCATGGACACTTAACCTCAGCTATTCAAGCGGTTGCCTTGCGTGATATTCCAGATGATTTAAACACCAGTCCTTGGGTTTCCCAATGGGGGCCAGAGCCTTTAAGTTTAAGCCGTAGCTTTGCAACACAAGTGGGCAAGACGTATCGCTTGTACTTTAAAGCTATTCCTGAAGCAGGGACGCACACTTCGGGCGTTATGCGGGTGGACGCCCCTGGCGGCTCTATCCACTTTAAAGCCCCCGGTGGCGCTGAGAGTGTACAAAGCTATGCTATCGAGTTTACAGCTACAGCCAGTACTTCCACGATTAGCTTTGTGAACTATGGGCATGTGGGTACCGATTGGTGTGATCCACAGGTATCTGCTTGGTGCTCTATTAATGGGGTACTGACGACCAACCCCACTAATGAATTAGCGATTGATGATGTGGTTCTGGCAGAAGCAGCTTGCAGCACAGGCAGTATTAGTGGACGAGTCTATCTGGATACTAACAGTAATAATCTTGCTGATACGACTGAGGCGGGTATCGCTGCGATTAAAGTTAGTTTGTATGATCAAAATGGAACACCGACAGAGGAGGCGGATGATCGCTTAGTCACTACCACAGAGACTGATGCCAGCGGTGCTTATACCTTGGCACTAGTGAATACAGCGCGTACTTATCGGTTGGAGGTTGATAGCACTGATCCTGATTTACCTACAGGTGCTGTCATTGGTACAACAAACCCGCTCTTAAATGTCACAGTAGCTGCTAATACCACGACAGAAAATCAAAACTTTGGTTTTGATTTGAATAATACACCGCCAGCCTTAGGTGTTGTGGGGGAATACCGGTTTGATGATTGTGGGAGTGGTAGCTGGAATCTTGATGCTTCCGGCAAAAATAATACGGCGCAGGGTTCAGCTCAGGTCTTAGCGGACGATTTCAAAAACTATGCATGTACGGCAGTTACTAATAATAATTGGGATGTGGAAGTCCCACATATTGCTGACTATGCCTTAGCCAGCGGTGCGGTTTCTTTGTTGGTATATGACCATAAGAATGTATGGAATGATGCAGCGCGTTTAATCGATAAAGGCTGGTCTGAGAAATTTACAGTCAGTGTGAAAAAGACCACGGATAATTTACACGGTGGAGTCAGTGTTAAGCTAAATGGCCATGCTATTGATACCGGCGAAACCTATTACAGTACGCTCAATAATGGCAGCTTGAATGATACGCAATGGATGCATGTGCTTGTCAGTTTCGGCCCACAAGGGCTCAAGCTGTATATCAATGGGGTATTAAAAGGGACTAACGCTTACACCGGCGGCTTGCAGAATGTCCAAGGTAATTTCAGATTGCCTGGCTTTGAAGGCTATTTCGATGAATTTTATATCTTTAAGCAGCAACCTAGCGATGCTCAGGTGCAACAAGTCTATAGCAATCTCCTTGCTAATAAGAACTGGGATGGTAGTGATCGTCTCTGTGCTTGTGGTGGCGTAGTGGGCGATTATGGCGATGCTCCCCTAAGCTATGGCTCGCCCGTGCACACGGTGGTGTCAGGCTTATTTTTAGGTAATTCTGCTCCTGATACCGAGTCTGCTACTCAGTCTTCTAGCCTTGCTGATGGCGATGATAATGCCAGTAATGATGACGAGGACGGGGTAACCATCTATCCGATGTGGCAAGGTGTGGATTCGCAGGTATCAGTAAAGGTAACAGGAGCAGGCTATTTACAAGGCTGGATTGATTGGAATGCCGATGGTGATTTCACCGATCTAGGTGAACAAGTGGTAACGAATCTGAGCGATGGTGCTGCTCTTGATCTGAATCCTAATACGGGAACTATTGATTTTCTGGTCACACCTCCGAGTAATGCAGTCGCTACCCGCACTTATGCACGTTTCCGCTGGTCTTCTGTACAGAATTTAACACCCAGTAGTTCAGCGACGGATGGTGAAGTCGAGGATTATGCCCTAGATGTTGCAATGCTGCCTGGCCAAGCCTGCGATAATTCAGTTTGGTATGGCTCAGCAGAGACAGGGGATACACCTTCGAATTTACGTAAATTGAGCTTTAGTGCAGGTAGCTATAGTTTAAGTCCCCCTCTGATTCCTTTAGGTACACCCACTAAACCCTTACGGTATAGTAATCTGGCTTATCGTGAGCAGGATGGCTATCTGTATGGGACGGTGATTGCCAGTGCCAATTCTGGAAGCACTACAGGCGCTATTGTCCGCATTGGCTCGAATGGTGCGCGTGCTGCTATGCCTTGGCCGGTCGCCAGCAATGGCTTACCCGTGCCGCCAAATAATCGCAACTATGCAGCAGCAGCCTTTAGCAATAGCGGTTACTTTTATATGAGTAGCCCGGACGCTAAAGTCTATAAAATCGATGTCACGACTAATCCACCTACCGTCTTGGATTTCATTGATACTGCTGGCTTACCTGCCTCAAGTACTGGTGGCCTTGTACCAACTGGGCCGCAGGATTTTGTGATTAGCGCAGATGAAAAGTGGTTGTATGGGATTTATGGTAGGGTAAGTTCTGATCCTAAGCCAGGTGCTCAACTGATACGTATGGCACTCGATGCGAGTACCGGCTATGCAAAGGGCACTGTTCAACTGATTGGTGAACCTTTAGCGCGCCCTGCGTCTATCCCCAGTTCACAAACTGGTACTTTAGGTGCGGTTTACGGGGATTTATCAGGCAACTTGTATGGAGCGCGTAATGGTGATGGGCATCTATTCCGGATTGATATTTCCGGCATAGAGACCGCAACACCCACCGCAAGCTATACCGATTTATCGACGCCTTCTGGGGTAGTGCCTTATAACAATAATGATGGGGCTAGTTGTGCCAATCAATTATTCCCGCTCGCTCAAGCTTCTGATTATTCAGATGCGCCAGTCAGTTATGGTTCTGCAAAACATGTGATTGTTTCAGGTTTGAGCCTCGGCAGTGCTGATCCTGACAGTGAAGCTAATGCGCTGAGTACAGCTAATGCAGACGGTGACGATAGCACGGGTTCTGATGACGAGAACGGTGTGACCTTGCCAAGTTTGGTGCGTGGGCAAACGGCTAGTATGACGCTGACTCTCAGTGAGCCAAGTGCTGGCACGAGCTATTTACAAGCTTGGATTGACTGGAATGCGGATGGGGATTTCTTAGACAGTGGCGAGCAAATTGCGCAAAATCTTACTGATAATTCAAGCTTAGATACGAATGCAGCCAGTGGGGTCGTAAGCTTTAATGTCGCTGTGCCAGCCACAGCTAGTACTGAGCCAAGCTATGCGCGCTTCCGTTGGTCATCCACTCTTGGCTTAGGTGCTACAGGTGCGGCTAAGGACGGTGAAGTCGAGGATTACAAGCTCACGGTTGTTTCTACTACTAATTCGCTAGGATTGATTGGCGAGTTTCGTTTTGATGATTGTGGTAGTGGTGGTGCGAATTTAGATTCGTCTAGTAAACAGAATCATGCAGTGGGTACGCCGACTATTATTACAGACGATAATAAGCACTATGCCTGTACCTCAGCACGCAATGATAACTGGAATATGGAAGTGCCTTCGATTCCAGAATACGCCTTGACGAGTGGCGCCATCTCTATTTGGTTCTATGATTACAACAGTATTTGGGGGGATGCACGTTTAGTGGAGCGTGGCTGGAGTGATAACAATAGATTCAGATTGTCCCTGAAACCGAGCACTGAATACCGTAAAGGTACAGTGGTAGCTGAATTAATCGTGGATGGCAGCAGTTATAAAATTGATACCGGTGAAACCTATTATACGACGCAAGCACAGGGGGCTAACAACGATAGTCAATGGGTGAATGCAGTGGTGAGCTTCGGTGCTCAAGGTATGAAGCTATACATCAATGGCGTTTTAAAAGGCAGTCATACCTATACGGGCGGTATTCAGAAAGCCTTGGGTAATTTCCGCTTACCTGGGTTTGAGGGCTATTTTGATGAGTTCTATATTATCAATCAGCAGCCTAGCGATGCGCAGGTCTTAGATTTATATAAGAATATTTCAAATAATAAGAACTGGGATGATAGTCCGCGTAGTTGTGCCTGTGGCACGGTCACAGGTGATTATGGCGATGCTCCACTAAGCTATGGTTCGCCAGTACATGCGCTAGTAGCAGGGATGTATTTAGGCAATAGCTTAGCGGATTCAGAAATAGCGACTCAAGCCAACACAGCCGCTAATGGTGATGACACTACCGGCGCTGATGACGAAGATGGGATCACAATTCCAACTTTACGTGCTGGTCAAATTGCCACTTTAACCGCAACGGTGGCGGGTACGGGGGGCTATCTGCAAGCCTGGTTTGACTGGAATAAAGACGGCGACTTTGCAGATAGTAATGAGCAAGTGCTGACGAATCTGCAAGATAATAGTAGCAGCGATAGTATCTCTGGTGCGGGTACGATTGGCTTTACTATTAATGTACCGGCTAGTGCAATGGTAGGTTCCACTTATGCGCGCTTTAGATGGTCAAGTACCGCTAATCTTGATGCTATTGCCGCAGCTACTAATGGTGAAGTCGAGGATTATGTAGTCACTATTAGCGCTCCTGAAACTAAAATTACCGGTGAAGTTTGGTTTGATGCGAATCATGATGGGATTCAAAATGATGGCCCCAACGCAGGAATTGAAGCGGCTCAGCTAGAATTATATCACCCGGCGACTAATACTGTGCTGGCTAAGACTCTGAGCGATGCCAATGGCTCTTATCAATTTAATACTAGTTCAGGTCTAAACCCGAGCACAGCTTATCAAGTTCGTATCGTCAATTTTGAGGCAACTGTCCCGCAAACAGACTGGTCGCTCACGAGTATTCATACCGGCTCCGATAGCACGGTCGATTCAGATGCTAGTTTAACGAGTGGCTATTGGATTATTAACTTAACTAGTCCAAGTGCTGGGCTCACTAGTAATCATCACGACTTTGGCTTTGTCCTGACTAGTTCACAGGGCTGTTTAACGCAAGGACTGCTGGGGGTAGCGAATAATAGTTTCAATAATGCGCATCCCAATGCGTATGACTTCGTATTCAATAATACATTAGTCACTGGCTATTGCGCGGAGAAGGCAGACTCTGATCCTTTAGATGGGGATAGTTATCAAGTTAACCCGCTTGACCGTCAAAATTTAAGCGTCTTACAGCGCTCAAAGCTTGCGCGACTCTATAGTGCTTTGCAGGATCCGGACATTATTTTTGCACTAGCACCGGTAACGACCAATGACAAGCAGCAGCGGCGTTTAGACGATTTAATGACCTATATGACTTGGTACTACACCTATTTCAATGAGAACTTAGCTGCAGTTATTGGCACGCATATCGATAGTAATTCGAATTTAACAGCAGATCAGCGCACAGTAATGAAAGCGCTCATGCAGAAAATCATTGATCGGGTGGCTGGTAGCAATGGACAAGCTCAGTATCCAGAACAAAACATCTTTTGGTTATGGAATCTAAGCAGCGCTAGCCGACAAGACATTATTGTACCCGCACGGTTTGCTAGTGGTTTAACCTGTACCAGCACAGGCACGATCACAGGTAAAGTGTATAAGGATTTGAATGCGAATAATGCCTTCGATAGTGTGACAGAGCCAG
The DNA here is from genome assembly GCA_008015155.1 of Thiothrix sp. Lineage (GTDB taxonomy): Bacteria > Pseudomonadota > Gammaproteobacteria > Thiotrichales > Thiotrichaceae > Thiolinea. The sequence continues at coordinate 114,020 of SSFA01000004.1, forward strand.
GTATTCCTGCGATCAGTGTGGCCTTATACGATCAAAATACTACACCCGCCATCACTAGCGATGACAGTTTAATCACTACGGTGAGTACAGATGCGAATGGTGCGTATGGCTTCCTTAATATCGATGCTAGTAAAACTTATCGGATTCAAGTCGATACGAGTGATGCTGATCTACCTAGCGCTTATACGATTGGTACGACTAACCCACTTATTAATGTTACGGTCGCAGCCAATGCTGTGGAAACTGATAAAGACTTTGGATTTGATCCACCTGCTGTCAGTCTGGCGGGTCGAGTGTTTGAGGATATTAACTACGGCGGTGGAGCAGGTCGCGATCTAGTGCAGTCGTCTGGGGTGGGTGTTAATGGCGCGCAGGTCGAGCTTTATAATAGTACTGGAGCTTTAGTAGCCAGCACTATGACTGCCACTGATGGCAGTACAGCTGGTGTTTACAAGTTCAATGCCATTGGTGCGGGTGATTATTATGTGCGGGTAGTGAGTGATTCAGTGAGCTCCACGCGAGCCGGGAGCAACGGTACAGAGCTGGGTGTCATGACCTATCGCACAGATAATACCACTGCCGTCACTAATGAAGTGGGTGGGCGTGTTCCCGCTATGAATGATGGCCCTGCGAATACCGGTGCACAAACTTTAAATCTAAGCACCTTCAAACTGACGGGTGATGTACCAGTCCAAAACTTACAAAAAGTGACAGCTGATGGAGCCATCACTGGTGTGAATTTTGGCTTTAACTTTGACACGATTGTTAATACTAATGACAGCGGTCAGGGGTCTTTAAGGCAGTTTATCCTTAATGCCAATCTTTTGGGGGGCGAGGCGAGTTTAGCGCAAGTAGGTCTCAGTGCTGGTTTAGAAAATAGTATCTTTATGATCCCTGGCAGCGGCCCACATAGCATAGCGCCGATGAGTGCTTTACCTAGTTTGACAGGTACTGCGACTGCTTTGACTGCCGCAACGCAAGCAGGCGCTTCTTGTACTGCTAGTAGCCGGAGCTTAAAAATTGGTTTGGATGGCAGCAATGCAGGTTTCAACACCAGTGGCTTGACCATTGATGCAGCTAATGTAGTGATACGAGGCTTTGCAATTGGTAAGTTTACGGAGGCAGGTATTCAAGGTACTGCGAATGCAGATAATTTATCAGTTGTCTGTAATCATTTAGGTTTAGGCGTTGATGGGGTAACACTCGCCTCTAATGGCACGAATGGTTTATTAATAAAAGCCGGTGCTAGTGACTTACAAATAGGGGGAGCTGCTAGCGAGGATCGTAATGTAGTATCTGGGAATAAACGTGATGGTATCCGTCTTGAAGCGGTGACTACGGCGACTATTGCAGGTAACTCTATTGGCACGGATCTAACCGGTACTCTTGCCCGTTCTAATAATCAGGAAGGCGCTAGTTATGCAGGGATTTATGCAGGGAAGCCAGCCCTATTAACCACTCCCGCTGCGGCGATTACGATCCGCAATAATCTGATCTCAGGGAATGATGTTATTGCGGGTTTGGCTCCAGTTTATAATGTGAGCTCCGGCATTTGGCTGGAGGGTGTAGCGACTGCAAGTATCACCGGTAATTTGATTGGTACGAATGCTAGCGGTACAGCAGACTTGCGTAATACAGGTTATGGGATTTATACCAAATCTGCGACTGATATCACCATTGGTGGTACTACGGCTGCAGAGCGGAATGTGATTTCAGGCAATTTTAAGGATGCGATCAATACCCGCTTTGGTACGAATCGGATTACGATTCTGGGCAATTATCTAGGCGTGGATATCACAGGGACTCAAGGCATTGCCAATACCGATAATGGTATTTTCTTAGCGGATACGCAAAATGCAGTGATTGGCAATAGCACTCCTGCAGGACGCAATATCATTGCAGCCAATCTTTTGAGTGGGATTCGCAACACGAATAGCCCCGGGACTTTAATTGCGGGTAACTATCTAGGTGTGGATACGTCTGGGGCTATTGCTCTAGGGAATCAGCTACATGGCATCTATGTGCAAAACTCTGCCAATGTGGTCATCGGTGGAGGGAATGCTGCGAATAGAAATGTAATTGCCGCGAGTAAAGTTATTGGGGTGTTCATCGATGGAGCCACCTCTAATACGCTGATAGAGAATAATTTTGTGGGTCTGAAAGCTGATGGCTTAACAGATGCGGGCAATCTTAATGCAGGTATTGAAACGAAAACGACTACTGGTGTAGTGATTCGTAGCAATGTAGTGGCGGCGAATAAAACCCGTGGCATACATTTAGTCACCAGCCCGAATACAAGTATTAGCAATAATCTGATTGGCTTAAACGCAGCGGGTACTTTAGATCGTGGTAATAGCTCGCACGGTATTGATATTGAGAATGGTGTTAGTGGTTTAAATATTAGCAACAACACTATTTCCGGTAATGGCGGTAATGGGGTTTTCATCATTACGATGGCTGGCAACAGTAACGTTTTCAGTTCCAGCTCACTGACAGGTAATCGTATTGGTTTGGCTTTAGATGGGTTGACACCGCTGGCTAATGACGGAGCAGGCGTCTGGATTGAGGCCTCTAGCGGTTTAGTAGTAGGTGGGTATGCTAGTGCTGATGCCAATAAAATTGCTTATAACAAAGGTGATGGGATTGCCATTGTAGGCGCAGCTTCGAATCGTAATACGGCAAGACGTAATAGTATCTATGCGAATACTGGCTTAGGCATTGATCTGAATAACGATAATGTCACCACCAATGATGCCAATGATGCCGATACAGGCTATGGAAACGACAGTCTAAATTTCCCCGTATTAGTCACAGCACGTTTAGAGGGAAGCAATCTGTTGTTGAAAGGTTGTGCGCCTGCAGGTTCAACCATTGAGTTGTATGAGGCCGATGTGACAGCAGGTAGCGCTACAGCTGGTGCGAATAAATTTGGGCGTGCTAAGGATTATGGTGAAGGTCAGACCTTCTTGGCTAGTTTGGTAGAAGGAAGTGTGACTGATAACGATACGACCGATTGTAGTTTAGCTGTTGATGCAGATGGTAACGTCAATACTGGCATGAAGTCTTTCAGCTTCAGCTTGCCGACACCTGCTGGGGTTGTGGGTGGCGATTTATTAACAGCTACCGCTAGCGTGCAGAATGTAGGTACTTCGGAATTTTCCCCTACTGTTGGCTATTCAACAGCTAAGGGCGAAATCAAAGGCAGTATTTTTGAAGATCTCAATTATGGGGGCGGAGCGGGGCGGCCTTTAAGTACTCAAGGCACAGTCGGCATCAATAATGCGGTGATTGAGTTATATAATGCTAGCGGTGTCAAAGTCGAGAGTACAAGCAGTGCTTTAGTGGCAGGTACTAAAGGTGTTTATAGCTTTAGTGAGCTAGCAGATGGCAATTACTTTGTGCGTGTCGTCAATAACACCGTGCATTCCACTCGATCCGGTTCAAATGGTACTGAGTTGGGGGTACAAACTTATCGTACGGATGGCAGTCATGCTGCCGTGAATGAAGTAGGAGGGCGTAACCCCGCATTAAGCGATGCACCTGTGAATGTCAGTAACCAAGTTCTGAATACCAGTAGCTTTAGCTTTGCAGATGGTACCGTCGCTCAAACCGTGCAGCCTATCACGATTGCCGGTGGGGAAGTGGTTGGGGTGAGCTTTGGTTTTAACTTCAGTACGGTCGTGAATACTAATGATGCTGGTCAAGGTTCCTTACGCCAGTTTGTATTGAATAATAAATTGTTGTCGACCGAGACTTTAGTGCAGGCTTTACCCACGACTTTAGCTGTGGACTATCCCGCTGGCACTGAAACCAGTATTTTCATGATTCCTCTGACACAGCTAACAGAGTCTAAAGCGTTAATTAGTTTAAGCAGTGGTAGCCTAAGTCTTGAGCGTGCTCATACTGCGATTGATGGGCGTACTCAGCTGCTTAATTTAGGCAGCGGCGAGATTGTCTTGCAGAACAGTAGCAGTAATGGGGTCGTGTTGATGCCAACAGCGAACAGTTCTACTTTACGTGATCTTACGATTACCCAGTCAGTGGGTAGCGGTATCGTGCTTGATGGGGCTTCTCATGTTCTTATCCAGCGCGTTGCTAGTCTCAATAATAGACAATACGGCATCAGTATCATCAATGTAGCGCTCAATAATCGGGTGCTAACTAATACCATCGCCAATAATACTTGGGCTGGGATTGCACATCTCGGTAATGGGCTTGGCAATACTTATAGCCAGAATAGTATTCATGACAATGGTGGCTTAGGCATTGATTTAGGTGTCGATGGCGTGAGTGCCAATGATGAGTTGGATACTGACACAGGACCTAATCAGCTGCTGAACTATCCTGAAGTAGCGGCTGATTCATCGATTAGCTCCAATGGTAGTAAAGTGCTCGCCTATGACTTTGATCTCGATGTACCGAATAATCCATACGGCTATCGGGTAGAATTCTTCCGTAATACAGTAATGGATCCTTCTAAACACGGTGAAGGGGAAATTTATTTAGGCTATGTGGATATTGACCATCCGGGAACGGGCAAGCTCAACTTCAAAGGTAGCCTCAATGCAAATCAAACAGTGCCTACGGATGCCAATATTGCAGTGACTTTGACAGAGAAAACGAGTCCTAGCACTTTGGGTAGTACCTCAGAATTTTCCGCGATACGCAATGGCAAAGTCTCTGTTTGTACGGATCTGATTAATGGCACTGGAGCTGAGATGACTATCAATGAAAATGCCCCAGTTATTACCTATCTAGAGTCCACCGATGAACAGGGCAATCCCATTACTTATGTGATTAGTGGCGGGGCTGATGGTAGTCAATTCATCGTTCAAGACCCAGAGCCTGGCGCTAGTCTAGATTGCCAACTGTTGGTGTTTCGGCAGCCCAATATCATAGGTGCACGTTCTGCTACAGTGACTAAAGCGGCTGCTGTCATGAGGCCGGGTGATTATGAAGCACCCAGTGATAGCGGTGGCGATAATAATTATGAAGTGGATATTCAAGCCAGCGTCAATGGTAAGGATTATTTGCGCCCAGTTTCGGTGGGGGTACAGGATGTCAATGAGCCACCTAGCATTATCAGTGAAAGCCAAACCGCATTTTTAGAAGCTAGCACGGGTGTAGCGCTAAACATAGAATCTTATGATCAAGACTCAGGTGATGAAGAAGGCAAGGGTATTAGCTATGCATTTGCAGGTGGTGCTGATCGAAATCGCTTTAAACTGGATGCAAAAACGGGCGAGCTAAGCTTTATCAGCCCGCCTGATTTTGAAGCGCCGCTAGATAGTAATATTGACAATGTGTACGAGCTAGATGTGCGCGTTATGGATGCGCAGGGCCTAAGTAGTGTGAGTAGCCTCAGCATTGTTGTCACGGATGATCAGCAAAATGATGGGATTAGTCTGCAGACTCGCGCTTTACTCCAAGGCCCTTATCGGGCAGATACAGGCTTAATGCAAGACAATTTAAGAGAGCTTGGTTTATTGCCGATGACACAACCCTATAACAAGAGTCCATTTAATTATGCGGGGAGTGAGCAGTTAAATTTAGATTTGGCCATGGTAACAGGTAAGGATGCTGTAGTGGACTGGGTGCTTGTTGAAATACGCGCGCCTAATGCGAGTACCATTCTTGCTAGCAAAGCCGCCTTAATTCAACGCGATGGCGATATAGTCGATCCCGTCACGGGTTCTCGCTCCTTGAACTTTAAATTAGAAGCTGGCGATTATTTGGTGAGCTTGCGCCATCGCAATCATCTAGGGGTACGCACCTCTCAGGTTTTGGCTTTAAGCTCAAGTAGAGGAATGGTTGATTTCAGTCAGACTGCTACCCCAGTTTTTGGAAAGGCAGCGCGCTTAGAATCTAACAACTTGGCGCTGTTGTGGGCAGGCGATGTTAACCATGATGAACGCTTGATTGCTGCAGGGATTAATAGTGATAGTGCAGAGATTTTTAATGAAATTCTTAAAGCACCAAGCAATATTAACTTAAATAGTAGTTATCGTCTAAGCGCTTATTTCGATACTGATTTGAATATGGATGGCGACACGCTATTCATGGGGCCGAGTAATGACACAAATGTATTACTCGCTAATGTACTTTTATTTCCAACTAATACCAACAAAAACAGTAATTATATTGTAGTAGGTGGATTAGCTAAATAAACCACAGGCTGGCTAAATGAGGTAAGGTTAGGGTTAGTCTTACCTCAGGCCGTCTGTCTGTAAAATAAGCATCTCACTGTAACTTATCGTTACAATTGGATTCTAAAAAGAATAATTTTCAGGAGCCTCCCTTCATGCATATTCACAGCAAGCCTTCTCTTCTTCGTTTATTTATGTTGCTTAGTTTAGGCTTGGGTGCTAATTCAGCTTTTGCTGAACCAGTACTCGAATACAAAATTGCTTTAGCCGATGATGGTAAAAGCTATGAGGTTTGGATGAAGCCTTCCGTTACGCCTAAACCTGATATCAGTCTCAGTGGACAATTAACTTTAAAGGTTCCACATAAAGCACAATTTAAACCTACGAAAATAGTGTCGGGTATTGAAGGGGTTGATTGGATCGAAGCTTCACGAGTAGATGCACCTAAAGAAGATCCTAAGCACGATTATATTTCTTTCTCTTACATTGGAGCTCAAGGGAATAGTGCGCAGAATTACGATTGGACTGCTAAACAAGAATTGCTCGTCTTTTCTTTTGCGAATGAAAAGGGCTGTGTAGATGGTGTAAAGCTCATGGCCAATGATGATCCATATAATATACCCAATAACTCTCAGCGCACGAATCCCGGTAATCAATTTACTAATTTAGGTTGGGGTGCTGTAGGAGAAAATAATTTTAAAGGTATTTATGGTGATGAGCCTAAGTGCCTGAAAAAATAAATATTTATTTTTAAAAGATTTTAAGAGTAGATGGCTCTAGGGCAAGTTAATAGCTTGCTCTAGAGGATTCCTGCCTGAAAATAAGCAAGTGGCCGGTATGCAGGGTTAAATTATTCTTAGATGCTCATAGCTTCGATTTCATTGTTTTAGGGGTTTTTAAGCTGGTTCGCCCAAGTGTTTATGTATTTCTTATAAATACTTTAAAGTAATCACAAGTTGTTCAGGGCAAGCACGCGCTTGCTCTAGGGCCTTTGCGTCAATATAAAAAAGAGATAAAGCAAATGCGTACCCATACCTTTAGTTTGCGTAAGTATTTAGGGCTAAGTACATCTGTGTTATTACTCGCTGCCAGCAGTAGTGCCGCTTGGGCAGCTTCTAATGTCGAGTTTACTATCCGTTGGAATACTACGGATGATCGTTATCATGTTTATATGCGCCCCACTGTTACTCCGCTCCCTGATGCACATTTAAATGGACAGGTGACTATAGTTGTACCACATTCTTCAGAAATAAGCTCGTCTTTTAAGGTAAGCGGTCTATTTTCTAGTGTTCCAAATACTATCTGGTCTTCGACCTCGCGTGTTAATGCTCCGCCTGAGTCTAATGGGCTATATGATTATTTATCCTTTACCTTAAAGGCTGATCAAGTTGATGCCTTTGCTTGGCAGGCTAATAAGGAAATTGAGGTATTTAATTTTGCAAATACTGGCAAGTGTATCGGGCCAGTCACTATTATGGAAAATAATGATCCCTTTAATAATGGGGATAATTCTTCCCAAACTAACCCTGGCAACGAGCTCAGTAATATTGGTTGGGATTATGGTGAAAACGCTTATTTAGGCACTTATGGTGGAGCGGCTAATTGCTCAGATAGCTTAGATACGGATGGGGATGGCCTGAAAAATGGTCTAGAAAATCAGCTTGGTACTAATCCGAATAATCCTGATACGGATGGAGATGGTCTCAATGATGGTATGGAGGTGAATACGACCAAGACTAACCCATTGAAGGCAGATACGGATGGGGATGGATTGAATGATTATCTAGAGTTGAACACGACCAAGACGGATCCTTTGAAAGCAGATACCGATGGGGACGGATTGAATGATGGGCTAGAGATTAATACCAGTAAGACTGATCCACTCAAAACGGATACGGATGGGGATGGGTTGACGGATGGTATGGAAGTGAATACCACTAAAACCGATCCACTCAAAACGGATACGGATGGGGATGGTTTGACGGACAGTATGGAGGTAAATACCACCAAGACTAGCCCATTGAAGGCGGATACGGATGGTGATGGCTTGAGTGATGATGTTGAGATCAATACCACTAAAACCGATCCTCTGAAAGCAGACACTGACGGAGATGGCCTCACTGACGGTATGGAGGTCATTACCACTAAAACGGATCCTCTGAAGTCCGATACGGATGGCGATGGTTTAACGGATGGAACGGAGGTGAACACCACTAAAACGGATCCTTTGAAGTCCGATACAGATGGGGATGGCATTAGTGATAGCACAGAAGTGAATACCACGAAGACTAATCCCACTAAAGCAGACACAGATGGCGATGGTTTGACGGATGGGGTGGAGATCAATACCACCAAAACCGATCCTCTGAAGTCTGATACTGACGGAGACGGCTTAAGCGATGGGGTAGAAATCAACACGACTAAAACCGATCCTCTGAAGTCCGATACCGATGGGGACGGTTTGACGGATGGTGTGGAAGTTAACACCACTAAAACTGATCCTACTAAAGCTGATACTGACGGTGATGGCATTAGTGATAGCACAGAAATTAATACCACTAAGACTGATCCCACTAAAGCCGACACAGATGGCGATGGTTTGACAGATGGTGTGGAGATTAATACCACCAAAACCGATCCTCTGAAGTCCGATACTGACGGAGACGGTCTAAGCGATGGGGTAGAAATCAACACGACTAAAACCGATCCTCTGAAGTCCGATACCGATGGGGACGGTTTGACGGATGGTGTGGAAGTTAACACCACTAAAACTGATCCTACTAAAGCTGATACTGACGGTGATGGCATTAGTGATAGCACAGAAATTAATACCACTAAGACTGATCCCACTAAAGCAGACACAGATGGCGATGGTTTGACGGATGGTGTGGAGATCAATACCACCAAAACCGATCCACTGAAATCAGATACAGACGGCGATGGCCTAAGTGATGGTGTCGAGGTCAATGTTAATAAGAGTAATCCACTCGTCACTGATACCGATGGGGATGGTTTATCGGATAGCTATGAGGTTACTGTTTCTAAAACAGATCCATTGAAAACTGATACGGATGGGGATGGCATTAGTGATAGCACAGAAATTAATACCACCAAGACAAACCCACTGAAGTCGGATACCGATGGAGATGGCTTAGCGGACAATGTGGAAGTCACCACCACCAAAACAGACCCCTTGAAAACCGATAGCGATGGAGATGGTGTGCCGGATGGTGTGGAGGTGGGAGCCGATCCCCTCAAGCCATTGGATACGGATGGTGATGGCAAAATCAATGCTCTCGATACCGATGATGATGGTGATGGCTTACTGACCAGTAGCGAAAATTATAATGGCGGTACGCCTACCGATGATGACACGGACAAAGACGGCAAGCCGGATTATCTCGATACGGATGATGATGGGGATGGCGTGCTCTCAGCCAATGAAGGAAATGATCCGAATAAAAACGGCTTACCGGAGGATGCTCTCGATACGGATCAAGATGGGATACCGGATTATCTAGATGCGACGATGGACTCGATTAGCTTACAAATGCGTGTCATGTTGCAAGGTGCGTTTAGTAGTTCGACCTTATTAATGCGCGATGATCTGCGAGCTAAAGGCTTGATTCCTACCAAACAGCCTTATACCAGTGCACCTTACAACTACAGTGGAACGGAGACGACGAATACTACCCAGTTGGCACTTACTGGTAATAATGCTCCCGTGGATTGGGTCTTAATCGAATTACGCTCCAGTACCGATGGCAAAACTATCCTGCAGCGTAAAGCTGCTTTGGTTCAGCGGGATGGTGATATTGTTGAACCTGATACTGGCAGTACCACTTTACGGATTACAGGTGGAGTTCCTGGCAACTACTATGTAGCAATTCGTCATCGGAATCATTTGGGGGTGATGACAGCAGCACCTTTAAGTCTAATGTCAACACCTACTATGATCGACTTTGCCTTATCCACCACCAAAACCTATGGAGATGCCTATGGACGTACACAGTCTAAAGGGGTGAGTTTACTGTGGGCAGGGGATGTGAATATGGACTCTAGATTAATTAGTAATGGAGTTGGACAAGATGCGGGCGTGATTTATGCAAAAATATTAAGCGCTCCAGGTAACAGTTCGTTCAGCAGTAATTTCGTTGTGAGTGGCTACAATGCCACTGACTTGACCCTTGACGGGGACTCGATTTTTACTGGCCCAAATAATGATACTAACCTGTTAATTGCTAATGTATTAGTCTATCCAAGTAATACTTACTTTAATGCGAACTACATTGTGAAAGGCCAGTTGCCTTAGCATTGTGCTCTGAGGGCAGGCGGAAACGCCTGCTTTCGGTTGGATGCTAAGTTTGTTTAATAAAAATTAAAAAACTGGCTAACACGCATGAAAAATCCATTAAAACAAGCATTTACTAGGGGCCTTGGTGTTCTTCTTATTGCGCAAACCAGCTATGCTTTAGCTGCTACTACTGCAAGGGAGGGGGTAGAGTTTAGTATTCGTTGGGATTCAGTTAATAGTTTATATAGGGTTTACATGCGCCCTAACGCCACGCCCAGCCCAGACGTATCCACTACCGCCCAAGTAACGATTGTAGCGCCCTATGGCGACTCAACAAATTTATTTGTTCCTAGCTCCATTACTAATCTACACGATGGAGTGACTTGGTCGACTAGTAGCAAGGTATATGCACCTAGTGAAAATCCGACTAAAGCTTATTTATCATTTACCGCAAAGATTGACTTGCCAACCTCTTTCCAATGGAAAGCGGGTGTTGAGCAAGAAGTATTTAATTTCAAGAATGGTACGAAATGTTTGGGGGCCGTTGAATTAATCAATAATGACACCGACCCTTTTAACCAACCCGCAGGAAATTCACGCAACACTAACCCCGGCAACCAATTTAGTAATACTTATTGGGGCGATGTTAATGACAATGATTATATCGGCAATTACGCAACTGCTAGCGCTGCCGATTGTAGTTTAAGCATTGATACGGATGGGGACGGTTTGACGGATAGCATGGAAATCGATACGACCAAAACAGATCCTACTATAGCAGATACGGATGGGGATGGTTTGACGGATGGCGTGGAAGTTAACACCTCTAAGACTGACCCGCTGAAAGCAGATACCGATGGGGACAGTTTAAAAGACGGTGTAGAAGTAAATACCAGCAAAACCGATCCTCTCAAAGCAGACACCGATGCGGATGGTTTAGCCGACAATATTGAATTAGCCACGACTAAAACCGATCCATTGAAAGCAGATACCGATGGGGACACGCTTAGCGATGGCCAGGAAGTTAATACCAGCAAAACCGATCCTCTCAAAGTCGATACTGATGCTGACGGCTTAAACGATAATCTTGAACTGGCTACCTATAAAACTGATCCATTGAAAGCAGATACCGATGGCGACAGCCTAACGGATGGCTTTGAAGTCAGTACCTCTAAAACGGATCCCTTGAAAACTGATACCGATAGGGATGCACTCTCTGATAGTACGGAGCTATCTACTACTAAAACCAATCCTCTTAAGCTAGATACGGATGGTGATGCTTTAAGTGATGGTGCAGAGGTACTAACTACCAAGACAAACCCACTGAAGTCGGATACCGATGGAGATGGTTTAGCAGACAATGTGGAAGTCACCAACACCAAAACAGACCCCTTGAAAACCGATAGCGATGGGGATGGTGTGCCGGATGGTGTGGAGGTGGGAGCTGATCCCCTCAAGCCATTGGATACGGATGGTGATGGCAAAATCAATGCCCTCGATACCGATGATGATGGCGATGGCTTACTGACCAGTAGCGAAAATTATAATGGCGGTACGCCTACCGATGATGACACGGACAAAGACGGCAAGCCGGATTATCTCGATACGGATGATGATGGGGATGGCGTGCTCTCAGCCAATGAAGGAAACGATCCGAATAAAAACGGCTTACCGGAGGATGCTCTCGATACGGATCAAGATGGGATACCGGATTATCTAGATGCGACGATGGACTCGATTAGCTTACAAATGCGTGTCATGTTGCAAGGTGCGTTTAGTAGTTCGACCTTATTAATGCGCGATGATCTGCGAGCTAAAGGCTTGATTCCTA
>SSFA01000041.1 GCA_008015155.1 Thiothrix sp.
ACAGGGGCTTGGCTTTTTGCCAGATCATTTAAAAAAGTTTCTTGCATAGAATCTGCCATGATTTTGATTTGTCGCAACATTATACGCATGCGTTCAAGGCAATTTAAACCGTTGGTGATAAATGGCCTCAGTTTCTCTATGCCATGTGACATAGGGTTAACCCTAGTGTCTCAAACTGACAGATTATTGGCAAACTTGTCTTAATTCGTCTATATAAATTTTATTAATAATTAGACAGCTTGATAAAAAATGCTTTGTAAATAGTAAGTTATAGATTTGGCATAAGATCTGCAGAATCGAACTTAGAAGAGAATGTCAGAACGGTGCAGACCCTGCCACACGCCTCATGTGGCTTCAAGCCCCACTGCTTGTCTAAGCGGTGGGGTTATTTTTTATTTAAGAAGAATAGGGGTGCCTCAAAACAATCGTTTGTTCACGATCTGGGCCGGTAGAAATAATATCCACTGGTGTTTGCACCACTTCCTCTAAACGTTTTAGGTAAGCTTTTGCGTTGTCTGGTAACTGCTCATAACGCGTTAAACCAAAGGTTGATTCTGTCCAACCGGGCATTTCTTCGTAAATCGGTTGGCAACGCGCAAATTCTTCAGTAATGACTGGTGGCACTTCATAAGTTTTGCCGTCTAAGCTATAACCAGTACACAGCTTGACCGTTTCTAGGCCATCCAATACGTCTAATTTAGTGATGCACAAACCGCTGATACTATTAATTTCCATAGCGCGGCGTAAGACTACAGCATCAAACCAACCGCAGCGCCGTGGACGTCCTGTGGTGGCACCAAATTCATTGCCTTTTTGGCCTAAATATTTACCCACCTCATCAAATAATTCAGTAGGGAAAGGGCCAGAACCAACCCGTGTGGTATAGGCTTTGGTAATACCCAGAATATAATCAATATTTCGTGGACCAATCCCTGCACCAGTACAAGACCCCCCTGCAGTGGTATTCGAGGAGGTCACATAAGGATAGGTACCGTGATCAATGTCTAGTAAAGTCCCTTGCGCACCTTCCAGCATAATATCTTTACCCGCTTTGCGTAATTCTGCGATCCGATGCGGAACATCAGTAATCATCGGACGCAAGATTTCGGTCATCGCTAAGGCATTATCTAGGGTCTGCTGGAAATCGACTTCATCTGCATGATAATAATTTTTTAGAGTAAAATTATGGAAGTCGAGAATGAAACGTAGTTTTTCTTCAAATTCAGTCGCTTGGAAAAGATCCCCTACTCGTAAACCACGGCGAGAAATCTTATCTTCATAGGCAGGACCAATACCGCGGCCAGTTGTTCCAATGGCTTGATTACCACGCGCGCGCTCCCGTGCTAAATCAGAGGCAACATGATAGGGTAGAATAAGCTGACAGGCTTCAGAAATACGTAAATGATCCCGTACTGCAATCCCTTTCGTTTCTAAAGTATTGACTTCTTTCATCAGTGCTTCAGGAGAAAGCACCACACCATTACCAATCATACACTCGACATTCTTGCGTAAAATGCCTGATGGAATCAGGTGGAGTACCGTTTTTTCGCCATTAATCACCAAAGTATGGCCTGCGTTATGGCCGCCTTGAAAGCGCACCACAGCCGACGCATTTTCAGTTAGTAAGTCGACTATTTTACCTTTGCCTTCGTCACCCCATTGAGTGCCTAGAACAACAACGATTTTACCCATGACTTTCTCGCTTTAAACTTCCGTAATAATCCATTCGTTGCCGTGCTTAATTAGTTGTTGTCCGCAGCCTGCATCCTGCGGAGTTTTCACGGTATCACCTTGCAGTTGTCGCACTACCCAACGCCCTTGGGAACGTAAAACTTGAATGGTGCTGTTTAAACTAGGATCAGTATCAGCAGGTGCAAAAATTTTGCTTGGCTGTTGAGGTGGTGCTTGCCAATAACGAGTTAAAAGACGTAAATCAGTACTAAACCCCGTCGCAGGACGTGCTCTTCCGAAAATCTTGCCAATACCATCATAACGTCCACCACGCGCAATCTCACGGCCACTCCCTTGTGCATATACTGCATAGACAATGCCTGTGTGGTAGTCATAGCCGGATAATTCCGTTAAGTCGACATGTATATGGCAATCAGGGAACTCGTTTTGAATACGAGTCACGAGCGATTTCAAATAGTTAATCGCAGCCTTGACCTGCTGATTAGCGGAGCTTAATACGTTTGAAGCATAGTCTAAAATATCAGCTTTCCCGTACAAACGGGGTAACTGTCGTAACATTTCCGTTTCAGCTACTGGTAAATTAGCGCTTGCTAACCAAGCTTCTATATCAGGTAAAGATTTACGCTCTAGTAAATCAAAAAAGGCTTTTTCTTGCTGAGTACTTAAGTTTGCTTGGGCAGCAAGACTACGAAAGATATTCACATGTCCAATATCCAGGGTAATCGCTGGGACTTGGCAGTGTTTAAGAGTAGTGAGGAGTAAAGCAATAACTTCAAAATCACTGTCTTCACCATCATGCCCAAATAGCTCTGCACCCACTTGCAAAGGTGAACGTGAACCGTCTTCATTGAAAGCACGTGTACGTAATACGCTACCTATATAACATAGGCGATTAGGATGCTCAGTTTTTAATTTATGTGCATCAATGCGCGCAATCTGTGGCGTCATATCGGCGCGAATCCCTAATGTCCGGCCAGTCAGTTGGTCAGTGACTTTGAAGGTCTGCAAATCGAGATTAGAGCCAATGCCGGTATTGAGCGACTGCATGTACTCCACCAGCGGTGGCATTACCATTTGGTAGCCCCAAGTGGCATAAACATCTAAAAGGCTACGGCGTAAATTTTCTAAGCGCCAGGATTCTTCAGGCAATGCTTCGCTAATCCCGTCTGGTAGCGCCCAGTATTGGTCAGTCGTTGGCATGTTTGATTAGTCAGTTAGAAAGAGCAACAGAATACCAGCTATAACACAAATTAGCCCAAACATCCTTAAGGATTTTTCAGGATAATTGAGAATCTGTGTGTAGGCTTTTTTGAGTTGACTAGGGCTGATGAAGGGCAACAAGCCCTCAAGGATTAGCAAGAGGGCAAGTGCATTAAGAAGATCAGACCAGTCAATGTTCACTGAGCAGGTGCAGTGGCAGTTGAGCTAGTAGGTGCAGCAGGAACAGCAGTAGAGCCACCCCTTGAGCTATTGAAATAGCGGAAAAACTCCGAATTAGGCTCTAAGACCATCGTAGTACCTACATTATTCCCGATCGTTTTCTTGTAGATATCAAGGCTACGGTAGAAGGAATAAAACTCAGCATCCCCTTGATAAGCTTTACTGTAGATTTCAGCTGCTTTGGCATCCCCTTCACCGCGGACTTTTTCGGCATCCCGATAAGCTTCTGCTTTAATTACCGTTGCATTACGGTCAGCTGTTGCGCGAATCTTTTCTGCTTCTGCTTGACCCCGTGAACGGAAGTCTTGGGCGACGCGTTGCCGTTCAGAACGCATCCGCTTAAACACAGACTCGCTAACTTCATCAGGGAAGTCGATCTTACTGACCCGCACATCTACGATTTTAATCCCCAATTGCTTAGCAGCTTCATTGGATTTTAGCTCTAAACCTTGCATGATCTGATCACGTTGCTCGGTGAGAGCTTGCTCAATGGTACGTCGACTGAACTCATTACGCAGACCATCTTTCATAATGTCGCCTAAACGGTTCGAGGCATCGATCATGCGTCCACCATTCGTAGCACGGTAGAAAGTGGCGACATCTTCAATCTGCCATTTCACGAAGAAATCGACTAACACATATTTCTTCTCACCGGTCAAAAAACGTTCCGCTTTCGATTCGTAAGTTAACACCTGAGCTGGGAATTTACGCACAGTATTCATGAATGGAATCTTGAAGTGCAGACCCGGCTGGATATCAGAATCGACAATTTCACGGAAAGCGAATTTAATCGCACGCTCGCGTTGATCTACCGTATAAGCAGTTGCGTAAATCCCAAGCGCTAAGACGACTAAACCACCGACTACAAGCTGTTTAGTTTCAATCATTGGCGGCTCTCCCGTGGTTGACCCGGTGATAAGGGACGTTGAGAACGATCGGTGCTAGGTACACCATTAGAGCTACTACTATTGGTATCATTAGAGAGGGCAGCCGCTGCCGCACTAGAGATAGCAGCTGGTGATAAGTCGGTTGGCATGCTAGTCGCTTTAGGATCAATCGGGATATAGAGCATATTATTGCTATTTTCACTAGTCACTAAGACTTTACGTGAACCTGTCATCACACTTTCCATCGCTTCAAGATACAAACGTTCACGCGTCACGTCAGGCGCTTTCTTGTATTCAGAGGCCAACTGCGTAAAGCGAGCAGCATCACCCTCTGCGCGGGCAATGGCTTGGTCACGATAAGCAATAGCTTCTTCACTCAAGCGTGCAGCTTCCCCACGCGCATCTGGCAGTACTTTATTAGAGTAAGTTTCTGCTTCGTTTTGGAAACGGTTAGCATCTTCACGCGCACGGTTAGCATCGTCAAAAGCATCTTTAACCGCATCAGGTGCTTCGGCATAAGTTAAGTTGACTTTAATCACACGTAAACCGACTTTGTAATTATCCAAAATCGTTTGCATCAGTTTTTGTGTTTCCAATGCAATTTGTTCGCGGCCTTCACCCAAAATGTAATCCATTTTACTGCGGCCAATGACTTCACGAGTAGCACTACGCATGGCTTGATACAAGGTACCTTGTGCTTGATTAGCGAGGTCATCGGCTCTGAAAACATTGAAGGCATAATCTTCAGCATCACTGACTTGGTATTGAGCAGTTACTGCGATCTCAACAATATTCTCATCTTGAGTGAGCATATTGCTGGTGTCTTGCGCACTACGATTTTGTGCGACATCAACAAATTCAACACTTTCGATAGGAACAGGTAAATGCCAGTGTAAGCCAGGCCCACTGGTAGATTGATAAGCCCCAAAACGCAGCACTAGCGCTTCCTCACGCGCATCGACCATGTAAAAGCCGGAAAATAACCAGCCTGCGAGTAGGACGCCCAAGATAACAAAAACGCCTTTATAGTTTGCAGGGCCATCAGGTTCACTGCTACTGCTAGGCTTTTTACCAAAAAAACCCGCTAATTTTTGATTGAGTTTGCGGACTAACTCATCAGCATCAGCAGATTTATTGGTCGATTTATTCTTCCCTGTCCAAGGGTCTTGATTATTACCACCCGGCTCATTCCAGGGCATAAGAAACTCCTAAATACTGGTTTAAATGTACCCAAGCAACTGAGATTGGGTCATTTTTTACAAAGCGAGCATTGTAAGCAGGCTATCGGATGCTGGCAACCTCGTAACAAGATATACGAGCATATCAAATTCACCTGCATAAAGTTGAACACACCTGAGAAAATTAGGGTCGTATCCCGCTATAATCGAAAAAAATCTAGCTTACTTGGAGGAGACTAAGATGCAATCGACAGCGGATAGTTTGGTATTACGCCATGACCAAGCGGGAATTTGTACTTTAAGTTTAAATCGCCCTGATAAATTTAATGCGCTTTCTGCAGGCATGATTGAAGCTTTGACTGCGCAATTGGATGAGGTGAGTGCTGACAAAAGTGTGCGCGTGGTTGTGATCAAAGCCAATGGTCGTGCATTCTGTGTGGGGCATGATCTAAAAGAAATGCGTGAAGCCAATGATCCTAAGCTAACTAAACAATTGTTTAGCCAGTGTGGCGCTATGATGCAGCGTTTGGAAAAAATGCCTCAGCCAGTCATCGCCAGTGTCCATGCGGTTGCAACCGCTGCTGGCTGCCAGTTAGTAGCCGCTTGTGACTTAGCTATTGCCAGTGATAAAGCGAAGTTTGCTGTTTCAGGCATTAATTTAGGTCTATTTTGCTCGACACCTGCAGTCGCTTTAAGCCGTAATCTAGGGCGTAAACAGGCGCTTGAGATGCTATTAACGGGTGACTTTATTGATGCCGCTACTGCTAAAGCTTATGGCTTAGTTAATCAGGTGGTTGCAGCTGACAACCTAGATGAAGCAGTAGCACTGATGGCAGGCAAAATTGCTGCTAAACCACCAGAAGCTGTAAAAATGGGCAAAGCGTTATTCTATAAGCAACTTAATCAGCCTTTGGCAAGCGCTTATGAACTAGCTAATGAAGCGATTACCTGTAATTTCTATCTGGACGACACTATTGAAGGTGTGAATGCGTTTTTAGAAAAACGGGATCCCAGTTGGAAACCTTAAGCAGGCGTAACTAAAACCATACTATGCGCTTGACGACAGTGCAGCCACAAGGCTGCACTTAAAGTCAAAGCAAAAATTCCTAAAGAAGCGCTGACTACACCTGCCCAGCCTGCCCATTGCCAGAAAGGCTCTAAATAAAAACTCCCTACACTAGCCCCTAGATAATAAAATACTAAATACAAAGAAGAAGCACTTGCTCGTGCAGTTAAAGCATGTTGACTCACCCAACTGCTTAAGGTGGAATGTGTTAGGAAAAAGCCGAAACTATTAATTAAGAAGCCGCTGACCATCATTGGTAAACTGCCTAATAGGGTTAGCAAAGTACCTGCCATTAATAAAAGAATACCAACAATCATACAAATCGGTTGGCTAAGCCATAAAGCAGCACGTCCTGACCAAGCGGAAGCAAAACTACCTGTTAAGTAAGTCAAAAACAGCATACCCAAGGCATGAGTTGACAAATGATAGGGGGCCTCAGCTAGTACAAATGTAATATAACTATAGAGGCTCAGAAAAATCATCATATTCAAGCCTCCTATCAAGTAAGCCGTCAACAGTAGGGGATTTTTTAGATGACTGCGCATATCAGCAAGGACTGAACGTGGATGAAAAGCTTTGGGTTGAAAGTGTTTAGAGTTTGGCAATAGCCAAATAAACAATAGCACTAGCACTAAACCACTTAAGCCTAATACAATGAAAACGCTTTGCCAGTCATAATGCTCACCTACAAAGCCACTGACTAAGCGTCCAGTAACACCGCCTAAGCTATTGGCGCTAATATAGAGACCTACAGCCACTAACACGGCTTTACGCTCGAATTCATCACCTAAATAAGCTATAGCAATAGCGGGTAAACCGCCTAAGAAAAAACCTTGTAAGCCGCGCAGTACTAATAAACTGTTATAAGTTTCGACTTGTGAAATGGCTAAGGTTGTAGCAACTGCACCCAGTAAACTCAGCACCATAATGCTTTTACGCCCCAGTGCATCCGACAAGGAGCCATAAATCAATAAGGATAAACCTAACATCGATAGGGTGACTGTCAGGCTCCAACTAGCTTGAAGCGGCGTTAAATGAAAGGTCTGCGCTAATTGCGGTAGCAGTGGCTGAGTCATATGCACATTAGCAAAAATCATAAAAGAGCCTAATGCCAGTGCCAACGTGGCAAACCAAAACTCCCGCGTGCCTGCTGTAATCATGCTGTGTTGTCCGTGTCTTAAGTCAGGCCAGAATAAACGCAGTGCAGCAATTAATAAAATATATAATAAGCATGGTTTTGATAGTTTTTATTTACCGATCGGAGTCAGACAATGGACTTAAAACAATTGCGTTATTTCCATGAAATTGTGCGCTTAGGAAGCTTTACTCGTGCGGCTGAAAACCTGCATATTGCTCAACCAGCGATTAGCGTCGCCATCCGTAAACTCGAAACCGAGTTAGACTTGCAACTCTTTCAGCGCCATGATCGTAAAGTCAGTTTAACTGCGGAAGGTGAGCGTTTATGGCTACATACACAGCGTATTCTGCAAGCTGTTGCTGATGCCCGCTTGGAAATGCAAGAATTGAAAGGTTTGAGCAAGGGGGAAGTAAGAGTAGGGATTCCAGGCATGATGGGCTCTTATTATTTTCCCCCTGTATTAATGGCTTTTCGCCATCGCTACCCGCATATCAGTTTGCAAGTGATTGAAGGAGGCACTTGGCAATTACAACAAATGCTAGAAAGTGCTCAGCTTGATTTAGCCGTGATTGTGCAAGATTTCTTACCAGATGAATTGGAGGCACGAGTGATTGTGCGTGAGGAAATGCGCGTGGTGGTGGGTCGCGAGCATCCTTTAGCCCAACAAACGGCCGTCAGTATTGAGGATTTCTTCAAAGAGGAATTAGTTTTATTTCGCAATGGCTACTTCCATCGCAAAATTGTCGATCGGCTCTCTGCTGCGGTAGGTATTAAACCAGTGATAGGTTTTGAAACCAATTTAATTCCTTTAATTAAATCCATCATCAAGCAAGGCTTTGGAATTTCAACTCTACTAGCTATGGCTTTGGAGAATGATCCTGAATTAGTGGATTTGCCCTTTGCTGAGCCGGTTTGGTTAGATCTTTGTATTGCTTGGCGGCGGAATGGTTATTTATCACGCGCTAATCAAGCCTTTGTGGATTTTTTGTTAGAAAAACCTGAACCTAGCGCTCTAAGGGTGAATTAGGAGTTTAATACGCTAGGTCAGGTTGAGGAAAACATAGCTTATCAGCTAGTGGGTTTTTCATTTTAGGAGTCATCTTCACTGAATCTAGAATTTATCAAAGATAAAACCTAATCAGCCTAACCGAGAGTTCAGATTAAAAAGTTTTGAGTTTTAAGCAAGTAAAAGTAATAGAGTTACTCTAATGATTCTTAACAAAGGGTTTAAAATATTTAAGTTTTAAGGCCTTTACTCAAGTAACTAAGTTAACTGGCGTCCCTCGCATAGGATAGGAACCAATATAGTACCAAATCACCACAGCATGCAAGAGGCAAAGTGGATTTATTTTGCGAGCTGGCTAACTGCCTGATAAGCCACAATCGCAGCGGCTAAGTCTTCTACAGCGTGTCCTACCCCCTTAAACAGTGTCAATGTTTTAGGGTCATATTGGCTAGCTTGTAACTTACACAAATCGTAGAAACTGCCACGAATAGCCTTGATTTTTAAAGCACCTGTTTGCAGTGGCAGTAAGAGGTCGCCTGATTCATGCAAAGCTGCTTCCGTGTCAATATAGACTTGCGCTTTTTGGATAGCAGCATCATCGACTTCACGCATCTGTGGAGTGAATGAACCAATCAAATCGACATGTTGACCTGCGTGTAGCCATGCGCCCGGTAATACGGCTTGCTGTGCCAAAGTTGCACAGCTAATGATCTGTGCTTGCTCAACCGCCAATTTCAGATCGCTGACCAACTCAACTTGCCAAGTTTGCAAAGCCTGTAATTCTTTAACTAAGTTTTGTGCACGTGCAGGGTTGCGATTCCAAATTAAGATACGCTGCAAAGGAAACAGGCAGGAGAAGGCAGCAGGTAATTCACGGGCAACACGTCCAGCACCAAGAATTAATAAAGTTTGAGCTTGTGGATTAGCTAAGTATTTTGCACCTAAGGCAGAGGCAGCCGCAGTGCGCCGAGCGGTCAAAACAGAACCATCCAACAAGGCTAGGTGTTCACCAGTATCTGCTTTGAACAATAAATAGCTGGCCGTGACAGCAGGTAAGCCGTGTTTAGCATTCTCAGGATGAACATTGGCTATTTTCACGCCGCCAAAACCTTGCTGATCTTGCCAAGCAGGCATGAGCAGCAAAGTAGCGTTTTGACCTTGGGAGTTAGTGAGTGTGTGATGATGGCGTAATGGGGCTGTTAAACCTGCAGCAAAGAGCTCGCTGATTTTAGCGATTAAGACAGGATAAGGAAGCGCTGCAAGCGTTTCGTCGGCGGAAAAAATACGCATGATGGACTCACTGAAAACTAGCCTGCCAAGATTGTAAGAGATTGTGAAAGAAAAAATGTAGTTTATCGAGCAATTAGCCAAAGTCAGTTGGAAAGATTCCCGAGCAATCGCAAGCCTATTGGCAAACACCCTCTATTTCGCGTATATTTCCTACTAAATTGCTAGGTTATTGCAAAGGTGAGGGTCATGGATGCAGCAGAGCAACAACTGGCTGAGTTAGCTAAAGCAGGCTACGAAGCTGGTTTCGTTTCCAATATTGAATCAGAGACAGTACCGCCAGGCTTGGATGAATCAGTCATCCGCTATATTTCTGCGCGTAAGAATGAACCAGAGTTCATGTTGGAGTGGCGACTGGAAGCATATCAGAAGTGGCTAGCAATGGAAGAGCCAGACTGGGCGCATTTGAAATATACTAAAATTGACTATCAGTCGATTTCCTATTTCTCTGCACCTAAATCCGCAGCCGATGCGCCGAAAAGCTTGGATGAAGTAGACCCTGAGTTATTGCGTGTCTATGAAAAGCTCGGTATTCCTCTTGAAGAGCAAAAGATGTTAGCTGGTGTCGCGGTTGATGCGGTGTTTGATAGCGTATCAGTGGCTACAACTTTCCGTAAGCAACTAGCTGAAGCGGGCGTGATTTTTTGTTCGATTTCTGAGGCAATGCGTGAGCATCCAGAGCTTATCAAAAAGTATTTAGGCACAGTCGTTCCACAAACTGATAATTTCTTTGCTGCACTGAATGCTGCGGTGTTTACGGATGGCACTTTTGTCTATATCCCGGAAAATACTCGCTGCCCAATGGAGCTTTCAACCTATTTCCGGATTAATGAACGCAATACCGGTCAATTTGAGCGTACCTTGATTATTGCGGATAAGGGTAGCTATGTCAGTTATCTAGAAGGATGTACCGCACCACAACGCGATGAAAATCAATTACATGCAGCGGTGGTGGAGTTAATCGCGTTGGAAGACGCCTATATTAAATATTCCACCGTGCAGAATTGGTATCCGGGCGATGAAAATGGCAAAGGCGGGATTTATAACTTTGTCACCAAACGCGGTGTTTGTGCGGGTGACCGCTCACGAATTTCTTGGACTCAAGTCGAAACTGGCTCTTCGATTACTTGGAAGTATCCAAGCTGTGTATTGAAGGGGGATGATTCGATTGGGGAATTTTATTCAGTCGCAGTGACGCGTGGCGCACAGCAAGCGGATACCGGCACGAAGATGTTCCATATCGGTAAAAACACTACGAGTACGATTGTCTCT
Organism: Thiothrix sp.; assembly: GCA_008015155.1. Classification (GTDB taxonomy): domain Bacteria; phylum Pseudomonadota; class Gammaproteobacteria; order Thiotrichales; family Thiotrichaceae; genus Thiolinea. Next base: position 10,967 of record SSFA01000041.1, read on the forward strand.
AAAGGTATTTCTGCGGATCGTGGGCAGAATGCTTATCGTGGTTTAGTGCGGATGAACAAGGGCGCGGAAAATGGGCGTAATCACACCCAATGCGATTCACTACTCATCGGTGATAAATGTGGAGCACACACCTTCCCGTATATTGAAGTGGCTAATCCCACCGCTAAGGTGGAGCACGAAGCTACTACCTCGAAAATTGGCGAGGATCAATTGTTTTATTGCCGCCAGCGCGGTTTATCCGAAGAAGATGCGGTGTCGATGATTGTGAATGGCTTTTGCAAAGAAGTATTCAATGAACTGCCGATGGAATTTGCAGTAGAGGCGCGTAAATTGCTCGCGATTAGTTTAGAAGGCGCAGTAGGTTAGGAAGCGAAAATGGAACACTTGTTATCAATTAAAGATTTACACGCTAGCATCAACGGCAAAGAGATTCTTAAAGGCTTCAGCCTCGATATGAAGGCAGGCGAAGTGCATGCCATTATGGGGCCGAATGGCTCAGGTAAAAGTACACTTTCTAAAGTTTTAGCAGGGCGTGAGGAATATGAAGTCACCAGCGGAACTGTCATCTATAAAGGCGAAAACTTATTAGAAATGTCGCCTGAAGAACGTGCACATCAGGGTATTTTCATGGCTTTCCAATATCCAGTGGAGTTGCCAGGGGTAAATAACACTTACTTTATGCAAGCTTCTTTAAATGCGATTCGTAAAGCCCGCGGTGAGCCTGAATTAAACTCGCTCAATTTTATGAAGCTGGTGCGTACTAAGTTAAAAGCGCTGGAAATGGATGAAAACTTACTCAAGCGCTCGGTGAATACAGGCTTCTCAGGCGGGGAAATGAAGCGTAATGAAATCCTGCAAATGACGTTACTAGAGCCAACGCTATCAATCTTAGATGAAACTGATTCAGGTCTCGATATTGATGCACTGAAAATGGTATCGAAAGGGGTCAATAGTTTGCGTAGCCCTGAGCGCTCGATGCTGGTGATTACGCATTACCAACGCTTACTCGATTATATCCAGCCTGATTATGTGCATGTGCTCAGCGGTGGGCGAATTATTCGTTCTGGCGATAAATCCTTGGCCTTAGAGCTAGAGGAAAAAGGCTATGGTTGGTTGCAACAGGAGGCTGCAGCATGAGTGCTGCTTTGTTGGATTACTATCAAACTTTAGCGGCCAACGTGCCCAATGAACATGCTTATCAAGCAGTTGGCAAGCAGCGTTTAGGCTTAGTTGAGCTACCCAATCGTAAGCAAGAAGCTTGGCGTTATACTCCATTAGCGCCGGTGTTAGAGCATCAGTTTGCAGCCGCGAGTCGTGAAGAAGGCTTGTTAGAACCGGCTGACATTGCGTCTTTACGGGTGACTCCCGCTGATCATGTCTGTGTGGTTTTGCTCAATGGCTTTTTTATGCCAGAACTATCCACCTTACCCGCACAAGCTGGTTTAGAAGTCTTGGATTTAGCGCAGGCCATTCAAACGTCTGCAGTGGGCATTGAGCGCTTAGGCAGTTTAAGTGGCGAGTGCTTACATTTGTTTGGTGCTGTCAATGCAGCCTTAACGAGTGCTGGTGCTTATATTCGCGTTACTGACAAGCTTGCTCAGCCAGTCGAAATTATGCATATCAATTATAGTTTTGATGGGGAAGTTCTGAGCAATCCCCGCGTCTTAGTGCAAGTAGAGGCTAATGCGAGTTTAACCTTGCTTGAGCAGCATGCAGCCTTTGCTGATGTCTTAGGTATGCATAATGGCGTGACGGAAATCTTCTTAGGTGAAGGTGCTGCGCTGAATCACCCTCGCTTACAGAATGACAGTCTGCGTACACGGCATTTGAGCAGTTTATATATCCAGCAAGCTGCTAGTAGTGTGTATAAAGGTACTACGCTGGCTTTGGGCAGTGCTTGGTCACGCACCGAGTTCCATCTTGATTTTAGCGGTGGTCATGCCCATTGTGAGTTAAATGGCTTCTACTTAGCGGGTGAGCAGCAAATGCAAGCGATGCATTTGGATGTGTTGCATTCAGTGCCCGATTGTAGCAGCCGTGAAAGCTTTAAAGGCATTCTCTATGGTCAGGGTAAAGCGGTGTTTGATGGCAATATTCTCGTGAAAAAAGATGCTCAACAAACGGATGCGCGTTTAAGTAATGACAACTTAGTTTTGTCGCGAGAAGCTGAAATTGACACTAAACCACGTCTAGAAATTTATGCGGATGATGTGCAATGTAGTCATGGCACGACGGTGGGGCAGATTGACCCAGAAATGCTGTTTTATTTACGGGCACGTGGGATACCGAAATCAGCAGCGATGGGGATGATTTGCCAAGGTTTTGCCGCAGAGCTGATTGCCCACTGCGACTATCCTGCTTTAGAAACTAAAGCTTTAAGTATTTTGCAAGAGCGCTTAATGCCGGTTGCGGCGGCGCTTTAGGAGGGACGCATGTTTAAATTATCACGCTTAAATAAGGCTGAGAAAGCCGAGCAGTTTGCTGATGAAAATGCTGCCCGTCGTGCTTGGCTGAAAGACGAAATCATCGCAGCGATTCGCCAAGTCTACGACCCTGAAATTCCGGTAAATGTGTATGATCTCGGTTTAATCTATCGCCTCGATATTGACGAGAATAATAATGTCGATATCGACATGACGTTGACGAGCCCTGCTTGTCCAGTTGCGGGGAGCTTACCCGGTTTAGTCGAGACTGCAGCGCGCTCCAAAATCGAAGTGAATGATGTCAATGTCAATTTGGTTTGGGATCCGCCTTGGGGCAAAGAGCGCATGAGCGAAGAGGCTTTATTGGCCTTGGATATGTATTAGGAGTAGATGATGATTAATGTAACCGAAAAAGCAGCGCAACATATTCGCCAGCAGTTAGATAAACGTGGAAATACGCTCGGTATGCGTTTAGGGATACGCAAAAGTGGCTGCACGGGTTTTATGTATGTCGTTGATTATGTCGATCAGCTTGGCGCGAATGATCAAGTTTATGATCAGCATGGCGTTAAAGTCGTGGTCGACAATGAGAGCTTGCCGTATTTAGATGGCACTGAAATTGATTATGTGCGTAATAATGCCTTGAACCAAGGCTTAGAATTTAAAAACCCGAATGTGAAAGATGCCTGCGGTTGTGGCGAATCGTTTAACGTATAAAAGCAGACAGCATGACTGAAATTGATGAAATCGCTAGCGACTTTGAATTTCTTGATGATTGGGAGCAGCGCTATCAGTATTTAACTGAGTTAGGTGAAGCCCTGCCCCCGATGCCAGAAGCAGAAAAAACTGAAGCCAATCGTGTCAAAGCTTGTATGAGTAAAGTCTGGGTACGAGCGCATTGGGATCAACAAAAACCGAATACCCTCTATTTTAATGGTGATTGTGACACAGCCATTATCAAAGGTGTGGTCGCGCTGTTGGTTCAGCTATTTTCTGGGAAAACACCTGAAGCTATTTTAGCGATGGATGTAGATGATTTATTCGAGCGCCTGCAATTGGCCGAGAATTTGAGTCCGAATCGGCATGTGGGGGTTTATGCGATTGTGGATGTGATGAAGGGGCAAGTGGAGGCTCTTACTTCTACTTAATGTGGAATTTTCCTAGTTTATTCTGTAATTGATCTATAATAGCGTTATCATTCATCTGATGACGTTATTATCATGCGTACTATTATTGAAATCCCTGATTTGCAGTTAGAGCAACTGGCTAGGTTTGCGGCTGAGGCAAATATCTCGCGTGCAGAGCTAATCCGCCGAGCAGTGGCTGATTATCTCCAGCGTTATGCAACTCCTAAAGAAGATGAGACGGCTTTCGGCTTATGGGCAGCAAAAGCTGAGGATGGTTTAACTTATCAAGAGCGTATACGTGGAGAGTGGGATTAATGAAAGCCTTATTTGACACAAATATTCTAATTGATTACTTGAATGGTATTGAAGCTGCTAAAGACGAAATTACTCGTTATTCACATATTGCCATTAGTCTAGTCACTTGGATGGAGGTTCTGGTAGGAGCTAAGCCAGAAGAAGAGGTGGTCATTAGAAGATTTTTGTCACGCTTTGCCCTCATTCCACTCACGACTACTATTGCTGAGCGTGCAGTAGACATTCGTCGAACAACTAAAATACGCTTACCTGATGCTATCATCCGCGCGAGTGCTGAAGTCGAACATGCTTTATTAGTATCGAGAAATACCAAAGACTTTCCTGAAAATGAGCCTTGGGTAAGAGTGCCTTATAGGCTTTAGGGGTTTTAACTTTGTGCTTAAAGCTAGCAATAATTTGCCGTGGAGATTATTAATGAGCTTGTCAATTAATGCGGATTCATTGACTTCAAGTGCTAGTATAGAAATGATAAGTAGTAAAAAAAGTATGATGGATTTGGCTAATCAGTTAGTTGCTATTAAAAGTGAATTTTCGGTAGAACTATCTGAAAATAAATCTACTTTTTATCCGTTTTCTATTAAAAAAGCCATTTTTAAAATAGATGAAAATAATAGTATATTGACTATAACTAGCTATAAGGCGGTGTTTTCTGCAAAACCAGAAGATTTTTATAGATTTGGTGAGTCACTTTTGAATTTTTTCTCCCAAGATGGTTCTCATGAGAGGCACTTACATATAGATAAATATGATGGTTTTTTTGATAAGATGGATCATGACTTAGTTATTAGATTGATTGGCTAATTTTAATCGGTTTTGAGATTAAAATACTAATTCCCATAAGCTCCTTCAGATTATTAGCTTGAGTCCAATAGAATCAGGAACGAAGTATGGCAAAATATGCCAAAATCCCAATAATTATTTTAGGTTTATTAATTGGACTTTATTCGCTAAATAAGTACGATAATAACCGTAGATTTTATAGTCTTATTAAGACTGAGCCCGAGTGTATACATTATGAAATTACATTTGATGGACTTAAAAAAATGGGGTTGGATGAAAAAAAATTTCAAGTAGTAAATACTAAATCCCCGTTTGCTATTGAGGGGGATTTTTGTAAAAAACACCCTCTATATGAACATTTTTCTAAAGTTGTTAGAAGTGCTTACTCTCATCCTTGGACGATGGGTGAAATAGATATAACAACGTTTGCTTTCTTTACGGATTCTAGCCAAGCAAATAAAGTTAAAAATAATCATGATGATTATGAAGCTTATGGTATAGGAAAAAATTGGATTTCTCTCTGTCAGGAAGTAGATTTTCTTGGAGAAAGTTCTTGTACAGTCTATACCTTAGATAATGCTGACTCAGTAATTAATGATCTATTAGCCGATATGAGAAAGTTAATTCTTGACACAAATAAGTAGATGAATTTTTACTTTATAGCTGTCTTCGAGAAACTAATTTGTTTTGAGGTGGTTAGAGTAGGTATAGAGCCTATACCTACTTTTAGATCAAAGCAATGATACTTATCGGACAATATTCTTCTCCGGCCCATACGGAAACCCAGTAATATTCTCTGCCCCATCTTCAGTCAAGACTAAAATATCATGTTCCCGATAGCCACCCGCACCCGGTAGTCCTTCAGGCAGCATGATCATCGGTTCCATCGAAATCACCATATTCGGTTCTAACACGGTTTCAATATCTTCGCGTAATTCCAAGCCCGCTTCACGACCATAATAATGGCTGAGCACGCCGAAACTATGTCCGTAACCGAAAGTGCGGTATTGCAATAAGCCGTAATCGGCAAAGATTTTATTGAGTTCCAAAGCGATATCGCAGCAGCGCACGCCCGGTTTAATCAGTTTGATGCCTTCTTCATGCACATGTACATTCGCTTCCCAGAGTTTTAAAGAGGCTTCATCGCAATCGCCATAGAATAAAGTACGTTCTAAAGCAGTGTAATAGCCTGCAATCATCGAGAAGCAGT
>SSFA01000029.1 GCA_008015155.1 Thiothrix sp.
ATTTTGATGATAACCCCTCCAGCCTTGGGTTTATGGATGGGGAGATGAGGTATGGCATGCAAGTTTCAGTAGAGTCAACAGGAAGTATCGGGCGTAAAATGACAGTAGAAGTGCCTGCCGAGCGTATTGAGCAGAGCGTTGAGTCACGTCTAAAGTCAATGGTTAAGCGTGTACGTCTTGACGGTTTTCGTCCCGGCAAAGTTCCTTTCAATGTTGTAAAGTCTCGTTATGGTGATTCTGTACGCCAAGAAGTGATCGGTGAAGTCTTAGAGCATACTTTCCGTGATGCCTCTGTTCAGCAAAATCTACGGGTCGCTGGCCTGCCACAAATTGAATTACAAGCTTTAGCTGTTGGTCAACCTTTGGTTTATGTGGCGAACTTTGATGTTTATCCAGAGTTCACTGTAGCTGATGTGACCAGTTTAGAAGTGAAACGTCCCACGGCCGAAGTGCAAGATATTGACATTGATAAAATGTTAGATACCATTCGCAAGCAACAACGTGAGTGGAAAGATGCTGATCGTGCTGCACAAAGTGGTGATTTAGTTCGGATCGATTTTGAAGGCAGTGTAGATGGCGAAGCTTTTTCCGGTGGCACTGCTCAAGATTACCCCGTTGAATTAGGCGCTGGTCGCATGTTGCCAGACTTTGAAGCGGCCTTAATCGGCATGCAAGCTGGTGAGACTAAGACGGCTGATGTGTCTTTCCCAGAAGATTATCAGGCTGAGAATCTGAAAGGTAAAACGGCTCAATTCAAGCTGACTGTGCATAAAGTGCAGGAAGAGTCTTTGCCAGAAGTCAATGCAGAGTTTATTAAACAATTCGGTGTGGAAGATGGCAGCATGGAATCTTTCCGCGAAGAAGTGAAAAAGAATATGACTCGCGAATTAGGCAATGCTCTAAAGGCGCAAGTCAAGCAACAAGTCATGGAAGGCTTATCTAGCTTACATGAAATTGAATTACCTAGTGCGTTAGTGAAAGACGAAATCCAACACGTTCGTGAGGAGTTCTCGCAAAGCACAGGCACTCCAGCTAATAATATCCCTGATGATTTATTCCAGCCGCAAGCAGCGCGTCGGGTTAAGTTGGGTTTGATCGTTGGCGAAATTATTCGTCAAAAAGGTCTGCAACGTGATCCTGCACGCGTGGACGCTATGCTGGAAACTTTGGCTGCCTCTTATGAAGAACCAGCCGCTTTGATCAATTACTACCGTACTAATCGTCAAGCTATGCAGACTGTGGAAGCAGCCGTCATGGAAGATATGATTGTAGAGTGGGTTTTAGATCAAGCGAAGGTCATTGACGAAGCACGTGATTTTGAATCCGTTATGAATCGCAAGCAGGAACCGGCAGCCGCTTAATAAGCTAATGTACAGGTGAATAATAATGTCTAAGCTAAATGGCGCACTAGGAACTCAAGCTTTAGGTATCCCCTATGTGATCGAGAAAACGTCTCGTGGGGAACAAGCTTATGATCTTTACTCTCGACTACTGAAAGAGCGGATTATTTTCTGTGTCGGTGGTATTGAAGACTATATGGCGAACTCCATTGTGGGGCAGCTATTATTTTTAGAATCTGAGAATCCAGAAAAAGACATTCATCTGTACATCAACTCGCCCGGTGGGGTGGTGACAGCAGGGATGGCGATTTACGATACCATGCAGTTTATCCGCCCACAGGTAAGTACGTTATGTATTGGCCAAGCGGCGAGTATGGGTGCGGTTTTGTTGGCTGCGGGTGCTCCGGGTAAACGGGCTTGCTTGCCGCATTCACGGGTGATGATCCATCAGCCTTTGGGCGGTTTCCAAGGGCAAGCTTCTGACATTGAAATTCATGCTCGCGAAATTTTAAAAATTCGTGAAGAACTGAACTTAGTCTTATCGAAGCATACAGGGCAGTCCTTAGAGAAAATTAGCCAAGATACAGATCGGGATAATTTTATGACTGCTACTCAAGCGAAAGACTATGGCTTGATTGACTTGGTTTTGGATAAGCGTAGTGCTTAAAGACGAGTTTCTCTAAAAAACTACTTAAAAACAGCCTGTTTATCAGGCTGTTTTTGTTTTAATAGACATACAAAGCATAGGCTTCTTGTTATTCAAGCCCATACTCGTAGATAATAAGGCTTGAAGTTCTTGTTTTTGGCATTACATAGCAGTTTTAGGCTATTTAAGCACATTCGCCAGATAGTTCTGGTGCAGGTAGAGGTTCTGAATGAGTAAAGACAAAAAGGGTAACCAAGACACCGGAAAGTTACTGTATTGTTCATTTTGCGGAAAAAGCCAACACGAAGTCCGTAAACTGATTGCAGGGCCTTCAGTATTTATCTGTGATGAGTGTGTGGATCTATGTAATGATATTATCCAAGAAGAAATGCACTCTACTCAGGGTGAGCCGGATGATAAAACTAACTTACCGACGCCACGTGAGCTAAGCCAAAATCTTGATGAATATGTGATTGGTCAAGAATTAGCCAAGAAAGTGTTGTCGGTCGCAGTCTATAATCATTATAAGCGTTTATTCAAAAAGACCGGTAAAGATGATGTTGAACTGGCTAAAAGTAATATTCTGCTCATTGGCCCTACGGGTAGCGGTAAAACTTTATTGGCTGAAACCTTAGCCCGTTTATTGAATGTGCCGTTCACGATTGCAGATGCGACCACCCTAACTGAAGCCGGTTATGTGGGGGAAGATGTGGAAAACATCATCCAAAAGCTTCTGCAAAAATGTGATTATGATGTTGAGAAAGCCCAAACGGGCATTGTCTACATTGATGAAATCGACAAAATTTCCCGTAAATCTGACAACCCATCGATTACCCGCGATGTATCGGGTGAAGGTGTCCAGCAAGCCTTACTGAAATTAATTGAAGGTACGATCGCTTCAGTTCCCCCTCAAGGCGGGCGTAAACACCCTCAGCAAGAGTTCTTGCAAGTCGATACTAAAAATATTCTCTTTATTTGCGGTGGTGCTTTTGCAGGGATGGATAAAGTAATCCGTGATCGCACTGAAAAGGGCAGTATTGGCTTCTCTGCAGCGGTAAAAACTCCTGAAACTAGTAAGTCCTTTGGTGATGTTATCAAGGACATCGAAGCTGATGATTTAGTACGTTACGGTTTGATTCCAGAGTTTGTTGGGCGTTTGCCCGTAGTTGCTACATTAGAGGAGCTGGACGAAGCTGCTCTAGTGCAAATCTTAACCGAGCCACGCAATGCTTTAACCAAGCAATATGGTCGTTTGTTTGAAATGGAAGGTACTGAGCTGCTCTTTAGAGAGGAAGCACTACATCTAATTGCTCGTAAAGCGATGGAGCGTAAAACAGGTGCGCGTGGCTTAAGAACGATCCTTGAAAAAATTCTTTTAGACACCATGTATGAACTTCCATCTGAGCAATCCGTCAGTAAGGTCATTGTGGATGAGGCTGTAGTGCGTGGTGAATCAGAGCCTTATCGTGTGTATGAAAATGCTGAGCCTAAAGTGGCTGTAGCGGGTGAGTAATTCATTTTCTAACTAGGTTCTGATACTCAGAGCCTAGATTCCCTTGCCTTTGCTGATGGTTGTTCGGTCTGCATCATAAGACGCGCTTAGCGCTACATCAGGGCCTATGAGGTTACAAATGTCTGATAAAAATACGGATACGGACAGACTGATTGTCCCCGTTTTACCCTTACGGGATGTAGTAGTTTACCCGTATATGGTTATTCCCTTGTTTGTTGGTCGGCAGCGCTCGATTCAAGCTTTAGATGCTGCGATGTCTACTGATAAACAAATTTTGTTGGTTGCGCAAAAAAGTGCTGAAGTCGATGACCCTGAATTAACAGATGTGCACACTTTAGGGACGCTCGCAACGATTTTGCAATTGCTCAAATTACCGGATGGCACTTTAAAAGTGTTAGTCGAAGGTTTAGAGCGTGCAGAAATGGTGGCGATTGATGATGAGAGCCCTTATTTTTGTGCGGAAATCGAAATGCGTCCTTCAGTTTTAGAGACTGAAGAGCGTAAAGTCGAAGTCATGGGGCGCTCTTTGATTAACTTATTTGAGCAGTATGTAAAGCTCAATAAGAAAGTTCCGCCGGAAATTTTGTCCTCGCTCGCTAGTATTGAAGATCCAGTACGCTTGGCGGATACAGTCACTGCTCATTTGGGCTTAAAAATTGCGCAAAAACAAACTCTGCTGGAAATTTTAAATGTAGAAGAGCGCATCCAAAGTTTGATCGAACTGATCGAAAATGAACTCGATCTGTTACAAGTTGAGAAAAAGATTCGCGGGCGTGTGAAGCAGCAAATGGAGCGTAGCCAGCGCGAGTACTATTTGAATGAGCAAATCAAAGCGATTCAAAAAGAACTCGGTGATATGGATGAAAGCCCCAGTGAAGTTGAAGAGTTGGCGCGGCGTATCAATAAAGCAGGGATGACCAAAGAAGCGCGTGACAAAGCGACTGCTGAGCTGAATAAGCTTAAAATGATGTCACCGATGTCAGCAGAGGCAACGGTAGTACGTAATTACATCGATTGGATGGTGGGTTTACCTTGGAAGAAAAAATCTAAGGTGCTCTCCGATTTAGCCGCTGCTGAAAAGATTCTCAATGAAGACCATTATGGTTTAGATGAAGTTAAAGAGCGGATTTTAGAGTTTTTGGCGGTACAGCAGCGCGTTAAGAAAATCAAAGGGCCGATTCTTTGTTTGGTGGGACCTCCTGGGGTAGGTAAAACTTCGTTAGGGCAGTCAATTGCCCGTGCGACCGGGCGTAAATTTACGCGTATGGCTTTAGGTGGAGTGCGTGACGAGGCGGAAATCCGTGGGCATCGGCGTACTTATATTGGCTCACTACCAGGAAAAATTATTCAGAATTTATCACGAGTAGGTACACGTAATCCGCTGTTTTTGTTGGATGAGATCGACAAAATGTCGACGGATTTTCGGGGCGATCCTGCATCAGCCTTGTTAGAGGTACTTGATCCAGAGCAAAATCATACTTTTGCGGATCATTATCTGGAGGTCGATTTTGACTTATCAGACGTGATGTTTGTGGCTACTTCAAACAGTATGCGTATTCCCGGGCCGTTATTAGATCGGATGGAAGTTATTCGTATTCCGGGGTATACCGAGGAAGAGAAGCTTAATATTGCGCGAAATTATTTGCTTCCTAAACAGCTTAAGGCGAATGGTCTAAAAGAAGGTGAGCTTGCGATCAGTGATGCCACCGTATTAGATATTATTCGTCACTATACGCGTGAAGCAGGTGTGCGTAATTTAGATCGAGAGATTTCTAAATTATGCCGTAAAGCCGTTAAACAACATCTGTTAAGCAAAAAAACCAAGTCGACGGTGACTCCGAAAAACCTTGAAAAGTATTTGGGTGTGCAGCAATTCGACTATGGGCGTGGTGGTAAAGAAAACCAAATCGGCCAAGTCACTGGCTTGGCTTGGACATCAGTGGGTGGCGATCTGTTGACTATTGAAAGTGCTCTACTACCCGGATCTGGAGCAATCAAGAGTACAGGCCGCTTAGGTGAGGTCATGAAGGAGTCGATTTACGCGGCTGAAACGGTAGTCAAGAGCCGTGCACAGTTGCTCGGTATTTCGCGTAGTTTCTTGCGTAAGCATAATGTACATATTCATGTCCCTGAAGGGGCAACACCAAAAGACGGACCTAGTGCTGGGATTGGTATGGTGACGGCTATTGTTTCGGCAATGAGTGGGATTCCAGTGCGTGCGGATGTCGCCATGACCGGGGAAATTACCTTACGTGGTGAAGTGTTGCCAATTGGTGGTCTGAAGGAAAAATTATTGGCAGCGCATCGGGGGGGTATTCGTTTAGTGCTGATTCCTAAAGACAATGAGAAGGATTTAGCTGAAGTCCCAGAGACTGTGAAAAAGAGTTTAGAGATTCGCCCGGTAAAATGGATTGATGAAGTTTTGGCCTTAGCTTTGGAACGAATGCCTGAGCCTTTGCTGGATGCTACAGATGAAGATGAAGGCGAAAATGCGACAACTCCAGTGGCCGCAACGAATGAGGAAGAGCTAGAAAGTAGTCGAACCCATTAAGAAACCTAGGGAAAACGCCATGTTACGCTGTCATTTAGTTGACACCTTTTCAAGGTCGCTGGTATAACAGTCAAACATATTCACACTAGTCGTTTTTTTGCTACAGGACGGTAGTGGAGGAGTGTTCCGGTTTCCCTGAAATAACGAATTCAAAGGACTCTTTTCATGAACAAAACAGAATTGATCGATGCAGTTTCTGCGAAGTCAGGCCTGACCAAAGCAGATACCGACCGTGCGTTCAAAGCTATGGTAGAAGCAGTCACTGAAGCTTTAGCCAAAGGTGATCAAGTTTCTTTAATTGGCTTTGGGACTTTCCTTGTTCGTGAGCGTCAGGCACGGTCTGGGCGCAATCCACGCACTGGGGATACCATTGAAATCGCTGCCGCAAAAATTCCTTCATTTAAAGCTGGTAAAGCTTTAAAAGATGCAGTACAATAGCGGCCTTCACAACAACGGGTGATTAGCTCAGTTGGTAGAGCGTCGCCCTTACAAGGCGAATGTCGGGGGTTCAAGTCCCTCATCACCCACCATCGTTGTTGGCATTAGTTTTCGCGGAGTGGTAGTTCAGTTGGTTAGAATACCGGCCTGTCACGCCGGGGGTCGCGGGTTCGAGCCCCGTCCACTCCGCCACTTATTGCTAAAGGATGCTCATTAAGCATCCTTTTTTATGTCTACAGTTCTCTCGCGGAGTGGTAGTTCAGTTGGTTAGAATACCGGCCTGTCACGCCGGGGGTCGCGGGTTCGAGCCCCGTCCACTCCGCCAACCTTTCAAACGTTGCTTTTTTCTTCCCCTCACGCTAGGCATTTTGTATGATGCCCCATGCCCTAAGGGCGGGCAGTTCTGATCAGTTCAACTTAAATAATACGCAGAAAAATATGTTACAAACGATTCATGATAAAGCCAAAGGCTGGATTGCTTACGCCATCGTAGGATTTATTAGTATCCCATTTGCACTCTGGGGCATTAATTCTTATATGGAGGGTGGCTCTACAAAAGCAGCAGCAGTAGTGAATGGCGAGGATGTGCCTGCACAAGAAGTTCAACAAGAGTTAGCACAGATTCGTCAGCAATTTGGTCAAATGGCAGCGCAGCTCGGTGACGATAATTTAAAACAAATGGCTTTAAATAATGTGGTCAATCAAGTGCTGCTCCGTCAGAAAGCCAAAGATGAGGGCTATCGGGCTAGTACGGAAGATGTAGCGACTGCGATTTCACAAATTAGTGTATTCCAAAAAGACGGCCAGTTCGACAAAGCGACCTATGAAAGCTTCTTAGCCTCTCAACGCCGTAATCAAGCAGGGTTTGAAGAGCAAATGCGTACTGATATTACTAATAGTCAGTTCCGAGAGGGTCTACAAAACACTGCTTTTGCGACTAAAACGCAAATGGAGCAATATCAAACCCTACGTAATCAAAAACGTGAGGTTGAACTATTTACCTTAAAAGTTGCAGATTTTGAGCCGCAAGTGCAAATCACTGATGAGCAAATCAGTAAGTATTACGATGAGCATAAAAGCCAATTCATGACTGAAGAAAAAGTTAAGGTCGCTTATATCGACTTGAATCAAGAGGCTTTAGCTAAAACAGTGACTGTCGAGGCAGGTGCTTTAGAGGCTTATTATGATGAGCATAAAGACCGTTATCTGACTCCTGAATCGCGTAATGCCAGCCATATTTTAATCGCTGTTGCCGATCCCGCCCAAGATGCTGAAGCTAAGAAGAAAATTGATGCTATCTATGCGGATATCCAAGCCGGTAAAAAGACCTTTGAAGAGGCTGCCAAAACAGATTCAGATGATAAAGCGACTGCGGAGCTGGCTGGCGTAGTAGGGGATGTGGTGACAGGTAGCTGGGACCCAGAGTTTGAGAAAGCAGTCTTTGCTGCGGAGCTGAATAAAATATCTGAACCAGTGAAAACAGGGGCTGGGTATGAAATTATCCGTGTAAATAGTGTTAAGGCTGCTGTGCAAAAACCTTACGAGGAAGTCAAAGCACAGGTCGAGCAAGATTATCGTCAAGCAGAAGCTGAAAAGCTCTTTTTAGATGCAGCCGAAAAATTACAAACGGTTGCTTATGAGCAAAGTGGCGATTTAGCGCCCGCAGCGAAAGCGGTCAATGTTGCAGTACAAGAATCTGGTTGGTTAACCCGCTCTAAAGGTGAGGGCGTACTAACCGATCCGAAATTATTGGCAGAAGCTTTCTCTGATGAGGTATTAAAAGAAGGTAAAAACTCACAAGTAGTACAGGTTTCTGATACACAAGCGATTGTGTTACGTTCTGCAGGACAAGAACCTGCTGCGCAAAAGCCTTTAGACGAAGTGAAAGCAGAAATTACTACTCTGCTCAAAGCTCAAGAAGCACGTAAGCTAGTTGCCCAAAAAGGTGATGAGTTGTTAAAGCAGGTCGAAACGACTGGCTGGGCAGCTTTAGATGCTTCTGGTTTGGGTAAAGCTGAAGCAGTTGAAAAGCCGGGTTTTGTGCAACGTACTGGTAGCACCGTTTCCCCCGAAGTGATCGAGAAGATTTTTACACTACCCCGTCCTGCTGCAGGTCAGTTAGACTGGGATAAAGTCACCTTAGCTAGTGGTGACTACACCTTGATTTCGCTGAAAGCTGTTGAAGATGGAACCAATACCCTCGAAGAGAACAGTGCACAGATATATGGTAGTGTCAGTGGTGCCCGTGAGTTAGAGGCCGCTTTAGAAGATTTGCGTGCGCGTTCAGACATTGTTTTACATCCAGAAAATATTTAATGACTGATGGCAGGCGCAATACTAACCCTTAAAATGCAATTGCCATGAAAGTACATTTAAAAGCTTTGGGTTGCCGACTCAATGAAGCTGAGTTAGAGCAATGGTCACAAGGTTTCCGTGCAGCAGGGCATGCGATTGTCACTGCTGCCCCGGATGCTGACGTGGTTGTTTTAAATACCTGCGCAGTTACTCAAGAAGCCTCTGCTAAATCGCGACGCTTATTAAATCGACTTTATCGAGAAAATCCAGCTGCAAAGTTAGTCGTCAGTGGTTGCTATGCCACTTTACAAGCCACTGAAGTCGCTAATACTTTAGGCGTTGATTTGGTCGTTCCAAATACAGAAAAAGACCAGCTCCCTGCTAAAGTGATGGAAACCTTTGCTCTGCCAGTGATGCCAGAAATGGCTACTGAGCCGGGGGAAAACAGTTTATTTGTGCGTGGTCGTCATCGAGCTTTTATCAAAATTCAGGATGGTTGTCGCTATCGTTGCACTTTTTGTATTGTAACGGTGGCACGCGGTGAGGAACGTAGTCGCGCTGAATCTTCGATTATTGACGAGATTAACCAACTGACGAGCCAAGGTGTACAGGAAATCGTTCTCACTGGCGTGCATGTTGGCGGTTATGGCAGTGATTTAAACGCAAGTTCCCTCTATATTTTGGTCCAGCGTATTTTAGTTGAAACAGATATTCCACGAATTCGCTTTGCCTCTGTCGAGCCTTGGGATTTACCTGAAAATTTCTTTGCACTCTTTAGCAATCCACGTTTAATGCCCCATATGCATTTGCCGATTCAAAGTGGTGCTGACTCAGTTTTAAGACGGATGGCACGGCGCTGTAAGACAAGCGAATTTACTCAGTTGGTGACTCAGGCACGCTCGGCTATTCCTGATTTTAATGTCACCACCGATATTATCGTAGGTTTCCCTGGGGAAACTGAGGAAGAATGGCAGGAAACTTTAAGCTTTGTTGAGCGCATTGGCTTTGGGCATGTGCATATTTTTAGCTATTCACCACGTGCTGGTACGAAAGCAGCTGGTTTAATCAATCCAGTTGCGGAAGCTCTTAAAAAGCAGCGTAGCCAAGCCTTGCATCAACTGGCGGAGCATTCGCAGCAGGTTTGGCTACAGCAACAATTGGGGAAAACAGTTCCTGTCCTTTGGGAACGTAGCCGTGAACAAGATGGCCAATTGATTTATACCGGTTATACGCCCAACTATTGTAAAGTCATTACCAAACCCCATGATAAGCATGAGTTGGAAAATCAAATCACTACAGTACGTCTATCCTTAGATAGTCAAGAGGAGGGCGTGTTACTAGGAGTTTAAGCCACATGTGCACACACTTTTATAGCTTTGGTCGCCTATTCCTGCTGAGCTTAGTGTGTTTGTTGGGCTTAACAGCTTGTAACAGTTCTACTGAACAGGATGCACGGCAGGTTGCCAATCAGTTTTGGGAAGCAGTGCTAAAAGACGATATGGAAACTGCTAAGGTATTAGCTACTTGGGATAGTACTCAATATCTAGGCTTGCTACATAATAAGAAACTTTCCGCCAAGCGCTTCGAGACCGGTGAGCTAAAAATTGAAAATGGTTTAGCCGAAGTGGCTACAGTACTTTACAGTGGTGATAAGGGTGATTTACAGGTTCCGCTTAGAACCGTATTAAGCTTGCATGAGAATAAATGGCGAGTCGATGTGCAAAAAACCCTAGGTTCGATGGTGAGTGGAGCTATGGGTGCTGTGGTTGATCAGTTGAACAACTTCATGCAAGAGAGCTTAAAAGGATTAGACAGCAACTTAAGCGAAAGCATTGATAAATTAGGTAAAAGCCTTGAAGACAGCATGAATCAGTTGCAGCAAGAGCTGTCAAAACCACCTGTAAAACCTACACCTGTACCTCAGTCAGATCCCGCAGCTCAACCTATTTAGAGGGCTTAAACTTTTTGAGTTTGTTTCGTTTAGGAACTATCCTCTAGTTTCCGACTCTTAAACAGTGACGTAGCAGCTAGATTTAATTACCATCTGTCTAGGATGTGCTGGCGTTCTTAGCACGGCTTGTTATGTTCTGAAGTTAAGGTTTTGTGTCAGGAACCTGCTTGCAATTCTCAACCCATCAACTGGTTAGATGATCATGGCTAAATTGATCTTAAAGCAGCAAGAGCCGCCTAAAGGTTCTTGGCTCCATCATCATGGCTCACAAGTTGCGTATGCGGGCTTCATTGCTTTACTGCTGTTAATTTCTTTGGGTATTTTATTTGCTTTTAGACCCAGCCATGTCGCCTTACAATCTCAGCCTTTGCCCGCTATTTCCTCAGCGACCAATCCTCAAGTCAAAGCTCAGTATTTAAGCGATTGGGAAAAGCTCACAATTATGCAAAATACTTATGAGCAACTGGCTAAATCAGCTGGATCACATGAGCAGGCTCAAGTGCTTTTGAATCAAGCGGAAATGGCATGGCAGCATTTATTAATTATGACCGAGTCTACTGAACAACTAGGCTTAAATGCGCAAGAGAAAGAACAGTTAGTAGAAGAGCAGGCTTATCAGCAAGATCAGTGGCAAGCACGAATTCATTTTGCAGAATTACGTTTAGAACACTTTAGTGAAATAGCAAAAATTGATCCGTCCATTACCGATGATGCTCAACAACCTGTTTCATCAACTCAAGCAGCAGTAGCGCTTCCTCAATCTGCAGATGAACTAAAGACTCAAGCGGTTGCTGATACTTTGCCCAGTAGTAAATTCATTGCACAGCCCCCTGCTGGCGTCAAGCTACCAGCAGGATTTTGTACTTTGGATGGCTCTGGAGTTTGTAAGCCAGAGGCCAGTAATTAGGCTTAGTTCGTGCTAGCTGCTTCAGTTTGCGAACTAGGGCCAGGTGCAGTATTAACAGGCGCAACAGGCATCGTTGGCAGAGCTGGAGCTTGAGCATTAGGCAGCTGATACCCGCCATAATAAGGCATAGGTGAGGCATACGGCATCATTGGCGCGGGATAAGCATAGGGGTAGGGTGGCACACTGCTAGTCGTATTGCCAAAGAAGGGGATATTCCAAGCATTCGAGCCTTGGTTGAAACTAAAGCCATTATTATTGTCATTGTTAAAGCTATCGCTCATTTCTTGCATCCAATACATGGGCGTCCATTCTGGCCAATCGTTTTCTTCCCAATAAGGCCCATAAGGCCCCATCTTCCACTCACCGTTATTACCACCGCCAAAGAAATTTGCCTGAGCTGAGCTAGCCAAACCCAACAGACTAAGAGCAATCAGAAGCTTTTTCATAATGTCTTCCCAAGAAATGTTTCTATTAAGTACATTATATTAGAATATTATAATATATTCAATATTGATAAAAACTTAATCTTTCTGCTGTACAACTGGCATCTAAAGGAATATCCCAAGCTTGACGTTCCAAAGACTCAAGCTCTTGGAAAGGGTAGGCGAAACCTACTAGCAAGGGGCGTTTGCACTTTAAATAATGTTTAGCAGCAAAACTGCGATCATAAAACCCTCCGCCCATTCCTAAGCGTGAGCCCTGTTTATCAAAAGCAACCAAAGGGGTAATCACTAAATCTAATTGTCTTGGACTAAGAATGCGCCGTTTAGCTAATAAAGGCTCGGGGATGTTGAAGCGGTTTTTACGAAAACTGGTCTGACGAGTCCACTCCACAAAAATAAGCTTAGAGTCACGGCTTAAACTTAAAACTGGTAGAAAAAAACGCTGTTTAGGCTGGGCAAACTTTAATAAAAATCTTGGATCAGCCTCGCCTCTAACAGGTAAGTAGAGGGCAATTGTTTGTGCAGAGCGAAAAATTCGATGTCGGCTTAAATGCCGTATCGCTTGCTTGGACAGTTGTTGTTGAATCGCTTTAGTTTGTTTTGAGCGTTGCCGCCGGATTTGTTTACGTAACTCATCGCTTAAAGAACTAGACATAGATGGAGTGCTTTAGCAAAAATTATAGCTTAGCTAGTTTGGCTGGATCATGAAACTTTAGAATAAGCTCGCCAAGTCTAAAGGTATCCTTATCCTGTAGTGCGCGAGAGCTAGTCACTTCCTGTTTATCAACCAGATATAGTACATATTGTCTATCGGGCGTGGTCTCTATCCGAATGGTCTCAGCGATTTTTGCTGATGGTCTTAAAATAAATTGATTATTTTTCAGTGGGATAAAAGACCCAATTTTTTCTCCACTCATCAATTCTAAGTAGGCTAGGTCTGTAAACTCTTCTAACTGCTGAGTATTGATACATAATTCATAAACTTGTTTGTAGCGATTGAGTGGATCTATAAAGCTGAGTTCGTACTTACCAATCTGGATGAGGTCATGATCGAGCAAGCAGTGTTTTTGGGTGCGCAGGTGATTCACATACACACCATTAGTGCTTGCCAAGTCTTCTAAGAAACAATCTGTGCCGATCTTTACTATCTGAGCGTGTTCAGCACTGACCGTGCGTTCGCTTAAAATAATGTCACAGTGTTGAGAGCGTCCAAGCAGGTATTTAGCCTCAGCTAATTTAAATTTTTGTAGGATTTGATTATTTAGACTAACAATGAGCTCGGTCATAGAAGTGCACTCGTAAGGGCGCACAGTCAGGCGCTGTGCCACCACTTAAATTAGCGAGACTTAGTCTTGGATTCAACCGCCATACGATAATCTGCTACGACTGTAGCTGGCTCGTGTATAAGCTGCTGGCATGACACGAATAACTTGTGCTAAACGATCAGCATATTCACGCGGTAGGATAATCCGATTAGAATGCTCTGGCGTCGTTACGCCGGTACGGAAGCAAGGATTTAGTTCAATTAAACGATTGGCAGGTAAACCAGCTTGCATCGCTGCCAATCGCAAATCAACAGGTTTATTAATTCGTAATTGTGCAAGACGGGCTGCATTTGGTGTGGCACGCAAACGAATCCCGTAAGAACCGGAGCGTCCGATCAGTTCTTTAAAAGCCAATAAGCGTGGTACATAGTTCATGGTTTCTTGTGGCAGAGCTAAATTCCAGAAAGTCGGTTGCAAACCGGCTTGTTGTGCCTGTATGACTGCACGGCTCACACAAGTTTCCCCACAATTATAAGCGGCGAACGCTAAGAGCCAATCACCATTGAACTGACGATTCAATTTTTGTAGATAATTTAAAGCAGCACCTGTAGCCGCAAAAGGATCCATCCGCGCATCATAAGCACCCGTTTGTTTTAGGCCATAATTCCGCCCTGTGGAAGGAATAAACTGCCACAAACCCGCAGCACCCGCACTGGAAAAAACATCGGCATCAAAACCACTTTCTACAAAAGGTAACAGTGCAACTTCAGCTGGCATCCCGCGACGGGTGACTTCTTCAATAATCATGTGCAAAAACACACTGGCTCGATCCGAGAGAATACTGAGGTTTTGTGGGTTTTGGGCATAGGAACGAATAAATTGCTGCACGCGAGGATGGCCTGAATAATCAGCCAATTGGAAATGTCTAAACACGCGTGACCACGTATCAAAGTCCTGATCAATACTGTAATCGCTGCTGATGCTAGGAATATACATAGCACGTTGGATACGCGGAGTCGGGTCTCTACGCTCATAGATTTGAGGACGCGCTTGTGCAACCCAGGTACGCTTAGTCGGTCTATGCTGAGGTTTTTGGGATCGATAAACTGGCTGGTTTTTGCCTTGGGTTAACGGTAGAGCTTCAGGAATCGAAGCGGTCTGATCACTAGTATTTTCAAGACTTGTGTCTGGCTTGGTACTGCTGCAGGCACTTAACAATAATAAAACACATACCGCCGCCGCTGGTGCGAGGTAAGAAGATGTCCCCATGATATAGCCCCAATAGACCCTATGATAAAACTGCTATTGCAAGCTCAAGGTCAGCAGATCTAATTCACCCCAGTTTGGTTGTTTGTAGTTGTGTTTCTCTGTCTGGAATGTCAGATTAAGATTTTACCGACTTTGATTGCCCTGCTTGCTGATGCCTTATTAAGCAAATTGCGTTCGACTATAATATGTATTGATTGAATGAACAAGAAAAAAGCAACACCTGTTGTTTTAACCCATCCTGTCGCTTCAGTTGAGCAGCAGATAAGCCAATTGCAGAGCTGGTACAGTACTGTAGAGGGTGCTTATGTGCTGGCTGAATTGCAGAAACTAGTTACTTCTTTAACTGAAGATGTTTTTGGTTATTATGCGCTGGAATTAGGTTTAATGGTGGAGCATTGCGATTTGCTTTGCGATTCGCGGATTAGTACCCATATTAAATTATCGACTAATCCACACGCGACGCTGGCAGATACCATCACTAAGGCTGAATTTCTACCGATTGGTTTTAATGAAGTTGATTTAGTGGTGGGTTGCCATGTGTTGGATTATGCTCATTCCCCTCATCATGTTTTACGTGAGATTGAGCGGGTCTTAGTGCCTGAGGGGCATTGCATTTTAATTGGGTTTAATCCTTGGAGCTGGCGCGGTTTAGGGCAAACTTGGAATTATCTAAGGCGTGTACCCGATCGTCCTGCGATGTACACCAAGCGGCGTATTCGTGATTGGTTTGGCGTGTTAGGTTTTGAAATGTTAGAGACTTATACCCTAGGCTTTCGCCCTGCTTTAGGGAGCGATAGTATTTTCAAACATTTAGCTTGGATAGATCATTTAGGACAGCGTTATCAATTGCCACTGGGTAGTGTGCAAATTATCCATGTGCGCAAACAAGTTTCACGCCTGATCCCGATTAAACCCGCCACCCGTCCTGCTAAAAAACGTTTAAGTCCCAGTATGGCTGTAAATAACACTAGCACTCACTACATTAGTCCTGTCAAGAAGAGAAACAAAGTTTGAAAAAGGTCGAGTTATATACCGATGGTGCTTGCCGTGGGAATCCAGGGCCTGGCGGCTGGGGTGTCTTATTGCGTTATGAACAGCAAGAGCGAGAGTTATATGGTTATCAGGCGGCTGCGACCAATAATCAAATGGAACTTATGGCAGCCATCCGCGGCTTGGAAGCTTTGAAGCAGCCGTGTGAAGTGGTGCTCACGACAGACTCAAAATATGTGCTGCAAGGCATGACAGAATGGCTTGCGGGTTGGAAGCGTAAAGGCTGGAAAAGTGCCAGCGGCCAAGCTGTAAAAAATCAAGACTTATGGCAGCGCCTCGATCAAGCAGCGCAGCCTCATAAAATTCAGTGGAATTGGGTGCGAGGGCATACGGGACATCCTGATAATGAGCGCGTAGATAGCCTAGCCAACCGAGCTATTGATGAAAGGAAATTAGCATGACCCGCCAAATTATTCTCGATACTGAAACAACGGGCTTAGATCCCAAAGAAGGGCATCGTATTATTGAGATTGGCTGTGTGGAAATGGTGAGCCGCCGTTTGACGGGGCATAACTTTCATTTCTACTTGCAACCCGATCGTGAAATTGATGCTGAGGCGATTGAGGTTCATGGGATTAATAATGAGTTTTTAGCCGATAAGCCACGCTTTAAGGATATAGCTGCTGAGCTGATTGCTTATCTTAAGGGTGCTGAGCTGATTATTCATAATGCGCCTTTTGATATTAGTTTCCTAAACCATGAGCTAGCCCAATTACCTGAAGCTTATCAAGCAATTACCGACTATTGTACCGTAGCAGATACTCTAGTTATGGCTCGGCAGATGTATCCAGGACAGCGTAATAGCTTGGATGCTTTGTGTAGGCGTTATGAGATTGACAATGGGCATCGTAGTTTGCACGGTGCTTTGTTAGATGCTGAAATTCTTGCCGATGTCTACCTTGCCATGACTGGTGGCCAAGTGAGCCTGCAGTTAAGTACGGAGCTCGAAGACAGAGCTGGTTCGAATGCTGCGGGCTCCTCCATTCGCCGCGTAGCTGTTGGAGTGCAATTACCAATTTTGCAGGCTAATACAGATGAACTATTAGCGCATACAGAGCGTTTGGCGGCTATCCAGAAGTCAGCAGGTAAGTGCTTGTGGACGTAATTTTTAGTGTTCCTGTTATTTTAACTTATTAAATTACTGATAATTAAGTTTTTTTAAAATTAACTTAAGAAATAGTCTTGCCTATGTCGCAATCACTCTAAAGCCTAAGCTAACTTGTAGTTGTTTCAGTCAATTACCTTTTAGCTACCTAAGCCCCTAGTAAGACTCTCAGGATTTTGGCGCATAGGTATGCGGTAGTTTTAGCAAATGAGCTCGTTTTCTTCTGGTTTTCACTCTTTTAAGAAAATGTGGCTCGATGCTTGTGCTAAAACTTCGGCTATTTTCATTAAAGTGAGAAGGTTTTAGCTGCAGGTGAAAAACTTTTATATTTATTTGATTTATAAATTATTATTTTTTTAGCCTATTAAAATAAATAAGTTAAACACTCAATTGATGGCTTTTCAATGTTTATCTGTGTAGTATGCCCGCTCTATAGGGATATAAGAGGGGAGCGGCTATATATCCCATCGGAAATAACTACATAAAAAGCGATTAGACCGCTCCTAACCTTGTCAGTGCTAGGAGATTTTTAATGAGCCATGAACAGTTAGATCACGATCCACAGGAAACCCAAGAATGGCAAGAAGCTATTGATGTGGTGGTCGAGCGTGCCGGTGCCGACCGTGCCCGCTATTTACTGCATAAAACTATAGAAACTGCATCTGAGGCTGGTGTCGAGCCACCTGATATGCACACTCCTTATATCAATACGATTCCTGTCGACCAACAACCTGCCTACCCCGGGAATCTTGAATTAGAGCGGCATATTTTGCGTGCCTTACGTTGGAATGCGACCGCGATGGTAGTTCGCGCTAATCGCAAGCCTGCTGAGCCGGGTGGTCACATTGCCTCTTTCCAATCTTCAGCCATTATGTATGAAGTAGGTTATAACCATTTCTGGAAAGGTCACGGTCATCCGAATGGCAGTGATATGCTCTTTATTCAAGGTCATACCGCTCCCGGTACCTATGCCCGCGCTTTTGTCGAAGGTCGCTTAAGTGAAGATCAATTAGAAAATTTCCGTATTGAAGCTAAAGGTAAAGGTTTATCTTCTTATCCACATCCCTATCTAATGCCAGACTTTTGGCAGTTCTCCACGGTTTCTATGGGCTTAGGCCCGATCATGGCAATTTACCAAGCACGCTTTTTAAAATATTTAGAGCATCGTGGTTTTGCCAAAATCGCCGATAATCATGCTGAAGGTCGGAAAGTGTGGGCCTTCTTAGGTGATGGCGAAATGGATGAGCCAGAATCACAAGGTGCGATTTCTTTAGCTTCACGCGAACGCTTAGATAATCTAGTGTTTGTAGTGAACTGTAACCTGCAACGTTTAGATGGCCCCGTGCGCGGCAATGGCAAAATTGTCCAAGAGTTGGAAGGCAATTTCCGTGGGGCAGGCTGGAATGTGATTAAAGTATTGTGGGGTTCGGGCTGGGATCGGCTCTTAGCTAAAGATACTACAGGCTTATTGCGTAAGCGCATGATGGAAGCGGTCGATGGCGAATACCAAAACTTCAAAAACAAAGGGGGCGCTTATACTCGCGAACATTTCTTTGGTAAATATCCTGAACTGTTAGAGATGGTTGCTGACATGACCGACGACCAAATCTATTACGATTTGCTGCGCGGCGGGCATGACCAAGAAAAAGTGTATGCGGCTTATCATAATGCGGTGAATACCGTCGGTCGTCCTACGATTATCCTTATGCATACCGTGAAAGGTTATGGTATGGGTGAAGCTGGGGAGGGTATGAATATCAGCCATCAACAGAAAAAGCTGAGTTCAGACCAATTACGTAAATTACGTGACCGCTTCCGCATTCCGGTTACAGATGAGCAAGTCGACAGTGCCTCGTTCTATAAGCCAGCGGCCGACTCGTTGGAAATGAAATATTTGCATGAACGGCGTCAAGCACTAGGTGGCTACTTACCGAATCGTCCACAAAATTTTGAAACCCTGAACGTCCCTGAACTCACTGAGCTATTTGATGCCCTATTGAAAGACACCGGCGAACGTACGATGTCGACTACTATGGCAATGGTGCGGGTGATGGTAGCCGTGGCGCGGCATAAAGAATTAGGCCCACGCCTTGTGCCGATTGTGCCGGACGAATCACGTACCTTTGGTATGGAAGGCATGTTCCGTCAAGTGGGGATTTATGCACCGGATGGGCAGTTGTATGAGCCGATGGATGCTACAGACATTATGCCGTATCGCGAATCCTCTAAAGGGCAATTATTGCAAGAAGGGATTAATGAAGCAGGCGCTATGTCCTCATGGATTGCGGCTGCGACTTCTTATGCCAATAATCATAAGATGATGATTCCACTCTACATTTACTACTCGATGTTTGGTTTTCAACGCATTGGTGACTTGGCATGGGCAGCGGGCGATATGTTAGCGCGTGGTTTCTTGGTCGGTGGTACTTCAGGTCGTACGACGCTCAATGGGGAAGGCTTACAACATCAAGACGGACATAGCCAATTATTCGCGGGCTTTATTCCTAACTGTATGTCTTATGATCCAACCTTCACTTATGAAGTGGCGGTCATTTTCCATGATGGTTTGCGACGCATGTACCAAAATGGCGAAAATGTGTTCTATTACATTACTACCTTAAATGAAAACTACAGCATGCCAGCCATGCCTGAAGGTGCTGAAGAAGGTATTATTAAAGGCATGTATTCCTTACGCAAAGCGGATGGTAAGGGTAAACATCAGGTACAACTCATGGGTTGCGGTTCGATCTTACGTGAAGTGATTGCTGCTGCCGATTTACTCAAACAAGACTGGGGTGTGGATGCGGATATTTGGGCAACCCCAAGCTTGAATGAAGTGGCGCGGGATGGTGCAGCTTGTGCGCGCTGGAATCTCTTACATCCTGATCAAGAAGAACGGCAATCATGGATTGGGCAATGTTTGAATGGTACTGAAGGCCCTGTCATTGCCTCTACGGATTACATTCGTACCTACGTCGATCAAGTACGTCCCTATGTAAATAAGCCTTTATACGTATTGGGTACGGATGGTTTTGGGCGCTCGGATAGTCGTCAAGCCTTACGTCACCATTTTGAAGTGGATCGCTATTACGTCACAGTGACTGCACTGAAAGCTTTGGCGGATGAACAAAAAGGCTCAAAAGCGAAAGGCAAAATCACCGCGAAAACTGTATTAGAAGCGATGGCAAAATACGGCATTGATCCTGAAAAGCCTAACCCACTGTATGCGTAAGGAGAGAATAAATGAGTAAAGAAATCAAAGTACCTGATATTGGTGATTTTAAAGAAGTCACTGTTATTGAATTACTCGTGAAAGTGGGCGATACCATTAAGATTGATGATCCGCTAATTACGTTGGAATCCGACAAAGCTTCGATGGATATACCCGCTTCTGCTGGTGGTGTAGTCGAAGCGATTAAGATCAATGTAGGCGATAAAGTCTCGGAAGGTAGCGTCATTCTCCTGCTCAAAGATGCCGGTGAAGCCAGTGTTAATGTAGCTTCTGCACCTGCACAACCTAAAGTTGCAGGCGGTGCTGCACAAGCGACGGCGCCCGTTGCAGGGGTGAAAGAAATTAAAGTCCCGGATATTGGCGACTTTAAAAGCGTCAGCGTGATTGAAGTCTTAGTGCATGTGGGCGATGTGATTAAAGCGGAAGATTCTTTAATTACTTTAGAGTCCGATAAAGCTTCTATGGAAATTCCTTCACCCAAAGCAGGGAAGGTTAAAGAGTTGAAAGTCGCAGTAGGTGATAAGGTTTCTGAAGGTAGTGTGATTCTACTGCTTGAAGTAGAAGGTGCTGCACCTGCTGAAGTAACTGCTGCCCCAGCGACGTCTACTGCCCCGGCAGCGGCTAGTACTCCAACAGCTAGCACCTCTACTGTGAATAGCGATGATTTCCGTCGTGCTCATGCTAGCCCTTCAGTACGCCGAATTGCGCGTGAATTAGGTGTGGATTTAGGCAAAGTAGCAGGTACTGGCCCGAACGGACGCATTACTGAGCAAGATGTGCGTTCTTTCCAAGCCGGTGGTTCAGTGGCAGTCGCGGCTGCACCCACTACTAGTGCGGCTCCTATTGAGACTCCAAAAGCCAGTGCAGCACCGGCTGCTTCAGGTATGGGTGGCGTGCAGTTTATTACCCAGCCAGATTGGAGCAAGTTTGGCCCTGTTGAAACCGTACCGATGTCACGCATTGGTAAGCTTTCGGCTAAACACTTACATCGCGCTTGGTTGACTGTTCCACAAGTCACACATTTCGATGAAGCGGATATTACTGAACTCGAAGCTTATCGCTCCAGTATGAAAGATAAAGCCAAATCGATGGGCTTTAACTTCACACCACTCGTATTCATGATGAAAGCGGTCGCGGTAGGCTTAAAAGAATTCCCGAAATTCAACTCTGCGCTTGCAGATGATGGCGAAAATCTGATTCAACGTAAGTTCTACAATATTGGGATTGCGGTTGATACACCTGATGGCTTAGTGGTTCCGGTGATTAAAGACGTGGATCGCAAAGGCTTATTTGAATTAGCGCGTGAACTCGGCGACATCTCCAAAAAAGCCCGCGAAGGCAAACTCAAAGCGGCAGATATGCAAGGCGGTTGCTTCTCGATCTCTAGCTTAGGCGGGATTGGCGGCACAAACTTCACGCCGATTGTGAATGCACCTGAAGTGGGTATTCTCGGTTTGACGCGCGCTCAAGAGCGTTTGGTGCGCAAAAATGGCGAAATTGTGGATCGCTTAATTCAACCTTTAGCGGTGTCTTATGACCATCGCGTGATTGATGGGGCGTATGCAGCTCGTTTTGTTAGCCATATCGCTTTTGTCTTATCCGATGTACGCAATTTGATTCTGTAAGCGGGAGAGCGACAGATGAGTAATGTTATTGAAGTTAAAGTCCCTGATATTGGCGATTTTAAAGAGGTTGATGTCATTGAAATCCTCGTCAAAGTCGGGGATAAAGTTGCCGTTGACGATGCGCTGATTACCTTGGAATCGGATAAAGCCTCGATGGATATTCCGTCCACCCATGCGGGCATTATTAAAGAGCTGAAAATCGCGCCGGGGCAAAAAGCGTCTGAAGGCACGGTGATTGCCTTAATGGAAGTGGAAGGTGCTGCAGCTAAAGCAGCTCCAGCTGCTACTCCAGCAGCCAGTGCTCCTGCTCCAGCTAAAGCAGCGGCTCCAGCACCCAGTTCAGTCTCCGCACCCGCAGCAGCTAAGCATAGTGGTTCAGCCGATGTGACTTGCCAAATGCTGGTCTTGGGTGCAGGCCCTGGGGGTTACACCGCTGCCTTCCGTGCGGCTGATTTGGGCATGCAAACTGTATTGGTTGAGCGTTGGTCAACCTTGGGTGGTGTATGCTTAAACGTGGGTTGTATTCCCTCTAAAGCTTTATTGCACGCAGCCAAAGTAATTGATGAATCGCACGAATCCAGCGATTTCGGGATTGAATTTAGCAAGCCAAAGATCGATATCGACAAGCTGCGCACTTGGAAAGAGAAGATCGTCGGCCGCTTAACGGGCGGCCTAAATGGTTTAGCGAAGCAACGTAAAGTGCAAGTCGTAAATGGGGTCGGCAGTTTCCTCGACCCAAATCATGTTGAAGTAATCGGCAATGACGGCAAGAAAACCATCGTGCGTTTTGAAAAAGCGGTAATTGCAGCGGGTTCTGAAGCGGTGAAATTGCCCTTTATTCCTGATGATCCGCGCGTGATTGATTCTACCGGCGCTTTGGAATTGAAAGATATTCCCAAACGCATGTTGGTGATCGGTGGCGGGATTATCGGTTTAGAAATGGCAACCGTTTACCATGCTTTAGGCTCGAAAATCACCGTGGTTGAAATGTTGCCAAGTATTGTAGCGGGCGCGGATAAGGATATTGTCAAACCTTATCAAACTCGCATTCAAAAGCGCTATGAAGCGATTTGGCTCGAAACCCGTGTGACTAAAGTCGAAGCCACCAAAGCTGGTATGAAGGTCACCTTTGAAGGCAAAAATGCACCGGCCGAACCACAAGTCTACGACCGTGTGTTAGTTGCAGTCGGACGTACCCCGAATGGTAAACGCATTGGGGCTGAGAAAGCCGGTGTGGCAGTGGATGAGCGCGGTTTTGTGAAAGTGGTCGATACGCAAATGCGCACCACCCAACACCATATCTTCGCGATTGGCGACATTATTGGTCAGCCGATGCTGGCACATAAAGCTGTCCATGAAGGTAAAACAGCAGCAGAAGCCGCGTCTGGTTTACCAAGTCACTTTGATGCACGCGTGATTCCATCGGTCGCTTACACTGATCCTGAAATAGCATGGGTGGGTGTGACCGAGGAAGAAGCCAAAGCTAAGGGCATGAAGGTTGGCAAAGGTGTATTCCCTTGGGCTGCTAGCGGGCGCGCCTTGTCATTAGGACGTGAAGAAGGCGTGACTAAGTTAATCTTCGACGAGGAAACGGATCGCGTCATTGGCGCTGGCATCGTCGGCGTGAATGCTGGTGATCTGATTGCTGAAGTGGCTTTAGCCATTGAAATGGGCGCGAATGCTTCTGATATTGGCTTAACAGTACATCCACATCCGACCCTATCAGAAACGGTAGCGATGGCAGCGGAGATGTTTGAAGGCTCGATTACCGATTTGATTGCGCCGAAGAAGCGGCATTAAGGTTAGATTGGTTTGATGCGAAAAAAGGCGGGGTGACTCGCCTTTTTTTATGCCTACACAATTTCCAAAGCACTAACTTGTCACTGATGAGATTATGCTAAAATATGAATACATATTCATATTTACAGCGAGGTCTATATGCAAATTAGTGAACGTGGTCAGGTCACGATACCGCTAGAGTATCGCGCTAAATTCGGTTTCCTACCTCACACCGAAGTTGAGTTTATTGCACGTAACAATGAGCTGGTGCTGGTACGTAAGCAAACCACTCAAAGTCAAGCGATTCGGGCTTTAAGAGGCAAGAAAAAAATCGGTATGACGACTAATCAATTGATGGAGTTGCTACGCGATGGCGACTGAGTGGTTGGTCGATACCAATGTATTAATTGACATTATTACTGATGACCCTAACTTTGCAGAAGCTTCGACTCAAGCTTTAGAAACGTGCTCCCAATCAGGTATTTTAGTCATTAACCCCATTATTTATGCAGAGGTTGGGGCTATTTGTGACTCTTTAGAGGAGTTGGATTCCCTATTGCCCCTTGATTTATTTCGCCGAGATGACTTGGTATGGGAGGCTAGTTTTTTAGCAGGACAAGCTTTCAGACGCTATCGTAAAAATAAAGGCCAGAAAAAACGGGTATTAGCTGATTTTTTGATTGGTGCGCATGCAGCAGTGGCTGGATTTGGGCTGATTTCGCGCGATAGTGAGTATTTGAAGTATTTTAAATTGGAGTTACTAAATCCTATCGAATCTTAGCTTAAAAAATAGCAAGTCCGTTGCACCAATGTTAGCTGAAGTCTATTTATGGCTGAGGATATATGAGAAGGCACGATTGATTTGATTATGTTTAAGAAACAGCATTAATACTGAATTGGTTTGATGCGAAAAAAAGCGGGGAAACTCGCCTTTTTTATTTAAAAAGTACTTTTCTACATAAGAAAATTTATGCTAAGGTAACTTTTAATCAAGAACTATATTTATAGGATATATTAATGTCAATGATAGAATTGCAGGCTGAATTTGCAGATGAATTATTTCAGAATTTAAATAATGCTGGTTTATCTGTATCTACTCATAAGGAAGAGCGATATTTTGGTGATTCAGCAAGTATACTAATGATACTTGATATTGCAAATAACACTATTGGCATAGCTGCTAGTATCATAGCTATTTGGGCAATTAAACATAATGCGACTATAAAAATTAATGATGTAGAGCATAAGCCTACAACACAAGAGGTAGATAAAGAAGAGATTAAGAAAAAGCTTGATCAAGAAAAGTAGGCCAGTCCCCTTCATTAATAAAGGTTGTCATATCTAAGCCAAAGAATAATGTTCGCCTTTCAAGAGTCAATAATTCAGATTTAATGTTAGTAATAAATATTTTTGACTCTTCGAAAGGTAACAATGATGCATTTTTATGTATTAAGTAAGATAAAATAATTAGGTTTCTTAAAGTTGCCTCACCACGGGCTACATGTAAATCTAAGCTTTGCAAGTTCTTGCTTTTTATAATTGCCTCAACATGATATCGAAATATAATCAATGCATTACTTAAACTTATAATTGTAAAAAGCAATGCAATAAACTCTCCCCATTTCTCACTATCTAAAAATTCATTAGCCATTATCTTTTTATGAAGTATAAAATCAATAGCATATATATCTATAATAGCCTCTTTTTCTGCACGACTTTTCGCGTTAGTATTGTTATCTAGGATAACTAACTATTTTAGTTAAGCTGATTGGCTGTCTATCATTAAATATGCTCGGTAATTCTGATTCTAAAAGAGTATTTAGTACCTTAACTACATCCATACCAATCTTGGATTGCTTCCAAGAGTTAGTGTTTACATCAGGATTGACTAAATGGCTAAGCTCATGACACATAACAAACTGACTAGCAGTACTGAGTATTTGATCTATATTTGCGCAGCAACAGCTCTTATTTATTAAATTAGTTAGTATGTTTTTATCTATGTTTCGATTGTAATATAGTTTGGTGGGTCTTTCATTATGATCAGGAGAGCCTTCACAATTTATAGGCCATAGAACCAAATCTAATAACTTTCTCTGATGGTTTTCATTTGAAAAAAGGCTTTCAATGAATTTACAACTTATATCGCGAGTTAGCATAGAACCAGTTATTTCAGGTTCTTTTTGTTCTGGAAAGCTCGTGAAGTTAATATTTTCCATAACGACTAATAGCTCATTAGAAAAGCTCTCAAATAGTAAACTATCTGCCAGTAATTCTATAAAACCATAATCAAGAATAATATAATTTTCATATAGAGCTGAACACATTCGCTCTTTACTATAAATCGCAATAATATTAACGGTATTATCTTTGATTTTTACTGGGATATTGTGAATTATACTATATATGTCTTTTATTATTAAGCTCTCATTAAAGTCGTATTTATTAATAGATGCTGTTCTTTTGTTCAAAAAGAATTTTACAACACTTGATTTAACTGTAGATTGCTCAATAAATAATATATTTTCCGTCATGGCTTCATCTGTAAAAATTAACTTATTAATTAAAAGTAGAAAAATAAAAATAATTTTTAACCCAGCTTTATGTAAATCTCCCAGCTTAAAAAATCTAGTCCTTCACACTCAAAAACATTACTTAAATACCATGAAAAATAAAAAGTACACTTTTATATCCTACACAAGGCGTATCTTCATCGTTAATATAACAATTATTAAGGACAGACCAAAAATACTAAGGTATACTACAGTATGACAAAGTAATACAAGAGTAAAAACCATGTCCACCACTATCCTAAGCGTACGCGTCAATGACGACGAACGCAGTCTGCTCGAAATAGCAGCCAAACATGCTCACACCACACTCAGCGAGTTCATACGCCGCAAAGCATTAGAAGCTGCCGAGTTAGAGCTAATGGAACAACGTGTAGTAGAAATCCCAAATGCTATGTGGGAAAAGTTCGAAGAATGGCTAGACACACCTGCTAAACCCAATCCTGCCTTAAAGCGCCTAGCTGATATCAAACCTGTATGGGAGCGCTAAGCAAACCGCGCCCACTGGAGGCCACCGATAACCGTAATGAGTTTGATTGTGGGCGTCCTTCACTAAACACATGGTTTCAAACTCATGCTTGGCGCAATCAGCAATTCGGCACATCACGCACAAATATAATTACCAATGAACAAGGCAAAGTCGTTGCATATGTCTCACTCACCGCAGCTGAAATTAAACGTGAGTACCTGCCCAAATCCCAGCAACGCAACCGTCCTGAAACGATTCCCGCAGTGCTGCTTGGGCAATTAGCAGTGGATAGTGCCTATCAAGGCCAAGGTATTGCCCAAGACTTATTATTTTTTGCCTTTCACACCACAATCAAAATTAGTGAACAAATTGGCTGTGCTTGTCTTATTACTCACCCACTCGATGATTCAGCGCGTAGCTTTTATAAGCATTGGGGTTTTGAAGACACACCATTTGACCCTAAAGGCTCTATGATTATTAAAGTCAGCGATTTAAAGCAGAATGGGTTTTAACCCCATGATCCCCCTCAACGAAATCGACTTCCAAGCTATCCGTGCTCAAGGCTCAGGCGGGCAAAACGTGAATAAAGTCTCAACCGCTGTGCACTTACGTTTTGATATTAAGTCCTCGTCTTTACCAGAACTTTGGAAAGAGAAACTCCTAAGCTATCCCGATCAACGCATTTCTACCGATGGCGTAGTTGTGATTAAAGCCCAAACCCATAATAGCCAGGATAAAAATCGTGCTGATGCCTTGGAGCGTTTGAACCAACTAATTCTCGATGCCACCAAAGTGCAAAAGAAGCGCAAAGCCACCCGTCCAAGCCGTAGCTCGCAGGCTAAACGCTTGGACGGGAAGAAAAAGCGTAGTGATATTAAATCGGGACGCGGCAAAGTGGATTATTAATTAAGCCAAACTCGGATAATCGGTATAACCCTTAGCATCCCCACCAAAAAACGTAGCGCGATCGGCCGCATTCATCGGTACATTGTGCTGTAAGCGTGTCACAAAATCAGGATTCGCCAAGACCATTTGCCCATAGGCTTCTAGGTCTGCAAGCCCCGATTCAATATCACTACCAATCTGCTCACGCGGGCGACTCGGGCGATTTAAAATCAAGGTACCTGTCCAGAGGCGGCGTATGTCTTGCAATAAAGCCTCATTGCCTAGATGCATAAAATGCACATACACCAAACCTAATTTGTTTAACTCGGCGACCACATAGCGGTATAAGTCAGACCCTTCGGGGCCCTCATCAATGCCGCCTAACGTATTGCCTGGCGAGAAACGAATCGCGGTGCGATCTGCGCCAATTTCCTCGGCAATCGCTGTTGCAACTTCTATCGCAAAGCGCGCACGATTTTGAATAGAGCCGCCGTATTGATCGGTACGAGTATTGGCATTAGGCGCAAAAAACTGTTGCACTAAATAGCCATTCGCGCCATGAATCTCCACGCCATCTGCGCCTGCCTCTATGGCTCGACGCGCCGCATAACGGAAATCCTGCACGGTTTGCTGCACTTCAGCAGTGGTGAGTGCGCGTGGCACGGGAATATCCTGCATTCCTGTCAGGGTAAACATGCCCGTATTGGGCGCAATCGCGGAGGGTGCTACGGGCTGGCGATGATGTGGTGTATTGTCAGGGTGCGACATACGCCCAGCATGCATGAGTTGAATAAACAAACGCCCACCTTGTTGATGCACTGCATCGGTAATCGCTTTCCAGCCCGCCACATGGGCATCAGTGTAAATGCCGGGTGTCGTTAAATAACCCTGTCCATCCTCTGAGGGTTGTGTGCCTTCACTCACGATCAAACCCACACTGGCCCGTTGCGCGTAATAGGTAGCCGCTAATGGGCTAGGTGTGCCATCGGTTTGGGCGCGTGAACGGGTCATCGGTGCCATGACCAAGCGATTGCTCAATTCATAACGACCTAAGCTAGTGGGAGTAAACATTTTATTCATAACGGGTTCCTTTGTATGTGGTGTATATCGGCCAACAAACTGAGCCGATCAAGGTTGTGCATATTCTCATGCATAAGCAAAACGGGATAAATAGGTTAAACTGGGAAACATTACTCCAAAAATGGAATAGTCCGGATGGATTTCTTAAACGATATGGCATTATTTGTGGAAGTAGCCAAGGTAATGAGTTTTCGCCAAGCCGCGGAAAAAGCGGGTGTGCCAAGCTCAACCTTATCGCGGCGCATCAGTGCCTTAGAGAAAGCAATTGGTCTACGGCTATTGCATCGCACCACGCGCAAAATCGAATTAACCGAAGCAGGCCAGATCTATTATCAGCGCTGTCGGCGTATTGTGGAGGAAGCGCGCCTCGCCCATGATCAGCTTACAGCCATGTTAGAGCAACCGAGCGGTGTGATACGTGCGTC
Organism: Thiothrix sp.; assembly: GCA_008015155.1. Classification (GTDB taxonomy): domain Bacteria; phylum Pseudomonadota; class Gammaproteobacteria; order Thiotrichales; family Thiotrichaceae; genus Thiolinea. Next base: position 28,839 of record SSFA01000029.1, read on the forward strand.
TTTACCGGTTGATTTTGCCACGCAATTTCTCACGCCTTTATTCGCCGAGTTCACCACAGTTTATCCACAGATTCGCTTTGAACTGGATTTGACACCGCGCACCGTGGATTTAGTCACAGAGCCTTTTGATATTGCAATTCGCATTGGTAGGCTGCCCGATTCGCAATTAATCGCGCGCCAACTAACGCAATTCAATGCACGCTTGTATGCATCTCCAAACTACTTGGCACGCTCTGGCACACCTGCAACCCCTCAAGACCTCGTACAGCATGAATGCATCGACTTCCCCAAAAGTGGTACTTGGACCTTGCATAGCCAAGCGGCAACGTTAGAGATTGCGGTGCAAGGGCGCTTTGTAGCTAATAGTGTGGATATGATTCGGCGTTTAGCGCTCTTGGATCAGGGCATCGTATTTTTGCCCGCAGCAGTGGTAGTTAAGGATGTGGCTCAGGGCAAATTGCAGCCCCTATTACCCGACTGGCAGGGTAGCTCAGTGCCAGTCTATGCCCTGACAGAAACGCGCTTATTGCCTGCCAAAACCCAACGCTTTATTGAGTTTTTGCAGGCGCGTTTGGGTAGCTCTGGCAAGCAACCACCTACCTTTACCCTGTGATATACTCATAATAGCTAATCTAGAGAATCGCTTATGTCTCTCATCAATCGCCATCTTTATCCAGAGTTAAATCGTTTACTGTGGGATATTCACAGCGAATGGATTGAGCCTGAATTGGCGTTTCGGGTTTATGAAGATCGTTGGGGATTTGTGACGGAATCATTATTGGAACCAGCTGAACAGATTTTGATTCAAGAACTGACCACTACGGTGGGAAATGGTATTTTTTTGCCGCATTTTCAATAGGTCAGCATCATGTCTAAATACCAAGTGGCTCATCACAATTTAATCGACCACGCTTTACGCCAATTTGATGCTGATTTTCTTACTCAACACTCCATCTTATTTGGAGGTGGTACACGTATTTACTTCTGATGTTTATTACGAAAAAGCGCCTACTATGAAAATGAAACCCGACTGGGTACAACAAATTATAGATTTTGGAGCCTCTAGTTTGAAACAAGTAGTCATCTAGAGTTATTAGGTAAAGCCAATAAAAATCAAATAGCTAAGCCTTTTTACTACCCCAGTAAATGAGTAGTTTATTTACTTAATTAGCTATTTGAAGGCTTATTTTATACAGCCCAATTCTCCAAGCGTAATTCCTGCACGCGCTCAAATTCTTTTACATTATTAGTCACTAAAATTAGCCCCAACGAGCGAGCATGTCCCGCAATCATCATGTCATACGGGCCAATGGGTTGGCCTGCTGCATACAGCTCAGCGCGTACTTGCCCGAAATGCGCTGCTGCTAAGTCATCGAAACTCAAAATCTCTAAACGTGCTGCTAAGCCCTCAATATCAGTTTGGTTTTTGGTAGGATTAGCCGAACGCTCAGCTCCAAATACCAATTCTCCCCAAGTTACAGCGGAAATTGCCATTTGCCCTTCTTGCCGTTTGAAAGCTTCTCGGACTTGTTGTGGGCGGTTTTTAATGGTGTAAATGACTATATTAGTATCGAGTAAATACTTCAGCATTTACAAAGACTCACGCTCTTGATCAGCGGGCTGGTCGCGGTCGGACATAAAATCATCGGTGCATTGGGGATGATCGAACCAATAATCCCAACTCTCATGCACCGGACTAATAATGCGCTGATTACCGATAGCCACAATAGTGACTCGGCTAACTGACGCAGGTAACTCGACCAGTTTAGGTAGGCGCACTGCTTGGCTGCGATTGCTTTTAAAAATAGTGGTTTGGACTGTATTCATTTTGTATATCCTCTTGGCATATCCAAACTACTATACTAGTCTAGCCAAGTCTTATTAGCAATTGAGCTATAAAAACTCAAGGCTTATACACATACTCATAGCGCCACGTACTATTGCCGCCCATATTACTAATAATATTCATATTGGTTTCGTGACCGCTTTGTAGCGTATTGCTTAAAAGCTGGAAATTCTGCTGCTGCATTTGCATCTTGCTTTGCATATAGTTGGACAAGACCATATTCATTAATTGCTGATTGGCGAGTTCTTCATTCATGCGTTGCTCGGGCGTCAATTTAGCAATGCGCTCAGCTTCGGCTTTTTCACGGGCTAATTTTTCCGCTTTGGCTTTCGCTTCAGCTTCCGCATAAGCCGCGACCCGTTCTTTATGCAGCGGCACTAATTCAGGAAAACTCGGCGTAAACTGATTACCCCAGGCAATGCGTGCTTTGGTTTTTTCGACTTCCGTTTTACTCGGCCAATCTTTCACAGTCGCCGCCCAATCAAATGGCATATTCACCAACTCTTGGCGTTTAGCCTCATCTAAGCTCGGCCACGCCGCCACCAATTGTTGAGCAATTTTGAGTTGCAAGTCGGGGGTAGCTTTATACAAAGGCTCTTCAGGTGTCGCGCCAGCAATTTCGTTTAAGGCAAAGATCACATGATCGACATACACCTTAGCCACTTGCGGGCGCAAAGGATCATGGCCTGCGGTCAGCGGCGGTTGAATGGCCTCATAGCTTGTCATCAGCCATTGTGCTAAGGGTTCACCTTGTTGTGCTTCGTTTTGCAAAATGGGTAAGTATTCGCGTTGCAGTTCTTGCCGCTGCCACTCGTCAAAGGGATTCATGACTGCGTCTAAATACACATTACCAATTTTATTGGACACACTCTTAGCTAAAAACTGATAAGCGCGACTTTGCCCACCATCTTTATCATGCTCAGCAATAATCAGTTTACGTAAGGCATTGCGCTCGGAATTCACCAGTGGCGCTTCCAAGGCCCATTCAAAATAGTCCACCATGCGCCGCACGTCTTCCTCAGTTAAATAATGCTGATTAGCAGACATGGTATTAAAAATATTGGTCAAAGCATCGGCATTCGGATCATTTTCAACTTTCGGATACACTGAAACGGTTTCATTGTCGGGTTGCTTGGTGCTATCCAAAGTGGCATCGTTTTCATCGCGAGGGGTGAAAATACGTGCCAAATCACTAGCCGTGGCAGGCACTTGCATGCTAGGCGCCGTAGTAGCCGCCTGTACGCTAACGCCTACCGTCAGGCTCAAAATTAAGATCGCTAAGGGGGCTAAACGCAGCTGCATGATGATCATCCTCGCCAAGCTCAAAACTGGGGTTAATCAAAACACTATTACAAGTTGACCCCAATGCAGCTATTAAATTCCGATAAAAGCCTTAAAAGTAAAAAAGTGCAGGATAAGCGGTAATAGGTTGTGAACAATCGCCTTTTAGCTGGCAAATTTGGCCTAAGGCTTCATACCGATTAATTTACAATAAAAAGTCGAAATTTATGAATTTATTAAATTCTTTTAAAGCTGAATTAACTGAATATAGACGCCCTTGGAAGCTAGTTACCTTAGCAATGGGCCTTGCTTTACTAATTGTTGGCGCTTTTTACTATCAAGCACCCGATTGGGATATACCTATCAGCTTTATTATGGCGTTTTTTGCTTATCTTACTGCTTCTTGGAGTATGCATGTGCTTGTAGAACGGCAATGGAAATATATACCTTTGATGCTATTTTTTACTTGGCTTACTGTTGACGGTTGTTATGCTTTTTATTGGTCGATTAAAGATCCAGTTGCTTTAGCTTATATGCGCTCAGCTAATGCACCAGCATCTTTGTGTTTGTATTTAATGTGTGGTTTAGTGTGGTATTTCCGCGGTAGCTTAAAAGAATTTTTGGCTGAAATGAATAGTTTCGTTTCTTTAAAAAGTAAATTTTAAATTAATACTGGCAGAGAGCAGCGGAATCGAACCGCAATCCTGTTTAGAATCACTTGGTTTAGCAAACCAGCCTATAGACCACTATAGGTTACTCTCTATATTAAAAAATACATATTAAAGTGGTGGAAAATAAAGGAGTTGACCCTCACTGATTCGTCATCGGTGGCCTAGTTTTCAAGACTAGTTGCCAGCCAAACTAGCGCTATTCTCCATAGTTAATAAGTTTTCTGTTTGTTTCAATCTACTAAGCATAGCTGCTCTAACCACAGGCTAGATTGGTAAGTTTAACTCGACCCGTCAGCAAATAATCCTTAGGAGCATCTAGATCAAATTGCAGTTTGCCAAGCGAACAGGTGTCTTGCAGGATGTCTTTTGCGAGGCGGGTATTTTTGACGATTTGATTCAGTTGGGCGCTATCGAGCAGAAAGTTGTTTTGTAGGTATTGGAAAATTTCGCCGGAATCTTGCAAGTCATTATTTAGGAGCAGTAAGCGCTTATAAATATCAGCACTAAAATGTCGTAGCTTTTGCAGCATGCCGGTTTTCTTCGCGAAATTTACATAAGGCACACGCCCGCCTGCATCATTATCATTCAAGCAAGTGCGTTGCAGTAGTTGAGGGGATAAACCTGCGATTTCAGCAGGCGGTTTAATGCTGCCCATTTGCGTGCGACTGAGTTTGCTATCGGCTGCTTGGGATTTGACTTCACCACTCGCCAGCCAATACCAGCGCCATTCATAATCAATATTGCCAATGCGATCTTGTTGGCTAAAGATAAAATCCAGCAACACAATTTCGGTCAATTCCTTCATCCAATACATCATCTGGAAAGGTGAGGCATCAAGGGTGGCTTGGCGAATTTTGGAGTTTTTGAAGGCTTGTTTTTTGCCTTCGGTGATGGCTTGCAGGAGCGGTAACTCTGAGCTTAAAGCAAGATAAGGCGCAGTGCGTTGAAATTCTTCATTTTGCACTGTACCCCAACGGGAACGTACTCCATTCAGCTCCGCACCATAGCGCTCGCCTTTAGCCTTGAGCATACAGCCATAAATTTTCTTCCGATCCGGCGTGAATAAACTAGCAGCCGCTTTGAAGTTATTGGGATTTTTTTCAGCGGCTGCTAGGTGTTGCCAACCAGCAGCAATCATGCCAGTACGAGTTTGCGCCACCCCACGACGGGTAACACGCTGATAATGCGCCTTGCTATCCATCTCCCGATAAATCGCCACTGGCACATCAATCGACATATCGAAATAGCGCGACAAGTGATAATACAGCAGCGCGGAAGGCGAGAACGTTCCACTGGTATTGGCTTCATTCATACTTTGCTTGAAAACCGCCGCTTTCTTCACACCCTTGGGCACAGCTTTGCCTTTGAACTGATCTTCATAGCTGCTTTGTGTATAAGTACTCGCGCTCAAATCACGCACCATCGTTCCGGGGCTAGTGCTCCAAGTTTTAGGGCTGAGGGCGATTTTTTCCGAGTAAAAATCCATAGCCACCAGTTTCGCCTCCTGCTCCAAATCTTTTTTACTATAACTTCCATGCGGAATAGAGGGCAGGGCGACGCTGCGTTCAATGAGACCATTGGGGGAGTGATAATCATGGGCGGTGCTAGGCATAGTGAAGTTTCCTCGCGCTTTAGTATTTTTATAGGCTGTCTTTGGAGTATAGGTGGTTTTGGTGGTTGTGGATGGATTGGGTATCCCCTGCTGATTGCAGGGGATAGGGTGATGAGACGATTTTTGAGAAACTGAATGCCGCTGATATTGTTGTTATTGATTAGCTGCGATTTTATGAGTTCGGATTATTGCTTTAAGCGCGAAATGCAAAGCGCGCTGGCTGCCTATCATGCCAAGAAGAATACAGTTATTCCGATTATTATTCGCAATACGCCCACATGGTTTAAACATGACATTGGGCAGATAGTAGCTCTGCCAACGGATGGCAAATATCTTAGTAAATGGGACGACCCTGATGATTTTTGGGCGGATGTAGAAATAGGCATCGCTAAGCGGGTTGAGCAGTTGTTGAACTCACCCACTTAGCTTGACTCTTACTCAGGCATGCTAGAAAGCTTGCTCCAAACTCACCAATTTCATTCGCGTTGATACTGCATTCAAGGCAATCAAATGCAGCAACTCCGTCACCGTCGTGCAGCAATCTTGAATAATAGCCACCTGATATTTTTCCGCCTGCTTGGAAATCGCCGTGTGCGTCACACAGTTTTGCGTCATCATCCCGCAGACCAATAATTCATCTACCCCCAAACGCTGTAAGGTCGCTTCCAAATCAGTATGCACAAAACTATCCGCAAAATGCTTAATCACAATCGGCGCATTCGGAGCTGCTGTTAAAATGCGTGAGTGAATGGCAGCGCCTTCAGTACCTTCATTAAAAAACGGCGACAAGCCGCGCGTTTTATCAGCAATATGCTGAATCAGAATCACTGGAACCTGTTGCACTTGTGCCTGTTGGATGGCTTGCTCAATCTTGCTTAAGGTGTTTTCTGCATTCCACAGTGGAAATGCGCCATTCGGGAAATAATCGTTTTGAATATCAATCACTAATAATGCTTTACTCATGGTTTTATCCTTAGTTTTCGAATGTCTCTAGCTTAGCGGTTTAGGCTTTCGGTTAGAATTGAGAGCTGTGCGAGTTGCAGCGCGAAAACTTACAGTTTGAAAGGATGAACGATGGATAGCATGAATAAAGCGATTTTGCAGCGCTTGAAAGCGAATAGTCGGATGAGTTGGCAACAAATCGGCAAGGAAGTGCATCTCACCGGACAAGCAGTCGCGGCGCGCGTCCAGCAACTCGAAGATCAAGGCGTGATTACGGGCTACACGATTCGGCAAAATAATAGTGAGCGCCACTTTATCACTATGTTCATGGATGTGGCGCGTTTTGATGAATTTGAGCAGCTTTTGAAACATGAGCCACAGGTCGAATCAGCTTATAAAATTACGGGTGATGGTTGTTATCACATTATTTTTACGCCGGATGCGCCAACGGAATTAGAGCCGTTTTTGCAGCGGCTTTTGAAATATGGACGGTATCGGGTTGCTAGTGTGTTGCGGGGCGTGAAGTAGTTTAAGCTACAGGTCTTAGCTAAGTGGACGGCTGATCATGGACAATCATTGGGCTTTGAGCGAGCAACTTAGCAATGCTTATCAAGCATGACAGAACAAGAGTGCTTAGTCACAAGAGTTTGTTAAGCAACATAAAGGCAGGGCAAGCTGAAGGGGGCTGGCGGTTGAGGTCCTTGTTGAAGTAATTACGAAGGAACTCTTCACCAGATTAAACCCTAGTGTTACACATGTTATGCTTACTAAAATTACCCTAAAGGTAAAACTATGAACTTACAAAATCGTATTACTATCGACCCCGCTATCTGCCACGGCAAACCCACCATTCGCGGGCTACGCTATCCGGTAGAAATCATGTTGGAATTATTTAGTTCAGGGATGAGCCTTGATGAAATTTTAGAGGATTACGAAGACTTAGAACGTGATGATTTGTTAGCGGTACTCGCTTATGCCGCACGCTTATCGCAAGTCAAGCGGATTGAAACGGCTTTAGCTGCATGAGGTTGTTCATTGATGCACATTTGCCGCGTAAACTAGCACTTCAGCTCAAAGCTGCAGGGTATGATGTACGCCATACTTTGAGCCTTTCACAAGGCAACCGTACTACTGATCAAGACATTAATAAATTGTCTATTAGCGAGCAACGTATTGTTGTTACTAAAGATTCTGATTTTGTAGATTCATTTTGGCTACAAGATCAACCATGGAAATTATTGCTAATTTCCACAGGTAATATTCGTAATGAGGAGCTATTGACGCTGATGCTTAAGAATCTAGATAAACTTGAGCAGGCTTTCAACGATGCACGCTTTATAGAATTAACTCGTGAAAGCCTGATTGTACATATTTAATTAAGCCAACTTCGCCAAATTATCCTGCACATAAGTCGCTAATGAACGTGGCTCATGCCCTGTCAATTCCTTCACCGCACTGCTCACGCCCGCTGTCCAATTCTCGCGTACGGGATAGAACAAGACGGCGAGGAATTTAGCGTAATCTTCTGGTACACCCGCACTGATTAAGCCACTCACAAAAGTCGCATCATCCAGTGCTTGGTAATTAATGGTACGATTTAAAGCTTTAGACAAAATCGCTGCCGCATCAGAATAACTTAAGGCTTCAGGGCCAGTGAGGTTAAAAGCTTTATTATTAAATTGATCATGGGTTAAAGCGGCGGCGGCTGATGCTGCAATATCGCGTACATCAATAAAACTCGATTTACCTTCACCAGCAGGGACACCAATCGTGCCAGTCTGCACGCCGTGTAGCCAATAGGTGTGGAAATTGTCCGAAAACCAATTCGGGCGCAGAATCACATAGGGCGTGCCGGAACGTTCCAAAGCTAATTCGACTTGGCGATAAGGAATGGATTCATCCGCATCCACCCCTAAAGCCGTTTGTAATACCACTTTGACCTTACGCTTGGCGGCTTCAGTGATAATCGGCGTGAGTAATTCCTGCACGTTTAAATACCCCGCTGGAACCATCACATACACACTGCTCACATCTTTCAATAGCACATCAAAATCGGTGTTGCCGGTGTAATCAAACACCACACCTTCTGCCCCCGCAGGTGCTTTGCCGGAACGCGAGGCTGCTTTTACTGCTACTCCCTGCTCCACTAAATACGCCACGGTGTGTTGACCAATCGTGCCATTCGCACCAATTACTAATACTTTACTCATGCTATCTGCTCCAAATTAAGTAACTTTTAGAAACTAACTATTTTATGGTTTGAAGATATACTAAAATAAACTAGCTGAAAAGAACGCACTTTAAAGTGATCTAGTTACCTAAAGGAAACTGGGTCGAAGGGGAATCATGATGGAATACAATGTTTATGCTAGCGCTTGCCCAACGCGCATGATTTTTGATCGGCTTTCGGACAAATGGTCACTGTTAATTTTGCATCGCTTACGTGGGCAGCCGGTACGCTTTAATCAATTGCTGCGCGAGATTGATGGCATTTCGCAAAAGATGCTCTCGCAGACGCTCAAAAATCTGGAACGGGATGGCCTGATTAAGCGTGAAGCTTTTCCGACCGTGCCGGTGACGGTGGAATACTCAATTACGCCATTGGGCAAAACCTTATCGAGCACGGTAGGTATCTTGATTCGCTGGGCGCAAGATAATGGCGATGCGGTGTTAGCCGCGCAAGCGGAGTATGATGAACGCTTGGCGAGTTAGTGATTTAAAATTACTTATTGCAGGTTTACCCTTATGAGCTTGCTACTACTATATCCTCTCTAAAGTTTGAGAGTAGAATAGCCTCACTCAACGCCTTAAGCGTTACACTTCAAGCTCTTGATACAGGCTGGTCAACGAATGTCATATGTAAAACCCGAACCCGGTGTGCCTTTGCGCCGCGCGGATAAAGTTTCTCGGATTCCGATTAAAGTCGTTCCAAAAGAAGAACCCTTAAAGAAACCGGCTTGGCTGAAAGTTCGCTTGCCCACCGCTTCGCAAGCGGAAAAAGTACGCGGCATGTTACGTAATAATAAGTTGCATACGGTTTGTGAAGAAGCGTCTTGCCCGAATCTGCCAGAGTGTTTTGGGCATGGAACCGCGACCTTTATGATTTTAGGGCAGGTTTGTACTCGTCGTTGCCCCTTCTGTGAAGTCGGGCATGGGCGACCTTTGCCAGTTGATGAGCAAGAGCCAGCGCATTTAGCGGAAGCTGTGGTGAGCATGAATCTGAGCTATGTGGTCATCACCTCGGTGGATCGTGATGATTTACGCGATGGGGGTGCTAAGCATTTTTCTGATTGCGTGCGCGCCGTGCGTGAGGCCAAGCCTGGCATTAAAGTCGAAACTTTGACCCCTGATTTTCGCGGGCGTATGGAGATTGCGCTCGATGAAATGTCAGTCGCTCCACCCGATGTGTTTAATCACAATATGGAAACGGTACCGCGTTTATATCTAAAAGCGCGCCCAGGTGCTGATTACCAGTGGTCTTTGGATTTGATTAAGCGTTTTGGTGAGCGTCATCCAACTGTTCCAACTAAATCAGGCTTGATGGTTGGTTTAGGCGAAACGATGGATGAGTTGAAGGAAACTATGCGTGATCTAAGGGCGCATGGCTGTCGGATGTTGACAGTTGGCCAATATCTAGCTCCATCAGATTCGCATTTACCGATTGAGCGTTATTACACACCCGATGAGTTTGAAGAAATTCGTATTTATGGTGAATCCATTGGATTTGAGCATGTCGCCAGTGGCCCTTTAGTACGCTCTTCTTATCATGCTGATCAACAAGCTAAGCAATTAGTTTAATGTCTTTTCAAGCTGCAGAGTGTGAACTTTGCAGCTTAGCTTTCTATAGTTTTCTGCATCCTGATAATTTCTGATTAGGCAATTTAAGCCTAAGGACTCATGCTATGTTGCAAGCTAGTGCTGACGGGAAAAAGCGTTGTTTTGGTGGACAAGTAGGTAAGGAGCTTTATGCCGCCTACCACGATCAGCAATGGGGGATTCCAGTGCATGATGATCGAGAGTTATTCGAAATGTTGATTCTCGAGGGTGCACAAGCGGGTTTAAGTTGGGAAACGATCCTAAATAAGCGTGAAGGCTATCGGGCTGCTTTTCACCACTTCGATGTACAGAAAGTAGCTGCTATGACGGATACAGAATTGGAAGCTATTCTGCTGAATCCTCAAGTTGTACGTAATCGCTTAAAAGTCTTTGCAGCTCGTAAAAATGCCTTAGCTTTTATCAGGATCCAAGAAGAATTTGGTAGCTTTGATCATTATCTTTGGAAATTTGTGGATGCTAAACCTGTGATTAATCACTTCAAGGTATTTGCTGAACTACCGGCGAGTACGCCTTTAAGTGATGCGATTTCTAAGGATTTGAAAAAGCGTGGCATGACGTTTGTAGGTTCCACGATTATTTATGCGTATTTGCAAGCGGTTGGGGTGGTGAATGATCATTTAGCTGATTGCTGGTGCCGCACGCAGGCTTAAATGCGCTTACCTTAGCTCTGATTTTTTATCGTTTACAAGTATTTGTTATGCAGCAGACTGTGTTAAAAGGCTATCTATTAGCATTGATTGGCGTGTGTATTTTGTCGCCTGATGCTTTATTAATTCGTTTATCCGGCGATGATCCTTGGTTAATAGCAGCCTGGCGTGGAATCCTAACCGGCATAATGATTCTAATTTATAACCAGTGGATAGATCGACGCTCACTAAAGTCACAGAAGGCTAATTCTGGCTATCGCTATTATGTGAATATGGTGCTATTCGCTTTTTCTAGCTTCTTTTTTACCTATGCGATTAGTAATGCGAATGTCACGGATGTCTTAGTGATTATTGCTTTCACACCGCTGTTAAGTGCTTTGCTTTCAGCAGTCTTCCTCCGTGAAAAAGTCTTATTGCGTACTTGGATTGCCACTTTAGTTTGCGGGATTGGCCTAGCTATTTTATTCAGCCAAGCCGGAGGGAGTAGTAAGCCTTTAGGTTTAGCCTCGGCAGCCGCTTGTGCTATTTTGTTAGCAGCACAATTTGTAATCATGCGAAGTTGTCCTGAGGCCAATTTATCTTCGAGTATGGCCTTCGGTGCTTTGCTCGGGGGCATGGTCTGTATGCTGGTTTCAGGCTTTGCTATTCTGCCTGGGACACAGATGCTGGCTGTATTAGCGATTGGCTTTATTGTCAGCCCCATTTCATTCGTCTTATTTGTGTACTCTTTACGCTATATCACCGCAGCTGAAACTAGTTTGATTATGTTACTGGAGTCAGTGTTGGGGTCTTTGTTAGTTTGGTTATTTTTAGGCGAACATCCCACGTTAGCGACTACTTTAGCTGGGGTCTTGATTCTGGGAACGCTGAGTATTTATAGTTTCTTGGCACTGCGTGAGCTTAGACAAACCAGTGTACTCAGTGCCAGTACTTAAAATTGAGTAGCAGCTTACACGTAAGCCAAAGCTGAATACCTAACAAGCTGCTATGCTAAAACCAGACTAGCTGATCAGCAGAATTTTATTGGGCAAGGATGTCATCGTGGCTGAAGAAAAAATACTAGAGGCTCAAGGACTTGAGCCGAACACCGAGCAAAGGGAATTAGGCCAAGAGGCTACAGGCAACTTAGCAGCAGAGCAAGTTGTTGTTGATCAGCCAATTATTCAGGCTATGCCTTCCACTTTTATTGATTTGCTTAAACATGGGCAATTAGCGACTCCTTCCTTATTTTCTGCGCCTCCTGATGAACCTTTAGGCATGGAGGGCTGGAAACAACTCACTTTGGCCACCCAAAACGGCGATTGGGATGTAATTTATACCTCGACCACGCGCCGCTGTCATGATTTTGCTCGCCTCTTAGCTCAACGCTTAGATTGTGAGTTTGTACCTGATGAACGTTTGTGTGAGTTGAATTTCGGCTCTTGGGTGGGCTTAACTCAAGAAGAAATCTTTGCGCGCGATCCAGAGCTACTGCAGCAGTATTATTTTCAGCCACGCCGTTTCATTGCACCTCAGGGGGAGTCGATGGATTATTTCATGTGGCGGGTGGCAGAAGCCTGGGCTGAGTTACTAGAAGCTCAACAAGGCAAGCGTGTCTTGATTCTGACGCATACGGGCGTGATTCGTGCCATTATTGCTAAGGCACTGGATCTGCTTTATCAAAAAAGCCTAAGGTTTGCGGTGCACTCCGCTTGCTTCACCCGGCTACAAATCTATCCAGATGGGGAAGTCAGCTTGTTAGGGCATGGCTTAAAGACAGTTTAACTGGCTGAGCGCTGCATCTATACTTAGAACAAGCCCAAACGAATAGTGAGTGTGTATGCAGCCAAGCAATTCTTCTGAGCCAGCACGAACTGGTGGGTATTTCGATAATTTAGTGAATGTACGCCAATCTTTCGTGTCAGGAGCTACTGAAAAGGCTCTGCAACGTCTGACGGATGCGAGCGAAGGCGATGTTAAAGCAATTGCTTCTTCGCAAATCGAGCTATTAGCACGTTTTTATGATCTCTCCTTGTCGCAGGCAGGGCGCAGTTTTCGTTGGGCGTTGATTGCGAGCATGGTGGGCTTGGCGTTCTTTTTATTAGCTATTGTGTTTATGCTCTGGCGTAATGCTTCTGAATTAGCAACGATCACTTTAATCAGTGGAGCTTTGATTGAGTTTATTGCTGGGGTCAATTTCTATCTGTATGGCAGAACTTTAACGCAACTCAGCCTATTTCAAGGCCGCTTAGAGGTGACACAACGCTTTTTATTGGCGAATAGTCTGTGTGAGAGTCTAGGTGAAACTTGGCGGGATCCAACACGGGCGCGTTTAATTAATCAACTAACAACAGGGCATACGCTTTCTGAATACAGCGAAATTACCCCTGATTCAACACGGATTAGCACGACCGATAATGCAGCAGACCGTGCTGCTGCTGAAGCCAATACGAATGCTATGGCGCAACCGCTGGCCTAAAAAGCAAAAAGGACTTCAATGAAGTCCTTTCTGAGATTCTTAGCTAGAAACTAAAAGCTTATACAGCTTCTACGTTTGCAGCTTGCAGACCTTTTTGACCTTTTTCAGTTTCGAAAGAAACTTTTTGGCCTTCAGTCAAAGTTTTGTAGCCTTCAGATTTGATCGCACGGAAATGTACGAATACGTCTGCGCCACCATTGTCTTGATTAATGAAACCAAAACCTTTCTCTGCATTGAACCATTTTACGGTGCG
>SSFA01000019.1 GCA_008015155.1 Thiothrix sp.
CCGTCAATACCACCCAAGTCAAGGAAGGCACCGTAGTCAGTGAGGTTTTTAACCACGCCTTTAACCGCTTGACCTTCTTGGAGGTTATCCAATAAGGCTTCGCGCTCTGCACTGTACTCTTCTTCAACTACTGCACGGCGAGATACTACAACGTTATTACGCTTCTGATCCAATTTGATCAGTTTAAACTCAAGCTCTTTACCTTCTAAATAGGCGGTGTCACGTACTGGGCGGACATCAACTAAAGAACCTGGTAAGAATGCACGGATATCGCTTAACTCAACTGTGAAGCCACCTTTAACTTTGCCAGTGATGATACCAGTAACGATTTCATCATTTTTAAAGGCTTCATCAAGGATTTCCCAAGCACGCATACGACGCGCTTTTTCACGAGATAAGCGAGTTTCACCAAAACCATCTTCAACTGTATCTAAGGCAACTTCAACTAAATCGCCTACTTGAACAGTGATTTCACCACGTTCGTTTTTGAACTGCTCAGCCGGAATCACGCCTTCCGACTTAAGGCCAGCGCTAACAATAATGAAATCCGGACGTACATCAATAACCGTGGCATTAACCAAGGAACCCGGCTTCATCTGAGTATAAGATAGGCTCTCTTCAAACAGTTCTGCAAAACTTTCAGTCATGAATCAATTTACCTGTAAATTTAAAATGTGCATCACAACTCCTGTCATGATGGGCAAAAATAAAAAGCCCGGACAATCCTTGTCTGGGCCTCTGCATAGTTTTTCCAGCGTTATTTATTGATGTTGCAATATCAAGTTGAGTACTTGTTCAGGAGTCATCTGACTACTATCAATAATTAATGCATCAGCGGCTGGACGCAAGGGTGCTATAGGTCGATTACTATCACGCTCGTCGCGCTCTTTAATCTCTCCAATAAGGGCGGTAATATTAGCATAAATTCCTTGCTCGCTCAACTGTTTAAGCCGCCTTTCTGCCCGTATCTCTGGGCTTGCGGTTAAAAAAACCTTCAGCTTAGCGTCAGGAAAAACCACAGTTCCCATATCGCGCCCATCGGCTACCAAACCCGGTAATTGACGGAAGGCTCGTTGACGGTTCATTAAAGCTGCGCGCACAGCTGGAAGTGCTGAAATACGCGAGGTCGCATCAGCCGCTTCAGGAGTACGAATTGCCAAGCTCACGTCCTGCCCATTCCGCCATACTTTGCCTTGTTCAAAATGCATTTCCAAATTTTGAATTAAAGCAACGATAGCATTTGCATCATCAAGAGGAAGCTTGGCTTCCAAAGTAGCTTGTGCCGCGACGCGGTAGATTGCACCACTATCTAAGAGATGCCAACCTAAATGCTGCGCAAGCAGGGCTGCAATCGTTCCTTTCCCTGAACCTGCTGGGCCATCAATTGTAATAACAGGTGCTTGCTTATTCTCCATCAGTACTAATTCCTAAGCCAGCGCACTGCGCCAATGGTACAAAGCCCGGAAACGAAGTATTCACTGTTGCACAATCATTAATCAGCATCGGGCTAGTCGCACGCAAGCCAGCAATCGAGAACGCCATCGCGATGCGATGATCATTATGGCTGGTAATCGTGCCACCGCTCAGCTGACCACCTTGAATAATAATGCCATCAGGCGTGGGTTGCGCCTTGATCCCACAAGCGATTAAACCATCGGCCATGACTTGAATACGGTCACTTTCCTTTACCCGTAACTCTTCAGCACCTGTCAAAACGGTTTCGCCCTCAGCACAGGAGGCAGCCACAAAGAGTACAGGGAATTCATCAATCGCCAAAGGTACTAACTCCTCAGGAATACGAATGCCCTTCAGCTTAGCTGAACGTACTCGAATATCCGCCACTGGTTCACCACCGACTTCACGCGGATTGAGTAGCTCTAAATTTGCGCCCATTAAACGCAGAATATCAATGACACCCGTACGTGTAGGATTCATACCTACATGTTCGATAATCAAATCAGAGCCTTCAGCAATACTCGCGCCTACCATAAAGAAAGCAGCTGAGGAAATATCTGAAGGCACATCAATCGCAGTAGCAGTAAGCTTACCACCGCCTTGGAGGCTAATCTGATTGCCAGCGGTTTTTACAGTATAACCAAACCCCCGTAGCATTCGCTCTGTATGATCACGGGTGGGTGCTGGTTCAATCACTAAAGTTTCACCTTCAGCATATAAACCTGCTAGTAAGAGCGCGGATTTCACCTGAGCACTAGCCATCGGCATTTCATAGTGAATACCCTTAAGTTGACTGCCACCATGTACTAACAGAGGAGGGGTTCCTTGCTCAGTCGCATCAATCCTTGCGCCCATTTGCGCTAAAGGTACTGTGACTCGCTTCATGGGACGTTTCGACAAAGAACTATCGCCAGTCATACGCACGTCAAAAGCTTGCCCGCTCATCAGACCTGACATCAAGCGCATTGAGGTACCTGAATTCCCCATATCCAGATCAGTTTTGGGTGCTTTTAAACCGTGTAGGCCCACTCCCTGAATGGTCACTTTACCATCAGCACTTGGCCCTTCAATATTTACTCCCATACTGCGAAAAGCTTGCAATGTACAGAGACAGTCTTCCCCTTGTAGGAAACCGCTGACTTGAGTTGTGCCTTCTGCTAACGAGCCCAGCATAATTGAGCGATGTGAAATCGATTTATCCCCAGGTACACGAATCCGTCCAGTTAGCTTGCCACCGGGTTGTACAATAAAACGAAGATTTTGATGACTCACTTTAAGATTATCCTGCTGATTTAGGGGGTTCAAAACGAGCTATATAGTTGTCGCGGGCTTGTTTAGCATTAGTCATACGCTGGTGCAAAGCATCACCCTGATGTTCACGAATAAGCGTAGCGAATTCATCGAGATTGGTTTGTAAAGCCTGAATCATAGCGAGAATAGCCTGATCATTATATAGACAGATGTCTCGCCACATCACAGGATCACTCGAGGCAATCCGTGTGAAATCGCGGAAACCACCCGCTGCATAGCGTAAAATATCATCCTGCTGCGGCATATTAAGCAGGGTATCCACTAAGGAAAAAGCCAAGACATGCGGTAAATGACTGGTCGCTGCTAAAACCTGATCATGCATCGCCACCGGCATTTGCTCCACAAGTGCGCCGGTTACTTCCCACATCGCTGCTACGGTCGCTAAAGCTTGCTGATTCGTTTGTGCAGTCGGTGTTAAAATAACGCGGCGTCCTTGGTAAAGATCAGCGACAGCAGCCTCCACTCCACTTTTTTCACGCCCTGCGACCGGATGCCCTGGCACAAACTGCTGATACTCTGTGCCCATAGCAGCGGTGACTTGATCAACAATAGAGCCTTTGGTACTTCCGGCATCGGTCAGAATGCAATGAGGCGGTAAAGCCTCTTTAATTTGCTCCAAAACAGCTGGCATCGCACCCATTGGTACTGCTAATAAAACCACATCTGCATCACGCACTGCAGCGCTAGGATCAAGGCTAAAGCTATCAATAGCGCCTAAATCTACGGCTTTTTGGAGTTGCTCTGCATTGCGACCACAGCCCACTACTTGCTTACAATACTTAGCTTGGCGTAAAGCTAAACCTAAAGAGCCACCAATGAGCCCTACCCCAAAAATCACTAATTTATTGATCACGCCGCCAGCACCTTTTTTAAAGCCTCAATACAGCGTTGGTTCTGGGCTGCTGTACCAATCGTGATCCGCAAATGCTGTGGTAAACCATAGCCACCAATCGGGCGGACAATCACTCCTTCACGCAGTAAAGCATCGTAAATAGCAGCGGCAGGACGCTTTAGATTCAAGGTAATGAAATTGCCGACGCTTGGAATATATTCCCAGCTATTCTTTGCACAGGCTGCAAACCATTGTTTTAAACCAGCGCTATTTACAGCCACACTTTGCTTTAGGAACTCATCATCCGCTAAAGCTGCTGTGGCTGCTGCTAAAGCTAAGGAATTGACATTAAACGGTTGACGCACTCGGTTTAAAATATCCGCGATCTCTGGACTAGAGGCCGCATAACCAACCCGTAAACCCGCCAAACCATAAATTTTAGAAAAGGTACGGGTCACGATCAAATTTGGAAATTGTGCTAGCCAGGCTAAAGCATCGGGAAACTCAGGATCTTCAACATACTCGGTATAAGCTTCATCCATCACCACAATGACTTGTGGAGGCAGTTGTTGAAGGAAATGCAGTAACTCTTCTTTACCTAACCAAGTCCCAGTCGGGTTATTCGGATTAGCAATAAAGACTAGCTGAGTGGTGCTAGTGATTTTTTCCAGCAGATTTTGCAAGTTATGCCCATAAGGCATTTCTGCATGTTCTGGCGAGTACGCTTTAGCAATCCGTAATTCTGCACCGGTTGCTTGTATGACAATCGGATAAACCGCAAAAGCATACTCAGAAACTACCGCTGAACGCCCTTGAGTCAAGAAAGCACGCGCGATTAATTCCAATACATCATTGGAACCATTGCCTAAAGTAATTTGCTGACTTTGCAAACCTAATTTACTAGCAATTGCATCCTTTAAGAGATAGCCGCTGCCATCTGGGTATAACTCCAAAGCTTTTAAAGGATTGGCTAGAGCAGCCAAAGCTTTAGGGCTAGAACCTAAAGGATTTTCATTCGAAGCCAATTTTAGAATATTAGTGATCCCTAGCTCACGCTCTAATTCTTCGATGGGTTTACCAGGTTGGTAAGGTGATAAAGCCTGCACACCTGCTAAGGCAAGGCTTTGGTAATTAACTGTTGATGGCATGATGCTCGCGCTCTGCATGAATTAGGCCAGCATTCAATCATATTAAAAGCGACTTTGCCAGACTCAAACTAGGCTGGCAAAGTGCTTAGAACGAGGATCTTATTTAAAGACGACTGTTTTATTCCCATCTAGGAAGACACGATGCTCAACATGCAGTTTCACTGCTTTAGACAAAGCAATGGTTTCGGTATCGCGTCCAACTGCTACTAAAGCATCGGGAGAATAAGAATGGTCGACCACTTGTACTGCCTGTTCAATGATAGGACCTTCGTCTAAATCAGCAGTGACATAGTGCGCAGTTGCACCGATCAGTTTCACACCACGCTCATAAGCTTGATGATAGGGCTTAGCACCTTTAAAGCCAGGTAAGAAGGAGTGATGGATATTGATGGCCCGACCGCGCAGTTGCTTACACAAATTATCCGAAAGAATTTGCATATAACGCGCTAATACCACTAGCTCAGTACCCGTTTCCTCAACAATTTCCATCAGGCGAGCTTCTTGCTCAGCTTTATTGTCTTTAGTCACGGGCAAATAGATAAACCGCAAACCTTCGCGCTCTGCCATCGGACGCAAATCACGGTGATTTGACACCACCGCCGTGATCTCCATAGGTAACTCACCTTTGTGGTGCCGATATAAGAGATCATCAAAGCAGTGATCAAATTTACTCACCATGATCAGGACTTTAACAGGTGTATCAGCATTATGGATCGACCAATCAATACCGAAACGCTCAGCAACAGGAATCAAGGCTTCACGAATATCATCCAAAGTACTCGTCCCGACTTGTACCTGAGCATGGGCGCGCATAAAAAACCGACCACTTTCGCGATCATCAAATTGCGACATTTCATTCAAGTAACAGCCTTTTTCAAATAAAACTGAAGTGACGGCCGCTACAATCCCTCGGGCAGCTACGCAACTTGCACGAAGAATAAAAGAAATTCCGGCGGCGTCTGGCTGATTTTTATCAATACTCATGCTCTGATAACTCTGCTATTGTGCTGTGATTAAACTTAGTTTCATTAATATTGATTGACTAGTCAATCAATATTTGAAGTTTTCAAACTCATAGCAGCAGACTAGCAAGTTCTTGGCTTAGCGCAAGCGCAGCTGACAAAAGTTCTTGCTTTATCTGAAAGTTTTTCAGCAGAAGTTTGAGAGAAAATTGCTAACCGAGCTAGCGCATCCAACCCTGTGGATTTCACTGCATTTTTTTGAAATCAATTCCCTCAGCATAAGCCTGCATCTCTTCAGCACTGACTTGATCACCTTTGACTGTCACCATGTATTTATTCGCCACTGCAAACTGATAATCACCGGTTTTTGTGCTGGCATCATAGGTAGAAATTACTTTTTGCCCAGCGATCTTCTCTAATTTTCCACCTGAGGAACTGGCAAACATCGGATTACTAAAAAGAGTCATCAAACCTTGTAACATCGGAGAATCTGTCACAATTTGCACATGAACCGAGCTATTATCCTTGCTATAGCGTCTTTCAACAGTGATACCGCCGCCAAACATGGCTGCACCCACCGCTGTCGATTCTGCCTTCTCAGCTGTCCAGCCGGAAAGTGGTGCTGGTAATAAAGCCTCTAGACCTTGTGCTTTAGCTTGCTGCATCAGTTGTACGGCATAATTGAGACTTTCCAACGCTTTAGCGGTATCACCTTTGGCATAAGCCTCACTCGCTTCTTGGATAGAATCGGTGACATCATCAGCCTGGAGGGGAGTACAAACTGCGCCTAGCGCACAGAAAAATAGAGTTACTAATTGGCGTTTTAACATACTAAGCTCCTCGCATAGCTTATTGATTATGAATGAACGCTCATGACTTTACTGGTATTTATAAGCATAGCGTGCAGAATTCAGACTTGCCTCAACTAATTCCAGATTAAGCTGACTTATGCTATAAGACCTTTCTTAATCCACATAGTTCTTAAGGCTTTCTTGCATTATGTATTTTGATGCCATTTTAACTCGCTCCGCCACGATGCAGGCCATTTTATGTGCTGCACGTTTAGTCTCTAGTACTCAAGTGACGGTGTTAATTACTGGTGAATCTGGTACAGGCAAAGAATTGGTCGCTAGAGCTATTCACCAAACTAGTTCGCGTAAAAATCAAGCTTTTATTATTGTCAACTGTGCTGCTTTACCTGAAGCCTTGGCCGAATCTTTATTATTTGGGCATCGTAAAGGCAGCTTCACGGGTGCTGAGCAAGCCCAAACTGGACTGATCGCAGCAGCAGAAGGGGGAAGTTTATTTTTAGACGAGATTGGTGAATTACCACTAGCTTTACAAGCCAAGTTATTACGCTTTCTCGAATCGGGGGAAATCCTGCCCTTAGGTGAAGTACGCGCACGTAAAGTGGATGTACGTGTGCTAGCCGCTACCCATCGTAATCTTGAACAAGAAAGCCGCACCGGTCGGTTTCGTAACGATCTCTTCTACCGCCTGAATGTCATGCCCATTGAGCTTTTACCTTTACGTGAACGCCCTGAAGATATAGAAATTTTAAGCCAAGCCTTTTTCAGTGATTTTGCTCAACAACATCGTTTGGCTAAAACCAGTCTGGCGCGCGATGCGTTAAAAATCATGCAGCGCTATGCGTGGCCAGGCAATGTACGCGAGTTAAAAAATAGTTGTGAGCGCTTAAGCATTTTACTAGCTGGCCAAGTTATTAGTGCAGCTAATTTGCCTGCGCAACTTCGAACAACTCAAGCATCTAGGTTGTCTATGTTTGAATTACCCGCTGAAGGAGTCAATCTAGAAGCCCTAGAGCGGGATTTACTTCAACAAGCACTAGACAAGGCCCAGCAAAATAAAACTCAAGCCGCGCGACTATTAGGTATTAGCCGCGATGCCTTAAATTATCGCTTGAAAAAATATTGGCTCGCTTGATTATTCATCACCTTTCAGCACGCGCCCACCGGTAATTTTCTCGCAAGTGCCCTTCGGTAAATTGATCCATTCTTCAGGGTCATTATCAACTTTGGCCTTACCGCTACAACTATGCTCATGCGCCCCACAATCATTCATACCTGCTTTGACAATACCTGCGCAGCGTTCGGTTTCAGTGTCATAGCTTTCTTTATGTGCATGTGCAGTACTTGCCATTAACAAAGCGCTTGTCAAGGCGGTTGCTATCCAATAATGCTTATCTTTCATGCTTAACTCTCTCTAAAAACTTAAAAAAGGCGATTAGCTCAGGTTTTGGTTTCGGTTGAGGTGAGCTAACCGCCTCGAAAACTTAATCTTCATGCAAAACCTGCTGCCAAACCAAACCTACACTAAAGCGTTCATCGACCTTAGGCAGAGTTTCATCTTGGGTATAAGCAGCTCGTAAGCGTAGATTCTTATGCGCTTGCCAAGCTAATTGCAAAGTTTGCCGCTGAGGTTGCCGGCTATTCAATAAATTTGCATCCTGTGCTAACACCTCAGCACCAGCACCCGTTAAGCGATTATCCAAAGATAACTTTTCAAAGCGATAGCTCAGCTTCCACGCTCCATACGCTAAACTAGGATTAAAGGCATAGCCTAAATGTTCAGCTTGGTAATGAGCTCGATAATTGGTTTCGCTGAGTGAGCCTATCGTCTTCGCTTGTACAGCCTCATAATCCACATGCGCTTGGAGCTTTTCACTCAGTGCTAATGAACTCTCTAGCCAAACACCTGCTAATGCGCTATCTCCAGAAAAACGTATATCCGGTGGTGTATAGGCACTGCCATGTGAATGCCCGACCTGATAACGCTCATCAGCACGCTCTAGCGCCTTAGCTTGTAGCCCCCAGACCCCAGCTTTGAATTGCCATTGCCTCCAGCTCTGTGCGGTTTGTGCAAATAAAACCTGAACACCCTCACCTTTAGAAGCAGGAAAGAAATCGCCATCATATAACTCCATCCCTAACTTAAGCTGTGGGTGCACCTGCCAATCCAGTTGTAAACCTAGATCGTGAATACTGTCACCCCAGAACGCTTGGGCTAATAAGCTCGTTTCAGCCAATTCACGCGTGGAAGGATGGCTAGAGGCATTGGGAGAGAACTTGGCGTCCACCAAACCCGCCGCTAAGTTCAGTTTTTTTAAACTGGGTGGCTGATAATCTAGATATAAATTCTCAACACTAAGCTCTGTATGCCCTGCATGCCTCCCTATCGCTGCATGTACTGTAGTATTTGGCTGCCATTGATAACGCGCCCAAAGATGTGCATCGTCAAGCTGAGCACCCTTGGCATTAGGCAAAGCCTCTCCTCCCATTAATAAGCCAGGAATCCGCCACAAGCCATGCACATCCTTAGCCTGCGAGGAATAAGTACTTGCGCTAAACAGCGCACCAATCTGCAATTGAGGCCTTGGTTTCAATGCGGAGCTATCCTGCGGCTCATTTGAATGAGCGAGCAAACAAGTCGGCCACAGTAAGCTACTTAAAAGTAATCTACGCATCACTCATTCCTCCCACGGATTCGCAAAGCGCGGATTATTAACAAAGCTTTCGTCGGTTAGACTTTCTAAAAATTCCCGCAAATCAGCTATCTCTTGCTCAGTCAGTGCAAATGGACGTACGAAGCCACTTTTATACGGATTAGCGCGCCCATCTCCCGCATTAGCACCACTCGTAATATGCCGTCCACCGTTCATATAATGGCGAATTACTGCATCTAAACTTTCAATACTACCGTCATGCATATAGGGCGCGGTTAAGGCGATATTGCGTAAAGTCGGCGGACGAAACCGTCCCATATCCTCAGGCTTACCGGTAATTTCAAAAATACCTTCGCCACCGTCTGGATATTTACCCTTGCCATCGAGGTTATACAGGCCATTATTAAAAAATTCGGTATCGGCAAAGGTTTGGCTGCGATCAAAAGAAGAGAGGGTAAAATTCATTCCACCATGACAATGAAAACACTCGGTCTTTTCATCAAAAAATAGCTGCATCCCCCGCTTTGCTGCTGGTGTAATTGCAAACTGATTACCTGCTTCGTAGTGATCAAAGGGGCTATTGAAGCTGTTTAAACCACGCTCAAAACTCGCTAGAGCCTTCGCAATATTGGCAAAATGGATCGGCTGGTTTTCACTGGGAAAAGCCGCTTTAAACAAACTTTGATAGCGCGGCTCAGCTTGCAAACGTGCTAAGACTTGGGCTTGATTGCTGTCATTAATGCCCATTTCCACTGGAAATTCATTAAATAAGGGAATAGGCACTTGCTGCTCTAAAGTGACCGTAGTCGGGTTACCCCAATTCACACTGGCGTTATAGGCAATATTGACCAAAGCTTGCGCACTACGAGGATGTTTTTCCCCCGTTGCACCGATGGCTTGAGCTAAACCATCGGTGAACGCGAGCTCTTGGCGATGACAGGAAGCACAAGAAAAATTAGCTGGCCCCGATAAACGTTGGTCATAAAATAAATGCCGACCTAACTGAAATTTCTCCTCAGAAACTGGATTGTCTGCATGGACTACCGGTAAAGGATAATTGGCTGGAATATTCCAGTTAAAACTGCGATCACTATCCAAGCCACCTGTATCAATCAAAGTTTGACTATCTTGCTCAACACAAGCACTGGTGATTAATCCAATAAATCCGATTGCCAACCAAGGTCTGCTACCCATCATCCTGCCTTTTAGTTCGCTACGCTAAATACTTTTTGCAAACCTGTTGCGGTGTGAGCGCCATGATTCATACCTAAATTATCGAAAAGATTCATACATTCGATATCAGTCTTACCGGACATACATCCGGGCGGCATTACAGCATCGGTATTAAGATTGTTGTTAGCCATCAGCTTTGCGTAATCAAGCACGATCTTACTGGTGGTCAGATTTGTCACTTTAAAGTCGCTTGATAAACTAATACTTGGGCGATTGGGATCGTCACAACTGACCACAGCACCCGTCGTTGGATCACCTGAACAACCAGTAGAACCTAGATGAAAATAATAAGAGTTGGAGACATTAGTACCAGCTAAGGCATAATCTAATTGCACCTTATTGCTAGGATTC
The DNA here is from genome assembly GCA_008015155.1 of Thiothrix sp. Lineage (GTDB taxonomy): Bacteria > Pseudomonadota > Gammaproteobacteria > Thiotrichales > Thiotrichaceae > Thiolinea. Next base: position 10,756 of record SSFA01000019.1, read on the forward strand.
ACATCCAAGCGCATAAATTTATGCCCAGATTGCCATGACCAAGCCATACCAGAGCGGTTGTAGGGTGCAATCGAGATACTCGCATTATGGTGATTAGCAGCAGCCGGTACGCCAATTTTAAACTCGATTCCCACAATGTCGGATGCACTCAAATTATTCACACTGGCATAGACGACTTTATTGGTAGGCTTAGCTGCACCATTACAAGAGTCCGTCTTATCTTGGAAGTCTAAGAGGGCTACACCGTATTGCGGGTCTTGGAAATCAGTTTTATCCAAACTAGCACTAACGGTTGTACCCGTTTTAGTTTTGAATTTGATGTCATGGACATAAAAGGCAAAATCAGCCACTGTAGCTTTATCAGCACTCAGTCCTAAATTAGTTAACTGCGCACCACAAGCTATCTCCGTTGTACCAGCTTTGGCTTGAAATGGAATGGCTAGGTTAGTGGTTTTATTATCATCTCCCCCTCCACAAGCTGCCAATAACAAAGCCAAGGTGATAGGACTTAGGGCATATATTTTTTGCATAGACGGCTACTCTGTAAACTTAAAAACAGCAAAGTATTAGCAAAGACAATGCCAAGTATTTTTAATAATTATTTCAATTACTTATTTAAATTTGCAGCTGCAGTAGTGTGTGTTTTTACTCAGCCACTGTGTGAAAACACACACTGTTATTTAAGATAAAAACGGGCTATTTAGTCACTAAGCCGGAAACACTCCAGTAGAAATATAGCGATCGCCCCGATCACAGATAATTGTCACTATGGTCGCTTGTTCTAAGTCTTGAGATAAACGTAAAGCCGCCGCCATCGCGCCACCCGAAGAGACCCCACAGAAAATTCCCTCTTCCACCGCCAAACGGCGCATCATGTTTTCTGCTTCGGCTTGAGTAACATCCATTTCCAAATCGACCCGCTTAGCATCAAAGATTGCTGGTAAATACTCAGCTGACCAGCGCCGAATCCCAGGAATGCTATCTTGCTGGGTGGCAGGGCGCACCCCAATAATTTGTATCTGCGGATTTTGTGCTTTTAAATAAGTACTCGTACCCATAATCGTGCCGGTAGTGCCCATGGCGCTCACAAAATGGGTAATTTGACCGTGTGTATCTTGCCAAATCTCTGGGCCCGTGCTGAGAATGTGAGCAGCAGGATTATCCGGATTCGCAAATTGATTTAAGACTTTGCCTTTACCTTCGCGCTCTAATTGCAAAGCCAGATCACGCGCCCCTTCCATTCCGCCTTGCTCTTTACTTACTAATAGCAGCTCTGCGCCATAAGCTTTCATTGAAGCACGGCGTTCCATGCTTAAACTATCGGGCATAATCAGAAGCATTTTGTAGCCTTTAATCGCAGCTACCATCGCTAGGGCAATCCCCGTATTACCACTAGTAGCTTCGATTAAAGTATCGCCTGGTTGAATTTCACCGCGTAACTCGGCTTGCAAAATCATATTTAAGGCTGGACGATCCTTGACCGAACCTGCTGGGTTATTTCCCTCTAATTTAGCTAAAATAGTATTACTGGTCTGACCGGGTAAGCGCTGCAAACGCACTAAAGGCGTTTTACCAATGAAGTCTTCAATCGTTGGGTAATACATTGTTGTTATCCTATTAAAATCACGAAAGCGACTGCATATTCGCGCTCATCTGCTAAAGAAGCTTGGATTTCTTTCACGCCTAAGCGCTCTGCCATGGCTAAAGCCGTTCCATGTAGATGAATCTGCGGCTTGCCTAACTCGCTGTGGCTAGTTTCAATCTCAAAGAAACTGGCATCTTTCCCAATTCCTGTTCCTAAAGCCTTGGATACGGCTTCTTTAGTGGCAAAGCGTTTAGCAAGCCAAGCCGCTTTGTGGTTAATCGTTTGAAATTTATTGAGCTCTTGTGGATGTAAAATACGCTCAATAAAACGTTCTGACTGCCGATCTAATAAACGCTTAATCCGTTCAATTTCAACAATATCAGTACCAATTCCAATAATATGCATTAGCTAAGTTCACTGATTAACTGACGAGCATATAAAGTTTTGCCCTTGAGTAAGACTCGCCATAAACGATCTAAGACAAATCTTAACTCCCGCCAAGCTGCTAATGGCATTTGCTCAGGCCTGCGTAAAGCTAATAATAAGCGCCCAGCAATCAGCGTATCATTAGGCTCAGCTAAGACTTGCTCCGCCTCTACTAAACCAAATTCAGGACGAAAACGATAAGTTAAATCTTCGCGCAGTTCTAAACCAGCTTGGTCATCTTGCCAAAGATTTAGGCTATAACCTAAGTTTTCCAATAATTCCAACTCTAATAACATGACCGCTGGTAAATTTTCGCCTGTCTCTAAGGTATAGAGTACTTCTCGATAGCGCTGAAATAATTCAGGAAGCGGCTCGTGAGTTTGGAAGGCACGCAAAAACAGTTCATTCACATACAAACCTTGTGCCAGAGCACCTTGTTGCAAACGATAGCGACCTTTTTCTTCAGTTTGAGTGAGAGTCACTACTTCACCGCGCCCCACCCAACTGGTATCTAATAAACGAAAAGGCTCAAGCATACCTTTGATACGCGCTGCCTGCTTTTTGGAATAGCGTGCAACCGCAGTAATTCGCCCCTCATCTTGCGTGAGTAAATCCAGCAATAAGCTATTATCGCGAAAATTATTCCGCCGCAAGACAAAAGCAGGCTTCACATTCCAACTCCTAACAAAGCAAGGACACCTAATACTGCAAAAATAGCTGCAGCAATCCCATGAATCAGTTTAAGCGGTAATTTATGCGCCAGCTTATCGCCAATAAATACTGCCGGTACATTCGCCAGCATCATCCCTAGGGTAGTGCCTGCTACCACAGCGACTAAAGATTGATATTGGGCAGCCAAAGCCACGGTAGCTACTTGGGTTTTATCCCCCATTTCTGCCAAAAAGAAGGCCACTAAGGTAGTAGCAAACACGCCAAAGCGCGAAACTTTCACATTAGCATCGTCCTCATCCAATTTATCGGGAATCAGCATCCACACCGCCATTGCTAAAAAACCTAAGCCTAAAATCCAACGCAGTGCATTAGGGCCCAAAACAGTCGTCAACCAAGCACCAACCGCACCTGCTAAAGCATGATTGAGTAAAGTAGCCACTAAGATCCCGAAGATAATTGGGATAGGTTTACGAAATTTAGCGGCTAAGACTAAGGACAAAAGTTGCGTTTTATCACCCATTTCCGCAAGAGCAACAATGCCCGTTGAAATCAAAAATGCTTCCAAAAAATAACACTCCTATTCAATCAGTGCAGGAGTGTACTGAGTAGCAAGACGAATGCCAATGCTGTTTCTTTCAGAAGCTAAGCATCAAATTAGATGCGCACTTCTGCCTGAGCGAGCTTTGCTGAAGTATCTTCTTTAATTTTTTCAGGGAAGATTTTTTTCACCACTAAAAAGAATAAGGGTGCAAAAAAGATCCCTAAAATAGTAGCCGTGATCATACCGCCTAAAACCCCAGTACCGACTGCATGCCGACTGCCTGCACCCGCGCCCGTACTTAAAACCAAAGGCAATACCCCTAAAATAAAAGCGAAGGATGTCATCAGAATAGGTCGTAAGCGAATCCGCACAGCCTCTAAAGTCGCTGGAATTAAGGCATAGCCTTGATTCAGCAGATTGCGCGCAAATTCAACAATCATGATGGCATTTTTAGCGGCTAAGCCAATGGTTGTGAGCAAACCGACTTGGAAATACACATCATTGTTTAAACCACGAATATCCGTTGCTAGAACCGCGCCTAATATCCCCAGTGGCACGACTAAAATAACTGCAAAGGGAATTGACCAACTTTCATATAAAGCTGCAAGCGCTAAAAAAACAACCAATACGGATAAGGCATACAGAAGCGGTGCTTGTGCCCCCGATTTGGCTTCTTGGTAAGATAAGCCTGTCCACTCATAACCAATCCCTGTTGGCAGTTTACCGACCAACTCCGCGACAATCTGCATAGCTGTCCCTGAGCTAACTCCATCAGCGGGGGCACCGGTCACCTCCACTGCACCCAGTCCATTAAAGCGTTCTAAAAGTGGCGGTCCTTTCGTCCAACTACCTTTAGAAAAGCTAGAAAATGGCACCATATCACCGGCTGCATTCCTGACAAACCAGCGGTCTAAATCTTCGGGCATCATTCGGCTAGTGGCTTCACCTTGTAAATAGACTTTTTTAACCCGCCCCCGATCAATGAAATTGCTCACATAGGAACCACCCCAAGCGGTCGAAAGCGTATCATTAATCGTATTAATCGAAATACCCATCGCACTAGCTTGCAGGACATCGATATCTACTTGATATTGACTACTGTCATCCATGCCATTGGCGCGCACAGCGGTTAAACGTGGGTCTTGAGAAGCGGCTTTAATAAACTCATCACGCGCTTTCATCAAAGCATCATGACCTGAACCTGCCCGATCTTGGATCTCCACCGAAAAGCCTGCTGAATTGCCTAAACCACGCACAGCAGGTGGGGCATTTACCACAACCCGTGCTTCTTGAATTCCACGTAATTTCCCTGAAGCACGCTTAGCAATCGCTTGTGCTGTTTGCTCGGGGCGCTTACGCTGATCCCAGTCGACTAAGCGGACAAACAAACGTGCAACATTTTGTGCATTTCCTGCCGTGCCAACCCCCCCGACGGCCATCACCGCTTTGAGTACATCCTTTTCATTTTCTAGGAAGTAGTTCTCTACTTTGCTCACAACTTTTAAAGTACTTTCCTGAGTCGCACCCGGAGGTAAACGCACTTGTACAAACAAAGTACCTTGGTCTTCATCCGGCAAAAAAGAAGTCGGCAAACGCACAAATAAATAACTCATCAAGCCAATGATTAGGAAATAAATCAGCACATAGCGCGTGGGCTTATTCAGCATACTACCCACCATCGACTGATAACGTTTACTGCTACGGTTAAAACCGCGATTAAACCAGCCTGCCCAGCCTTTTTTATCCTTGGCATCGCTAGCTTTTAATAAACTGGCACATAAAGCGGGAGTAAGAATCAAAGCAACCCCCACTGAAAGGGTGATTGCTGAAACTAAAGTAATCGAGAATTGCCGATAGATCACACCGGTAGAGCCACCAAAGAAAGCCATCGGTATAAACACTGCCGCTAACACTAGGGCAATGCCGATTAAAGCACCGGTAATTTGCCGCATCGATTTGCGTGTGGCCTCTCGTGGAGACAAGCCTTCGTCATGCATTAAGCGCTCGACATTCTCCACCACTACAATCGCATCATCGACTAATAAACCAATCGCTAACACCATCGCGAACATAGTTAGTGTATTAATCGAATAGCCAAAGACATTGAGAATCGCCAAAGTGCCTAATAAAACAATTGGTACAGTAATAGCTGGAATTAAAGTCGCGCGGAAACTCTGCAAAAACACGAACATAACAATGAAGACTAAGACCATAGCTTCCGCTAATGTGATTAGTACGCCTTCAATCGAGACCTTAATAAAAGGTGAGGCATCATAGGTAATAATGGCTGTCAAACCTTTGGGGAAATAGGCTTCTAGTTCTTTGAGCTTGTCCTTAACAGCCTCAGCAGTGGTCAAAGCATTAGCACCACTGGCTAAAGTCACCGATAACCCACCAGAAGGCTTCCCACCAATCCGCGAAACCACGTCGTAACTTTCACTTCCTAATTCCACACGCGCAATATCCGCTAAACGCACCACGCCACCGGTGGAATTGGCTTTAATAGTAATAGCCTTGAATTGCTCAGACGTTTGCAAGGTTGATTGCGCGGTCACTGTGACATTAATCGGTTGATTAGGAACGGCTGGTGTACCACCTAATTGCCCCGCTGAGACCTGCGTATTTTGCGACTGAATCGCGCTTTTGACTTCAGTCGTAGTGATTTTATACATACTCATTTTTAAGGGATCGAGCCAAATCCGCATGGCATAGGGCGAACCAAAGATTTGCGTGCTGCCCACCCCTTCGACCCGACTGATAGGGTCTTGAATATTAGTAGCAATATAGTCTGCAATATCGGTCTGGCTCATACTGCCATCAGCAGAAGTAAAGCCAATAATTTGCAGGAAGCCGCTTGAACTTTTGCTGACGCGAGTCCCTTGTTGTTGTACAGCGGCTGGCAGTTGTGGAAGGGCTAGCTGTAATTTATTTTGGACTTCAACTTGAGCTAAATCAGGATCAGTATCAGCAGAAAAGCTTAAATCCACGCGCGCGCTACCTGAAGAGCTACTGGTGGAGGTGATATATTGCAGACCATCTAAGCCTGTCATTTTCTGCTCAATGATTTGCGTGACCGAATCTTCTACCGTCTTTGCAGACGCCCCTGGATAAGATGCAGAGACTGAAATAGTCGGCGGAGCAATCTCAGGATATTGGGCAATAGGCAGATTAGGGATCGAGAGCAGACCCGCTAACATTACAATAATAGCAATAACCCAAGCAAAGATGGGTCGATCAATGAAGAATAAAGACATGCTAGCCATCCACGCAAAACCTTGGTAATGCGCGTCAGTGTAAAGCTTTAGGCTAGCATGAACAAACCCTAGCTATTTCCCTAAGATATACAGTGCTGCAGATAAAGCATGTTGGGTGAAATCAATCCGCATGCTGCTATTGGTAGTGCTTTCACGTAAGCCGCCTTCAGCCCAAGCGAGATTGGGTAGTACACTCCTATCACGTGCTTGTACGGTTTGCTTATCCAAGAAAGCGAAGCCCAACTCACAAGCCTGTTGATAGCGTTCTTGATGCAGTTGGTCAAGGTTTTGCTTAGCAATATTTAGAGCAACCGTTACGGCTTCTAAATACACAGCCGTCATATAATCAGGTCGACCCTTTTGTTGGCGCGTGGTAAAGCCACCATCGAGTTGTGATTGGTATTCTAGTATCCAATCAACTAAGGCGAAAATAGTCCTTGCTAATTCAATATTAGGCTCTAATTGCCAACAAGCGCCTAAACCCTGCACCATCCAGCTTACTAAATCAGCGCGCCGTTTGTAGTAGCAACGATGTTGATAGTAGCTCAGCATTTTTTTCCATTTACTGCGCTTGATCGTAGTTAGGCCTTGTTTTGCTGCTAAAGCCAAAGCCAATAAAACTTGCCCAGCAATATAATCTTGATAAGGCTCATCACTCCCTAGATCAGTAGAATTGACATGAATAAAACAGTGTACGCGCCCATGTTGATCAATAGCCTGCCACAATAACTGCGCTAAACTTTGTGCCAGCTGCGTATCCTCTAAATTAAGCTGCGGCCTTGCACTTAAAGCCATTAATAATAAAGCACTCCCGGCCAAGGTATCATTTTTTAGTTCTTCACTTGAACTGGCTTCTGAGAGCCATAGTTTATCGGGAGTTTTACGTAAGCCAGTTTTAAGGAAACTTAAAGTCGCTGTTAGCTCATGCTCCTCGACTGTACTCAGTTGCGCTTGCTGAGCGCGCGTTAACACCCACAAAGTATGGGCCGTGCGCACTTTATCTTGAATCCGCTGTAACTGATTGCTAAAGGGTAGATAGTAGAAATAGAAAGAGCCATCCCCTAAACCTTGGCGGCGAATATAACTCGCCCATAAACACGCTAAGGCAGGAAGCTGCTGCCTTTCAATTCTCTGTAGCTCCGTGCGAGGGAAGGCTTTTTGTACTCGATAAACCTGCTGAGCATCATCCAGCCAAGTGCTACAGTCATAACGTAACCAGCCATATGGTGGGCGAGTAATGCCAGCTTTATCTAGGACTTCTGCCACATAAGCTTGTTCGTCATAATTAAACAATACAGGTACATCGGGTAGCAAAATGCCACTTTTATCACCTTGGTGTACCATCAAAGCTTGCTCACAGAAACGAACCGGATTCATCACCTCTTCAGGGCTATAAGCCCCTAAGGCTAAAGGCGCGTGTAGTAGATAAATCTTCAAGACTAGTTGATCAACATTCTCTGGATTCAATTGCTTAGCAAAGCGCTGATCAGCTAACACGGCTTGCGCCAGAATTTGCACATCTTGATCTAAGTGTTTGATAGTTTTACCCATACAGCCTTGTAACTGGCCTTTGAATAATACCGAAATATATAAAGCATCTAAGGCTGGGCACAAATCAGCGGGAAGTTCTAAAGGGTCGGACACCGCCGTTTGTGTAACCTGTGCTTTGATTAAGCTACGCGCCCGCTGCGTGATTAAGCGTGCAATCGCAGCTGATTCAAACCACGGTTGCTGCTGGGAGTCCAATGCTACCCCCGTAGGCTGCCATGTCACCTCAGCTTCCACATATTTGAACACATCATGACGATAGAGCGTATAGGGCTCAAACGAAACCAATTGTGCATTTTTGTAGAAAGCATGGTTAAACTGCTGACCTGCCGTTGCTAATCCAGGCATACGTGGTAAAGCCCCCCCCATTTTACTAGGACGTTCTTTGCTGCGTACTACAATTCCATAGCGATCGTTATCTAACTCACCGACAGTGCAGGCTTCTAATTTGGAGAAAAATGTTACTGCCAAAGCACTTTCTGTTAAGAGCTTTAAACCTGATTCACCACGTGGTAAGCGTTGAGCAGCCTGCCAACAAGCCAGTACGATATCTTGGCTTGGACTAAAGCAACGTTCGCCCGGAAAATGCCAGAAGCCATCCCGAGCATGGCGTAGATGAATTTGGTCTTTTTGCCGCACACTAACAAAACAGCCCCCTTGATGTACATAAGTTTGGTCAAGTTGATCCGGAACTTGTAACAGCTGCCCAGAACTTAGATATTCGCTTAGGACGCTGCGGGCTAAGGCAGTAGGGCTTAGTCCTTCTGGCGCTTTATGCTTATGCCAAGGCAACTTATGTTCTAAATAAAATTTGGTTGGATTTTGTAGGACTCTAGGTTCAGAATCTATGCGTGGGCTAACATCATCGTCAATATCGAATACCGTTTCCATATGATAGCCCTGCTCTTGCATCAAGCCAAAGCCACCATACCAACCAAAACGCACCAAGCAAATCCCACCCTCCACTCGAAAGCCATCGGCTTCTAGGGTGTCACGGCAGTTTTGCATTGAAATACCTGAGCTGACTGAGTCATCAAGGATAATCACGGGCTCATCCCGATTAATGCGCCCTTCAATCAGCTTTAGAGAACCATGCGCTTTGCGCTCCTTACGCACTAACAGCGCTTCGTAACGCCCACCCCCTTGCATGACACAGGCAGTCACTAAGGGAATAGCCGTGGTGCCATAAGTAGCAATTTGTCGGCCTTCAAACTTACTGAGTAAATCTAACAAACAAGCCGCAGCAAGTTGAATCCCTTCATGGGTCAGTGATACTGCTAGGGAGTTCAGCATCCAGCGCCCCGGAGTACCATCACGCGATAAAATAGGTTGGGTCGGTGTACGAAATAAAATGCCATCTTGCAGAATGAGGGATAGTAAGCGTTGTTTTTTTTCAGCTAGGGTCAACATGCCAAGCATCTCTTATTGTTATTGATTGCAATTGGCTAGCGCTCTGCAGCAACTAGCCAATTTTTATAGATCGGGTTAGCGATTTAAGGCCTAGTCGAGAGACCAAGGCTTAGCGGGAACGATATCACAGAGGATTTCATATTTAATCTCTGGACGGATTTCCCATTTAGTCTCGCCCTTCACCTCTTGCTTAATTTCAGGCTTAATCTCAAGTATCACCTCATATTTAATTTCCGGCTTTACTTCAGGTTTGATCTCTGGTCTAAGTTCTGGGCGGATATCACAAACCACCTCAGGTTTAATCTCAAGTATTACCTCTGGTTTAACTTCTATAATAATCTCTGGTTTGATTTCCGGCTTTACTTCCGGCCTGACCTCAGGTTTTATCTCGGGCTTGATCTCAACAATGATCTCCGGCTTAATTTCTGGCTTTACCTCTGGTCTAACCTCAGGCTTTATCTCGGGCTTAATTTCTGGTTTTACTTCTATAATAATCTCTGGTTTGATTTCCGGCCTGACCTCAGGTTTTACTTCGGGTTTGATCTCAACAATGATTTCCGGTTTTATCTCCGGCTTTACTTCCGGTTTGACCTCAGGCTTTATCTCGGGCTTGATCTCAACAATGATCTCCGGCTTAATTTCTGGCTTTACTTCTGGACGCAGATCACAGGCAACTTCAGGTTTTATCTCTGGACGAATTTCAGGGCGTCCTCCTTTGCCAGACCCAGTGCCTTTTCCAGAATCATCACTGGAACCACCTTTACCTGAACCACTATTGTCGCCGCATAAAGAAGCCAATAGCTGTTGGAGAATGTTTAAAAACTGGGACAATGATCCGCCTAAAGGTACAGTATTTAAGCTATTTGAAAATTGATTAGATCCACTCGCGCTAGTAGATAAACTTGAACTTTGAGAAGCATAAGTACTTCCAAGACTATTATTATTTATTCGATTAATCATAAAAACTCCGTGGTATTCAGCTACCTTTTTTCACGATTTGATTGATTGAGTCTGCATTTAAAAGCAGCCCAATGACTTAGGATTTGCCGTTTAATAGCCATCCTTGAACTAAGGTCTATTTCAGCACAGGCTTAAACAGAACTGATAAGTTTCACGCTAAGAGGTAGCTTGCAAGTAGACATATGGCAGCAGCTGCAAAACTGTTGGCCTTAGGCATGCTGGCTTAATAAAAATCCGCAGCTTATAGCTTATTTGTATTTATCAGGCTTGGATTGCTCTAGGCAGGATTTGTGCATACTATCCAGCTTAGTCTCTAGTCAAACAGGATAATCATAATGACAAGCAGTACACCCAGCCTGCGTGAGCGTTGGTCTTGGGCCTTTTATGATTGGGCGAACTCAGCATTTGTAACGACCGTCATCGTAGCCTTTTTCCCAATTTTTTTCCGTGGTTACTGGGCCAAAGAGCTGCCCTCTGAAGCTGTGACTTTGCATTTAGGCACGGCTAACTCTATAGCGAGTTTATCTGTCATGTTATTAGCACCCTTCTTAGGGGCTGTTGCTGACCGCGGAGGCTTAAAAAAACCCCTGTTGGCTAGCTTTGTCGCTTTGGGCGTGAGCTCTACCCTTTTATTAACGGTCATTGGCGCTAACCAATGGCAACTAGCTATGGCTGCCTTCGTACTCGCAGTGATCGGTTTTTTGGGCGCCAATATTTTTTATGATTCTTTGCTAGTCGATGTGGCTGAAGAAAAAGATTTTAATCGCGTCTCAGCTTTAGGCTACAGCCTAGGTTACCTTGGTGGTGGTTTACTCTTTTTATTATGTGTACTCCTGACCCTCCACCCTGAATGGTTTAATTTAGGAACGGATAAACTCAGTGCAGTTCGATGGGCTTTTGGAATTACTGCGGTCTGGTGGGCTGTTTTCTCGATTCCGATGTGGCTCTTTGTTCATCAGCGGCATACCATTACTACTAAGCGCCCTCCCGTACTTACTTTAATGGCTGAAGGGGGTCGGGATTTACTAGCTACCTTCAAACAGATTCGTCAACTAAAGGGCGTTGGTTTATTTTTGCTAGCTTACTGGTTCTATATTGATGGGGTAGACACTGTCATCGTCATGGCGGTTGACTATGGACAAACTTTGGGTTTCCCTCAAGATAGCCTGATTACTGCCCTGCTGATCACGCAGTTTGTCGCTTTTCCTGCCGCCTTAGCCTTTGGTTATTTAGGCAATAAACTAGGTGCAAAACAAGGCATTTTGCTTGGCTTAGTGGTTTATATTGCTATCACTATCTTTGCCTCACAAATGCAGTCGGTGCAAGGCTTTTATATACTGGCGATCTGTGTCGGTCTCGTCCAAGGTGGCGTACAAGCTTTGAGCCGCTCCCTCTATGCGAGCCTCATTCCTGCTGACCAAGCCGCTAAGTTTTTTGGCTTCTATAATATGTTAGGTAAATTTGCTGCCGTTTTAGGACCTTTATTAGTGGGATGGTTTGGCATTTTAACTGGCTCATCGCGTATGGGCTTATTAGCCATTTTACTTCTATTTATCGTGGGTGGATTTTTGTTATGGTTAGTTCCCCTCAAGCAAGTTAATTCAAGTCACTAATTCAAGATTATGAAACAAACTATTCAACGTTTTTTAGCTTTAGAGTCAGCTAGTGGAATTTTATTGGTGATTGCGGCTATTCTTGCCATGATTGCTGTAAATTCCCCCTTACAGGATTGGTATCACACTTTACTCAATACACCCGTTATTGTGAAAGTGGGTGCGTTGGAGATTGCTAAGCCTTTGCTACTCTGGGTCAATGATGGCCTGATGGCTTTATTTTTCCTAACAGTAGGCTTAGAAATCAAGCGTGAAGTCTTACAAGGTGAGCTAGCCGATCGATCTAAGGCAGCGCTTCCAATCGTTGCTGCTATAGGGGGTATGCTAGTACCCGCTTTGGTCTATAGCTTAATTAACTATCAGGACCCGGCTGCGATGCGTGGCTGGGCTATTCCCACAGCGACCGATATTGCCTTTGCTTTAGGTGTGTTGTCGCTTTTAGGCAAACGCGTGCCTGTTAGCTTAAAACTCTTCCTGTTAACTTTAGCAATTGTTGATGATTTAGGCGCCATTGTGGTCATCGCTATCTTCTATACCGTTAAATTATCAGCAGTCTCTTTAAGCATTGCCGCCGCCGCTTTGGTCATTTTATTTATTATGAACCGGCGTGGGGTTTTATCCTTGTCCCCCTATCTGCTAGTGGGCTTTGTCATGTGGGTAGCGGTCTTGAAATCTGGTGTACATGCTACCTTAGCGGGTGTATTACTCGCATTTTTCATCCCCTTACGCGCTCCCGAGGGCAGAGATCATACTTTAGCTGAAGGTTTAGAGCATGATTTACATAGCTCAGTCGCTTATATCATTTTACCGCTCTTTGCTTTTATGAATACGGGCGTATCTTTAGCTGGCTTATCTATAAACTCTATTCTAGAGCCGATTCCTTTAGGTATTGCTTTAGGCTTATTGATCGGTAAGCAACTCGGTATTTTCGGCGCCTGTTGGCTAGCTATTAAACTTAAACTCGCCCAAATGCCTTCGGGCATTGGATGGTGGGAACTTTATGCCGTATCCTTATTAGGAGGCATCGGCTTTACCATGAGCCTATTTATTAGCTCACTCGCCTTTGAGGGTGCTGGCATCGTGACCAATGACCGCTTAGGCATTCTTGTTGGTTCTATTATTTCAGCGCTTCTAGGCTATCTACTATTGAAATGGCGTCTGGCTAAGCCTATTACTGCAATTAATTAAGCAATCTTTAGAAGCAGCCAAATCTGCTTGGCTGCTTTTTTCAACTAGCTCACTTAGCTTTGATTGAAAGCACGCACTAAAGACTGGAACTCTTGTTCTGCGCGTGAATTATATTCTTGGAATTGGCGATATTTTTTATAGGCTTCATTCAAATTTTCCAAAGCCGTCAAGCGCAGCGCTTGTAAAATGACTAAATCCAATTCAGCGCGCATGGTTTTTAATAGCTCAGGTAAATGTTGGCGATCCTGTTCTACAGCCACTTGCATTTGATTTAGCTTATTCAGTAAAGACTCATGGTGCGAACCTTTCAACAGCGCTTGCAATTGCGCAAACTCTTCAGCAATTTCTGCTTCATTCGCTGGAATAGCCTGCGGATTTGTCTGATGCTCAGCCAATTGTGCTAAGACTTGTTGGAGTTCATGCTGGCGCTGGTCGATAGCGGCTTTATAAAAATTTAATTTTCCGCGTAGTTCCTGCTGTGCTTGTTTGGCTTTAACAATAGAAGAAGCAAGTAATTGATAAGAATGACCTAGGCGTTTTAACAGCAATAATTCATCTTCTGCTACAGGCATTTCTTGCACAACTGGGGCTTCTACTTCGATACTTTGAGTGTGAGTTGATTGCAACTCAGTACCTGCTGTAGTTTCTACGATTGGTAAAGGAGTTGAAGTTGTATCATTAACCCAGCCCGGATTAACCTCTGGATAAGGTTCAAATGGAGTCATTTGCTAGCCCTTTGTATAATAATTATGAAATGACGATGTATAAAATATTTTTATAATAGTAGTTTTTCTAGCAAGGTGCAATTGCTAGCCTGAAAATCCTTTCAAGCCTTTTAAGAGTGTATTCTTATGAAAAAACTTTCTATTACTTGGCTACTAGCTTTACCCTTATTCTTACTCAGTGCTTGTGCTAGCCTACCTGAAGGCGTTAAACCCATTGCTAACTTCCAACTTGAGCGTTATTTAGGTAAATGGTACGAAATCGCTCGACTTGACCACAGTTTCGAACGCAATTTAGAGCAAGTGACTGCCGACTATAGTCTAAATCCAGATGGCTCTGTCAAAGTGCTCAATAGAGGTTTCAACACCCGTAAACAACAATGGCAAGCAATAGAGGGGCGCGCTAAATTCGTCGAATCCCCACAAATAGGCCGTCTGAAAGTATCTTTTTTTGGTCCTTTCTATGGTGGTTATAATATCGTTGAGTTAGATAAAAACTACCAATATGCTCTGATAGTAGGCAATGATCGCAAGTATTTATGGATACTATCACGCACTCCTCGTTTAGAACCTAAAACTCAACAGCAGCTAATCGAACGCGCTAAGGCTTTAGGTTTTGCCACTGATAAGCTTATTTTTGTTAAGCAGCCTTAGACTTAATTGAGTTTAAACCGTACCGGTAATTGCACAATCGACGGTATGGTTTTGCCATCACGCTCTGCAGGCATAAAAGACCAGCTACCTACCGCCTTAAGCGCAGCTGCATCTAAACTGGCATGACCCGAGGATTGATGCACCGATGCCCTTAGAATGCTGCCTTCGGCACTGAGTGTTACCCGAATTAATACCGTTCCCTCAATGCCAGCTTCTAGAGCACGGCGCGGATATTCAGGTGGCGAAGGCCGAGTACGGTAGCGTGGATTATTAAGCAAAGGCCAAGCATTCTCAGCATTTGGACTAGCTTTCGCTGGTAATACAGCAGCTTTGGTGGCTACTTGTGCAGCGCTAGCGCGTTGCTGCTCGGCTTTAGCCTTCGCTATTGCTTGCTGTTGACGAGCAACCTCACCTTGTTGAGCTTGCTCCCACTCAGCACGATGCTTGGCTTGCTCTTGCTGCTTGTGTTGTTCTAGACGCTGACGCTCCTGTTCCTGTTGTTGTCTCTCTACAAACTCACGTTGACGTTGCTCACGCAAAGCAGCCAGTCTCAGCCTCTCTTGGACTTGTCTTTGTAATAACTCTAAATCAGGCTTTAATTCAGACAAAGACTGCTCCACTACAGGCTTAGGCTCTGCATGTGGTTTTAGCTGTTTTGTTGGTTTTATTGCTACTGGCTCGGGCTTAGGCGCTTGTTTAGGTTTAGGTCGTTCGGCCTGTTTTTCTTTTTTAGAAAGTGGTGGTGGTTCCGATTTTGGCTCTACGACGGGCGTATGAGCTACGGTTGATGGTTCCGGCCTAGCTTCAACCACAGGTACTGGAGTAGACGACGCGGCAGCAATAAGAGGTTTCGACATTAGCAGTGGCTCAAAGCTGCTCATCTCCAATACAAGCGGCTCTGGTTCTACAGGTTTTTGCTCACTTGCCCATAAGAAAGGTAGCAATAGTAAAGCTAAACCAGCATGCAAAACCGTCGATACGGCCAAGCCTATTAATTGATGAACTTTCATGATGCTGTTAGAGCTTGAATAGACAGGTTTTTAAATTGTTGCTGTTTTAATAAATCTATCAGCTTTACAAAGGGTTCGAAGACCGCTGCCTTATCAATTCGCAAGACCAGCATAGTTTCTGGGCTTAAGCTTAGTAAGCGTTGAGCTAAGTCTTCATGGCTTAGTTTTTCGCCTGCGAAAAATAATTCATTTTGAGCATTAATAGTAATCTCGATAGACTCTTGATTAGCAGGTAACTCGGTAACTTGTTGAGCACTTGGCAAATTAACTTCGATTAAACCCTGTGAAACAAAGCTAGCTGTTGTCAGCACAATAGCAAGTAAAACCAACATGATATCAATGAAAGGGATCATATTGATTTGATCAAACCGCTTCATGTTTTAGCATCCTGCAAGGCAGTCCAGCGTGCAGTTAAAACCTCAACTTTACGCAACAAACTGTTATAAAACAGAATGGCAGGAATCGCGACTACTAAGCCAGCAGCTGTAGCTTTCAAGGCCATAGCTAGACCTAACATAATAGTATTCACGTCAATTTTGCCGCCCTGCCCCATATCATGAAAAGTCACTAGAATTCCCAATACAGTTCCTAGTAACCCAATATAAGGCGCATTAGAGCCTACACTCGAAATCGCAGTGAGATGACGGGTAAGCGCTACTTTGAGTAGTTCAATATGCTCAAACTGTTGGAGATTGATCCGCCAATAATATAAATAGCGCTCTACCGCTAGGGCTAACATGACAAAGCTCATGAAGCTTAATGTTCCTAGAATCAGCTGATCTAAATGCAACTTTAGAAACTCCATATCCAAGGCAAAACTCTCTAATAGAATGATTTAAAAAGATTTAAGCCTGCCGATGGCTATACGATGAATGGAATCAGTGGCTAGGGCAGCAGCAAATATTTGCAAATGATAATTATTCTTATTTTTAAATTCAAGCCATTGACATTGGTTATTGAGAATGATTATCGTATGCCCCCTTAATGCATCGTATAGCCAGATTAGCCACGGATGCCACACATTTATTCTAATGCTTGTGTATTCTTGAAGGAGAATCTGGTGAGCCAGCTCAAAAAACCTCTTAGCCTCAGAGGCTCGACGAAGCCTTTAACCGATAGCGTCCTAACAAGTTCAGCCTTATTGATGCTGGCCTTACCCTATACTGCGCAAGCAGATACTAGGAGTACTCAGACGGATGAGCAGGTTATTACTCAACTAGAAGGCGTCTCAGTCGATGGGCAAAAACCTGAGCAGGGTTCTAATCCAAATGCTGCGAAAAATGCACCCTACAAGATCAATAAATCCGGCAATAATAAATTCACTGAACCTCTATTGAATGTATCTAAAACGATTACAGTCGTGGGTAAAGAGCAGTTAGAAGATGCTAATACTACGGCTTTACGCGATCTGATGCGTACTCAGCCAGGCATTACTTTAGGCACGGGTGAAGGCGGAAATGCACAAGGCGATCGCTTTATTATTCGTGGCTTTGATGCACGTGGCGATATCTTCGTCGATGGGATGCGTGATCCCGGCGTAACAACCCGTGAAATCTTTTCCACTGAACAAGTTGAAATCGCTAAAGGCCCAAGCTCCACTTTTGCAGGACGCGGTACGACCGGTGGTGCCGTGAATAGTGTTTCGAAAAAACCTCAAGCTAGCAACTTCGCTAAAGCAGGTCTTACCTTAGGGGATGATAAGCGTGTTACTTTAGATGCGAATCGTGCAGTGAATGAAAAGCTAAACCTACGGGCTAATTTAATGGCTCAAGACTCTGATATCGCAGGGCGTGATGAAATCTTTGATAAACGCTATGGTGCTTCCTTAGCTGCTGATTATCAGGTGAATGATCAAATTTCTGTCTTAGTGGATTATTACCATTTGCGCACTGACGGGATGCCAGATCGGGGGATTCCTTGGGATACTTATACCAATCAACCGGCTAAAGTCGATCGCAATAACTTCTATGGCATTGTCGGGCGTGACTTCCAAGAAACCGGCGCGGATGTATTCACAGCTACCGTAGATACGAAGCTTTCTGAAAACACCAGCATCAATAGCAAAACGCGTGCGGGTAAGACAAGCAACAATTATATCGTTTCTACCCCGTCCAATTGGACAGCCCGCGATGCAAGCTCGCCTACTCCGTTGACTGACGCCAGCACCATGACGAATCGTGCGTCAACAGCAGGTTTCACCAATAAATTTATTGGCAATGCCACTCAAATAACTCATGAAGTCCACACAGGGGAAGTAGAGCATCATATAGCTGCGGGCTTTGAACTCAGCCAAGAAAAAGTCACGAATCAAGGTTATGTGTTGAATACCTATGATGCCAGCACAAATCCGAATGGCATACCGGCACCGAATCTAAATGTGCTTCATCCGAATAATCATACGAATGCCCCCGGCATTAAAGGCCGTAGCGCTGATACCTCTAAGGTTAAAGCGGATGTGCATTCTTTCTATGTCATGGACACTGCCAAACTAACTAAAGAATGGGAAGTCTTTGGGGGCTTACGACATGATATGTTCAAAATTAAGCGCCAAGCTCGTGAAGGCACCTATGACCGCAATAGCGACTCACAAGATAAGACCAGCTTTGTAAATGGGCATGCAGGTATTGTCTATAAACCTGCTGAAAATGGCAGTGTTTATGCTTCGATTAGTACCTCCTCGAATCTGCCGGGTGAAATGTTTGATGCAGGCGGTGTTGATTACGGTGGCATTACTCCAGCTTCAGCGGCTTTGAAAAAGCCTGAAAAAAACCAGAGCTTAGAGCTAGGTACTAAATGGGACTTAGCGAATGGCAATTTAGGGCTAACAGCAGCCGCTTTCCAAACAAATAAGAAAAATAAAATCGAAGTGACTGGGCCACGTGAAAGCCAAGTCATTAGCCAAACCGGTGCAGTGAGATTGCGCGGGATAGAAGTAGCTGTTTCAGGAAACGTGAATCCTAAGCTCAGTGTATCGGGCGGGGCGGTCTTGATGAATAGCAAAATCACTGACTCAGCTGACCCCAATTCGCTAGGTAAAGACTTGGCCAATGTGGCTGAGCAAAGCGCTAGTGTTCAAGCCAAATACCAAGCAACACCCAAATTATCTTTCGGTGGCAGTGTGATTCATACTGGCGAAATTAAAGCGGGTACTTTTGCAGCAACTGCCGTCAGCCCCTATACGGGCGAAGGCTTAAAGCTCAACGCGAGCAATCGCTTGGACTTAATGGCCGAATACAAAATCAATAAGCAATTGACTGCTCAATTAAATATCAAAAATTCCACGGATGAAACGATTTATGAAGCGCTCTACCGTAGCAGTGCTCCCTTTGTCTATGTTGCGCCTGGGCGTACGACCAATGTGAGTTTGACTTACGACTTCTGACGGATCACTCCCATTCCATCGAAGGTGCTCTCCCTGCCTATCTGGCAGGGTGGAGTTCTAATTATGAGGATAAGAAGGCCATGTTGATTTGTATACCCAAAGTTCTTAGTAAAGCTCAAGTAGCAGCTTGCCGCGAGCGGATGGATAATGCAGAGTGGATTGATGGCAAAATCACCGCTGGCGAGCAATCTGCTGCGGTAAAACAAAATAGCCAACTCCCAGAAAACTCACCCCTAGCCACTGAGATTGGCAATCTGATTCTAGATGCTTTAGCGCAAACTCCACAGTTTATCTCGGCGGCTTTACCCCTAAAGATTTTTCCACCGCTCTTTAATCGTTATGCAAACGGTGGGCAATTTGGTCTGCATGTCGATAATTCGATACGTCATGTACCGGGTACGATTGTGCGGATTCGTACTGATCTTTCTTGCACCCTCTTTTTCAGTGAGCCTGAAGAGTATGAGGGCGGCGAATTAATGATTGAAGACAATTATGGCACGCAAGCGGTGAAATTGGCAGCAGGTGATCTAGTGCTTTACCCGTCGACGAGTTTGCATCGAGTCGAAGCTGTCACTGCCGGTGCACGAGTTTGCTCGTTTTTTTGGCTGCAGAGTATGGTGCGTGATGACGGTAAGCGCACCCTACTCTATGACCTCGACCAAACTATTCAAAGCCTAGCCGTTAATCTTGGGATCAATCACCCACAAGTCGTGCAACTTTCCAGTATTTATCACAATCTCATTCGCCGGTGGGCTGATGTATAAAGGGGTATAAATGTTTAAACGAGTTACTTTAACGCTGCTCGGCCTAATCAGCTGCAACCCGTCGTTTGCTACTGAGGTAGTGAATGTTTATTCTGCACGTGAAGAGCAATTAATTAAGCCACTCTTAGATGCCTTTACTCAAGACACTGGTATTCAAGTTAATTTAATTACAGCGGATGATGACCCATTACTCGAGCGCTTAAAACGTGAGGGAGCAAATTCACCCGCTGATATCCTCATGACTGCCGATGCAGGTCGACTCTATCGTGCTGCTGAACAAGGTAGCTTACAAGCGATTCAATCACCTAAGCTCCAACAAGCAATACCCGCTCATTTACGTGATCCACAAAATCGCTGGTTTGGTTTGACCTATCGGGCGCGGGTGATTTTTTATAATAAAGCTACTGTCAATCCTAAAGAGCTGTCTAGTTATGAAAATTTAGCCGACCCCAAATGGCAAGGGCGGATTTGCGTGCGCTCTTCAACGAGTATTTATAATCAATCCTTGCTAGCCTCAATGATTGCAAGCAAGGGCGCAGCAGCAGCGGAAACTTGGGCAAAAGGCTTAGTCAGCAATCTGGCTAAACCACCCAGTGGTGGCGACCGCGATCAAATTAAAGCTGTTGCAGCAGGTCAATGTGATTTAGCTTTAGCTAATACCTATTACTATGCACAAATGCTTTATGGTGGCGATGCCGCTCAAAAAGACGCAGCACAAAAACTGGGTATTTTCTTTCCCAATCAAGCTGAGCGCGGGACGCATATTAATATTAGTGGTGCAGCTGTGACGGCTTCAGCTCCTAATAAAACCAATGCCCTGAAGCTTTTAGAATATATGGTTTTAGATGATGCACAGCGGTGGTATTCAAGCACCAATGGCGAATATCCAGTGAAAGCCAATATCCCAGCAGCAGATCAACTACAAGCTTGGGGGAGATTTAAAACGGATGCCTTGAATTTAAGCTTGCTTGGCCGCTATAACCAAGCAGCATTAATCATCATGGATAAAGTAGGCTGGAAATAAATTACAAATCCAACATTAACTTCAAAGGTTTGCGCATGCCAGCTACCTTACAGGCTTGCTGCGCATAACCTTTGGGAAAGAGCTTGTATAAATATTTACGTGTTGCCTTTTCTGCGCCCCAGCTTTCTTTCATAAATTTCAGCACTTTACGTGCTTCCGGCACACTGGCATGTTGCTCAAAGTAGTCGCGTACAAACCAGACAATGGCTCGCTGCTCGCCCACTAACTCAAACTCAGCTTCCAGCGCCAACGCCTCCGCTAAGGCTTCTGACCAATCCTCCGGATTGAGTAAATAGCCTTCATTGTCGCGGGGAATCGAGTTTTGTGTAATGCTTGGCTGCATGATTGGCTCCTAACGCATGGATTGAATTCCAGCATAATGAGCAATCCAGACCAGCTATATGTTCCTAAAGAGATAGATAACCCTAACTATGAACTGGCTTGCTCATTTACATTTAGCTGCACTCGTTCACTGCGATCCTGCCGCTAGCCTATTACCCGACCTAATAAATGTACGCAGGCTTGACATCTTGAGCGCTGAGCAAAACCGTGCTATTGCTCTACATCAAGCTATTGATCGCTTTACCGATAAGCACGCGCAAGTGCTACACAGCAAAAAACTAATTACCGCACCCTATACGCGTTTTTCAGGCGTGTTAGTGGATATTTTTTATGACTATTGCTTAAGCCAAACTTGGCAATTGTATTCAAAGCAAGCCTTAACCACTTTCCTTGCACAAACGCATCAGCACCTGCAACAGTCTATTCCCCAACAACCTGAGCCTATACAGCCCATTCTCGAGCGCTTAATTGAGCAAAACTGGTTGGGGTCTTATCAAACACAGGCAGGCATTGAGTTAAGTCTGGCGCGTATTAGCCAACGAATTCGCCGTCCTACCGATTTAGCCCCTGCAGTTGCACAATTACGTGAATTTGAAACGCAATTTTTAGAGGATTTTCAGCTATTTTATCCTGAATTAGTTGCTTATGTTCGGGCAGGCGCTTGAGTCAACTTGAGGCTGATTGGAATGAGCTAATGCGGCAGCTTGCTTACGCTTCAACAGCACTAAATAATAATGCAGCATTTCGGTTCCCAAGCCATGCAAAACTAATCGAAATCCAGCTTTCAAAGTCGAATGGGGCACTAAGGGATGGCGGTTATTGACTAAAATTAAGGGCAAAGGATCATTTAAAATTTTCCCCACATACATCGCGATGGTTTCATCCAGTTGTAAAGAATTCACCGAGCGCCAAAAATCATTATCACTTAAGAAAAATTGAAAAATCGGGGTATACAGCTCAATCGCCGTTTGGATATCAATCCCATTCATTTTACCCTGCGGAATATCCCGAATTGGAAATTCGCCATCGGTAATAGCAGTAAAATTCAAGCGCTCAGGCGGCAGGATTTCGCGCCCTTGGGCTTTGAGAGCTAAATTGAGGCTAGTAATAAAGTTAAATAAATTCAGATCATGTTTTAAAAAGGCATCATCTTTTAATTCATCCAAAGTCTGAAAGCGCATGAAGTGCAAAGGTGCGATCTCAATACCGGGTAAATTATCCAAAATAAAGCGCTGAATCTCCGCCCCTAGATTGAAATGGCGCAGAATAAAAGTATTGGCTTCGGGGCTAACGAAATTTTTCAAGCCCCACACAATAGTTTTATGTAGTAAGGCGGAATGGCGCCAAGCGGGTAACACGCTTTTAATGAGTTGATTAAGAATAATCGTGGCTCGGGCTAAGGGACGCATCACGGGTAAAAGATATTGGCGACTGCTGCGGCAGCTATCCGTGAGCCAGGCTGCTTTAACTTCAGGCGAAAGCGGCGTGACAGTATCCACATAGAGTGTGTACCAAGGATTCGGATCATCGGGATTGTCCTGCCACTTTGACCAATCATCAGGCGCCTTCACAGAATATGCTCCATTTGTAACTGATATAAAGTCGCCACATCGCGCGCGGTGCGAATAATATCGCCTTGGGTCGCTTCGCCCCCCACCTCCAATGCAAATTGTAAAGCCACCAGCCAACGCGCTAAATGCTGCTCGTCATTCTCGCCGTGATATTTTAAAAACCGATAGCAGCGTTCCGGCAAATTAAGTTGCTGTTTAATCAAAGGTAAAAGCCACGGCACAATGCGCTGACCCGTGCCTTCAATCATATAAATCCCACCCAGTAACCCAAAGGGATTGCGGGTTTTGGCTTTACGATACATATAACTATTTAAAGCTTCCCCACCCGCATTGCGTTGTAAGTCATGGATAGTGGCTACCTTACCGCCTGCTGCTTGGTAGTCTTCAAACAGGATTTTGAAATCAAATTGCTCATCATTGGCATGCTCGGTAATCAACTCCGCAAGCACTTGATAGGGTTCATCCAAATGCGCCACTGCCTCGCGCATCCATAAACTGCCTTCGCGTACCTGCGGAATCCATTGCGCCATCCATGTGACATAGTCAGTTTGGGTCAGTTTTCCAGCATTAATCTTTTCTACCAAAGGCGTGCGCCAGATTTGCGAACGAAAATTATGCCAAATTTCCGCAAGCTCCAATAAAGTAGCTCGCACTTGTTGATTCATAGTAGTTTGAATCTGTGCCGGTGCTTGCGGTAGTTGCAGCTCGACAGACGTTCTAAAGGTGGATGAGGCTATGGGGTGTGGCGCTTGCAGGGTCGTTAACTCAACCACTTCCAACATAAAATAGCTGACCGTAAACCGCCCCGACTCTGGCACAAAAGCAAAGATTTTTTGCCCTGCTTTCGGTGTGTGTGTGGTTAACCATTCCGACAGCATAATGAAAATGGAAGCCGCCCCCGTATTTCCACAGGTTTTAAGATTGCTAAACCAGCGTTCGCGTGGAATCCCCAAACCTGCTGATTCCATCATCGCTTCACAGGTTTTGCCCAAAGCCTCAGACGAGTAATGGCATAAAAAGGTATCCACCTCAGAAGGCTTCACCCACCCCCCTTGCACTAAACCCGCATATTCATGTACAGCAACTTCAAACAAATTAGGCAATAAACGTAAATTTTGGCGTAAGGCAAAATAGCCCGCCGCTTCCGCCTCTGCCACTGAGGGAAAATCTAAATAAGAAGCATCAGCTCCGTAATCAGGATTTTGTTCTTTAGCGCGGTGGCTGCCCTGCCCAAATTGCATACAAACTGGATAATCACCCGAAAAGGATTTGGCGTGCACCCAATTGAGTTTTAAAGCTAAACCTTGTTGCGTTAAAGTGGTGTGGGCAGCCTGACCGAGAACTTGCTGAGCATTAGCCAAGAGCACAGCGCCAGCTCCATCTGATAACATCCAGCGTAAAAAATGCGCCTCAAAATCCACTGGGTTTTGCTTAGCAAAGCGTGAGCTTTTAAAGATACGCGATGGCATTTCGGCTGCAACCACTAGGGCTAAGCTTTGCTCAGGATTTTGGCTTAAGGATTGCGCTGCGTCTTTTAAAGCTACCACACTGGAGGCACAAATCCCTTGATGGCTATGAGTTTCCATCGGGGGGGCATGTAAGGCACCCTGAATCATATTCGCCACCCCCGGCATCATGACATCGCCACCTGAAGTCGCCGCAACTAATACATCAATATCCGCTAAGTTAACTTGAGCTTGTTTCAAACAAATTTGCACCGCTTGACAGGCCAATTCGGTATGGCTAATAAGCGTTTTGCCTTCAGGATCAATCGCATAATAGCGCGTTTGAATCCCGTTTTCGCCTAAGACGCGCTGCTTGATACGCTTGGAGTTTTGATCAATCGGCGCCACAAAGCTGTCAATTGCTTCATTATTAACCGGATGACCGGGTAAGTAATGACTAGCGGCTAAGAGATAAATATCGTTGAAAAAGGTGGGTGCAATCATGGCTTGAGCATTTTAGTTAACAGGATGAACTCAGGTTAACTAAGCTAGCTGAACCCAACAAGAATACGTTTAAGAAGTTGCGGCGGATACGACCAGAGGTAGCAGAAAAATAGAAAAAAAGGCGCTGCTATAACAACAGCGCCTTGTTAGCAAGGTTGCTTGCTATCTAAACTCGCGCGAACTTGCTTCTAACACATTAAAAGCATAATCCGCGAATGACCAACGAACCATCAAATAAACGCTATTGGCATCGAGCCGATAAATCACTGCTGAAGCCTTAGAAAACAGGGTGGAAACAACCTTGCCTTCGCTTAGATACCTTGAGCAGTCATAAACACAGTTTTTCGCCAGTACATCGTACCGGTACTCACCTGAAAGCTTTAGTAAGGAATACCCCCCTGAATTATCCACCACTGCCGAAAAAACACCATTTAAAGCTGCTTTTGCATCTTTAATAAAGGCATCTTTTTGACTGAGAGCTAAAGTCACTAAATATTCATCGGGGCTAATCCACTTAACTAGTTTAGTATCTAATGAACCAGTTATGCCTAAAGCATTTGGCAATTGAATGCCTAATTTACTTAAAGCTTCAGCAGCGCCCGCTGTATTAGGGCGAATACGCAGTACTACATAGGCATAATCCCGCTCTTCACTGACTTGAAAGCCCTCACCGGATAAGGCATTAAAATCATGGCCTTCTAAAGCCGTCTCAAACTTCGCCATCCATTTTCTCCTTGCCTTGATCGTAGAACACGCTATCAGCGATAGTCACCGGAATTACTTCATAAGATAAAGGCTTGGCATAAATCTTGGTCCCTATCAGATCTAAGCCACCTTTTACGACTGCCAGCGCAATCGAGCGTCCCAGCACTGGGCTAAAATAACTTGAAGTAACATGCCCAATCATGGCTTTACTGCCGGTTTCTGCCACCAATTGGCAGCCTTCATTCAAGACCTTATTCGGATCATCTGTGAGGAGGCCCACGAGTTGTTTACGGCCAGCACGGGCGGTATCGCTACGGGTTAAGGCTCGTTGCCCCAAGAATGGATAAGGTTTATTCAAGGCAACCGCCCAAGCCATATTCGCATCATAGGGTGTGATAGAGCCATCAGTATCTTGGCCAACAATCACATAACCTTTTTCCGCGCGTAGGACGTGCATGGTTTCTGTGCCATATGGAGTAATATTAAATTCCTTGCCCGCTTCCATCACACTATCCCAGAGGAAGCGCCCATAGTTGGCTTGTACATTAATTTCATAAGACAATTCGCCCGAGAAACTAATCCGCATGATCCGCGCTGGAATTCCACAAACCGTAGCTTCGCGCCAATCCATGAAGGGGAAATTAGCTGCGCTGAAATCGACATCTTTGCAGAGCTTTTCCATTAAGCGGCGGGCTTTCGGGCCAACAACGCCGGTAGTTGACCAATGATCCGTAACACTAGTGAGATAGACATTTAGATCAGGCCATTCGGTTTGTAGCCAAGTTTCTAAATGCGTATAGATGCGTGCTGCACCGCCAGTGGTGGTGGTCATTAAGAAATGGGTATCACTAATACAAGCTGTGACACCATCATCAATGATCATGCCATTTTCGTCGCACATTAAACCGTAGCGACATTTACCCGGCGCAAGTTTAGCCCAGTTATTCGTATACACGCGCGCTAGGAATTCACGCGCATCAGGGCCTTGAATATCGATTTTGCCTAAGGTTGAGGCATCCATTATGCCGAGGCTATTGCGCACAGCTAAGCATTCACGCGCGACCGCTTGATGCATATCCTCAGAGCCTTGCGGGAAATACCAAGGACGCATCCATTGACCCACAACTTCAAACTCTGCACCCTTAGCGAGATGCGAAGCTTGCATAGGCGTGAAGCGTTGTGCATCCGAATGAATACCCACTTCACTACCCGCCAATACGCCCATCGTCACGGGGGTATACATCGGGCGGAAAGTCGTAGTCCCCACTTCTTCAATGGGTAGATTCATGACTTTAGCCGCGACTGCAATCCCGTTTACATTCCCCGTTTTGCCTTGATCAGTACCGAAACCTAAAGCAGTGTAACGCTTAATATGTTCAATCGAGCGGTAATTTTCGAGAATCGCTAGTTCAATATCCGAGGCTTTCACATCGTTTTGCATATCAAGGAACACTTTATCGCGCCCTAAATCAGGACAAATAAAGTCTGCAACCTTTAATAGCTTGGGTGCTGCTGCAGGATTGGCAGCTTGCCCAGCTGCTAATAAACCGACATATTCGCCTTCTGCTGCCGCCCCTTGCCAATCACTATGCCCATTCACACTCCCTGCTACATAGCGGTCTGCTTTATCACAAGCGGGCAAGAAAGCTTGATACTCTCTTGAAAACCAAGGCTTAGAACCCGTATGACAGTCTAAATGCACCAGTGGGCTAAAGCCGCCCGAACAAGCAATCAGATCACAAGTCAAGGTTTCAGTAGCATTACCTACAACCCAACCATGAGTCTCGTTGTAGGCAGTTTTGGCAATTAAAGCCTGTTCGACCTGATCACGGCCTTCAGCTTTAACAATCGTATAGCCTTGCTTAACAATCACACCGATTTTCGTCAAATCGCTGGCATCATAACCTAAGCGGCAATCAACCACGGTAGGGCGTGTACCAGCTTTCACTAAATCCCGTGCTACATCATAGATACTGTCATTATTCCCAACGACTACGGGCTTACTACCACAGAGTACCGAATATTCGTGCTGATAACGACTAACCGCACTCGCTAACATCACACCAGGCAAATCATTATTGGCAAACATGAGCGGACGTTCGTGGCTGCCCGTCGCTAAAATTACTTTATTCGCTCGAATCCGATGTAAACGCTGACGCGACTGCTTAGGATTACGCGCCCCAATCGTCAAATGATCTTGGCGACGCTCTAAGGCTAACAGCAAATTGAAATCATGTAGGGCATAAGCGGTGGTACGTACTAGAATTTTGACTTGTGGATGGGCTTCTAAAGCAGCGCGGGTTTGCTTAAACCACTCAAGTGCAGCCGGATCGCGCCCCATATCAACAACGAGTTCACCGCCTAACTGAGAACGCTCATCAATCAATAACACACTAGCGCCTGCATTCGCCGCAGCCAAAGCAGCCGCTAAGCCAGCAGCACCGCCCCCCACCACCGCGACATCCACTTGTTGATTATAATGATCATAAGTTTCTGCATCAGGTTGACTGGGTGCTGTCGCAAAACCAGCTAATTTACGCAGCTGCTCTTCGTATTTCGGCCATAAGGAAGCAGGCGACATAAAGGTTTTATAATAAAAACCAGCACCCATGAAACGATGGAAAGGCTTGAGCCAAGCACGCAAATCTTCGTTAAGGGATGGAATACCGCTGGCTGCTTTAGCCACAAGCTCTGGATAAATTTCAACTTCAGTCGCGCGCGCATTAGGCACGTGATAACCCGTGTCCGGCTCAAGGATCACCAGAGCATTCGGCTCTTCTACACCCGCTGCCATAATGCCGCGTTGACGGCCATATTTGAAACTACGCCCAACTAACTTCACGCCATTCGCTAATAAAGCAGAAGCTAAGGTATCACCCGCGTAGCCGTTGTAATGTGCACCTTGCCAAGAGAATTCAATTTCTTTTGAGCGATCAATCCGCTCATTAGCTTGTCTGTATAAGCGCTTCATGCTTGCTCCTTATAGGACTCAAAGGTGCGTACCGCGTAAATTTCATTGGTCACATTATTGCGCTCAACTACAAATAACTTACGGCAACCGGCACTATGTGCCCATTGCTCTACTACTCGGCCTTTCGGGTTAGTGCGATTAAACACATAATCACCCCATTGCTCATCCGTACAATCTAAACCGGGGCGTTGAATAAAAGCCTCTCCAGCGCAGCGATACTCTTGTTCATCACGCAGCTCGCCACAATAGGGGCAATGAATTAAAAACATGCGAAGCCTCCTTAATGTGCCACAGCAGCAGCGCCGTGCTCATCAATTAGAGCACCGGTCACAAAGCGATTAATATGGAAAGGTGCAGCCAGTGGATGGGGCTTATCTTGACCAATAGTATGCGCGAATACATTGCCAGAGCCTGGGGTAGCCTTAAAGCCACCTGTTCCCCATCCACAGTTGAAATATAAGCCTTGAACTTGCGGAATTGGGCTAATAATCGGGCAAGCGTCTGGGCATACATCCACTATCCCCCCCCATTGACGATTCAAACGTACCCGCGAGAAAATCGGGAAGAGTTCAATAATCGCTGAGGCACAATGGTCGATAATATGGGGGCTGCCCCGTTGAGAGTAACCAGAATAAGGATCAAGACCTGCACCGATGACTAAATCACCTTTATCCGATTGACTCACATAGCCATGCACTGCGTTAGACATGACTACCGTATGCAAGACTGGCTTCATAGGTTCAGACACAAATGCCTGCAGAGGATGACTAGTAACAGGTAAACGAAAACCTGCCATACCTGCTAATACGGAAGAATGCCCCGCAGTGACACAACCGACACGATCCGCTTTAATATAACCACGTGAGGTTTGTAAGCCTTTCATGCGCCCGCCTTCGATATCCATCGCTTGCACTTCGCAGTTCTGGATAATATCGACACCCTGTTTCGCCGCAGCACGGGCAAAACCCCAAGCGACTGCATCATGGCGCGCTACGCCTCCACGTGGTTGGCAAGAAGCCCCCATCACGGGATAGCGTACATGCTTACCAGTTTCCAGAATCGGAATACGCTCTTTAAGCTCAGCGACACTGACAATTTCTGCATCGACGCCATTCAGCATATTGGCATTCACACGCCGTTCAATATCGCGCATATCCTGTAAAGTGTGACCTAGGTTATACACTCCGCGCTGACTGAACATGACGTTGAAATTCAGATCATTGCTTAAGCCTTCCCAAAGCTTCATGGAGTGCTCGTACAGATTGGTCGCTTCGTCCCACAGATAGTTAGAACGAACGATGGTGGTATTGCGTCCTGTATTGCCGCCACCAATCCAACCTTTTTCAAGTACGGCTACACGAGTGCCGGGAAAATCGCGCGCTAAATAATAGGCCGTTGCTAAGCCATGTCCACCACCGCCTACGATAATGACATCGTAAGCCGCTTTAGGGCTAACCTCTGGCCAAGCTGCTGGCCATTGTTTTTGTCCGCTGAGGCCAGCCTTAAAGACCTCCAGCCAAGAATACTTCATGAATGCCACTCCGATTCGTGCGAATGAGCTAGATTAGAGCTGATTGACTAGTCAGTCAATTGTGCTTTATCCAAGATATAAAGGAAAAATTACTAAGCTTTTGGATATTTTGTTTCTCTACCTAAGTTTTTTACTATATTAAGCTAATTTTATCGCTAGCTATTTTCGTAGAAATCTGATGAATAATTCAAACACTATTAAAAATATTTGTGTTTATTGCGGTTCTAGTTACGGACGCCAAGCCATCTATACTGAAACGGCACAAGCTCTAGGTGAGTTACTCGCAGAGCGTGGACTTGGATTAATTTATGGAGGCGCTAAAGTTGGCCTCATGGGTGTGGTCGCGGATGCAGCTCTAAGCAAAGGTGGACAAGTCACTGGCGTAATCCCTGATTCTTTAGTGAATCATGAAGTGGCGCACGAAGGTCTCACTGAGTTAATTATTACCGACTCCATGCATACTCGCAAAATGCGTATGGCGGAATTAGCGGATGCTTTTATTGCCTTACCGGGTGGCTGGGGTACGCTAGATGAACTGTTTGAAGTCCTTACTTGGGCACAATTAGGCTTTCACAACAAACCTTGTGGTCTACTTAATGTGGCAGGTTATTACGCAGGTTTGCAGCAATTTTTCAAGCATACCGTTGATGAAGCCTTTGTGCGTAGTTCCAATTACGAACTGCTGTTGATTGAAAATGAACCAGCCGTTTTGCTAGATCGGTTCCTGAACTATCAAAGCCACTCTAGCCCAAAATGGATTAAGCCTCCCACAGAGCTGTAGAGCTATTTTATAGCTAGACAGTAGTAGGCTTAAATTGAGCAGTATTTTTTACCCAAGCTGATCTAGGTTATGCTGGGTTAATTTAGGTTCTAAACACATGCAAATTAAAAATGCAGAAGACACTGGATTGCATCGAATTGTTATTGTAGGTGGTGGCGCTGGTGGCTTAGAGCTAGCCACTCGACTGGGCGATAAGCTCGGTAAGCACAAACGAGCGCATATCACCCTCATTGATAAAAATCGTACTCATATCTGGAAGCCTATGCTACATGAGATTGCTTCAGGCCGGATGGATTACACCCTGCATGAAATCGATTATCTCGCTCAAGCCCATTGGCATCATTTTCACTATCGAATTGGTGCGCTAACTGGGCTGGATCGAACTCAAGGTCTTGTACATATCGATGCGTATACGGATAGTGAGGGTGAGCTAATCACTCCAGAACGGAGTATTCCTTATGATACTTTAGTACTTGCACTGGGTAGCCGAACTAATGATTTTAATATTCCCGGTGTCGCTGAGCATGCGATCGAGATGGATACTGCTGCTCAGGCTGAGCATTTCCATCAAAAGCTCGTCAATGCTTGTATTCGCGCCCACGCGCAAATTGAGCCTTTGCAGCCTTATCAATTACAAGTAGCCATCATTGGCGCTGGCGCGACGGGTGTGGAATTAGCCGCAGAACTACACAAAAGTATTCGCACCTTAGTCAAATATGGCTTAGACCGGATTGAAGCTGATCGTGATGTACATCTGAATTTAATCGAAGCCGCCCCGCGCATTCTTCCCGGCTTACCTGAGCGTATTTCTGCCGATGCAGCACGTATTCTTGAACGCCTTAAAGTGAATACGCGCACCCAAGCGCGGGTCGCAGCGGTGCATGAACACAGCGTTGAGCTAAGCACTGGTGAACAGATTCCAGCCGAATTAATTGTTTGGGCTGCAGGCATTCGCGCACCAGCTGTACTCAAAAACTTAGATGGCTTAGAAAGCAATGCTATTAATCAGCTCTTGGTAACAACAACCCTACAAACTACCCTTGATGAAAATATTTTCGGCTTAGGTGACTGTGCTTCGGTGGATTGGCTGGAGCATGACCCACCCATCAAAGTACCTCCGCGCGCCCAAGCAGCCCATCAACAGGCTATGCACTTAACTAAACAATTGCAGCGGCGCTTAGCAGGCCAGCGTGTAGAAGCTTTCTATTATCAAGATTTCGGCTCTTTAGTTTCACTTGGAAAAAACTGGGCCGTGGGTGGTTTAATGGGCAATATTGCCCGTGGTACCTTATTTGTTGAAGGCTATATTGCTCGCTTTATGTACAATATGTTGTATAAAAAGCATCAATTAGGTCTGCACGGCTTTTGGAAAACAGCAATAGAAACTGTCTCTAGCCTATTAAGGCGCACTACCACCCCGAGCATTAAATTACATTAACCGTTTTAACAGTTTGCTTAGTTCGCTCAGAACTAAGCAAACCACACCATCTATTTGGAACTGTGCTCCTTAAACTTGGTCTATAAATAATCAATTTTATAACAAGGATGCTATTCCATGCTCAATACTACCTCAGTGACATCCGTTAATCCCTATCCAGGCTTACGTCCTTATCAACCGAATGAGCAAACTAAATTTTATGGACGCCAAGAAGATACTCAAGCCTTACTCACTAAGATTCTCAGCCAACGTTTAACTTTATTATTTGCAGCCACCGGAGTGGGTAAAAGTTCTCTATTGCAAGCTGCCATTCTGCCGCAGTTAAAAGCTAAACCAGGCTTAAATCTCGATGTTGTTTATTATAATGACTGGGTAGCACCGCCTCTTAAAGGTCTACAACAAGCCATACGTCAAGCCTTGGTTAAACCTGAAGTTAATCTTCCAGATACTCCACAAAACCTAAGTTTGGAAGCTTTTTTCCGCTTTATCGCACCTAGTACTAGCCAGCCTTTAGTCATTATTCTGGATCAATTTGAAGAGTTTTTCCGCTACCGCTTTATTCATCATGCTGCTGATTTTCAGCCCTTCATTGATCAATTAGCCGAAGTTATTTTAGCCCCCGAGCTACCGGTCTCTTTAGTCTTTTCTATGCGTGAGGACTTTGCTTTAGAATTAAATGCTTTCAAACCTCATTTACCTAACCCTTTATTTAGCAATTATTATCGCTTAGAAAAACTAGGTATTGATGCGGCCAAAGCTGCGATCACAGAACCTTTACTGCAGTCAGGCTATCATTATGAGCCTGCTTTATTAGATGAACTGCTGAAAGACTTATTAAGCCGTGATTTAACCCGTGATGCTTCGAGTCTAGCCAAAGGTACGCAAGCGGATAGTGTGGAGCCACCTTATTTACAAATTGTCTGCTCTCAGTTATGGGAACTGGATAAAAACGATCCACAAAAAACCTTACGCTTAGCCACCTATCAACAAGCCGGGGGCGCAAAAGGTTTACTAGAAAATTACGTTAATTATGTGCTGAAAAGCTTTTCGGATCGGGAAAAGCAAGTGACCTCCAAAGCCTTTGATCATTTGATCAGTCGACGCGGCACTAAAATGGCGCATACACCAGAGGACTTAGCAGAACTGGTCAATCTTAAGCCAGCAGAACTTGCTAATAGCATGGATAAACTTGAAAAGGCGCGGATTCTGCGCCGTCAGCAACGTGATCAGCAAGTTTGGTATGAGCTCTATCATGATATGTTTTCTGGTGGCATTGAAGCCTGGAATACTGCTTGGAAAAACCATATGCGCTTACGGCGTACTTTAATCGCCACGGCTGCCTCTTTAGCTGCTTTAGCCGCAATCTACTTCGGTGTAGTAGGCTATTTACAAGCAACCAGTAAGCATTTGCGCTTAGGTAATAGCAGCAATGATCGAGTTGAAATTTATACCGGCTCGAGTAAATTTCCTGACCCTTTCGGTCAGCAGCATTATCTAAGCGAGACAGGATTTGAGCGTAATCAGTTAGAATTGGATAAACGCTATCCTAAGCGCGATATTCCTGATTATCCACTCACCGTCAGAGATCTTATCGCCAGCCAGCCTCTTGAAAATCGGATACGTGCTTACATTGATAATGGGGAGTTTTGTCAATTTTCTGACCTACTGACCCAAGTAGTGAATATTGAACAAGCCGCCCCAGGTTGTCAGCTGAACCGGCAGCTTAGCCCTGCACTGCCTCCGCTGCAAGGTGCTGAGACTCGATCACTCAGTGCCACGACGAATCCTGAATTAGATAGCATGATGAGTACCATGCTTATGCATCTTACTGAGATGAAAACCGCTTGGGGGTTTGAACAGCTAAGCTCACTTAGCAAAGCCTTTGAACATAATCCAAGTGGCTTGCCCCTCCCTGACACTCTACCTTTTTATGCTCAACCCTTAAACTACAGCCCTGAGGAGTTACTCAACCAAGGTCTGCTACGGCGCTCTTTTAGTTATTTAGATCCACGTTTTTTAGAGGTCAGCTTGAACTGGGTTTTAAATCCTGAGCAGTTTCAAGTCGAGCCTTTAATGCGCCCTATTGAACTGGTCAATACGCTGGTGGAAACAGGTTCTGCGGCAAACAGCACGCTTTTATACCAAGTGATGCAAACAATGCAGCTCAAACCCCGCCTACTCAATGCTCTTAGCAGCAGCAACGCACAGACCAAAGAGGCTGCTGTGATCTTAATTGGGCAAACCAAAGATGCCAACTTTGCCGCCCCTCTTAGCAAACTCTTGTTGGATAAAACGCCTAGTATCCGTCAAGCTGCGCTCAAAAGTTTATTTCAGATTGCACCTGAACAAGCCTTAGCGACTTCAGCCTCACTTATCACTGATCGCCATCAGCCTTTAGAAATACGCTCAGCACTGATCCTAGCCTTGGGGAATAGCAACTCACTTAAGGCTGCTCCGCTATTACTAGCCCGCGTTCAAGACCCTAATGAGCGTGAAGACATTCGGCAGAACTCTGCTTTTGCTTTAGGAAATTTAGGTATTACAGAGGCCATTCCCACTTTCCGCGCACTCATCAAGGATCAGAACGAACGTACTGAAGCCCGCATAGGCGCGATTGAGGGGCTTAGATCCTTAAATGATAGAGACAGTATTGATCTGCTGTTAAACCGCCTACAGGATCCGGAAGAGCGTATAGATATCCGTAGTACTTGCGCAACTGCTTTAGGTGTATTGACGGCTAATCAAGCGGTTGGCACCTTATTAGACTTAATTGAACAGCCGAGCACCGATGAAAACCTTAAATACGCAGCGCTTAGCGCCCTTGCAGAATTGGAAGATCCCAATATTGTCCCACGCTTGAGCGCCTATTTGAAAACTTTACCAGCCACCAGCAATTTAGTCATGCAGCTTGCTTTTATTTTAGACGGACTCATTAAGCCTTGGGACTCCTCAGGATTTACTAGCCCAGCCTATTCTTCCTTGACGGGCGCCACTAACCAGCAATTGCTGTTAGATCTTGGAGTGGCAGTAACTACTCCACAATATCAAGCTATGCATCAGACCAGAGCTAATATAGATCCCAATGTGAATAGCTTGCTCACTGGCAGCTACTCACAACGTCAAGCCCTGTTAACCGCCTTGAATTTGAGTGATGCTAATCGTAATCCAGCTTTAGTTCGTATTGCTCTAGACTCTGGGATTAGTACTAATATTCGTGCTCAAGCACTTATCGCGCTAGAACCTTCTATACCCCAAGCGGCAGAGATTGGGCAAGCTTTAATTCCTTTAACGCAAGACCCCTCCAAGCTCATTCGCCAGCAAAGCACCAATGCTTTATTGCGTCTGTTAGAGGGAGAAGCTTTACTCCCTTGGCTAAAGGCCTCAAACTTGCCTAATCTGCGTTTAGCGTCAGGTTTAGAACGCTATGTCTCCACCAGTCCGCGCCCTCAAGCGATTTCCACCTTATTAAGCTTGGCTGACGATGATAAGAGTCCGCTCCAAGCCACGGCTTACAAACTGCTCGCTGAATTACAGGCTATGGAAGCTTTACCTCTGTTGCAAAGCCGCTTAGCTCGTTTGGAAGAGGAATCTCATCTATGGCGTCAGCAGCGCGATCAACAACCTGCCGATTTAAGTGATGTTCAAGCTTATCGTGCTTGGCAAGCTCGTTTTGAGGCGGCTAAACCTCAGCATGCTTTCTTAGCTATTTATTATGGCTATGCCTTAGCACAAATGGGCTTAGAACAGGCTATCAATGCTTTAAGGCATGATTTAGCCGATGTGCGTTTGGGAGCCAGTCTTAGCTTAGGCAAATATGCTAGCGTTGAAGACTTAAGCACTATCGCTGAAGAACGCCTGAAGCATCCTGCTGAACCCTTATTTCAGCAGGCTAGCTACCAAGCACTCAATCAAGGCTTAGGGCGCTTAGAACTCACCACAAACCCCGAGCACATCCAAGCTTTGGAAACTTGGCAAACTCAGAACCAAGCTTTAGATAAAGATCCCGTGACTCAACGCTTAACTTGGACTTTAACCATGATTAAGCATTACCAAAGCATTGATCAAGCGTTTGCCAAAAAATATCAACTACAGCGCAGCCTATAATTTTTGCTTTTGCTTTGAACCTGCTGAGTTTAATGCTTAGCAGGTTTTAAACCGCTAGCGACTTTAAAGTCTTTCGCAGTGTAATAGATTTCCTCATCGGCCATCATCTGGTCCAAATCAATACTTATGGAACTGGGGAAGCCATAATTCGGATCATAAGTGACTTGGACACTGGCAGCAGGACGATTAATCGCCTCCCGAATCACTTTAAATAAATCCTCAATCGTTTTGGCATCCGCTTTACGTTCCGCTGGAAGTGGTTTTTTAGAGCTTACTAAATCAGCTTGTTGTACCACACCTTTAAACACCCGAATCGCTATCGGCTGGGTATATTCAGGCGGGCAGAAACAACTGGGTTGTAGTTGATAAGCATAATGCTCAGGACGTTTCCGCTTCCAAAGCGCTTCCGCTGCATCCAAAGCCGCCAATGCCTTTAAATCTTTCTTTGGCGTTGAGACAGGGTTTGCCGCTTCTTGAACAGCACTGACCGCTTGTATCGAGCCTTTAAGCTCATATTGGGCTGGGAAAGACTCCATTACTTTTAGGACTTTAAGTTGCCCTGCGGCTTCTAGCTCACGAATTTTAGTTTCAACCGGATCCGGTTGCTGCGTGCTACCTGTCACCCTAACGACAGTCCAAGTAGCTTGCTCAACACCAGGTTTAGCCTGCGGTGGCTGTCCAGATTCAGAAGCGTTCGTACAAGCCACTAAACTGGTCAATAAGAAACTCGTTAATAATAATACTTTCATAAAACCTATCCTCGTAAGTTGGTGCTTATGGCAATGTTAAGGTGCTAAAACTGCATGCTAAAGCTTTGACCTTGGATACTCAGCTTTGCTGCAGGTTTTTCTTAAAATAATCTCAGTTTCGCACTAATTGATGATAAGCAGAATAACTGCTGCAATGCAGCAAATGCAGGTTTAGCTCAGTAATTTGGTATACAATCTCCGCACAAAATAACAGAACATTTTAAGGTTAGATCATGAAAATTGCCGTTGCTGGTACTGGCTATGTAGGTTTATCGAATGCCCTACTTCTCGCTCAACATCATGAAGTGGTGGCACTGGATATTCTCCCTGAAAAAGTTGCGCTATTAAATCAAGGCCAATCACCCATCATTGATAGCGAAGTTGAAGCCTTTTTAAAGCGTACAGATCTAAACTTTCGCGCTACTTTGAATAAACAAGAAGCCTATGAAAACGCCGATTTCGTCATTATCGCCACACCGACTGATTACGATACACAAACCAATTATTTCAATACACGCTCAGTTGAGGCTGTGGTCAAAGATGTAATGGCTTTGAATCCGCAAGCAGTGATGGTGATCAAATCCACGATTCCTGTAGGCTATACCGAACGTTTACGCCAAGAAACTGGGAGCGCTAACCTTATTTTCTCCCCCGAATTTTTACGTGAAGGCAAAGCTTTGCATGACAATTTATACCCGTCACGGATTGTCGTCGGTGAGCGCTCTGAGCGAGCAGCTACCTTTGCCAAGCTTTTACAAAGCGGTGCGCGTAAAGAAAACATTCCCGTTCTATTCACCGATTCTACTGAAGCAGAGGCAATTAAATTATTTGCTAATACTTATTTAGCGATGCGTGTAGCTTATTTTAATGAACTAGACACTTATGCAGCGACGCATGGTTTAGATACGCGCCAAATTATTGAAGGCGTCTCCTTAGATCCACGCATTGGTAATCATTATAATAATCCGTCCTTTGGTTATGGCGGTTACTGCTTACCGAAAGATACCAAGCAATTACTGGCTAATTACAGCCAAGTCCCACAAAACCTGATTCAAGCGATCGTCGCATCAAACTCCACCCGCAAAGACTTTGTAGCGGATAGTATTATTCAACAGAACCCAAAGGTCGTTGGCGTCTATCGCTTAATTATGAAAGCAGGCTCTGATAATTTCCGCGCCTCTTCAATTCAAGGGATTATGAAGCGGATTAAAGCTAAAGGGATTCAGGTCGTTTTATACGAACCTGAACTACATGAAGAAGCTTTCTTCCACTCAAAAGTCATCCACGATCTAAATGAATTCAAAAGCTTAAGTGATGTGATTATTGCTAATCGTATGCATCCAGACTTACAAGACATTGCTACTAAAGTTTACACACGGGATTTATTTGGGAGTGATTAATACCGTTTAAATTTTCGATTAATGGTAGGAGTATTGGTCTTGACACTACTACCCTTAGCCGACTACGCTACACCCATTATTAACCTTTTATATGGAGACCCAATACATGCTCGTTCAAGACACCAATAGATATTCAATGAATTTCTAGTCTCCCGCATTTCGCCGGGAGACTGCTAAAGCGGTTATCCGGCCAAATGCGACACTTAGTGTCTGCATGTATTCACAACCCGGATGACGCAAGTCTCCGGGTTTTTTTATGCCCGGAGTTTTAACTTAAAGGATCAATATGCCTATTAAATTAATGCTCAATCAGGGCAAAGTTCCGGTCAAAGTATTTACTGATGATATTGACCAAGGATCGATGAAACAATTAGTGAATATGGCGCAACTGCCATTTATTCACTCGCATATTGCTGCTATGCCTGATGTCCATCATGGGATTGGTGCCACCGTTGGCTCTGTGATCCCCAGCAAAGGGGCGATTATTCCCGCTGCAGTTGGGGTGGATATTGGCTGTGGAATGAATGCGATTCGCTTGTCCTTAAAGGCGAGTGATTTACCTGACAATCTACATGCTGTGCGTAGCGCTATTGAAAAACGTGTTCCGGTTGGTTTTGACGAACATGCCCAAGCCACGGTGCAAGCAGCGACCTTAAATAATATCGCTAAGCACCTGAAAGTGATTACGGATAAACATCCGGGCTTACTCAAAATGCAGCGTAATTTTGAGCGGACTTGGGGTAAACAGTTAGGTAGTTTGGGTGGCGGTAATCACTTTATCGAATTATGTATTGATGAAAGTGATGAAGTTTGGGTGATGCTGCACTCAGGCAGCCGCGGGATCGGTAATGTCATAGGTCGTTATTTTATTGAGAAAGCTAAGAAAGAGATGGGCAAAGCCTTAGGCAATTTGCCTGACCATAATCTCGCTTATCTGACTGAAGGTACTCAATATTTTGATGACTATGTGCAAGCGGTCAGTTGGGCACAGGACTATGCCACGCTTAACCGTCGAGAAATGATGCGCTTAGTTTTAGAGGCTTTACAAAGCCAATTCAAGCCGTTCACAACGACGCGGGAAGCGATCAACTGCCATCACAATTATGTACAGCAAGAAACCCATTTTGGCGAAAGCGTTTATTTAACACGCAAAGGTGCCATTAGTGCGCGCACAGGCGAATTGGGCATTATTCCCGGCAGTATGGGTGCGAAATCGTACATCGTACGTGGCTTAGGAAATGCACAGTCCTTCTGCTCTTGTTCACATGGTGCGGGGCGACGCATGAGTCGCACGGAAGCCAAACGTCGGTTTAATGCTAAGGATTTAGCCGAACAAACCACGGGTGTTGAATGTCGGAAAGATAAAGGTGTGGTGGATGAAATTCCCGGTGCCTACAAAGATATTGATGTCGTCATGCACAACCAAACTGATTTGGTGGAAGTCGTACATACCTTAAAACAAGTCGTCTGTATTAAAGGCTAGGCGCAGTTTATTTAATTTAGGAGCACTGATCATGAAAACTCAAAGATCTACCTCGTATAGGGGCAAGCAGCCCCACAGTCAGCCATTTAACCGCCCCACTGTTGGTGTGGGCGAACCTGATGAAGACTCGCCAAGGGCTAATACCTTTGGCTTATTACGAGGCTCTTTTCGTGGAACTGATTCAACTTGAAGAAATCTTAACTTGCTTGAAAGGTGAGCGTACTCTCTTCCGCTATCAACGCGATGGCTACGCACTGCAATTATTGCGTGACTATATCGGCACAGGTATGAAGATTACTGAATTACGCCAATCGCCCTATGCTCAGCTATTGCAAAAGCCTGTGGTGAAATCAGCCTTAGCGCTAGCCAGCACAGGACAGTTAAAACCGCAGCATATTGACTGGACTGCGGGTGAGTTAGCTACTTTAAACTTTGTACTGACCCTAGATCAATGGGGCACTGAACGCAATAGCCAACGCTATTATCACCAACTCAGTCGAACGGGTTATCAGCTAGTCCTGCAGTTAAATTTTGCTAATGACCATCAGCAGCAATATCAGCAATGGATAAAAGCTGCTGCTTGCGCTGAATTTTCCTCTTGGAGTCATCCAGTGGTAAAAACGGGACGCTATGAGACTTTAGCTTGGGTTAGGATTGATTTAGATTTTGCGCTGAACCAAGCGCTGATCGAAGAAGTCCAATCCGATTGGGTACGTCAAGTGAAATCCAGCTATTTACAACGCTATTATCCCCAATTAAAGGAGTATCGTGAACAAGTATTGAAACCGTATGCACAAGTCTGGGATGAAGCCGCTTTAGCTGCTGCCATTCGCTTGATTCGCACCGACCTGGGCATTAAAGAAATTTTTTACCATAGTTTTGAAACTGGCAATCGAATGAAAGGTATTAGCGCTAACTTGCCACCGCGCTCGTTATATAGCGACTTACCGCAGAAGTTTGCTTTTAAACTCACCGCTGAAGTTCCGAAGTTTTTGCAGGACTTACGCCACACTCAACAGGTGTTACGCCAGCAAAAATCCGGAGCCCGTTGGTACAAACTACCGCATAAGGAAGTCACTCATGTCGAAGAAAAAACAGAGGCCTAAATTACCCGGCCGTACAAATCCAGTTGCTCGCGCCCCGATTTTAAGTAAAGGGGGCGCTCATCAGAAAACACGCTCGGCTGAACGCCAAGCGGATAAACGTCAATTACGTAAATTAATAGCTAAGGTAGGGGCCGACTACGGCCCCGCCGATTGTTCTGCCTAACATCAAACCTGCCTCTCACTTCAGATTCAGCTCCTAACCTTAAGCTCAGCTTTGGTTGCATCCACCCACAAAAGCTAAATCGCCTACCTCTAATGAGTTTTTGTATTTGATAATTATCAAGGTATAAGACCTATACCAAGCGGTATTTTTCATAGAAGCAAGTTTTTATTAGGCTATGAATTTGCAAGGAAATAGAGCGTTCCTAGTTTAATAAAACCTCGTTTTTTAGAAACTTGAAACACATCCCGCCATCTTGCATAGCTGAAGCAGAATCGGCGTCTCTAACCCGCTAAAAGATATAAACTGTTATGATAACTGATGAAATTGTCGATCTATCCCGGCTACAGTTTGCTCTAACTGCTCTTTACCATTTCCTGTTTGTCCCTTTGACCTTGGGTATGACCTTCATGCTAGCCATCATGGAGTCAGTTTATGTCATGACTGGCAAACAAATTTATAAGGACATGGTGAAATTTTGGGGCAAGTTATTCGGTATTAACTTTGCTCTCGGTGTCACAACTGGGCTTACTATGGAATTCCAGTTTGGGACCAATTGGGCTTATTATGCCCATTATGTAGGTGATGTGTTTGGTGCACCGCTGGCTATTGAAGGCTTAATGGCCTTCTTTCTCGAATCTACTTTTGTCGGTCTATTCTTCTTTGGTTGGGAACGCTTAAGCAAAGTCCAGCATTTAACTGTCACTTGGCTCATGGCTTTAGGTACTAATCTCTCCGCCTTATGGATCTTAATTGCCAATGGCTGGATGCAAAATCCCATTGGTGCTGAATTCAGCTATGAAACCATGCGCATGGAAATGGTGGATTTTGGCGCCGTCTTATTCAATCCTGTCGCCCAAGTGAAGTTTGTACACACTGTTGCAGCCGGCTATGTGACAGGAGCCATGTTTGTACTCTCTATCAGTGCTTGGTATTTACTGAAAGGCCGAGATATTGGCTTTGCTAAGCGCTCTTTTGCAGTAGCAGCAGGGTTTGGGATGGCTTCTATTCTGTCGGTTATTCTTCTGGGTGATGAAAGTGGTTATGAGGCAGGCGATGTGCAAAAGATGAAATTAGCTGCTATTGAAGCAGAGTGGGAGACGCATCCACCACCAGCCGGCTTTAATCTAGTTGCCCTACCGGATCAAGCAAAAGGTGAGAATAGTTTTGAGATTAAAATCCCTTATGCTTTAGGCTTAATCGCTACCCGCTCTCTCACTGAAGAAGTCAAAGGTATCAATGAGTTAGTAGCTGATAACGAGCAACGTATCCGTAATGGTATGCAAGCTTATGGCTTATTCCTAAAACTGCGCCAAGGGACAGCCACTGCCGCTGACCGTGATAGTTTTGACAAAATTAAACAAGACCTAGGTTATGGTCTCTTACTGAAGCGTTATACACCGAATGTCGTCGATGCGACTGAAACACAAATCCAGCAAGCAGCACAAGATACCGTTCCCCATGTAGCGGCTTTATTCTGGGTATTCCGTCTTATGGTAGCGGCTGGCTTTGCCATGTTGCTCGTCTTCACTCTAGCTTTTTACTACACCGCTAAACGCACTGTGTTTAAAAAGAAATGGTTACTCCGTCTGGCCTTTTTCAGTCTACCACTACCTTGGATTGCCGTGGAGAGTGGTTGGTTTGTGGCTGAATTTGGTCGGCAACCTTGGGCGATCGGTGAAGTATTGCCTACCTTTTTAGGCACATCCACTTTAACTGAATGGGACTTAATTGGCAGTATTTTCGGTTTTGTATTGTTCTACACCTTACTGCTGATCATTGAGATGTATCTCATGATCAAGTTTGCGCGACAAGGACCGAGTAGTTTGCATACTGGCAACTATTATTTCGAACAAACCGGCAGAGGTGGTACGCACACTGCTGATGCTGTTTATGCCGATAAAATCAAGGACCAGATTTAAGGAGTTCCTTATGCTTTTTGACTATGAAACGCTCAAACTAATCTGGTGGTTACTGGTAGGAGTTTTATTCATTGGGTTTGCCCTGACTGATGGCTTCGACATGGGTGTCGGTGCTTTGTTACGCTATGTTGGCAAAACTGACGAAGAACGCCGAGTGGCCATTAACACCATCGCACCCCATTGGGATGGAAACCAAGTTTGGTTAATTTTAGCTGCCGGTGCTATTTTCGCAGCTTGGCCGATTACCTTTGGAGCCTCTTTTTCAAGCTTTTATTGGGCTTTAGTCCTGACTTTATTTTCCTTGTTTTTCAGGCCAGTTGGCTTTGATTATCGCTCTAAATTAGCTAATCCTAAGTGGCGTAATGCTTGGGATTGGGGTTTAGTGGCAGCAGGAGTCATTCCCCCCTTGGTATTTGGTATTGCTTTCGGCAATTTACTGCTAGGCGTAGCCTTTGAATTTGACGAATTTCTACGCATCAGTACGCATGGTTCATTCTTTGGCCTATTTCATCCCTTTGCAATTTTAGTGGGTCTCGTGAGCTTATCTATGTTCACCATGCAGGGTGCAAGCTATCTTATGTTGCGTACTGATGATGTAATCTATGCGCGCGCTCGTAAAGCGGCTTATTGGGCAGCGGCTAGTGTGTTGATTACTTTTGCTCTTGCAGGTATTTGGTTATGGCTTGGTGTCACAGGTTACGCTATCACTCAAATGCCAGCGACAGATGCCTTACCTAATCCTTTAGCAAAAACAGTCGTTCCCATGGATGGCGCTTGGTTAGCCAATTATAGAACTTACCCCTTGACCATCATCGCTCCAGTCGCAGGCTTTCTCGGTGCCTTTGGCGTCTTGATCTTAGCAAAGCGCGATAAAGCTCATCCGGTTGCCAGCTTTCTCTACAGTTCACTAAGTTTGATTGGGATTATTATGACTGCTGGGGTGTCTTTATTCCCTTTCATCATGCCCTCTAAATTAAACCCCAGTCATAGTTTGACCATCTGGGATTCTGCGTCTAGCCATCTGACTTTAAATATTATGTTTTGGGCAGCTTTGATTTTTGTGCCGATTATTTTGATCTACACCTTGTGGTGTTACAAACAAATGTGGGGCACAGTCACTGTTAAATTTATTCAGGATAATGAGCACAACGTTTATTAAGGAGGCTGAAATACATGTGGTATTTTGCTTGGATTTTAGGAGTATTGCTAGCCTGTTCTTTTGGCATCATTAATGTCATGTGGCTAGAATTT
Source organism: Thiothrix sp. (assembly GCA_008015155.1). GTDB lineage: Bacteria > Pseudomonadota > Gammaproteobacteria > Thiotrichales > Thiotrichaceae > Thiolinea. The sequence goes on from SSFA01000019.1 coordinate 54,972, forward strand.
AATGGTTTGGATGCTGATGAGTAACTAAGTTTCTTCTGTTTACTTCTAAGTTTTGCCCCTAGCTACCACTAGTTAGGGGTATTTTCCACAGGATGACGCTTGACCCAACACCAACCACCCCATTCAACGCCTGCTATTACAGCCGCTTTACAGGCTTGGAAAAGCCAATCTGGTTTTTGGATAAAAGCTGCTATCTTGATTGGCCTAATCTCAGGTCTGCTACTCATTGGGCAAGCTTGGCTTTTGGCTAAAGTCATCAATGCCGTCGTGTTTAACCAAGCTGATTTAGCAGCAGTTATGCCTTGGTTATGGACTATGTTGGCTATTTTTTTAGGTCGCGCCCTTCTAACTTGGTGTGCCGAGCAAGCAGCCTTTCAGGCAGCACTACAGGTCAAACTTGCAGTACGCCAACATCTTTATCAACACCTTCAGCAGCTTGGGCCTGCTTGGCTAACGGGTGAACGTACTGGCGAGCTATTAACGAGCCTGAGTGATGGGGTTGAAGCACTCGAAGCCTATTATGCTCGCTACCTACCGAGCATGACCTTGGTAGTCCTCATTCCCTTAGCTTTATTAGTCTTTGTTACTGCTAATGATTGGCTGTCAGGTGTGATTCTTGTGGTGACCGCCCCCTTGATTCCAGTGTTTATGATTTTGATCGGTAAAGGCACCGAACAACGTAATCAACAACAATGGCAAAAACTCACTCGGATGAGCGCCTATTTCCTCGATCTACTTCAAGGTATCACCACCTTGAAGCTGTTTAATGCCAGCCAGCGTGAAGCGCACATGGTAGCTAATATGTCGGAGCAATATCGGCACAGCACTATGTCGGTATTGAGAGTTGCCTTTTTATCCTCACTAGCCTTGGAGTTTTTCGCGACTGTCAGTGTGGCAGTGCTTGCAGTTTTAGTTGGTTTTCGTCTGTTTTGGGGCGAACTAGACTTTCTGCATGGCTTTTTCGTATTACTGCTAGCGCCCGAATTTTACCTGCCTTTACGCACGATGGGCACACAATACCATGCACGCATGCAAGCCATCGCTGCTGCTGAGCGTATTATAGCGATACTCAATATCACACCGAATAGCACCCATCCTAGGGTGGACACTGCCTATGAACTCAAGTCGAATTTTACACTGCATTTACAAGACTTGAGTTTTACTTATCCTGATGGCAGACAGGGCTTAGACCGAGTCAATCTAGCAATTTATCCGGGCGAAACTTTGGCATTGGTCGGCAGTAGCGGTGCAGGTAAAACTACACTAGTTAATCTGTTATTAGGCTTTTTAAGCCCTACCAGCGGTCAAATCCTCATAAACGATACACCACTCTCTGCTATACCAGCGGCTACTTGGCGTCAACAACTGGCTTGGCTACCACAGAAACCACAACTCTTTCCAAACACCGTCTTAGAAAATATTCGCCTTGGTCAGCCACACGCAAATTTAGAAATTGTAGAATTAGCTGCACACCAAGCCCAGGCTCATGGTTTCATTCTCGACCTAGATCAAGGCTATAACACGCTGATAGGTGAGGCAGGACAAGGTTTATCAGGTGGACAAACGCAGCGCATCGCTTTAGCCCGCGCTTTTTTGAAAAATGCGCCCTTAGTGATTCTAGATGAAGCCACTGCTCATCTGGATGCTAAAAGCGAAGCCTTGATTCAAACAGCGATTAAGCGCTTGGCCCAGGATCGGACAGTGGTCATGATTGCACATCGCCTTAGCACTATCCGTGAGGCCGATCGAATTGCTGTCATGGAGCAAGGTCGGATAGTGGCCATAGGTACTCATACCCGTTTGCAGCAAAGCTCGGTCACTTATCAGCAAATGTTGGCAGCCTATGCGAACGAGGATACCTAAATGAAGGATTTGCTACGTCTTTTAGGTCTACTCCAACCATATTGGGCTTGGGTAGGTCTAGGCATTTTTCTCTCCTTCGTGACTTTAATGGCCAATGTAGGGTTAATGGCTATTTCCGGCTGGTTCATTACAGCGATGGCGATAGCTGGAGTTGCTGGCCTTAGCATAAACTATTTTACTCCTGCAGCCTTGATTCGCTTATTTGCTATTTTACGTACCACTGGACGCTATGGGGAAAGATTAGTAACCCATGACACAACATTTCGGATACTGGCAGAATTAAGAGTTTGGTTTTACCAGCGAATTGAAATCATCGCCCCAGCTGGTTTAGAAAATTATCATAGCGGGGACGTTTTAAGCCGGATTCGGGCGGATATTGATACCTTGAATCTACTCTATCTGCGCTTAGTTGTACCGCTAGCAGTGGCTTTATTGGCTAGCCTCGTTTTTGTCATCAGTTTGTTGTTTTATCATCCCCTGCTAGCCTTGGTTGAGCTGAGTTTGCTTCTGCTAGTGGGTGTATTAGTACCTCTACTCACACAAGCTTGGGGACATGCTAGCGGGGCAAAAGTCGTAAGCTTAACTGCCCAAATACGCACGGCCCTTGTCAACGATCTACAGGGTATGGGGGAACTATTGATTTACGGAGCGGCTACAGCTCATGCTGCTCAGCTAGAACAACTATCCCAAGAATTAGCTAAACGGCAACAAATCCTAGCTAGCCTAAATGGCTTAGCCCAAGGCCTCGGGGGCTTAGGCGCCAATCTAGCGATGTGGTTGATGTTAATACTAGCTATCCCTTTAGTTTCAGCAGGCACGATGCCAGCACCTGAACTGACTCTATTGGCTTTATTTGCATTAGCCAGCTTCGAAGCTGTTTTACCTCTGCCGTTAGCCTTTCAGAGTCTCGGGGAAATCCTCGCAGCAGCCCGGCGAATTTTTGCCTTGACTGACCAAGCACCCAGCATTATTGAACCCAATCAGCCTTTAGCAATCCCTGACACCCTGCATTTTGAATTTCGGCGGGTATCTTTTCGTTATCAAACTCATCAGCCGAAAGTTTTAACCGATGTTTCACTAACCTTAGCAGCAGGTACTAAAATTGCTCTGCTTGGCGCGAGTGGTTCTGGTAAAAGCACTATCCTGAGTCTACTCTTACGTTTTCGTGAGCCTGAATCAGGTGAGATTTACCTGAATGGGCAAGCGCTAAACCGCTACAACAGCGAGGCTCTGCGCACCAAAATTGCAGTAGCCCCACAACAAAGCTTTTTATTTAATACCACCTTGCGTGCCAATTTATTACTCGCCAAACCGAATGCTACCCAAGCTGAGATTGAGTCGGCTTGTCGCTTAGCACTAATTCATGAGTTTATTAGCCAACAACCTGAGGCTTATGAAACTTGGGTGGGTGAAACAGGCGTGCGACTTTCGGGCGGGCAAGCTAAACGAGTCGCACTTGCCCGAGCCTTACTTAAAGATGCACCGGTATTAGTGCTAGATGAACCCACCGAAGGCTTAGATCCAGAAACCGCTCAGCAATTAATGGCTAATGTGTTACAGCATGTAGATAGGTTCAAGAAAAGCCTCATCTTGATCACTCATCAACAGCACGGACTAGCTACTATCGACCAGACTTATAGACTAAGCGACTAATCAGCCAACACCAGTAACTCTTCTGGCGCAAAACTCACCATCACATGATCACCTGCTTTTGGTGGTGCTACGGAAGGCTGATTAAAGCCATCTAAGGAAATCACCTGCTCTCCAACTTTGACCCGAACTCGAATCACGGAGCCAAGGAAATTCACGTCTTGGACTTTGCCGTGTAATTGCCCTGATTTACCCGCTACGGCACCTAAACTTGCTGCTTCTGGACGCAGTGCTAAAGCAATAGCATCGCCTGTTTTAAACGTATTTAAGCTCCGACCTAGACTCAACTCAGTTCCGTTCAAGAGGAAGCTACCCGTTTGTGTATCCGTCACTACAGCTTCTAAGACATTGATCGTCCCGACGAAAGACGCCACAAAACGGGTTTTGGGTTGATTATAAATCTCAAAGGGAGTACCTAGTTGATCCGCTTTACCTTTATGCATCACCACAATCCGATCGGACATGGAGAGTGCCTCTTCCTGATCATGCGTCACAAAAATGGTAGTAATTTGAAGTTTACGTTGAATAGCACGAATTTCTTCACGTAAAGACACGCGAATCTTAGCATCCAAAGCAGACAGTGGTTCATCCAATAATAAGAGCTTCGGTTTAACAGCTAAGGCACGTGCTAAAGCCACCCGCTGCTGTTGCCCACCAGAAAGCTGGAAAGGATAGCGCTGCCCTAGCTCTTCTAATTTAATTAAAGCCAACATTTCTTTAACCGTAGCATCAATTTCGGCTTTCGATTTGCCTGCCACTTTTAAACCAAAGGCTAAATTTTGTGCTACGGTCATATTTGGAAAGAGCGCATAGGCTTGGAATACCATGCCAATATTGCGCTGATTGGGCTTGAGATTGACCACATCTTTACCATCAATCCGAATGCTACCAGAGCTTGGCGTTTCAAAACCGGCAACCATCCGTAAGACGGTAGTTTTACCACAGCCACTAGGGCCTAAAAACGAAACAAACTCACCTTGCTCTACGGCTAGATTGAAGTTTTCAACTACACGATTACCCGCATAGTCTTTTTGCAAATTGCTAATTTCAAGGAAGGCCATAAGCGCTGCTCTTATCTAAATTGTTTGACTTGGGTATGTTTCTGTAAGCGTGTGACTAACTGCATTAAGCCCATACAGAGCCAAGTAATACTAAAGGCAATCACGGCTAAAGCGGCGGGTTCATAAGCTCGATTGGCACCTATCAACTGCATGAAGGGCCCAAACGCAGGACGATTCAAGAGCGCAGCAAATACAAACTCACCAATGACAATCGCAAAGGTTAAAAACGCCCCAGAGAGAATCGCAACCAGCACATTGGGTAGAATAATTTTAGCTAAAATAGTCACTTTGCCAGCGCCTAAGCTTTCTGCCGCCTCCGTTAAGGTCGTGATATCCAAAGTACGCAAACCGGTATCAACCGCACGATACATATAAGGCAAAGCCAACACCGTATACCCGCAAACCATTAAAATGTCCGTACCAAAGGCCGAACCCGTCAGAGGTAATACAGAAGAGGTGTTATACATGCGGATATAGCCAAATACGATGACAATGGCTGGAATAATGAGAGGTAAGAGCGTAATGAATTCAACCACTGGCCGCCAACGTGGCAATTTTAAGCGCACCCAGTAAGCAGTTGGAACCACCAATAACACACCCATCACAATGGTAAGCAGTGCCATCATCACTGAGTACATAAAAGTGGCTTGAAAGCGTGGGTCACCTAGAATAACTCGATAGGCTTCAAAGCTATATTCACCCCGCTTCATGCGCAAAGAGAATTCGAAAGTACCAATTAAGGGCAAGGCAAAATACAAGACACCGAAAGCCAGCGCAACCCAAGCCCAAAAGCGATTAGAGCGCCAGAAACTCATGATTTCACCCACCTTTCGCTACGCGCCCGCATCCATAGATAGATGGTATTGGCAATAATCGTCACAACAATCATACCGAAGGCTAAGGCGTAACCTAAATGTGGGTCTTGCAAAACATCACCACGAATCTGCGCAAATAATACAATAGGCACTATCGACAATGAGCTACCTGTTAAAGCATAGGCGGTTGCTACTGCGCCAAAGGCATTCGCAAATAACAAGGCAAAGGTTCCTAAGAGTGCAGGCCACAAAATCGGTAACGCTACCATCGTCCAATACTGGAAACCATTCGCGCCCAAGATCGCTGCAGCTTCGCGCCACTCGCGTTTAAGGCCGTCTAAGGCCGGGGTAATGATGAGAATCATCAGCGGAATCTGGAAAAATAAATAAGTCAGGGTCAAACCCCAAAAACTCAAAATATTAAAGCCATACGCATAAATATTGATGCCGAACCAGTCCCGCAATAACACGGTCACCAAGCCTAAACGGCCTAAGGTGGCTAAGAAGGCGAAGGCTAAAGGGACGCCAGCAAAATTCGAAGCCACCCCAGAGAAAGTCATAATCGGCGAGCGTACCCACGCTGGCAAACCACCTAACACAATCGCAGCGGCTATGGCAAAGCCGATTAAGCAGCCTAATAGCGCTGAGGCCACACTAATCTTGATACTGATCCAATAAGAAGCAAGGATGGACTCCTGAAAGAGTTTTTGAATATTTTCTAAGGTAAATTGCCCGGCTGGGTTCTGAAAAGCACCAATGACAATATTCAAAGTCGGTAAGATTAAAAATAACAGAGCGAAAATTAAAAACGGCAAAATCCCCAGCCATGCAAACGAACGGCTTGGCTTAGAAGCGGTAAACAGTGTGTTATTAATAGGTTCAGAACTGGCGGACATAAGCAAATCTCAGACTGGGCTGTTAACGGTTTAGTAACTGACTAAACCAACCTTGGAAACAGCCTCTCCTAGTGAGAGGCTGCACAGCTCAACTGACTCGCTTATTTTACATTGGCGCCCACGACAGCATCCCATTTAGCGGTTACCACTGCTTTAGAAGCATCTTGGTCTTCAACTGTTGGGAAAACTGCTTTTTCATATGCCGCAGCTGGTGGTAAAGCGTCCAATAAATCTTTTGGAATTTTATTGTCTGCAACCATGCTATTGAAACGAATAGGGTGGCAATAACCTTTTAACCAACCCAATTGACCCTCATCAGAATAGAGGTGTTCCATCCATAATTTAGCTGCATTCGGATGAGGTGCATAAGCACTAATACCTTGTACATAAACCCCAGCCACTACGCCAGATTTAGGCACAATCACATCCACAGGAGGATTATCTTTTAAGGTTGCACGCGCTGACAGACCGTTATAGTCCCACATAATAACGATTGGGGTAGCACCTTGTGCAATGGTGCCAGCCTTACCAATAGTTGGCACAAAATTACCTGCTTTATTCATTTTTGCAAAATAATCCAAACCCGCTTGACCAATGGCCTCAGCATCTGTTGCTCCTGAGGATAAGCCAGCAGCATAGACACCCAAAATCGCTTGGTTAGAAGCACGTGGATCGCCTGCTAGAGCGACACTGTTAGCAAACTCAGGTTTTAGTAAATCGGCCCAATCTTCTGGTGAAGCTTTAACAATATCTTTATTCACAGCGAAGGATAAAACCCCATAATAATCGCCGTAGAAATAACCTTCAGCATCTTTAACATTCTCTGGAATCGAATCCCAGTTAGAAACTTTGTAAGGCTGCAGCAAGCCCTCTTTCTTAGCAGCAGGGCCAAAAGAAAAGCCCACATCGATCACATCAGGGGCTTGTGGCCCTTTATTGTCTTTATTCGCACGAATCGCCTCTAATTCATCAGCAGAACCTGCATCAGGATTGAGTTCATTTACCTTAATTTCCGGGTATTTCTTTTTGAAGCTCTCAATAATTTCGCCGTAACCGCACCAGTCATGGGGCAAAGCAATCGTAGTGAGCATGCCTTCAGCTTTAGCTGCTTTTTCAATAGCTGCCAAATCTTCAGCAGAGGCAGCGGTAGCAAACAGTGCACTTGCAACTGCAGTAGCGACTAAAGGCAGACGTAGATTCGATTTCATCATAATTGATCTCTCCAATCATTCAGGTAGTTATGTGTGTGGATCTAGATGCTAGCAATGGTTTGTGACAAGCCAATTAATTGACTATACGTCAGAGGTTTAGCACTTGCCAACTGGAAACTACAGATTTATTTCAAGTCCAAAACTAAAAGCTTAAGAAATAACGCTAAACTACTTAATTTTTTGAGAGTTTATACAAACTACTCAGGGCGCTAGTAAAAACTGTTATGATGCTAGCTTTTAAGATCGGCGAATCTTCTTTATATCGTGAGCCAACAATCCCTTAAAAATCTTATAATTAAGATTTTTACGATAGTATTTACTTTAAGTTTGGGTTATTTAGGCGCGAACTTAGCGATGTTCGTTCAGTTACCTGTTCCTGCTTTGTTAGGGAGTGGGATGTTACTGTCGATTTTGGCATTTACCCGCCTGCCGCTCAGTATGCCGCTTTTAATGCGGAATGCAGGCTTTACTATTTTAGGCTGCTCTATGGGAAGCAGTATTACTCCAGAAATGTTGACTAATATAAGCCAATGGCCTTTAAGCCTACTGGGTTTGGCCTTGACTGTGCTCACAATGATGTTTCTAAGTACTTGGGTACTTTCACGCTATTTTCAGCAAACTAAGCATACTGCTTTACTGGCTTCGACCCCAGGTGCGCTATCCACAGTCGTTGCCTTGGCTAGTGACGGCAAAGGTGATTTGAGTACCGTAGTGGTCTTGCAAAGTCTGCGCTTAATTTTAGTCATGTTGAGCTTCCCACTGATTATTCATTCCCTCGGTTTACAAGGAACGGTACATATTGATGTCATACAGCAGTCTTCCTTAGCTGGGACGACTGTAGCAGCGCTTTTACTAACTGCGTTTGCACTTGCCTTGGTCTTAGAGAAGTTCAAATTACCTGCAGCCTATATTCTCTCTGGCTTAATCTTAAGTGGTACTGGCCATGTTAGTGGTTGGCTGACTGGCAATTTACCCAACCAGTTAGTCACTCTCGGCTTTGTGATTATTGGTTGTGTCGTCGGCACACGTTTAAAAGGTATGAAACTCTCGGAATTACGCTCACTTGCTTTAGCGGCAGTTATCAGTGTGCTCTTGAGTAGTCTAGTAGCCGCTCTAGGAGCAGCTATTATCGCTAAGGTTTTAGCTTTACCTTTCGGCCAAGTCTGGATTGCTTATGCCCCTGGCGGTATTGAAGCTATGGCAGCTTTAGCCTTAGCTTTACACTATGATCCTGCTTATATCGCAGCGCATCATTTATCCCGTATTGTTGCGATTACTCTATTAATGCCTGTTATCGCCCGCTTCTTGCAAGAAAAAGGAGAGCACTCATGAAATCTAAGCCTGATTTAGCCGCTTTAGCTCAAGCTTATCGGGAATTTATTGCAGGCTTTAAAACCGTCTTGATTGCCAGTACCAACTCCACTAACCAGCCTGAAGCCAGCTATGCGCCCTATGTTGAAATTAGTGACCATTACTATATATTTATCAGTGAATTAGCGACTCATACTAAGAACCTACTTCAAAATAAACAGTGCAGTTTGCTTTTCATTGAAGATGAAGATAAAGCTAATAATCTCTTCGCACGTAAACGTGTCAGTTTGCAATGTACAGCTGAACTGGTGCAGAAAAACTCCATAGACTACTCAAGCACTTTAGATTTATTTCATGAGCGCTTTGGCAAATTTATGCAACTGCTAACCCGTTTGCCAGACTTTCAATTATTTCGCTTAACACCCCAAACTGGCAATTATGTAGCTGGTTTTGGTCAGGCTTATACCTTAAGCGGTGGCGATTTAAGCCAGCTCAAGCATCGTAACCCTGAGGCGGGTAATTTACGCCCTAACTAAGATTTAAACCCAGCGTAAAGGCAGCCAGATAGCCGCGCTGATCCTTGACTGGCCTCAGTAAAAGTTGCTCACCGCCTGAACGATAAATGCCGTCTTGTCTATTGCGAGTATAGCCATTTTCACGCTGAGCATAGGGTGCTTGCTGATAAACCTGTTGGGTGATCGCTTCATCAAAATATAATTGTGAAGTCAATATTTCAGTTTTGCCCGTGCGTGTAGGCGTTTGTACTTTAAAATGAATATGCACTGCGCGTCCCGGATACCAACCAGGATAAATAGTGACAAAATTCGCCTTACCAGTAGCACCTGTCAGTTGGTAGCCGCGTAAAAATTGCTGTTGAGCATTATCGCGCCCACCCTCGCCCACCCCTGAATAAATTCCATCAGCATCACAATGCCAAATATCCACGATAGCACCTGACAGCGGCACACACTGCCCCGGTTTCACAGCCATGACTTGGAACTGCAAATACAAAGGGATACCGGCACTTCTACGCCCTGTATAAGGATCGGTGCGAATATCGGAGCGCTCCAATTGGTTATCGAGAAAATAAGGGCCTTCCGTCTGCTCAGGCGTGAGAACACAAACGGGAGCCACTTCTGCCCAAGTGCTGTTGGCCGTTAAAGCTAGGCTACTTGCTGCTAGTTTCAGCAAAGTATCCCGACGTCCTTGATCAATCTTAGTCATGCTAATCCCTCCTTAGAAATAAGCACTTTAGCTTAACTCACTGCGACTACGCTGCTCTAATAACTGCAGTAATTGCAGTTTTTGCTCACGTGTCATAATCATCCAATCGCGAATTTCATCCCCACTGCGTAAGCAACCCTCACATAGACCGGTTTCATCATTGAGCCAACACACACCAATACAAGGTGAAGCGACTGTATTATCGAGTAAAGGGCGCGGTGAGTTGCGGCGTCGATTGCGTCCAGTGTCCATCATCAATCTCAATGAAAAGTTTGTCTTAGTTTAAAAAAATAGATACCTAAAAACTAAAAGCCTTAAATAAAAAAAGCCGCTGTTTATGAGCAGCGGCTTTTGCTTGGAGGCTTTAGGTTTTAATGCCCCAAAATCTGACTCAGGAATAACTTTGAACGTTCATGCTGTGGATGATTGAAGAATTCATCCGGCGTGTTCATCTCAATAATTTGTCCAGCATCCATAAAGATAACCGAGTCGGCCACCGTCTTGGCAAAGCCCATCTCATGGGTAACGCAGAGCATGGTCATACCACTCTCTGCTAACTCAATCATGGTATCCAAAACCTCCTTAATCATTTCTGGGTCTAATGCCGAAGTCGGTTCGTCAAACAACATAATACGTGGTTTCATGCACAAACTGCGTGCAATCGCCACCCGCTGCTGCTGACCACCTGACAGTTGACCCGGAAACTTCTTCGCTTGGTGTGGGATTTTGACGCGCTCTAAGTATTCCATCGCAGTGGCTTCTGCTTCTTTACGCGGGATTTTCCGCACCCACATGGGAGCTAAGCAGCAGTTTTCCAATACGGTCAAATGCGGGAATAAATTAAAATGCTGAAACACCATACCGACTTCACGGCGAATTTGATCGATATTTTTCAAGTCATTATTTAACTCAATTCCATCGACAATAATTTGCCCAGCTTGATGCTCTTCCAAGCGGTTAATGCAGCGAATCATGGTAGATTTACCAGAACCCGAAGGGCCGCAAATAACAATCCGCTGGCCACGCTCGACATCTAGGTTCACATTTTTCAATACGTGAAATTCGCCATACCATTTGTTGACGTCACGTAGACTTACCGCAATCTCAGGTTTAGTTTGGGTAGCAGTTTCCATACAAATCCTCAATCTGGTCTAGGCTGTTTAATGAGTGGTTTTTAGGCTACGTTCTACGCGTTGGCTGTAACGAGACATCCCAAAGCAGAACACCCAATAAACCAAAGCGGCGAATAAATAACCTTCAATCGCATAACCTAGCCATTTCGGACTAGCAAATGCGCCTTGAATCGTAGCCAGCAAATCAAACAGGCCAATGATTAATACTAACGAGGTATCTTTAAATAAGGAGATGAACGAGTTCACGATCCCCGGAATAACGATCTTCAAAGCCTGCGGTAGAATGACTTTATACATGCCTTGCCAATAGGTTAAACCTAAAGCATTCGCTGCTTCATATTGCCCTTTAGGAATGGCTTGTAAACCGCTACGCACAACTTCAGCTAAATAAGCGGATTGGAACAGGGTAATACCGACTAAAGCACGCAAGAGCTTATCAATTTCCATACCTTCAGGTAAAAATAAAGGCAACATAACTGAAGACATGAACAGTACGGTAATTAAAGGTACACCGCGCCAGACCTCAATAAAGACTACGCAGATAGCCTTTACAATCGGCATAGAAGAACGCCGCCCTAAAGCTAGTAAAATACCTAAAGGAAACGCAGCGACAATCCCGACAATGGCAATCACTAAAGTCAGTAATAAACCACCCCAGAAATTAGTCTCTACATGTGGCAAACCAAAAGCGCCACCTGAAAGCAAGATAAACGCAATAATAGGGAAAGCAATTAAAGCAAAGATCTGGATGTACTTTTTAAACGGCACACCTTTAATCATTAGCCCTGCCATCGTCACTACTAAGATCGCACCTACCAATATCGTACGCCACACTTCAGACTCAGGGTATAAGCCGACCATGAACAGCTTTAAATGCACATAGACGAAGACCCAACAAGCACCGCCACTAGTACAATCATCACGGCTAGTACCTATCCAATCCGCTTTAATAAATGCCCAGTTAATAAAGGGAATCAAAGCAGCTAAAATACCTAGGACTAACACCACAGTGACAATACTATTGCCAACACTAGAAAACAGATTCTGCCGCATCCAAGCGATTGGACCTTTCAGAGTACTGGGTGGTGGTAGGCTGGGCAAAGTTTCACGAGTAATAAAAGCCTGCATCTTAACGCTCCACCAACGCCATGCGTTTGTTATACCAGTTCATAAACAATGAAATCACCAGACTAATGACTAAGTAGACCAGCATCGTCATAAAGATGATTTCCACTGCCTGCCCTGTTTGATTCAAAGTTGTACCTGCAAACACGTTAACCAAATCAGGGTAACCGATGGCTACTCCCAGAGACGTATTTTTAGTGAGATTCAAATACTGACTGGTGAGCTGGGGAATAATGACACGCATTGCTTGAGGAATGATCACTAACTGTAAAGTACGATTAGGACGCAAACCTAAGGAAGCAGCAGCTTCTGACTGACCTTTACTAACGGATTCAATCCCAGAACGGACAATTTCAGCAATAAACGCCGCTGTATAAATAGAGAGCGCTAATAATAGTGCTGTCAATTCTGGGATGACTGTTAGCCCCCCACGGAAGTTAAAGCCACTCAGTGCTGGAATATCCCAATTTAAAGGACTACCTGTTAAGAAAAAGGTAATTAAAGGTAAAACTAGAATGATTCCTACTGCTGTCCAAACGACTGGGAATTGTTGACCCGTTTTCTCACGACGTGCTTTTGCCCAGCGAGACATGATAAAGGCTAATACAAGCGCTGCAATCACGGCCCAAAACGTCCAAATAAACGCTGGCTCAAACAAAGGGGATGGGAGAGTAAACCCACGCTTATGCAAATAAAATAATTCTGCCAGTGAGATACTGTCTTTAGGGCCAGGCAATAAAGGCAGTATCGCACGATACCAGAATAAAATTTGTAATAAGGGGGGTATGTTCCGAATAGTTTCAATAAAAACTAAAGCCACACGCGAAATTAACCAATTTTTGGATAAGCGTGCTACACCTACTGCAAAACCTAGCAGGGTGGCAAAGATAATGCCTAAACCAGCGACTAATAAGGTATTTAATAAGCCTACCAAGAAGGTACGCCCGAAGGTACTCGCTTCTGTATAGGGAATTAAACTTTGGGTAATACCAAAGCCAGCTGGACGATCTAAAAAGTCGAAGCCGGTTTTGATCCCGCGCTTATCTAGGTTGTGCAAGGTGTTACTAAAAATAAACCACAGTAAGAGACCAATACCAATCACTAGCAAAATTTGAAAAACGAGCGCACGCTTTTGTGGGTCGTTCCAAAAAGGGGGTTTGCTAGGCAAGGTAGAGATAGCTTGTGGTGGTGTTGCAGAGAGGTTTGGATCTGCCATAAGCCAGCCTTTCTATCAGTTTGCTAAGGTGGTGGGCAGTTGATAAGAAAACTATCAACTGCCGAGGAACGAAACTTATCTAAGCGATTAGATAAATTTTTAAATCATTAAGCACTAGGCTTAACGGAAAGGTGGAGAGTATTGCAAGCCACCATTTTTCCAAAGTGCATTCAGGCCACGATTAATTTTCAAAGGTGAACCTTGTCCAACGCTACGCTCAAAAGATTCGCCGTAGTTGCCGACCATCTTAACGATGTTATAAGCCCATTTCTTATCTAATGGTAAGTTAGCATCGCCGCCTTCTTCCATGCCTAAGAAACGCTTAATATTAGGATCAGTGCTTTTAGTCATTTCCTCAGCATTGGCAGAAGTGACACCTAAATCTTCTGCTTCAACCATAGCATAGTAAGACCAACGCACAATTTTCAGCCACTCATCATCGCCTTGACGCACGAAAGGCCCTAAAGGCTCTTTAGAAATAACTTCGGGTAAAACTACAGCGCCTTCTGGATCTTTCAGCGTAATACGATTGGAATAAAGCTGTGATTGGTCAGAGGTCAGAACGTCGCAACGACCTTCATCAAAGGCTTTGGTTACTTCGTCCAACTTTTCATAGGTAATAGGTTCGAACTTCATGTTATTGGCGCGGAAATAATCGGCCAAGTTCAGTTCAGTCGTTGTACCTGATTGAATACAAACGGAAGCACCGTCTAATTCCTTAGCACTTTTCACGTTTAAAGACTTCTTAACTAAGAAACCTTGACCGTCATAGTAGTTAGGCGCCACAAAAGTCAGACCTAAGCCTGTATCACGGCTCAAGGTACCAGTTGAGTTACGTGACAACATATCCACTTCACCCGATTGTAAGGCGGTGAAGCGCTCTTTAGCTGTTAACGAGGTAAACTTAACTTTATTAGGGTCGCCGAAAATAGCTGCTGCCACTGCACGACAAACATCGATATCTAAACCTGACCAGTTACCTTTTTCATCTTGGTTAGCGAAGCCTGGAAACGGAGTATTAATACCGCATTTCACAGCATCATTTTTCTTAACCGCATCTAAAGTAGCGCCCGCATGCGCCGCTGGCATCGCAAAGCTGGCAGATAATAAGCCCGCAACTGCCAATGTTTTTGCAGATTTCATAGATTCTCCTCTTCTCTCAAATGTTGTTATGCACAACGCTTAGTTAAAACCGAGCTTTAAGTCAGCTTAAAGTCGATGACTTAAACCTATCCTAATAAAAAGAAAAATACAACCATTCCCTTAAGAGTCAAAATAAATAAACTCGAATATAAACATAAACATAAGGCCATAAAACCTTAGAAATGAGCAAAAAAATATTAGACAATTGACTGATTCATACCAGAAATCAATTGTCATTTCTCCTCATGCTAGCGCATTGTATTATGTTAGTTTTATCGAGATTTTACGGATGTCTACAGCACCAGAAAACAAATCCAAACTAGATCGAATTGACAAAAAAATCCTACGCGAATTACAAAATGATGGTCGAATTTCTTTTGTCGATTTAGCTGAAAAAGTTGGTTTAAGTACTTCCCCTTGTCTTGAGCGAGTTCGTCGTTTAGAACGTGCGGGCTACATCAAAGGCTATACAGCCCTACTCTGCCCTGCGCAAATGGACGCTAACTTACTGGTGTTTGTCGAAATTAGCTTGAACTACCTCTCAGGTGATATTTTCGAACAATTCCGTGACGCCGTTCGACAGTGGCCTCAGATCCTTGAATGCCACCTAGTAGCCGGTGATTTTGATTACTTATTAAAAATACGTATCAAAAATATGGCCTCTTACCGTACCCTGCTCGGGGATATTTTACATACCCTACCCGGCATTCGTGACTCTCGTACTCTAGTTGCGATGGAAACTGTGTATGAATCCTCACAACTTTATATTGATTAAATTCAGCTAAGCTTTGTAGGTCAAAGGCACCCGGCGCGTGACTCCAGTAAACAGAGTATAGGGAATTGTGTGACTAGCCGCAGCGACTTCTGTTGCTAGCACTTGATCTCCCCAACATTGCACTCGGTCCCCGATCTTACAATTTAGCCCCGTGATATCAATCGTTAACATATCCATGGACACTCGCCCAATTAAGCGAGTACGTATACCATTCACTGCAATTGGCGTGCCATCTATGGCGTGGCGCGGATAACCATCTGCATACCCCATTGCAACTACCCCAACCGTGGTGGGTGCTTCGCAACGGAAACGCGCTCCATAGCCAATTGCCTCACCAGCTGCTAAGTCACGAATCGCTATTAAGGCTGATTCTAAGCGCATCGCAGGTTTTAACTGTGCTGCAGCTTCATGTGGCTCTATAAACGGTGAAGCTCCATACAACATTAAACCAGGCCGCACATACTCTGTATGAGTGGCTGGCCAAGCTAAAATGGCTGGTGAATTGGCCAAACAATAAGGCGCTTCCAAACCATGTACTGCTGCTTTGAACTGCTGCAATTGCTGCAAAGTATAATCACTGTTGATTTCGTCCGCTCTTGCGAAGTGGGTCATCAAGGTGATGGACTCAATATACTTGCATTGTTGCAGTGCAAACCAAAGCGCTTTGACCTCAGATGGTGCAAAGCCTAGACGATGCATCCCTGTATCAATTTTTAAAAAGATTTTAAACTTATTTTTGGGTTTGGCAACTAGCAAACTATCAAGTTGTTGTTGATTATGAACCACCAAAGAGAAAGATTCGTGGTCAGCGATCACTAATTCATCAGGTGTGAAGATACCCTCTAATAGCAGGATGGGTGCTTTAATGCCTGAGCCGCGTAGCTCTAAAGCTTCTTCAATACAGGCTACACCAAAGCCATCAGCTTCTGGCTCTAAAGCTTTAGCAACCTTAACTGCCCCATGCCCATAAGCATTCGCCTTGATGATGGCGAATGCTTGGGCCGATTTGGTTAATTTTTTAGCTAAACGGTAATTATGCCGAATTGCTGCTAAATCAATAACGGCGATAGCGGGACGAGCCATTAGGAAGCCAGCACCAAAATGCCTTCTACTTCTACCATGACACCTAAAGGTAAAGAGGCTACACCTACCGCAGCGCGTGCTGGAAAGGGTTCAGAAAAATAACGCTTCATCACTTCATTCACAGCTGCGAAATTACTGAGATCAGTTAAATAGATATTTAACTTCACAAAATCTTTGCAAGAACCACCCGCTGCTACGGCTACCGCTTGTAAGTTTTTGAAGACTTGCTCAGCCTGCCCCGCAAAATCGGTAGCCTCTACTTTCATGGTATTAGGATTCAATGGAATCTGCCCAGAACAATAAACGGTGTTCCCTGCACGCACAGCTTGTGAATAAGGGCCAATAGCAGCCGGTGCAGACGTGGTGGCAATAATAGTTTTCTCAGTCACGATAATATCCTTATAACAATCATTTTAAATAGGGAAGCTAGACACTTGCTTTGACACGATTGGCGAAGCTATAACGCTGCATACCTAAGCCTTCTAAATCTATGCCTGGCTTTTGCCCCGCCATAATATCAGCTAATAAACGTCCAGAACCACAAGCCATGGTCCAACCTAAAGTTCCATGCCCGGTGTTAATAAATAAATTTGGATAAGGCGAAGCCCCCAAAACAGGCGTACCGTCTGGTGTCATGGGGCGTAAGCCTGTCCAAAAATTATCTTCCTTCATATCAGCCGCTTTCGGGAACATATCAGAAACTACGAAGCGTACTGTTTGCCGACGTTCTTCTTGCAGACTGAGATCATGCCCGGTCAATTCGGCAGTACCCGCTACGCGAACTCGATCACCTAGGCGAGTAATCGCTACTTTATAAGTCTCATCCATCACTGTAGACACGGGGGCATCCTCTGGGCTAACCACAGGTACAGTAATGGAATAACCTTTCACTGGATAAACCGGTATATCAATGCCAATCGGCTTGAGTAAGTGTGGCGAATAACTACCTAAAGCCATCACATATTGATCAGCAGTGAGAACCCCTTGATCAGTTTTTACACCACTGATTTTGCCATTATTGACTTGAATTTCTTCAATATTCACACCATAGCGAAACACAACGCCTTGAGTGATACAGCTTGCGGCCAAGTTTTGCGTAAACATCAAACAATCGCCGGTTTCATCCAGAGGTAAGCGTAAACCTCCACGAATTTTGTCTCGCACATGCCTTAAGCCCGGTTCTGCTGCAATACAGCCTTCCACATCCAGCACTTCATAGGGAATATTGCACTCATCAAGAATATCAGTATCTTTTTTAGCACCTTGCACTTGGGCATCGGTGCGGAACACTTGTAGAGTGCCACGGCTACGTTCGTCATAGCTAATACCGGTTGCAGCCCTTAGCTCATTAATGGACTCACGACTATACTCAGCAATTCTGAGCATACGTGCTTTATTAATATGATAACGAGCCGTGGTGCAATTACGCAGCATCATTAGAATAAAACGGAACATAGCAGCATCCATGCGGCTAGGGCGAATCACTAGGGGCGAGTGTTCGCTTAGCATCCACTTGATAGCCTTCAGAGGAATACCAGGACCTGCCCAAGGGGCTGAATAGCCGGGGGAGATTTGCCCTGCATTGGCAAAACTAGTTTCTAGACCCGAACGTGGCTGACGATCCAAGACCGTCACTTGGTAACCTAAACGATTTAAATAATAAGCAGTTGTTGTGCCAATCACTCCACTGCCAATCACGATAGCGTGCATAATATTCAATGCTCCTTATATGGCCTAGCGCCTTGGTGGTAGCATTAGTTTAAGCGAGGTCTGACAAAATATTTTTCTCTATTTTTTATCTATTTCAGGATATTTTTCTGCTTTTTTGTCGCTGCGCTCTGATTAGAAAATTTTCTGCCGAGGTCTTATTTTAAGCAAAATATGATTAAAACTCGTATCTAGCCTAACCTATACTTGTCTCAAGCTCCCTTTAGCTTAGCTTAAACTACCCTGTGAGCTGCTTGATGATATAAAAACTTTCTACTGGTTTCACTGTGCAGGTGCAGCAAATCTTGCTGATTAGACCTCTCAAGTCTAAAAATTTAGCAATTTTTTACTCATTCTATAAGCCAAGAGCGTTTAATACTTCTCGATAAAAACGCTTGTTTTATAAGCAAAATAAGCGCTATGTAGCGGATTATTCAGGTAATACCACTTAGCTGTTTTATTAGTTTTTTTCGACTAAACTACTGATAATCTCAGCACTAACTGTTAGTATCTGCTTAAAACAATAACAATTGCATCTAAACCGCTGGAACCAAAGTAGTGCATAAAGCCACCCCACTTTATGAATGTTCACTGCGTCCAAGTCGAGGATTTAGCCCATGAATATAACGATGGATGATGTATTTATCAAAACCCCTAAGGGTCGTGAGGAGGTCGACTCAAAGTCGGGTGGTTTAAGCTTAATTATGCGTCGTGTGCTGATTTTTTTAGACGGCAAACGCACTCTTCGAGAAGTACAAGCTTTACCCAAAATCGATGATGTTGAGCAAATTATTACCAGTTTAGAAAGCCAAGGTTATATCGAGCTAGTTTCAAACAATGGCGCGGTGCGCTCTGGCACTTCTACTCTAGTCTCCAATAATGCAGGACGTCCATTAGTCAATCGGGTTGAGCCTAATCTAACCCCAAGCTCTAGTTCATCAGCCCCCACTCATCAGTTCCGCGCTTTGCCAGCACGGGTTGATGCTACTCAACTCAAGATGGCTAAGAATTTCATGTCCAATACCTTAAATGCTTTTGTAGGTACATTTGGTTCGAGTGCCCTCATTAATAGGATTGAACGCTGCGATGATCATGAAGCCTTGCGCGCCATCTATGAAGACTGGCTCACCGCTATGATGGGAACTAAGCAAGGCAGAAAAGATATAGAGAATCTCAAATCGAAATTACTGGAAGTCCTTTAAACCATCCTTAGTTGTCTTGCCCAATTGGTGTACTTGGTAAAGCATCTAAATACACCCAGCGGCCTTTTTCTCGCACAAAGCGACTCAACTCATGCAAATGCTGAGTTTGTTGCTGCTCAGAATAATACGCGATAAATTCCACTAAGCCTTCTTGGTCTTCAGATTGACCTGCTTCTGTGTGCAAAATCGCTAATTTTTCCCATTGCAAATGTTTAGGCTGAACCAAGCTTTTTTTACTTAGGCGCGTGCTGCTATGCCAAGTTCGATGTAAATAAGCAGCGTCCCCTAAGACATAAGCTGTGTAGCGCGAGCGCATGAGTGCCTCTGCGGTAGGTGCTGCTCTTCCGTCATGAAAAGGCCGACAACATTGCTGATAATGAGCGCCCGAACCACAAGGGCAGAAATTAAGCTCCATACCTAGTCCGCCTTTAACAGCCAGCTTTGAATAAATTTGGCTAAATCTTTAAGCTCTGCTGCATTTACACTGTGCTCCATCGCATAGGTAAAATACTCTGGCGCATATCCCAAAGCTTGGAGACGCTGTTGAGCTTTTTGGCCTAAACTTTCGGGCACGACAGGATCTTGCAAGCCATGAAAAATGGCTATGGGTAAATTTTGATTAGCAGCGTGGAGTTGAATCGTATCAGCCGTTGCAAAATAGGTCGACATCGCTAATAAACCCGCTAAAGGCTTCGGGTAACTCAGAGCCGTCTGATAAGCCACGGCGCCCCCTTGAGAGAAACCGGCTAACAGGATGCGTTCACTCGGAATACCCTTTTCCACTTCACGATCAATGAGCTTAGCCACAGCTTGGGCTGAAGCCTCTAATTGCTTCACATCTACCTTACGATCAATATCCATTGCCAGAATGTCATACCAAGCTGGCATTACATAGCCACCATTAATCGTCACCGGAAGCGAAGGCGCATGTGGAAAAATAAAACGAATAGCCGCATTCGCAGGCAAGTTTAGCTCAGGGACAATAGGCTCAAAATCATGGCCATCCGCACCCAAACCATGTAGCCAAATAACACTTGCGGTTGCAGCTTGAGCGGGTTCGACAATAACAGCTGGCAAATAGTCCATGCACTGAATCCTTTAAGTTTTACTCGTAAGCTCAGTATTTTACAGCTTTCATCTGAAAGGAACAGTTAGACAAGAATTTGTAGAAGAGAAGAATGCTGCGTGGGTAATGCGCCTGAGCGTTTGCCTAGCAGAACTCAAAACCAACTAAATCTGGCTTTGTAGATAGTTTTGTAAACCGATTTTATCGATCAAGCCTAACTGCTTTTCTAGCCAATAAGCATGATCTTCTTCCGTATCACTCAATTGTACGCGTAACATCTCCCGCGTGACATAATCTTGTTCAGTTTCACAGATTTTAATAGCCGCTTTCAGGGCAGCTTGCACCTGATACTCTAGCTGGAGATCATTCTTAAGCATGCTGACCACATCAGTGCCTAAGTTAATCTGATCTTGTTGATTCAAGTCAGGCGTGGCGTCTAGAAACAGTAAGCGTTGAATAATGGCATCAGCATGCCCACTTTCCTCTTCGCGCTCATGCTCATAATGCTCAGCCAGTTTCTCTAATCCCCAATCTGCACAGAGGCGGGAATGAGCAAAATATTGATCGCGAGCGGCTAACTCCCCAGCAAGCAGTTGCTTTAAAACCTCAATAACGGGTTGACTTCCTTGCATATTTAACTCCTAAGTAGCAGCCAAGGACTGCAGATAGTTTGGTTCGCCTGTATTCTTCAAGAGCCATTGTTGAGACTCGAGCCAGTCAATCTCCTCCTCTTCTTCTTCTAGCAATTCTTGCAATAGCTCGCGGGAGACATAATCTTGGGCTTGCTCACAGGCTAAGATAGCGGTTTTTAGCTCAGCAACGATCTCTAAACCTAGTTGCATATCATTGGCTAATATCTCTGGAATATCTTCACCGATATACAGTTTTCCTAAGTCTTGTAGATTAGGTAGGCCTTCCAAAAACAGAATACGCTTAATGAGTTCATCGGCTTGTTTCATCGCCTTAATCGAGCGCTTGTATTCACGCTCATTAAACTTCTCCAAGCCCCAATTAGCACTCATTCGTGCATGTAAAAAATACTGATTAATAGCGACTAGCTGTCCGCGTAAGACAGTATTTAAAGCACGATTAATCGCTGGATTTCCTTGCATAGCGGCTCCTTCACTAAGCTGAATAAGGAGGTTTCATGATAAGGAAGATGGGTACTAGCATGCAAATTTTATGCTGGCCAATAGGCTGAAGTAGAAAAATAAAGGGGTATCAACTACCCCTTAGACTGTGCTAAGACTGCCAGACCTTGCACGCCCACTCTCTGCTTTATAATAAGAATATCTATGAGTGGGTGTCAGCTTTTTGAGTAATTTCTTAAACGACTAGCAATGAATAGGCTCACTGATGAGCGGCTCGAACTGGACAAGCTCATAGACTCCTAGTAAGCCGTCTGCATTAGTTGCGCTTGTAAACTTTGTGAACAACGCGCTAACAATAAGCACCGTACTAATTCTTGTTGAGTAGCAGGATCTGCGCGGGATAATTCAGCGACGCAAATATCGCCCTGTTCTAAACAGCGTTTAAGTTGTTCACCTGCAAATTGCGCCATAAGCTCGCCGGTCTTGCTATTGCGTAACTCAATGAACGGATCAATTCGATCTAACCAAGCATTAATTGAGAAACTCATACTGGCTCCTGTGAATCTACTAACTTAAAGTTTAAATGAGAATAATTATCATTTAATCGTAAATCAAGGAGGCGCACTTTTCAAGTAAATGAGAACTACTTGCATTTAATTTTCATTCTTACTATGATGATCTCATCAAGAATGATTCTTATTTAGGTGTGAATCGATGTACGTTTGCGTATGTAATGCAGTGAGTGATAAAGCTATCAAACAAGCAGTGCAACAGGGCTATGACAGCTTTGAAGCTATTCAGCGTGAATTAGCTGTTGGCACCTGCTGTGGACGCTGCAAGCCTTGTGCTCAAGATTTAATACGTCAATGCCTTGAGCAGAAGCCAGAGCCTCTGTCAGCCTTCTTTACCCCCGCTTTTGCCTAATGAGCGAGCCTTAACCATGCACTGCCTAGATTTACGTCGCATCAATGTTGAAGAATGGATGCAAGGTTGTAAAAAGGTCATCCTGCAGCACGGCAGCCGCCCGTATGTGCTTACTATTACCCGTCGGGGCAAATTGATTCTCACTGCAGCAGACACTCAGCTAGATACTGAATCCCCTGCCAGTAAAGCCGATCCTATCGGCAAAGCCTGATTCCTCAAGGTATTTTCCTAGTCAATGAGTTTAATTAAGCGCCCGACTTAAGCTTTGGAGTATTGTATTTTGAAACACTTAGCCGCTCTCATTTTTAGCTGTAGTACTGTCTTATGCAACATCCCTACCTTACAAGCTGAAACAGTTACACCCAAAGCGGTGATAGCAAACTATGCCGACTTAGCGCATGTTAAATTTAAAGACGCCTTGACCACTGCTCAAGTTTTACAAACTACAATCAACGAATTTATCGCTAAGCCTAGTGAAGCAACCCATCAAGCTGCTAAACAAGCTTGGATTGCTGCACGTGCACCTTATAGCCAAACCGAAGTATTTCGCTTTGGCAATCCCAACGTCGATGCTTGGGAAGGTGGAGTCAATGCTTGGCCTTTAGATGAAGGCTTAATTGACTATGTGCAAACAGATATTTACGAGCATGAAGAAGGTAATCAATTTGCCACTGCCAATCTTATTGCAGGCAGTGAAGCGATCACGGCAGATTTATTGAAATCTTACCAAGAAAAAGGTGGTTCAGAAGCGAATGTGGCAACTGGCTATCATGCGATTGAATTTTTGCTGTGGGGACAAGATTTCAATACTGACCCCAAACTAGCCGGTACTCGCAGTTATACCGACTTTATGCCTGACGATGCTTGCACTCATCAAAACTGTGAACGCCGCGCCCAATACTTAAAAGCAGTCACTGATTTATTAGTCGCTGATCTGAGTACAATGGAACAAGATTGGGCACCTGAGCAAGCAAATTACCGTAAAACCTTTCTTGACTTAGCAGAGTCAGAAGCTTTACGTCGGATTTTATTTGGCATGGGCAGCTTAAGCTTGGGCGAATTAGCGGGCGAACGCATGAATGTTGCTTTGCTCGCGCATTCACAGGAAGACGAGCACTCCTGCTTTAGTGATAACACTCACAACGATATTCTGAGCAATATCCAAGGGATGCAGAATGTCTTTGAAGGCGCTTATCAAACCGCAGACGGTAAAACTATTAAAGGTGCAAGCTTAGCTGAGTTATTAGCTGCTAAAGATCCAAAGCTAAGCAGTGAATTATCAACCCACTTGAATGCTAGCAAAACCGCTGCAGAAGCGATTGTCCAAGCAGCACAAACTGAGCCTTTTGATCAACAAATCGCCGCTGGAAATCAAGCAGGGAATGAGCGAGTTAAAGCCACCATTGCTGCTTTAAGAACTCAAACCGCGAGCATTGAAGCAGCCGCTAAAGCCTTAGGCGTGAACAACCTAAACCCAGAAACCAGTACTTCTTTGCAATAAACACTAAGTCTAAACTTAAAACTCTGAATGAAGCTAGCCAAAACTTTGCTCTGGGGTGGGATGCTTCTTAGCCCCTTAGCCAACAGTACTGAGCCTGCCACACTTGATAAGCAATTGTCAGGGGGTGCTACTACGGTATTGGACAAGAGTAGCAATGCCTTCTCTCTGCCAGCGAATAATTTAAGTATTTTGCGGCGAGATAACTTTTTTATTGGCAATGCATTTTTTAAACAGCCTTGGGTGATAGCCCCCTCCTCCACTTCTGCACGAGATGGTTTAGGCCCCTTATTTAATAGCAATAGCTGCCAAGGCTGCCATGTCAAAGATGGCAAAGGCCACCCTCCACTCACACGTGAAGATAATTTCCTATCGACTTTAGTACGCCTGAGCATTCCTGCAGAAACCTCGGAACAGAAAGCACTCCTTAGCACCCTGGGAGTCGTTCCAGAACCGAGTTATGGGGATCAAATTCAGCCCAATGCTATCCCTAGCTTAAAGGGTGAAGCTACACCCCGCTTTGACTACGAAGAAATCACGGGGCAATTCAAAGATGGGGAAACCTACACCCTGCTGAAACCTATTCTGAAATTAGAGAATCTAAATTACGGTGCTTTGCATCCGCAAGTACAGATGTCAGCACGGGTTGCGCCCGTGATGATTGGTATGGGCTTATTGGAAGCGATTCCAGAAGCTGATTTGCTCGCTCTGGCTGATCCAGACGATAAAAATAACGATGGGATTTCCGGGCGTCTTAATCAAGTATGGGATGTAAAATCCCAAAAAACGGTTGTAGGCCGTTTTGGTTGGAAAGCAAATCAACCGACGGTTGAACAACAAAGTGCAGGCGCTTTTCATGGGGATTTAGGCATAACTTCACCTATGTTTGCTAATCCACCTTGTACTAGCTCTCAAGCAGACTGCCTCAAAGCACCGCATGGGGGCCAACCAGAAATTAATCAAGAACTGCTGGAGATGGTGAGCTTCTATGCATCTTTGCTCGCCGTGCCCGCTAGGCGTGATGTGCAGGATCCAGAGGTCTTAAAAGGCGAACGCTTATTTAAATTAGCGAATTGCAGTGCCTGCCATCTACCCGAACTTAAAACCGGTTTTAAGCCGGATTTTCCAGAATTGGAAAACCAGACGATTCAACCCTTTACTGACTTACTTTTGCACGATATGGGTGAAGGTTTAGCTGATCAGCGCCCGGATTATTTAGCCACTGGCAGTGAATGGCGTACCGCGCCTCTATGGGGTATTGGTTTAATTGAAACCGTCAATGGGCATACCCGCTTTTTACATGATGGCCGCGCCCGTAATCTGATGGAAGCGATTCTGTGGCATGAGGGTGAAGCTAAAGCCTCACGTGATTATGTTTTGAAGCTGCACAAAGACAAGCGCACTGCTCTCTTACGCTTTTTGAATTCACTCTAGTTGGTAGCTTAGGAAAATCTTATGACCCCATTTCAGCAGCAGCGGCTTAGCCTAAGTTTCAGTGGTTTGCTCCTAGCCTTCTGCTTAGTACATCCAAGCTTGGCTGATAACACAGCGACGAGTTCCGCTACAGCGACTACCAGCCTTGCTGAAACGCTGAGTAGTGCTAAGGATGAAGTTTTTATTCAGCAACTCATTACGACTGGGATTCGACCACTTTACCGCGATTTAGAACAAGCTAGTCAGCAACTCACCCAAGCCAGTACCGATTTCTGCCAAAACAGCTCGCTCGAGCAGTTCCAAAAACTACGCGATGCTTGGGGGACTAGCATGCTGGCTTGGCAGCGCACGGATAGCTTGCTATTTGGGCCTGCTACCGCTGAACAAATGGACTTCCAGATTAATTTTGCACCGCCCAAAAAGCAGATCATTAAAGGTTTATTGGCTAGTGATAAACCAATTAGTACTGAAGTTGTAGCTGCTGCGGGCGTGGGCGCTCAAGGCTTAAGTAGTTTGGAATATGTTTTATTCGATCGCGAGCAAACGACTGAACAACTGCTAACAAGCTTTAAAGACGCTTCAGGGCAGACTCGTTGTAGTTATATACAAGCGGTCAGTAGCTTGCTGGAACAAAATATTAAGAAGCTGAACGCAGCTTGGTTAAGTCCTGATGCTGATCAACAGTTTACAAATAATCAAGAAGTTATTGACCTCTTAATTGGCAAAGCTTACCAAAGTTTAGAACGGATTAACTTAAAAAAACTGACTCAACCTTTAGGCAACTTGGATGAAAAAAAAGCCAGTTATCCTTATGATTTAGAAGCTTGGCGTAGTGGCTATTCTTTCAAGATTATCAAAGCCAATATCGAAGGCTTACAGCAGGTCTTTGTGAAAGGAGGCTTTTTAGCTTGGATCGATAAAAACTTCCCGAGTGAGGCAACTAAAACGGCCGTGGTTTCTTTTGAGAAACAAGTTCAGGATTTAGTGCAAATGAAGCTACCTGAAGTTGATCCTTTTACCTTAGTCGCACAAAAACAAGTTTCTGCAGAACTCAACGAATTGGTACAACGGACGCGTGGCTTGGAAATGGGTCTTAAGCGTCAATTGGCCGTACTTGCTAAAGCACAATTAGGCTTCAATGATAATGATGGAGACTAAGATGCAGCGGCGCCAATTTCTTGGCTTAGCTGCTTTGACTGTATTTGGTGGGGCGCTAGCGGCGAATGAGCTATTGGATCAAGCTCAACCTAAATTAATGCCTAAGCTTTATTCAGCGAATGATAATAGCTTGGGCGAACACTTTTTCAGCCAATTTGATCTCAGCTCCCGAACCTTGCGGCAACAAAAAATCCCGATGCGTGGACATGCCGCTTTAGCTTTAGACGAATGTAGTGCTTTGTTGTTTGGACGTCGGCCTGCTTATACCTGTGTACGTGTCGATTTCAGCACTGGCTTAGTAGAAAGCTTTAAATCTAAACCTAATCGGCATTTTAATGGGCATGGCTGTCTTTCTGCTGACCGAAAGCTACTGTTCACTACTGAGACAGATTACGAACACAAGCGCGGTATGATTGGAGTTCGTGACCTTCAAACTTTACGACCAATTGCCGAATATGAAAGCTATGGTTTAGACCCACATGATTTACAGCTCATGCCTGATGGCAACACTTTAGTCGTAGCTAATGGTGGGATTGAAACACATCCAGATTTTGAGCGGCGTAAGCTAAATATCGACACGATGCAGCCCTCTTTAGTGTACATCGAGCTGGCTACAGGTAAAAAACTTGCTGAATACCGCTTAGCTGATCATCTCTTAAGTATTCGTCATTTGCATGTTAGTGCAGCCGGGCAAGTGGCTGTGGCTTTACAATACGAAGGTAATTTGTATAAGCAGCAACCTAGCTCTTTAGTCGCTTGGCAGCCAGCCGGCGGTGAGTTGCAATTACTCAAGATTGCTCCAAACCAGATCGCTCAGCTGCGTGGCTATTTAGCCGATATTGTCTATGACCCCCAACAAGAATTATTGGTCGCGGCAACACCTCGTGGACATTGTGTATCAATTTGGAGTACAGCCACGCAGAGCTTCATACAGGCTTTGCCGTTAGCTGAGGCCAGCGGCGTAAGCCTCGGATCAAAAGCAGGCAGCTTTCTCGTTTCCAATAGTCAAGGTGGCCTCTATCAATTACAGACTGCTACAGCCCAAGCGAATCTAACGGAGCTGAAACTCTTTCCAGAACTGATTTGGGATAATCATTTAAGCAAATTGGGTTATCATTTTTAATGAGAACTATTTGCATTTAAAATACCTAAATCTTACAATCGATAATAGTTATTATTTACCGATGGATATCATTATGTTGAGAAAACTTGTTTTAAGCATGGCTCTATTCGCAACCCCACTAATGGCGCTAGCTGAGGGGGAGGTGAATGTTTATTCATCACGCCAAGAGCAATTGATTAAGCCCTTGCTGGATAAATTCACTGCAAGCTCTGGAATTAAAGTGAATTTGGTCACAGGCAAAGATGATGCCTTAATTGAGCGCTTAAAACTCGAAGGCGACAATAGCCCTGCTGATCTACTCATGACCGCAGATGCTGGACGGCTGTATCGCGCCAAAGATTTAGGTTTAAGCCAAGCGGTCGAATCTGACACCTTAAAAACAGCGATTCCAGAAAATTTGCGTGATCCTGAAAACCAATGGTTTGGGTTAACTTATCGTGCCCGCCCAATTTTTTATGTCAAAGATAAAGTCAAACCCAGCGATTTATCGACTTATGAAGACCTGACTGATCCTAAATGGCAAGGTAAGATCTGTGTACGTAGCTCAGATAATATTTATAACCAATCAATGCTCGCGTCCATGATTGCTAGCCAAGGGGCGGAAGCAGCCACTCAATGGGCTGAAGGCTTTGTAAAAAATCTTGCACGCCCCCCAGAAGGTGGTGATCGTGACCAATTAAAAGCCGCCGCCGCTGGTATCTGTGATCTAGCCTTGGCCAATACCTATTATTATGGGCAAATGCTAGCGGGTGATGCAGCGGAAGACAAAGCTGCCGCTGAAAAATTAGCAATCTTCTGGCCGGATCAAGGTGAACAAGCCCGTGGAACCCACATTAATATTAGTGGAGCCACAGTTACTAAAGCTGCAAAAAATAAAGAAAATGCTGTCAAACTTTTAGAGTTTTTAGTTAGCGATGAAGCCCAAGCTTGGTATGCCGAGCATAATCAAGAATATCCGGTCAAAACCAGCGTATCCGCCAGTAGTTTATTAAAAGGCTGGGGAGATTTTAAAGCAGATAGTATTAACTTATCAGAACTCGGCAAGCATAATGCGGAGGCTGTTAAGATCATGGATACTGTGGGTTGGAAATAAAAAATTTGGCTTGGCGCGCTATGCTGTTGTGCATGGCGCTCCTGACTGCTTTGCCTATTCTGGCAGTTTTCGCTTATGTCTTTGTCCCCGCAACAGAGGTTTGGCAACATCTAGTTACTACTGTCCTCACAGACTATCTACTCAACACGTTCTATTTAAGCCTTGGGGTAGGTTTAGGCGTTTTACTTTTAGGTGTCCCCCTAGCTTGGCTCTGTAGTATGTGTGAATTTCCGGGGCGAGCTTGGTTTGAGTGGTCTCTACTCCTCCCTCTTGCGATGCCTGCTTATATTATTGCTTACACCTACACCGGTATGCTGGACTTTGCAGGCCCCGTACAAACCAGCTTACGTAGTTTGACAGGTTGGGGTTATAGCGATTATTGGTTCCCGAATATTCGCTCACTCACAGGCGCTATTTGCATGTTAGCCTTAGTGCTCTTCCCTTATGTCTATTTATTGGCACGAGCTGCTTTTTTAGAGCAATCCATCTGCGTCTTAGAAGTGAGCCGTACTTTAGGTTGTAATCAATGGCAAAGCTTTTTTCGAGTCGCCCTGCCCTTAGCGCGCCCTGCTATTATTACCGGTCTCGCTTTAGCCTTAATGGAAACTTTAGCTGATTTTGGCACTGTGCAGTATTTTGGCGTCACCACTTTTACCACCGGTATTTTCCGCACTTGGTATGGCTTAGGTGATCATGCAGCAGCTTCACAATTAGCGGCACTCTTAATGAGTTTTGTGTTTATTTTGTTATTGCTTGAACAAGCTTCCCGCCGGCGCGCCCGCTATTATCATAGCTCCAGCAAATACGCCCAAATCAAGCGGATAAGTTTAACCCGCTGGCAAGCCAGAGGTGCCGTGTTATTTTGTAGCTTAACGCTGTTATTAGGCTTTATCGTGCCAGTTGCACAATTAGCTAGCTGGAGTTGGGCTAATTGGTCTAGCCAAGTTGACAAGAACTTTATCAAATTGATCCAACATAGCTTAGGTTTAGCCATAGCAGCAGCACTGTTTGCTCTAGTGCTTGCGCTGATTTTAGGTTATGGCAAGCGCCTCCAGCCTAGCCCTTTAGTCAGTTTAGCAGCACGCTTGGCCAGTATGGGTTATGCCATTCCTGGAACCGTGATTGCCATCGGCGTGCTGATTCCCTTTGCGTGGTTAGATACCCAGCTTAATCAACTGAGCCAAGCCTTATTTAATAGCAAATGGGGGCTGCTAATAAGTGGTAGCTTATTTATTCTCTTATTTGCATACAATGTGCGCTTTCTAGCCGTTTCTTTGCAAACAGTTGAAGCAGGTTTAGGTAAAATCAAGCCGACTATTGATAATGCAGGCCGCTCTCTAGGCTTAAGCCCTAGTGCAGTGTTGTGGAAACTCCATATGCCTTTAATGAAGGGTTCTTTATTAACTGCTGTACTCTTAGTCTTTGTGGATGTGTTAAAAGAACTACCTGCTAGTTTAATTTTACGTCCTTTTAATTTTAATACCTTGGCGGTGCGCACCTATGAATTAGCCTCTGATGAGCGTTTAGCTGAGGCTGGTTTGCCCGCACTTATGATTGTGGTTACAGGCATTATTCCAGTGATTTTATTAAGCCGGTCTATTTCCCGTTCACGTGCTGGAGGGTCAAGTTGATGAGCCAACTTAGCCTAGAGCAAGTGGAAATTCGCTACGGCCAAACTATCGCGGTGCATGCAGTCAATATCCAAGTGGAGCAAGGACAAATCGCTTGTCTGCTTGGGCCTAGTGGTTGTGGCAAAACCACACTACTGCGCGCGATTGCAGGCTTTGAGCGCTTAAGTCAAGGGCAAATTAGCTTGGGCGGCAAACTTATTAGTGATAGCAACCACACGCTGGCCACTGAGCAACGTAATATTGGGATGGTTTTTCAGGATTATGCACTCTTCCCGCATCTGAATGTCGCTGACAATATACGCTTTGGTATGCGTAGTCAGTCACGCCAAGCTCAAAAACAGCGTATCCAAGAGTTGTTAGCCTTAGTGAGCTTAGCAGGTTATGAACGACGCTATCCCCATGAATTATCCGGTGGTCAACAACAACGGATTGCTTTAGCGCGCGCACTTGCTCCCAAGCCTGCTTTGCTGTTGCTGGATGAACCGTTTGGCAGTCAAGATACCGAATTACGTGAAAGCTTAGCACGTGAAGTCCGTGATATCCTCAAGCAAGAGAACATCACTGCTTTATTGGTCACTCATGACCAACATGAAGCCTTTGCAATGGCGGACGAAATCGGAGTGATGCAAACTGGACGTTTACAGCAATGGGGCAGTGCTTATGAGCTTTACTACCAGCCCCAAAATGCATTTGTTGCTACTTTTATTGGGCAGGGAAGCCTACTATCCGGTACTCTCCAGCAAGGCAAAGTACTCACTAGTGTGGGTGAATTAGACTATGCAAGTTCAGGTGACACGTCTCAGACAGAAGTCCGTGTTCTGATACGCCCTGAACATGTCAAATTGAAGCCCAAGGCTTCTCTACAGGCTTCTATCACTAGTAAAGTTTTTCGGGGAAATGAGTATTTATACAGCCTGAAATTAGCCAACCAAGAAAATTTATTAGCGCTGGCTTCTAGTGAAGAATTTTATAAG
Source organism: Thiothrix sp. (assembly GCA_008015155.1). Lineage (GTDB taxonomy): Bacteria > Pseudomonadota > Gammaproteobacteria > Thiotrichales > Thiotrichaceae > Thiolinea. The sequence goes on from SSFA01000019.1 coordinate 86,379, forward strand.
CTAGGGGAAAAAATTGGCTTAGAATTAGAGCAAAAAATTTACACAATAGTGAGGAAAAATTTTAATTAATTTGGAAAAAAGCTCCCGGAGAAGAATGGGCTATAAAATTATCTCCGGGAGATGAATTTGCCCGCCTTATCTTCCTCAGTTAAGACAAGTGGTTTCCCTCGCGAGCTTGTTAATCATAATATAAAGCTATAAAAATTGTAATAACTTAGTAAAAAAATGTTTATTTTTTAGTCATTTCCTGCAAAAACTCTAGCCTAAGCTGGCCTCTTCCTAAATCTGCTAAACCTTGCTGTAGCTGGTCTGTAGACTGTATTGGGCAGAATCCGTTAATTTCTAATTCAGCTTCATAAGAAAAGCTGCTTAGTTCACAAGCTAACTCATTTAATAGTCTTCTAATAGAATTTTCTAATGCATAAGGGGCTATTAAAATAAATTGATGCTTAGCCAATTTTAAACAGGTCGGCGTATTTTTTAGAGCTAAACTGACGGAGCTTGAATAAGCACGTACCAAGCCACCCGTTCCTAATTTAATCCCACCAAAATAGCGTACAACTACCGCTACAAGCTCTCCTATTTCGCTATGCAATAACACATTAAGCATAGGTCTACCAGCCGTTCCAGCTGGTTCTCCATCATCACTACAGCTCACATCCGTCGTTTGTTTCGGTTTACCCGCCACAAAAGCCCAGCAAATATGGCGAGCATCAGGATAATTTATTTTAATTTGATCAATAAAAGCGTGTGCCGCTTGAGGATTAGGGGCATGAGCAATATAGCTAATGAAACGGCTATTTTTAATAGTCTGCTCGTAGCGAGTGCTAGCCGCAGGTATTAGAAAAGAACTCATGACTATCTCATTTACTTATGGAATACAAGAGCAATTATAGGCAAAGTCAACCGATTATCGGAGAGTTTGAGCATTCAATGGTCAAAGTCTTCAATGCTGCGCATATTTTTTTATACTCACACCTGATAAATAAGAAAACGATCTTGCTGGAGAGTATTGTATGTACCCCAAGGCTTTAATCTGGGTTGCTTTTGAGGTGCTGCTGATCATGTTGCCGATGCAAACTGTGGCTGCGCCAAGTCAACCTAGCCGTCTGTTACCTGAAAGAAATACTGTGATCCCTGTTCAAAATCCATCTTCCACTTTTCTACAGCTCAGTAAAATGATTAGTGAATCAAGTCTGTATGAGCGAGTATTAACTAGCCCTGACTTCATTAAAGTGCAAAGCATAGCGCAACGCTGGTGGGACAATCAAACTGGAGCCAAACATAAGCAACGTGCTGCTTATTCAAAGCGCATGCCTAAAAACTCAATTGATTAAGCAAATCAAGAGTGGCTTTAAGACTTACAGCCGTAGGCTACTAAACTAGCCCAATCCCCTGCTTCATCATGCATCACTCGTATCCGTGCTAACTCACCAGACTCAATAGCCAAGGAGAAAAAGTGGCGGGTCGGCATCCCTAAAATTTGCATAATGATTAAGCGAATGACGCCTGGCTGAGCAATAAGTACGACTCGTTTACCTTTATGGTCACGAACGAGTCGCTCCCAAACTGGCAGAACGCGCGCTTGAAACTTATTGAATGCTTCACCTTCAGGCGGGGTTAAACAGGCTGGATTACGCCACCAACGAGCCAAGATAGTCGGATTTTGCTCCATAATACTAGCAGGTGTTTTTCCCTCCCACTCGCCAAAATGCATATCAGCAAGTTCAGGATAACTACACACAGGTATCTGATGCTTAGCTCCCAACCATTGAGCAAAAGGTAGACAAGCCGCATGCTCAGAACTCAGTACCACCTGCCAGTCTTGGCGACGCCGTACCGTTTTCTTCAGTGCTTTTAAGCCATCCGCACTCAAGGCGGAACTCAACGAGCCACAAAATACTTCACCTGCCTCCACAGTACTGCTAGGAAGCAGGTCAATTAAGGTGATTGGGATGCTCACTATGCGTAGCGAACCTCGAGAATTTCATATTCACGCACGCCACCCGGCGCTTGCACCACAGCAATATCACCCTCTTCTTTACCGATCAGCGCACGTGCGACTGGTGAAGACACAGCAATCATGCCAAGTTTCAGGTCAGCTTCAACATCACCGACAATTTGATAAGTGATGCTATCACCAGATTTGACTTCTTCTAAATCCACTGTAGCACCAAATACCACCTTACCCGGATTAGCAGCGCCAACTGTAGCCACATCAATCACTTGGGCCAACGATAAGACCGATTCTAGCTCTTGAATACGCCCTTCACAAAAGCCTTGCTGCTCACGGGCTGCATGGTATTCCGCATTTTCTTTTAAATCGCCATGCTCCCGCGCTTCAGCGATAGCTTGGACAATCCGTGGACGCTCAATCGTTTTCAAGCGATTTAACTCAGCTTTCAAACGCTCAGCGCCCGAGGCCGTTAACGGTGGTCGACTCATTCTTATTCTCCCTCTTTTAGATGATTCCCTGATGCAAATCTTGCAGGCGATAAACCTGCTCATCGGCGGTGAATCCCATCGCCATGCACAGAGCACGCGCTCCCTCAATCGTAGTGGTATAACTTAATTTATGCTGTAAAGCCTCACGGCGAATCTCAAACGAATCGCGGGTTGATTGTTCGCCTTCAGTCGTATTAATAATCAAATGAATTTCATCATTTTTGATCATATCAACAATATTGGGGCGACCTTCATGCATTTTATTTACGACTTCACAAGCAATTCCTGCGTTTTGTAACTCACGCGCAGAGCCACGGGTCGCTACAATCCGGAAACCTTGCTTGACTAACATTTGGCCTAAACTAGCTAAATGCCGACGATCAGCCTCACGTACACTAATGAACACCACCCCAGAAGTTGGGAAACTAGCACCTGCTGCATGTTGTGATTTACCAAAAGCTTCTGCGAAGGTTTTACCAACCCCCATCACCTCACCCGTTGATTTCATCTCAGGGCTTAGAATGGGATCAACGCCCGGAAACTTAATAAAAGGGAACACCGCTTCTTTCACAGAATAATAGTCCGGAATGACTTCATCAGTCGCGTTTTGTTCAACTAAACTCTGACCCGCCATACAACGGGCTGCAATCTTCGCTAAGGGGCGACCAATGGCTTTAGAAACATAAGGCACTGTTCTTGAAGCACGTGGATTGACTTCCAAAACGTAAACTTCATTGTTTTTAATCGCAAATTGAGTATTCATCAACCCGATGACATTTAAAGCTTTAGCCATTCTTGCCGTTTGCGCACGCAGCTCATCTTGAATAGCCGGATCGAGTGAATAAGGTGGCAATGAACAGGCTGAATCACCAGAGTGAATCCCTGCTTGTTCAATATGTTGCATAATGCCGCCAATCAAGACATTTTGACCATCACAGATCGCATCTACATCCACTTCAATCGCATCATCTAAAAAGCGATCCAATAAGACGGGAGAGTCATTCGAAACGGAGACTGCTGTATTCATATAGCGACGCAGCTCATTTTCGTTATAGACGATCTCCATGGCTCGTCCACCTAAGACATAAGACGGACGCACCACAAGCGGATAACCAATCTCAACTGCTAAGCGGACTGCCTCTTCCATGCTACGTGCAGTACGATTCGGCGGCTGACGCAAGCCTAAACGGTGAATCAATTGTTGGAAGCGTTCACGATCTTCAGCTAGATCAATCGAATCGGGTGAAGTACCAATAATAGGAGCGCCTAAATTCTCTAAATCACGTGCTAATTTTAAAGGGGTTTGCCCGCCATATTGGACAATAACCCCTAAAGGTTTCTCAAGATCGACAATCTCCATCACATCTTCAAGCGTTAATGGCTCGAAGTATAAGCGGTCAGAAGTGTCGTAATCGGTAGAAACCGTTTCTGGATTGCAGTTGACCATAATCGTTTCATAGCCATCTTCGCGCAGAGCTAAAGCAGCGTGGACGCAGCAATAATCAAACTCAATCCCTTGACCAATGCGATTCGGGCCACCACCTAACACCATAATCTTTTTACGATCAGTTGGGTTGGATTCGCACTCTTCTTCATAGGTGGAATACATATAAGCGGTATTGGTCGAAAACTCCGCTGCACAAGTATCAACCCGCTTGTACACTGGACGCACATTCATATTACGCCGTGCATTCCGTACACTGCGTTCGGTACTATGTAACAGTTTCGCTAAACGCCGATCTGAAAAACCTTTACGTTTTAGTGCGCGCATTTCATCAGCTGTTAATTGATTGAGTAAACGCCCTTCGAGGCTTTGCTCAATTTCAATCAGTTCTTGCATCTGCACTAAGAACCAAGGATCAATACTGGTTTGTGCATGCACTTCTTCGACTGTCATACCATAACGGAAGGCATCAGCGACATATAAAATCCGTTCAGCATGTGGCTCAGTCAATTCACGGCGTAAAATATCCCGAGCTTCTGGGTGCTCACGATTTAAACGCTCATCTAAGCCATCAATGCCGGTTTCTAAACCACGTAACGCTTTTTGCAAAGACTCTTGGAAAGTACGGCCAATCGCCATTACCTCACCGACTGACTTCATTTGCGTGGTTAAACGCGCATCCGCTTGTGGGAATTTTTCAAAGGTGAACCGCGGAATTTTAGTCACTACATAGTCGATACTTGGCTCAAAAGAAGCCGGTGTCAAACCGCCGGTAATATCATTGCGTAATTCGTCTAGGGTATAACCAATCGCTAATTTCGCTGCCACTTTCGCAATCGGAAAACCTGTCGCTTTAGAGGCTAAAGCTGATGAACGTGATACCCGTGGGTTCATCTCAATTACGATAATCCGTCCATCCTTGGGATTAATCGCAAATTGCACATTAGAACCGCCCGTATCGACGCCGATTTTGCGCAAAACCGCTAAAGATGCATTCCGAAGCAGTTGATACTCTTTATCCGTCAAGGTTTGTGCAGGCGCTACCGTAATCGAGTCGCCCGTATGTACACCCATCGGATCAAAGTTTTCAATCGAGCAAACAATGATGCAATTGTCTTTACGATCACGCACCACTTCCATTTCGTACTCTTTCCAGCCTAATAAAGACTCTTCGAGTAAAACTTCGGTTGTGGGCGACATATCCAAACCGCGTGCAACAATGGTTTCAAATTCCTGCTTGTTGTAAGCAATCCCCCCCCCCGTACCACCTAAGGTAAAGGATGGGCGAATGATGGTTGGGAAGCCAATATCAGCTTGGGCAGCTCGGGCTTCTTCCATGGTGTGAGCAATCCGTGAACGTGCTGACTCTAAGCCGATTTCATCCATCGCAATGCGGAATTTTTGGCGATCTTCCGCCATTTCAATCGCGACTTCATTTGCACCAATCATCTCGACTTTATATTTTTCGAGGACACCATGACGCGACAAATCGAGAGCACAGTTCAATGCCGTTTGCCCACCCATCGTTGGTAGCAAAGCATCAGGGCGCTCTTTTTCAATAATCTTTTCAACGGTTTCCCAACGAATCGGCTCAATATAAATAGCATCTGCCGTGCCAGGATCAGTCATGATGGTGGCTGGGTTAGAGTTGACTAAAATAACTCGGTAGCCTTCTTCACGCAAAGCTTTACAGGCTTGAGCACCCGAATAGTCAAACTCACAGGCTTGTCCGATGACAATCGGGCCAGCCCCAATAATCAACACACTTTTGATATCCGTACGTTTCGGCATTTTCAATCGTCCACAGTAATTCGTTTTCCCTTACACAAGGGATTAAGGGAGTTAAGTCTAACACTTACCCCCAACCTCCTTCATCTTTCAGGAGGAAGAAAAAAGGTTTTAACGCGCAGCTCGCATCAAATTGATAAAGCGATCAAACACAGGCGCTACATCGTGTGGGCCTGGACTCGCTTCAGGATGCCCTTGAAAACTAAACGCAGGGCAGTCGGTACGTTCAATACCTTGTAAGGTTTGATCAAATAGCGAGCGATGCGTGGTGCGCAGATTAGCAGGCAGGCTGGTTTCGTCAACCGCAAAACCATGATTTTGGCTACTAATCATCACTTGACCCGTTTTAGTGTCTTGCACTGGGTGATTAGCGCCATGATGCCCGAATTTCATTTTGACCGTACGTGCACCACTGGCTAAGCCTAATAATTGATGGCCCAAACAAATCCCAAAGGTCGGCACCTTAGTTTCCAAAATTTGCTGGATAGCCGTGATAGCATAATCACAAGGTTCAGGATCACCAGGACCATTGGATAGAAATACGCCATCTGGATTTAAGTCTAAAACTTTGTCTGCGGGCGTTTTTGCAGGAACTACAGTCACTTTGCAGCCGCGATCGACTAACATGCGCAAGATATTTTTCTTAACGCCAAAGTCATAAGCCACCACATGATAACTGGATTTTTCTGCAGTGGAAGCACGCGGAGTAGCTGGGTTTAATTGCCAAGAACCTTCGGCCCAAACATAAGCACTTGAGCTAGTTACTTCTTTGGCTAAGTCCATGCCCTTTAGACCCGGGAAATCTAAGGCAGCCGCTTTTGCCTCAGCTTCATCAAGTTTTGCACCCGCCATAATGCAGCCACGCTGTGCACCCTTTTCCCGCAAAATCCGGGTTAAACGGCGGGTATCAATGTCTGCAATCGCGACAATCTTATTGCGCTCTAAATAAGCAGGTAAAGACTCTTCACCGCGCCAATTGCTATACACACTAGGCACATCACGCACGATTAAGCCTGCCGCATGAATCTGATCCGATTCACAATCTTCGGGATTAACGCCGACATTACCAATGTGGGGATAAGTTAAAGTTACAATCTGACGCGCATAAGACGGGTCAGTTAAAATCTCTTGATAGCCAGTGAGTGCTGTATTGAATACAACTTCACCGACGGTTTGACCATCACAGCCAATGGAACGCCCCCGGAAAACGCTACCATCTTCCAGTACTAGCAGTGCCAGCTTGCTCAAAGGAACCTCCAAGTTCTACATATAATTACGGGATGGGGGTTACCCATCCCGTGCACACGTAGGGGCGTATATTACCCGCTGCTGAACAATGTGTCCACGTTCAGATGTTGTGCACTGCAATAAATACGCAAGCTTTTGCTGAGTTCTGACAAAGAAACAGTGACATCACAAGCAGATCAAAGCATTGATTTATAAATGAGTATTCTTAAAGCTAAGGTACTAAAAACTGCTGAACCCACTGTTTGGATAAGTCGTCAAAAGTCCAAACTTCATGCTCTGCAAAAGCCTGTTTACCTACTGAATAAAAGGCAATTCTTTGGATGTCGACCAACTGATAGCCGATAAAATAATCAGGTCTGACTAACTCAGCATCAACAGGTAGTTTTTTTAAAGCTGTTTCTAATACCTGCTTTGATTCAAGCACCAAACCTGAAGTTTGACCAAAAATCAAATAGCTACGGCGAAAGGCAGGCTCTAAACTTAACCAATCTTTGTCTAATTGTGATTTAGATAGTTCGACTAAACGGCCTTCTAATGAAACTGAACGTAAGCTCGTTTGAAAAGCAAAGGTTAATGAAGCTCGCTGCTTACCAGCTAAATCAGCAACTTTACGACTGGTGGGCGAAGTGTGAAAACGTGGATAAACTTGTTCATCAAAGTGCACGCCCAGCATACGGGTGCGTGACTGACCCAACTTATCAACTGTAGCTAAGGCAGCGCCATGGCTAAATGGGTTGCCTGCTAGACGCTCTTCAATCACCCATGATTGTAGTTTCTCTAAAGCTAACATCTTAACGCCCTAAAGCCAGATGGTGATGAATACCTGCAATATTGTCTTGAGCGCGATGATTCACATATAAAACTGTCGTTTCGGTGCCCACGCAAATCTTCTCAATCAAGGCTAACACTAATTGCCGATTCAGATCATCCAAGCCTAAGCATGGCTCATCCAAAATCAATAAAGTAGGATGTTTTACCATCGCGCGTGCAATCAGTACTAAACGCTGATCGCCATAAGAAAGCTGGCTAAACTGTTCGCTAGCACGCTTACTAAGACCTAATAAATTTAACCATTCATCAGCCAAAGCCCGTTCACGCTCAGTGTATTTCTGGTATAGACCGATACTGTCGTAGAAACCTGAAATAATCACATTCCGCACATTAATACTGACACGATATTCCCATTGCAAACTGCTGGAGACATAACCGATATATTGCTTAATTTGCCAAATGCTCTCACCTGTTCCACGCTGCATACCGAACACAAAAATATCATTGGTATAAGATTGTGGATGATCACCGGTAATGAGATTTAATAAACAAGTTTTGCCGCTACCATTGGGGCCGGTGATCTGCCAATGTTCTCCAGCTTGAACTGTCCAATCCAAATCCGAGAACACCAGTTTCTCATCATAAGCAATCCGTGCTTTACGTAAACGCACTAAAGGTTGACCAGGGTCAAGCTTTGGCGGCAAATGCTCACGTGGTGCTTGTGGAATGTTTAAATCAGTGGTTTTTAAATGCAACAGCTGCTGTAAATCAGCACTAGCTACTGGATCATCAACCGCTACTTGATGTAAAAGCTGGCCTTGCTCCATATAAGCCATATGGGTAATTAAGCTTGGAATCTCACTGACTCGATTCAACACCATAACGATACGTGTTTTTTCAGCTACCACTGTCAATAAATCAGCCAGCAACTGGGTAGAGTCAGCATCTAAACCTTCAAAGGGCTCATCCAAGACTAATAACTCAGGGCAACAAGCTAAAGCGCGAATTAACATCAGTTTGCGAGTTTCGCCTGTCGAAAGCTTACGAAAGCCTCGATCCAATAAAGGCTGAAACTTAAATAAATCAATCAGTTCAATTAAACGCTGTGGATCTGTGTCAGCTAGAGTCAGCAGCTCTTTAACAGGAGTACCTTCAGGGATAACATCTAAAATATCCGCATCATCTTTCTTGCGCTCTTGCTCAATCAGCTTGGCTTGTTCTTCAAAAGAAACTAAAGCAGTTTTACTTGGCAAGCCTTGCATGGAGCCACTCAGCGGCTCACCTACTCCACATAAAACTGCCGCTAGAGCCGATTTACCCGAACCATTACCACCTAAAATCACCCAATGCTGTCCAGCAGCGAGTTGCCAATTAATACAGCTTAAACGGTAATGTTTATTGAGTTGGACGCTATAATCTTGAAGAAGAATGCTGCTCATAAAAGGCTCTAAAACCATCAGAAAGGTTTAGAGCCTAACGCAAGCTCAGGCAAGGCAGCAAGTATAGCCTGTTGCCAAGCGATTAATGCATAGGTGCTGAGACTTCTTTCACTGGTGCTGATAGTTTTAAGCTAGTGCCATCTTCGAAACGCAAACTCAGCTCAACTGTTTCATTCACCTTTAACGGCTTTTTCAAACCAATTAGCATAATATGAAAACTACCTGGTTTCAGTGCTACCGCCTTACCTGCAGGTAGATCAATTTTTTCCACTTTACGCATTTTCATCACACCACCTTCATTGATGTGATTATGCAGTTCTACAACGGTAGCTACCTCACTGCTAGCACTTACTAAAGCATGCGCTTTATTGTCTTTATTCTGTAATTGCAGAAAAACCGCACTATTAGCTTGGCCCGGTGCAACCGCGCGTGCATAAGCACCACTAGCTGCAAATTGTCCTGCTACCACAGCAGCATTAGCAGGCATAGCTGCCGCTGTCTTATGCGCAGGCGTATTTTGCTTGTCACAAGCTACTGCTAAAGCGTTAGCAGATAACAAAGCGATAGCGCTCAATGTAAGCAGGGAAGCTTTAGTTTTTTTCATTTTTTATACCTTTCAGAACGAACATAAAGAAATCTTAGCGAACCCAGCTTTATAATTTTTTAACTGTATAAGCTATGTTCTTGAATATAATGGCATACAGCCTCAGGTAAGAGGAAGCGTATACTCTTGTTATTTTTACAAGCAGCACGAATTTGCGTTGCGGAAATATCTAGCTGCGTGACGGATAAAAAGGTTACGCGTCCTGCTGCTGTTGAGCGCAACTCACAAGTAGTTTGTGCTAAAAGCTCTCCATACCAATCATGTGGATCAGGAGCATAGCCGGGCCGACTCATTACCACTAAATGAGCAAGCTGCATAATATCTTGCCAGCGATGCCAGCTACGAAAAGCCAAAAAAGCATCCATCCCTAACACAAATGCCAATGGCGTTTTAGCACCAAGATCATCGCGCAAAGAGGCGAGTGTATCCACAGTATAAGAATTCCCCTGCCGCTCTAATTCGCGCCGATCAGCTGCAAATAAAGGCTCGCCTGCAATGGCTAAATTTACCATTTCCCAGCGCTGCTCAGCACTGGCTTTAGGCTGAGGTCGATGCGGTGGCACACTACCCGGAATGAAGCGCATTTGCTCCATTCCACAACTCTCAGCAATTTCTAAGGCAGTACGTAAATGCCCTAGATGAATAGGGTCAAAGGTTCCGCCGATAATCCCGATCATACACGGATTTGCCCATCGCCTAAGACAATAAACTTCTGTGAAGTCAAACCTTCCAAACCAACCGGGCCGCGTGCATGAAGTTTGTCAGTGCTAATCCCGATTTCTGCGCCTAAGCCAAATTCAAAACCATCTGCAAAGCGAGTCGAAGCATTGACTATGACTGAACTAGAATCCACCACGCGTAAGAAATGGCGTGCTTTGGAGTAATTTTCCGTCATGATGGTGTCCGTATGATGCGAGCCATATTGATTAATATGCTCAATTGCTTGTTGCATATCATTCACCACTCGAATCGATAAAATCGGTGCTAAATACTCAGTCACCCAATCTTCTTCTGTCGCAGGTTTAACCTCAGGCAAAATATCGCGAGTTTTAGCACAACCTCGTAGCTCAACGCCTTTCTCAGCATATTTAGCGGCTAGCTTCGGTAAAACTTGTGCAGCTACAGGTTCAGCAACTAATAAAGTCTCCATCGCATTACACACGCCATAGCGATGAGTTTTTGCATTGAGTGCTACAGTCACTGATTTTTCCAAATCGGCTTCGTCATCAATATACACATGGCAAATACCATCTAAATGCTTGATGACTGGAATTAAGGACTCTTGGCTGACACGCTCAATTAAGCTTTTGCCACCGCGCGGAATAATTACATCAACATACTCTCTTGCCCGTAATAATTCACCAACAGCAGCACGATCTGTAGTTTCAATCACTTGCACACAAGCTGCTGGTAAACCAGCGGCTGTTAAGCCCTCTTGCACACAAGCAGCAATTGCACGATTTGAATGAATTGCTTCCGATCCGCCGCGCAAAATAGTGGCATTCCCTGACTTTAAACAGAGGCTAGCTGCATCCACAGTCACATTCGGCCGTGACTCATAAATGATGCCAATCACACCCAAAGGCACACGCATTTTCCCGACTTGGATACCTGTTGGGCGATAACTCAGATCAGTAATAGCACCGACTGGATCAGGCAAAGCCGCCACTTGAAGCAAGCCCTCTACCATCGTTCCAAGGGCTTTATCGCTCAAAGTCAAACGATCTAACATGGCGCTATCCAAGCCTTTGTCACGACCTGCTGCTAGATCTTTGGCATTCTCAGTTTTAAGCCAAGCTGTTTTTGCAATAATTGCCTCAGCCATCGCATGCAAAGCTTTATTTTTTACTGCTGTTTCAGCTCCTGCTAGTACAGCTGCAGCTGCGCGCGCTTGTTGGCCAACGGCTTGCATATAGTCCGTAATATTCACCGTCTTAATCCTCAAATTATTTGCTAGTAAGAATATCACGATTAACTTATATGAGCAGCTATCTAAACCTGAACTGCTTTCAGCAAAGCTTATAACAGCAGCGAAAAAGTTTGCTACCATTGAAGAGAAATGCTACTGAATTAACCACCCCAATAAAACTGGAAGCCTAACTATGCTTGCGGATCTTTTCTGGTATGTTGTCATTCCTATTGCAGCCCTTTGGTTAGCTTATAGTTTTGGTTGGCAACGCGGTTACGATAATGGCTTTCTGGTCGGACGTGATGAAGGGATTAAAGAGGGCAAAGTAGCCGGCGAGAAAATTGGCATTGAAAAAGGGGTCAAAGAGCGAATTTTAAATAACTTAAAAGGGGCTAAAGGTGGCGTTTTAGATGAGACCGAAATGCAAATTCGTGAGAAGCTCTATGCTGACCTAACCAAAAAACCTTCAGTTCCAGCCCCAGCACCGCCTACTCCTAGCTATGGCGTTTATTGGTGGACAGCGGCCAGTCTAGCTGGCGCACTATTAGTTTTTTGGTTGATCTAAGCCTACATAATTGCAACTGGATAAGAACCTAAAACTTTCAATAAATCCACTTCATCACGGAGAATTTCTAAGGCTTTTTGTACATTAGGATTGCTTTCATGTCCTTGTACATCGACGAAAAAAACATATTCCCAATTCATATTGCGCGAAGGCCGCGATTCAATCCTCGACATATCGACACCATTTTCCGCTAGAGGCTGCAACAAATGATAGAGAGAACCCGGGCGATTCGGCGCCGAAACTAAAATTGAGGTTTTATCTTTACCACTGGGCGCCACTACTTGATCACCGATCACTAAAAAGCGCGTGGTATTATTCGGTTGATCTTCAATATTTTGCTGAACAACCTCTAAACCATAAATAGCAGCTGCTTGTTGGCTCCCAATGGAAACAGATTCCAAGTCTAAAGCCGATAAGCGTGCGGCTTCTGCATTACTGCTGACTGCAATCCGCTCTGCATGCGGTAAATTTTTATCCAACCAATAGCGGCATTGAGCGAGTGATTGTTGATGCGAATAGATTTTGGCAGCAGTTTTCCAGTCAGCATGTTTACACATGAGAGTCTGATTAATCCGTAGCATAATTTCGCCACATATACGCAAGGGTGACTGCATAAACATATCGAGCGTATGGGTAATCACACCTTCGGTGGAGTTTTCAATCGGTACTACACCATAACGTACACGTCCGGCTTCTACTTCACGGAAAACTTGGCCAATAGAATCGACTGAGAAAGTGGCAATCCCCTGACCAAAATGCTTGAAGGTAGCTTCCTGAGTGAAGGTTCCCGCTGGGCCTAAATAGGCAATTTTCATGGACTCTTCTAAGGCTAAACAGGCAGAAATAATCTCGCGGTATAGCCGACTGATTTGCTCCTTGCGTAACGGCCCCGGATTATTCGCTTGCATACGGCGTAAAATTTGCGCCTCACGCTCAGGGCGATAAAACACAGCATTAGGGTCTTCCGCCAGTTTGGCATGGGCAACTTGTTCAGCACAGCGGGCACGCTCACTGAGTAGTTGTAGGACTTGATCATCGAGTGCATCAATCCGTTCACGTAAAGCTGTTAAATCCGTATTTCCTGCCATATTTGCTGCTCACCTCAAGCGTTTTTAGCCTCGAACTCACGCATAAATGCAATCAGTGCATCTACACCTTCTTCGGGCATTGCATTATAAATGCTGGCACGCATCCCGCCTACTAAGCGATGACCTTTTAGCGTCACTAAACCTGCTTGTGCTGCTTCCTCTAAGAAACGCTTTTCTAAGCTCGCATTACTTAAAGTAAAAGGCACATTCATCCAAGAGCGGCAATCAGGGTCAACCGGATTATGGTAAAAATCACTGGCATCAATCGCTGCATATAGCTTCTCAGCCTTGCGCTGATTGAGTTTAGCCATTGCGTCCAAGCCGCCCTGCTTGATTAGCCATTGGAAAACTAGACCCGACAAATACCATGCATAGGTAGGTGGCGTGTTGTACATGGACTCAGTTTCAGCATAAATCTGGTAATTGAACATACTGGGTGTACCATCCAAAACTTGGCCTAATAAGTCTTCGCGTACAATCACCAAAGTTAGACCCGCAGGGCCTATATTCTTTTGCGCACCTGCATAGATCAAACCAAAACGGCTCACATCAATAGGACGCGCTAGAATATCGGAAGACATGTCTACTACGAGTGGGAGATCATCGACCTGAGGAATCCAATCAAACTCAACCCCGCGGATAGTTTCATTCGAGGTATAATGCAAATAAGCTGCATTCGGATTGCGTTGCCAACTCGCAAAAGCTGGGATAGTCGTGTAATTGCTATCAGCACTTGAGGCGATCACATTAATGTCGATGTAACGCTTGCCTTCTTCGATCGCTTTCAGTGACCAATCCCCCGTATCCAAGTAATCCGCTTGCTTTTTACCTCTCGCTAGATTCATTGGAATCATCGCAAATTGGCTGTGCGCCCCACCCTGTAAAAATAGCACTTTGTAGTTATTTGGAATCGCCATCAGAGTACGCAAATCCGCTTCAGCTTGCGCGGCAATCGACATAAATTCCTTGCCCCGATGACTCATTTCCATCACCGACATCCCAGAACCTTGCCAATCTAAAAGTTCTGCTTGTGCTTGTTCAAGGACAGCATGCGGGAGTACGGCTGGGCCAGGGCTAAAGTTGAAGACGGGCTGCTTCATATGCCGAGTTAATCCTATAGCTAAAAACGAAGGCGCTATGTTCCCATATTGCAGGCGTCTATGGCAAACACAGCACTTTAGGCTGGAAGCTAAGATTTTTGGTTCTAGTCGGTACTAGAAGGATAGATATTTCCCTCATTAAATTTTACATAACATAAATTAAAAGAATAATTTACTATTTAATTATTTCACTTCTTTTTGCTACGCCACTCACTCATTAGAGATCGCAGCGATCGAAGCTTTTGCGCTGATTAAATTGCTCAATCTTTTCGTTATAACGATAAATCGCATAACAACGATCAATACCACCATGACCGACCGATTGCAGAACTGCTAAATCGTTTAAGCCATCTCGATCATAGTCACCTATTTTCAAATAGAGATTACGCCAACCTGCATAGAGATAAGGATTCAATGCTTCAAGCACTAAAGGTTGGCTCTCCCCTATTTGCAGCATTACAAGATTTTCTTCAATAAAAGCCCAAGCCGGTAAATTAGGCTTGATCTGAAAATAAACCTCATGTTGATTGATATTCGCAGCTTGGATAAATGAACTATTTAGCCCTAAAAATAAACTAATCAATAGGTGTTGTAGGAATTTTAACATATACTAAACAGCCTCTTAACTGCAAAAACCTGCAGTCTTTCAAAGAAAACTAAGCATCTTGTTTGGGTGTGCACTAAAGCATACTCATAGTAGGACTGCAAAGCGGATCCTTCAGTTGCACTCAGTACCGCTTTTTATTAAGAATAAACTAGGGGAAACATCCATGATACCTGTTACTCGGGTAGCTGCTTGCTTAATGATAGCTTGGCTCTTACATGGCTGCGGCGGAGGTTCAGATAATAATGGTAATGGCGGCGTTACTCCACCAGCTGGAATAGGTAAATTAGTGGTGAGTAATCCACAAAATAATACCAACATCGCCTTAGCCAATATCCCCTATACCACTACCCCCACAACGGCTGCAGCAAGACAGGCAGGCAGTACCTCGACCACTGGTGAATATAAATACGATACCAGTGAGCAAGTAAACTTCACTCTATTTAATACGAGTTTCTCTGGCTTAACGACTAAAGCCATTATCAATGAAGATGATTTAGCGGTTAGTTTCTGTAAAACCAGTACCAGTCCTGTAATCTGCCAATACAAAGTGGCACGTAACCTACAAAGGCTCTTGCTGAGTACCGACAATGATCAAAACTATACAAACGGTATTAGCATTCTTGCAAATTTCCAGCAAAGCCCACCTATGCCTTTAGATAGTGAAATCGATCAATTCGAATTGGCTTTAGCTAAAAAACTTTCGCCCTTAAGTCGCCAAACCGTTGCTTTATTTAGCCCATCTTTAGGGATTAATTTAGAGTCCCCGCAGCCAGAATCCGATGAAGTGGGTGGGCAACCAGTAGCTTTCGTCGATTTATTTAGAATCTCGCGACCTTTCCCTGAGTTTTCTTGTACCGATATCAAATACGATAGCAATGGCTGGCCCACTGAAATTCCAAGCTCTTGCGATACCCAAGTCAATCCTACTTTCCGCACTCCCACTTGGGCGACCACCTTAATATTGCGCTATGTACCTTATGGTGCAATTCCCACGGGGAAATATACCGTGATTTATGAAGGTAGTGGTTCCTTACAATATAGTGGTATTGCTAATAAGCTCCCTGCGGAAAGTCAGCCTGGCCGCGATGTGATTGAGATCACCCCAGACTTAATCAAAACACGGAACTCCGCGGGTTTGCGTTTGCAATTAAAGGATATGGATACTAGTAATCCAGTGAGAAATATTCGGATTGTGATGCCTGGAGGTACTTGTGAGGGTCAGCCCACACTACGTGTAGAGAGTGAAGCTGAGTGCCCCTCAGGTCAATATCGTAGCTTTGTGGATAGCTTAGCGACTGATCGCAACAGCATTATTTTCAATCCAGATTACCTACGTTTTTTGAAAGACTTCAAAGTGCTACGCACTATGAATCTAATGGAAATGAGTCCCCGCAATCGAGCCTGCTATCCCTTAACTGATGAAGCTTATAGAACTTGTATGCTGCAAGATTTCACTTGGGATCAGCGTGCAAAGATGGATCAATCTTCTTGGGGCGGTTCCTCACGCACTCCTTTGCTTAAACTCTATGCGCGTGGCGTTCCACTCGAAGTGGTAGTTGCACTAGCCAATACCCTGAACAAAGATATATGGTTCAATTTGCCACATAATGCGACTAATGATTACATCACTAAGTTCGCTACTTATGTGCGTGATAATCTCAACTCTGATTTAAAAATCCACCTGGAATACACCAATGAGCCTTGGAATGCGATTTTCTGGGGTTCCATGTATGTGCGCATGAAAGGCATTGCCTTAGGTCTAGACACGACTGAATGGCGAGCGGGTTATAAATATTATTCCAATCGTTCAGTAGAAATTTTCAAAATCTGGCACGATATTTTTGGTGGCTCTGAGCGTCTCATTCGAACTTTAAACACTTATCACCCGGATGAGTGGATGTCGCGTAATATGTTGAGTTACAACGGCAATAATCAATTTGTCGATGCTCTAGCGAGTGCGCCCTATTTCCAAGGTTGTTGGGATAAAGCGGCCAATGTAGCTTGCGCAGACACGACTAAAAATCCCTTAGTTGTGAAGGATGCGACCTCAGTTGATGATTTATTCAGTATCATTGATAACCCCAATAATCCTTACGGTATTGCTGCCACTATTAAATGGATGAGTGTGCAAGCTAAAGTGGCTAAAGACTTTAATGTCGATTTTTATACTTATGAAGGTGGCCAGCATTTAGTCACTAAAAATGATGATACAACCTTAACCGCAGATCATCGCAAACGCCTCTTAGATTTAATTCGGGCAGCGAATCGCGATCCACGCATGGCCGGACGTTATAGCCAAATGCTCACTGCTTGGAAAGAAAGTGGAGGTAAACTATTTATGCTGTTCACCATGCCACAAAGCTATCACACTTGGGGTACGTTCGGGATCAAGGAACATCTTAACCAAGCCCGCAGCGAAGCACCCAAATATGATACAAGTATGCAATTCCAAGAAATGCAGAAAAAATGTTGGTGGGCAGATTGTGAATAGCTAAACCATTACTAAGCGCCTAACTCACCACTAGGCGCTTAATGCTTTGAACCAGCTGCTTAGATTTTAGGAGGACTGATATCTTTATATTTAATCGTATTCATACTCCCTTCTTGATCTAGCAAAGTTTTATATGGCAAACCATCTTCTTTGCCAATATAAAGCTTACTAGTCGTTTTAGGGATGCCGGAGCCTAGCATTTCTGAGCTATAGCTAAAGACCATCATCTCAACTCCATCGACTGTCTCAGGGTTTTCTTCTTTACAGTCAGTGATTTTAATGGTGTCGCTTTTAATCAGTTCAATCGCTGCTTTTTCAGCTTGATCCATATCCATGGGCGCTTTTTGCCATTTACCATCGAACTCTACAAAGTATTCGCCTTTAAGCTTGATAGCCTGAATTTTCTCGTCCTTAGTTTCAGTCACCGAATGCCAAGATTCTTGAGCTAGTTTAGCTTCACTCGCCTTTATCAAAGGATCACACGCAGTATCAAAAGCCAAAGCTGTGGGTAAAGCGCCTAGTAATATCGTAGCTAGTAAGACCTGCTTCATGATTAACTCCTCGCTAGTTAATTTCATGCCTAATTAAGTCCTTTATATAGCCAAAAAAACCAAGCTCGGCAAATTTACCCACTAGACTTAAGTACGCTTTAACTCAACATGCTGGCCTCAAAGGGATAATGGGTTAAATTCTCAAAGCCTGTTTCGGTAATCAGTACTTGATCTTCCAATTTCACACCTTGTGATCCGCCGACTGCACCGACATAAGCCTCCACACATAAAGTCATCCCTGCTTGTAGCACACCATCATAGCCATGCCCTGCATAGTCTTCTGGATAGCGAATCGAGGGGTATTCATCACACAAACCGACGCCATGCATAATCACCCCGTAGCGCTGATCGCGATACTCAGATGGTAAACGATGGCTTAACTCTGTCAATTCACGAAAGCTTACGCCTGGCTTGAGCAAAGCCATATTGGTTTGAATATGCTCATAAGCCAGTTGATAAAGTTGCTTTTGCTCTGCAGTAGGCTCTGCATTCCCCACTAACCAAGAGCGCGACAAATCTGCACAAAAGCCATAAGGACCGATCAAATCCGTGTCTAAGGCGAGCATATCGCCATATTCAACGATCCGTGGCCCAGACTCTTGAAACCAAGGATTGGTGCGTGGCCCTGTAGACATGATTCGACATTCAATCCATTCGCCGCCACGACGAATATTTTCGGCATGCAGAATTGACCAAATATCATTTTCAGAAACACCCGGCACACTCGCATTTTGCATTTTACGCATGGCAATTTCGGTGGAAGCGATAGAGCAACGCATGGCATTGATTTCATCCATATTTTTGATGAGCCGTGCTTGCTCCATCACCATTTGCCCGTCGATGATTTCAAAGCCTAAGTGATCGAAAGCCCGTAAACCGGCAATCTCGATTTTATCAATTGCGATGCGTTTGCTTGTACCAACCTGATGTAAAAGAATATCGCTTACTTCATTCGCAAAGCGCTGCGCGTGTTGAGGGGTAAACTCGCCAGTTTCAAAATAAAAAAATGAAGCACCATGCCTTAGTTCTTTCACTAGGGGCAAATGCTTGGATAAATGATCGCTATTATGAAAATCCCATAAAACCATGTAGCCGCTAGCAGTCACTAAACAGGCGCGCGCATGATTATGCGTAATCCACAACTGCATATTAGTGGAATCAGTCGCATAACGAATATTTAGCGGATCAAACAACAGCACTGCAGCCAAGTTATGTTGCTGTAATTGCTGAACAATCCGCTGTAAGCGATATTCACGCATGCGAGTGAGTTGTGGAACCCTCAGACCTAACTCATGCCATTCCTGAAACGCTAAGGCAGTGGGGCCAATTTCAACCCGATCATTGTCATCAGGCGAACCATCTGGGCGTAGAGACGAGCGATTTTGCTGTTTTTTATTAGAACTCATAGCTGCTTTTCCTCCGAAAGCTTAGTCACTGTGGTGCTTTGAGCATAGAACAAATTCTTAGAACTTATTTTCACTTGCCAACTTGAACAGGTAAGATAGCGCCACCTTTTTGTTTGTAGGTTTATCCCATGTTTCAAGATACGCTCAATAATACCAATATCGCTGAAGAGCATGTATTAGTCACCCCAGATGAGTTCAAAGCACGTTTCCCTTTGTCTGCGCAAGGTGAAGCCTTTATTCGTAGCAGCCGCCAAATTGTTGAAAATATTCTAGATGGCAAAGACCATCGCTTATTAGTGGTGTCTGGCCCTTGCTCAATTCATGATATTAAAGCCGCTAAAGAATACGCCTTGCGTTTGAAAGCTTTAAGCGAACAAGTCGGCGATTCGCTGTATTTAGTCATGCGTATCTATTTTGAGAAGCCCCGTACTACTGTGGGTTGGAAAGGGTTGATTAATGACCCAGATATGAATGACTCTTTCAATATTGAAAAAGGCTTAGGTTTAGCCCGTGAGTTATTGCTCTGGTTAGCTGAGCAAAATATCCCAACTGCGACTGAAGCCTTAGATCCAATTAGCCCACAATATTTATCGGATTTGTTTGCTTGGGCAGCGATTGGTGCTCGTACTACCGAATCGCAAACCCATCGTGAAATGGCGAGCGGCTTGTCTATGCCGGTTGGCTTCAAAAACGGTACTGACGGCAATTTAGATGTTGCGATTAATGCGATGCTTTCGGTGTCGCATCCACACAGTTTCTTGGGGATTAACCAAACTGGCCAAGTCACTGTCATCAAAACTCGTGGCAATCGTTATGGACATATGATTCTGCGTGGTGGCAAGCATCCGAATTACGATAGCGTCAATATAGCGCAATGCGAACAAGCTTTAGCTAAAGCTAAATTGCCCCAGAATATTGTGGTGGACTGCAGTCACGGTAATTCCAGCAAACAACATGCTCTACAAGCCTTAGTTGCAGAAAATGTTGCTAGCCAAATTATCGAAGGCAATCGCTCTATTATGGGCATTATGCTGGAAAGTAATCTTTTCCCTGGCAACCAACCAATTCCTACTGATTTAGCACAGCTCAAATATGGCGTCTCAGTCACCGATGCTTGTATTGATTGGGATACGACTTCACAGCTTTTGAAGCATCTAAATGGCCGCTTGAAAAACGTGTTAAGAGAGCGTCGCCTCTAAGCTTTAGAGTTAGGGCTGTTGTTTAGACAGCAGCCTTAATGCCCGGAGACTTTGATATGACTCTGCCCGCCCGATAAGCGTTTTACCTGAATTTGTACAGCAATTCGCTCAGTCATTTCCTGCACATGCGAAATGACCCCCACTTTCCGCCCTTGTGCTTGCAACTGATCTAAAGCATCCATGGCTACGCGCAGTGAATCCGCATCTAAGCTACCAAAACCTTCATCAATAAACAGCGATTCAACTTTGACGCGCTGTGAAGACAAGGACGCTAAACCTAAAGCCAGTGCTAAAGAAACTAAAAACGACTCTCCGCCTGACAAAGAATGCACGGAACGAATTTCTCCACCCATGTCTTGATCCAAGACTAATAAGGCTAAACTCTCGCGTACCCGACGCAAGGTATAACGCCGCGATAAATCGGCTAAATGCCGATTAGCAAAACTCAGTAAGACATCGAGGCTGTATTGCTGAGCAAAATTGCGAAACTTCTTGCCATCCGCCGAACCAATTAATTCATTTAACTGTCCCCAAACACGAGCTTGGCTGCTTAGTTCCTCTAATTCAGCTTGTAAATGCTGAGCTTGCTCACGGCGTTGCAGATCTTCACGCAACACCAAGATTAGCTCTTGAGAAGCTTGGCGGGCTATGTGCAGGTTTAGCAAATGAGCCTGCTGGGCAGCAGCTACAGCCTCCAAGGCATCAATCTTTGGGCTTAACTGTTGATGCTGCAGCAGTTGTGCTTGGCGCTCATTTAACACAGCTTGCGCCTGACTAACTGCCGTCGCTAAAGCTTGTAAAGCTTGTTGCTCTTGTTGTCGCCAAGCAGGTGAATAAGCTAACAAAGACTGCAACTCTGTAAAATCTAGGTTAAAACCTGCTAACTGCTCAGCCAAAGCCTGTTGAGCAAGACCTTGCTGAATTTCCACTTGGTTTAAACTTGCTTGAGATTGCGCCAAACTTTCCGCAGCGCGAATCTGTTGATGAGTAAGCTCAGCGAGTTGTTGTTGGGCTTCTTCAACTTGGGCAGCTGACTTTTTTAATTGCACTTGACAACGCTGCTCGACGGCAGTTACTGCCTGCCCTTCTAATAGAGCTTGACGTTGAGCTTGCTGGTTTTGCAGTTGCTGTTGAAGTGTTTGAACTTGTGTATGGAGACGTGCGCAGTTTTCCTGAGCCTGTTGAGCTGCAAAATTAGTTTGATTGTGCGTCGCAGCTAAGTCTGCTTGTTCTTGCCTTAAATCTTGTAATGCTTGCTGCTGCTGTTGCCAAGTACGCACCTGCTGTCGGCAGTTTTCCATAAATTCAGCCGGAGCTTGCTGCCACTGCATGCGCCAAGTTTCCTCAGCAAAAGCTTGATTAAGCTGCTGCACTAAAGACTTTAAATGCGTCTTTAGCTCTGACTGTGACTGCTGGAAATAGGTTTGCTGAGTTTGCAACTGTTGCAGCTTTAGCTCGGTATCTTTCAGCGCTTGCTGCGCTAATAAATGTTGTTGTTGTGCCTGCAGATAAGTTTGTTGAGCTTGCTCGCGTTGTTGATAAGCTTGTCGAGCTTGTTGTTCTTTGGCCTGAATCTGCTGCAAAGCTTGCTGCTTTTGTTGCACTTGCTCGGCTAAATCCTGATCGACCGACTGACTCTTGACTAAGCGCTCATAAGCCTGCCAATGGCGCTGTGCTGCTGCCAGTTCTATCTGTGACGTTGCTAAGCTCTGTGCTAGCCCTTGGTGTTGCTGTTGCACATATACCAAGCCTGCTTGCTCAGAAGCCAGCTGGGTTTCTAAAGTTTTTAAGCCTTGGCGTTGCTGTACATAGTCTTGTTCTAAGCTAGTTAGCACTCGTTCTAAAGCCGGCTGCTGTTGCGCATATGGATGCTCAGTCGCACCACATACGGGGCAAGCATCGCCTGCCATTAACTGTGAGCGCCAATGTGTGGCTTGATCGGCACAAGCGGCAGAAGCTAATTGCCAAGCATGTTCAGCACGTTCACAATCCCGTTCAAGCAGAGGTAATTCTAGCTTTAGAGCTTGCAGTCTTTGCTCGAGGTTCTGTTGCTCAATTTGCAGTTGCTCTAAGTCTGTAGACAACTGCTTATGCTTACCCTGAATAGCATCTAAACCTTGCCAAGCTTGTTGTGCTGCTTGTAGTTCTGTACGCTCTTGCTCAAGATTCTGGCGCTGCAATGCCAGCTGTTCTAAATCAAATTCAGCCGCTATTTGTTTAGCTGCTAAATCTGCTTGCTCAGCTTGAGCTAAAGCTTGCTGAGTTTGCACCCACTGCTGCTGGTCTTGTGTGAGAACTTGTTGGGTGTTTTCTAGCTGCAGTTGGAGTGTAGTTAACTCAGCTTTAAGAGTGCGGTGTTTACTTAGGCTTTGCTGCGCTTGTTGTAATAAACTTTGCCAATAAGGCCATTGTTCCGCGAGTACCTGAGTAGCTTGATGAGTCGCCAACCAAGCCTGAAGCGAAGTCTGCTGCTTAAGCAACTGTTCTAGCTGGAATTGTTGTTGAGCTTGTTCTGTTTGTAAACGAGTCAATTGCTGCTGAGCGGTCTGCTGTTCAGTAACAGCAGCGGTATAACGCGGTGTTAAATTCTGAATCAGTGTATCGAGTTCGCGGGCTTGGAGCAGACTAGCTTGTAAGCTTTGGTAAGCCCTTTGCTGGTCTTGAAGCTGTGTTTGGGCTTGCTGGAGCTGCTGTTGAGCGATCTGTTGCTGTTGTTCAGCGCGCGCAGATTCAGCTTGACGTGTTAACAGCTTCGCTTGCTGGTTTTGCAGCTCAGCCTCTAAACGCTTTGCATGCTCAACGACGCCTCGTGCTGCTTGCACAGCTTCAATCTGAGTTAATAGTTGGCGACGTGCGCCTGCAGCCTCGGCTTGTTCTTGACTACTCACTACTAAGCGCTTAGCTGCTTCACAAGCCTGCTCTAAGCGCGCTAATTGCTGATACCAAGTGAGCTGCTGCTCCAGTTGGCTAAGTTCTAGTTCTAAACTTTGTACTTGTAATTGTGCTTGGCTGCTGGCTAATTCCTTTTGTTGACGCTCTTCTGTACTTAGCACTTGTAAAGCTGCCAAGCGCTCACGTAAGCCCTGCAGATTTTGTTCGGCTGCTTTAGCACGCTGATAAGCACGCCGAGATAAATCGGCAAATAAATCGGTGCCAGTTAAAGTTTGTAATAGTTCAGCACGTTTATCATCGGAAGCCTTGAGAAAGGCAGAAAAATCATTCTGCGCCAAGAGCACAGCACGGGTGAACTGCTCAAAACTCAAACCTATCCGCTCAGCTATGGCGGCCAAGACTTCAGTTTTCCGCACTCCACCGATAGCTAGCTCATCCGTTAAGCGCACTAATGACATTTCAGAGTTTTGTAAGCGCCCCTCAGATTTGATGCGTGCACGCCTCACACTCCAATGCGCTCGATAAGCGATCCCGTCATTACCAAGAAAATCTACTTCCGCAAAACCTTCTGCAGCACCGCGTCGTAAAATATTACGCGCATCACGGGGGGCAATCGTTTCTCCTGAAACATCCGGTAAATTCTGCCCACGATAACCTTCCCGCGGTAAGCGCGGCATATCGTCATATAAGGCTAAACACAAAGCATCGAGCAAGGTACTTTTCCCTGCACCCGTCGGCCCAGTAATCGCAAAGATACCGGTGCTCGCTAGAGGTTCTTGGGTGAAACTCACTTCAAAGGGCTTAGCAAGCGAAGCTAGGTTTTTGCCACGAATCGCTAAGATTTTCATGACTTAGCCTCAAGTTGCGCCTCATGCAGTAAGCTAGTAAAGGCTTGGGCTAAATCAGCAGGCAGCTCCGTTGGGTATTGCTGCCGATAAAGCTCCTCTAACAAATTTAAAGGATCTAATTGCTGTAACTCATCTAAAGACAGCGGTGCTAATTCGGTATTTTCCGCTTCAAGCCTTAAATAGCTGGTTTCAATCTTAGCAAGACGCACAGGTTTATCTTTTAGAGCAGTTTCAATCCGCACTCGTAAGCCAGGCTCCGGTGCAGTCAATTGCACACGCACTTCTAAATAAGGCTGTTGCTCCTCCGGCAGATGAGGTAAATCTAAAGCTTCTAAAGCAGCTAACACCTCTACAAATGGCGCTGGTTTAGCGGGGACTCTTAATAGCTCAACAAAGCGTGGAATTCGTAATGACCTTACCGCTTTCAGTTCAGCGCCTAGCAAATCCACACACAAGACTTGATGCGGATAATGGGCTTCAGTAAAAGACATCGGCAAGGGGCTGCCGGAATAACGTATCCATTCCACACCACCAACAGCTTGGGCTAGATGCAAATGCCCTAAGGCTACATAGCTTAAATCTCTACTAAATAAGCTCGCGGGCAATGCTTCACTATTCCCCACCACAATACGCCGCTCTGAATCCAAAGATGCTGATCCACCCTGCAAATAGCAATGCCCTAAGGCAATTACGGCTTGATTCGCTGTAGCCTTGGCTTGCGCGATACTTAAAGCTTGCTGATAAAGCTGCTCTACCCCTGCTAGCCAGGGATCAGCTGCCTTGTCGACTTTAGGCAAATCAGCGGGGCGTAAAAATGGCACTGCTAAACACCAAGCCGTCACCTGCCCAGCTTGATCTTTTAAAGGAACTACGAGCGACTCTATATCATGATTGCCATAACGCCAGACTTGTCCACTCACCACTGCATCCAAAAGCTGCAAGAAAGGTCGCGGTGCTTCTAAGCGGGCGGGCGAATCATGATTGCCTGCAATCAAAACGGTATTGAGATGTGGTACACGCGCCCGTGCCTCAGTAAGAAAACGATACAGCTGTTGCTGAGCCAAAGCCGGAGGATTAGCGGTATCAAAGACATCACCCGCAATCAATAAAGCGTCGGCTTGTTGTTCTACTAAACTGTCTAAGAGCCAATCTAAAAAACACTGCTGCTCATAGCTACGCTCAAAGCCATGCAAGCTTTGCCCTAGATGCCAATCGGCGGTATGAATTAAACGCATAGATTTAATGAATCAACCGAACAAAAAGTTGTTACTATAGCAAGACTGTGGCTTATGGGCTGCAGGTATATCTTGGCTCGAACTTCCACCTTGCTGGAAAACTATTATGATTAACATCAAGGAGACTATGCAGTGGCTTTAGTTCAACCCGTTAACTATCTGAGCGTAGAGGCTTATTTAGCCGGTGAGCTCCACAGTGAAACCCGCCATGAATATATTGATGGTGTGATTCAGTACTAACTCCTCTGTTATTATTTTTGAAATTTTATCTAAAGCCACTCGTCAAGCGGATGTGTTGGCTGCTAAAAATCAGGAGTAATAAATTCTGAAAGATTAGTTAATACAGAAAATGGCAACTTCAAAGATTCTAGCTTAATAGCTAATTCAGCACGCTCCCAAAGTTGTACTTCATTGTAACGTGCCTGCTCTTTAGAATTTGCATTAAAACTGTGGTTAGTCACAGCTAGCTTAGCGAAGCGTATACTAGGGTAAAGATGTTGATATTTTGCAGCTCCTGCTACAACTTCTTTGATAGCCTCCCAGCCTAATGGTCTTTTTGATCTTTTACATTGAATAAGTAGTCCATTTTGGTTTTTAATAGCGACAATATCGATACCACCATCGCCACCCTGCTTGTGAGTTTGTTTAGCCTCCCAGCCATCTGCTTCTAATAATAAGCAATACAGCCTTTCAAATTGATCACCACTAAGCCTATCAACATCTGTAAGTTCAAGTGTACAACTATCCTCACTTAAACTATTAGTTGCGCCAAACAATTCAAATGGAGAAAACTCAGTACCAACACCATTAAGCATATCAGTCGCTAAGTCTAGTTTTGCTTTCATCAAAGAATCTAGTTTTGCCTCAAATGTTTCAAACTCTGAATGAGTGATAGTTGGGCAATAAACATAGACATCTTTTTTTTGACCTATACGATAAGCACGATCTGTTGCTTGAGCCTCTTTCGCAGGATTCCATGTCCTTGTGAAATGAATCACATGGTTAGCTGTAACAATATTTAGGCCAGCACCTGCCGCTAAAGGAGATAAAATGATAACATTGAACCCTGAAACTGCCTGAAAACGATCAATGGCCTTTTGTCGATTAATTGAATCACCGTTTATAATTTCTGGTACTAAATCAAATTGTCTCTTGATAAAAAAAGCAATTGCAACTTGCACTTGACGTAACTCAGTAAAAATAATTGCTTTTTCTTGTTTACCCTTAATATCTTGCAACCTGTAAACTAACCACTTCATTTTCGGAGAATTAGCAAGATGCTTTTCAATGGGTAGATCAGGCTTGAATAAAGTACCAGGCAAGCAATAAGGCTCAGCACAGATAGCCTTAATCCTATGAAGTAAGCCCCAAGTGTTTTTAGCTCGCTGCTTAAAATCCCTATCTTGTTTTGCTAAACCTAACTGAGTAATTGTGTCTTGATAATGGTCTTGTTGATACTTAACCATATCAATTGAATCTGAGAATTGATATTTCTGAGGCAGCTCTTTAGCTATATCTTGTTTGGTACGCCTTAAAATCTGTGGCGCAATAAGATCACGCAACTCATCCAAAGCTTGCATTTGCTCTTCAGTTTTTGCCTCAATAGGGCGTCGATAGTTTTTGTGAAAATCTTGAATGGTGCCTAGTAATCCTGGTTGTATCCAGTCAAATAGATTCCATAAATCAACTAGATGATTTTCTACAGGCGTACCTGTACAAGCTATTTTAAAACGTGCCTTTTGCTTTTTTATAGCTAAAGAAATGATAGCAGTAGGGTTCTTTATTTTCTGAGCTTCATCGCACACTAGGAAAACAAACTCTTGCCTTGCAAGAGAAAATTCGTAATTACGTACAGTATCATAGGTAGTAATCACTAATTTTGCATCACCCAACCAATTAGACTGAAGTAGATTGGTAATAGACTCATCTAATAATTGCTGATCAATTAACTCACTAGGTTGCTTGAGCGTTCTTAGCACAGTCCCATGTAAACATAATACATTTGGAAATTGCGTGAAAAATCGCTTTATCTCCTGCTCCCAATTTTCCAATAGGGTTACTGGTGCAACTATCATCGAAGGTGGCGCATTTGAATTCTTGTCGTAGTAACTAGCTAACAGCGAAAGAATTTGTAGCGTTTTCCCTAGCCCCATATCATCTGCTAATAAAGCCCCATCACAACCTTGGCCTAATTCAGATAAATGCTGCAACCATCGTAAACCTTGCTGCTGATGGGGTTTTAGCTGAATTTTAGGATTTAAATATAAAGGATTTCTTGCTGCGGAATTTGCTGGAACATCTAACCAAGCTTTACGCTGTCTAATGTACTCAAGACGATCAAAATTAGAGCTAATTAATAAGGTTTTTTGCTTGACCGTTTTTGGTTGTTCAGTTGGTACATCTGTTTTACTCGGTGGTGCTTGAAGAAATGAAGATAATTTAGAACGAATGTTTTCGGCTTCATTCAGGTTCGTGGTTAGACCTATCAATGGCAAGGTCACTTTATTCTCATGCTTCTGCTGAGCTGTCTGGATCACTTGATCTAAGCTACTTATGAATTCTCGCGTTGCTGGTAGAAGTAGAGTCTCTCCATCGGGCATACCTACGAGAATAGCTGGCTCCATTTCAGGAGACCAGCTTTGAGGGTGCTCATCCGGCTTTAAAAGAATAGGGAGTGCGACTACTCTCACCTCTCCAATGCCGATCACTCGATCTCCATAGTGACTAAGATCATAGATATCCCCATAATTGATAGCATGCTGTTTTTGCTGTTGCCAGACAGCCAAGATGCGTTGTCCTTGCTGATATTCCGCATCTGCTTGCCCATCTAGCACTAATAAATGCTCATTCCATTTGAATGAGACTGATTGCTCATTTAAAGCAAGGCCAAGCTCAACGATGAAGCATTCTAAATGAACGGCATTTGGAAAAACATCAGTGAAGTTATCAGTTACTAAATCTACTGAAATAACTAGGCCACTAGTGCTATGCGGCTTAAGATGCCACGCGATTTGAGTTGCAGTAACTAACTGTTCTTTCTCTTCTTCAAAGCAAGAACTATCAATAACATGGGCTAAATCATCACCTAGCAAAGCATAGGGATTACGCAGAAATGCTTCAGCTTTCTTTCCTCGAACTTGGCGGTTTGGCATTTCGCGTTTGATAAACTGCAATACCTGCTTAACAGGCTCAGATAAGATAACTCGTTGCCGCCCTTGTTGATTAGCAAAATCATAATGGTCTTGAACCGACCGGTGCGCATCAAAGCGCTCTAGCCAAGCCTCTGGAGCATCCATAAAAGAGGGAGCAATAATTACATCACCCTGTTCATTTTGATGTAGCTCAAGTTGCAAAGTCTCGGGACTGAGAATAATGGTTCCATCTAAATAGCGTGATGCGTAGACTACTTTAGCCTGAGAAGCTAATAATCGTATTTTCCCCCATGCAAGCTCTTGTTGGTGTTGCGAGCGTTCTTGATCTGATCTTTTAATAAACTGATCGATTGCTTGAGTTAAATGCCAAGCCTGTTCTGAAATTAAATATTTTTCACTACTATACTGAAGTACTGCCCCTATTAGTTGACTATCTCTTAACAAATCCTGCTCATATCGCCACCCACTAATTTCCAGTTGGAAATCAAGATCGGAAAGCGTTTTTGAACTATTTAACACAGGCACGATATCTGATTGCAATGCTGGTAACTGTAGGCTTGCAAGCAAACTAGCATGCTCAGTTTTTTGAGATAATGAATAAACTTGACTCCAAGGGATTAGCACTCCATTGTTTACAAACTGTGCGTGGCCTTCTGAGATTAACTGAGCCAAATAAAAAGCCAAGCTCATTTGCTCATCATCTAAGCTGGCTGCCCAAGTGAAAGCTTGGCTTTCATCTAGTTTACTTACTTGTTCTGACTTTAATAGCCAACCTTCTTGGGTAGACATAAAAATGGGAGACTGTTTTTTCCGAAAAAAACTAGCAACTTTACTTAGCATAAAACCAACTCAAATACTATTTTTATCAGGATAAATACCCATACTCATTAACTTGTTTTTAGTATTAAACTGCCAATCACCATTATGAATTATTTTATTACTTTGTGCACATTTCAAACCATCACTATAAGTTTTATCATTTAATCTTCGAGCTATCATTTTAAAAGGCAATTCACCATTATTATAAATAAAAGCAGCATTACCATTCATACTAAACTCTACAAAGGTATACCCACCTATTTGCATAATAAATGCATCAAGATCAGCATTATTTGAATCTAATATAGCGTAAATATCTTGCTCTTCACGAAATAACTTAGCTATTTCTTTATTTCTTGATCGCTGCACTTGAGTAGTAGAGCCAAATACTAATTTAGTATAAGAAATTTGATTAATATATTGTGACCAGAACTGAAATCTATCTTTTTGAGCACCATGACGACCAGATAGAACCTCAAAAAACAATCTTAAATGCTCCTTAGTAACCCAAGCCAAAACCATACGCCATATATTTTCATCCACATAGCGCCACTTGGACGCTATACCGCTATCCCTTAACTTTGGACTCTTCCACACATCTGGGGCAACTACATAGTCTCGCAAAATATCTAAGGCTGAACTGTCCTTACACCGATAGTAGCGCTCTAAAATTAATTTAATAGCTTGATCTTTAAAACCAGAGTGCTTCTCTAAATACTCTATCAACTTTTTAATCGAGCCTTTAAAAACATCATCATTTTTATTCTTAGTGGCATGCTCCACGAGCGCTAAAGTTAGCTCATGCCAAAACCAACTTTGGTTAGGAATAGCTATATCAGCTTTTACTTGGTCTAAGACAGTCGTGTTACCCTCCAGAAAATCCTGGGCATAAGGAGCACAAGGTTTTTTCGATAATAAATGAGGGTGGCTAGCAAGGGCTCTAGCCCAGCGGGGTAGGATTTTATTTTCCTTTTCTCCAGAAAAGAACTTATAAGATGGTGCTAAAAAAACTCTAAGCAACTCCCTATTCTGTTCTTTTTTACCTACATCTTGAGCAACTGTTGATAGCTCTGTACTGAAATAGGAAAGTAATAACCAATACCATGCTAACCGCCAAATTTGTCTTTTGTCTATTTGTCTTTGATAATGATCAATGAGGCCTTTAAATCTATCTGATTCGAGAACGCATTTACCCCCCTGCTCCTTAATAGGTTGATTGAGTGCTGCAGCAATCCAATCCTTTTCTGCAACACTTAACTTGTCCCCTCTCAGAAATTTTAAAGCTGCTGCATACGATCTCTCTTGTGGTGGAGCTGCAGATGCATAACCCTCAAACATTTTAGTAACTTGCTGCACTGCTGCTTCAACTGCTTTGGGATTACCGATGGCAAGCGAAGGTAGATCAAAGCTAACTAAAACTGTTTGTAATTGTGCTTGCAAACGTATTAGGGGCATTTACCGAAATCCTTAGCATCCATAGCTGGCTTATCTGGCTTGACCTCATCCAATTGCCAGAACTCTAACTTAAACTCGACTCGACGGCTTTCTTCTTTAGAAGCTTTGGTTGAGTTAAAGCTAAAACCACCCACCAGAAACAGTTCACGGATAGCAACTTTTTCTTTTTCAGTTAACCCCTGTTCTGACAAATTACTACTATTAACCAGCGATGTAGTTTCAGAATTACTAGACAAAGGTAGTGATGTATCCGGTAGAGGAGAGGCATACAAAGCACAAACCACTTGACGGCTGCGCTCTAAGCTCAACCAAAGATTATAAAGATAAGTGCCATCTTGATCAGTAAAACCTTCAACCACTATGCGACGGATCCACTGTTTGCCTAAACTTGTATCATAAACCTTTAACAAAGTGGGAACATACTCCCGCAGAAAACGCTGCCCGTCTAAACTAATTACAGCTTGCCCACGCTCAAATCTCACCACCTCGCCTAGATCAATTCTGTAAGTATTTTCGTCAACCTTAACCTGTGACCATTTTTCAGAGTCGAGCTTAATCTGCTTCATTAACTCTGATATTTCTTGCTCACGATTAATTTTGCGCTGTTCTTCTTGATCAACTTTTTTAGTGACTGCGAGTAAGGTGACGCTCATCACCACTAAAAATAGCGCCATTAATGCAGTCATTAAATCGGCAAACGAGATCCAGAAAGGTCTTTCTCCTTCATCTTTTGACTTTTGCTTAGGGAGATAACGATTAAACATAAACTACCCCCTACGCATTCTTTGTAACTCTGCCCCTAACTCTTGAACAACCCCAGTAAGTAACTCAACCCCTCCAGCCAAATGCTTATCTGTTTGTGTAATACTGTTTACTACCTGATTTTTCATAGAGTTACCAAAGGACTCAAAGCTCTTTGTAAGTACCTTATTCACATTTTCTAAGTAAGCAATGCTTTCCTTTTCAGTATGTCTTAATGTTTCAATAACCTTTTGAACATCAGCAATAAGCTCCTTCTTCAAACCAACTTCCTTCTGAACGGACTGAGCAAGTTCCTGAAGATTTTTAACCTGCTTATCAATCTCTGATCTAATACTCTGCTGCTGACTCAGGTGACTCGCTAAATGCTGGCTAGCCTGTGTGAGTAGATTACTAGTTGAAGATAATTGTGTCGTCAGCGGATTAGCCTTATCTAAAACACCAGTAATTGAGTGACCTGCCTTGGTGAATGCATCGGCAGCATTTTTCATACGATCAGCACCACTATTCATCCCATTTACAGCGTCAGTGGTAACGCGTTTAAGTTCATTAACATTTGCCTGCATAACTACAGCAGCTTCACCCACGCTTACAATTAAATCCTCAGTTTGATTTGTTAATTGTTGGTGTTGTTGCTCTTGAGCTTGAGCAAGCTGTGCTAAACCAGCTTGCATAGCTTGATCAGCATTTTTTTGTTGCTCTTGCATTTGAGTTTGCAATTGATTGACAAAATCACTCATTTTTTCAGTCATCTTTTCTTGGCTGACTTGAGTACGCTGCATGGTGATTTCCATAGATTTCATCACTTCTTCCATCACAGCACCTGTAGTGGTTTGAATGTTATTAACTAAACTGGTCATAGCTTGTTCGACGCGAGACATTGTTTGAGCCGATTGATCCATAGAGGCTTGAATAGTGCGCATTTGATCTCCAAACATCGCATCCATCCTTCCCATAAAACCTGCAATGAGCTGATCTAAAGTCCCCGCAAGATTTTGTCTATTCTCTGCATTGTTGCCTTGTATATTATTTGCAAGCTCACCCAGTGAAGAACTAACTTCACTCATAGAATTGCCAATAAGCTGACCTAGCTGAATATTGGCCTCTGTTTGTGCAGTAATTTGGCGCTCAGTCAACTCAGTGAGCAAAACTCGTAGATCATTGACTAAAGCATCTTTTAATTGAGCTGTTTGAGCTGTATTTGCTTCATCCGCTGCAACTAAACGTGCCAGATACTCTTCTCCTGCACCAGTATCGTATAAGGCATCTATTTCTTGTGTGATGCGCTCTACTTTTTTATAGGCAACAGTTAATAAAGCTTTTTCGACAAAAGTGGCGAGAATTGCACAAGTAATAGCGAATGCTGAAAGATGAAAAGCCTCTTTTACACCGTGCAAGAGTGTAGATAAACTTTCGCGGGCTGCGCTTGCCTCTTCCGAGGGAGCAAATCCTTCCAAACCTGAAATAAGCCCAGCAAAGGTTCCAATAATTCCTAAACCCGTTAAAATACCTGGCAAATGTCTAAAGAAATCATTCCAAACCAAAAATCGGCTATCAACTAAAGTAGCTTGTGTAAAAAAAGCTTCTGCTGGCACAGTTGCTCGATACTCAAAGCCACCATCCGCCCGTCTTAATCTATGTAGAGTGTCCTTGTACTCTTCCCATAAATGCTTATACGGATTAGATTTGAAAATCGACTCACTAATTAAAGTCCCTTTTCTACCTTCTTTATGAATTAGTCTTCCTATGCGGCCTAGGTTTAATGCAAGTAGCAAACTTCGTATTGCCACTAATAAAAAAACTAAAGAAAGCAATAGGATAAGTAGAAAAATAAGGTAAGGAGTTGATTGAAGATTTGCTATCCACTCAAGCAGTGGCAAAGAACTTAGAAAGCTTTTAAAAGTATTTAGAAAAAAATCAAGCATGATGTACATAGCCAAATCTAAAATTTGATTATTACTTATCCTACTGCATAAGTAAGCAAAATAATAAAATAGAGAATGTAAAAATTATGTATTGACTTATAACAATGTCCACGAAAAAACCTAAATTATTAGATCCCTTTCATAAATCAAAAACTACACACGGCTAATCGTTAGAAAGAAGGATAAGCATTCTAGTATGTTAAGCGGGAGGATTAGCGGTATCAAAGACATCACCCGCAATCAATAAAGCGGCGGCTTGTTGTTCTACTAAAGTGTCTAAGAGCCAATCTAAAAAACACTGCTGCTCATAGCTACGCTCAAAGCCATGCAAGCTTTGCCCTAGATGCCAATCGGCGGTATGAATTAAACGCATACGCTCAGGGAAGTGGGTAATTAATTAACTAATATAGCAAGGCAACTCGCTTAAACCCATGCTTAAGTTTACCTTTTCTACGCCTTAATCCAACACAGTTTGATAATAATTTTCATTCGGCACGGCATAGGCTTGGCAGTCTTTAAGCTTACTGCTGTATTCATCTTTACTAATTTCAACCCAGTAGTATTCGCCTAAGAGTTTGAAAAAATAGCGTTTATCCACAAAGCTTGTATAGTGATTCTTTAAAATCACATAAGGCTCAACGGGTTTATTCTCTTCCGCTAGAGCTTGCTCTTTTTGCTCTGTACTTTCAGCTGCCGGTTTAGTCTCTACGGCTGTCGTAGTTGCATAATAAGGATTAGCTTGTTGGCGAACGCTGTGTAGATAAGCACTATTATCTGCACAAACTAGTAATTGCTTAGGTTCATCATCCATATTTTTCCAAGGAATATCGTTAGGTAGCAAACGAAACTCATAACGATAATGGTCAGCGGTGGCATAAGTAATTTTGGAAATTATACCCACTTGTTCAGTATGAAGGCTTGTGACTTCTACCTCTAGCTGCTTACCCTGTGGAAAGTCTTGGCTTAGATGCTGTGAATGTTCAGTAGTTTTAGTCGTACAAGCTGAGAGTAATAAGCTTAACCCCAGCATACACCCAATTTTGCTACTCAGTTTTCCCCAATAGGCCATGTGCTTTATCTCTTTAACTGAAATCAATCAAGCTCAGCTTAAAGGACTTCTCTAGCAAGCCGTAGCTCTATCAACAAACCAACCTGAGATAAGCTACCAAGTAGCATTTTCTGCTACTTCACCTCAAAAAAACTCTGATTCAAACCTAGTGAGTTTCATTTACTCACAGGACTCGCCACCTTCAGCTAAGAGCTTGACGGTCACGGTTTCAGGTTTTTTTACCAGCTTGACTAGCTCAGCCACATCATTCGTGTCCGTTTGCGCTTTATCGACCACATAGTTGGTAACCTCAATACTAGCTTTGCCCTTAAGCTCACAGACTTGGAGTTTAGCAAACTCTGTTAGACCGAATTCCCTAACGACGGTTTGCGTATCTTTAAAACAAAACCACGGTGAACGAGTATCATCGCTATCACGTGGAATTTTGTGAGCATCCTGCTCCGCCACATTAAAGCAGATTTGGTCCCCTATCATTTCCCGTTCGCTAACCGAGATCGGATACCAAAACTCGCCTTCTAGGCTAGTCGTTCCCGAATAATAAACTAACGAACCTTCTTGCTTCATTTTCTTAAAGCCCGTATCGGCTTTCGTCCCAGCCCAGCTAGCGCTAGCCAAGGATAGAGCTAGAGTCAAGGCTAACAGTAAGTTTGTGTGCATATTATTTCTCTTTTATTGTACTGATTCACGATTTAACAACGTATTTAGACCCAACTCATCCAAGACCGTGACACCTAAACTCTCCGCCTTCTCCAGTTTCGAACCCGCCTCTGCCCCAGCAATCAAAGCGGTAGTTTTTTTCGAGACACTATTCGAGACTTTCGCGCCCAGATTTTCCAAATCCGCTTTAATCTCTTCGCGTGGGCGACTGAGTGTACCGGTGATCACATAAGTTTTGCCTGCTAGCGGCAAAGCTTCGGCGGGCTTGGCTTCGTAATTAGCCCAGTGCACGCCCAGTTCACGTAAGTTATTAATCGTCTTCGCGTTATGTTCTTCTTTGAAAAATTGGAAGATGCTTGCGGCACTAATGGGGCCAATATCAGGGACTAATTTTAGGGTTTCTTCACTGGCTGCTTGCAGCGCTTCGAGTGAACCGAAATGGCGAGCCAAGGCTTTGGCGGTGGACTCACCCGCATCGCGAATGCCGAGCGCATAAATAAAGCGTTCTAAGGTGGTAGCCTTGCTAGCCTTGAGGGCAGCTATCACATTCTCAGCCGACTTTTCACCCATACGCTCTAAAGCAACTAATTGCTCTTTAGTCAGGCGGTACAAATCATCGACATGGCGAATTAAGCCTGCTTCAAAAAATTGCTCAACTAATTTATCGCCCAAGCCATCAATATTCATCGCGCGGCGCGAGGCAAAATGCTTAATCGCTTCTTTCACTTGCGCAGGGCAATACAAACCACCGGTGCAACGAGCCACCGCACCTTCCTCACTGCGTTTCACTTCCGAACCACAGACGGGACACTGCGCTGGCATCACAATCACTTGCGCATTCGCTGGGCGTTTTTCTAAGACCACCCGTGCCACTTCAGGAATCACATCACCCGCACGGCGCACAATCACAAAATCCCCTACGCGCACATCTTTGCGCTCGATTTCATCCATATTGTGCAAGGTGGCATTACTGACTGTGACGCCACCGACGAACACCGGCTTTAAGCGTGCCACTGGTGTCAAAGCCCCGGTACGCCCTACTTGAAACTCAACTGCCTCTAATTCAGTGATTTCTTCTTGAGCAGGGAATTTATGCGCAATCGCCCAGCGTGGTGCACGACTCACAAAACCTAATTCTTGTTGCGTTTTGATCGAGTTGACTTTGTAAACCACGCCATCAATGTCATAAGGCAGACGGGCACGTCTTGCGCCAATCTCATTGAAATATTCCATACAGCCTTTAGCGCCCTGCACAATTTTTATATCAGGGCAAACCCGTAAGCCCCAAGCTTTAAACTGCTGCAAAATATCGTAATGTTTCTCAGGCAAGTTGCCGCCTTCCGCAATACCCATCGCATAACAAAACATCTCTAAGGGACGCTGTGCGGTAATCCGTGGATCAAGCTGGCGTAAACTACCTGCTGCTGCATTACGTGGATTGGCAAAAGTTTTTAAATTCTCGGCAGCCAAGCGCTGATTGAGCTTATTGAAGCCCGCCTTGGGCATATAAATCTCGCCACGCACTTCTAAACGCGTCGGATAATCGCTGCCTAATAGGCGTAAAGGAATCGACTGAATGGTGCGTACATTCGCGGTGACATCTTCGCCCGTTTCGCCATCACCACGGGTGGCAGCACGGATAAAGACACCATTTTCGTATAACAAACTAATCGCTAAACCATCGAGCTTTGGCTCGGCAACATACTCCATTTCCGCCTCATCTTTTAAGCGTTCATGAATGCGCCGATCAAAATTATCTAGCTCTTCCTCGCTAAACACATTCGCCAAGGACAGCATCGGTAATTCATGACGCACACTGCCAAACTCACTTAAAGCTTCGCCCCCTACTCGTTGGGTCGGTGAATCAGTGCTAATGAACTCAGGGTGTGCTGCCTCTAAAGCCTGTAGCTCACGAAACAAACGATCGTATTCCGCATCAGGAATTTGCGGATCATCCAGCACATAATACAGATGATTGTGGTGGCGAATTTGAGTGCGTAAGGCTTCGATTTGTTCTTGTACGCTTGGCATGAAAGCACCTTATTGAAATAACTTGTTTGCGGCTAAGTATACGTGAAGCGGCTAAAACGGGTTAGCCGCTCTGGCTTAACGTGCAAATACCGCTATCGATTCCACATGTGCGGTATGCGGGAACATATCCATTACCCCAGCGCCCACTAGTTTATAGCCTTGTGTATGCACTAAGTCACCGGCATCCCGCGCTAAGGTTGCTGGGTCACAAGAAACATACACAATGCGCTCAGCTTTTAATTTGCCTAAATGCGGAATGACTTCTTTTGCACCTGCCCGTGGCGGGTCTAGCAAAATGCGCTGGTAACTACGCTTAAGCCAAGGTTCTTTGCTCAAATCTTCGGCCATTAGATTACAAGCATAGTAGTCGGTATTTTGAATATCATTCGCATGCGCTGCGGCACGCGCCCGTTCTACCATCGCTTGATCACCTTCGACACCTATCACTTGAGCGGCTTGGCGTGCTAGCGGCAAAGTAAAATTGCCAAGTCCACAGAATAAATCCAGCACGGTATCGGTGGCTTGAACCTCGAGTAAGTCTAAAGCTCGAATCACCATTTGCCGATTTAAGGTTTGGTTAACTTGAATAAAATCTAGAGGCTCAAACTTTACCTGCGTATTAAAATGAGGATGTCTGTAAACCAAACTGCCTTCGCCATAGACCTTATGGACGGTTTGGGGGCCAGCCGGCTGCAGATAAAGTTCAAAATTGAATTCACGCGCAAAACTCAGCAGCTTTTCGCTATCCCCCGCTGATAAAGGTTCCATATGCCGCACCACTAAAGCGGCTACTTCATCATCTCCAATCGCTACTTCAATTTGTGGCAGGGTTTCACGTGCATCTAGGCTAGTCACGAGCTGCTGTAACTCAGCAATCCGTTCGCCAACTAAGGGATGCAAAACCTCGCAACGCGAAATTTCCGCAATCAAACCGCCCGTTTTTTCTCGGAAACCGACCAAAGCTTGCTGCTTTTTGCGCACCCAACGCGCACCCAAACGCGCTTTACGCCGATACGCCCAACCATCAGCGGTTAAAGGCTCAAATACCGTTTCAGGCTGAACTTTGCCAATATGCTGCAAATTATCTAATAAAATCTGCTGCTTGTAGCGAATCTGTGCATCCAGTGAAATATGTTGCCAACTACATCCACCACAAATCGCAAAATGCTGACATTTAGGCTCAACACGATTTGCTGAAGGGGTTAAGACCGTTTCTACCCGACCTTCATCATAATTAGCCTTGTAGGAGGTATAGCGGAAAGCGACTTTTTCTTCGGGCAAAGCGCCGTCAATGAATACCGTTTTGCCATCGACCCGCGCCACGCCTTTACCCTCAAGGGTTAAGGCAGTGATTTCAGCTTCGACGAGGGGGCTATTTTGTACACCACGGGGTTTGTGTTGACGACGACTCACTCAGTAACCTCTAAACTATTTGAATAATAAGGGTGGGTTGTATATAAAAATTAAGGGGCTAAGCCCACTTCTTTCCGCACTTTCCGATAGATTTGTTCTACCTTCATGATCAAACCTATCGACTCCAAACTAAACTCATCCTCTGCAAAAAAATGCTCTACCTGCCACGCATTCCGGCGGCGATAAATCTGTACATGCGGATTATCTTGATGGACGACAACATATTCCAACAAGCTTGGAATATAACGATAGTTGATGAGCTTTTCCGTCAAATCAGTGCGGCGCGTGGAAGGTGAAAGTACTTCAACTAACAGCAAAGGATTAGTGCGCACATAAGGATCACCCTCATTCGCACCACAAGCCACCATGATGTCTGGATAATAGGCAAACAACTTATTATCTTGCTCGACTTTAAGTTTCATATCCGACATAAAGGCCCGACATTCATCAGGCAATTGTGCATAAATCGCTGCAAATAACTCGGCATTCACCACATTATGCAGCTCACTAGCACCACTCATGGCATAGATTTCACCATCAAGGTATTCATGCCGAATCAATCCATCACGCTCAGCTTCTAAATAAGCTGAAAAATCAGTGTATTGGTAACGAATTGCCTGCGCCATTCTGCTCACCTATTTCATCATTCTAGGCTTAATTTTATCAGGATTAAGCAGATGCAACTGCTTTATCTTTTAAGCGCCCTGCTCCCAAGCCGCTTCAAAGGCTTGCAAATGCGCTTTCCCTGATTGCGTCAAGACCTTACGCACTAAAGCACATTCACTATCGTAACGTTGTAGATCAATCTGCCCACGCATCAACTGGAAGCGCAAATACACTAGCCATGTATTCAGCACATCCGTTTCGCAATAATTACGAATGTCAGTGATTTTACCCGTTTGAAAAGCTTCCCAAACTTTCGAGCCATCCATGCCCATTTTGCCCGGGAAACCGTACAAGGTAGCGAGCTCATCCAAAGGTGCATTCGCGCGCCCGCTGTATAAAGCCAGCACGTCCATTAAATCGGTATGGCGTTGGTGATAGCGGCTAATGTAGTTATTCCATTTGAAACTACTGTCCTCATCGCCCATATCCCAATAACGTGGGGCTGCAATTTTATGTAACATCGCCCGATAATGAATCACTGGCAAATCAAAACCGCTACCATTCCACGAGACTAAAGTCGGGGTAAAGCGCTCAATGCCATCAAAAAAGCGCTGGATAAGATCTTTTTCTGAGGCTTTTTCATCACCCAAAGACCAGACTTTAAACTCATCACCACGCCCGCGAAAGGTGACAG
The DNA here is from genome assembly GCA_008015155.1 of Thiothrix sp. Lineage (GTDB taxonomy): Bacteria > Pseudomonadota > Gammaproteobacteria > Thiotrichales > Thiotrichaceae > Thiolinea. The sequence continues at coordinate 126,589 of SSFA01000019.1, forward strand.
AAATCGCCACAATGCGCTGCAAATGATGCGGGAGAAACTCAGAACCACCGGTTTTTTGCGCACGCAAATGAAACATAGCTTTAGCAATGCCGCTCGCATCTAGATCCCCCAACTCATAGAGTTTACGCCCGCCTTCAACGTCGGGAACGGTTTCAATATCAAAAACGAGCGTGTTCATAGCCTCAAATCCTGCCAATGCCAAGGTGGCTCATCATACAACAAGCGACAGTTTAGGGGAAAAGCTCTTGTAGTTTGGTTAAAGGTTTGCACAATATCGGCTATGTTAAACACTCAATTACTACAAACGGCTTGTCCGTTTTTAAATGCTGAAACTTGCGCTTTGCTGCTGCCGCAATTTCGTGCTAAGCCTTATAAACGTGGCGAAGCACTCTTACGCCAAAATGAGCGCTGGCAACAGGTTTATTTGATTGAAACCGGCTTGATTCGCCTTTATTTCCTGCGACCTGATGGGAAAGAATTTAATAAAAACTTTTATCGTGAAGGCCAATTGATTTGCCCACTTAGCGCTAATATGCAGCAGCATGCTTCTTTATTTGGGATTAGCTGCCTTGAAAACTGTGACTTATGGCAATGCTCAGCACCTTATTTTATTGAAGTTTTGCAGGCACAACAGGTTTGGACTCAGTTCCAAAGCCATTTCTTAAGCAAGCTAGTTGATCACAAATTACAACGCGAACATGACCTGCTGAGCTTATCCGCTAAAGAGCGCTATCAGAGTTTCTGCGAACGCGAACCGGACTTAAGTGAACGAGTACCTTTAGTGCAATTAGCTAGTTATTTAGGCATCACGGATGTGTCTTTGTCACGTTTGCGCAATAGCTTAAATAAATAATCAGAACTTATCATTTGATAAGGCGCTTTCCAGCCCACTCAGTGATACTACATGCATCTTCTTTGCTTGGATTAACTTTGAAATGCAAAATCGTCCTTATACCCTGTTAGAAAACACTAGCCTAGCTTTAGCGATCCTCATGTTTGGCATTATGGCAGGCTTTTTCTGGACTTATACCTTCAATGTGAATTTAGCCACTGCTCAGCTCGATGGCGCAACTTATGCGCGGGTACAATCGCTATTTAATGTCAATGTGCGCCATGCGATGTTTTTTAGCTTCTTTTTCGGGAGTGCCATCGCTGCGGTACTAGCACTAGTCTTAAATTATCGCCACTATCGCTCGCCCAGTTTTTGGTTGTTGGCTAGCGCGACTGTCTTGTATATTTTAGGAATTATTGTCTTTACCAAATTCATCAATTTACCGCTGAATTACTACACTGAATCATGGAACCCAGAACAATTACCTAGCGATTGGTCAGCCACCCGCGCCAGCTGGAATGAAGCGAATGCAGGACGTGTGATCATTTCTGCACTCGCGTTTGTGTTGAGCTTAGCGGCTTTATTAGTGCGTAGTCTTAATCCCTGTCCAAAACTACAAGCCAACACCTAACATTACTGCGGATACCAATAGCGTACTTGGGGATCATCTTTTTTAATCAGCACAAACTGATTCGCAAACACTCGATATTCTGCACTCCATTGGCCATCTGGCCATTGGATGCGGATGGTAGCTCGCTCAGCCACACCTAAACCCACATGCACAAACCCCGATTCACCGGAAGCATGTCCACCTCCAACTTGAATCCGCCTAATTTGTGAAGGCACGCCCGTCTTAATCGCAATGGTGGCGCCGACAGCATTACGATTTACACCCGCCTGTTCTAACTCAATCTCCAACCAATTACCCATCGGCTGGGAGCCTTGGGCAGTTTTCGCACCTAAGTTGCGAAAAACGCTGACAGGATCTTTACGATTCACCACGATTAAATCTAATAAGCCGTCTGCATTGAAATCATGCAAAGTAGCACCTCGCCCACGCCGTGGTAAATCAATGCCTGCGTCATGCCCAGCTTCGTAAAACTTTTTATTCCACTGCCCAAGCAGCAAATTGTCTGGGTCAAATGCCGCAAAATCCGGCATGGCTTCGACATTGCCTTTGGCGATAAATAGATCAAGCTTGGTATCGTTATTGACATCATCAAACTCAGCATGCCACCCCGTTGATGGTTTTAAATCCTCTCCACTATACGGACGGTGCGCAGTGGCTTGGCGCTCATAAGCGATATCCTTGTAAATAGGTCGATCTTCTTCGGCTTCATCATCCAAGACTTGTAAACGGGTATCGCCCATCGAGGTTAATGCATATTCAGGGAAACCATCCCCTTCTAAATCACCTTCTGCTATCCCCATCCCCCAGATCAACACGCGCTGCCAACCATCATTGCGACTATAAAGTTTTGGTGGATTATCCGCAGGAACTCGCCAGAGCTGCTCCTCACCTTCACGATAATATTGGCGGTCATTAGTGATGCGTAAAGAAGGCTCACCACTTTTATTCCAATCAGTGAATAACATCGACAAAGCGCAAAAGCCGGGGGCTAGTGCAGTGCGTTCGTGATAATCAGCTTGATCTTTGGAGCTTGGGCGGAATAAATCGTTTTCATGACAAGTTCCCCAAGGTGAACCGGGCGCTGATCGATCGACATAATTGCCAAAAGCTAGGGTCGGATAGATTTGACCTTTTTCAAAAGTTGCTGCAAAGGCAGTCGTCCAAGCATTGCCACCATCATAATTCCACAGCTTATTAGCCTTCGTGAAGCTGCAATCGGGGCCACCTTTTAAGAGTAGATTGCGCCCTACTCGCAGTAAGACCAAATCTTCAAACCCATCATTATCAATATCTAATGGATAAGCACCTGTGACTTGTTTGAGATCGCTTTCTTCTAGCGCTAAAGTTTGAGGCTTAAATACTAAAGCCTCACCTGCCTTACTAGCATTGGTATAAAGTTTAGCCGATTGTTCGCCACCTGCAATGAACACATCTGGCATGCGATCATGGTTACAATCTAAAACGGCCAAACCACCACCCACGAAAAACTCCCAAGGCCCGGTGTATTGCTGGTCAATACCAGCGCTTGCGGTTTCATCATGCATCAAGGGGATATCCATCGCTACAGACGCTTTAACCGGTTCTTCTGCAACTAAGAGCGGTGATAGCAGGCAGCAGCTAAGGAAGAGAGAAACTTTCGAAATGCGCATTATTCGATCACCAAGGTTTTTAGATAGGCTAACAAAGTGGAACGCTCAGCTTCCGTAAGCGCAATATAAGCATCGCGCGCTGCGCGCCCTTCGCCCCCATGAGCTCGAATAATTTCATTTAAGGTCAGTTGATCACCTCGATGCCCATAAGGAGCTGTCGAAGCAATACCCCAAAGTTCAGAGGTCATAAACTGATCACGTTCAACAAAGCGCTGGGAGAGTAATTCATTACCTAAACTAGCAACTTGCTCGTCAGCAATGACATGGCGCTTCAAATCACCAAATAAAGGAATAAGATATTCACCTTTATCGTTCTTTTTCAAATTTTTAGCCCAGGCCTCTAAAGCAAAATCATAACTTAGCTTGGCTTGTGCATTTTCACCTTGACGTAAGGTGCCAGCAGTATCCCATAAACCGGGATCAGTGAAATTTAAACTTTTTAAAGGCAAACTTGGGATATGACAGCTAGCACATTGAATTTTTTGGAAAACCTTTTCACCCTGCCCAGCAGCTTGTTGCCAGTTAAGGTCTTCAGGCTGTTTCTGAATCGGTGGTGGCAAACTAGCTTGCCAAGCGACTAAAGCGGAAATATCAGCGGGACTCAGCTCATTCTTAATCCCATCTTCATCAAAGTCCTCTTCACCTGTCCAACGTGTGCCAAAGCGTTCGATGGCTTGCATGCCATGATGCTGATTCATCGCATTGATGGTGAATTGACGTAAAGACGCGAACACACCTTTTTGGCTAAAGGGACGAATAATTAAATCGGTATCGATACCTTGAAGCGCGCTTAGATCTAATACACCATCGGGCTGTGCGGTAATAAAGCCATAGGAAACGCCTTTACTAAGCAACTCAGCCTTAACCGGCTGCTTTGAAAGACGTGCCTCTTTTAGAGCCTCTGCACGAATGTTATGCAAATCAGTGGTCATTTCCCGCGCTAATAGCTCAACTAAGCCAGCTCCAAACAGATGGTTAGTATTACGCTCATTGGAGAATTGCGGGTCGAGGCTATCAAAATCAGCGTTCACAAAGCCTTCAGAGACAAAGACATTCGCCGTAAAATCGCCTGCCCCTCCCACTTTAGGTTCATTATGACAACCTGCACAAGCAGCTGCATCTAAACCCGCCGTTCGACTAAACGTGAACTCACTCATGCGCTTCTTTTTAGTGGGGATAATGGCCTGAGTTGCTTTAGGACGACCTGCACCTTCTTCGCGGGTAAAGCGAGCAATAAATAATTTCTCACCATAATTGCGAATATGTTCTAAATCGTCTGCAGAAGCAGTACCATTCGGTATTTGAAAATTAGACTGCACATGTTGATCCAACCAAGGCTCATTACCAGCATGAGCTGCAGCTGCATTCAGGCTTAAGGTCAGCCAAGTAAAGATTAACCCAATACGCTTCACTCACCTACTCCTAGGGTACGATCTAAAGTTTGTAAAGTAGTCATGGCGCAACCTAGATGGATTAAGGCTTGAGAATCTTCATAGCAATACAAATTGACATCGCTGGCTTCCAACATATTGCCATTGTGGCGCAAGGCATTGCGAATCTCAGGCTCCATTAAATCAAAGGCACGCACGCCCCCACCAATGAAGGCAAGGGTGATAGGATCAATCAAAGCGAACAAACTGCGCAGAGCATTGCCTAGAGCACGTCCTGCTTCTCGATAAGCCTCGCGCTCAATCCCTTCCTGCTCATGTGCACGGCGCGCTAACTCAATCATGGCCACTGGATCAATTTCGCTTACTGGTGGACTCGTTTCTGGTAAACCAGAGACACGTCGCCAGATGGCATAATCCCCTACATAAGCTTCCACACAACCGTATTGCCCACAGCGACACAAAGCGCCCTCTTTGATCACATGCACCATATGTCCAAATTCGGCAGCAGATGATTGCCGACCAATAAAGCGTCGACCTTTTAGGACTAAACCCATCCCAATCCCTGAACCTAATAAAATCGCCGCAAAATCGTCGCCAAAGCGCTGTGAGTCTTGCCAATGCAAGGCTTCAGCCGCCATATTGCAGTCATTAGCCACCCATACAGGCACATTAAAAGCTTTGTGTAGCATTGCACCCAAAGGCAAATTCAGAAGCATGGTCATAGGCGACCACAACATTGTTTGCCCGCCTGCATCTACTACACCTTGCACACCCACACTGATATAACGCAGAGGGATAGGATTTGCCCCCTGCTGACTCATGAGGCGGGTCACCGCCCTTAACAGATAATGTTCGAAATCCTCTGTGCTAGCCGCACGTGACTCAAAATGCTCCTCTGCCTTCGCTAAAACCTGTCCTGAATAGTCTTGCAACCATGCAGTCAGTTTATTAATCGACAATACAATGACTACAATGCAACCAATTTGTGGATTTAGCGATAAAGTCACTCGAGGCCGTCCACGTCGATTCACTGCCTCTTGGCTGTGTCCAAGCTCAGAACGACTAAGGAGCAAGCCATCTGTGATTAAAGTGGAAGTAATAGTGGAGACTGTGGCGGGTGATAAACCAGTGTGCTCTACGATCTCAGTCCTTGAGACACAGCCATAACGTCTGAGTACTTGAATAATTAATCGTGTGTTTTGGCGTCTGACATCATCCGTGCGCACTAATGCAGGCATCGATCACCCTCCCTAAATATTTTGACTAGTGAACTAAATCTAGCGACCAGTCTCTAAATTCATTTGAAAAGTATATTGACACAGGTTTTTTTTTGCGTCACTATTTTTTTCGAGACTTAAAATAAAATAGTCAACGACCGAATAGATCATTAACTTAAGTACATCTCTTTGGAGGAGATCACATGAAAAAGTCTATTATTTTGATGGCCAGTGCCATGGTATTAGCTGGCTTAGCTGCTCCAAGCTTCGCTAAAGACAAAATCATTGGTGTGTCTTGGTCAAATTTCCAAGAGGAGCGCTGGAAAACTGACGAAGCCGCGATGAAAGCAGCCATTGAAGCAGCTGGTGACAAATATGTTTCTGCTGATGCTCAAGGTTCAGCTTCTAAGCAATTAACGGATGTGGAAAGTCTGATTGCACAAAAAGCGAATGCACTGATCATTTTAGCGCAAGATGCGAGTGCTATTGGGCCTGCTGTAGAAAAAGCAGTAGCTGAAGGCATTCCAGTCGTAGGTTATGACCGCTTGATTGAAAACAAAGATGCTTTCTACATCACTTTCGATAATAAAGAAGTCGGACGCCTACAAGCACAAGCTGTTTTTGCAGCGAAGCCTGAAGGCAATTATGCCTTTATCAAAGGTTCTTCTGCAGATCCCAATGCTGACTTCTTATTCTCTGGTCAAATGGAAGTTCTGAAAGAAGCTATTGATGCGGGCAAAGTGAAAAACGTTGGTGAGGCGTATACTGATGGTTGGAAACCAGAAAATGCGCAAAAGAACATGGAGCAAATTCTGACCGCCAACAATAACAAGGTGGATGCAGTAGTTGCTTCTAACGATGGTACTGCAGGTGGCGCGGTAGCTGCTTTAGCTGCTCAAGGCTTAGCAGGCTCTGTACCTGTCTCAGGTCAAGACGGTGATCATGCTGCGCTGAATCGTATTGCTTTAGGCACTCAAACCGTTTCGGTTTGGAAAGACTCCCGTGAGCTTGGCAAAAATGCAGCTGAAATTGCAGCAATGCTCGCTGATGGCAAGAAAATGACTGAAATACCTAATGTCGTTAAATGGGCAGATGGTCCAAACAAAGTCGAAATGAGCGCTATTTTCTTAAAACCTGTTGCGATTACCAAGGACAATCTGAATATGGTCATCGATGCCGGTTGGGTGAAGAAAGATGTGGTTTGCCAAGGTGTGAAAGGCGATTTGGCAGCTTGTAAGTAAGAAAAGCATCAAGCTTGACTGAGTGATGTATACCCTCTTCTGACAAGAAGAGGGTTTTAAGGATGATGCTATGAGTACCACTACTGCTAACGATAAAGCTCGTGCGAGTGAGCTAGGTCCCGTTGCCAAATTTTTTAAATCCACAGAGCTCGATACCCGAATGTTGGGTATGGTCGGAGCTATGTTGGTTATTTGGTTTGTATTTAATATTTTATCGAATGGATTATTTTTAACTCCACGTAATTTGTGGAACTTGTCTGTGCAAACTGCCTCAGTCGCAGTGATGGCTACTGGCATGGTATTGATTATTGTTACCCGGCATATTGACCTATCAGTTGGCTCAATTTTGGGCTTTGTGGGCATGATCATGGCGGTCACCCAAGTAGAACTGTTACCGAAATTAGTAGGTTTAGAAAATCCAGTCACTTGGTTTATTGCCTTAGGCCTTGGCATTTTAATCGGTGCCGCTATTGGTGCATTCCATGGGTATATTATTGCTTATTTAGGAGTGCCGGCATTTATTGTGACCTTGGGTGGACTTTTGGTCTGGCGCGGTGCTGCGTGGTGGGTAACTTCTGGGCGTACTGTAGCACCGATGGATGAAACTTTCCGCCTAATGGGTGGCGGGCCTTTTGGCTCGATTGGCGCAACTGCTAGTTGGATCATAGGTGTAATCCTGTGCCTGGGCATTGTCGCTGCGATTATTAATACGCGCCGTCAACGCTTACGCTTCAATTTCCCTTTACGTCCGATGTGGGCAGAAATTTTCTTGGCTGTGTTAGGTTGTGCGATTACCTTGGGGATTATCGCAGTTTTCAATGCTTATCCTTGGCCAGCTAAGATCGCTGCTGATTACGCACAAGCTAATAATATAGCTGTTCCTGAAGGTGGTTTATTTATCGCTCATGGGATTGCTGTACCTGTAATCATTGCTTTAGTAGTCGCCTTAGTGATGACTTTTATTGCGAATCGTACAAGTTTCGGCCGCTATGTTTATGCTATTGGTGGCAACCCCGAAGCTGCGGAATTAGCGGGGATTAACACCCGTTGGATTACAATGAAAATCTTCATTTTGATGGGGATTTTATGTGCGATTGCTGCTGCGATTTCCACCGCGCGACTGAACGCAGCGACCAATGCACTAGGAACTTTAGATGAGCTCCTAGTCATTGCCGCTGCGGTCATTGGCGGGACTTCTTTAGCGGGTGGTTCAGGCACCATTATTGGCGCTATGCTGGGTGCTCTACTAATGCAATCTTTACAATCCGGGATGATTTTGCTGGGCGTAGATACTCCATTGCAAAATATTGTCGTGGGTATTGTGCTGGTGATTGCTGTGTGGATTGATACCCTTTATCGCAAGCGTACTGCTTAAACCGGAGTAACTAGGATGAATGAGACAAGAACACCTCTGGTTGATATGCGTGATGTTTCCATCTCTTTTGGTGGGATTCATGCAGTAGATCATGCTTCAGCTGATTTATATGCAGGCGAAGTGGTAGCACTGTTAGGTCATAATGGTGCAGGTAAATCGACTTTTATTAAGATTCTCTCTGGTGCTTACAAACGTGATGGCGGGCAAATCTTTGTTAATGGCAAGGAAGCGACTATTAATAATCCGCGCGATGCTAAAGGCTATGGAATTGAAACCATTTATCAAACCTTAGCCTTAGCAGACAATGTAGACACTGCTGCTAATCTTTATCTAGGTCGGGAACTTAAAACCAGCTGGGGAACTTTAGATGATGTAGCTATGGAAGCTGAAGCTCGTAAAGTTATGGGGCGCTTAAATCCGCGCTTCCAACGCTTTAAAGAGCCAGTCAAAGCTTTATCAGGTGGTCAACGGCAGTCGGTCGCGATTGCAAGGGCAATTCTATTCAATGCCCGCATCTTGATCATGGATGAGCCGACTGCTGCTTTAGGCCCACAAGAAACCGCTCAGGTCGGCGAACTGATTAAACAACTTAAAGCGGATGGCATTGGCATCTTTTTGATTAGCCATGATATCCACGATGTGTTTGATTTAGCCGATCGAGTAACGGTGATGAAAAACGGTCAAGTCGTGGGTACAGCCCATGTGAGTGATGTTACCAAAGATGAAGTGCTTGGCATGATCATTCTTGGTAAATGCCCACCCGGTGCAATACCAGGCCCTGGGGCGACTAATTAATTTCACAGTGCTTCTCCTGTACTCCCTAGCTGCTGGTATTAAGCTAGGGAGCTTTTTTTTAATCCCCTCCAAGCGGCTCTTCTGTAGTATCAACCCAGCTTAAATAGTGCATTATTCACTTGCACTTTAGCAGTAGCATTTCCACAATAGTCTATACTTTTTTTATTTAATCAGGCTATTTATTCCAATGAAAAAACTCCTTTTAATCACAGCATGTTTACCCTTACCTGTTTTAGCAGCTGAGCTTGATACGGTATATTTTTACTCTCCAGCTGCCGCTGCTCGTTCAGTGTCTGAGGATGCAAGCCTTGCAAAAGCGCATGGCAATCGTTTAACACCACCCGACACCAGCTTAGTTGAACCGACTTCTAGTGAAACTAAGCCTCAAGCGGGGGCTGCTAGTCTAATGACTAAACGCGCTTTTGGTAAATTTTCGGTGCCTTATACTTCAAAACGGGTTTCTGCGCCTAGCACTCAAGCAGTCGACTCAAGCTCTAATGCGTATCTCAGTGCGACCTTACCTTATAGCGCTATTGGCAAATTGGACTTTCAAGCCTTTGGATCAGGGTCTTTCTGCTCAGCAAGTATCATTCTTAAAAGTGTGATTGTGACCGCAGCTCATTGCATGCAGGATTATGGTGCAGGTGCTGAACGTTTCGATTCTTATGTATTTCGTCCAGCCAGCTATAAAGGCAGTAGTCCTTATGGTGAATGGTTGCCTGTTGCTGCGGTTTGGCCAAATACTTGGTCAAAAGGTACTGATATCGGTGAAGGCTCGGCAGTCGATAATGATTTGGCTGTCATGATTGTCGGTAAGAATGCCCAAGGACAATTTATTAGCGATGTGGTTGGTGGCCATTTGACCTATGGCTGGAACAATTATGGCTTTCTTAAAAGCAAAAAAACCGGCAATCTGTGGACAGCAGCTGTCTCCACTTTAGGCTATCCTGGCTTATTAGATAATGGTGAAATCTTACAGCGTAGCGATGGACCCACTTATTTAACTACGATTAGCGAGGCTCACCAAATCTATCAAGGTAGCAACTTCACTGGTGGCTCCAGTGGTGGACCGTGGATTGTGAACTTTGGCTACGAAAACCCCACATTTAGCAGTGGAGCAGGTACTGGGCAAAAAGCCCTTGCCAATGTCGTGATTGGTGTCACCTCTTGGGGTAGCTCAGACCCGAATCAACCTAAAGATAATTTCGCTTCACAATTTACGCAAAATCCCCGTTATCCTAAAGCTGACTACGGTGGCTTTGGAGCTGGCAATATTGCAGCCTTGTTAAATACAATTTGCTCAAAGAAGCCTGCTGGTAGTACTCAGACCTTTAAGCAATTGGGTTATTGTGATCAATAAGTGGTAAAAATTGATGGCAGCTTATTTAGTTTAAGCTGCCTTAGCTTTAGATAATTTCCAGCAGGCGTAAGCCCCAAAAGAAAATAAAACTACTAATTAAACCGGCCAGCGTCCCCTTAATAAAGACACTTTGAGTGGATCCAACATATTTCACTACGCTCTTATCCAATTTATCTAATTGGCGATCGCGTTGCCCAATAATTAAATCGCGTTGGTGCACTTGATCATCTCGGTGCGCAATTTGTGCACGTAGTGCTGCTAGCTCTCCATCTAGATGCTGGATATGTAAGGTAAGCTCTTGAATCTTTTCATCTCGCCGTCGAATATGCGCTTCTTTAGCCACGATGGATTGGTCACGATCATGAATCGTTGCATCGCGTAAACGAAGAGAATTATCGCGCTCTTTAATTTCTAATTCACGTGCGGATAATTGCGTATCCCGTTTCTCAATTTGTCGGTCACGCTCAGCAATAATCGTGTCACGTTCAGCAATCGCGGCATCACGCTCGCGGACAATATCTTCTTGACGCTGCAAATCTTTAGTACGTTGTTCAAGTTGCGCATCACGCTCAGCAATCGCCGCATCGCGCTCGGCAATCGTTTCTTCACGCATGGCGAGCATTTCGTCACGATCTTGAATAGTTTGATCCCGAATCTGCAATTGCACATCGCGCTCCGCCAAACTTTGGTCGCGCATGTGCACATCCAGCTGCAGATTGCGAATTTGCTCATCCCGCCGCCGCACTTCCTCATCACGCTCACCAATGGTGGCTTCACGGGTTTTCAAATGCTCGCCTAACTGGCTAATTTGCTTATCGCGCTCAGTCAGGCTTTGATCGCGTTCTTTAATAGAACTATCGCGGTTTAGGATGTGTTGATCACGTTTTTGGATACTCTCATCACGCTGCAATAACGAGGCATCACGCTCAGATAAAGTTTTATCGCGCCCTGCGACAGTCTCGTCACGCTCTTGCAACTGCGCATTTAACGCAATAATACTGTGATCGCGTTCTAAGATATGAGTGTCACGTTCTTTGACCGTATCGTCGCGGCTTTTAACCTGCGCGTCACGTAGCTGGATTTGCTTATCGCGTTCTCTTAATTGTAAATCTTGTGCGGTAATCCGTTGGTCACGCTCACGAATCGACAAATCACGATCATGAATGGTTTGTTCGCGTTCAGCTAAGCTGTGATCCCGCTCTTTTAGCTGATTATCGCGTTCTTTTAGCTGATTATCCCGCTCTAATACATCCTGATCAGTTTTTTGGATGCGCTCATCACGGAGGGCTAACTGCCGATCACGCGTCGTGATTTGCAGATCACGATCTTGCAGATGATCTTCAAGATTTTCAATGGAAGCAAGGTAATCATAGCTTTTCTGGTCACGGGTCAGAATCGCCTGATCCCGCTCGGCAATACTCTGATCCCGATCAGCTAGAGCCTGATCACGCTCAGTCAGCTGCTTATCGCGCTCATAAACGGTTAAATCGCGCGCTTCTAATTGCTTTTGTTGAATGACTAAACGCTGGTCGCGCTCAGTGATTAGCTCTTCTTTAGTGACCAGCCATTGCTCGCGCTCTTTAACTGAAATCTCACGCTCTTGCAAAGTCGCATTGGTCGCTTCCATATGGCGCTGAATTTCTTCAACCCGTAGATCACGCTCCGCGACTTGGCGATCACGTTCCATCAAATGCTGATCGCGTTTAGCAATTTGATGATCGCGCTCTTTAATTAATTTCTCTTGCTCAAGGGTCTGGCGGGTACGCTCTTGTATGAGCTGATCCCGCTCTTGAATCTGCTGTTCTTTTTTGGAAATCGTTTCGTCACGCCCTTGCAGCAGGCGATCTTTATTTTGGACGGCTTGATCGAAACGCAATAAGGAGCGATCTTTGTCCTCCATATTGCGGTCGCGCTGCTCAATTAGGGTTTCTTTTTCTTGAATGAGCTTTTCATAAGTGATGAGCTTATTTTCTAGGCCTTTGATGCGCTCTTCTTTACCTTGTAGTAAACCTTCACGCTGATGGAGTTGTTCGTCTTTCGCTTGTAAATGCGCATCACGCTTTTGGAGGAGCTCTTCTTTGGCGGCTAAATCACGAGTATGGCGAGTGATAAGTTCGTCTTTTTCAATTAATAAGGCACTGAGCTTGGCTAATTGATTGTCGCGCTCATCAATGCGTGCATCACGCACTCGTACATGACCATCTTTTTCTAATAAAACACCGGTCATATTCTGTACAAAGCTATCGCGCTCACTTAAGCGCTGCTGGAGACCGAGTAAGATATTCTTCAGCGACTGTTTATCGGAGGCGGTGAGATATACATTGGTATCCAGTTTTTTGTATATCTCTTTGTCCAATTCTTCCATGTTCATCATTGTTCCTATTGGCATAAAGACAGCGCTGCACCACTGCTAGACATATCTAGAGAATTTTGGCACAGATATTGATCTTTCGCCATGAAGAAACCTGCTTAATCTCGGTTCTCTGACTCAAAACTGGGCAGAGGCCCTGAACCGACACTACGCATATTCCGGCTACGCAATACCGGCTGGTGAATAGATACGCGACTTTCGCGCCACACCATTAGAACGCCTGCGGTAATCGTGATTGCAGCTCCTACCAGAGTGAGGGCATCAACAGCCTCATTGAAAAATAGCGTGCCAAAAATAATCGCCCAGATAATCTGACTGTACTGCATAGGCGCAACCACTGCTGCAGGCGCACTGCGATAGCCAGTTAAGATAAACAGCTGCCCTAATAAAGCCAGTACCCCTAATAAAAACATTAGACTTAAATCCAATAAATCCATGGGCTTATAGACAAAATATAAGAGACAGCCCGAAGTCATAATATTCAGAATTAAGGGGCTTAAAATTAAAGTAGCGGAAATTTCTTCACGCCCAATTTTGCGTGAAATGATAGCTGCCCCCGCGCCACAACAGGCCGATAATGCACCAAATAAGTGACCTATTTCCAAGCGTTGTGGTGTGGGTCGCAAAACTACCAATACCCCAATCAGACCAACAATAATCAAGGCGCCACGTACTGCTTGTAAGCGCTCACCTAGAAAGGGTACGGCTAAGAGCGAGATGAGCACAGGTGTGGTAAACAATAGGACATAGACCTGAACCATCGGCAACATCGAAAATGCGAGGAAAGCAAAACATAAAGCCCCCACCATTAAAGCAGCACGAATGAAAACTAGCCAAGGATGCACAGGTCGCAGCGCTAAAGGTCGTGCATCAGTAATCCGCACCAAGGAAAATGGCAGATAACTAAATAACATGGCAAAAAAGATAATTTGAAATACTGAGTAGTCGCTCAACACTTTCACTAAGGCATCATGTGCTGAAAAAATTGCATAGCCCAATAAAGAAATGAGCAAGCCGCTTAAAACCTGAGAATTATTTTTAGAAGTCATGATTTACTGATAAGTCATCTAGCAGCATCTGTCCGCTAGACTTAAATACTGCGCCAAAGAAGAAAGCCCTAACAACGGTAGTGCTGTTAGGGCTTACGGATAAACTGTTAACCTATTATAAAGCTGCTAGCAGGCTAAAAACTAGCATTATTTCAAAGCGCTTTAAATTCAACACCAAGATCTAAATCACTGAATTATAATAACTTTAAAGCTAGGCTCTACGCTAGGTCGGATTGTGATGATGAGAGCTGCTTGACACCTTTGTTTAACAAGGTATCTAATCAGATTGTGCAACTTGGAGGAGACGAGTGGCTCTTAAACAATCAGCCCACTATATCAGCAGGGGCTAATAACTAAGTTGGCATCTAACTACATACGAGGAGAAAGCACCCATGAAAAGATTACCCCGCTTAATTGCTACTTGTTTACTCGCTTTAGCACCTTTAAGCATCACCCACGCAGAAATTGAGCAATTCAAAATTATGGCACCTGCTAACCCCGGTGGTGGCTGGGATACGATTGCACGTACTTTAGGTGACGCTTTAAAAGCCAACGGTCAAGCTAAAAATGTGGTTGTAGAAAATAAGGCAGGTGCTGGCGGCACGATTGGGATGGCCCAATTTATTAATAATGAAAAAGGCAACCCCAATGCTCTATTAGTGGCTGGCGCCATTACAGTAGGCGCGATTGAAACTAACAAATCACCAGTGAATTTTAGCATGGTAGCGCCGATTGCACGCTTAATGGGTGAATACGATGTATTAGTCGTTCCAGAAAACTCTCCTTATAAAACTTTAGCTGAATTAATGGATGCAGTGAAGAAAGATCCAGGCTCAGTGAGTTTCGGTGGTGGCTCTGCGGGCGGCGTGGATCATATCATCGCCGGTTTAATGGCTGAGCAAGTTGGGGTGGAAGGGGCGAAAGTGAACTACATTCCCTTCGCTGGGGGTGGCGAAGGTAAAGCAGCCATTTTAGGAGGGCAAGTCACTGCTTATTTAAGCGGTTATGGTGAACTGACTGATCTGATTAGCGCAAATAAAGTGCGCGCCTTAGGGATTAGTAGCGATAAGCGCTTAGAGGGTGTTGATATTCCCACTATGAAAGAACAAGGTGTGGATGTAGTCCTGGCTAACTGGCGCGCGGTGTTTGGTGCTCCTGATATTAAGGATGAAGAAAAAGCTGCTTTAATTAAATTGGTGGAAGAAGCGGTTAAATCGCCAACTTGGCAAGACAAAGCCAAGGCAGCGCAATGGACGGACATGATGCTGACTGGCGATGACTTCAAGAAATTCTTAGAAGAAGAGCAAAAAGTCACAGCTGAAACTCTGAAAAAACTAAAAATAGGCGGTTAAGATGCTTAAGCGTGCGACTGGCGAACAGTGGATTGCCCTTGGGGTCATTCTGATTAGCCTTATCATGGCTTGGCAAATTACAGGTATCTCCCAAAGTACAGGTTATGCTGGCGTCGGACCACGCTTTTTTCCTTCAGTGATAGCTGCTGGATTGTTGATAACAGGGGTGATTTTGTTCATACAAAGTCGCCCTTCTAAACATCCAGTCACTGAAGCGCAAACGCAAGATCCTGACCATCCGCTTGACTATGAAACCCCTCAGCCCAATTGGCGTATGTTTGGCATTGCTAGTGCAGCGCTGATTTTACACATGAGCTTAATCAGTACTATTGGCTTCACGCTAGCGGGTACTATTTTATGTTTTGGGATTTGTTTAGCGCTTGAAACTGAACATAAACTTCGTGATTTGGTTTTATCATTTTTGTTAGCCTTAGGCTTATTTCATTTATTTAAGTGGCTTGGTTTAAATCTCCCTGCCCTAATCACTGGGGGCTTCATCTAAATGGATGGTTTACATGATCTCTTTACAGTAGGTTTTGCCACCGCCTTAACTTACCAAAACTTATTATGGGCTCTGATCGGTTGCACGCTTGGAACAGCTATTGGGGTGTTGCCCGGAGTTGGCCCCGCCGTTACAGTCGCTTTATTATTACCAGTCACACAAAGCATTGACCCGACAGGCGCGCTCATTATGCTCGCAGGGGTTTATTACGGTGCGATGTTTGGGGGTTCGACCACTTCGATCTTGCTGAATACACCGGGCGAAGCAGGCAGTATAGTCTCAGCACTCGAAGGTAATAAGATGGCGAAAGCAGGTCGTGGTGGACCTGCACTCTCGACTGCGGCGATTGGCTCTTTTATAGCAGGCTCAATTGCTACCCTGCTTTTGACCTTACTTGCCCCGATCATTGCTAGCCTAACTTTGAAATTAGGCCCAGTGGAAATGTTTGCCCTCATGATGCTTACTTTTGCCGCTGTATCAGCAGTACTAGGCAACTCACCTTTAAAAGGTGTCATTTCCCTGTTAATTGGTTTAGGCATTGGCTTAATTGGCATCGAGCAACAATCAGGGCAAGCACGTTTTACCTTTGGCTCAGCTGCACTATTAGATGGTATCGATATTGTGGTCATCGCTATGGGCTTATTTGCTATTGGTGAAACCCTTTACACTGCAACTTATGAAAATCATCTCAAAGCCCGCGTTGAATCGTTATCAGGACGCTTTTGGATGAGTAAAGAGGATTGGAAGCGCTCATGGAAGCCTTGGCTACGGGGAACAGCGATTGGCTTTCCTTTTGGTACGATTCCAGCAGGTGGCACCGAAATGCCGACTTTCCTGTCCTATTCGGCTGAGCGCAAATTAGCTCCACCTGAAGTTCAAAAGGAATTCGGTAAAGGTGCTATCGAAGGGGTAGCAGGGCCAGAAGCAGCCAATAATGCAGCAGTGACGGGTACTTTGATTCCCTTATTAACCCTAGGTATTCCCACCTCAGCCACAGCTGCAATTATGTTAGCGGCCTTTCAGCAATACAATATTGCCCCTGGCCCCCTATTATTTGATACCAATCCTGATTTAGTTTGGGGCTTAATTGCTTCCTTGTATATTGGCAATGTCATGTTACTGATTCTCAATCTGCCTTTAGTAGGCTTATGGGTGCAACTGTTAAAGGTGCCACGGCCGCTCCTCTATGGTGGGATTGTAGTGTTAGCAACGATGGGAGCTTATGCTTTAAGGCAGAATTGGTTCGATTTGCTACTGCTTTATATAGTGGGCTTGATGGGCTTTCTAATGCGGCGGTATGAATTTCCGGTAGTGCCCTTAATCGTTGGTTTAATTGTGGGGCCGATGGCTGAGAAATTCTTCCGGCGGGCGATGTCGATTCATCAAGGTGATTTGACTGTGTTCCTAACCCAGCCTATCTCTTTGACCTTACTCATTATTACCTTAGCTATTTTAATTGTGCCTAGCTATTTGAAACGCCGGCAAAATTATTTAACTAAAGCCTAAACTTTTTCTCATTTACTGACTAAGCTCTTGGAATATCTAATTTCAGGAGCTTTGTTTTTTCATCATCTTAGTGTGAAAGCACTAGCCTCTTGAACACAAAATCAATACCCTATGAGAGAGATAACAAACTTGACATAAGTCAACCCTTGTATCTATATCAGGCTAGAGCGCGAAATAACTGCACTAAGTACTATGTAAATTTTTTCCTAAATGTTTGGGAGCCACAGTTTATGTCTTTGAAAATTGCAGCCCCGCGAGAACGTGCCATCGGTGAACGCCGTGTCGCGATTGATCCGGGAATTATGGCCAAGCTCAAGCAGCTGGGGCTAGACGTGTTGATGGAACAAGGTGCAGGTTCAGCTGCGCAAATTGAAGATAGCGCGTTTAAAGATGCAACTATCATCGCTTCAGCACAACAACTCTATGAACAGGCCGACATTGTACTGAAAGTACAAGCACCGAGTGCCGAAGAAGTTGCCCAGCTTAAACCGGGCAGCGTGCTAATTGGTGCTTTAAACCCCTATATCAACTTGGAAACGATTAAGCAACTGCGCGATAAGCAAATCACCAGTTATGCAATGGAGTTGATTCCGCGTATTTCACGGGCGCAGTCGATGGATATTCTATCTTCTCAAGCAGCGGTTGCAGGTTATAAAGCGGCGATTATGGGCGCTGATTTGTCTACACGCTTCTTCCCAATGCTGACTACTGCAGCCGGTACAATTCGCCCAGCTAAAGTCATCGTGATTGGTGCAGGGGTAGCGGGTTTACAAGCTATTGCTACTTCACGTCGCTTAGGCGCGATGGTGGAAGCCTATGATGTGCGCTCAGCCACTAAAGAACAGGTACAGTCTTTAGGTGCGAAATTTATTGAGTTAGGTATTAGTGCGGAAGGGGCTGGTGGCTATGCACGCGAACTCACTGAAGATGAAAAGCGTAAGCAACAAGAAGAACTAGCTAAACATATCGCAACAGCCGATGTATTAATTACTACAGCAGCTGTACCAGGTCGCCCTTCTCCGAAAATCATTCCCGACTCCACTGTGGCTGGAATGAAAAAAGGGGCTGTCATTATTGACCTGGCAGCTGAAGGCGGTGGTAACTGTACTTTAAGCAAGCCTGGTGAGACGATTGAGCACAATGGCGTAGTGATCCACGCGCCCTTAAATGTACCTAGTCAAGTGCCTGTACATGCCAGCGAAATGTATGCCAAAAATCTGCTTAATTTCTTGAGCTTGATGATCAAAAACGGAGAATACCAACCCGATTTTAAAGATGAAATTATTGCTGGCGCTTGTGTGACCCGCGACGGCGCTATTGTTAATGAAGCAATCGCGAAACTGGTAGGAGGTGCTTAAGATGGATGGATTTACCGCACTGTATATTTTCATGCTCGCAGCTTTCACTGGCTACGAAGTCATCTCCAAAGTGCCTGTCATTTTGCACACTCCTTTGATGTCTGGTTCAAATTTCGTCCACGGTATTGTGTTGGTGGGTGCAATGGTCGCCTTAGGGCAAGCAGAAACTGGGACTGAAATTCTTATTGGTTTCATCGCCGTTTTATTAGGTGCAGGCAATGCCGTAGGTGGTTATGTAGTTACCGAACGCATGCTCGAAATGTTCAAAGCCAGCAATAAAGGAGCGAGCAAAGCATGACTGATTTCATCGTTAACCTTGCTTACTTCATAGCAGCGGTTTTATTTATTTATGGCCTTAAACAAATGGCTTCGCCAAATAATGCACGTAGTGGCATTCAATGGGCGGGTGCAGGCATGGTGCTTGCGACTGTCATTACCTTTATTCATCCACAAATCCATAGCAACTATATTTTGATGATCTTAGCCATTGGCATAGGTGGTGGCTTGGCTTGGTATACAGGCAAGCGGGTTGCAATGACTAATATGCCACAAATGATTGCACTCTATAACGGTATGGGCGGGGGTGCAGCGGCAGCCATTGCAGGCGTGGAATTACTGAAGCGCCACGACTTACCTTTAGCGGTGCAATTAATGGCAGTGCTAGGTGCTTTGATCGGCAGCATTGCCTTCTCAGGCTCTTTAGTCGCTTTTGCCAAACTTCAAGGTATTAAGGCTTTTAGCGGTGTGATTCGCTTTAAAAATCAGCAAATCATCAATGCTGCTTTATTCGGTCTTACCGTACTCATTGGTTTAGTGATTGCATTTAGTGGCACTGACTACAGTTTATTTACCTTATTCGTTTTCTTCATCTTGGCGCTAATCTTCGGTGTAATGATGACTTTACCGATTGGTGGGGCGGATATGCCAGTGGTGATCTCGCTCTATAACGCTTTAACTGGCTTAGCAGTTGGTTTTGAAGGTTATGTCTTAGGTAATCCAGCGATGATGATTGCGGGTATAGTGGTTGGTTCAGCTGGTACTTTACTCACACAATTAATGGCCAAAGCCATGAATCGCCCACTCACTAATGTCTTGTTTAGCCAATTTGGTGGTGGTACAGGTGAAGCACAAGCCGTGTCTGGTAGCATGAAAGCCGTGGAAACACCGGATGCTGCAATTATGATGGCATTCGCTGAAAAGGTTGTGATTATCCCAGGCTATGGTATGGCTGTAGCGCAAGCACAGCACAAAATCCAAGAGCTGACTAAGTTATTACTTGAACGCGGCGTGAAGGTCAAATTTGCCATTCATCCTGTTGCCGGGCGGATGCCGGGGCATATGAATGTGCTACTAGCCGAAGCCGGTGTACCCTACGATTTAATCTATGATTTGGATGAAATCAATGAGGAATTTGCGACTGCTGATGTCGCCTTAGTGATTGGGGCAAATGATGTGGTGAATCCAGTTGCAAGAACTGACCCAAATAGCCCAATCTATGGTATGCCGATCTTGAATGCAGATCATGCGAAAAACGTCATTGTGATTAAGCGTGGCCAAGGTGCTGGCTTCTCAGGCGTAGAAAATCACCTGTTCTTTGCTGATAACTGCCGGATGCTGTATGGTGATGGACAGAAAGTAGCTAGCGAGTTGGTGAATGCAGTGAAAGAACTGTAAATACGCCAAGCTTTTTAGAAACTACGAAGCCCTTAAAGTAATTTAAGGGCTTTTTTGTTGATAGCTTAAATACTTCAATTTGATCACATTAGGTTTGTGAGTTGCTGTAAAGCAAAAAGCCTTTGATTTTCATCAAAGGCTTTTTAAGTGGTGGGCCCGGAGGGACTTGAACCCGCGACCAAGGGATTATGAGTCCCCTGCTCTAACCAACTGAGCTACAGGCCCGAAACTTTCACTGAACTTGCCTTAAGATAAAGGTAATGTGTCAGTACCGTCAAGGAAGCTGCGTAGCATATCTGATCGGCTCGGATGACGCAATTTTCTTAAGGCTTTTGCTTCAATCTGCCGAATCCGCTCACGAGTGACATCGAACTGCTTACCGACTTCTTCTAAAGTATGGTCAGTATTCATATCAATCCCAAAGCGCATCCGTAAAACCTTCGCCTCACGTGCAGTCAAACTACTTAAGACATCACGAGTGACTTCGCATAAACTACGCGTAGTGGCTGAATCGAGAGGTGACATAATATTGCCATCCTCAATAAAGTCACCTAAATGCGAGTCTTCGTCATCACCAATCGGTGTTTCCATTGAAATCGGCTCTTTTGCAATCTTCAATACCTTACGGATTTTATCCTCAGGCATATCCATAGCAACGGCCAATTCTTCTGGAGTAGCTTCACGCCCCATTTCTTGCAACAATTTGCGCGAAATTCGATTGAGTTTATTAATCGTCTCAATCATATGTACGGGAATACGAATGGTGCGGGCTTGGTCAGCAATCGAGCGAGTAATCGCTTGACGGATCCACCAAGTTGCATAAGTCGAGAACTTATAACCACGACGATATTCGAATTTATCAACCGCTTTCATCAGACCAATATTGCCTTCTTGAATCAAATCCAAGAATTGCAAGCCGCGATTGGTATACTTTTTCGCAATGGAAATAACTAAACGTAAGTTCGCTTCCACCATTTCTTTTTTCGCACGCCGAGCTTTGGCTTCACCCACCGACATACTACGGTTGATGTCTTTAATTTGCGAAATGGTTAAATTGCATTCGTTTTCGATTTCTTGCAATTGCTTTTGAGTCGCTAACACACTGTTCTTCACTAGCTCAAGTTGTGCAGAGCTATTACTCTTGTCAGTGATATAGCGATCTAGCCAAGCCAAATCTGTTTCATTCTGTGGGAAGCTATCCACAAATAACTGCCGTGACATCCCGCCTTGTTGTACACAGAGCTTCATGATGGTGCGCTCATGGGCACGAATGCGGTTTACAATCTCATTTAATTGCTGAGTTAAAGTATCAATAACCGGCTGTGCCAAACGAAACTCCATGAATTTCGCCGCTAAAGCATCACGAGCTTCGGTATAAGCGGGGCCTCCCTTAGCACGTAGAGCGGCTGCTTCATCATATAAAGCACTCAGCTCAGCAAATTTTTGCGCAGCTTCTTCAGGATCAGGACCTAGATCGACCGGATTTTCCTCAACGACTTCTTCGTCTTCCTCACCCACAACCACTTCTGGGACTTCATCCTCTCCAGCAACTAATGCTTCCTCTTCCTCAGTACGGGCTTGGAACTGTTGCAGGGGGCTTTCATCAATCGCATTAGGATCAACGAAACCGTTAACAATATCGGTTAAACGAGTTTCTTCAGATTCAATCTGTTTAGATAAATCTAATAACACCTCAGTAGAGGCTGGATATTGTGCTAAGGCACGTAAAATTTCATTTAAGCCTTCTTCAATGCGAATCGCAATTTGGATTTCGCCTTCACGAGTTAATAACTCGACCGTCCCCATCTCGCGCATATACATACGCACAGGATCGGTAGTACGCCCAAAATCACTATCTACACTCGCTAAAGCAGCAGCGGCTTCTTCTGCGGCTTCA
The DNA here is from genome assembly GCA_008015155.1 of Thiothrix sp. Classification (GTDB taxonomy): domain Bacteria; phylum Pseudomonadota; class Gammaproteobacteria; order Thiotrichales; family Thiotrichaceae; genus Thiolinea. The sequence goes on from SSFA01000019.1 coordinate 148,789, forward strand.
TCATCGGCCTGCACGGCCTCATCGTTTAATAATAAAGCATCGGCATCCGGTGCATTTTCATACACAGTGATACCCATGTCATTAATCATGGCAACGATGTCTTCAATCTGTTCCGGTTCTACGATAGTATCGGGTAAATGGTCATTCACCTCGGCGTAGGTCAGATAGCCCTGCTCCTTACCACGCGCGATTAACTCTCTAAGACTGGATTGTTGCTGCTCTTCTTGACTCATGTCCGAATAGACCTCGACAAAATGGACGCGGGATTATATCACAAATCTTGAAAATACCAGCCCCGTTTGTGAAAAACCTATACACAAGTTCCTAGCTCAAGGCTTAAACTTGCAACAAACTAGTTTTTAAACACCGGTTCTTAAGTATTTCAGTGGAGAGTGCCCAAGGCACTACCCTATAGTCTTGTATATGGGGTAGTTACTCTCTTGTTTCAACTCTAAGTCATCAAGTAATTGACCAAACTGAGCCTAACAGGTTCATGCGCTCACGATAAACGCGAATAGAATACAGATAATATTTACTTACAGAGTGTAGACAGGTTTTCTGAGCTTAGCCTGAATAACTGAGCAAATTTATTATGAGTGACTAATAGCTTCAAGGCGGTGAACTTTATATTAGGCTTGCCAAGCAAATTGCACTTATTTAGTGCCTCTTTCTTGAAGCAAGGATAAGAGATCATGCTTTTCTTGAGCGCTTAGGCCTTGAGTTTGGTCTTTAGCTAGTAAGCCTTCAATCGCTTTATCCATCGCTTGCTTTTTCATTCGTTGTAAACAATCCTGAAACTCGCGCTTTAATAAAATCTCATCACTCGACTGGGGTTGCCAGAGCATAAGTTTTTGGAGTGTTTTCTCATGGGTTGTGCCCCGAAAGCGCTCTAATAAAGCAGCAGCATTGAGTTCATGGAATTCTTCGATAGTTGCTACGATTTTAACAAGTAAGTCGACTCCCGGTAGCTCCCAGTCTAAGAGCTTCTCGGGGTGCTCAATGCACGCTACTAGCTCAGGAGAATGCACCAAAAGAGTGATAGCATAACGTACCGGCGTTTTACGTACTTCGAAATCGCTGAGGGTTCTTGGAGCTACGCCACCTACTTGTCTAGTTTGCTTAATGCCTTTGGACGATTTAAAGCGCCCTTTACCGAACTCAGCTTGCCCTACTTCCTTATTAATCAACTCCGTAGAGCCTTTCTCAAACACTAAATTGCTACGCCGTTGAACCTCTCTCAGCAGATGAGTTTTCAATAACACATGATCTGGAATCAGATCTAGCAAAAGCTTAGCTTCACTGCCAAATCTGACACTATCTTCACTCGTGTGAAGCGTAGGTTCAAGCTCATACTCTAAACCTAAACCATCAATCAAACCTTCAATAAAAAACTTAGAAAGCGGATCAGCCTTATCGACTAATTTTTCAAAAGCTTCTTTGCCAATCTTTCTAATTTGGCTATCCGGGTCTTCACCATCTGCTAAAAACAAAAACTTGATAACTCGATCATTTTTCAGGAGCGGAAGACTTAAAGTCAAAGCGCGCCAAGCGGCTTTACGACCTGCACGGTCTTTATCGAAAGCAAAAATAATTTCCGGAACTTGAGCAAATAAAAGTTCCAGATGTCGTTGCGTAGTGGCTGTACCCAAAGTCGCTACAGCGTAGGAAATGCCGTATTGCGCTAAAGCAATCACATCCATATAGCCTTCAACGACTAAGACTCGCTTTAAATCGCGCGTATGTTGGCGCATTTCATACACACCATAGAGATCATCGCCTTTATGAAAGACTTCCGTTTCTGGCGAATTCAGGTATTTGGGTGTTCCACTACCTAGCACCCGCCCTCCAAAACCAATCACCTGACCTTTACGATTGCGAATTGGAAACATCAAGCGCCCGCGAAAGCGGTCGTAAATTTTGCCTGCTTCATTTTTTAGCTGTAGGCCACTTGCTAATAATTTGTCTTGACCATAATGCGCTGCAAATTGACGGCTAGTGGCTTGCCAATCATCTGGCGAGAAGCCCAAACTATAGTGTTTCACTACTTCCGCACTCAAACCCCGCTGCTGCAAATAGGCTTGTGCGTCTGGCGCTTGATTTAGATACTGCATATACCATTTGGCCGCTGCCTCCAATAAGCTGTAGAGATCGGTAAGCTTAGCTTTTTTAGCCAAGGGCATAGATTTTGCATCATTTTCGCGAGGGACTTCGATGCCCAGTATGCGTGCTAAAGCCTCAATGGCTTCGGTATATTCAAGGTGCTCGTATTCCATCAGGAAACTGATGGCTGAGCCATGTACCCCGCAGCCAAAGCAATGATAAAACTGCTTAGTAGGGCTGACTGTAAAGGAGGGAGTTTTCTCCCCATGAAACGGACAGCAGGCCATATATTCGCGTCCCGCTTTCTTAAGTGGAATGCGCGCTTGAATCACATCTACAATGTTGATGCGGGTGAGCAGTTGATCAATAAAGTCTTTGGGAATGCGTCCGGTCATGGATCAGCCGTAAAAGGTTTTGCGTGAGTGGATTAATACGATTAAAATGCGGTAACTGCCTGTATTATCAAGTGGCTCCCGCCTGCATCTTGATCCTGATTATATCAGGATACTGGCATATACCCTGTGAATTATCCATAATAGTACCCCTTTTGTTGCGCGAAGGTTCCGATGAAATACACTGAACTCCCCCCGGCGCAGGGCTTGTATGACCCTGCCAACGAACATGATGCCTGTGGCATGGGCTTTGTTGCTCACTTAAAAGGCGTTAAATCTGCCAAGATCGTTCAGCAAGCGCTAAAAGTTTTAACGCATATGGAACATCGTGGGGCCTGTGGTTGCGAAGAAAATACCGGCGATGGCGCGGGTATTATGTTGCAAATCCCACATAAGTTCATGGTGAAGGAATGCGCTAAGCTAGGTATTAGCTTACCTGCTGTCGGTGATTATGCAGTTGGCTTTGTCTATTTGCCGCAAGATGAAGCCGCGCGCGCCGATGCGATTGCAACCACGGATCGCATGATTAAAGCGGAAGGTCAAACCTTATTGGGTTGGCGTGATATTCCAGTTAATCCAGCGCCGATTGGCAAATCCGCCTTACGCAGCATGCCCGCCATGAAAATGGTCTTCATTGGCCGTTCCGCTGATGTAGAGCCAGGCATCGACTTCGAGCGCAAATTATATGTCATTCGTAAGCGCACCAGTGGTGACTTACTCTATCGTAAAGAACCAGGCTATATTTACTTTGCTAGCCTCTCCGCGCGTACCATTATTTATAAAGGGATGCTGACCACTGAACAAGTGGCGCAATACTATCCTGATCTGACTGATCCCGATATGGAATCAGCGATTGCCTTAGTGCATTCTCGCTTCTCGACCAATACCTTCCCAAGCTGGGAGCGTGCCCATCCGAACCGCTATATGATTCATAATGGTGAAATCAACACCATGCGTGGTAACCAAAATTGGATGAATGCCCGCGAAGCGATGATCAAAACTGAAGTCTTTAAGACGGATGTGAAAAATTTGACGCCCATTGTGCGTCCCGATGGCAGCGATTCCGCACGTATGGACAATACCTTAGAGTTTTTATACCTCTCAGGTTATTCCCTACCGCATGCGATGATGATGATGGTTCCAGAGCCTTGGGCGAATCATGAAAGCATGAGCCCTGAAAAGCGGGCTTTCTATGAATATCATAGTTGCTTAATGGAGCCTTGGGATGGCCCTGCGGCTTTAGGTTTTACCGATGGTACTTTAGTCGGTGCGACTTTAGACCGGAATGGCTTACGCCCTTCGCGTTATTATCTGACTGATGATGATTTGATTATTCTGGCTTCTGAAGTCGGCGTGTTGGATGACCTCCCCATTGAACGGGTCATTTCTAAGCAGCGCTTACAGCCAGGACGTATGCTACTAGTGGATACAGCTGCAGGACGCATTGTTGCTGATGAAGAAATCAAAGCAGAAATGGCTGCGGCTAAGCCTTATCAGGAATGGCTGGATAAGCATTTAACTAAGCTAGAAGATCTGCCCGCTGCACCTGAAGCCCCTTTACCTGATCATGACACCCTGATCCAACGTCAAAAAGCCTTCGGTTACACTTATGAAGATGTACGTAAAGTCATTGTACCGATGGCGATGGATGGGATTGATCCTTTAGGTGCAATGGGTTGTGACTCACCACTAGCGGTATTGTCCGATAAGCCGCAACCTTTGTTTAACTATTTCAAGCAACTATTTGCACAAGTCACCAACCCGCCTTTAGATGCGATTCGTGAAGAAATCGTCACTTCTGCGCTCACGACACTAGGCTCAGAGGGCGACATCACTAATCCCACTGCCGAAAGCTGCCATCACATTCTGCTGCAATCGCCAGTTCTGCATAATGACGAATTAGCTAAATTAAAATACGTACAAAAATCTGGCTTTAAGTCGATGACTTTGCCAATTTTATTCAAAGCTGATAATGCGCCTGGCACTTTAGAGAAAGCGTTAGATGAATTATTTGCTGCGGCAGATAATGCTATCGATAATGGCGCTAATTTGCTGATTTTATCGGATCGTGGCGTGGATAAAGACTTCGCGCCGATTCCATCTTTATTGGCTGTGGCTGGCTTACATCATCACCTGATTCGGGATGGTAAACGTACCCGTGTCAGTTTGATTTTAGAATCGGGTGAGCCACGCGAAGTCCACCATTTTGCAGCGCTCTTAGGCTATGGCGCACAGGCAGTTAATCCTTATACCGCGTTTGAGTCGATTGATGACTTATTGCGCGAAGGTATCATGAAAGATACTACCCACGATAAAGCCGTTGCCAAATATATTAAAGCGGCGACTAAAGGCGTGATTAAGGTCATGTCAAAAATAGGGATTTCTACGGTTCAATCCTATCGTGGCGCGCAAATTTTTGAAGCCTTAGGCATTCATAAAACTGTGGTAGATCGTTATTTTACTGCAACCGCTTCACGGATTGGTGGGATTGATCTCGACACGATCGCCAAAGAAACTTTAATGCGCCACAAGCATGCTTATGGTCAGCATGACAGTGGTTTGCGCACCCTGAATTCTGGTGGTGTTTTCCAATGGCGTAGTGGTGAAGATGAGCATCAATACAATCCGCAAACCATTTATATGGCACAAAAAGCGGTGCGTACCAATGACTATAAGCTCTTCAAGCAATACACCGAATTGTTGAATAATGATCCAGAAGTGCGCTTTAACCTGCGTAATTTATTGGATTTCCATTATGCCGACCAAGCTATTCCTTTGAGTGAAGTTGAGCCTGCTGCTGAGATCGTCAAACGCTTTAAAACAGGCGCGATGTCTTTAGGCTCAATTAGCCCAGAAGCGCATGAAGCGCTTGCTATTGCAATGAATCGGATTGGTGGTAAATCGAACTCCGGTGAGGGTGGTGAAGACCCAGCCCGTTATACTCCTGAGCCGAATGGCGATTCGCGGTGTAGTGCGATTAAGCAAGCTGCTTCTGGTCGCTTTGGGGTCAATAGCCATTATTTGACCAATGCGCAAGAGCTGCAAATCAAACTAGCGCAAGGTGCAAAGCCGGGTGAAGGTGGTCAGCTACCGGGCAAAAAGGTTTATCCTTATATTGCGAAAAACCGTGGTACTACACCCGGTGTCGGTTTGATTTCACCACCACCGCATCATGACATTTACTCGATTGAAGACTTAGCACAGCTCATTCATGACTTAAAAAATGCTAACCGTGCGGCGCGTATCAATGTCAAATTGGTATCAGGTTCAGGGGTAGGTACGATTGCAGCCGGTGTAGTTAAAGGTAAAGCCGATGTCGTTTTAGTCTCAGGCTATGACGGTGGTACAGGTGCCTCTCCTAAAACTAGCTTGCAACACGCTGGCTTACCTTGGGAATTAGGCTTGGCGGAAACCCATCAAACGCTGCTACTGAATAATCTACGTAGCCGCGTGCGTGTGGAGACGGACGGCAAATTAATGACGGGTCGTGATGTTGTGGTCGCTGCTTTATTAGGTGCTGAAGAATATGGTTTTGCGACCCTACCTTTAGTGGCTTTAGGCTGTGTGATGATGCGTGTTTGCCACTTGGACACTTGTCCTGTGGGCATTGCTACTCAAAACCCAGAACTGCGTAAAAAGTACAGCGGTGATCCGCAGTATGTAATCAATTTGCTGCATTTCATTGCTGAAGACATGCGCGAATACATGGCGAAACTAGGCTTCCGTACCATTGATGAAATGGTCGGGCGCGTCGATCGCTTATATGCTAAACCTGTTGAGCATTGGAAAGCTGGCAAAGTCGATTTAAGTGCCCTGCTCTATCAACCAGAGTTGGAAGAGTGTGATGGTGTGCGTTGTAACCGCGCGCAAGATCATGGCATCGCCCAGTCGATGGATATGCGTACTATCCTTGAAACTTGCCAACCAGCGATTGAAAACGGCACGCCTGTCAAAGCTGAGTTTCAAGTGAAAAACATCGACCGTGTAGTAGGGACGATTACTGGGAATGAAATCACCAAGCGTTATGGCGCAGCAGGCTTGCCTGATGACACCATTCAACTGAAGTTCTATGGCTCAGCAGGGCAAAGCTTTGGTGCTTTCGTGCCACGCGGTATGACTTTAGAGCTTGAAGGTGATTCGAACGACTATATCGGTAAAGGTTTATCCGGTGGGAAGATTATTGTTTACCCTCCTAAACAAGCCCGCTATGTAGCCGAGGAAAATATCTTAATCGGTAATGTTGCCTTCTTTGGCGCAACTAGTGGTGAAGCTTATATTCGTGGTATTGCGGGTGAGCGCTTCTGTGTACGTAACTCAGGTGTCAATGTCATCGTTGAAGGCACAGGCGATCATGGTTGCGAATACATGACCGGTGGTCGTGTCATTGTGCTTGGGGATGTTGGTCGTAACTTCGCAGCAGGCATGTCAGGTGGTGTAGCTTATGTTTACGATCCAAAAGGTATCTTAGCCATTAGCGGTAATCGGGAAATGGTTAGCTACGAGCCTTTGAGCGAAGCTGAAGACATTAATCACGTCAAAAGCATGATTGAGAAGCATATTCTGCACACCGATAGCCCACGTGCTAAGGCTATTTTATCGAATTGGGAGCAAAGCGTATCGCAGTTTATTCGCGTGATGCCCCATGACTATAAGCGTGTCTTAGAGACAGTGAAGAAATTTGAAGCGCAAGGTATGACTGGCGAGGAAGCTTTAATGGCGGCCTTTAAAGCGAACAATGAAGATGTTACTCGTGCCAGTGGCAACTAAGCAGGGAGATTGCAAAAAGAATGGGTAAACCAACTGGATTTATCGAATATGAGCGCGAACTGCCAGCCGATCGTTCGCCCTTAGAGCGCATCAAGGACTGGGGGGAATTTCACCTCCATTTCCATAGTGAAGCCGAAAGTCAACGTCAAGGTGCACGTTGTATGGAATGCGGCATTCCTTTCTGCCAAACGGGCAAGGTGTTACCAGGTGGTGCGAGTGGCTGCCCAGTGAATAACTTGATTCCAGAATGGAATGACATGATTTATCGGGGTTTGTGGCGCGAAGCTTATGAGCGTCTGCGAATGACTAATAACTTCCCCGAGTTTACAGGTCGTGTTTGCCCTGCTCCTTGTGAAGGGGCCTGTACTTTAGGCTTAAACGAAAACCCTGTCACGATTAAGCTGAATGAAGTCAGTATTATTGATAAAGCCTTTGCTGAAGGCTGGGTACGCCCTGAGCCACCGGAATTTCGTACTGGTAAAAAAGTTGCTGTAATTGGTTCAGGCCCTGCTGGCTTAGCCTGTGCGGATCAACTGAATAAAGTCGGTCATGAAGTCACTGTCTACGAGCGTGCTGACCGCATTGGCGGTTTGCTCATGTACGGCATTCCGAATATGAAACTGGATAAAACCGAGGTCGTTCAGCGACGGGTTGATTTGATGGCAGCCGAAGGCATTAAGTTTGTCACAGGTGTTCATGTGGGCAAAGATATCTCTGCCGCTGATTTACGCAAAGATTTCGATGCTGTGGTTTTGTGTGCAGGTGCAACTCAAGCACGGGATTTACCTGCACCAGGCCGTGAGCTAAGCGGTGTCCATTATGCGATGGAGTTTTTAACCGCGAATACCAAAAGCCTGTTGGATTCTAAACATGCGGATGGCAACTATATCTCGGCTAAAGATAAGCATGTCATTGTCATCGGTGGTGGTGATACGGGTACAGACTGTGTAGGTACATCGATTCGTCATGGCTGTAAATCTGTCACTCAATTAGAAATTATGCCACGTGCACCTGATCAACGCGCTCCGACCAATCCTTGGCCAGAATGGCCTTTGATTTTCAGAGTTGATTATGGACAGGAGGAAGCGGCTGCTTTATTTGGTGCTGATCCTCGCCATTATCTCGTCTCTACTAAGAAATTTGTCGGCAATGCAGCAGGCCAAGTTCAGGAAATTCATACCGTTGGAGTGCAATGGGAAAAAATGCCTGATGGGCGTATGAATTTAGTCGAAATTGCAGGTACTGAACGAGTACTACCAGCCGATTTAATTCTATTAGCCATGGGTTTCACTGGACCTGAAAAGGCATTGATTGAAAGTAGTCAAGTAGAAACTGACGCGCGCGGCAATGTCAAAGCGGACTATGGCAAATATACGACTAATATCCCCGGTGTATTTGCTGCTGGCGATATGCGCCGTGGTCAAAGCTTAGTAGTTTGGGCGATTAATGAAGGTCGCCAAGCAGCTCGCGAATGTGACCGTTTCTTAATGGGCGAAACAACACTGCCTTAGTCAGCGTATTGATCAACACCCCTAAACTCATTATTTAGGGGTGTTTCATCTTCGTCTAAGCAGCGGCTTTATCTCGAGTTAAATTCAGACCGCCTGTTGCTGATTCTTCATAAGCCTCTCTCTTCCCGGCACCACGGTTATACCGATCGTAATAGCGTGCATCCACAACCCCATGTTTAGCATTGACCACCAGAAACCCACCAATTGTAGGCTTAACTCGCTGCAGTTGCTGAATTGCATTCAACACTAGCTTGCGATCCATATTTTTCTCATTAGTGACAAGTAACGTGTTATCCGCCTGGGCAGCTAATAGGAGTGCATCCGCAAACCCCATCACAGGAGGTGCATCTATAATCGTCACGTCAAAATGGCGCCGAGCCATTTCGAGCAGTTGATGCAGCTTAGCACTGGCTAGAATGCTACTTGGATCTACGCGAAATGGTCCTGAAGTCATGACATAAGCATTTTTCATATGAGGTACTTGCTGCGTCACTTGAGCCAATTCAGCACGACCTTCTACATAATCACTCAAGCCTCGAGTATTACTGATACCCAGCTTGGTATGTACAGTAGGACGACGTAAATCAGCATCAATCAATAAGACTTTCGCCCCCATTTGTGCATGGCTTAAGGCTAAATTGACAGAAGAAGTCGATTTACCTTCAGATGGATTAACACTTGTTAGAACGATCACACTGGGTTTACCCGCTTGTAAGGCAAAACGAATATTAGTAGCAGCAATCCGATAAGCTTCAGCTGCAGGTGAATTAGGATCACGCATAGTGATCATTGCTAAATCTTGCTCACTCATCCGGCGTACATGCGGAATCGTACCTAATACCGGTAAGCCACTCACGGACTGCAATTCATCGCCAGAGGTTAGAGAGCGGCGCAAGGTTTCACGTAACAGAGCTAGTGCTGAAGCTAAAATTAAGCCTGTGATTAACCCGACCAATAAATTGATAGCTTTATTAGGACGGAACGGTTCTGCAGGCGGTTTAGCTGCATCAACAATCCGGATATTCGTTGCTTTATTGGCTCCTGCAGCGACATTCACTTCATTCACGCGCTTTAATAAATCATCATAAAGCTTACGACTTGTTTCTACTTCACGCTTGAGTGCATTGTACTCTACACTACGATCGCGCAAGTTAACCAACTCCCCTTTATAACTTGAAAGCTCACCGCGAATTTGTCCTTCCAAGCGCTTAGAGGCTGCAAATTCGGCTTCTAAAGACTGCTTTAAATTACTTACTTCAGTGGCTAGCTTAGCTTTTACAGTCTCGATTTGTTGCGCGAGCTGTTGCATCTCTGGATAAGCGGGTTTAAACACCTTGGATTGATTTTGATACTGCCCTTCCAAGTCTACTAATTGGCGTTTTAAGGACTCCACAACGGGATTAGTCAATACCCCCGCAACATTACCATGCTTACGTGCTTGACCTAATTGACTTTCTGCTTCAATTCGCCGCCGCTCAGCAGTAGCTAAGGCTGTATTTAATTCATTTAGCTTTTGCTCCTGGGTAGCTTGGCTATTATTTACTTCAAGAATTTGATTGTCCCGCGCATATCTCACCATTTCGTTTTCACTATTGGTCAAACGCTCACGGGCTTTTTCTAGTTCACGATCTAAGAAAGCTTGGGCATAGATATCCGTCTGGCTACTATTGCTAATAGAGCTCTTGATGTATAAATCGATCAACTTATTAACAATTTCCGCCGAGATGACCGGATCAATACTTTCGTAATAAACCTTCACTAAATGAGCTTTTTCAATGGGTTCGACATAAAGGTTTTTCAGAAAGAGATCAATATTATCACCTTTTATGGCTGGCTTAGGCGCAGTGGCCTTTTCGCCCAGCAAACTTGCAGGCAACAGTGCCATTAGCTGATCTTTGATTCCTGATAGAGTTTGTTTGGCATCCTGCCAAATTTGCCCAAGCGGTGTTGGCTTTTCTTTCAATTCAAATAAGCGCTTATCCAAATCTAGTGCATTGATCACTTGTTCAGCTAATTGGCGACTTTTTAATTGTTCATACTGAGTACGAAAAAACATATCGCCCTCACCCATATCAGGAGAGACTTGACGTACATTCCCAAAATCAACGACTTGTGCACCCTGCTTTTCAATCTGAATAGTCGAGCTAGCTCGGTACTCTGGCTTTTGCATTAAAGTAATTAAGGCAGTCACTAAAAGCACGAGGAATAAACTACTTAAAAATAACCATTTCTGCCGCCATAACCTTTGCCAAACCTGAGCCAAGCTTAGCAGACTAGAGCTATTGGGATTCTGCTTGGCTCCTACCGCAGACATTAACTCCGGCGACGGTATGATCACAGGAATACTTGGATTCGCTACGGTTGGAATTTGCTCAGACACGGTTAACATCATGTTATCTGCCATTGGGGTAAAATATCTGATGCTATCCTCTTATAACATTTTTCTATATGCAAAAGCTCAACTGCATACCGCAGCATTTTTTTAGATAAGCGGCTAGTCGATAGTCAAGTCGCGCTTATTCCTTTTACCTAGAAACTTTGCCCTCTTATCCATTCTGTCCAAGCGAAACACCTGCTATCCATTAATAATCTAAGCAACTAATTAGCAAATCGAGTGCCCCGCCGATGGCTATACGAATTAAAGAATTAAATAAGTCAGCAGAGAAATATCCAAAACTAGGTTTAGATGAACCGGTATTTACGAGCTCAGCCTTTAGATTAGCTTTAGCCGCAGAATATAAACTGCAGGCTTTAGATTTAGAATTGTCTTTTGCAAATCAGACTCTAATTGTTCCTATTTTTTTAAAAAATAGCCGCTTTGGTTTAGGTACCAACACCCTGATTATCGGTGCAGGTTTTGATAAAACCGGTGAACTGAATTTATCTAATGATGCTTATAGTGACTTCATTAGTCAGTTATTAAAAGAACTACCCGATCTAGATTTGAAAGCCAAACAGTTAGAATTGCGTACAACTAAGCAACTGCCTTTTACGATTGATCGGTCTGATAAGGTCGAATTAATTGTAGATCTGAGTAAAACCTGTGAGCAACGCCTAAAAGACTTTTCCAAATCGACTCGGCGCAATATTCGCCAAACTTTGCAACAAGGTTATACCTTTAAATTTGGCAATGATTTAGAAGTTTTGAACGATTTTTACCTTCTCTATTTAAAACAAATGCATGAGGTAGGGAGCTTGCCGCACAGTCGGACGTTCTTTGAAAATCTGCATAAACACTGCAAGAACTCTATTTCACTCTGTGTAGGCTATTTTGCTGATACACCTGTAGTAGCAGCATTTGGCTTTCTTTCTCAAGAAGAGTTGTATGGCGCTTGGATGGGTTTAGACCCTGCCTATAAAAAAGATAATGTGTTTCTCAGCATGCTTTGGTCAATTATCGAACACTGCGAGCAAATCGGCAAAGCTAGATATAATTTAGGGCGCTCTTCAGTAGGTAGTAGTGCTTATGAATTTAAACGCCGCTTAGCCGACTACACCCACCCTATTCACTATTATCAATTAGCACTTCCCCAAGCAAAAACAGCGCGTTCAGCGGTCTATAGCAGCGCGTCTTGGCTGATTCGTAACAGTCCTCCTTTTGTTATGAATACACTTTCCCGTCACCTCATCCATAAGTTCTACTAATATGATAAAAATACTCGAAGTCTGTACCGCCAGTAGCCCAGCTTATGCTCTAGTATTTAAACGTGCACAAGTTTTGAACGCACGTTATCCTCAACAACTCAAAATAGATCTGCTGTGTAGTGAGGGCAAAGAAGTCGAGCTCATGCGCCAGCAAGGTATGCAAGTTATCGTTACCGACTTACATCGTAGTCTTCACCCAGGGCGCTTAATCCAATCGTTCTTCAATTTACAAAAGGTCTTAGCGCAAGGCCAATACGATGTAGTGCATTTACATTTTGGCGTGCCTAGTCTAGTTGGGCGTTGCTTAGCCTTCGTCATGCGCAAGCCTATTTGGATTTATCAAAGTCATGGTTATAGCCTGTCGTATAATACGAGTGCTTTGGGCAAATGGACTTATTTGGCTATCGAGCGTTTGTTAAAATGGCCAGTCAACCTAGCACTTTTCCAATCGCATGAAGACATTGCAATTGCACGCCGTCATAAGCTGTTAGATGAGGCACAAATAGAGTATTTAGGGAATGGCATTGACACTGATTACTTTTCCCCGAGCCTCACTCTTAACCCTAGCGATAAAACTATCTTTGGCATGGTGGCGCGTTTTGAAGCGATTAAAAATCATGAACTCTTGCTCGACGCTGTTAAATATCTGCGTTTGGTGAATTCTAATTTCAAAGTATTGCTGATCGGGCAGGGCGAACTGCAGACAGAAATTGCTGCCAAAATTGCTGCTCATCAATTGCAGGACTGGATCGAAATACGCCCCTACAGCACCCATATGGCAGAGTTTTATCAAGAAATTGATGTGGGGCTGCTGACTTCTTTCGGTGAAGGCTTACCACGCGCTCTGTTAGAACCCATGGCTTGTGCTAAACCCGTTATCGGTACCGATGTCAAAGGCAGTCGAGAAGCCATTCAAGACGCAAGTACAGGTTTTCTTGTGCCGATCAACGATCCACAAGCCTTAGCCAGCAAAATGAAGTGGCTCATGGAGCATCCACTTGAACGGCAACAGATGGGTTTAGCAGCACGTGCCCGTGTTATAGAGCATTTCTCAGCGCAACAAGTGCTTGAGCGTTTAGGCAGTATTTATCTAGCTTGTTATGAGCACCATCGGCGCTTAGCGAAACTAGAAACCAGTTGGGATGCCTCACAATGATTTTTAGTGCTGATATTGAAGACTGGCAACAATCAGTATTTGATTTTAATCGCCCTATTTCGCAGCGGGTACTCACTAATACTTTGCGTCTACTCGATATTTTGGCTGAACATCAAGTCCAAGGCACTTTCTTCGTACAAGGTATGGTGGCTGAACGCCACCCACAGCTCATCACCGCTATTGCGCAGCAGGGACATGAGTTAGCAAGCCACGGTTATAGTCATCGTCCCTTGTATACCTTAACACCCGCCCAATTCAAAGCGGAAATCGAGCGCTCCGTGGCTCATTTAGAGCATATTAGTGGGCAAAAAGTCTTAGGGTTTCGTGCACCTACCTTTTCAGTACGCACAGCTATGTTGCCTTGGTATTGTGACACTTTGCTGCAGTTTGGTTTGCGCTATGAGTCCTCGATCATGCTTGCTCAAGTACGCAAAGTGTATGGCTTCGCTGATGACTCTGTCCTGCAAGAGATTCGTGCACGTGGCTTAGATACCTATCCTTTGTCCACCTGTACCGTATTAGGCAAATCTTTGCCTGTCATGGGTGGTGGTTATTTTCGCATTTATCCTTATGCCTTAACACGTTGGCTTGCGCGTAAGCTCAATAAGACCGAAGCTGTATTTTATATGCATCCTCATGAACTTGACACCCAAGAATACCAAGAGGTAGCCAAACCTGCTGGTATATCTCACGCTTGGGCCTTGCACCAATTTGCAGGGCGTGGAGGCATGGGCAAAAAACTGCAGCAATTATTAAGCGATTATGCTTTCACCTCGTTCCAAGCTCAGTACTACCACTAAAACTATTTATAAGGTGACACTATGTGCGGCATCGCAGGCTTCTTGGGCTTCAATCATTTATCTGATCCTGCCAGCACCTTAGAGCGAATGACGATTAGTCTCAAGCATCGAGGCCCTGATGCTCAGGGACTTTGGTTAGATTCTGAGGCACAAATTGCCTTGGGTCATCGACGTTTAGCTATTGTTGATTTGTCAGCTGCTGGTCAGCAGCCCATGTACTCAGCCTGTCGGCGCTACATCTGTGTGTTCAATGGTGAAATTTACAATCATCAAATTTTACGTACTGAACTAGAACGACAACAAGCTGCACCTAAGTGGCGAGGGCACTCTGACACTGAAACCTTGTTAGCTTGTTTTGTGCACTGGGGTGTTGAGCGCACCTTGCAAAAAACTGTAGGCATGTTTGCGATTGCACTTTGGGATCAGCAGGAACGTAGCTTCTATTTAATGCGTGATCGTATGGGTGAGAAGCCACTTTATTATGGCTGGATCGGCGCACAATTCGCGTTTGCTTCTGAACTTAAAGCCTTACGCCAACTGCCTAGTTTTCAAGCTGAGCTAGATCGCGATGCGCTGGCTAAATATATGCAATGTGCTTACGTGCCTAGCCCGAACAGCATTTACCAAAATATCTATAAATTAGAGCCTGGCTGCTTCTTAGCATTTAAGCCTTCTGAGCTCACGCATACAAGCGTACAGCCACAAGTGTGGTGGTCTAGTTTAGAGGTGGCTTTAAATGGTCAGCAGCAGTTAATCACTGATCAAACAGAAGCCTTGTATTGCTTAGAACAACAGTTAAAACTAGCTGTAAACTTACAAGCCCAGGCTGATGTGCCTTTGGGGGCTTTTCTCTCTGGCGGCATTGACTCCTCCTTAATAGTCAGTTTAATGCAGGCTCAGCATAGTCAAGCAATTCGTAGTTTTACTGTTGCCTTTGAACAAGCTGGCTTTAATGAAGCTCAACACGCGCGTGCCGTGGCAGAATATCTCGGCACCAGCCATACTGAATTTAAAGTAACTGCGCAAGACGCTTTAGAAGTCATCCCTTTATTACCCCAACTCTATGACGAACCCTTTGCAGATACCTCAGCCTTGCCAAGTTTTTTGATCAGCCGCTGTGCTCGCCAACAAGTGACAGTAGCTTTATCCGGTGATGCGGGTGATGAATTATTTGGCGGCTACCGTAGTTATTTATTTGCTCAAAAGATTTGGACTAAGGCTGCTAGAGTACCAAGCGCTTTACGCAAAAAACTCCTACAGGTTTTGTTGAAACTACCTATTAGCCGTTTAAATAGGCTGTTGCTCCAGTCAGATCAACAACTTGGCGAACAACTCCAGAAAATAGCACATGCCTTGCAAGCCAGCGACTCAGTGTATGCTCTATTTCCACGCCTTTCTCAACATTGGCAGCAACCTGAATCTTTAGTGATCGGTGCGCAAACCAGCGAGCTAGCTTGGTCTATGTCTAAACTTGCACCACATTTTAGCCAAGTCGAGTCGGCTATGATGCTCTTTGATACTTTAACTATTTTGCCAGACGATATGCTCTGTAAAGTAGATCGAGCTGCTATGGGTGCTAGCTTAGAAACACGCGTCCCTTTTCTAGATCATCGTGTTTTTGAACTAGCTTGGCGCATTCCGCTTGAATTCAAAATTCACCAAGGTCAAGGTAAATGGCTAGTACGCCAATTGTTGTATAAATATCTACCTGAAGCCATGGTTAACCGACCCAAACAAGGTTTCAACGTACCTTTAGCCTCTTGGCTACGTACTGATCTACGTACTTGGGCTGAAGATTTATTAGATAGAAACCTCATTCGCCAGCAAGGCTATCTAAATGCTGATTTAGTACAAAACGAATGGCAAGGGTTTTTAAAAGGTGCCGCCAATCAACAGCGTTTGTGGTGCATACTCATGTTCCAAGCTTGGCTAGCCTCCCAAGTCTGAATTAGTTCGGCAAAGACGGCCAAATGCTGCTCCTGCATACGCTCTTGACTAAAGTGAGTTTGTATGTACTGCCAGGCTAACTCAATTTTCTGCTGTCTTTGTGCTGCTGAATAAGCTAAGACCTTCTGCCAAGCTGCAGCGAGAGCTGTACTATCACCTGCCGCCACCAACTCACCCTGTCCAGCCAAAACTAATGGAATATCGCCTACATTAGTAGCGACACAAGGCACACCTAAAGCCATTGCTTCTACTAAAAATAAAGGTAAAGCTTCAGATCTCGAAGATAAACTGGCGATATCAAAAGCTCGGATTAAGCGCGCTGCATCTTGGCGAATCCCTAAACAATGCACTCTCCCCTGTAAACCGAGCGCATTAATCTGCACTTGTAGCTCAGTGTTTTGTGTATCTACACCTTCCCCTACTAATACCAGATGCGCTTCACATTGCTGACTAAAACTAGCAAAAGCCAGCAACATGAGTGGCAAATCTTTCTCAGGTACTGCACGTGTTAGGCTCCCAATCAAAATTGCAGCAGGATTTAAGCCTAATTCAGCACGAACGGCTAAGCGATCAGACTCTATCTGCCCCAGATTTAAAGGCTGAACCAATACTCCATTAGGAATTAATTGCATACTGCTAGCGGGGTAGCCAATTTCTAAATAACGTTGGCGACTACGCTCTGACACCAAAATAATTTTTTGTGGTATACCTGATAATCGGATGCTTAGCCAAAACAAGGCTCGATGCTGCCAGCGTGTATACAGATGCTTTAATGGTGTATCATGCAAACCCCAAATAAGCTTAGGCGCTGGCTTTATGCTAAGCACAGCGATTAAGACCGCGAAGAGATTAGCGTGATGTAAAAAACTGTAAATAAGCTTTATTTTCCGCTCTGCGAGTAGTTTACGTAATTCAAAAATTTTTTTAAGGATATACTGAGGCCTTTCTAGCTCAAGATAGAAAACTTCCACCCCTAAACGCGCAAAGCTCTCTTGTAACCCTTGTGTTTTTAATAAACTAATTACCAAAGTTGATTTTACTGGAAGTTGTGGGCTTTCTAACAAACCCAATAAAACCTTTTGCGCTCCACCCATCGCTAAAGAAGTAATAATATAAGCTACACCTTCAAAATTACTTATAGAAGTATTGAAAGAGCTCATAGTTTATTCATCAAATAATGCATAGCAAGCCAACCTTTTAGGGTACATGGAGTAAAGTTGATATACTCTTTACATTCATTACCCCCAAAGCCACGTTTAAAATGATTAACTTTTTCTAGCTCAGGATCACCTGTTATGCATAAGCCACCTAAATCATAAGTTGTATAGCCTAGCCGTTTAAAATAATTGATTTCAAACCAATACAGCGCCCTGTGAACTTTGCTCAGATAATTACGCATAGTCGAATCTTGTACATGAGCACGAAAATTCGAAACAGCATGCAGCAAACGTGCTCGCTCACCATTACAAATTAGTGCATGGAAGCACAAGTTCTCACCTGTCTTTAAACAAGTTACTTGGCTCAAAATTAATGCTTCTTGATCTGCAAAAAACCTAAGCTTGCTTTCGTTACAAGCCTCTAAATGTTTTTCTTTAGCAAAGCCATCGTAGATTTTACAAAAAGCTTGTATATCTTTATAACTAGGCTTACTAATAACCTTATAATCTAGTTCTTTAGAATCCAGGCAGGTTTTAATTCCACGTCGATGACTTAGGCGAAAATCAGCTATAATCTTTTGCGCATCCTGAGTTAAGTCAATTATAGAGGTTACAGCTGCGGTCGTATTCTTACCCTGATTAGAAACGCAGAAATTGATTTTCAAATCGCAATCCATTTGCCCAGTATGTTCAACAGAGAAATAAACCTCTTGAATATGAATACCATATTTTTTACGCTGAAGACTGAGTGCTTTCATGAGACTTATGTATGCCTTTTAATAAATTTGGTAGATAAAATCTAATATTTTGCACATTAAAATAGTAGATGAAAAATGAATACAAGATCACCCCAACCACAATACGCAGCAGTCCCACTAATACTCCATGCTCTAAAGGTAGGTATTTTAAAATTAAAAACATCAAACTAGCTGAGGCAATAATTTTCAATAACTCACCCCATAAAACAGGCAGCTTAAAAACTCTGTCACCCAAAAACCTTCCATAAACTATACAAACTAGATAAGCTACTAGGGAAGCTAGAACCGCACCATCAATCTTATATATAGGAATTAAAACAAAATTTAAGAATACATTTAACAGTGCTGCTACACCAATGACTAAAATCGGCATATAGGTCTTTTTAGCCAATTGGAAAGCTAAAGAAGTATGAAAAAGATAAATTGCATTTAGCACTAACAATAAACCTATACTAGGTAATAAGCGTATAGACTCTGCTAAATAAGCTTCACCAATCAGTAAAGGCATAAAGTCATGGCTAACTGCCAGCAAGCCTAAATAACTGGGTAACAACAAACCGACTAGAACTAGCAGATAATCAGCTAATTTAGACTTAGCGATAGGCTCACCTTGCTGCTCTAGACTTTGCAAAATTAAAGGGTAAGCTGCTGCATTCAGAGCACTACCGATTAAAATTAATAACTGAAAGGGTAAGCTAAACGCGACTGCATATTGACCTGCTGCCTCAAAGCCAACTAAATAACTTAAAAGAACTCGATCAGTAGCATGGATTACTTCTAGTAGAATGAAGCTTAGACTTAAAGGTAAACCATAGCGCAGCAAAATTAGTGCTTGCGTGCTTCTCAATTTTACTGAGTATTGAAAAAAACCTTGCCAAAAATGTGGCACTACTAAAGGAACTAAAAATCCTAGGCTAGTTGCGAATAAAATACCATACCAAGAATAACCTTGCCAAACTAAAATAATAGCCAATAATGCTGTTACTACTACCCGTAAAACTTCAATTTTTAGATAGCGCTCAGCTTGTAGATTCGCTGAGTTAAGACGTTGGTAGGCCATATAAACTGCATTACTGATCATTAATCCAGCTAAAGCCATCGACATAGGTATATCTTGAGTTAGTGAACAATAAATGCTAGTACCGAGTAAAATTAATAAACTACCAACCGCTAACACACTTAACAGCAAGCCCATCAATTCAGCTTGCTTAAAATTCTTATCATTCCAATAGCGCAGTAAAGCCACATAAACCCAATTAAATAAGATAATGTTTATACTATTGGCTATAACCATCAGCGTTGTATAAATGCCATACGCTTCTGGGCTAATCCAGCGCGTATACACAGCTAGTGTTAGAAAGGCTGCTAAGGCTGGTACTCCGTGAGCCAGTAGATATAAAAAGCTATGGCGAAGCTGCATTTAAACCGCCAACCAAGCATCGGCGACTTGGCGGATGTCATTAGCTTGCACTGAGCTAGGTGCTTGCCGAGATAAGCGTTCACGTAATTGCGGATCTGCACATAAACGCTGCATACCGCCTGCTAGCGCTAATTCATCAACTGCAACTAATAAACCATTTTCACCATCACGAATGATTTCACGTGGGCCACTTGGACAATCTGTACTCAAGACCGGACAGCCTAAACTCAAAGCTTCAATTAAAACGACTGGATAAGCCTCCGTATCACTACTCATCACTAGATACTCGGCTCGAGTCATATATTTGTATGGGTTAGACTCATAACCTAAGAGTAAAACTCGATCTTTTAAGCCATAGGCGTTAATTTGTTGTTCTAGGCTTTGCCGAAGCTCACCCTCACCTAGAATGACTAGCTGGCATTTTTCTGAAATTTTTGCTTGAGCATAAGCGTCAATTAGTCGATCAAACCGCTTTAAATGATTTAGACGCCCTACAGCTAAAATAAATGGAAGCTCAAGTGAAATATTTTCTTTAGCGCGTTGATGCACTAAATCCGTCATCACAGGATTATAAATACGCACTACATTATCTAAGCTGAGACGATGCTCTAATTTAGTTTGCATGCTATTAGTAAGCGCTATAACTTTGTAAGCGCGCTTAAAAGCAAATTTAAGGATTCTTTCTTGGCGTTTAGTCCATGCATCTGGATCAATATGGACTGACACACAAGTTAAAGGACTGGCTAGAGCACAAGGGAGATTAGCAGATTCTAAAAAAGAAAAAATATGCGTAAACTGTTGCTGCTTAAAAACCTTACGAAAGGTCCACACCCGCTCAGCTAGTAGTTTCAATTGGATGAGTAAATTACCTTCACGGGAAGGCATGGATAAATGTAGATGCTTAGCTGGGGTCTGCAGATAGCCAGACTTCTGTTTTTCCTCAAAAGTGATAACGGTTACATCATGTCCACGTTGATGAAACTCTGTCGCCAAATCTGCTGCAACTTTTTCAGCACCGCCAGGCATTCCTAAATCACCAATGACAATCGCTATTTTTTTCATGCCAATCTCAATTGATAGACTTGAATTAAAGTTTTAGGTGCTTGCTCAAGATCAGCTCTAATAACGATAAGCAAATAGGCAAACCAAATAAACATTCGTCCATTAAGTGTCAAGGTAAATTGGCTGGCGACAGCAATCAATAACAGTGAAAGCATTAAGAATCGTTGCTCAATGGGCAATTTAAAAGCTTGTAAAAACACTACAGCAATAACTGCTAAGTAACTTAACAAGCCCACAATACCTTGTTCAACCATAATAGCAATATAGCTATTATGCGCTGTATAATCGATGTTATATTTATTAATAACTCGTCTAAATGAGCTTAAGCCACTACCGAAAAAAGGGGCTTCATTGATTTCTAGCCAAGCACGTGACCAAGTGATACTACGTGAACTTAAAGTACCTTGGCTTAACTCAGTTCCAGAAGAAAATAAACGATCTAAAGTTTTTTGTGGAACCATACTAGTTACACCTAAAGCAATCACCACAAATAAACTTAAACCCACTAATTTCCAGATAAATTTAGTACGCCAAAACCAAGGAATTAAACCAATAAAACCAAATAAAGCAGCAATAAACCCAGTACGTGAACCAGTAATAAATATCCCGAACAAAACAACCGGAATGTACAGCAAACCCAAGCTGCGTAAAAGCCAAGATTTAGCTACTAACAAGAGATATAAAGCCATAGGTAAACCTAAAGCTAACTGAACAGCTGTCTCATTTGCATCGAAACCTACAATTTCATGGCGTACTGTGGTGCTATTAGGATTATATCCTCGAACTAAGAAATAAGTTAAAACCATAGCGCCTAGTAAATAAGCTGCAAAGGCCCAATTCAACTCTTGCTCTGAACGCAAGACCTGAAATGCCAATAGAACTAGCATAAATAAATAAAGATACTCTTTGATCGATTGCTGACTATTAATAGCCAAACTAGTTTCATAATTGACTGGCATTTGAGTCCAAAGAAAGCTGAACAGCATCCACCCAATATAAGCTGCTACGGCAATCAAAAACCAAGTAGAGCCACGCATACCATCACCACTAATAATAAGTAGCGACACCATACCAAATAATAATAAGCCAGCTATTTTTACCAAAGATAAACCAACAATAGTCCATAAGCCATCACTTGGTACTGCAAATATCAATAGCAATAAGCAAATTAACGCGAGTTTTCTTATGGCTTCCATGCTAAAGCCTCCCATTGAGCAGCAATTGTGTCTACTGATAAATGTCTTACTGAAGCGGCCGCGTTATGACTTAAGTATTGATGCAAGGGTTGATTAAAATACAACTCATCTAAGGCATCGCGTAAAGCTAAGGTATTTTCAACAGGAACCAATAAACCATTTTGCCCATGTTGAATAATTTCATTAGGCCCTGTGGCACAATCGGTAGAAACTACAGGTTTACCAATAGCTAGCGCCTCAATAAGTACCATGGGAAATCCTTCATGATCACTAGCAAGCACTAAGAACTCGGCCCGAGCTATGTTAGGATGTGGATTTTCTATGTTACCCGGCATTAGTACTTGACCAACTAAACCTAAGTTTTTAATTTGTTGCTCTAATTGAGGACGTAAGCTACCTTCACCTAAAATTAGTAATTTAGCTTCATGACTTAATTTACTATCAGCATAAGCGTTTAACAGGCGATCAATACGCTTTTGAGGCTCTAGGCGTCCGACAGCGATAATGTATTTTTCTTCTATTTTAATACTAGGACTTTTTGTGGAAAAATCGGCTAGACTTACAAAATCAACTGGATTATAAATCGTAGTGAGGGGTGTTTCAGAGGGTAAACGACTCTGAAAAGCTTGCTTAGCTATTTCTGAAACACAAACAACTTTTTTCGCCTTGGGAAATAAGCTTGCTGCTAGTTTCCATTCAGCCTGAGAAAAATAGAGACTTGGATTGCAATGATTTGAAGCTATCGTTTGCGAGTTAACCATAATTGAAGGAAAACTAGCGGTTTCCATCACTGCAATTATTAAATCAAATTGTTGTTTGGCATATACTTTTTTCAAATGCCAAGCACGCTTTAAAAGAATAAACACACGCTCAAAAAAACCATCTCCAGAGGGCAAATTTAAATTAATCAGCTCACCACCAATCGGATAACCGACTTCATTTTCAAACAGAATCAGGGTGACACTATAACCTTTGTTTCGCCAATAAATGGATAATTCAGACACAACTTTCTCAGCGCCTCCCCTGCCTAGGGAATGAATCACGAAGGCGATTTTTTTGTTAGCTATCATACTTTCTGCCAACGCTTACGCGTATAAATGCCATCACTGATAACTGTATTCCCAAGGTAAGAAAAGGTATGCATCCCTTGTAAAGATGCTTTGCCTTGTGGAATATATTGAGCAACCGTTTTTTCTTTGTAAGTGTGCTCATTCCACTCGATAATGGCATTCAAATTCAAGCCTCGCCCGTAAGACCCTGCACAATTTTGAGATGGCCGGTAGATAACTCCATTACTCTCAAATAAAGCTCCAGCTGGTCGAGCTTTATCGGCATGATGGACGATAGGGTTAGCGGGATGAGCTTGCCAATGCTCAGCCAATAAATGCTCTGCAGAAAATAAATAAAGCATTTCATTGGGTGAACTACTCTGATGTGGACGTATATTAACAAACATCCACCAGCGCCCTAGATATTGATAAAAAGTCGCGTCATAAGCATCAATATTGCTCATGAGTGACTTCACAAACTCCCACTGATCTGGGAACTGCACACAACGGTATAAATCAATGCTGCGCTTCTCGGCTGACTCTGGGACTAAATACCAAATACCTTCACTTTTAAAAACAAAGGGATAGGACAAATGATAGTCTTTCTCCAAAATAATTAAAGGCGCTTTATTGGTGGCACAATCTTGAAGTTTTGTACACACTAAACGCCCGCGCTTAGTTGATTCTTGATACTCTTCAAAGAATAGAAATTGCTCGCCATTTTCTTCGACTAGACAAGGGTCTGCAGCAAAGCCTTGGTCTACGGTATAAAGGATTTGCGCTTGATCGAGCTGCTTAAAACTTTGTATTGCGCCTTGCTCGGATTTTAATAGAACCCATGTTTTATTAAGTGTCATTTTGTAAGCTAGACGCTTAAGATGAGCATAAAGAAAGCCTAAGGCCAGCACTAAAAAATTTTCTGTCCACAAGATGCAATAACAAACCCTATCCAAACTTACTAGTTTGTCAATTAGCGTGTCTAAATGTCGGCTTTGAATAAACTTTTTACCCGATTCAACTCTGGTAGCTTGTTGTGCCAAGACTGGCATAAACTCCAGCATTTTCCAAAGTAAGTTATCACGTGTTTTACTTAATAAGCATTGTTTACTGGTCTGCGAAACCCACAAATAGCGCGGTTCTTTGAAATAAGCGCTGTAGACTATAACTCCGCTAATAATAGTTTCTTGATCTAGATTAAATTCTTGGATACCTGCCCAATTTTTATCTCTATCTAAGTGGCTATTATAAAAATATTGCCAAACGCCATAATTTGAATTTTCAATAAGGTAATTTGGCAACTTGGTATGCCGACTGAGATTAAGTACTAAATTGATGGATTTATGAAAATACTGCTCTTTTGCAATATTTGCGCTCAGTTTAATAAATCCTCCATCAAACCAGCCGCTAATATTTTCTAGTTGATCAGCGGACTGGGTGGTCTCGAAAAGCCGAGATTCCAACTGTCTTAATTTTCTAAAAAAATTAAACTTCGCTGGATTTAATGGCCAGCTTCTAGGTTTGTCTATTAGCAAAACCAGTTCAATGCTGACCTGCTCTTGAGAAATCAAGCGCCGCAACATAAGAGCTTGCCAAGTAGGTAAGTAGACATCTTCAATAATTAAGGCAATCTTGAGCGGATGATTAGCCATACAGTTAACGCGTAAACTTATTCAAAATTTCACCTTGCAAATAAGTTGCTGTTGTTAAACACAACAAATTGAGTGAATTAATATCTTGTACGCCATCAACGATGACGGTGAGCTTGGCTTGAGCAAAGGTTTGGATCAGATCATAGAGCTGTTGAGGCACTGCCTGTTGACCTAGTATCGAATGAGCTAGACTCGGATCTAGGCGCACGAATTGAATACCCAGCTGCTTCATCTGCGCTAATAGAGTGGCATTGACTAAATTCACTTGCTCTAAAGCTAGCTGTGCACCGCTACGTCTAAAGGCTGGAAGAATTTGACGAGCTAAGACTGAGTGGGCCAGACAAGTATCAACAGGTAGACTTAAGACTAATTGGCTGGCTAAACGTTGATTAGTATTTAGTAGTTTCACTAATGCCTTCAGTTGAGCTGCTTGTTTGAAAATCCACTCGCCTAAACTCACTAGGATCAAATGATCCGTATTTTGTGTGCGTTGTAGCAAAGGATGTTGCAGCGCACTACGTAGATTCCACCAATCTAGTTGAAAGCGGCCTCGATGCTGTGTATGACGAATCAAGCTGGGATAATTAAGTCTTTTACCATTACTAGCGACCAAGCTTGGCTCAGCCGCTAACAAAGCAGGCTGAGTGTTTGCCTGTAAATTTAGGCTTTCCTGAAAATGCGCTCTTAACTTTTGCCCTAGATGGTCTTGAGTAGCATGCGGTGCAACTGGCTGATTCCAAGGATTAGGTAAAGCTTTGTCTCTAGGCTCTATCAAAGCATGAATGTGTAATTGCACGCAGCGTTGCCCGCGAAATACGGAAGGAATAAAACGAATTTCCGCACGAAACGGCTTTTTATCAAAGCGTCTTAGGCTTAGGAGCAGCTTATTAGAAGGACAGGCACTGCGCTCAGCATTAGCACACAACGAGCTAAAGACATCTTGCTCTTCATGAGCGATTAAGCGTAATAAAGGTGTAGCTAAGGCTTCAGCTTCTGAGCTAAATCCAAATAAAGATAGATAAGCAATGTTGGCATGTAAATGGCGACCGCGAGCGACAAAAGCGACCGGTTCACGTGCATAATCGACTAACCATTGACAGCGCAATTCGGCAATGCTCAATAGATGCTTGCACTGCCGAAAGCGATTTTTTAGGCTGCTATAATTTAATAAATAATCGATTTGCTGTTGTAGTAAATCCAGATCTCTGGTGGAAATGGCACATAATTCTACCGATAATACGCGAGTACTTAAGGGTTCCCAATGACGTTGGGATACTTTCACGCAAATAGAATCTGGTGAACGTTGTTGAATTAACTCCAAAATACGCTCTTCGCGTTTTTGCATCAAATCATGGGGGCAAAATACCAAAGAAGGCTCAGCTATTAAGGCAGTTGCTAACTCGTCCCAAGTTTTGGCATAGCTTAATTGAATTTCAAAATGTGTCTTACGTAGGGCAGCCTCCACAATTTGGCTAAATTCGGCGTTCTGCTGAACAATGACACAAGACACAGTATGCTGACTCATACTGTGGAAGATACCAAGTTCTAGGCGAGGCAAAAGTCTGAAGGCCGGTTTTCCCGACCATCGTATCTAGTGACTGGATAGGCTGATTAAGCCATCAAATTTATCTATAGATCCGCCCATAAACTATCGAAGTCATCTTCGGTGGATTTCCGATCTTCCTCGGTTAGAATTTTGTAGCGGAAATAAGCAAATGCACCTAGGCATTCATCCAAAGAGGATAGCATCACCTGCTCTTCCCGACCCTGTAGGGTAACCACTAATTTATCACCCGACTGGAATATATAAGAAGGTAGGATTAATACTGGATCTTCGCGTAAACCATCAACACTTGGGAGCATTAAACCTTGTTGAGGAAATTTATTCGTAACCTCACGATTTAAGACTGCATTAACAGATAAAGCTTGTAATTTAGTGGATAATAATTCCACGCCACAAAATAGGCCTTGTTTATTAATATATTCCATCCATTTAACGACACCAACTACCCAACCATTATCATCCTGCGAAATATCACGTAAGCCAATCAACTCACCTACCCGAACAGCTGAGCTTTCTGGATGTGGCCAACGCAAACCATAGCCGCCAATACTGCTATTAATCAAATCCCAGATTTGCATATTAGTACTAAGCTCAGCCATATTATTTTTGCTGCCAGTAACTAAACTCGCTTCGCCATATAGCATATTATCGAATAAAATATCTTCTTCACGCTTTTGGTCAGAACTACCACCCTGATAGGCTTGGTGCATAGCCTCGAGGACACCTTGCATACCTAAGACTACAGCCATTTTCTCTTGTTTAGGAAAACGATTAAATTGACGATTACGGATAGTCGTTAAATGGAAAACTAGGCGCTTTAGTAAATTCCGACTTAAACCATTTTTTAAAATCAAGCCCGAATTTTGCTCTTGAGAAATCTCTTGAATCTGCCGATCTAAATCTAAAATGACAGGGGCTAAATTAAAAACACGTACTGTAGGCGAATGTGGTAAGTCCCGATAAGGCATAATGACCGCTGGTTCATCATTATTCAGCATGGCTGCATGCACAAAATTTTGATTCGCATCCGGATGCAAAGGTTCATTAGATATTTTTATTAAATGCGTAACTGATTCGACATAACGAGCAATCCGTACTACCTCTTCTTGACGCAAACTATAGGGCTTAAACAGAGGCAAAACATTCAGTTGGATATAACGTTCTTCAATACTATTAGCACCTTCTCGCCCTTCGCTCAGTCGTAATTTATCAAGACCGCGCTCACTCGCTAACAGATACATATGATGGATATCATGCCAAATCGACTCACGAGTACGCACATACACTGAATATGTACTAATTAGATAGAGACCTAAGTAATCAAGGACTCGATAAATAGCGATTTGTAAAGCTCGTTTGTTAACTTCATCACGCGTGATCATATCAAGGGCAGCGAGCTGATAAAGCCCCGAAAACTCTAGTAGCAAAGACTGGTTTAAATCGAAAATGCGCTGACCGCGTTCCGGTAAAGGGAAAGCACGGCAACTCAAATGACGATGCAGATTTTTGAGCATTAAATCAAAGGTCGGTCGCAACCGCTCCCCAAGCCGAATCCTAACCACGGGTGAGAGTGAGCGCCGATTGAGGTCAGCGAGGCCATGATAGAGACGCTTGGTGGTATCACCAAAATCAGTGAGCGATAAGGAATCAATCCATTCTTTAGCCTTCGATTCGCTCAAAGGAATAGTGTAACGCGAAATATCCTGACGCTCTGCTGTCGTGTCCATCACTACCTCACTCAGATCCAGTTAATTATTTTTATAATTCATTCAGATTGTAGCTAATATTTTTCAGATGAAGGCGTGCAAACCGACAAACTGTTAAGCTTTCAACAAGACCATTGGCGCCACCCCTAACAAACTGCGTAAATTCAGCCAAGCCGCGCTAGCAACAAGCACTGCGCCCACTAAAGCACCTAGCAGCATAAACCACGGATTGAAGCTGACTGCTAAATCGAACATATAATAGCCTAATAGATTCGCTGCCAAGATCGTTAAGCCCCCTGCTAAAGCCCCTGCTAAACCGCCTAAAAGTGCAAATTCCAGCCAAATCCGTTGACGCAAAAGCTTTGAGCTTGCACCCAAGGATTTCAAGATCGCTAATTCGCGTTGCCGTTCGGGCTTTTGTGCTTGCAAGGCAGACCATAAGACTAATAGCCCTGTGACTAGTGTAAAGGTAAATACGCCTTGTACAGCCAAGGTAGCTTGTTCGACTAAAGAACGTACTTGTCCTAAGACAGCACTCGTATCAATAGCCGTAATGCTCGGGAATTGACGAATCATCTGTGGAATCAGTTCTGGTTTATTCGCTGGGATATGTAAACTGGTAATCAACGTATAGGGTTTATCCAAAAGTAACCCAGGGGCAGCAATCACAAAGAAATTGGGTTGCATACTATCCCAACGAACCTCGCGCACACTGGTGATTTTTTCAGTAAAACGCTGCCCTGCAATATCAAAGGTTAGGCTATCACCCAGTTTAAATCCTAAAGTTTCACCAATCCCTTGTTCAATTGAAAATCCCTGAGTTTGAGCATCAAACCACTTTCCCGCTAATAAAGTGTTAGTTTCTGGGAAAGCCGCAAACGAAGAGAGGTTGAATTCACGTTCCAACATACGTTTAGCTTCTGCTTTGGGGTAATCTTCAGGGCTTACTGGCTGTTGATTAATCTCTACTAAGCGCCCACGTATCATCGGATATAAATTAGTTTGCAATTGATTTTGCTGCAGAAACTGCTCTAACTTAGCTTGATCATTGGCTTGGATATTAATTAAGAAATAATTAGGTGCATCTGTAGGCACACTCGCTTGCCAGCGATTGATTAAATCAGTGCGTAAGGCAGTGAGTAATAAAAGCGTGAATAAACCCATCGCAAATACCACCACGAGCAACAGCGAACGTCGACTCTGACGCAGTAGAGCTAACCACTGCCAAGCGGGTCGCGTACTCAAGCGAGCTAAGCCATTGAGTACCAACTTAGTGATCCACCAGAATAGAGCAATAGCTGCTAATAAGCCAAAAAATACCCAAGCTGCTAAACCTAACTCACGGGCTTGAATCCATAGCAATACAAAAATAGCGGGCAAAATACTTAGGATCAGCAAATTGGCTAAAGTCTTCTGTGTGGGCGAGCTACCTTGCAAAATCTGCATCGGCGAAGTGTCTAATAAGCGTAATAAAGCTGGCAAAGCAAAACCTGTGACCATCACCAAAGCAGTAACCAAACTCACCCAAGCGGAAGTCCAACTTGCCGCAGGTAACTCAATCGCCACCACTTGGACTAACCATTGCGCGAGTAAAGCTTGTAAGAAAAAGCCTACAATCGCGCCTAACACACCCGCGATTAATGCCAATAACCAGAGATTCCCCAAATAATCGACTAAGATACGTCGCCGCGCTAAACCAAAAGCTTTAAGTACGGCGACTGTGCGAGTCTCGTGACGCACTAAACTGGCTGAAGTAAGAACAATCGCCGCCCCTGCTAATACCACACTGAGTAAGGCAGCTAGACCTAAGAAACGCCCTGCTCTTTGTAAAGCTTGCTGGACATTCTGCGCGCCCTCTTGCAAAGATCGAATCCGTTCAGTCGGCGTGAGTTTGGTCTCTAACTCGGCTTTAAGCGCACGGATGACTCGATCTGAACCTGTGAAAAGCAAAGAAAATTCCGCACGACTGGCGGGCGATAATAAGCCAGTAGCGGGTAAATCAGCTAAGGGAATAATGACTTGGGGCGCTAGTTGGAAAAAATTAACCCCTTGAGACGGGTCTTTAGTAACGACTGTGGTTAAAGCAAATTGGCTGTTGCCTAGCACCACCGTCGCATTAACGGGTGCTTGTAAAGAATGGAATAAGCGTGGCTCTGCCCAAACCTGTCCACTGGCGGGTAATTGCCCTTTTAGAGAAACACCCCCTGCAGTTAAATCCTTAGCTCCTTGCAACTCACCAACTAAGGGATAATTGGACGAGACCGCTTTTACTTGTACTAACTGAGTTGTCTCGCCGTAAGATAGCATGCTGCGAAAACTAATCACTTCAGCCATATTAGCGCCCAACTGAGCGGCCAATTGCCGATAGTCATCTGGTAGCGGTCTTGCTGAACTTACCACTAAATCACCACCTAAGACTTGGCTAGCTTGGCGTTCCATCGCGGATTCGACCCGATCGGTGAAAAAGCCCACTGCCGCCACCGCTAAGGCTGAAATCCATAGAGCTAGAAATAACAAGCGCATTTCTGGCAAGCGCCAACGCCTTACCCATTGCTGCCAGTAAATACTCATGCTGACTGCTCCTGTCGCTGTAAGCGTCCTTCAGCTAGGCGATACCAGTAGTCACATTGAGCCGCTAAGGATTCGTCATGCGTAACTAAGACTAAAGTCGTTTGGTAATCGCGTTGCAAACGGAATAATAAAGCGGAGACTTCTTGCCCTGTATGCCGATCCAGATTACCTGTTGGTTCGTCTGCAAATAGCAGTTGCGGTTGAGTGACAAAAGCACGAGCTAGCGCTACTCGTTGCTGTTCACCTCCAGAAAGTTTTGTCACTAACTGTTGAGCACGTGAAGACAATCCCACCTGTTCTAAAGCAGCTAAAGCTGCTTGCTTTAAATCACCGCTATTCCTGCCTAGCTCTAGTGGCAATAAAACATTTTCCAGTGCAGTTAAATGCTCTAATAAATGGAAAGACTGAAAAACAAAGCCTACTTTACCTAAACGCAAAGCAGCCCGTTGATCTTCTGATAACTGTGTCAAATCTTGTCCAAATAAAGCAATCTGCCCCGCGCTAGGTAAATCTAAGCCTGCTAACAAGCCCAATAAAGTACTTTTCCCTGAGCCTGATGCACCTGTGATAGCAACTGAAGTTCCTGCGACAATAGTTAAATTAATATCAGAAAGAATGCTTAGGGTTTCCTTATCTTTATTCGCAGCCGCAGCGAGCACTTGTTTTTGTAGATGGCTGACAGCAATTACAGTTTTGGTTTCAGTCATATCTGGCACTAATTGGCAAAATAAAGTGTCTACTATACAGCGATCTGTCGAGCTGCACATTTGCGCCCTGTCCTATCGTGGTTATTAATTCATTTTGACTGAACTAAAATTGTCGACAATTTCACGTCTATTCTTTAAAAAACAGTCTCTTTGGACTATGATCGTCAACATAAAAACACAGAACACGTAAATTGACCTGAGACCACAAGCATGCCATTTCACCCTGCCTGTCATTCATATGAACCTGTGACGATCGCTGATCGCCTATTCTTAGACTTGCGGCGCGCCATTTTAGAGGGCGATTTGCCCGCAGGTAAAAAAATCAGTGAGCCTGAACTAGCTAATATTTATGGAGTGAGTCGGGGCTCTTTACGTGAAGCCATCAGCAAACTTGAAAACTGCAACCTCGTTACCCGCCGACCGAATATTGGTGCACGGATAGTCAGCTTCTCGATTGATCAATTGATGGAAATTTATCAAATTCGTGAAGCGATGGAAGGCATGGCTGCCCGTTTAGCCGCGAAAAATATGACTGAGCCTGAACTAGCTCATCTCAAATCTCTAGTAGCACGCCATAAAGATAGTTTGGCGCATACTGAACGCACCACTAAAACAGATTACAGTCAAGACGCCGATCTCGATTTCCACTTCTGCATTATTCAAGGCAGTAAGAATCAACGTTTACTCACGATGCTGTGCCAAGACTTATATGATCTAGTTCGTTTTTACCGGATGCGTTTAAGCCCTGCCTTCTCTAGCACCGCCATGCAAGAACATGAATTAATCGTACAAGCCTTGGAGCGGCGAGATGGGGAAATGGCTGAATTACTGATGCGTTATCATGTACGCGCTTCACGTGATCGTGCTAAGCAGCGTTTAGAAAGCATGAGTCCTGAAGAATTAGGCAACCACCATTAGCTTCTAAGGCAAGGCCGCCAGTACCTGACGAATTAAATCACCGATCAACTCATTCTGCACCAGTACGACATCTCTTAATGTAGCTCCAGCCACAGGGCGTTGAAAGTTCATCGTACCTGCTTTAATCAGTTGGTTAGAGCGACCTTGTAATAACTGCCAACTGCCACGTAGCCTAGCGTCGGCTTGGGGTGCTCCATCAAATTCTAAAATACTCACGGCTAAATAATACTGAGGTGTTTGCTCTAGTTCCCAAGGCGCTACTTGCACACGCGCACTCGGTAAAGCTGCTTGTAGCCCTGAAACTAAACTTTCATTCACCTCATCACGTAGCACGCCGGCCCATTGCGCTTGCTCAGACACTTCCACACTAAACTTATCTTTGCGTAGCACCATCCCTTGCCGATCCAATAAGCTAGGTAAGCGAATCCGCGCCACACCAAGACTAGTAATCGCTGGGTGTTCACTTTCCACCGAACTCAGATTAGGTGCGCCTAAAGTATAATAACTGGGTTTGACACTACTACAAGCCGCCAGAGCCAAACAGCACAGCAGAATTAACGCTCTTCCCAATCTTTTTTCCCTCGAATTAAAGCTTCTGGCTGCCGTTGTAAGGTCTCGGTGAGCGCACGCACCGCACGTGACATGGCGGTGACCTCATCAAGCATTTCGGTAATTTGGTATTGAGTCGGCGAATTTTGAGCTAATAAGCGATCTAAGTGATTTAAAGAAGTCTGTAAGACTTTTAGCGTCTTATCGAATTCTATTGAGCTACGTTTAAAATCTGTACCCGCTTGTTTAGCAGTACCACTGATACTGTTTAGAGAATTATTTAAAGTCCCTGCTACTTTATCCAAATCACTTGTGACTGTTTTTAAGGAATTATCTAAGGTGTTAGACACCTTATCAACATTTGCACTCACTTGATCTAAAGCGGTCGTCAAGCTAGCGGTAGCCTTATCCAAATTTGTATTTACACCCGGCAAAGTTTTAGTTTGCACATGTTCTAAGACTGCTCTTGCCTCAATCACGGCTTGTTTAGCTTCATTCATAGTAGCTTCTGTGGCGGCTAACACTTTATTAGCATTAGCTACCGTTTTGTCTAATTGCCCGCTCTCAATAAACCCACGCACCCCCGCTAAGGTCGACTCTAAATCCTCTGCAATACTAGAGGCCATTTTTGAAAGCTCCTGTACGGGTGTAGGGGAAGTAGGAAACACCGCCGAGAACTGACCTGTGGTAATCGTATCGGGCTTGGCTTTTTCATCAATACTTAAGCCCACAAACATTTGTCCAGTCAGAAGATTGCCATTTTCTAATTTAGCGCGCATGCCACGCTCTACTAAACCAGCCATAAATTTAGGCGCTTCTTCCAAGGTAAGCTCTTCAGAAAAGCGCTGTGGCTCAATCGAAATCAAGACGGGAATACGTACATCCAAAGATTTTGGATCTAAATGCAGTTTAATCTTTTCGACCTGCCCCACCCGAATACCCTGAAACTCTACAGGCGCTTTTTCGGCTAAGCCACGCAGGGAACCATTGAAATACAAAGTATAATAGAGCCGATCTTGGTATTGCTTTTCACGACTACTCGGCAAATCCGGATACAGATTAAATACTGTATTAGCAGCACTCACGGGTAAGGTTTTACTATCTTCAGGTGGAGTTTCAAATGCGATCCCACCAATTAATAAGGAAGTTAAAGACTCCATGCGCAATTCAGCACCCACCGAGTCGACGCGCACATCAATACCGCTTACATCCCAAAAACGGGTATTTTTATTAATGAGTCGATAATAAGGCTCGCCGACGAAGACATCTAACTCTACTTTACCGCTGTCTGCAGACAAGCGATAGTTGATAATTTCTCCCACCTGTAACTGCTTATAAAATAATGGCGTACCAATATCGAGCGAACCCATAGAGTCTGTGACTAACTTAAATTCACGTCCCGGTCGGTTGGGCTTGGTCGCGGGAGGTTCTTCTAAGGCTTGATAACAGATCGAGGTCTCATTTTCCTTAACTTCACCCTCAGCACGCTGTGGGAGCATACCGATATAAGTCCCAGAAAACAGCGTGCTAATACCTGAAATCTCAGCACCACGAATACGCGGCCGCACCACCCAGAATTGCGCACTACAATCTAAAACATCGCTAATATCCCGGTTCAAGGCCAAGGTTACTAAGGGATCCATATTCGCATCAAACTGGACACTTTTAACCTTGCCGACATTTACTGCTTTATAGCGTACTTGTGTATTGCCAGGATCAATACCTTCTGCACTTGGAAAATGCACCGTGATAATAGAGCCTTGTTGCAGCCAATTTTGTACTAATAGCCATAAACCAATTAAAGCGGCTGCCAGCGGTAATAACCAGACCGGCGAAGGCCAGCGCTGACGGCGAACCTTCACTGTCGGAATAGTGTGTTGCTCTTGGAGATTGTTAGTAGCCGAATCCAAAATACCGCGTTTCCTAAATTATGAGGGATTATTGTTATCAGCGGATGCCCAAATTAAACGCTCATCTAACTGTGCTGCTGCCAACATCGTTAAGACGACTACAGCAGCAAAGCAAAAAGTGCCTGCATTGGCGTCGATATGCGCTAAATTGCCGAATTGTACCAGCCCTGAGAGGATCGCGACCACAAATACATCGACCATCGACCATCGTCCGATAAACTCGGTGATCCGAAACAACCACATACGCTCTTGCTGGCGTTGTTGTTCACCACGTTGGATCGTAATCAACAAATAAGAGAGCGTAATTAATTTCAACAAGGGTATAACAATACTGGCCAAAAAAATTAGCACTGCTAAAGGCCACTGCCCCGCTTGATAAAGGTGAATAACCCCGCCAACAATCGTATCAGGCTGTCCCTTACCTAAGAGATAGACACTCATGACTGGCATTAAATTCGCTGGAATATATAAAATGGTAGCGGTTAAAAGTAAGGCCCAGATAGTTTGTAAACTGGTATGCCCTAAGCGTAAATGATGCCCACAGCGTGCACAATATAAGACCTCGTACTTTTGCAGAGTAAGCGGACGCTGGCCGACACAGCCACACACTTTACAATGAATGAGCGCATTAGCTATCGTCATTGTCTGCTCAGGTTGAACTCGGGCAAGCTTTTAAAGCCCGCCAAACCGTGAATCGATCCAAATTTGCTGTTAAAGCCGCCATACTGAGTACCAAGAAAATAAAAGCCCAAAAAGCTGAGCCAACGACTAAAACAGCAATATCGCCCAATTTGACTACCGCCACTAACAGTCCAAGCATAAATACCTCCAGCATTCCCCATGGCTTAACCTCACTTAGCCAGCGAAAAATTCGAATGGCCCATTGCTTATCCCAGGCAAAACGAATGGTCAGAACTACCCACAAGAGGCCTAGCAATTCAAACAAAGGGAAGATGATTAAGTTAAGCGCTAATAAAGCCGACAACCAATAATAATCCTGTTGCCAAAACGCAGCTGTAGCCTTCCAAATGGTTAACTCCTGTGTGACCCCTTGCGCTTTTAAGGCAATTAACGGGAAGGCATTGGTCATCACAAACAGAATTAAACCTGTGACGACTAAAGCCAAGGAAGCATCAAACATGTGTTTGCGCTGCCGATAAAGCACCGATGAACAACGGACGCAACAGGCTTCTTCGCCATTCTCAATGACCTGATAATTGTTCAGTTGCCCACAATGCGTACAGGCAAATTGATATGAAATTGACATTATATTTAGCACCCAACAGCCCACTTGCGGGTTCAGTCAACTTAGCATACTTATAAAAAAAAAGGAGAGTCAATGACTCTCCTTGAAGTTCATCCAGAAAACCTAGGATTAACGTAAGCGATAACGCACACCCATGGTTAGTGCGCGGTCAGTACCATCACTATCACTAGCAGTGGCAGAGTCATTACCGCTAACATTCACAATACTGGCAGTTGTGGTGAAATCTAAAGAGTTAGCAATTTCATACAGAAAAGTAGAGCTTAAGGTATTAGTGGTAACATCGTCACCATTTTGGGTATTTTTCGCGTAGTCTAGATTCCATTTGTTTTCCCAATCAATGCGATCGTCAATTTCATGAGTTAAACTCAGATTATTGTTAAAGTTATAGCCATCATCGCCATCGTTCAGAATAGCATTGAAGACTGCTTCATTGGAAAACTGGGTTTGATTACTCAGTGGTAGATGATATTCACCACCCAATTCTAAGCCAGGCTTGTTGGTTAAACCATCAAAATTTTTGCCGATATAGCTCAAACCAGCACGTACTTTCCAGCCAATACGGCGAATAGAAATATTTTCATCAATCAATACATCGCGTACTTTTAAAGAGCCTGCAGCACCAAAATTGTTGACTAAACCACTTTGCTGAACAACAGCCTCGATATCAGAAATCCATTTAATTTCGTAGTCAGCTGAACCGTATCTTGACTCATACTCATCTTGTTTAGCAATGATACGCGCAATGTCTTGATAAACAGTTACACTCGGCTTCGACCGTAAAATATTGCGACGAACTAATTCATCAACAACACGAATAGCTTTTGCCATTGGCGTTACATTGGTTACACGACCATAACCCACACCAACTGTAGCCCTAGTGAAAACACCGTCATTATCGGTAGAAGTATCTTCCGAATCATGTATCTTCTTCGCAGCAGCAGCCCCATACCAGAAGCCACCGTTAGAGCCAGGTACAAAATAATTGTCAGCAGTTACACTAGCGGCTGCGGTATAAGCATCCACACTGTCTGCACCCTTATCGCCTTTACGACTTACATTACCTAATAAACTTGCACCATAGGTTAAATCACGATCAGGCGTACTAATGGTACGGTCGTAACTAGAATCTAAAATTAAAGAGTAAGCACTTTGTCCATCTGTGCGTTTTTTGTGTAAGTCTAAACTCCCTGCCACATAAGCGTCTTCATAGGCACTGGTGCCTTCTTTGTAATCGTATAAGGTAACTTCAGCCTGTGCAGCGCTTACGCCTAAGAAAAGACCTATAGTTGAAGCTAATATTGTCTTTTTCATTGTTCATTCTCCTGATAATAAAATAATCAATTCTATTTAAATCTTATGATTGCTAAGATGACTGTAGCATTAAAACAACAAACTATACTGCCTGTAAATATACTAAGCTTAGCAGCCCTTTGTGAAAAATTGCCAAAGTTTACAAAGTCATTGGGAATTAATCACCTTCAGGTAACAACATGGATAGTCTAAAAATTGGTTGGCGAGAATGGGTCAGTTTGCCGGATTTAGGTATTCCTGCCATTAAAGCAAAGATTGATACAGGAGCTAAAACCTCGACCTTACATGCTCAGCAAATTGAGGTTTTTCAATACAATAACCGCGATTTTCTGCGCTTCAATTTGCAGCCAATTCGCCGCTATCCACAGCTCATTCTCAACTGCCAAGCTCCGATTTTTGATCAACGCTTTATCACTGACTCTGGAGGGCACCGCGAATTAAGATATGTGATTCAAGCCTTAATCAGTATAGCTGATAGGACTTGGCCAATTGAGATTACCCTTACTAATCGTACGAGTATGCAATTTCGTATGTTGCTCGGGCGTAGCGCCTTGCAGCAAGGTGGACTCCACATTCATCCACAAAATTCTTATGTTTGCGGTAAAAAAACCATCAAAAAATACTATAGTCTGCCACAGTAGCTCACAACCTCTACTGTATTTAGCCTTCTTAGGATCTTTATGAAACTTGCGCTGCTCACTCGTAATCCGAAGCTTTATTCCACGCAGCGTTTAGTGCAGGCTGCACAGGCGCTGCAACATGAAATTTACTTGCTTGATACCTTACGCTGCTATTTAGCGATTAATCAAAAAAAGCCTATGGTCTATTATAAAGGGCAAGCTTTAGAGCAAATCGACGCCATTGTGCCGCGTATTGGTGCGTCTATTAGCTATTATGGAATAGCTGTAGTACGCCAATTTGAACTGATGGGTATTTATACTTTAAATACTGCCCAAGCGATTAATGCTTCACGCGATAAGTTATTGACAGCTCAATTACTCACTCAGCAGGGCTTAAATGTCCCGCATTCTGGATTTATGCATCATCAGGAGGATATTAAAGCGACAGCGGAATTAGTAGGTGGTGCGCCTTTAGTCATTAAGCTCTTAGAGGGCACACAAGGACTAGGTGTGATACTGGCAGAAAAGCAACAACTGGTTGAAAGTGTCGCCGAAGGTTTACGTGAAGTGAAAGCAGCTATTTTATTGCAGGAATTCATCGCAGAAGCACAAGGTACTGATATTCGTTGCATTGTTTTGGGTCAAGAAGTCATCGCTAGTATGCAACGCCAAGCTGCAAAGGATGAGTTTCGCTCCAATTTACATCGAGGTGGTCAGGCTAGCGTAGTCGATTTGAGCGCTGAAGAAGCGGCCTTAGCTATTCAAGCAGCCCAAGCCTTGGGCTTAGATTTTGCTGGAGTCGATCTTATGCGTACACGTCGCGGCCCTGCTGTGTTAGAAGTAAATTCTTCACCTGGGCTAGAAGGTATTGAAGCCGTTACTGGGTGTCAAATTGCTGAGCGGGTGATTAAGTTTATTGAAGATCGTTTAGAATCGCGCAACACTGTCATCCCATATAACAGCTAATTAGTTTATTAGGGCTTTTGGGGCAAGCATTGTGACAACTCAAGCACCGATTTTGATAGGTGATCGCACTATTACCGCTGGTGAACAACGTTATGTGCATCTTCCATTGCCACATTTATACACTCATGCGCGTATTTCTATGCCGGTTTATGTGATACATGGTTTACAAGCTGGCCCACGTTTATTTGTTTCTGCGGCAATTCATGGCGATGAAATCAATGGCGTTGAAATTATTCGGCGTGTGCTTAGCACTTTGAATATTAAAACCTTTAGTGGGACTTTATTAGCAGTCCCCGTCGTCAATGTATATGGCTTTTTGGATAAATCTCGCTATCTGCCAGATCGGCGTGATCTCAATCGCTCTTTTCCCGGTTCAGAACATGGCTCGATGGCTGCCCAACTAGCTCATCAATTTTTACATGAAGTCGCAAACTTATGCACCCACGGGATTGATTTGCACACCGCTGCGATTGGCCGAGATAATTTGCCGCAGATTCGAGCGCATTTTAAGCAAGACCCAGAGCTACTCGCGATGGCTCAAGCGTTTCAACCCCCACTGATTTTAAGCACTAGTCTACGCGAAGGATCGCTCCGTGAAGCAGGCTTTAAACGTAATATCAAAATCATCCTGTATGAAGCGGGAGAAGCCTTACGCTTTGGGGAAGAAGCGATTCAAATTGGTGTAGAAGGTATTTTTTCAGTCATGCGCTATCTAGGCATGTTGCCTGCTGAGCAGCCAGCGCTGGCCAAGCCTGAACCGCTATTAAGTGATAGTAGTGTCTGGATACGCGCTCCACAAAGTGGTATTTTGCATGTTAAAGTTGGCTTAGGTACTGCAGTCAGTCAAGGCGAATTGCTTGGGCATGTAGCCGATCCATTTGGGGCGCATCTAGAAAAAATATACGCGCCCAAAACAGGTTTAATTATCGGGGTTAGTACTTTACCTTTGGTGCATGAAGGTGAAGCGATTCTTCATCTTGCACATCTAATGCAATCCGATACGATTGCCAGCGCTGAGCCTCAGCATGAAATTGAGCCAGAACCGGAACTTGCTAATCTTTAATCTGATGAATAAGCTAAAATTATTATCTAGTTTTTTACTCGTTATTCTTTGCTGCTTGCCGCTTAGTATTTGGAGTGCTGAAACACCCACTGCTGTGGACTCAACGACTGCTGTCGCCACCTTAAGCTTAGAAGACCACACGAAAATACTCGAGGACGCTGAGAAGCGTTTAAGCATTAAAACCACGACAGCAGAGCTGTTAGACCCGATTGCTTTACAAGCTCTGAATGCGAACCAGTTCGCAACCGCCTGTATCAGCCAACAAGAAGCCGAGCAAATCAAAATCAAGCAAGGCTTAGACAGTATTGGCACAGCGCCTGCTCAAGAAGACAAAGAACTACAGACTAAACGCAAGGACTTAGACAAACAGAACAAAGAAGTTGAAACTCGTCTAGCACAGTGTCGCTTACTCGCCCTCCGGGCAAATCAAATTCAAGAGCAAGTCAGCCTTAACAAACAAGCGATTGTTAAAGAACGCTTATTTGCAGCTAGCCCTTCTGCGCTAAGTTTTGTCTTGCAAACCTTACAACAACCTAGTTTATGGGCGAGTGAGACCCAACAAATCATCTCTACTTTACTAGCCCTACCCATCAATTATCGTAATGTCACGGTTGCCTTAATGTATGGTTTCGCTGGGCTATTAGCGGGTTTGGTTTGGAGCATTTATAAGCATACCTACTCGCAGCAAGATATCTCTGTACTGGTTGCAACCAGCCCAACTTTCGCTTCTGTCTGGCGCAGTATTATTCGTTTTATGGCTTGGATTTTGCTGTTTGGCTTAACGAGTTTAGCTTTGCTGTATAAGCATCCGGGTGTCACCGCGATCAACGAACTAGCGTCTACTCTATTTCTGTTCACGATTAGCTACGTGATTATCAGTGCGATGTTGCGCCCAGCTACTAAGAGCAAAGATTTCACGCCAGTCATTCCAGAAACTAGCAAAAAACTCTATTACTGGGCACGCACTTTCCTCTTAGCTATTTTATTAGGTTTACTGTTCCATTCCACGCTGTTTGATATGGAGCCGCCCAGTAGTTTGGTTGGTTTGATCCGCATTATTTTAGGAACTTTTTCCAGCTTAGCCTTGATCCGCTTATTGTGGCTCTTGCGGCGTTATGTGCCTTGGTTGCAACAATATCGCTTATATATCCTCGGAGCGATCGCTTTAGGAGCAGCCATTGTTGCTTTATGGCTTGGTTATCGTAATTTCTTTGTTTTCTTATTTAATGGCACTTTTGGCACTCTATTTGTCATTTTAGTCGGCTGGTTACTGCTGCGTATTCCAACTGAAATCTTAGATGGCATAGATGAGGGGCTTGCACCTTGGCAAAAACGTTTACGCAAGCGTTTAGGTGTTGAAGAGGGTAAACGTGTACCGGGGCTGATTTGGTTACGTCTAGCTCATGCTGTAGCAATTTTCTCACTGATGGCTTTAGTGTTATTACGCCTATGGGGGATGTCCGAACAATCCTTGCAGTTGATGCTTACCAAGTTAATGGACGGCATCAAGATCGGTAGCTTTAGCCTTGAACCGATGCGCATCATCATCGGCTTATTGTCCTTGGCTATTTTAATCAGCTTGACACATTTGATTAAAAGCAGCCTCGCGAATCATTGGCTAAATCGCACTAATATGACCCGCGGTGCTAAAGAAACCACGGTCACTATTGCAGGCTATGTGGGGATTATTCTCTCGATTTTGATTGG
Organism: Thiothrix sp.; assembly: GCA_008015155.1. Lineage (GTDB taxonomy): Bacteria > Pseudomonadota > Gammaproteobacteria > Thiotrichales > Thiotrichaceae > Thiolinea. The sequence goes on from SSFA01000019.1 coordinate 190,257, forward strand.
TTTATCGATTGCTGGCATCCAGTTTACTAATCTAGCTATCATTGCAGGCGCCTTATCCGTGGGTATTGGGTTTGGCTTGCAAAATATTGTGAATAACTTTGTGTCTGGCTTGATTTTGCTGTTTGAGCGCCCCATTCGCAAAGGTGACTGGATTCGGGTAGGTACTACTGAGGGCTATGTCAGAGATATTAATATTCGCTCAACTGTGATTCAAACCTTTGATCGCTCAGATATTATTGTGCCAAATTCTGAACTGATCGCTAATCAAGTCACTAATATGATGCTGAGCAACCAATACGGACGCGTTATTATTCCAGTAGGTGTTAGTTATGGCTCAGATCCGGAAAAAGTCTTATTCCTTTTGCGCAGTGTCGGCGAAGCACATCCAGCGGTATTACGCGAATATGGTGAATTAAAAGTTCAAGTCTTCTTTCGTGGCTTTGCGGAAAGCTCTCTTAATTTCGAATTACGCTGTGTGATTAAAGATGTTGAAAAACAAATGGGCGTAACCAGTGAGCTGAACTTGGCTATCGAAAAGGCATTCCGTGAAGCTAAAATTGATATGCCTTATCCGCAGCGCACGATTCATATCGCTTCGGATTCAAGCAGCAACAAACTACCGCAAAAGACTACCAAAGCAGAGGATTTAAGCTAGAATACGCAGGTTTTCCCCAAGCGGCCTCATAGTTCAATGGATAAAACGACCCCCTCCTAAGGGGTAGCTACAGGTTCGATTCCTGTTGGGGCTGCCATATACCTCTCTTACCAAGTCTAGCTTAACCCACGAAACCCGCTCTACAGCTTGCTTTTACCCTCTTGTTAGACTACGTTAGACTAACTTGAAACACTAAGAAACACCGGAAAGAATCCGGTATTTTTTCCGGTGTATCAAGTACCGAACTAATAAGAACCGGAAAGTACAGTATGGCAAGAGAATTACAGAAGCTTAACGCTGCAACGGTTAAAGCTGCTAATTTAGAACCTGAGCAAAATCAAGCCCGCTTAGCAGATGGTGGGGGCTTGTACCTATTGCTGAAACGCACTAAAGAGGGTATCGGTAAATATTGGCGCTTTGATTTTAAGCATCAAAATAAGTCAGATACCCTCTATATAGGCACTTATCCCGAACTTTCATTGAAAGAGGCACGAGAGAGGCATTTAGCAGCCCGTGCTTTACTCGATCAAAACATTAGCCCTACTGCACAAAAAAGGCGTGATAAGCACAAGCTTAGCTCTGATAACACTTTTGAAGCGGTAGCACGCGAATGGTGGGAAAAAGAACAACATTCTTGGAAATCAGAAAAGCATAAACAAGGTGTTTTACGCTCCCTAGAACTCAACATTTTTCCCTATATGGGTGATCGGCCTATCCATGAAATTAGCACG
>SSFA01000017.1 GCA_008015155.1 Thiothrix sp.
CCCTTGATACAGTGGTATATTTAATTCCACACCCACCTGTGCGCCTAAAGCACGTGGATCCAAAGTTGAGCTGCTGCTTTCAGTAATGCTACCTGTTTGGCGTGCATAAATATTCACAACCGGATTACGTGCGCTAGTCCGCTGAATTTCGATTTCTTTTTGCGCTACTTCAATGGCTTGGCGAGCAGCTTGCAGGGGTTTACTGGAACGCTTCGCCATTTCTACCCAAGCCTCCATACTTTGCGGCTTGGGGATAGTTAACGCCAGATTCGGCTGTGCCCCTAATAAATCTTTATAAGATTTACCCGTGAGTACCCGTAAGTTCTCGCGTGCAATATCTAGTTTTTCTTTAGCGGCAATCTCACCTGCTAGAGCTAAGTTATAGCGTGAATCAGCCTCTTTGACATCGGTAATCGCTGAACGCCCGACATCAAAGAAGGCTTGGGCTTGGGCGAGCTGGCGCTTGATTGCATTCTTTTCAGTAGTGGCAACCTGCAGATTTTCTTTCGCTAATAAATACGAAAAATAGGGTTGCGCCACCCGCAAAATTAAAGCTTGGCGCTGTGCATCTAGCTGCATTCCCGCTTGAACGATTTGCGAGTCAACCTTATCAATCTGTGCATCTAAAGCACGATTGTAAACGGATTTAGTCACACCTAAGGTATACGTACTCGTTAAGCCATTACTATTTTTGGAAAGGCCATCATAAGGCGTGTATTGCTCGCTAAAATTAGCATTCGCATTAAAGTTCACTTGTGGCTTTTTGGAGGCCAAAATTTGCGGTTTATTTTCTAAGGTCGCTAAATAGCTGCTTTCTTGGGATTTGAGTTGAGCATCATAGGCTTTGGCTTGTTGATAGACTTGAAGGAGTGTCTCCGCTTGAGCAGGAAGCACCCATAATAGGTTCGCTGCTATTATTGTCGTCAAAAATACTCTGTTCATGGTCTTTCCCATTTTAAATAGGCCATAGCCCCTATTGCTCAGCATTATAACGGTTTAGCACGGGTTTGGTTTGATCTTTAATAAATAGGTATTGAAGGATCGATTTCGCGGGCCCAACGGTCAATACCTCCCGTGAGGTTAATGGCCTGAAAGCCTAGGCGTTCTAATAAATAGCAAGCATGTGCGCTGCGAATACCATGATGACAAATCACTATGACAGGTAAATCTTTACTCAGTTCATGTAAACCATAGTTAGTGAGCTGACCAAGGGGAACTAAGATCGAGTTTGCGAGATGCACAATTTGGTATTCCCAAGGCTCGCGCACATCTAGTAACTGCACGGCATTTGCTGCAGTGTTTAATTGGCTTGCTAACTCTTGTGGTGTCCAATTTTGCATGATTAGAACCGAAACTGCGCTGCTGGTTCTGTACCATCTAAGGCTTTCAGTACAGTTTCAAACAAAACTTGTCGATTAAATTGGCTATGATCTTCGCGGGTGATCAACATAGCTTGCATGGTTGGAGCAAGACCTACAACCACAAATAAGCGTCCTCCAATCTTTAAGCGTTGTTCAAACTCGGTGTGATATTGTGGAATAGAGCCAGTCACAGCAATCACATCATACTGTTTGCCGGGATTTCCCTCCCATCCGTAGCCTGCATCATCGATATAGAGATTAAAATTGTTAATATCTACTGAATGAAGATTTTTTTCCGCCTGTTGGGAGAGATCCGCATACAAATCAACACTATCAACATGTTTGCCCATATGTGCAAGACATGCTGTAACAAAGCCACTGCCAGTGCCAATTTCAAGGCATTCGTCATTGGGCTGAACATCAAGGTCTTGTAGCATACGTGCCTCAATGCGCGGAAACATCATGGCCTCATCGTGCCCGAGTGGAATCTCAATGTCGGAGAACGCCAGATTCTGCCATTGCGCGGGAACGAATTTTTCGCGAGGAAGAAACCTGAAGGTATTTAAAACGGTCTGATTTAACACAGCCCAGGGACGAATCTGCTGCTCCACCATATTAGTGCGTGCCCGATCCAGATTCAGGTTCATTATAAACTCCCTAATGATGCAAATAATGAGCCGTTTAGAGTACGTGTTCCCTGTTGAGGCTGCAAGTGATCAATGTACGAAAATAGTAATGCTTTAGCGAGGTGAATCATGAACTGGGTTAGCTCTGGGGGGGCGGGCCTATGCTTGGGCTTATTCTTGAGCATTAGCACAGCAGACCAGCCCTTATTGTTGCCAAAAGTCCCTACAGTTGTAGTGACTAATGCAAATTTTGTGGCTTGCAAAGAGCCTCGTCCAGAAATCTGCTATGAGGTTTATGCTCCCGTTTGTGCAATACGTAAGCTAGCTACACAATGCACACTAGCACCTTGCCTAAATACAGAGCAAAAAACTTATGCCAATGACTGTCAGGCTTGTTCCGATCGCAAAGTACTAGGCTTTGCGCAGGGTGGGGAGTGTTCCTAGCCTTCAAGTACATCTACAACTACTGAGTTAACTATTTGACTCTGTAGCCTAAGGGTTTGATTAAGGTTGCACGGTATTCAGTAGTTGTCGTTCAGCTTCATTGAGTAAGCTACGTAAATTTCTCAAGGTAGTGACTTGGCTAGGGGGGAGCTTTAAAGCTTGCTCAGCGGTGGCTACAGCATGTCTGTACTCACCTAAACGTAAGCTACGAGCCGCATTATAAAAACTTGCTTCAGCGGGTTGATTCGCTTGTTGTGCTAAGCGTTGGGCTTGTTCAAAAAACTCTAAGCCTGTTGTTTCGCTTAGGCGTGCTTTAGCTAAGGTTTGCATGGCCACTGCAATCTTATTCTGCCCTAGCTGGCTATCTGCCAGAGCGAGATTGAAAGCGCTATTGTTGAGGCTTTGGTTGGTGAAACCTTGTAGACGTTGTTCTGCTTCGGCATAACGTTTCAAATCGTTCAGCGCTTGAGCTTGTAAAATAGACATAGCAAGAGAATTGACCTTGCTACTAGCAGCGGCCTGTGGATTACCTGAGCGTAGCCCTTGATAAGCTTGCGCATAACTAGCTGCTACGGTTTTGAGATTGTTGGCGGTTAAGGGGGCTGGATTTTGTCCTGTAAGAATGCGCAACCGTTCACGTGCAAACACATAATCTAAATTATCTTGCGGTTTTCGCTTTGGGAGCTGATTGACTAAGCTGCGTGTATCGCTTAAGCGGTCAATCGACATCGGATGAGTATATAAATACTTAGTCAGATCACCGTAAGTATTGCTTTCACTCCGCTCCAGCTTTTCTAAAAAATAAGGCATAGCTTCAGTATTAAAGCCAGCGCTCGCGAGGGTTCTTAAGCCGACTCGATCCGCTTCTGCTTCTGCGCGTTGGCTAAACACGATTTGTTGATGCGCTTGCATGGCTAAGGTACCCGTCACAATCGCTTGGGCAGCATCGGGACTTTGGCTGGCAACAGCTGCACCCGCTAAGACACCCAAACCGGTCATGAGAGGGCTATTTTTGCTGTCTTCTTGCATACGAGCGATATGGCGTTGCGAGACATGAGCAATTTCATGAGCCATCACCGCAGCTAGTTCACTCTCAGACTGGGTATTTAGAATCAAGCCGGAGTTGATCACAATAACGCCACCCGTGAGCGTATAAGCATTGACTACACTGTTTTTTTCAATCACAAAATACAGTTTTCCGCTATTCGGACTATGACTAGCCAAACGCTGTCCAAGCTGATTGATCCAGTCAGCTAAGCTTGGGTCTTCAATAAAAGGTCGCCGACCACGCAACTCGCGTAATAGAGTCAGACCTTCTTGTTGTTCTTGAGCAGTGCCTAAGTTGCCCGTACTGCCCATAATCTCGGGCATCTCAATTTCGGGGATTTTTAAATTCAAATCAGCTGCATCACTCACAGAAGTCATAGCTAGAGCACTAATAATGAGAGCTGTCAAAACTGTAGTTCGGTTTAGCATGGTGGTGAGTACCTAAGCCACTTAATAAGTATCATTCAACTATAGATGACACTGCAGGCTTGTCATTAGTTGCAAATGCTTAGCTTAGTCAAGAGAGCCTAACTTGACAAAAAAGTCCTATTATTAGAATATTATTATAATTTAATGTTTTGTTTTTCAGAGAACCTTATGTACGGAATTAATGAAGTTGATGCAGCAGAATTGAAGAGTATGCTCAACAACGGTGAAAAACTACGCTTAGTGGATGTGCGTTCTGAAGCTGAATTTCAGCAAGGAATTATCGAGGGTGCGGAGTTTTTACCCTTACACGTCCTGCCTATGCGCATGAATGAATTAGCTGGCGACGAAAAAATTGTCCTGTACTGTCGTAGTGGGGCGCGTTCTGCCCAAGCCTGCATGTATTTAAAACAAAATACGGGCATTGATGCGATTAACTTACGTGGTGGAATTATTGGCTGGTATCAGTCAGGCTATCAGATTGTACGTCCTGCCGCTTAGATCTCAAGGTTCTAGCCGGTAGTTTGGAGAGGAGGGTTTCCGCAGCTAACTTATAACCTAGACGGAAGCTCGAGGTGGAAATAAAAGGAACTAGTTATGGCAAAGAAATTAGCAATTATTGCAACAAAAGGCACGTTAGATTGGGGGTATCCACCTTTCATTCTGGCTTCAACCGCGGCTGCACTCGGTTATGATGTGAAAATTTTCTTCACCTTTTATGGCCTGCAATTATTGAAAAAAGACATGAACTTAGCAGTCACTTCGCTAGGTAATCCTGCTATGCCGATGCCATTTCCCGTTCCCGTACTATTGCAAACCCTCCCAGGCATGCAAGCTATGATGACGTCTATGATGAAAAAGCAAATGGCTGGCAAAGGGGTGGTTGATCTGCGTGAATTACGTGAGCTTTGTGTTGAAGCGGATGTGAAATTTATTGCCTGCCAAATGACAGTTGATTTATTCGACATGGAGCATTCTGAATTTATCGACGGGATCGAATACGCAGGTGCTGCTTCCTTCCTAGAATTTGCAGGCGATTCTGATATTTGCCTATTTATCTGATTGAACCGTCTACGTATCTGTTTGGTTTGATCATCTAGAGAAACTAAGCCGGGCTTTATGTCCGGTTTTTCTTTTTTATTAAACTTCCTGTTAAAGTGTTTAAAGTCAATCAGGGATTATTCATGCAAATTACAATTATTAGTGGCAGCCATCGTCAGCATTCACAAAGCGAAAAAGTCGCCAAATACGTCCAAAATCTTCTAACGACTCAAGGGATTCAAGCTGAAATTTTTAGTTTAGCGGGAAATCCTCTGCCACTTTGGGATGAGTCTATCTGGGACAAAAATAGTGAGTGGAACCAAATCTTAGCACCTTTGTCAGCACAATTAGCTGCCAGTGATGCCTTGGTCATTATTACGCCTGAATGGCACGGCCAAGTGCCTGCTGGCTTAAAGAATTTTTTCTTAGTCTGCGGGCAAAAGGAACTTGCGCATAAGCCAGCATTAATTATTGCTGTGTCATCCTCAACGGGTGGGGCTTATCCTGTGGCTGAACTGAGAATGAGTAGTTACAAAAATAATCGTATTTGCTACTTGCCAGAACATATTATTATACGTGAGGTTACTAACGTATTAAACGAAGACGCCAGTACTAACGACCCGGAGGCTGATGCTTATTATCGTCGGCGTATTCACTGGGCTTTAGGTATTCTAGAGCGTTATGCACAAGCCTTAGCACCTGTTAGAGCAGCAGACGGTTTATTTAATGAAGAGTTTCGCAATGGCATGTAGACCATTGATTGTAGAGGTTTAGGTATGCTGAAAGCAGGTAAGACCCCTCAAAGGGTGCTGAATAAAATCGGGGAATTTGATTATTTCCATGATGAGCATCATGCAGTACGGCGCAATGAAATTCGCTGGCTGGTAGAGGAGTTTACTGAAATTCCAATAGCCAACTTGCCACCCTCTTTAGAGGGTTTCACTATTGTGCAATTGACGGATTTGCATTTGCGCCCGTTTACGCAATTAGAGCATATTGAGCGGGCGGTGGTGCGTACCAATTTATTAAAGCCCGATTTAGTTGTTTTGACAGGCGATTATGTCTGGCATGACGAGCAGGATATTTTAGATCTTGCTCCTGCCTTAGCTAAATTAAATGCCCGTTTCGGCTTATTCGCAGTGCTGGGCAATCATGATATTAAAGCGAATGCAGCCTTAATTACTCAAGCTTTTGAGCAAAATGGAATTAAGGTCTTATGTAATCAGGGTTTAGATATTCAAGTAGGGCATCACTGCTTACATTTAGCAGGCATTGATGACGGTTGGCTTGGCAAGCCTGATATTAAGGCCACGTTAGCCCAACATCGGGGTAATATACCGGTAGTGCTGTTGGCGCATGAGCCGGATATGATCGATTGGTATGCAGATGATATAAGAATTTCGCTGCAGCTTTCAGGGCATACTCATGGTGGGCAAGTCCAAGTAAGGCCGGGAAAACCTTTCATTCGGCCGTATTTGGGAAAAAAATATGTACAAGGCTTGCATCGAGTCAATCAGTCTTGGGTATATACCAGTCGGGGTCTTGGAACCACGGGCTTACCGATTAGACGCAATTGTGCACCAGAGATTACCCATTTGACTTTGGTGAGTGGGGCGACACCTACCATCCAGACTGCAGCTTGATGCGCTTGTCCGGAGAACCTTGGTGAGCGCTAGAGGTTTCTTTAGACTGGGTACTAGCCTTAATGGTCATGGTGCGAGTCAGTCAGTATCTGTCGGTAGATAGCAGCCTTTGGTTATTCTTAGGCTTGCTGATGTGATCAGCTGACCTTTAAAAAACATAAATAAAAATAGATAAAGAGCGACGCGCGTGAATACGTCAGATCCAAACCAAGTTAATCCAGGTCGCGACCTGTCAGGCCTGAAGGTACTCATCATCGATGACAGCAAAACAATCCTGCGAACTGCAGAAGCTTTGTTGTCTGAATATCAATGTTGGGTAACAACCGCTTCTGATGGTTTTGAAGCCCTGCCAATCATCGCTACTTTTAAGCCAGACGTGGTCTTCGTAGATATTATGATGCCACGCTTAGATGGTTATCAGACTTGCGCCCTTATTAAAGCCAATCGTAATTATCGTGATATTCCGGTCATTATGCTCTCCAGTAAGGATGGCTTATTCGATTTAGCACGTGGGCGTTTAGCGGGTTCAGATAAATATCTGACTAAGCCTTTTACTCGCCAAGATTTACTATCCACGATTTATAGCCATGTTTTGCCACATCTCCAAGCCCATAAAGAACAAGCTGGAGATGCAGCCACCGTGCGGGAGTAATAAGCAGTGGCCAAGCATGTGCTGATTATTGATGATTCTTTGACAGAGACGCGAATTTTCAAGTCGCTGCTAGAACATCATGGCTATAAAGTCAGCATTGCATGTAATGGTCAGGAAGGCATTGAAGTGGCGCGTGTTTGCAAGCCAGACCTGATATTAATGGATGTAGTCATGCCTTTAGTGAATGGGTTTCAGGCGACGCGCGAATTAAGTCGAAATGTAGATACTAAGCATATACCTATTATTGTTTGCAGCTCCAAAGCGACCGAAACTGATCGCCTATGGGCTATGCGCCAGGGTGCTAAGGCTTACATGATTAAGCCCGTTAAACTGCCCCAGCTTTTAGAGACAATTAATAAGTATTTGCCTGGAGGATAAAGCATGGCCAGCCCTTACGAACTGCTGGTCGGTTTGGCTCTATTAAGAGAGAAAAAACGCCAGCTTGAAGCGGAGCAACAGCAAGGCCCGATCCAAGCATGGTCAGCCTTAGTCGTAAAGATTGGCCCTTGGCGCTGTGTATTGCGGCAAGATGAAGTCGACGAAGTGATAGCGCCGGGTAAATTAACTAAAGTGCTAGGCACACCCAATTGGATCTTAGGGATCGGTTACTTTCGTAACCAGCTATTGAATGTATTAGATGGGCGCATGCTGTTTCTCGGTCGCTCCAGTGGTTCAGTTAATCAATTATCAGCGCGGATCTTAGTCGTACAAGGCCAAGAAGAATGGTTTGGCATTAAGGTGGATGAGTTAATTGGTATTCGCCACATCTGGTCTGATAGCGCTGAAATTAAGGCTTTAACTGAAAATTTGAGCATTTGGCGTTCTTTTGCGAGCCAATGCATTGTGATGAATGGCGAAGTAATGCCGATTTTACAGGCAAGAACTTTAATGTGTGGTTTAGAGCTGCAGCGTCTACCTGAGCTTTCAGCTATAACAGTTTAATGAGCAAGCTTGAATACAAGAATAAAAACAAATGAATAATTCAATGCAACTCTCAAACACTTTTTTTACTGGAAAAATGATCTGGATTCCGATTGGTCTGCTGTTATTCAGTATCATCGGCATGATTATTTTATTTATAGTCGGAGCTTCTTGGTTTGACTATCAGCAGGCTATGCGTGTTGGCGTCTTAGGTTGCTTTATTATTCTCCTAAATATTCTCTGGGTAACCTATCTTTTTTATCGTTTTTATACTCAGCAAACCGCATGGAGCAAGGTAGAGTCTGACCAGCAAGAATCAATCATGTGCTTGCTGGATGAAATGAGTACTTTAGCAGAGGGTGATCTCACTATTCGGGCTACAGTCTCAGAAAATATCACAGGTGCGGTGGCCGATTCTGTGAACTACGCGGTAGATGCACTGCGCGAATTAGTTATCAAAATTGACGATACTTCAGGACGCCTGACACGTTTTGCACAGATTGCAGAGAAGCGCATTTCACAGCTATCACAAGCTAGTACCCGTCAGTCAGAAGAAATCTCCATGGCTTCTTCAGCCATTGCTGCTATGACGCATTCTATTCATAAGGTTTCACGTAATGCGGCAGCTTCTACAGAAGTAGCACGTAAATCCCTCGAAATTTCTCAAGCTGGTGCACACACTGTGCGTAGTGCCATGAGTGATATGGTGACAGTACGTGAGCAAATTCAATCTACCTCTAAGCGGATTAAGCGCTTGGGTGAAACTTCACAGGAAGTAGGTGATATCGTGCGCTTGATGAATGATATTGCCGAGCAAACCAATATCTTAGCTTTGAATGCATCCATTCAAACTTCCTCGATGTCAGGAAGTGGACGTAGTTTTGAACGAGTGACCGATGAGGTTCAGCAATTAGCACAGCGTTCAGCTGAAGCTAGCCGCAAAATTGACTTACTAGTCCGAGCGATTCAAACCGATACCCAAGAAGCCATAGCCTCGATGGAGCAAACCACGGCTCGTGTCGTTACTAGTTCGCGCAATGCTGAGTCAGCTGGAGCGGCTTTGGATGAAGTTGAAGAGGTTTCTACCAGTTTAGCGCGCTTGATTGCCAATATTTCTGATGCTTCCTTTAAGCAAGCCGATATGGCAACTCGGGTTACCAGTACGATGCAATCAATTCAAGAGGGTACTCTACAAACTGAACAGTTTAGTAAAGAAACCACCGAACTTGTTTCCAATTTGAACGAAACTGCGAATGAATTGCGGCGTTCGATTGCCGACTTTACTTTGACTAAAGCCGGGTCGACCAAGTAGAAGGCAGAAAATGATGAACAATAATAATGATTATAAAAAAATGAACAGACGTATGGGGGCGCGAGTCGCATGATTTCTGATAAATCGAGTCTAGCTAGTCGTCTGGGATGGGTGCTCGGCGAAACTGAGAAAGTCTTAGCCGAAACACGTCAATCATTTTCCACCTATGTGAGCGAGACTGCCTTACCTAGTTTAGAAACTGCCATTAGCAAAGCACGGCATGTGTTGGGGGTGCTGGATCTTTTAGATACTGAAGGTGCCTATATGCTTGGGCGAGAAATCGTCCTATTAATGGATGCTATTCGCCAAGAAAAAGTTAAAAACTGGGAAGAGGCTTGCTCGATTACAGCTGATGGATTGCTGCAGCTGTCTGAGTATTTGAAGCATTTACGTGATGGTTACGCCGACCTCCCTGTGATTGTGTTGCCTATGTTGAATAACCTACGGGCTGCACGTGAGTCCGAGTTACTCTCTGAGCATTTAGTCTTCCTACCTGCAGAAGGGGTAGTGACAAATGAACAGATTGGCACAGATAAATACCTACCCTTACCTGTGGATAAATTGGATCAAGCCACTAAACGCCTGCGCTTCTATATGCAAAAGGCTTTATTGGGTTGGTTCAATAATGATCGCCCGGCTTTCCATTTGCAGGCTGCCCGTAAAGTGGCAGTCAATATGATCACCCTCCATGAAAAAGAGCGTTTGCGGGCCCTCTGGTGGGTAACTAGCGGTTTATTACAAGCTTTAGAAGAAAATAAACTTGAAGATAGTGCAGCGGTCAAGCTTCTTATGGGGCGGATGGAGCGAGAAATTCGCCGCTTCGGGGATTTACAAGAAACAGCTTATAATGCTGCTTTACCCGATGAATTACTTAAAAACCTGTTGTACTACGTTGGCTTAGCTGAAGAAAGCGATGGTACTTTGAATGCAGTGAAGCAGGCTTATCATCTCGATTTGTATTTGCCCAAAGGCGGTACGCTACAAGAGCTACGTACTTATTATACCAAGCCTGGTCGTGAACTCTGGCAGGCGGTTTCATCCTCCTTGCAAGATGAGTTGGCTTTATTAATGTCGCAAGTTGAAAGCCTAGGGCAACGGGAACACCCAACGGCTTTATTGGCTGATGTGGCTAAACGTACCGGTAGTTTAGCGCAAACCTTAGGGATGCTAGGTTTAGGTACAGTGGCAGATCTCACAGATAAAATTGCAACTGAGCAACAAGCCGCTGCTGCAGCTGATACTCAAATCAGCTCAGATTTGCTAGAGCGTATGAGTGAGCACTACATTAAATTGGAAAGTGTATTACGCGAATATGCTGAAACGGGCTATGACCGCACTGAAGAAATTTTCTTTGGTGAGGGGCAAAGTGGCAGTGAACTGGGAGCAGCTCGTGAAGTCGTCCGTACGTCCTTAACTTCTTTAGCGAAAGCCCAAGCTGAATTAGCAGCTTTCCATCAGGAAGAGGGGAATTTTGCGCATTTGGAAGAAATCTCTAAAGTATTGCGTAGTATCTCAGGGACTTTAGAGATTCTGAGTCTGCAAGAAATTCAGCCGTTAGCTCAAGGTTTGAAAGCTTATCTGGCTAAAGATCTGCAAGCCACTAAACGGAAACCTGCTTTAGAAGAAATTCATTGTGTGGCAGATATCATGACCTTGCTTGAAGCAGCCTTGTCTTGTATCAGCAATCATGAGGATCATTTGCCCCTATTGCCGGTCGGCTTTGAAAAACTGTATGAGTTAGATAATTACACCAAAATTGATTTGGTTCATGAAGCAGATCTGGCGCACGCGCAGGCAGAACTTGAGCATAAAAAAAAAGCCAAACAGCAGACACCGGCGACTCTGTACCAAAAGTTACGCAATCAGCGCCTACTGACCGAAGCTTAGCGGCACCAGCACCTAGCTCCAAACCGGTTGCCATAGAGCCAAGCAAAACTAGCAATACCAGTTCAAGTTCTTATGATTCGTCAACTTTACGCGAGAAAGTTGGCGATGATATCTACGAAATCTTCGTTGAAGAAATCACTGAAATCCAAGCGAATTTTCAAGAATGGATACCTGCTTGGATTGAGCAACGGACTTTTTCTGAGTCCTTAAAAGAAATACGCAGGGGCTATCACACCTGTAAAGGCAGTGGACGCATGGCGGGCGCTTTGGCATTAGGTGATTATGCTTGGGCCTATGAGCGCATGCTCAATCAAGTGATAGAAAAAACCTTGCCTATCAATGATCGCTTATGCGATCTGCTTAACCAATCCACGCACTATCTGACTAAGCGCTTGGACTTCTTCTTAACTGCCGTGCAAACCGATGAGGATGCAAAGGCAGAAATTAAAAAGGTAGAAGACTTTATTCGCGATCCGAATATTGAACTTAGTGCGGAGCCAGACCTCCTCCTGTTTGACTCCATTATTCAGCTGGAGTCTAAAGATCCAGTGAGTCAACAAGCACAAGCAGCGGCTGAAATTCCGAACTCTGATTTCATTATCACGGCAGCTGAAGTAGTTGATGAAACCTTACCAGCCAATCTTGAATACGATGATAATTTTCTCAGCCCAACATTGGATGATGGTTCAGAAACAAGCTTCTTAATAAGTTCTGAAAATGAAACTGCAGAACTCAAGCCTACTGAGTTTGGTCTGGTAGCAGATTTTGGATCGGATTCATCAATAGTTACAGCTACCACAGATCCAGTGGTTCCGGTTGAGCCTGTTGATAATTTAGCATGGCTAGCCTCGCAGCCTGATACCACTATAAATGACTTACCACAGACAGAGCCTTTAGTTGTTAAAGAGTTTGATGAGCAAAGTGAAAATCAGTTGGTATGGGCGATGTTCCGTGAAGAGCTGCCTGATCAATTACAAAATATTGATCAGTGCATGCAAGCGCTCAATAGCCAGCCTGCTGATTGGGAGACTAGACGTTCTTTAGAACGTGAGCTGCACACCCTGAAGGGTGGAGCGCGTATGGCTCATCTAATGGATCTGGGCGATTTAGCGCATCAGTCTGAAACGCTCTTAGAAAGATTAGGGCGGCATGCAAGTTCGGAAGAAGTCACTGCCAAGCTACGTATTTTACAAAGCTTAATTGATCAAATTAATAGCTTAGCTGAGCAGTATATGGCTTTGGATACGATGCCAACTAAGCAGAACGAGCAACTAGCATCTAGTCGACAACCTGAGCCTGTAAAGTTAGTGTCTGCTCCGAACCCTGTTGAACCTCAAGTTATAACTGAGCCAGAAATTCGTGCTGAGCCAGTCACTAAAATTGATGAAACGCAAAGCCCTGAAGCTTATTTGAATGCACCTAAAATCAGCGCGCCTGTTAAAACTTATGACAGTCTCTTAGAGCGCTTGTTAGCTGAAAAAGCCCAGATGCTTCCTGATTTATCGGTGTTGGTAGAACGGAAGCCTGAGGCAAAACAAACAGCGACTCAAGTCAATGAGGATGCTAATTCAGCCTTGGCTCAAGAGCAGATCCGTTTGCCTGCTGTCTTTTTGGATAAGATGATTGATCGTGCAGGTAGTTTGAATATGCAGCAAAACGCTCTAAGCGAGCGTTTGCAAATTATGACCGATGACGTCAGTGAGTTTAGTCGAACCGCTTCACGCTTAAAGCAGCTTCTGCGTTCTTTAGAACTTGAAACAGAAGCACAAATTCATGCGGGATATCGTCAGTCAGCGGCTGCACAACATAAAGGGGCTGATTTTGACCCGCTAGAAATGGATCAGTATTCAGAATTACAGCGTCTATCGCGAGCTTTGGCCGAAAGCTTGAATGACTTGGTGAATATAGAAGCTGATTTAGGGGTGCAACTACGTAATAGTAGTTTGGTACTAAAAGATGCGCTCAGTTCGAGTCGCTATTTGCATCAAGATTTATTAGAGACGCGTTTAGTTGAAGCGATGGTGATTGTGCCGCGCTTAAAGCGGATTGTACGCCAAACCTCGACAGAATTAGGACGCGAGGTAAATCTGGAGATTGATGGGGAAGCCTTTAAGCTTGACCGGCATTTATTACAACGTATGACTGCACCCATTGAGCATTTGCTGCGCAATGCTGTTTCTCATGGAATTGAGCCACCTCAAGAACGTACTATTGTCGGCAAACTAGCCCAAGGGCAAATCACCTTAAAAGTCTTCCGCGAAGACACGGAAATTATTTTCCAAGTACAGGATGATGGGCGTGGCCTCAACCGGAAACGCTTACGGGCTAAAGCCGAAGAGTTAGGTTTAGTAAAGCCACAAGATAATTTATCTGATCAAGATACCATGCGTTTGATTTTACGCCCAGGCTTTTCAACTGCTAGCTCATTGAGCCAAATTTCTGGGCGTGGGGTAGGAATGGATGTCGTTAGTTCAGAAGTCAAAGCCTTAGGCGGACATCTACAATTAGCATCGGTGGAAGGACAAGGTACTTTATTTACCATGCGTTTACCCTTTGCGATGGCGGCTAATCCAGTTTTATTTGTGGGCACACAAAGTCAGACCTATGCCTTGCCTTTAGGCTATGTACAAGGCTTATCGCGCCTTGATTTGAATAAAGTGCGTGAGCATTTAGATGTCGCTGAGAAGTTCATTACGTTTAGCGGCAATAATTATGCAGTGCGTTATTTAGGTGCTCTGTTGGAGCCAGGTACTCAATTAGCCTTGCAGGATGATCATGTTTATCCAGTGGTCTTTGTGCGTACCAGTGGTGGGCATTGTATTGCTTGGATTGTGGATAAAATCTTTGGTCGTCGTGAAGTAGTCTTGCAATCTTTGGGTAATTTATTCAAAGAAAGCCGCTTTTACTCCTCAGCAACTATTACTAGTGACGGTGAAGTGGTGCTCTTGCCGGATATGGCAGATTTGGCTTTACGGGTCAGTGGAACCACTCCCTCGATTGAGCCAAGTGAGAAAGCCTTCGTCATTCCAGCACCAGAGCGCCATGAGCGACCCCATATCTTAGTAGTCGATGACTCCATCACGGTACGTAAAGTAACTGAGAAACTATTAATCAGTGAAAATATGTTAGTGGGTACTGCTAAAGATGGTCTTGAAGCTTTGGAAATTATTGAGAAGTTTGACCCTGATCTCATCCTGATGGATATCGAAATGCCGAGAATGGATGGTTTTGAGGTGCTCGAAACAGTGCGGCAAAACCCGGACTGGAATCATGTGCCTATTATTATGATCAGTTCGCGTACCGCTGAGAAGCATCAGCAGCGAGCTGAGCAATTGGGCGCGAATAGTTTCTTAGGTAAACCCTATCAAAACCAAGAATTAATGGCATTGATCCGCCGTTATTTAGCATTAAATCCAGATTGGGCTGAGGAGATGGCTGCATGAATACCAAAAAACCAATGATTAAATGTGCGGTCTTGCGTTTGCAACATGGTAGCTTAATCGTGCCCTTTAATTTGATCGCCGAAATGGTGACGGTTGATCATTTGGAAACCTCTAATTTACCGGGTATTCTAGGTTGGTTGAGCTGGCTGAATCGCCCCGTACCTGTCGTTTCACTAGAGTCACTGTGTATGCTAGGTGAAGGGAATATTGAAACTGCCAGTAACTGCTTGATTCTACATACAGTATCAGATTGTGACGATTTACCTTTTATTGCCTTACAGGTACAAGGTGGCTTACAGACCGTTGAAATCAGTGAAGATACTTTACGCGATGACTATAGTGGCAACACCCAGCGTTGCCCTTATGTAGCAAGACAAGTGCGGATTTCGCAATTAGTTTGTTTGATTCCAGATTTGCCAGCACTAGAAGCCTCAGTAGTCGAGATTTTAGCCTACACTTGATTCACTAACAGCACTGACATGACTAAAGCCAGCACCACGACAATCACAACAGCAGATTTGACTGGGCTGGTTTTAGCTTGTTGTTCCATATAAGCCACCCGTTCGGCTGCATTACGCATAATTTCTACCCGTGATTTGACGTGGAAAGTTTCAGCTTTCTCAAAAACAGCATTCCCACCGCGTAGGTTAATCAACGGAATCAGAATATTGATATTGATATGCGCCATGATGGCATTTTGCGTAGGACTATCGAAATTGATCAACATCGGCGGTTTAAACATAAACATCTGATCAATTACGGCTGCTTTCATTTGGTCTTGGGAGTGGCTAATGATGTCTCGATTATGCTTGAGGGCGCGTTCTAGCTCTTCAAGGCTAGCACTCATCGGTGGAGTGCTAGTTTGGACATAATAATCTTTACCTAAGATATTAACTTTAATTGTGCCCACATAATTGGAAGGTTGGGGCGCATTATCCTTTTTCTCGTCGCTCATACTCGTGACAAGCCTGCCCTATGCTATTTTTAGTATCAATATTTAGCGCTGTTAAAGTACCGCCCCACACGCAGCCTGTATCTAGCGCTATTACATTATGCTCCTGATAATACCCCAAAGTTGACCAGTGCCCAAAGAGAATTGTGTAAGGAATAGGCAAACGCTTAGGATGTCGAAACCAAGGTATTAGTTCTGGTTGAGACTGACTAACTTCGCTTGGGTTCAATTTTTGTTGAAACTCTAAGCTAGCATCGGGAAAACAAAAACGCATGCGCGTAAAGGCATTGAGGCTGTAGCGATCTTGGTCTTCTTGAGTTTGACAAGCACGCCAAGCTGAGGGTTTATTTCCATAAGCCATTTCTAACCAAGCTTTAGGGTTTTTTTGTTGTAAAGCTTGTTCTAAACGGCGTGCTTGCGTTTGCGCAGTTGCTAAATCCCACTCCGGTGAAACGCCTGCATGGACTAAAATGGCTTGCTTAGTGTCATCGGTATACATGAAAGGACGTCGACATAGCCAGTCAATCAGCTCGAATAAATCGGGCGCATCCATTAATTTACGTAAACTTTTATGCGGTTCAAGCAGGCCATAAGCGGCCGCAATCAAGCTGATATCATGATTACCTAACACGCTCAAAGCTGCATTTTCTAAAGAAAGCGCGCGCACAAACCGCAAGGTTTCTAAGGAGTGTTTACCACGATTAACTAGATCACCAGCGAACCACAGCTGATCTTGCTGAGGATCAAAGTCAATTTTGTCTAGCAAGCGCCGCAAAGGCTCATAGCAACCTTGAATATCACCAATAACGTAAGTGCCCATAATAGAATGCTTAGTAATTGAAAGGTAGAAATGAAAAAGGCGCTACTTGGTAGCGCCTTCTTACTTAAAAGACAGCAAAGCTTATTCGCTGCTGCCCAAACTCATTAAGAACTGGACGATATACCAGAAAATTAAGGCTACACTTGAAAACAAGCCTAAAGATGCTGCTACGTATTGCTCACTATTGTATTCGTGGATGATTTGGGAAGTTTGATAGAGCATCACTGCCCCTGCAAAAATCACCATCGCACCAAAGAATACTAAGCCTAAGCTAAAGCCGAAAATAATGCTGGCTAAGATCAAGCCTAAAGCTACAAAGCCACCGACTGTGATGAACGGAGCTAAGAACGAGAAGTTCTTCTTAGTGCTAAAGGCGGTGAAGGTAATCCCACCTGCCAGCATTAAGGTCATCAAGCCAGCGCTCAACAGGACATTAGAACCAGTAGAAGCTGTAAACTTTAAGGCCATATAAATGAGCGGCATGAAAACAATCGCTTCAGCGACTACAAATAAGCCTAAGCCTGCATACTGCATGCCCCGCGAAATCGCAGAATGTGCCCAGCGATCAGCGATATAGGAAACACCCATAAATAAGACCATGACAACTAGCCATGACCACTTGCTACCGCTAAGCATGCCAACGAAAGATTCAGCGACGCCTGAGCGAATCAAGAAAGCTTCCAAAATGGTGAAAGCTAAAATAGCCCCACCTAAATGCAAATAGGTGCGGCGAATAAAGCCTGCGCGTTCAGCTTCCGAAGCCTGAGCGACGACTAAGCCTGTTCCCGTATCTAAATATGCCATATCTACTCCTTTAACTGCTGCGAATAGTTATTCTACTAAACTTATCAAGTTTATTATTACAGACGAATTTCCATTGCGCTAATTCCCATACCTGAAAGCATCTGTTTCCAACGATTAGCAGTATTAGGATCAGTAGTAGGACCTAAGCGTACCCGATACCAACGCTCACCTTTAATATCGGTGGCTTCCACACGCGTATTTAAGCCTTTTTGGCTCGCTAAACGCTGAATTTGATTGGCCTGTGCTTCAGATTTATAAGCGCCCAGTTGATACATAACTTTACCACCACTAGCAGCCGGTGGTTTTTCAACTGCTGCTACTGGCTCAGGTTTAGCCGCTTCAATCTCAGCAAGTTTTTCCTTGGTGGCAGGCTTTTTCTCTTCAGCTACTGTTTTTGCTGGCGTTCCATCCGGATTGTCTTCATGAATGCTAATAGGCACAGACATTTCCAGTTGGGGTAATACCGCGTGATAGCTAAAGCCTGGGCGATTATCGGTCGTGGTTGGCTTATCCTCTAAGCTACTTAACCCACTCGTTGAAGAACTCGTAGAGCTTGAACTAGGCAAGGTAGTCGTAGAAGCGTTAGTGGTAGGTGTTGCAGCTGACAAGGCAGGTGGTTTGGGGCTCATTAAAGCATAAACAACCGCACCTGCTAATAAGCCGACTGCGATTCCACCTAAAACCCAGCTAATCCCATATTGTGAAGAAGCAGTGGTCTCTGTTATTTTGAAATCTTTAGTCATGATCATACTTAATCCATTAGTGGCGCAGTGAGCTGACGCAATCCTGAGGTTTACTTAACGTGTTGTGGCAACAAGACCACCCAGCATTATGATAATTCTACAGGATCTATGTCTATAGACCAGCGAATGCTTTTTTGGTTTGAGCTATTTTTTTCTTGGCTCGTTAAATAATTTAAACACAAATGCCGCAAATTGCGATTTTCCGCTTGAATTAGGAGCTGTGCGCGGTAACGTGCTGCGCGTTTTTCCAAAGGGGCAGGCACAGGGCCCATCAAAACTACACCTGGTTGTGGAGGAATCAAAGCACGTAATTGCTCAAGATACTGTAAGGCTTGTTCCATCTCAGCCGCTTCTGCACGAATTAAGGCTTGATAGCTAAAGGGTGGAAACTGCCAACGCTTACGTTCTTCAATCAGTTGCCGTGCAAAGGCAAGGTAGCCGCTTTGGAGTAGCGTGAGCAACATCGGATGCTGAGGTTGCGTGGTTTGCAAAATCACATGTCCCGGTTTATCGCTACGCCCCGAGCGCCCTGCCACTTGAGTAAGCAACTGGCCAAACCGCTCTAAAGAGTGGTATTCCGAACTTAATAAAGCAGCGTCCACATCTAAAATAACGACGAGCGTTAAATTAGGAAAATCATGCCCCTTAGCCAACATTTGTGTTCCCACAAGTAGCAAACGTTCGGTGCTGCGTACAGTTTCTAAATGCCGTTCGAGGGAACCTTTCCGACTAGTGGTATCTCGGTCAATACGAACAAGCGTCGTTTCAGGGAAATATTGCTGTAAAACCAGTTCGATCCGTTCAGTGCCATGCCCTTGAGTAATTAATTGCGGATTATTGCAGGCAGGGCAATGGGATTCTGCACGCTCATCAGCACCGCAATGGTGACAAATGAGTCTGCTCTTGCGAGCATGGTAAGTCATATTCGCACTGCAAGCCGGGCAATGGGCTAACCAACCACAAGCAGGGCAGAGTAACATCGGCGCAAAACCACGACGATTAATAAACAACATGGCTTGTTCATTGCGTTCTAAAGTGCGTTCTATAGCCTGAATAGTCAGTTTACTTAAGCCTGAATGCAGATGGTGTCCACGAATATCTTGCACTTCTAGACTGGGTTGACGTGCCTTGCCAGGGCGTTGTTCAAGACGGAAATAGTGATAACGCCCTTGATCAGCATTATGCAAGGTTTCTAAAGCGGGTGTAGCGGTTCCGAGTAGAATCGGAATATTCAACATTTGCGCACGCTTGATGGCTAAATCGCGAGCATGATAACGAAAGCCTTCCTGCTGCTTGAGGGAGGTATCATGCTCTTCGTCAATAATAATTAGCCCTAAATTAGCAAAAGCAGTAAAGACTGCGGAACGCGTACCAATGACAATATCGGCTTGCCCTGAACGTGCTTCCATCCAAGCTTGTAAACGCTCAGTATCATTTAAGCCTGAATGCAAAGAACTAATCTGTTGCTCGGGAAAATGATCAGTAAAGCGCTGTACTAGCTGCGGAGTCAGGCCAATTTCAGGGACAAGAATCAAGGTTTGCTTCTGCTGCGCTAAAGCGTCCTCAATCAGACGTAAATAAATTTCAGTTTTACCACTGCCGGTTACCCCATGCAGTAAAATAGGTGAAGGGCTAGGCTCTTGTATCCAAACTCTAGCTTGTTCAAGACAAGCATTTTGCTGCTCACTGAGTTCAAGCTTAGGCGTTAGTTTGCCCAAAGAGGGTAGGCGCGCTTGTGGTTGGCTGAGTTGCTCTCGAGCTAAGCCCTTCTCAATCAAAGCGGCTAAGACTTGTCGCCAGCCATCGCCTAAATAGGCATGAATCTCGCTAGCTGTACAAGGTGCAGACTGTTGGCTAAGCCATTGATACAAATCAGCCTGACGTTTAGCGCGTTTAAGTTGCTTGCTAGCTTCAGGCTTATTCAGTGCTTGCCAAGTGATAGTTTGTGGTAGCGGTTTACCATCGCGTAGGGCATTTGGCAGTGCAGTAAATACGACTTCACCTATCGCGTGCTGATAATAGCGTGCTGCCCATTGGATGAGTTCGAGAACCTGTGCATCTAGTAAAGGCTCTCGATCTAGCAAATTTTTAAGCGCCTTAAGCTTATAGGGGCTAGCAGCCTGTTCATCAGCCAAACCTAGCACGACTCCAATACTGCTGCTATGCCCTAAGGACACCGCTACACGGCAACCTACCACTGCCTTAGGGGTATCAGTTGAATAAGTATAAGTGAGTAAAGTCCGCAACGGCCGTGGGACAGCGATCAGTAGTTTTGCTTCCATCGACTTATTTTACAGGATTGCCTAAATCACAGCGGAATTATATTTTTTGGTGCATAGGATTGTGTCAAAACGATGACAAACCCTTGCTGCATAAAGGAAATTACAGGTTATGCACAGAACTTGTGGATAAGTCTGTGGATATCTTGCGGATATTCTTCTGCATAGCTGGTAAATCATAGGTGTTAACGAATTGATTAAAAATTAACCAACATAATTTTTACTTTAAAATCATATATTTAAGAATATTATTGTTCGATAATAGTCAACGAAACGCTTATGCTAAAGATCTTGACAAGTGGATAATTTCTTCGTTATAGGGTGTGGAAAACTTTCAAAAAATACTTGCAATTTTCTAAAATTATGGTTCTAAGCCAGCAATGACCTGTAAGCAATCACCCATTTTGATTAAAGATGGCAGGTGCCGAGCCATAATAATACCACTGCGTGGTGCATAATAAGCATAGGGAGCTTGATCAGTACGCTCTATGCAATGAATGCGCGCCAATAATTGTTTAGTCTCCACTCTGTCACCTAATGCTACACAAGGCTCCAATAAACCTTGATGCTCAGCAAAGATATAGCTCGATGAATCCATCACGAGCTGTTGGCTAGAATGTTGCTGCATCGTTGCAGGCGGCTTTAGAATCCCAGCATGTATTAAAAAGTTTTCTATACCTTGTTTGGCGATTAAAATAGAGCGAGGAGTAGTCGTGCCGCCACCCCCTAATTCTGTAGAAACAAAAACCTTACCCATCGATTCGGCTTGATGGTCATACATACCTCGAGTATCTTCCACCAGCTTTAAATAATAAGGTGCTCCAAAAGCCTGCATAGCCGCTTCGCAGTGAGCTTGTTGTTGTTTATCGGCTAATTCATGGCAAGTCGCAAAAGGTAGAAAATCGAGTGTTTTTCCGCCTGAGTGAATATCTAATACATAATCAGCTAGTGGTAATAAAATGCGGCTGAAATAATCGGCTAAGATTTGTGTAACAGAACCATCGACTTTACCGGGGAAAATCCGATTCATATTCAAATGATCCAGCGGTGATACCCGTGTACCTGCTTGAAAAGCTGGATAATTCATCGCTGGAATAATAATAACTCGCCCTTGAAAGCTAGCGATATCAGTACGTTGCGCAAAGTTGAACAAAGCAATTGGCCCTTCATATTCATCTCCATGATTAGCGCCAGTGAGGAGTGCTGTAGGCCCAATACCCTGCTTAAATTGTACAATTGGAATTAATATGGCTCCCCAAGCAGAATCATCGCGTGAATAAGGCAAACGCAAAAAACCATGCTGAATCCCGTCTTTGGCAAAATCAATACTGCTTTTAATCGGATGATCAATAGGATTCATTTATTTCACCAATAATTGCCGAGGAACATTCGCCAAACATAAACCACCTTGCTCAGTGACGGTAATACTTTCAGTCATTTCAAAGCCCCAATCATCAAACCACATGCCAGGCATAAAATGGAAACACATCCCCGCCTGTAAAATCGTTGGGTCATTAGCACGTAAACTCATGGTGCGCTCACCCCAATCGGGTGGATAACTCATACCAATCGAATAGCCACAGCGATTATTTTTTTCATAGCCATGATTATGTAAGTGAGTGAAAAAAGTTTGAGCCAGCTCTCCGCAAGTATTACCCGGCTTAAATAAAGGCAGCAGTATTTCAATACTTTCAGCGATCACTTTTTCAATATCACGGTATTTAGTGCTTGGCTCGCCAAAATACAGCGTACGTGAAACTGGGCAATGATAACGATTATGTGCACCTGCTAATTCTAAAAACATGCCATTATTTTGTTCTAGGCGCGTGCCGTCCCAAGTTAAATGGCAAGCGGCGGCTTCTTCGCCCATACCCATTAGCGGCACAATAGCGGTGTAGTCTCCATAATAATCAGTAGTTCCCCAGGTGCCAGCATGGAGAATTTCTGCAGCCAGCTCATTTTTCCGCATGCCCGGCTCAGCCACTTGCATAATGCGTTGGTAAACCTGCTCAATCACCTTGCCCGCACGCTGCATATAAATAATCTCCTGTGGAGATTTAATGGCACGTTGCCAGTTCACTAAGCCCGTGGCATCCACAAATTGAGCATCAGGTAGACAATGTGTTAAAGACTCCATCGCACGGGCTGAAAAATAGTAATTATCTTTCTCGACTCCAATCTTGCCGGTATGCACTCGCCGCTGTTTGACAATACCCGCCAAATAGTCCATCGGATGAATTTCCGGGGACTGCACATAATGATCAGGATAAGTGATGACTTCGCTCTGCGCTAAATCAGTAGTCAGATAAGCAGTCGGAGCATCAATCCCGCGTCCAAACCAAAAGAGTTCCCCCTGACTACCCATCACTACACATTGGTGCACATAAAACGACCAGCCATCGAAGCCTGTCAACCAGCACATGTTCGAAGGATCAGACACGATCAATAAATCTAAACCCTGTTTTTCCATAGCTAAACGAGTTTTAGCTTGGCGAGCTGCATATTCAGCAGGCTCAAAGCGACGACGGCTGTCTTTCATAGTAAGTACTATCTCTGTTGTACACATATATTATTTTTAGTAAATAAAATTAGAGTTTTCAAGTGGATTTTTACGTGTTATTAATATATTTGTATACAACTTAAGATTAGTTAAAGTTTATGACTGAAATAATGAGCACTATTTCCGAGGCAGAGCAACGCTTCCAGTGGATTTATCAAGCGCTACGCTCAAGGATTGTCTTGCTCGATTATGAGCCAGGCACACGCTTATCCGAGGAGCAATTAGCTGAAGAGTTTAAAGTGAGCCGTACACCGATCCGCCGTGTGTTAAATCGCTTGGAAGTCGAGGGTTTGCTGGAGATTCGTCGTGGAGCTGGAAATTTTGTCACTGAAGTAAGCATGCCTGAATTACTAGAAGTGTTTGAATTACGTATGGAGTTAGTGCGCTTAATGGATGTGTTAGCGCCAAAAGCTGCCACACAAGACTTACTCAAACGCTTACAAGTTTTACAAAACGCTTGCTTAGAAATCGCAGATGATCCTAAGCCGAAGCGACGCTTTGCAGAGCTTAATGTTGAGGTGTTTTTAAGTTTTATGGAGCTAGTAGGGAATCAGGCTTTGCGCGAGGTACAAGAGCAGCTGTTTTATCGCACCGCGCGCATGTGGCCTTATTTATTGGCTGAAGAACAGGTCGCTCATGAAGCTAAGCTTTTACACGCCGAAATCAGTGAGGCGGTGCGCCTACTAGCTAACAATCATTATCCCTCATTTGGGCATCTTTATCGGTGTCATTTAGCGATGGCCAGCCAACGGCTCGCAATGATGCAAACCACAGGAGTTTAATTATGGACCAGCAGTTGCAAGCAGAACTGTCTGCTTTAGATCGTGCTTACACCATGCATCCTTCCACCCATTTAGCCCAATTCGCACGGGGCGAAGCAGCGAACCGCATTATGGTTGGTGGGCAAGGCATTTATATTGAAGACAGTAGCGGTAAGCAGAGCCTCGATGGATTCGCAGGTTTGTATTGCGTGAATATTGGATATGGTCGGCAAGAAGTTGCTGAAGCGATTGCTCAGCAGGCACAACAACTCGCTTATTATCATGCTTATGTGGGGCATTCTCATGAACCACTTATTCGCTTATCAGAGCGGATTGTGCGGCAAGCGGGTATGGGGATGCAGCGGGTCTATTATGGCTTGTCGGGTTCAGATGCGAATGAAACCAATATTAAACTAGTGTGGTATTACAACAATATTCTCGGTCGCACTGAAAAGAAAAAAATCATTTCCCGCCAACGTGGCTATCACGGCTCGGGTTTAATGACTGGGAGTTTGACAGGATTGCCAGTGTTTCATAATGCTTTTGATTTACCGCTAGATCGTGTCCTACATACGATTTGTCCGCATTATTACTGGAATGCACAGGCTGGCGAAACGGAACAAGACTTTTCAGAACGCTGTGCAGCTGAGCTGGAGCGTTTAATTCTCGCTGAAGGTGCCGACACCATTGCTGCATTTATCGCTGAGCCTGTGATGGGTACTGGTGGGATTATTCCACCTCCAGAGGGTTATTGGGCCGCGATTCAGCCTATTTTGCAAAAATATGATGTGTTGCTGATTGCAGATGAAGTAGTGACTGCTTTTGGGCGCACGGGGCAGTATTTTGGTTCGCATACCTACCAAATCCAGCCGGATTTAATCACGATTGCCAAAGGACTGACTTCGGCTTATTTGCCACTCTCAGGTGTGATAGTGGGTGAGAAAGTCTGGAAAGTATTAGAACAGGGCACGGATCAACTCGGTGCTTTGGGGCATGGCTGGACTTATTCAGCACATCCGGTGTGTGTCGCAGCGGCGCATGCAAATTTAGATATTGTTGAGCGGGAAGATTTAACCAGTAATGCGCGAGAAGTAGGTGCTTATCTACAAGCACGATTACAGGAAGCGTTTGCTGAGCATCCTTTAGTGGGCGAAGTGCGGGGTGTAGGTTTATTAGCTGCTTTGGAGTTTGTCGCTGACAAGAAGTCCAAGCAGCGCTTTGCGGCTATGCAAGGCATTGGTGCGAAAGTCTCTGCAGCTTGTTTGCAGGAAGGCTTGATAGCGCGGGCTATGCCGCATGGGGATATTTTAGGATTAGCCCCACCTTTAATCATTACCCGCGATGAGGTGGACTTAGTGGTTAACATGGTAAAACGCGCTGTTGATCAGGTTTACAAGCAGCTCTAAACCCTAGGATTTAAACAGGGAGTGGCTAAAAATTGCTAAATTATAAAGCACTCCCTCATTTAAGGTAGGCTCCTTTGAACTCCCCTTAGTCTGCTCCCATATTCGCGGTATGCTCAAAAAAATTGCATTTTCCCATAATGCACTCATTAGTTTTTAGCACAATCATTTAGGAGCCGCGCATGTTAGGTAAGTTTATCATCAGTACGCTGTTAGTAGCGGGTTTAGCAAGTACAGCAACTGCTTCCACCCAAGTTTATTCAGCCGATTCGGTTTGGAAAGTAAAAGATCAGAAAGCGTTTACCGCACTCATGACCTGTACTACTCCAGCTGCAGACTGTATAGCGAAAAAGATGAAGCAATTGGGAGCAAGTAGCTCAGCAGTAAAGTTAACAGCCGCTTTAAAAAACGAAGGCTATCTAGCTAAATTTCAGGAGCAGGGCAAGGTCGACTTAGGCACAGTCATTTATCCTTTTCGTGCCAACACTAATTCAGCTTATGTCATGTTAAATGGTCAGCCTGGTATGGTTAGTACTGAAATCACTAAATTGCCCGGACTAGAAAAAGATGCAAGTTTTAAACAGCTGAAGAAAAAATATAAAAACTTGGAGTTTTGGGGGACGAATGCAGAGTTTGTAAAAACAAATAAAACTAAAGCGGGGACAAACTATGTGTTTAATTATTCATTAAAAGATGGCTGCAATGCGTGTGCTACACCAGCCTCTGCGCAAGTGGAATTTCGCTTTAATGGGCAAGGCAAATTCCTCGGCACGCAGTATGTCAAGATCGTGAAATAATAAAAATTTCGTTCACTAAAAACTCCTAAACTTTGCGAGTTAGTACTTAGGGCGCTAACTCGTCTTTTTTGTGGGTGCTAGGCGTCATTTAAGATTCCGACTATAGTGGCTGCCGTTTCTATTCTCTAGGACTTCGGCATGAGTACTGCAGCACCTGATTCTTCCGCTATCCAACAACTGTTAAGTATCATGGCACAACTGCGTGATCCCGAACGTGGCTGCCCTTGGGATCGTAAGCAGACGTGGCAGAGTTTGCTGCCTTATACCTTAGAAGAAACGTATGAAGTTGCAGATGCAGTGGATCGCAATGACACGGCTGCGGTCTGTGATGAATTAGGCGATTTATTGCTACAAATAGTATTCATGGCACAAATTGCTAAAGAACAGGGCTTATTTAATTTTGATGATATTGCGCGTGGGATTGGTGAAAAGCTGATTCGGCGGCATCCGCATGTGTTTGATAATACAGTCTATGCCTCTGAAGCTGAGCAAAAGCAAGCTTGGGAGACGATTAAGCTTGCTGAACGGGTGGAGAAAGAGCAAAAAGGTTTATTTGCGGGGATTCCAGAAGCCATGCCTGCTTTGCGTCGGGCACAAAAAGTCCAAAAACGTGCAGCTCAAGTTGGTTTTGATTGGGAGAATTGGCAGCAAGTCGTACCCAAAGTGCATGAAGAGTTGGATGAGGTAGCTGAAGCCGTCGCGCAACAAGAATCTTTCACGCGTATTGAAGAGGAAATGGGGGATGTTCTACTCGCTGCCAGCAATATGGCGCGTATGCTTGGGGTGGATGCTGAGAACGCCTTGCGTATATCCAGCCGTAAATTTGAGAAACGCTTTGAGCGAGTCGAGGAATTATTAGCGCAAGATCAACTCAGTTTAGAAGCAGCCACCCTAAGGCAAATGGATGTGGCTTGGGAAGCTGCTAAGCGTGAAGAAAAGGCCAAAACTTAAGAGAAAATCACCGAGCGCATCGAAATTGCACTACCTGCATAAGCCGCATTGAAAAAGCGTACTTGGTCATCCTCACTTTTTGCTCCCAAGGTATAAAACAGCGGCCATAAATGATCCACAGTTGGATGCGCAAGTTTAATCAACTTATCTTTATCTGCAAATTGGATCAACGCTTGGTCATCATGCTTCTGAATTAGTTGCGCGATCTTTTGATCAACCGCTTGATTCCATTCATAAGGCTTGCCCGCTGGAAGTGACTCTGCTTCTAAGTTGTGCACAATATTCCCGCTGCCGATAATTAACACCCCCCGTTCACGCAAAGCCGCGAGCTGTTTACCCAAAGCATAGTGATAAGCAGCCGGTTTGAAATAATCAATACTGATCTGGAAAACCGGAATAGTCGCTTGTGGGAACATCGGCAACAGCACGCTCCAAGTGCCATGATCATAGCCTTGGCGCAGATCAAAGGCCGTTTTCACTTGGCTGCCATCCGCTAACGGTTGTTTGAGTAAGTCAGCCGCTAATTTGGCAGCCTGTGGAGAGCCATTGGCAGGATATTGCTGGGCAAATAACTCATCTGGGAAACCACCAAAATCATGAATCGTTGCTGGTTTAGCCGTTGCCATAATGGCGGTATTACCATCGCTTAACCAATGCGCCGAAACAACTAAAATAGCTACAGGCTTAGGTAGTTCTTTGCCGATTTTCTGCCAAGTTTGGTGAAAAGCATTATTTTCAATCGCATTCATCGGGCTGCCGTGCCCAACAAAAAGCACTGGCATTTTAGCAGTCTGTGGTAAGGCTTTTAGCTCAGCGGTTTCAAGCGCTTGGGTAAGCATAGGGCTAAGGCTTAAAGCCACTAAACTGGAGGAGCGCAGAAAATCACGGCGGTGCATAAGCAATTGTCCTAGCTGATTTTATTAGTCATTAGTCAACTATGCCGGAAGTTCTGGCGCAGAAATAGACCTAAAAAGTTAAGAGAGTGTTAGCGTGCGGCTAAAGCTTCTGAAACTTGAGCAGGCAAACTCATCACCGACCGTAACTTATATCGATCCCCCGGATGCGTGAGCACGGCAACACTAATTAAACGCTCGCCCGACCAGGTGCGGCGACTCACTTGCAAACAGGGCAAATGCGCATCCAGTTTCAAATAATGCTGAGCATGTTTATTGGGTAAAACAGCTTCGACAATATGCTCCATTGAGGTTAATGCATATTGTTCGGACAGGTATTGATTCGGGGTTTTTTGGGTGAAGTCTTGCTGGAGATAGTTGGGCAGAACATTTACGGACACATAGCGTTCTTCCAATTGAATCGGCAGTTGATTTTCCAAATGCACAATCAAGGAATGAAACACGCGGCTATGCAAAGGAATACCCAGTTGCATGGCCACGGTTTCGGAGGCGGCTTGCTCATTCAGCTCTAGCACCAGGCTGGTGTATTGATGACCACGCGCGCGTACTTCTTCAGCAATATTCCTCACTTCGGCTAGTGGTGACTCCGCTTTAGGGGGAGCAACAAAAGTTCCCAAGCCCGGATAACGCACCAATAAACCTTCTTGCACCAAATCGCGCAAGGCTTTATTCACCGTCATACGACTGACTGCAAATTGCTCGACTAACTCGGCTTCGGTGGGGATTTTATCGCCCGCCTTGTAGCTTTGCTTGCGAATCGCGTCGCCAATAAACTGCTTAATTTGCTGATAACGGGGTCGATGATCCACCCAAAACTCCTGAGGATAATTCTGGGTGGGCATCTTAGCAGCTTTAGGCACTGGGCAGTAACTCAGAAGGCATATAGGCTTTTAATGCACCGCTGCTGACCCATTGCTTAGCGCGTTCAATATCGGGTGCGAAATAGCGGTCTTTATCATAAAACGCCACACGCTCACGCAATTCTGCTTTAGCGGCTTCCAAGCGTTCAGTCGACTTCAAAGGTGCACGGAAATCCAAACCTTGTGCTGCCGACAACATTTCAATCGCCACAATCCCGCAGGTATTATCCGCCATTTCCAGCAAACGTCGTGCCGCAAAAGTCGCCATCGACACATGATCTTCCTGATTTGCCGAAGTCGGCATACTGTCTACTGAAGCCGGATGCGCAAAGGTTTTATTTTCTGAGGCCAAAGCTGCTGCGGTCACTTGGGCAATCATAAAGCCGGAATTCACCCCGCCATTATTCACCAAAAACGGCGGTAATTTACTCAAATTGGAATCAATCAAGAGCGCCATCCGTCGCTCGGACAGTGCACCCATTTCGGCAATCGCTAAGGCTAAATTATCCGCTGCAAAGGCAATCGGTTCGGCGTGGAAATTGCCGCCAGAAATAAATTCATCCTCATCCGCGAACACTAAAGGATTATCGGACACCGCATTGGCTTCGGTTAGAATCACGGCAGCAGCTTGACGAATTTGCTGCAAACACGCGCCCATGACTTGAGGCTGGCAGCGCAAGGAGTAAGGGTCTTGCACTTTGCCGCAATTTTGATGCGAGCTACCCAATTCTGAACCCGTACCCAATAAATGCCGATAGGCTGCGGCCGCATCCATTTGGGTTTGATGCCCACGCACCGCATGCACGCGCGCATCAAATGGTTTACGACTGCCTAGTGCCGCTTCGACCGAAAACGCCCCTGCTACGGTGGCTGCGGCAAACAAATCTTCAGCGGCAAATAAGCCTTGTAAAGCAAACGCGGTGGAGGCTTGTGTGCCGTTTAACAGCGCTAAGCCTTCTTTGGGGGCAAGGGTAATCGGTGTTAAACCTGCATGCTTTAAGCCTTCAGACGCGTGCATACGCTTGCCTTCTATCATCACTTCGCCTTCACCCAACAGCACTGTGCTCATATGGGCAAGTGGCGCTAAATCACCCGATGCACCCACCGAGCCTTTTTGTGGCACACAAGGGTAAACTTGATGATTAAGTAAATGCATTAAACGCTCAATCACTTCATAGCGAATACCGGAAAAGCCGCGTGCTAAGGAGTTAATCTTTAACACCATCATCAGGCGCACCGTAGCTTCTTCCATCAAGGCACCTGTGCCCGCCGCATGGGAGAGCACAATACTGCGCTGCAAAAGTTCTAAATCGCGTGGCTCAATGCGCGTATTCGCCAGCAAACCAAAGCCGGTATTAATCCCATACACCACACGATTTTCGGTAATGACTTTAGCCACCGCTGCGGCACTCGCATCAATCGCGGCACGGCAAGCCGGATCAAGGCTTACATGCACGGGTTGCAAAGCGACTTGGCGCAATTCGGCGAGGGTCATTTGCCCGGGTTTTATCATTAATTCCAACATCTTAAGCCCCCAACATTGGCAGATCTAAGCCATTGCTGCGCGCGCAATCTTGCGCAATTTCATAACCCGCATCGGCATGACGCATCACCCCTGTAGCCGGATCGTTACGCAAGACGCGCCCTAAACGCTTAGCCGCTGCATCCGTACCATCGGCCACAATCACCACGCCGGAATGCTGACTAAAACCCATGCCCACGCCCCCACCATGATGCAAAGATACCCAAGTTGCCCCGCCTGCGGTATTCAATAGTGCATTGAGTAACGGCCAATCGGACACGGCGTCGGAGCCATCCAACATACTTTCGGTTTCACGATTGGGGCTAGCGACTGAACCCGAATCCAAATGATCACGCCCAATTACAATTGGCGCTTTTAATTCACCGGATTTAACCATTTCATTAAAGGCTAAGCCTAAACGCGCCCGATCTTTTAAACCCACCCAGCAAATCCGTGCAGGTAAGCCTTGGAAGGCAATACGCTCGCGTGCCATATCCAACCAATTATGCAAATGCGCATCATTGGGAATCAGCTCTTTGACTTTTTGATCGGTTTTATAAATATCTTCCGGATCACCCGACAGCGCTGCCCAACGGAAGGGGCCAATGCCTTGGCAGAATAAGGGGCGAATATACGCGGGCACGAAGCCGGGGAAATCAAAGGCGTTTTCCACACCCTTTTCCAAAGC
Organism: Thiothrix sp.; assembly: GCA_008015155.1. Classification (GTDB taxonomy): domain Bacteria; phylum Pseudomonadota; class Gammaproteobacteria; order Thiotrichales; family Thiotrichaceae; genus Thiolinea. Next base: position 30,858 of record SSFA01000017.1, read on the forward strand.
CATTTGGCGAATATTATTGCCGTAATCGGTAGTCGGAGCGCCGCGTTCTTGTAGGGTTAACATCGCGCGTACTTGAATCGCCATCGATTCTTTCGCCGCATCCACGACGGCTTGTGGGTTGGTTTCACGCATACGTTTGGCTTGCTCTAAAGTCCAGCCTTGGGGCAAATAGCCATTTAAAGGGTCGTGGGCGCTAGTTTGGTCAGTGACCACATCAGGTAGAATATTACGCGCTACAATTTCAGGGAATACATCGGCGCAATTACCCAATAGCCCCACCGAAATTGCTTTGCCTTGATCTTTGGCGGTAGCAATCATGTCCAAAGCTTCGTCCAAGCTATAGGCTTTTTTGTCCACATAGCGGGTGCGAAGGCGGAAATCAATGCGTGTTTCATCACATTCCACCGCAATGCAGGAGAAACCCGCCATGGTCGCAGCCAAAGGTTGCGCACCACCCATACCGCCTAAGCCACCAGTTAAAATCCAGCGTCCTTGCGCTTGGCCGTTGAAGTGTTGCTTAGCCATCGCGACAAAGGTTTCATACGTGCCTTGCACAATGCCTTGCGAGCCGATGTAAATCCATGAGCCAGCGGTCATTTGCCCATACATCATCAGGCCTTGTTTATCCAGTTCATTAAATTTTTCCCAAGTCGCCCAATGTGGCACGAGGTTGGAATTTGCTAACAAAACACGCGGCGCATCCGCATGCGTTTGGAAGACACCGACCGGTTTGCCCGATTGAATTAATAAGGTTTGGTCGTCTTCGAGGCGCTTTAGCACTTCAATAATCTTGTCGTAGCAGGCCCAATTACGTGCTGCACGTCCAATCCCACCGTACACCACCAAATCTTCAGGGCGTTCGGCTACATCAGGATGTAGATTATTCATCAACATACGCATCGGCGCTTCGGTGAGCCAGCTTTTGCAAGTCAAAGTGGTACCAGTGGGGGCCGCAATATGACGGCTAGGGTCGTGACGATTATTATTCATGGGTTAACTCCTCCTGTGATGCTATAAAACAAGCGCGCAGCCACTCGCGCTGTGTGCGAATCTTGATCGTAAACGGGGTTGTATTCCGCCAAATCCGCCAAGCGTAATTTTTGGCTAGCGCGGATTTGCGCAATTAAAGTCTCAATCACCTCTAAACTCACACCACGCGCTGCCGGAGCACTCACCCCAGGCGCTACACCGGCCGGTAGTACATCTAAATCAATGGTGAGATAGAGGTGATCGCATGCGTCAATAAAGGTTTGCAGTTGGCTTTGAATTGCAGGTAAATCATTTAAAGTCATCTGCTTATCAAGGCGATAACTGACCTTTAGCTCGTTGGCGCGTTGGAATAAAGCTTGGGTATTCGCCATTTCACTCACACCCAAACAGCAATACTTAAATTCCCAGCCACGCTCGTGACTGGCTTGGGCGATTTGATAAAACGGTGTGCCGGAATTGCAGCCATTCACAGCGGTGCGTAAATCAAAATGTGCATCGAAATTAATAATGCCAATCTTAGGCTTAGTGGGGCGCGCGGCTAAATGATTCGCTAAACCCAACCAAGAGCCATAAGCCACTTCATGCCCGCCACCCAAAACAAATGGAAAATGCTTTTGATCGAGTAGCTGGGCAACTTGTTGAGCGAGGTTTTGATGTGCCGTTTCTAAGTCACCATCCACACAAACCACATTGCCCGCATCATAAACAGCTTGTTGCGCCGTCCACGGAATGCTGGCTAAAAACTTACGAGTCTGATTAGGTGCTTGAGCTGCTCCGACTCGTCCTTGATTACGCCGCACACCCTCATCGGAACAAAAACCTACTAGCGCTAAACCCACCTGATCCGCTTCACTTAAAGGCTTAATCAATTGATGCAAGCGCAGGGATAATTCAGGGATTTCGCCCTGATCAATCCGCCCCGTCCAAATATTCTTAAAATCAAACTCAGACATGAGTCACTGCTCCTGCGACCACGCGCTGTTGAATCGGATTCACACCCACCTGATAAGCTAATTCCGCTGGATGCTCGATGTTCCAAACAATAAAATCCGCCGCAAAACCTTCGCGTAATTGCCCGATTTGGGCTTGCAAACCTAGTGCTTTGGCGGCATGACGCGTAACACCGTTTAAGGCTTCTTCGGGGGTTAAACGGAATAAAGTACAAGCCATATTCATCGCCAAGCGAATCGAGGCTAAGGGTGCAGTCCCCGGGTTTAAGTCGGTTGCTACCGCCATCGGCACTTGATAACGGCGCAATAATTCAATCGGTGGAAGTTTGGTTTCGCGCAAGAAATAGAAGGCATTCGGCAATAGGGTAGCCACTGTGCCTGATTCTGCCATTGCCGCCACACCTTTTTCATCCAACCACTCTAAATGATCCGCTGACCATGCTTGGTAGGAAGCGGCTAAAGCGCTAGCCTGTTGATTACTAAGCTGCTCTGCATGAACATGAATCCCTAAACCATGCGCCTGTGCCGCTTGCAACACCCGTTCAGTTTGCGCAGGACTAAAAGCGATATGCTCACAAAACACATCCACCGCATCCGCTAAGTTTTCCGCCACTGCGGCTGGAATCAACTCTTTGCAAACCCAATCAATATAAGCATCAGCACGATTTTTATATTCTGCTGGCAAGGCATGCGCACCTAAAAGCGTGGTAGAAACTCGCACCGGAAAACGTTGAGCTAATACGCGTGCAGCCCGCAACATATTGAGCTCAGTATTTAAGTCCAAACCATAACCGGATTTGATTTCGACCGTGGTCACACCTTCATTCATTAAAGCTTTCAAGCGTGGAATGGCTAATTCGACTAATTGCTCCACGCTAGCATTACGGGTCGCACGCACGGTCGAGAGAATACCACCACCTTGTTGGGCAATTTGCTCGTAACTTGCCCCTAATAAACGTTGCTCAAATTCTTGAGCACGATTGCCTGCGTAAATGAGGTGAGTGTGGCAGTCAATGAGTCCGGGGGTGAGGAGTGCGCCTTTTGCGTCAATGATTTGAGCTGAGTGTAAGGTTGTGTGCTCGTGCTCGAAAACCTGCATAGGGGCAATGCATTGAATACGACCTTGTGATACGCCTAGTGCTTGCTTAGGCAATAAACCATAAGCTTGGGTTTGCTCTGAAGCGCAAGTTGCTAAATTCGCATTGATCCAAATGGTTTCGCAGTTTGCAAACACAGTCTTGTCCTCAGCTAACTGTTATTGTCTATATATGTATATACAATAACAAGTAAGACATGAAAGTCAAGTGAGGAAATTATTCCTGAGTCTAAACTAGTGATTAATTCCGTTTATCTGAAAAAACAAAACCCCCGGCTAGCGGGGGCAGAGGTTGCAGGTTCACACCTGTATAATTGTTCTTATTGTAGTTCTGATCGAAGTTCTTAGGACACTCTCTTTAAATCCCCCCTGCGCTATTAACACAGGGGGTATCAGGAGTCGAGGCATGGCAGGCTACTTATTTTTATTATGTATTAAGCCTAACTCGCTACCTCTTAGGGCTTGCTGTTGAACTTCTAACTTCTCCTAAACATCCCCACTTACGCAGGGGTATCAGGAGTCGAGGTATCACAGGCAACTTATTTTTGTTGTTGTTTTATGCCTGCTTTCTACCTCTTGGGGCTTGTTATCTTTATTCCGTTAACCCTTTCTTATTTTTATTCTCGTCCCTTGTGATTTCTATATTGCAACGCCTGTGCCAATCTATTTGTTATTCTTTTAACTTATTGATCAGCAAAGATTTAATAATTCTTAAGCTTATTTAATAAACAAAATTAATGATGCGGGTATTGTCAGGAAGTGACAGAGTTGACAGTAATAGCTGACACAAAGCTTCAGTTACTCGGCTTTGTGTCACTGATTGTCAGATATAAGCGCTAAAAAAGGTGATTAGCTGAGACTGGAGCGTAGAGCTTGGCGGATCATTTCTTCGACACTGAGGCTTTGATTCTCTAGGGGAGCGATCATTTTGCTGGCTTGAGCAGGTTTATAACCTAAAGCCAATAAGGCATTCAGTGCTTCTTCAATAGGGGAGACAATGGTGAAAGGTGTATTAGAAGGTTTATAGCTACTAGTAATGTTTGGACTCGCATCAGATTTAGGTAAGCGATCGCGCATTTCGATAATCAAGCGTTCAGCTGTCTTTTTACCTACCCCTGGAATACGACTCAAAGCATTGGCATCAGCTGCATGAATAAGCTGCGCAAATTCAGTAGAGGTCATGCCCGAAACGATCGCTAAGGCCATCTTGGGGCCTATCCCTGTTACTTTCAGTAAATTCCGGAAAAGTGCTCGCTCATCTTGTGAGCTAAAACCAAATAAGGTTTGGGCATCTTCACGCACCACAAAATGCGTATAAATAGTCACTTCAGTTTGCTGGTCAATCGGCAGCTGGTAGAACGTGTTCATGGAAGCTTGGAGTTCATAGCCGACGCCATGTACTTCCAGTAATAATTCGGGAGGCTGCTTATAAATAACTTTGCCGCGCAATAAGCCGATCATAACTGTTCCTTTGTTAAAGCGAATCCTTAGCGGATCAGGCGCACGGCTTGAGCAATGCGGTTATTCAGGTGACTGGTATGAGCATGGCACAAAGCGACGGCCAGGGCATCAGCAGTGTCGGCTTGTAATTGGCCTTGGAGATTGAGTAAGACCTTCACCATATGCTGCACTTGGGCTTTGTCAGCAGCGCCTTTACCCACAGTGGCTTGCTTCACTTGCTTAGCACTGTATTCATATACTGGCAAAAGCAAAGTCACACCAGCACAAATTGCTGCACCACGCGCTTGGCCTAGCTTCAAAGCCCCACCCGCATTAGTCGCAACGAAAACATCTTCGACACTCATTTCATCCGGCTGCCAATTACGAATAATTTGCGAGACTTCGCCGAAGATAATGCCCAAACGCTCAGGCAAAGGACGATCACCTAAGCGTATACAGGTACTATAAATATGCCTAACTTTTTGCCCATCGGTCTCAATAACCCCAACTCCTGTAATTCGAGAGCCAGGATCAATGCCGATGATTCGCCGAGTCATCGTGGTTTTCGCTTATTCAGCCGCTAGAGTTGTCATGACATCTTCTGAAATGTCTGCATTAGAATAGACCTCTTGAACATCATCTAAATCTTCTAGGAGATCAATCATTTTCAGCAATTTTTCGGCGACTTCTAAATCAGTGATTTCAGTCAGATTGTCTGCGCGCATGGTCACTTCAGAGCTATCAGGCGTAAAGCCCGCTTCGACTAAAGCAGTTTGCACTGCTGCGAAATCTTCTGGACTTGTGATCACTTCAATCGTGCCATCTTCCTCGGTGACTACATCGCTAGCGCCTGCTTCTAAAGCAGCTTCCATCAAGGCATCTTCGTTTACACCGGCAGCAAAGCTCATCACGCCAAGGTTTTTAAACATATAGGCGACTGAGCCATTCGTGCCTAAGTTGCCACCATTCTTACTGAAAGCATGACGAACTTCAGCCACCGTGCGATTCAGGTTATCGGTTGAAGTTTCAACCAAAACTGCAATCCCACCTGGGCCATAACCTTCATAAGTGACATCCGTGTAATTATCAGCCCCTAGTTCACCTGCACCACGTTTACAGGCTTTTTCAATGGTATCTTTCGGCATATTTGCGCCGAGTGCTTTGGCAACCGCTAAGCGCAAACGGGGATAAGCATTCGGGTCAGAAGTTTTGCCCTCGCGAGCAGCAACCGTGATTTCCCGAATCAACTTCGTCCAAACTTTTCCACGCTTTTTATCTACTGCGGCTTTTTGGTGTTTAATATTTGCCCACTTACTATGGCCAGCCATAACTCAATCTCATCTACTAACTTCAAAAAATGGCAGATAGTCTATCACAGCCCATTAATGCTTGGGTGGGTTTCAAATCTCGATCATATCAAAATCAGCTTTAGTGACCCCGCACTCTGGGCATACCCAATCTTTAGGTACATCTTCCCAGCGTGTGCCGGGGGCGATGCCTTCATCAGGTAAGCCCGCTTCTTCATCGTACATAAAGCCGCAGACAAGGCACATCCAAGTTTTCATCTAAGCTACTCCAAGCAAATTGCAATCAAACCGTTGGCTGGCGATTATCAGAAATGGAGCCCAAGAATTCAAATAGAGCTTGTAGGAAAAGTGAGAATCAGTGGAGAAGAGCTAGGCAAGAGTAGGGAAGATCCACTCAAACGAGTTTAAGTAGAGGAGGAGGAGTTACTTAAACCCGTTGAGTTGGAGATGAACTAGTAAACTTAAGCAACATGACGCTGTACATCGTCGATGCCTTTACGGCCGTGGCGAACAGCGTATTCAATTTCACTACGTGATAAACCCATGTCGTTTAAGTCACGATCACTCAATGAACGCAGTTCAAGGATCGCTTGACGGATTTCAGAGCTGCTATGATCACTATCATTGGCAGCCGTTTCTGGGTGGATTAAGTTACTGAAGAACTGGAATATATTTTTCATTTTGTTACCTTCTTTTGGGAATCTATTATTTCAATGAGTGCAGATTAACGATTTTGCTGCATCGCAACAAGCTAGGCTTTCTCAAGGGGAGGGTGAAATAACTTAACCTTAGAGTCCATTTAAGTCGGGAACTTTTAGCGCTTTTGCTAACACAAGCCTAGTTGGTTTTCAGGTATACTCGCCGCCATTCATAGAGTTAACTCACATCCAAGCAGCATGATTGTTTTTTCTGATCTTTCTTTACGTCGTGGCCCTAAAGCTTTACTCGAAGGGGCTTCCTTTAGTATTCATCCGGGGCAAAAAGTCGGTTTAACCGGGGCGAATGGTGTGGGCAAATCGAGTTTGTTTGCCTTGATTCGTGGTGAGCTAGGGCAAGATAGTGGCGTCTTTTCCATGCCACCAGCTTGGGTCTTAGCTCATGTTAAGCAGGAAACCCCCTCAAGTTCACAAACCGCTTTGGACTATGCGCTACAAGGGGATGCGGAGTATGTGAGTTTACAGGCACAAATTGCTGAAGCCGAGGGAGCACGTTTAGGCGAGTTGCACGCGCGTTTGGATGCAATTAATGGCTATACGGCTGAAAGCCGTGCGGCTACCTTATTACATGGTCTAGGGTTTAAACCTGAAGAAGTCCAACGTCCAGTATCAAGCTTTTCGGGGGGCTGGCGGATGCGGCTGAATTTGGCGCAAGCTTTGATGTGTCGTTCAGATCTATTACTGCTGGACGAACCAACCAACCATCTGGATTTAGATGCAGTGATCTGGCTACAAGATTGGTTAAAAAGCTATCGTGGGACTTTACTGCTGATTTCGCATGATCGTGAATTCTTAGATGCGATTTGCACACAGATTGCGCATATTGAGCAATCACGCTTAACCTTATATGGTGGCAATTACTCGACCTTTGAAATCACCCGTGCTGAAAAGCTAGCACAGCAGCAATCAGCTTATGAAAAGCAAAAACGGGAGCGGGAGCATATGCAGCGTTATGTCGATCGTTTCCGTGCCCAAGCCACCAAAGCTCGTCAAGCTCAAAGTCGTTTAAAGGCTTTAGAGCGCATGGAACTGATAGCGCCCGCACATGTGGATTCACCTTTTAGCTTTAGTTTTCGTGATCCTGAGAAAATGCCGGATCGTTTACTGAATATGAGTGGTGTGAGTGTGGGGTATGGGGATAAAACCATTATTGCTAAGGTGCGCTTACAAATTTTACCCGGTGAACGGATTGGTTTGATTGGCCCCAATGGTGCGGGTAAATCAACTTTAATCAAATTTTTAGCAGGCCATTTACCTGCACAAACGGGGGAGTGCTGGCAAGCGCAGGATCTAAAGGTGGGCTATTTTGCGCAACATCAATTAGAGCAGCTCAAAATTGACCAATCCCCTTTGCAACATCTACGTGCTTTAGATAAGCAAGCTCGTGAACAAGACTTGCGGAATTATTTAGGTGGATTTGCTTTTCATGGCGAACGTATCGATGAGGCGGTGGCGCCATTTTCGGGAGGCGAGAAAGCACGCTTAGCCTTAGCTTTATTGATTTATCAGCGTCCTAATTTATTACTCTTGGATGAGCCGACCAATCATCTTGATTTAGATATGCGCTTAGCGCTCAGTATGGCTTTGCAAGAATTCAATGGTGCAATGGTGATTGTTTCGCATGATCGCCATATGTTGAAAACCGTGACTGATCAGCTCATTTTGGTGGATAGTGGTCAAGCAACTGAATTTGAAGGCGATTTAGATGATTATGCTGTCTGGCTGCAAAACCGCTTTCGAGAGGAAGAGGTAGCCACTAAGCCCCTTGAAACCACAACAACCGCACATAGCGCTGCTGGGCGTAAAGACCAACGTCGCGAATCCGCAGAAAGGCGTAAACAACTGCAGCCACTCAAGCGTAAAGTGGATCAACTTGAGCAGGAAATGACTAAGCTCAACCAACAAAAAGCCCAGTTAGAAGCAAGCTTGGCCGATCCGGAAAGTTATCTTGAGACGAATAAAGCCAAATTAAAACAATGGCTATTGGATAAAAGTGCCTTGGAAACACGCCTAGAAGCCGTTGAGCTGGAATGGATGACCTTAAGCGAGGAATATGAGACCGCTCTAGCCGAGTAGTGGCTATGCTTACACTGTCGAGTGAGTGTAAGCAGGCTGCTGATGAACAACCCCTATAAGGCCCCAGAGGCTATTCTTCAGGATTTAACGTATCAACCTTTACCCACTGCCTTAAAGACTTTGTATTGGCTAATGGGTTTGGCTTTTAGCTGTTCATTGATTTCTACCACGATAGGCTTTGTGAATGTCATCAAAGCAGCTTCATGGATTTTTCTCTTGCCTTGGAATCAGCAATTGATGCTGCTGGGCTTAGCAGGCTCAGGGTATGCTTTATTAGGCGCTTTCTATTATTTTTTAGTGTTTCGACCTTTGCACTTGCGTAAGCGCACGACTAGCCGCTGGTGGTTAATGGCTGTTTTAGTTTTAGCACTGTTATGGTTATGGTTTGTCTTATTACCCGATGAGAATCCACAGGTGGAAGGCTCTTTGATTGATGCTCTATTAGCAGCTGCAGAAATCGGCTTACTGATGTTAGGCGGCTTATTAGCGGCTAGACCCTCTGTGTTAGAGCATTTAAGAAATTAGCCTAAGATTTTCACTAGCTAAGGAATCTAATGGGCTGAGGAATGGGCTATGCTTAAATGATTAGCATTTTAGTCAACTACTTCTCATCATGGAAAATCCTTACCAACCACCCAAAGCAAAACTTGTAGATTTAAGTTATCAACCTATTCCGAATGTTCTAAAAGTCCTCTATTGGCTGGCTGGTTTGGCCTTAGGCTGCTCAGTTTCTGCAGGGGTAATAGCCTTGGTAATGCTTTGGCAAGATGAAGAGCTTCGTTTTTGGTCTTGGGAGCAATCGCTATTATTCGCGCTGATGGTTTTTGCTGTTTATGGGCTGGTTTTCATTTTCTATTATTTTTTGATTTTTCGCCCACTCCGTCAGCGGAAGCGTTCAACTAGCCGATCGTGGTCAGTAGGCTTACTGATACTTATTTGCCTTTGGTTGCTTACGGAACTCATTCCTAGTGATGAAGAAACGACAAGCTTTTGGATCGATAATGTATTCAGTATGTTAGAGTTAGTGTTCCTAAGCATAGGTGCATGGTTAGCAAGGCGCCCCGCTATTTTACAAGAACTACCCAATTAGACTTCAGCCCATAATTGATATTGCTCGGCTGAAAGTTTAAGGAGTTCACATAAGGCTTGTAAACGCGCTAAATCTTTGGGTTTGCGGGTTAAATCAGTGGGAGCTTCTGAGACTTGACAGTTGATGGTGGTGAGTTGTCGAGCTAAACGGATGGTGTCCTGATGCTGGGTCACTAACTGTTGCAAACGTTTGGCTCCTAAAACTTGCATACTGCCGATTTGCTCAAGATTTGCCAGCATATTATCCAAAGAGCCAAAGCGTTTCAGGAGCTTAGCAGCTGTGGACATACCAACTCCTGGTACGCCCGGAATATTATCAGCTTTGTCGCCAGCAATCGCGAGTTGATCAGCGATTTGTCCTGGCCAAACTCCAAAGCTATCTTTAATACCACCTGCATGCAGTGCCCCACGGCGGTTATAATCCCACCAAATATCGTCCGCTTTCAGTAATTGCGCCAGATCTTTATCACCACTAATAATGATAATTTGTCGCTGTGGATTGCGTTGCTGTTCTGCCCAAGTGCCAATCAGGTCATCAGCCTCATGACGGGTACTGGCTGCTTGTACAAGTCCTAGGGCATCCAAAAAATCTCGGCAACACTGAAATTGGTATTTTAATTCGTCCGGAGCAGAGCTGCGATTTGCTTTATAAGCGGGATAAATCGTCTTGCGTTCTGAGCTTTCTAGACTCGTGTCAAACGCGAAACCAATGTGCTGAGGCTTTTGTTCATGTAATACATGATACACAAAACGTAAAAAGCCATGCACGGCATTCACGGGGTGACCTGCTGTATCCTTAGGCAAAGGATTACGGATAAACCAGGCGCGAAAAACAAAAATACTCGCGTCAATGAGCCAAATACGCTCAAGTGAAGCATGTAAAGCATTGGACATACTGAGGTATAATTTATAAAAAGTTAAGCATAGCAAACCACCGTAAGAATACGGTGGTTTAATAAAAGAAATCCTTTACCTTAAAAGCCTTGGCTTGGGAGCATCCGCTGTTGGTATGAGGCTGAGACGTTTTTTTATAATTCCGGTAAAGGACTCGGGCATCTTCCTGTTATTGTTGAACTTCACTTGAACTACTTAATCCATTAGGTTCAAGCTTTGTTCATCATCTGTTCAGTATTCTATATAGCCGCTTTGTACTTAAGCTGGGTAATTGCTGTAATATAAGGTTGTAGTTAGGCGACGAACGGTAAGGCTGTTGATTTAACTCGCAATCTTTCAGAGTTTTTTGCAGTTGTCGCACTATGCTTTAAAAATGGACAGCAGACTGTGTGAGAACACGGTATTTTGATGGCTGTCGGGAATCGAAGGGCAAGGAGCTTGCAGGATGAAAATTAATTCGCTGTATCAATGCGCTGCGCTACTGCTAATAGCGAGCCACTTGGCTGCCTGTAGTAGTCGTGATGAAGTTCAAGCTTCTACGGTGGAGACAGTAATGGCTCCGGCTTTTATGCTATCTGAGGATGGAGTAGGGCCTTTGAATGCTGACACGCCCTTTAATCTCATTCGGATTGGTGATGCCTTTCAAAACTATAATGTGATCGAAGAAACACCTCTAAACGGTGGCGAAAATAATCGTGTTATTACGGTGAAAGAACAGGTAAAGCCTGTGCTCACAATTAATCCAGATTTCCAGCAAAAGCATATTTTTTCCGTGATTGTGCATGACAATCTAGTCGGTAATAAATTGGGTCATAAGTTAGGAGCTAAGTTTTCTGAGATTTATACGCCTGAAACCCTAGAACAGTGCGCACCAGGCGTTGATGACTGGGCAGGTAAAGTCATGTGCTATGCACCGAAGCATATGCGTATTTTATATCTGTTTAGTGGTGCTAGCCCTAAGGTGACTGACAAAGTACCAACACCTGCAGAAATGCAAGATTGGGTGTTAGAAGAGTTTGTCTGGAAAGCCCCTACTAAACAATAACAAGGTAATAAAGTGCTCCTAAGTTAGCCCTAGGAGCACCTAGGTTTTATGCTGGCTTATAATTGTCTACTTTCGAAGCACCAGAGCCGAAGAAAAATTTCTCCATTTCTTCTTCTAAGAATTTTCTATCTTTAGGATTGATTGGGCTTAAGCGATATTCATTCAACAGCATAGTCTGTTGCCGTAACCATTGTTGCCAAGCTTCTTTGGATACATTTTCATAAACTCGCTTCCCCAAGTCGCCAGGATAAGTAGGGCGCTCTAAACCTTCTGCTTCGCGGCCTAGAACCACACAATTCACCATTCGAGTCATACATCCTCCTTTAAGGTCTTTAACAAGCGTTGGGCTGCACTGGACAAACCACCGCTAAATTCAGTACCGGCTTTATACCAAAGCCAGCTATCCCTATCCATTACTCTGTGTGTTGCTGTGTGTAAATCCTGCACATCCACCAATAAGGGGGTTAAATGCAGAGTAAAATGTGAAAAACCGTGTGTGAGGATAGGTAAGGTGGCAACTGCTACAGGTTTAGTGCTAAGCATGGCTAAAGCAGTTGGTTCGTCAGGAAATTCTGGGAAGCTCCATAGCCCCCCCCAAATGCCTGTCGGTGGGCGCTTTTCTAAAGCCACTTCACCTTGAGCATTCCGCAACAACAAAGCGATGGCTTGTTTTTCAGGTAAGTCTTTTGCAGGACGTGGAGCAGGATAGGCTTCCGGTTTGCCCAGTTTAAAAGCTTGGCAGTCAGTTTGAATAGGGCACAATAAACAAGCAGGATTACTACGAGTGCATAAAGTTGCACCTAAATCCATCATTGCTTGGGTATAAGTGGCATTACGCGCCTGCGGTACATGTTGCTCGGCATAAGCCCAAAGTTGTTTCTGTACAGCGGCTTGCCCCGGATAGCCCTCAACCGCGTGATAACGCGCTAATACTCGCTTTACATTACCATCTAAAATCGGGTGTGCTTGGTTACAAGCTAGGGACAAGATTGCCCCAGCCGTTGAACGTCCAATACCAGGAAGTGCTTCAACTTCTGCTAAGGTGGTAGGAAATTCACCCACATATTGATCACGGATGATTTGTGCAGCTTTATGTAAATTGCGGGCGCGCGTGTAATAACCTAAACCCTCCCAATGTTTGAGCACAGAATCTGAGGATGCATTGGCTAGACTTACGAGATCAGGGAAACTTTGCATAAAGCGCTGATAATACGGAATCACTGTAGTGACTTGCGTTTGCTGGAGCATAATCTCAGAAATCCACACGCGATAAGGCGTGGGGTTCTGTTGCCAAGGCAAATGCGTGCGCCCGCTATGATCAAACCATTTTAAAACTTTATCTGCAAAACTCTCAGCCACTGCCACAACCTAGTACAAAAAAGGGAAGGGCTAGCATAGTGAAATTGTTGCTAGATGTATAAATCCCCTAAGCTCTCCATCAGCTTTAGCAGACTTTAAGGCGCAGTAGTGAAGGATGATTGTTGTCTGTGGAAAAACACTCTACAATAGCGCTCCAAGCTCAAATGCACTCTGCGGGTGTAGTTCAATGGTAGAACGGCAGCTTCCCAAGCTGCATACGAGGGTTCGATTCCCTTCACCCGCTCCAAACCTCTTGAAAAACAAACCTCTCCTAGTCCTTCGTCTGCCAAAATAGGCGAGTATGATGATTCCAAATCGTGTTTAATAAATTCGACTCTTAAACTAAATTACGTTTATCTTGTAAGGCTTTACAGGCTGATCTGCAAAAAGCTAGTCTTAAATTACTCAGCAGATTGATTGAATTATAAAAATACTAGCGGCCAATGGACATGTCAGAACTAGCACTGTTTGATCTTGTGATCACTGGGCATCATGCGCAAACTCCAGCAGACGCCTTGGCGCGGGAAATTCTAGATTTATTGGATATTAATGATGTCTCATTGGAACAGCAGTTAATGCTGGCTTTCCAATCGGCTTCCTGTTCGTTCACTATTTGCCAAGCGCTTGAGCTAAAAGCAGCGATGCTCTGGCAGAAAAAACTGAGTGCTTTTGCAGTCAAAAGTGAGCTAAGACCTGTTGAACCGCTTGAGGCTCAAGTAGTCGCTTTAGAAATGTACAGCTGCCCAGCTTGTCGACATGAGCAAACGAAGCTAGATGGAAAATCGATACAAATTTGCCAAGTGTGTGGAGTAGCCGGACAGATAGACACTAGTACTGAAGGCTTGCATGATTTGGTATATGCCGAGCAGCAACGGCGCGAGACAGAAAAAACGCGTGCAATTAATGAAGCCCTTAAGAAAGCTAAATACCTAGAAGAACGTCGCTTACGTGAAGAGGAATTGCGTCATATCAAGCCAGCACCTGCTAAATTTGCACAGCTTCTACTGGCAGTCGTGGGTAGTTTTACTATCGTAGTAGGTTTAGGTATTGCTTATTTTTTTACTGATTCGCAAGCCAATAGTGTGGGCTTACTTGAGCCGGTCACTACAGTAACTAGTAAAACAACTCCAACAAATTCCTCCAAGCAAGTAGTAGCGATGGTACCAGCTCTAGACCAACCTACTGAACCAATGCGCCCTCAGGTGGCAGTACATGCGTCAGTAGAGGCTGTTAGTTTGCCAGAGCCCAATGCAACCGTAACTCAATCCACTGTGATGAAAACTGCTGAAGAGCCCAGCTCAACAGACTTAGCTCGGCTACCTAGTGAAAAGCTCTTACAAGCTTTAGAATCACTCGAGGATATCCAACAGTTACAACCTCAAGCGGGAATTGCAAGCCGTAGTCTCAGACTAGACCGCGAGCGTATTCAGCAGCTTCTCAAAATGAATGAGACGGCGTTAATTTCCCCGGTCATTACTGCGGTGCAAAAGCCATATGCGCAGAGTTTATTGTTACTCGATTACGCACAATGGCAAATTCAGCAGGGGCAAGCAGTAACAGCACGTGAAACCATTGAAAGTATGCGAAAAGTACTCGCATCCACCCGAGATATTGATCAGCAAGTATTAATTTTGGGAGCATTGAGTCAGGCTTACTTACTCAACGCTGATGCCGCTAAAGCTGAAGATAGCTTGCTACAAGCTATTGCTAAAGCGGCGGAAGTCCCTAAGCGTTCGTTTCAGACTTGGCTCTTAGTACAATTGGCTAATGAGCAAGCCCTTATGGGCAATCCTGCAGCTACCCACAAATTATTAAAATTAGCTGAGTCTTTATTGCCTCCAACTTTGGTGGAAACTACCGCAAACACTGCTAAGCCTGCACAAATTATTTCTCTGTATGCTTTGACGGGGGCTTTTGCTGAAGCTAAAACTCGCTTAAACACTATGACTGATTTGAACAAACGTGCAACTTTAAGCGCATGGCTGAATCAACTCGAAGCATCGCTTAACTAAGCGCAGTTTGCTGACAAAGCTTGCTCGTTTAACAATCGCTACAGATAATTCATCAAGTGCATAAGGATATCGGTGGTGGGGAGTGCAAATTATATTGTCTATATGTTTTTAGCATTAGTGCTAGGGCTAACGAGTGCTTGCAGTTCGCAGGTTCAAACACCTAGCGATTGGGCGGATTTCTGGCAAGCTGCTCCTCAACGTAAAGCTGCGACTTTGAGTCAGCGTTTAAAGATGACGCTACTGCCAGTGAGTAGCTTGGGTAAGCTGCATTATCAACAGCAAGTTTATGACTTACCGGTGGTTCGGGTCAGGCGAGTCGCAAAGCAAGCACCAATTTGTATTTTCGCGGGTGTACATGGTAATGAATTAGCGGGGACAGCCGCTGCGGTATCGCTCATTGAAGATTTGGCAAAGCTGCCTAGGCTCTATCCAAAAACGAATTTTACTCTTGTGCCGCTGGTTAATCCTTGGGGGTGGGAGCGTGGGTTCCGCTATAACTTTGAGGGGAAAGATATTGCTCGACAGTTCGCGCTGTCAGGTACTCAAGAAACCGATTTTATCAAAGCACTTCTTGCCCGTGAGCACTGCCAAGTCCTTGTAGATTTACATGAAGATAGTCAACACTCAGGTTTTTATCTGCTGACTTATGAGCCTGCTGATCCGCATTTTACCCCCAATATGGTGAAGCGTATTGCTAAGGCTTTAGGTATTGCACCCGCTGAGCAAGTACCACAAGGTGTCTATCAGGTGAGTGCTCAGGAGTTTGCTAGCAATCCACGCCCAACCCTATCTCAATATGCGCGTGAGCAGGGCGTACCACACACTTATATTATTGAAACCCCAATGAGACTCTCCATGCAAGAGCGTGTAGCTATTCATCGGCGGGTGCTAGATGAGCTAATTACTCAGTTGTCACATAAATAGTTTGCTAAGTTTTTAAGATCAATTTATATAAATTTGAGACTTAAGCCTTGCTCAGTCACTGTCAGTGCTAATTGCTTGTAATTAGCGACGGCTTGCTGAGCTGTTGCTAGCTTATGTGTATGGGTCGCTGTAATGACCAACAAGTTTGCACCAGCCGCTTCCGCTGCTTGTATGCCTGCTGGAGCATCTTCGAATACTAGGCAGTTTTCAATAGCGACTCCTAAGCGCTGTGCAGCTAATAAAAAGCAATCAGGCGCAGGTTTGCCGTGCTGAACCTCATCAGCACTGACTAAGCAATCAGGTATAGGTAAGCCAGCTGCCGCCATACGTGCTAAAGCTAAACTACGCGGCGCTGAAGTAACGACTGCCCAACGTTGTGGGGGCAAAGCTTGCAGAAATTCAACTGCACCTGCAATTGGCTCAATCCCAGCTACATCAGCAATTTCCATCAGCGTTATAATTTCTGCTTCAGCAACAGAATCAATATTGGGGAGCTTTAGGCCTGCTATGGTATCTACTGCCCGACGCCCATGAATCGTAGGGAGGAAGCGGGTCACCTCTAAACCATAGCGCTCTGCCCAATTAGCCCATACACGCTCCGCTGCTTTGATAGAGCTTAAGATCGTTCCATCCATGTCAAATAGAAAAGCATCGAATGGGCCGAGTTCTGCTGAGTGGTGCATAGAGGTTAATCCTAATGAGCCTAAAGCCCTTAGCTTAAAGTTAAACATATAAGCCGACAAATCTTCCGTGAAGCAACATGCTTTAAATCAATAAAAGCTATTGTCCCTCTTGTGGAGGTAGCAATAACACCCCCTAGGTTCCGATTAACTAAACTCTCGATCAGAGTCAAACGGCGCTTAAACCCACGTCGCTGCCCGCGATAAACACCTTTGAGCAGACGAAAGACTTTCAAGCGACGAATCGCATGCTCTACCTTTACTCATACTTGAGCTAAATGCTGATTGATGGATTGCTGTTCAGGCTTGAGTTCATGCTGTGGAGGCTTTTTAAACAGCCATAGCATCCCACTAAAAGTATCTTGAAAGTAATTCATGTTTAAAAATATGATTTTTAATCCTACCTTATTTAATCTTTAAATTATAACTTGAGTTATAAATATATAACTTAAAGTATCTTTATTTTTTAAAATATGAATCTAATATATTAAGTGAGTAGTGTTTGGAATTTATCAAATTCTAAGATTAAAATTTTTTAAAATCAAGAGGTTTGCTATGAATGGTTTTTTTAAAATGATTTTGGTAACTTCTATTATTTATTTTGCAGTAGTGAAAACTGCTTACTCTTATTGTGAAGGCCTAGAAGGTAATGCTGGATTTAATTGTAAACAAGCTATATTAGCTGAGCAAATTCAAAAAGAACAGTGGAGTTTATATAGTTCTAGAGAGCAAGAGCTAGCATCTAGTATTGGTAGAATAAACTATGAATTTTTTAGGGTTAATGGTTATCTACCTCAGGTTACTAATGAAACTGTAGCTGCAATGGCCAATAGTATTGGTGCTTCTAACGATGAATTATCATTCGTCATAGAAAGAATGAATGGTGAGTATGCTTATTATTCAGCATTAAATAATGTATCTAGTACTCTTAGAGATATTGATAATTTAATAAATAATATAAATAGCGGTTCATTTTAGAGTTTATAAAATATAATAGCTTCTATATAGATAGTAAAAAACTCTATTAAGTGTTGTTTTATAGTGGTTTTTAAATAAATTTTTGATCGTGCGTTTAGTTAATTGAATTGGTTACATCCTGGGCTACGAGACTTTAATTAGGACGGTTGGATATCGCGAGCAGCAAAGTGATATGCAACGCCGTAAGACATTACAGAATAACATCGGGTGCTAAAGATCATCACGACAGCGGTGGGTAGTCATCCACCCACCGCAAGTGACTTTGTATAAATACCTCATCACCAAACGTTACACACTCGTTCAACTAATCGCATAAACAACCAAATTTTTAATTAATTTATTGGTGTCCTCCACCTGCAAACTCATTTTCACCTGCGCATATCGTGCAGGCACAATCTGCTAGTCATGTATTTTCCCGTCTTTAAGTGGTAATGCTTTCCACTGCCCGTGTAGGTTTGTGTAGTCTGTGGTTTTTGATTCAGTAGGCTGAAGCCTAAACTTGCGGCTACCATTGAGTGAATTATTTCAAAATGGCTGCTCCGATGATAAATCTGCGGTTTAAAACTTGCTTGGGCAAATAAGGAGGTGAAATGGTCACAGCTATGCGGCAGGCCTAGCAAAATGAAAGGTTCATGCTGGAGTTGAGCTAATTCCAGTTGTTAATTCTGTTTTACTTTTCTAAGCAGTGCTTTCACACTGTTAATTTAGCGTTTAAAGAGGTAGCTATGACTTTTTTGATGGCAGCTCGTTGTCAGCAAACTGGGCAATTTGGCATTGCACTGGGTCGTACTCCTTCTGAAGCTTTAGTGGGGTAGTGGCAAGTACTAAGCATGCAGCTTGGCGGCAATTAATTTTAGTCGGGCAACACGGCAAACCTGTCATTTATACAGGTGAGCAGACACTCGGCATTTATGCACAAGCCATAGGTGAAGATTGTGCTGCTGTTGGCAACTTATTAGCGCATGCGGGTATTCCGCTAGGGAGTATTTTGCAAGCCCCTAAAGCGGATGACTATGTGAGTGTGGAGTAGCTAGTGACTTGTGAGGTTATGTTGGCAAATCTGCAGGTTGCTTTAAGCGAATAAATATTTCAACTGCTCTGTTTAAATGCAACAGAGCAGTTATCAAGAGCCTTACTTGGCTAAGCCTAATTTCCGTTCAACAGCACTACGCCATTCTGTAGACTTAAGATCTGGGTCATGACCATCAGCAGAAATAGCCAGTTGTTTGTCGACCATGCCAGCCCATTCATCAGAACCCACATCTGGGCCATGAGCATCAGCAGGCAACTTATCATTAATCCATTTTGCCCATTCGTTCCAGTCAGTAGGCGCTGTGGTGGTGGTTGAGCTACTAGACGTACTACTATCAGTAGCAGGTTTGGTTTCTGTGGTGGTGGCCGTAGTGCTAGTGGTTTTATCGCTTTTATCACAACCTTGTAAACTCAACACACCCACTACTAAACATAGAGTTAATAAACGTAAGTTCATCTTAATAAGCTCTCAATTTTTTCTAAAATAAGACCCTTAAGAATAGTTTAATTATGAGCTGGTAGTGAGATTTTTTAGAGGGTATACAATAAAATTAATGGTTTTAAAACCTTTAAGCAGAATTAGCGCAGTGCCGTCTTAATAAGGCTAGTCGCTGCTGTAAGCGGGTTTAATTGCTTGGATTCAATCAGCAATAACAAATACGCCGAAAAACTCGTCCTCAGCGCCTAATTCGCAGGGAGCGTGCAAACGTTAAGGAAGACTGATTGCTACTCTCATTGTGCAAGTCAAAAGCGTAAATGCTTGACAGATAAGCCGTTATTAATCAACTCATTTAAGGAGTCGATACCAATTTTTAAATGCTGATCCACAAACGAGGCACTGACTTTTTTATCACTGGCTTCAGTTTTAACCCCTTCAGGTTCCATAGGGCGATCCGAAACCAATAATAAAGCTCCCACCGGAATCTCATTAAAGAAACCAGCACTGAAAATGGTGGCAGTTTCCATATCAATCGCCATGCAGCGAATTTTTTTCAGATAGGCTTTAAAATTATCGTCATGTTCCCAGACGCGGCGGTTGGTGGTGTAGACGGTTCCGGTCCAATATTCCAATTGATACTTACGTGAAATGGTGGTGGAAACCGCTTTCTGCAAACTAAATGCGGGTAGAGCTGGAACTTCAGCGGGGAAATAATCGCTAGAGGTTCCTTCCCCACGAATTGCTGCGATGGGTAGAATTAAATCACCCAGATTATTTTTCTTTTTTAAACCGCCGCATTTACCTAAAAATAAAACAGCTTTCGGTTGAACCCCACTTAACAGGTCTAAAACCGTCGCTGCATTGGGGCTACCCATACCAAAATTAATAATCGTAATATTATTCGCGGTGGCATTGGGCATACTGCGATCAGCGCCAAGAATTGGCACATTATGCCAGCGTGCAAAAATTTCCACATATTGGTTGAAATTGACCAATAGAATGTATTGCCCAATCGTTTCTGGAGTTAAGCCGGTGTAGCGAGGTAGCCAATTGGCTACAATCTCTTGTTTGGTGCGCATAAGATTTTCGTCCTTATTGTTATTGGTGAACCTGTTTTCTGTGGTACAGGTTTTAAATCGAATGAGGAAAAGAGGGTATAGCTTTGTTAAAAAGTTTCGCTCCTATCCCTAAACTTAGCTAAATTTAAGCAGCTTAAACTAGTTTTGCAAGTAATACTTGTCCTTGCTGCCAATCACCTAAACCGCTGCTGGCATTAATGTGGCCGTAGTCACCAATGGTTACAAATTCACTACCCCAAGCCTTTGCACAGTGCTGCATATGTACTTCTGAGCCATAAGGATCATTCGTGCTACAGACTACAATACTTTTGAAAGGCAAAGTTTGCAGGGGTGTATGCTCATAGCCTTTAGCATCTTTCGGAAAGTTTACCCCTTGTGGATCAGGCACCGAAACTAATAAGGCTCCTTGGATGGTTTGCTGAGTTTGCGCAGCCCAATGCGCTAGGGTTAAACAGCCTAAACTATGCGCAATTAAAATGACGGGTTGGGTTTGTTGTTGTACTGCTTGTTCAAGCGTTGCTACCCATTCAGAACAAACTGGATGATCCCAATCACGCTGTTGAACGCGAGTCGCATTCGGGAAGAGGGCTTCCCAACGGGTCTGCCAATGGCCGGCATCGGAGTTGTAGATGCCGGGGATGGTGAGAAACTGTGGAGTAATGGTTTGCATGGTTAGTATCTGCTTAAGTTTTCAGGTCAGTTTAACTGAAAGTTCGTAAAAATAGTTGTGCTATTATAGTTTAATGAGCTTATGCATTTTTTAGGTGGTTGTTCATGGAGTGGTCTGAAGTAATTCATAATCCTTTTTTGCAGGATTTACCTTTTAAAATCGAACTAAATAAATTTGGTAAGCTGTTAATGAGTCCTGCCTCGAATAGTCATGGGCGCTTTCAAGGTCGGATTGCGGGCTTGCTGTGGCAGGTTTTACCGAAGGGTGAAGTGATTACCGAGTGCTCTGTTCAAACTTCAGAAGGTGTTAAAGTTGCTGATGTGGCATGGGCTTCTGCAGAATTTATCGCTGAGTTTGCTTATACCACACCCTATCCTAAAGCGCCGGAGATTTGTGTTGAGATTGTATCGCCATCCAATTCTAAGCTCGAGATTAGCGAAAAGGTTGATTTGTATCTAGCGAAAGGTGCTAAGGAAGTTTGGGTAGTATACTTAGATGACCGCTTAGAGATTTTTTCGCATGTGGGTTTGGTCGAGCAAAGTATTTTTTTAGGGAATCTTAAGGAAAAGCTTTTCGATTCAATACTGTAATTCTTTGAGCAACTCATAAACAACAGGTTAGAAAAATAAGAGTTATTATATTTCTAGGGAGTCAGCTAATCCGTATATTTTACAAAGACAGTTGTTTTTTATAATAATTGGAGCTTGATAGTTAGATCTGCCTATAAGGTGCATTCCTCCATCAACCAAATTGGCCCAAGGCATTTTGGAATGATAGACATCATGCATAATCGAGAACTCTATTCTTTCGCGTTTTCTCTTTTCAGATACAAAGGCAGTAAAAAGCCTACAAGCACTTAGTTCTTCATGAATAGCCCTGACAAAATAATCTTTACTCTCATAAAACAAATGCATATTTTCTCTAGCATAGCTCCATCCGTGCCAAAGTTCTTGGCGAATACCTTGTTTTGCAAGGCAAACATCCAGAATAGTATAGGACCCATTCATATAGGCGCGTGTATGCTGGTAAATACGTTTTTTCGTTGAGCTAGTTACACCTACAGAACGTAAAATATAACCGTCTTGGTATTCAAAGGTTAGCAAGTACACGCCTGCAATATCTGGAAGAGGCGGTAGTCGATTCGACTGTTCGTATTTAGGCCAAGAAAACGGGCCTGACCATTCAACCTCTTCAGTCGAAATTAGTTGGTCATCTCTGGAGCGATTAAAACTCCAGAATTTGGGCAAATCTTGCATGTTTATAAATTAAAAATTTACTGCTAGACCTCATCTTACCCCCCCCATAAACTGTATTGAGAATGGGGGGGTAAGAAGTAGTTTTAATCCATCTCCACCACCAAATCCCCTTGCTCCACCAATTCACCTTGATGCAGATGAATTTGCTTCACTTTACCCGCAGCAGGGGCAGTAATGGTGGTTTCCATTTTCATGGCTTCGATCACGAATAGTGGGGTGTTTTGCTCCACTTCCTGACCGGGTTTAACCATAATCGCAGAGAGTTTACCTTGTAGGGAGGTGCCAATTTCTTTCTCGCCCACCGCTTTACGGTTGCTGGCTTTAGTCGGTTTCACGGAGAGATCACGTACTTGTACTGAGCGAATCTGACCATTGAAATCGAAGGTAACAATGCAATTACCGTTTTCGTCCGCATCCGAACGATACAGCAAGCGAATAATCAACACTTTACCTTGACCCAGTTCAACTAACACCTCTTCATTGAGTTTGAGACCGTAGAAGAAGAGTGGTGTCGGTAAATGGCTGACATCGCCATATTCCTGCTGATGTTTATAAAACTCTTTATAAACCGCCGGATACATTTTGTAAGAAAGGAAATCGAGGAAACTGCGATCTACATCAAACTCTTGTTTGAAGGCAGCAAATTCAGCCTCGAAATCAACTGGCTTCATATGATCATTGGGGCGGCCTGAATTAGGTTGTTCACCTTTTAAAACAATGTTACTTAATTCAGTAGGAAAGCCACCCGGAATTTGCCCTAAGCCGCCTTTGAATAGATCAATCACTGAATCAGGGAAGGCGAGGGTGTTGCCACGCTCCATAACATCGGCTTCGGTCAAACCGTTGGAAGTCATATAAATCGCCATGTCGCCCACTACTTTGGAGGAGGGAGTGACTTTGACAATATCGCCAAACATGCGATTGACGACGGCGTAGTTTTCTTTGACTTCCTCAAACTTTGTCTCCAAACCTAAAGCAATCGCTTGTGGGCGTAAGTTAGAGTATTGACCACCAGGAATTTCGTGGTTGTAAACTTCCGCTGTACCTGCTTTTAAGCCCGATTCAAACGGATAGTACATTTCACGCACATCTTCCCAGTAGTTGGCGTAATCATTCAAGGAGCGCAGATCAAATTTCTGCTCACGTGGTTGGCCTTCCATCGCCGCAATTAAAGAGTTCAGATTCACTTGCGAAGTGAGTCCAGACATTGAGCTTAAGCAGCCATCCACCACGTCCACGCCGCATTCAATTGCTTTCAATAAAGTAGCCGCTTGAATCGACGCAGTATCATGCGTATGTAGATGAATCGGGATACTCACCGCTGCTTTTAAAGCAGGAATCAGTTTAGCCGCTGCATAAGGCTTCAATAAGCCCGCCATATCCTTGACCGCGAGCATGTGTGCACCGGCATCTTCCAGTTGCTTCGCGAGATCAAGATAATATTGCAGATTGTATTTGTAGCCCGGATCAGTGCGCATCACATCGCCGGTGTAGCAAATCGTACCTTCGGCAATCCCGCCGGTGCGTTCACGTACCACTTGAATGGATTTGCGCATTCCTTCGATCCAGTTTAAGGAGTCGAAGATACGGAAGACATCAATCCCTTGTTCCCATGACTTTTCGATAAAGGCTTCAATGAGATTGTCGGGGTAAGCGGTATAACCGACCGCATTGGAGCCACGGAAGAGCATTTGGAACAGAATATTGGGGACAGCTTCACGCAATAGCTTTAAGCGATCCCAGGGGCATTCATGCAGGAAACGCATCGACACGTCAAAAGTTGCACCACCCCACATTTCCAAAGAGAACATCTGTGGGTGATTCTTGGCAAAACCTTCAGCTACCCGCAACATATCATCCGTACGCACTCGTGTTGCTAATAAGGACTGATGCGCATCCCGCATAGTAGTATCGGTATAGAAAATATTCGGCTGCTCTTTCACCCACTGACAGAATTTTTCAGCACCCATGTCGGTAAGCAAGTTCTTCGTACCTTTAGGATAAGCTCCCACCTGTGGAAAATCAGGCACAATAGGCTTACGGAAGTGCTTGTTCGGATCTGGGTTTTTGACATCTGGGTTGCCATTAACCGTTACATTCGCGACGAATTTGAGCGTTTTAGTGCCACGGTCAAAGCGTTGTGGTGTATGGAAGAGCTCTGGATGTTGATCAATGAAGGTAACCGTACATTTACCTTCCGCAAAGACTGGATGTTCTAAGACATTCTCTAAGAAACCGATATTGGTTTTGACGCCTCGAATTCGGAATTCTTTTAAGCCACGCAAATTACGACTAATCGCACCATCTAAAGTCCGTCCCCATGAGGTCACTTTCACTAACATGGAGTCGAAGAAGGGTGATACTTTCGCCCCCGGATAAGCCGCACCAACGTCTAAGCGAATCCCAAAGCCGCCTGTTGAGCGATAAGCGATAATCGTGCCGTAATCCGGTTTGAAACCATTTTCAGGGTCTTCTGTGGTAATCCGGCATTGCACCGCGTAGCCATTACAGCGAATTTCATCTTGCGACTGGATATTAATGCCGTTATCGCTGAGCTTACGTCCATCAGCCACCAAAATTTGGCTACGGACAATATCGATACCAGTGATTTGTTCAGTGATAGTGTGCTCAACTTGCACGCGAGGATTCACTTCAATGAAGTAAATATTTTCCTCAGCATCAACTAAGAACTCGACCGTACCTGCACAAGAATAATCGACATGGCGGGTAATGGCTAAAGCATAGTCATATAACTTTTGGCGAGTTTCATCTTTTAGACCTGTACTTGGTGCGACTTCGACCACTTTTTGGAAGCGGCGCTGTACGGAGCAATCCCGCTCGTACAGGTGAATTAAATTACCATGGGTATCGCCAAGAATTTGCACTTCAATATGCTTAGGCGAATCAATGTATTTTTCTAAGAAAACCGTATTATCGCCAAAGGCTTTGAGAGCCTCGTTACGCGCATCATTATAAGCTTTTTCCAATTCATCAGCTTTACGCAAGACACGCATCCCGCGACCGCCACCACCTGCTGCGGCTTTCATC
This sequence comes from Thiothrix sp., assembly GCA_008015155.1. Lineage (GTDB taxonomy): Bacteria > Pseudomonadota > Gammaproteobacteria > Thiotrichales > Thiotrichaceae > Thiolinea. The sequence goes on from SSFA01000017.1 coordinate 55,938, forward strand.
ATCAAGGGGTAGCCAATGCGATCAGCCTCTTTACGAGCGATTTCTAAACTGTCTAATGGCTCACGGCTATCTTGAATAATGGGTAAACCAGCAGCAATAGCAATTTCTTTAGCAGCGACTTTATCGCCAAGCTTTTCCATTGCCTCAGGACTTGGGCCGACGAAGACAATGCCTTCTTCACGACAGCGACGCGCAAAGCGCACATTCTCAGATAAAAAACCATAACCGGGGTGAATCGCCGATACACCATGCCGTTTGGCGATCTGAATAATGCCTTCAATATCCAGATAAGGCTTGAGTGGTTCATCATCTGCACCAATTTGGTAAGCTTCATCTGCCTTATAACGGTGCGGAGAGAAGCGGTCTTCGTAGGTATAAATCGATACTGTTTTTAGCCCTAACTCAGCCGCAGCGCGTAAAATCCGAATAGCAATCTCGCCACGGTTGGCGATCAGCAGCTTTTTAATCTTCAAACCCATGTAAACTCAACCTCGTAAGTAAGATGTAAACCCAGCCTGATAGGGTACAGTTAGCGTGTTATTGGCGGCTAGTATAGCGATTTTAAGAAAGGGAGGCAGGATTCATGCCAGCTTTTTGTAAAGGGACACTTGAAAGGCTTAGGCTTGCGCAACGGCAAATCCGACGATATTCCGATCTTTCTTACTAAACTCGACACCAACAAGATAAATCGGTTGGTTCAGGTGGCGGTATTTATCTGCATATTGTCGATCTTGCAGTTGCTGCAAGGCCTTGCTTTTACCGCGAGGTTTACTACTTACTACCTTGAATTCAAATAAGTACACATACTGGTTGAATTTCAAGGCCATATCTAAGCGTCCAAGATTGCTGGCATCCTCAACAATGACATCTAAACCTAAAGCCGCGAAATAAGAGTAGAATACACTAGCATAAAAACCTTCGTAGTCTTGAATATTATTACTGTTATACCAATTATTGGGGATGCTTGCATAAAAAGCATGAAACAGTTGCTTGAGTCCTTCAAAGTCATTTTTCAATAGTAAATGATATAATTGAGCACTGTTTAAAGCTTGCTTAGATTTGTCTTGTACTAAAATAGCTAGCAAGCTTTCGTTTAAGCTCTGCCGTACTTCTAAGTTAGGGAAGCCTAAATAAAAAAAGTCTTGGTGAGCAATGCGCTCCGTTTTTTTAATGGTGAGATAACCTGTTTGAAATAATAAAGCTTCGGTGGCTATATCTTCAATATCGAAGCTAGACAGCACTTGAGTGCTAGTGAATGTCTGATCTAAGGATATAGAACTTACTCGACGCTTGAACAGTAGGTTAACTAAGAAACTGGGTGTGCCCGTTTCAAACCAGTAATTTTTAAATTCACGCTGATCAAATAGATTCAAAACATCATAAGGATTATAAACGCCTTCACCTAGCCAATGATAACCATTATACCAATGCCGAATTTCTTCTCGCTCTAAACCCTCTAATTCAGGTGCAAAGATCGTATCAATATCAGCATCCGTATAGCCACAAATAGTCGCATAATGAGAGTTTAGGGTAATATCTTTAAGATTATTCAAACCCGAAAACAAACTCACTTTTGAGAATTTACTGACACCGGTTAAAAAGCTGAACTTGATATAAGCGTCATAATCCTTAATTGTGCTGTAAAAACCACGTAAAAAATCCCGATTGGCTTTAGCTACTTCAGGGTAGTCAAGTGCATCTAAAATAGGTTTATCGTATTCATCAATCAGAATCACTACCGGCTGGTGGGTTTGCTGCTGTAGTTGCAAAATCAGATCAGCAAAACGCCCACCGATATGATCAAAGCGTGCTGGCTTTCCAAACTGCTGCTCTAGGTGACTTAGCTGGGTATCTAAGGTATGGGTAAGGCCGAGTATGTCTGTAAATTTGCCGCTGCCAAAGCTAAAACGCAACACCGGATACTTAGCTGACCAGTTCCAGTGTGGATGCACAGCTAAACCTTGAAAAAGAGCTTCATGGCCTTCAAACAGTTCTTTAAGGGTATCTAAGAACAGGCTTTTACCAAAACGACGTGGGCGGGAAAGGAAATAATGTTTACCCTCCTGAATCAGTTTCAGGGCAAGCGCTGTTTTATCGACATAGTAGTGATTTTCGAGGCGAATCTCTCGTAGGTTTTGGATACCGATAGGGAGTTTTTTGCGAGGAGGCGTAGACATAACAAATATTCGCTAGTCGGTGAAGGTTGGGTGTAGTTTAGCATAACTGAAGGTGCTGTATGATGGCTGGTGCTTAGTTTTCAATGATTAACTATTAAAAACTGCTGAAAAAGATCAAGATTTACTCTATAGAAAAGGAAGGTATTTCAGCTATTTAATTTATTAACCCTTGTAAAGGAGTTATTTCAAATGAATCGCAGAACCTTTCTAAGCTTATCCGTTTTCCTAGCCTGCTATCCGCAATTAAGTTTTGCAAAAGAATCCTACGTAGCAGTTGGTGAGCCTTACCCCGCTCAACATATATTAAATACCCGTGATTTGGAGAACTTGATAGAGAAGCTGGAAAGTACCTGTCAAACCTTAGAAAAGCAAAGTCGAGTCTCAAGCGTTGCCACCATTGCTGAAGCCCATCGTGATTTTCAAGCGAATACCCAGAAAGCTATTGAGTCCTTAAAGAAGGTTGAAAAAAAATTAGAACATTCTGAACTGAGTTTAGCGCTTTCTTATATTGGTGCTAGTGTAACGGCAGTAGGCGTGGGCGTGGAACTGGCTACTATTGCTTTGGGTGGTACTATTGCTTTAGGTACGCCGATTGGTGCTATGGTATTTGCCGGAAACCTCTTTTTGGGCATTACCCAACTCATCATTAATAATGATAATAAAAGCTTGGGTGATTTGTTAATAAATCGTGTCGGTGATTATATTTATTTTATAGGCTTGAGTGAGGCAACAGGAGTTTTCATGAAAATAGTCTCACGCTCTTTTTCCGTATTTAATATGGCTAAAGCGATTCATGATCTTAATAAAAATCGTAATGAAAAAACAAGCTTGAAAATGAAGTTAAAGAATTAAAAGCTGCTGTAGAAGCCATGCAAAAAATAGATTCTTATGAAGAGTTTCTTGCGCTTTATTTAGGGAATTGTAAGCAAACTATTAATTGGTTAAAGGCGTTTAAGGAACTAACTAAAGATGACGATGGGCGCATTAACAGCAGTCAACCTAAAATCAACCTTGATTGAAATATTCAATCGAAGTATCTATGGTTTATCTCAGAAGAGGAGATCATGTTATGGTTCACAACAAACTCAAACAACTAGCCTTGGCCCTTATTCTTGCTTGTTCAGCCAACAGTGTTGAGGCGGATGATGAAGCTGCTTCTCCCAGCGTTAAAGTACTCCCTGACATATCGTTCGATATTACTAATATCTATGCAACACCTTGGCTAGAGAGTTTACAAAGTGAAGTGGATGTTTATACGAATTCAAATCAAACTAAGTTTTTTATTAAGCCTTATCTTTTGCCGAATTGGAAAAGCTATAAAGAACAGTTGGATAAACTATTTGCAAATAGTCCACAACCAGCACAAATCTATGAAATTAAATTCCCGATTAGGCTATCGGACAAAATAGTTCAAGATGAAATTTTGAGTGAATTGAATAGCTCTCCAGCCGATGATCGCAAAACAAAGACAATTAATCGAGGGGATTTAGGGATTGTCCCCTTCGCTTTTTACCAAATTAAAATGAATCTGGGTGAGCAAGAACGACTGGTGTATAGCAGTGTCAGTCTGCGCGACTTGAGCGACGGTAATGCGAAATTACTTAAGGCTGCTTTAGGCGCTAATGAGCTTATTATCAGTCTCAAAGGGACCATCGGGGAGTTGAGTGAGTTTTACAAGGATAGAGGTCAATCAAGCAAGATCACCGGCACTTTGTATTCAGCCGGTTATACCTTTTCAAAATCGGAGCTGACTGCAAAATTAGAAGCGCTAGTGTCTTCGGATAGAACGGCACGCTTACTACGTGATGAAAAATTGGAAGTGAGCAAAACGATAGAAACGACGACCAGTAAAGCAGCGGGAAAGTTATCCGTGAATCTGGGGTTTTTCAGCTTTGGTGGTGGAGGTGGTAAAAGTACGACCACGACTACGGAAATAAACTCGACCCAACGTATTATGTCGGGCAGTTTTGTCAGTAATTTAATCCGTGAAAATGCATCAGCGTTAAAGATTGATTGTATCAGCAACGATCAAACTCAATGCAATCAGTGGATTGAGAAAATCGGTGATTTTTTTTAAAAGAAGCCCAGCAAATTCGCGCAGAGCTTAATGAGCAAGCGGATGGCAGCTATCAATTGGGTAATAAGGAGTTAGGGTATGCCACTTTGGGCAAGCTGCAAACCGATGAATTGATCAAAACCAAGAATAACTTATCAACTGATACATCTACAGATGCTACTGTTAAAGTAAAAGATACAGAACTCAAGGACAAGCGCGAAGACAAAATCACTTTTGATGATGATATTGACTGGGAGTTTAAGGGCGACCGCTGGATTCCAACTAAAGTGGATTTATATGTAGTGGATACTGCTCGGTTAAAAGAATCTATTCAATTATCGTTCACCATTACAAAGCTTTCAGAAGTTCAAAAGAGCTACTCCGAGAATTTCGATTATCCAGCAGCACATTGGGCCGAGCAGGCTGAGCGTTGGCAGCCGGTTTCACAATCAGTCAAAGAAAAAATACGTGATTGGAAAAATTTTGTGGTGGTGTTTTATAACTCTTGCTCTAAGGAGCCAAAACTCTGCTTGGATGATAAGAGAGGATATGGTACGAATAATGATGGTGACAAAAAAAATGAAAAAGATCCTATGGGAACTCTCTTATTTGGTCAGACGTATCGAGTAGAATATCATAAAAATGCAGAAGGTAAGCATGTATGGGAGGTATCGGGTATTCAAGAGGATGGAATGACTTTTATTTCTGCAAGTCACGTATATGTTAAGGATTACATAGAAACAAATGAGATAGTTTTATGGGGGAGGGTATTTAATTTTGATGAATCTGCTAGGGTTTTTGACAAAGATTTTGGTTTAGTTGGGCGGATAGTCTTTCTTGAAGACTAAGTGCTTCGTAAAACGTTCAAGACTAAATCTATTCAAACCTTAAAAACTGAGAGTGATGAGGTTATTTTTAAAAAGTCTATTATAGAATTTTCAATTTATATAAACGCGCCACATCCCAGCGTCTTTGCCAGCGCCGACTTTTCACAAAAAAGCGCTTAACACTTTGCCAAGGCGTTAATCGATAGCCTTGATAGCGCCCCGGAATATCCGAGTCACCGCGCGTTTGTTCAATTAAAGGTTGGCTCAAAAAAGCCTGTCTTAGTAAACCAGGGCTATAGCGCCACACTAAATCAATTGGGAAAAACAGCTTGTTACTTTGCGCCAGAAAAGATTCTGCCGCTGCTAAAGACAGAATATAACCACTGCCTAAGGCGGGTGCTGGATCACACTCGCATAAAACCATTGCTTTATTTACGGGGTTCAGTTTGAAAATCCGCCAGCGTCGCCGCCATTCGAGTTTCCGCCACAACTGACGAGTACTCTGCCACAGTAAAGGCCGCTCTAAAATGCGCTGCTGTAGCAAGCTATGTAAAGCACTTGAGTCTAAAGGATAGGGTTCAGCGGAAGATAAGTTCACAAAATCATAAGCTTCGTAAGCTTTAGTGCTTAGAAATTCAGTCAATTTAGGGTTCAGGGTAATATCGTCTTCTAGCACTAAAGCAAAGGCTAATTGCTGGGCGATCATTTGTTTCCAGATCAAGCGATGCGATTCAGCACAACCAATTTCGCCAATCACCGCCGGTTTCTTTTGCTCCAACAGAAAGCGTTCTTTTTGGAGCAAAGGATAATCAGCTGGTAACTGGCTACCGTCCACTGCACTAATCCGTTGAAACTCAAGTCCTAATTGATCTAATTGCGTTTTAACTTGCTCTAAACGATCAGGACGACGATCTAAATTAATCAAGAAAATCTGCATGGTGTTAAAGCTTGTGAGGGGTAGTTTGTGCTAGGTATTGTTGGGCTGCATGACGGGGAGCAAATTCTGGATTTAGCTCGACTTGGAAAGCGTTGGGATTTTGGTCTAAAGCGCGTAGCTTATCGGCAAAACTCGCTAGATCATCAGTCGCTATCAGATTAGCGGCGGGTAAAATTTCATTCGGCCCTGAGGGGCAGTCGGTACTTATGACAGGAACCTTAAGAGCTAAAGCTTCTAAAATGACTAATCCTAGACCCTCAAAATCAGAAGCCAGCAACAAGCCTTTAGCTCCAGCCATCAAGGGATAAGGATTAGAGTGAAAGCCAGCAAACATGACGCGCTCGCTGATCCCCAATTCTTCAGCCAAAGCTTGGCTACTGGCCAATAACTCACCTTGTCCGACTAAAACTAAAGGCGTTTTGATCGCACTGAGGGCATAGGCTCGCAAGAGTCGATCATGGCGCTTGGCCTGCTTAAATTTGCCGACATGAATAAAATATTCAGGCAATTTAATCGGGTTGGGTTCTTGAGCGCTTGTTGCAATCAAGTCTAAATCGACAGGGTTATAGATGCATACCGCTTGTTTTTGGGTGGGTAATAGCGCTTGTAAGTCTTCTAACACCCCACGACTCACACAGATGCAAGGTTTAAGTGCATAAATGGAGGCTAGCATGGCGCGTAGTTCATGCTGCTTATCAGGTTTAGCACTCACTAATAATTCTTGTGAGAGTGTGTTATGTACCACTAATTGCACATTCGGTAGTTTGCTATGACTAAGAATGCGATCAGCAGGGAGTAAGTTGGATAAAACTAAGTCCGGTATGCCAATTTTAAGGCGGATAAAGCGATCCAGTAAGGGTGCGACGAGAGGCCCACGAATGCTACGCGGTAGCCAGCGTAAAAATTCCAAGGGGAAGATATGGTTTGGAACAACTTGTTTACTACGTAATTCTTGAAAACGTTTAAAACAAATAATATGGCAAGTATGGCCTTGAGCTTGTAACTCATCGGCCAAAGTTAAGACCACGCGCTCCGCACCATTACCTTTTAGATCGGGTATGACGAAGACAATAGTGTGGGTGGAATTTGCCTTAGGGTTCAGACAAAATCCTCCGGCCTCAGTTGGATACTGCGTTTTTGTGCCTTACTCAATACAGATAAATGCCGTAAGCCCATTTTAGTTTGTGAAGCTAAACGTCTAAATTTAAACCGAACCTGCTCAAGCGGATTAGCATACGTCGGTTTAGGCTTGGCTTCCGCTAAAATGGAGGAGACGGTTGGAATGGTATTGGTGACTTCGTAAACTTCACATTGATCTAATTGTAGCGCGGCTGCAGGTTCGATTTGATACATGCGCAATTCATAAGTGCTTGAGATGAAGGCGTCGGCTAAAGCAGCTGGGGTAGCACTCGCTTTTTCTAATAAAATGCGAGCTGCTTGAGGCCAAAGAATATAAGCCGCTGCTCCCGTGCGATCTTGATACAGAGGCAAGAGTTTAAATTCATCAATTAAGGTTTCGCCTTCACCTACAATTTTTTGTCGCCCACGTACTTCGAGTGTAATCAAATCGCAGTCATCGCGTTTTGCCAAAAGGTTGAGCAGGATAGGGGTGTAACGGGACAATAAAGCGTCGTCTTCAAGAATCAAGGTGGGCTGGTTTTTCTTTAAAACCCATTGCCAAGCTTTATGATGACTCAAAAAACAAGCCAGCTCGGTGCGGCGTAGGGGACGTTCCCAGCCCATTGAGAGCTGACAATGCGTCGTTTCATTAATATAAGTCGTCGAGATCGCTTTTAAGACTTCATAATTCAGTCCTAAACGTAACATTTGCTTTTGTTGAAAAGCGAGTCGATCAGTAGCTTCCGCTAAGTTAATGATTAACACGTTCATCAAAGGTCACCACCAAGCCGTTTTTGCCCGTGTATGGCGCTGGCGAAAACGTTGGTAAACAGTATCATGGGTTTGTAGGCGTTGAAAAAGCTCAGCTAAAACCAGCCCCATGGGGTTAGTTTGGCTAATTGCATCTAGACGCCAGCGTAAATTGCGTAAGGTATCATCTGTACCGACTGCGAAGGCCGAAGTACCGTCAAACAAGGCCACGCGCCCAGTCTGTAGTTGTTGTTGGCGTTCAGCTTGATCACCTAAATGCTCAGCGGCTTGTAAATAACGCTCGGTTTCTTGCAGCTTAATCGTATTGATAAGTAAAGAAGCCGCTAGGGCGAGTGAGCGAGTTGTCTCATCGCTTGAATGATCTGCAAAGGTATCTGCAGCTGACACTAACCAGCGTGTATTCAGATGTTCTTGTAAAAATGCTGCTTCACTTTCCCAAAGTCGCTCAAACAGCTTAAATTGTTCAGCCACTTGGTATTCACGTCGAATCAAAACGATGAGTTGTGCATGGTAATAGAGCAGTTCAGCTTGACCAGCAAACTCAGCCCGTAACTGCTGCAAATGTTGGGTGATATCTTTGTTTGCCCCGTGGGTATATAGCTGTTCAGTATCTTGAATGAAGTTATTTTTGAGTGCTGAATAATCTGAAACTTGTAAGGCAGCCGCTGCTTGACCCGCACCGAAACGCTTACGGTGTTGATTAAAAGAAAGCCAACGTTCTAAACGGGATTTTTTGCGTGCTGCCATCTTAATTCCTAAACACGCCAATGATCGGCAACCCACTGAGTGGGGCGCACGGGTCGATACCATTTATGCGTAATCCCCTGAATAGCTTCATGGGGTTCTGGGTGGCCGTGGAAAATAATAATTTTGGCACCAGCTGGAATTTTCGCATCTTGAAAATAAGCCAAAGGCCAGGGTTGCATGCAATGGTATTTAAAGCTCGGACACCAAGCTTCCGGCCAAAAGCTCAACTCGCCACGCTGCTGAATTTCATGGGATAAATAAGCTTGTTCATTGCGGAAATTTTGTTGTATTTCTGCATAATGCTGGCGAAATTTATCCAAAACCTCTTGATAACGGCCAACCACAAAACGGTAGACAGAAGAGTTGCCAATCATGCGCTTTTGTAATTTAGCATCACGAATAATGGCGAATTCGGCTGGATAGCTAAACAACTCATCAATATTGCTAACGATGACAACATCGAGATCAAGGAACAGTACCTCACCACTTAAGCCCCCTAAATGGGCTTGCAGTGTGGTAAGTTTGTTCCAACCGCGTTCAGGAGCACCAGTTGGCAAGGATAAGGGCGGAAGTTCACGAATCTGTACCCGGTCGTCGATACCCTTTGCATCATCTGTAAAGCAAGTCAGTTGAAAAGGTAAGGTAATATGGCGTGCAATCATGGCATAGAGCGTGTTGACGTACTGAGCGCCATACTTGCTCCCCCACTTCATGCAGATAATATTAACTGGTAAGTTCAAACTGACTAGCCCTTTAAAAACTTTGTTGCAAAAAAGCTATTTTTGCAAAACGTTCAGAGCATACACTGCAAGCCAGTTTAAAACTAGCCCATTGCTTTTGATCAGTTTCGATAGCTTCTTCAGCAAGCTTTCAGTAAGGTAGGGTAAATTTCCCTATAATCAATTTAATAAACATAAAAGGAGCGCTGTATGGCAAATATCAGAGTAGTAGGTGCTAGTGATTCAATAAGCTGGTATCAAGGTGGCTGGAAGATTTTTACTGCAAATATCGCCAATTGGGTCTTGATGACCTTAATTTTTGGGGTAATCGCTGTGGTTTTAAGTTTTATACCTTTTATAGGTGCGATCGCTCTCTATTTATTGTTGCCATTATTCTTAGGCGGTATGTTCTACTCTGCACAGAAGCTAGACCAAGGGCAAGATGCTGATATTATGGATATCTTTGCCTTATTTAAAGATCAGCAACGTCTAACGCCCCTGATTATTCTGGGCTTGATTATGTTAGGTCTTGGGTTTGTAAGCATGATGGTGATTGGCGGCATGATGTTCGCTTCCGTCAGTGCTGTCACACCGGGTGCAGAAATGCCGGTAATGCCATCAATTGGTTTTGGTAGTCTGTTAATAGCCCTGATCGTTATGCTCTTGAGCGGTATGTTGTTCTTGTTTGCGACCCCACTGATTGTATTTCAAAATATGTCAGCGATTGATGCGATCAAAAACAGCTTCATGGGCTGTGTGAAAAACTTTCCTGCTTTCTTAATCTTTATGTTGATTTACATGGTTCTAGCGTTTATTGCTGCTATTCCTTTTGGTTTAGGCTTGTTAGTGCTAGTACCCGTCTTTATTGCAGCAACTTATATCGGTTATAAACGTATTTTTGCTTAGGCCATTTTAATTAGGAATCAATCCGTTAACATCGCCTGTATGATAAATCAACAGGCGATGTGTGTTTCTTATGAGCTTTGCACGTTTTAGTTATTCTTGCCTAGTTTATCTCTTGCTGCCGTTTATTTTTATCAAGCTGTGGTGGCGCGGACGGGATAACCCAGCTTATCGACAAGCTTGGGCTGAGCGTTTAGGCTATGTCAAATCCTTGGCTAATGACCCATTTTGTATCTGTCTGCATGCGGTTTCTGTCGGTGAAACCATGGCGGCGCGTCCCTTAATCGAACAACTATTAACCAGCTATCCAGAGGCTAGACTGTGGATTACTTCGACCACGCCAACAGGCGCGGCAACGGTAATGCGCTTATTTGGCTCGGCTGTAGAGCATAGTTATTTACCCTATGATACGCCGCAGGCCATGCAGCGTTTTTTGCAAACAGTAAGGCCCAAGCTATTCTTAGTGATAGAGACTGAGCTTTGGCCAAATTTATATGCTGCTTGTGCTCAAGCACAGATTCCTCTCATCCTAGTGAATGCGCGCTTGTCAGCGCGTTCAGCACGCGGTTATGCCCGTATTCAAAGCTTAATACGCGAGACTTTAGCGAGAATTAATTTGATTGCAGCACGCGAGCAACAAGATGCTGAGCGCTTTCTGGGTTTGGGGGCGAGACTTAGTCAAATCAAAGTGTTGGGTAATATTAAATTTGATGCACCTGTGGCTAAGGATGCGGCTCTTAAGGCCCAAGCGCTACGTCAGACTTGGGGACAGCGCTTGGTTTGGATAGCCGCGAGTACACATCAGGGAGAAGATGAACTTGTCTTGCAAACTCATGCAAGCTTACTCAAACAGTTCCCGGATTTACTCTTGATTTTGGTACCGCGTCATCCTGAGCGTTTCGATGAAGTAGCCAGTTTATGCGAGCAAGCTAAGCTGAGTTATCAGCGCCGCAGTCATACTCAGGATCTAAGGGCTACTAGTGCTGTGTTGCTAGGTGATAGCATGGGTGAACTTGTCATGTGGTATGCCTGTGCAGATTTAGCTTTTGTAGGTGGAAGCTTGGTCGATGTGGGTGGGCACAATCCCCTAGAAGCTTTAGCTTTTGATGTGCCAGTACTCAGTGGGCCTTATGTGCATAATTTCCAAGATATTTATCCTGCTTTAGTCAACGCCGGTGCTGCAGTACTGGTTGATTCACCAACAGTTTTAGCCCATTATTTAGCCGCTTGGTTAAGCAACCCAGAGGCACGTCAACAAGCAGGACGAGCAGGACAACAATTCTTACAGCAGCAAGGCGGCGTAGTTGAACGTCTATTGCCAGAGGTGGATCGGCTGCTTAATGCAAAAAATTAAACAACTATAAGGGCTTAAAATGCAAAACCTGCCTTTCAAAACATTAACTATGCTGATCTTACTCAGTTTTTTATTGAGTGCTTGCGGTGATAAATCCTCAGAGCAAAAAGACAATCAAACCGCTGAGCAAAGCACTAGTACAAGCACCACTGCAAAAGCAGCAGATCCAAATGCGCCGCTAGGTAAAGCACTCCATGATGCGAATTGTATTAGCTGCCATGATGCTAAAGTTTATACTCGAGCCGAGCGCAAGATTTTGGACTATACCCAATTAGCTGCACAAGTGCGGCGGTGTGATGCTAATTTAGGCTCACGTTTATTTGATGAAGATTTGGCGCAAATCACTGAATACTTAAATCAGGCTTATTATAACTATCCTAAGCCATGAAGTTTTATACTGTTCGCATTCACAAGACATTGTATCAATTTCAAGTTGCAGAAAAGGAAACGATTTTGCAAGCAGCACTACGCCAAGATATTCCTTTGCCGTGGGGCTGCAATATGGGTATTTGTGGTGTGTGTATGGGAACGGTAGTAGAAGGACAGTTGGAGTATCTTATTGGCTCCAATTCGCCCTTAGCTTTATTTGAAGAAGATGCTGCTGAAGGTAAAGCCTTGTTTTGCTGCGCCTATGCCCGTAGTGATCTAGTTATTGCGGTGCCAGAATTAGCTTAGGATTGTCAGTCTCGAACAGCTTCCTTCCAAGGCTTACCTTCAATTAAGAGATCTAAAATCGCGGCATTACCACGCTTATCAATCGAAACTTCAATCTCGCCTTTCTTTTGAGCAATATCGCGTTCAAGTCGGGTGGCATACTCTTGTGGAATATAAAAACGATCTAAACCGGCAGTAAAGATCGCGTTAGCATTACATTCCCCTTGTAAATAGACTGTGCAAGTACTGGGGCGTTCATCAGCAGGATAAACTCTCTTTTCAGGACCTAAACATAAAGACGCGGCAATATCACTCGTAGGGCAACCATACTCATCGGCGATGCCATAATTAACTTTATAAAATAAGTAGTGACCCGATAACATATCGCGTGGATCAAAGCCTTCAATCGGAAATTTAAAGCTTTCACCCGCTTGGCGTTGTTGCTGGTACATCCACGTATTCGCAGCCAGTACAACGATCGGAAAAAGCAGAGCAGCAACGAGACGGAGTTGAGGATTTTTCATAAGCTTAATTCCTTACTCCAGTTTTGCAAGCGATCTCGGCTGCTATACCAAAACCAAGCAATTCCGATAATCATTAAACCGGACAGAATTAATCCTACCCCTGTTGCAGCTAATCCACCCATCGCTTGAAAGTATAAAACCACAAAACGTAGGCCAATTAAAAAAGTAATTAAATTAAAAGTACGGTGATAGCCACTATTACCAGCATGAATAGCATAAAGAAATAGAATTAAAATCGTTAAGATCGGAGCACGAATATCATCAGCTAACCAGATACTAGCACGCGCCACTGAATCTAAAGCCGAAAAGGTATAGCGAGTTTGGCCGGTAAATAAAAAGCTTGGCTCGTAATATAAAACTAACAGGATAATCGCCGTGATAAGTAAGCCTTTATTCAATGGCTTATAAACTTTCCGGAAGGCTATTAAGCTAATCAAGAGAGCCGCTGTAATCCAAGCAGGTAGATACCATTGCCAGACAAAGGTTTGAGTTTCACCTCCTGAGCGCATGATATCGATGGCAATCAGAGCAATCAGTGCTGAAATTTGAAACCAAAAGAAGAAGCTAGCACTGGTTCGATGCAAAATAGCAATGCGTCTAGCCAATACGTACAAGCTGGCAGATAACAAAGGTGCTAACAAGAGAACAGCGGGTAGTTCACGCATAGCACTGCGCAGATTACCACCTGCCAAATCGACACAGCTCCAAACCGCCGCATTAATAAATAGACTGACCCATAGAAAATGCACCATCAAATGGCGTGCAAATAACACAATAGGTAAGGAGATCACACTCCACAGCATAATGGCGTGATACCAGCGTCCATTGATATGATAAATTTGTGCAATCAGCCCGATACTCGCTAGGCATAAAATAATAAAGGCTGCTATCAACATATCGGTCAAAATCTGCTGCTGGCGGCGTTGATACCAGAAAATGGTACTAGCTAAAATAGCTAATAAGCCAAAATCAGCGCCTAACTTAAGCCTATCGGGAATTTGCGCCCAATTGGCTGCAATCAAAGAAATAATGCCTAAACCAATAATGGCGGAGCCAAGAATTAATAAGCTATACAACCACCAATTATTATTTTTTGTCTCACCCTGCTCAAAGGACAAAATAGCTTCATATTGATCGCCAGTAATGAGGCCTTGCTGCTCCCATATTTGCAGCTTTTTTTCGATCAGTGTCATTCGTTGTGCTACGCCCGTATCATCATGATAGCTTGTTATACAGTCTCTTAACTTAGCACGGTTTAAGCGTGGCTGTCTCTGTTTACTCCGCTTAAGCGACTGTAGTTGAGGAGCTAAACCCCGTTAAAGCCTATAAATGCCGTTCGGGCGCTTTTAATAAATGGCTAAATTCAAATTTAGGCACTTGCGGCTCGCGTCCAAAGCAAATACCTAGGGATTCATACCAACCTACTTGCTGCAGGTCGACATGCCGTTGGCGAATCGCTTCAGCGGTATTCATGTATTCAATCGTATTACCACGCACATTCGCAACCGTTGCGCCACTCACTCCGGCTTGCAATAAATGTAAGGCAGCAGCACCCGCCTCTAAACCGAAACTCACATCAAATGCAGAGGATTGCCCACACCTTACCAAATGCCCCGGATTCACTGAACGCACTTCAGGGATTTCATATTGGCCTTCTACATACATGCCCATAGCTTGCATTAATTGTGGAATCTCTGGGTCGGTTTTTAAGCGTTTACTCAGCTCTTGACAGACATAAGCGCCTGCGCCAGTTAGCTTTTTATGCCCAAACGCATCAGTGCCTGCTGTTGAATCCACCACTTCTTGGCCTTGACTATCATGCATCCCTTCGGCCACCATGATTAGATAAGTGCCGGCACGTACATCGCTTCCTGCTATACGTTCAAAGTAGCGCTGCTTCATATGCTGATAAAGCAGATCAAAATTCACACTGATTTCCGGAATTAAAATCGCATCGGCTTCAGCGCCAATTCCACCACGAAAAGCAGTATGCCCAGCATTGCGTCCAAAGACTTCAACCACCATGACTCGATTATGCGTGCGTCCAGTGGTGTGAATATCGCGCGCAAAACTGGCAATACGGCTAACTGTTGAGTCAGCGCCCACTGAATAGGTTTGCAAATCCATGTCCATAGTTTTGGGAACATGCACGCAGTTCACCCCGTGTGCTGCTAGATCGACCATCACTGAGCCGGTATCATCACCACCGCTAATAATGAGTCCATCTAAATTGAATTTGGCTAGACCTGCACGGATGCGCTGGTATTTATCCGGATCAGCGAGCTTTCGAATATTCACCCGTGAATGCCCAGCTTCGGAGCCTGCCACGGTACAGTCAAAAATCTCTAGGCGAGCTGGAGTAAGCTCTACTAATGTCTCAAAGCTACTGAGGTTATATAAACCAGCATAGCCATTTGGAATGACAAAGCACTGAATACCTTGTCCGTGTGCAGCGAGCGTTACTCCCTTAATCACTGCATTTAAGCCGCCACAATCGCCGCCACTCGTGAGAATACCGATTCTTTTCATAATTTTGCCTCTCCGTATTTTGCTGGTGATTCAAGCATAGAATGCTGCATGGTCGACTGCAATTAGAAACGATAGAATTCGTAGGGTATGGGGGATTGGGTGGAGTTGTGAGGGGTTTAGGTTTTGTTTAATGATAGAGCTACACTGATTCTCACTAAGGAACGTATTTTTCCAGATTAGACGGAGTCTGCTATAATATCTTATATCTGGCTCTGTCTAGTAAACTGTTAAGTATAGGAGAGTGCATTTAGGCCGACAGGGGTAATAGGTGGGGGTTCGATTCCCCTAGCGTTTGTTGGCTCCACAGCCCTACTTTTAATTTTACTGCGCTTCATCAGTCTCAACTTGGTTCCTTCGGCCAACGACAACAGTAATAAGGAGGTATCTATGGTCAAAACATTAACTGCTCGTACTCGTATTTTTCTAAGCTCTGTGTTTGAAACAATATGGGCTATTGGAGTCGGCGGCGTGGTTGGACACCTAGCGACCTAAGTGCATTCATGTACCTAACAACTCGTTTAAGGCCGACACCTTCAGCGCGGCCTTAATTCCAAAGTTGGAGTGGGGGGCAAAAACAAAAAGCCTTACCAGATTGAAAGACCAATTAAATGTCATTTCATAATGCCGTGTAGACATACGGTGAAACATATCCTGTATCTCAATATTTATTGGTATTTCATCCAGCTTCAGCGTGCCGCGCTCACAATTCTATAGGCTAACATCAAAATATCAACTCTCAGTCTAGCCCTGCTGAAAGCGCAGCCGTCATGCTATGGCACTCGAATTTTGAGACCTTGACAAGCTATACTGTGTACATACAATGTAACTATGATGCAGTTTGAGTGGGATACCAAAAAAGCAGCAACTAACCTGAAAAAGCATGGCATTTCCTTTGAGGAGGCAAAGTCTGTTTTCTATGATGAGTTTGCTGTTCAATTTTACGATGATGGTCATTCTGATGACGAAGATCGGTTTCTGATGCTTGGCTTGAGCTGCGAGTCAAAAATATTGCTTGTTTGCCATTGCGAGCGTGATGTGGGTGAGACAATTAGGATTATCTCTGCGCGCAAAGCAACCCATAACGAGCGTAAACTTTACCAGGGTGGCACATCATGAAAGCAGAATACGATCTTTCTCAAATGAAATCCCGTAAAAACCCTTATGCTTCAAAGCTGAAGAAGTCTGTCACCATACGCTTAGGTGAGGATGTTATCAGTTATTTCAAAGACATGGCTGATGAGGCGGGAGTCCCTTACCAAAGTTTGATTAACCTTTATTTACGTGATTGTGTACGACAGCATCGGACTATTGATATTTCTTGGCATTCAAATCAAACATGAAATTGATGCGCCAACAAGTGTGTGAACAGCGGACGCGGGCACAGTTTGCCTATGTTTCGGCAACACAAGATCATCATATCAGAATCAGCCAACAATAAATCTTTCAGTGGTGGCTTGGCTACCACCTTAAGCCTTTTCCAAACATCAATAGGGACAAGTATTGCTGTTTCAGCACCATGCCGATTTACGATTTGTGGTGCTCTGTTCCAGATTTAATGATTAAAAAATAGACTTATATCTGCTGCACTGATGCATTGGTAAAGCCTATAAGCAATTAGTTGCGTACTGCTTCATCAGGTAATACCATACTGTTATTACTTAGAGGCAGAGAGTATGACAGATGAGAGTAACCACTAAAGGCCAAGTAACTATTCCTAGAAATATCAGAGAGATACTTGGCATTACACCTGAAACTGAAATAGCCTTCAGAGAAGAAAATGGAAGATTCTATATAGTCAAAGTCGATGAACCTACAACAACTACAGGAAAATTCCACCGATTGAGAGGTATAGCGACAGCTAAGATGTCAACAGATCAGATCATGAGCCTTACCAGAGAATCAGAATGAACGGTATCTTTGTAGATTCATGCGTATTGCTTGATTTGTTTACCAATGATCCTAATTGGGCTGATTGGTCAGAGAATATGCTTGAGAAATATAGCCAGACCAATACCTTGTATATTAATTCTATTGTTTACACCGAAGTATCGATTGGTTTTAACAAAATCGAAGAAGTAGATGAAGCTATTGCTGAACTTGGAATAAAAGTTTTGGAGATTCCTAGAGAAGCATTGTTTTTGACTGGAAAAGTATTTTTACAGTACAGAAGAAATAAAGGCACGAAAAAATCCCCATTGCCTGATTTCTTCATTGGAGCACATGCAGCAGTTTCCCAGTTTCATTTAATAACTAGAGACTCCGCCAAATATAATACTTATTACCCACAGCTTAAACTCATTGATCCCAAAAGCGCAGATCACTAATTCTTATAAACCTAGAAATGACCAGTTCTTTTTTAAAGTTAAATTAACACCTTAAAGCACTAGCCGCCTGCTGATCAATCATTTCAGTAAACGCCGCCAGTTTCGGTAATAAACTACGACCTTCTGGATAAATCAGTGCAGATTGGAATAAATAGGGGGTTCCTTCGACGGCTTGAATTTTCAAGCGTCCCTGCAAAACATCATCCGCAACGACACAGGCTGGCAGTAGACCAATGCCCATATTCGCTAATAAACAGCGCCGAATCACTTCGACATTCGTGAAGGCTTGGCGAGGCTTTAGATTTAAGCCTAAAGATCGGAAATGGGCTTCCGCTGCTACCCGATAAGTACAGCCTTCTTCTGTAGTGATTAGTGGATGCTCATTTAGCATTGTCAGACTTAAAGTCTGGGCTTGCCAACGTTCTGGGTGGCAGACGAAAACCACATCTTCAGCCTGTAATAGATGGTAATGGCAGGCTTCAGGGCGTACTTGGCTGACAATAATCGCCGCATCAATCTCACCACTTTGCAAAGCCTGACGATAAGCAAAAGGTTCGTGGGTGAGCATAATTTCTACTCTAGGCGCATGGAGCTGCATAGCTTCGATCAAACTCGGTAAGCGATAAATGCACATTGAGCTAGGTGCGAATAGTTTCAAACAACCGCTAGGCTCATGCGCGATGCTATGGGCGAGTTGTGTGATCTGCTCAGCACTATTTAGAAAGTTTTGTAGGCTAGTGTGTAATTGCCGTAACGCACTGCTAGCAACAATGCCGCGTCCAGAGGCTTCAAATAGATTAATACCTAACTCAGTGGATAATTCACGAATCTGGGCAGAGACGCTGGAGGGCGCTAAATAGAGCGCTTCAGCTGCACGATTAACGCTACCTAATTCTAAAACAGTCAGCACACTACGTACTTGTCGAGGGGTCATTATGCAAATTCTCCGTACAATCAGTGCAAAAATATTCGCTTTTATTGGATTTGTCATCTCTTTATGCTGCACTGCATATCAACTCATCAATAAGGAATTCTCTGATGCATCTGTATATCGCTTATAAAAATTATTCTTCCTGGTCCTTACGCCCGTGGATTGCTTTGAAAGTAGCCGATATTCCTTTTGATGAAACCATCCTACCTTTCTACCATAGCGATGCTTTAGACAAATTGGGTGAGCGCTATCAGATTCCAGCGAAAGTGCCTGTGATTGAGGATCAAGGCATGATCATCTGGGATAGCTTGGCAATGTTGGAGTATCTGCATGAGCAATATCCACAGAAGAAACTTTGGCCAGACGATTTGGCGCTGCGCACGCTAGCACGTTCTGCGGCTGCGGAAATGCATAGCAGTTTTAGTGCCTTACGTTCACAGCATCCGATGAATTGTCGTCGGCAGATTAACATGCAGCCTTCACCTGAAGTTCAAGTTGAACTAAAGCGCTTAGCAGAAATTTGGGGGCATTTTGATAAAGTTGCGAATAAACCAGAAGGCGATTTCCTCTGTGGGCATTTCACTATTGTCGATGCCATGTATGCGCCTGTGATGTGGCGGGCGGTGGGTTATGGCTTGGAAGTTTCGCCTAGCTTCAAAAAGTGGACTGAAGCGATGTTAGCTTTACCAGCAATGCAAGAATGGTTAGCCGCTGCCAAAGCAGAAGAAGCTAAGTGGACGATTGCTCAATATGATGAGGTAGGTGCTTAGGTTCTCTCTTACTTTAATTTGCTAGCAGCAATACTCAGACTAATAGGGTATTGCTGTTTATTTACATGAATAATCAGCATATGCTTAAATTCTAAAATTAAAAGTTTAATGGAATTTTAAGTATGCACGTCAATCGACCTCTCAAATTTATACTGGCTTTGAGCTTAGCAGTTTCCTTAGGTGCTTGTTCACGCGCTGAAAGTCTAGATAATGCTAAGCCAGTAGCTAATGCACAGGCGGCAACTCAACAGGCAGTTATTACCAATATCTCTAATGCTGAGTTACAAACTCTGCTGGATCAAGGCTTGACCCTAGTTGATATTCGCCTACCTGAAGAATGGGCAGAAACTGGTGTTGTGGCGGGTAGCCAGCGCCTAACTTTATTTCAGAAAAACGGTGCAGTGACACCTAGCTTTCTAAATGATCTACAAAAAATAGCGCCTAAAGATAAACCAGTGGCAGTGATTTGCCGCTCAGGCAATCGTACCCGAGCAGGTTCAGAGCTATTGGTACAGGCTGGCTATTCACAAGTCTACAATGTCACTAAGGGTATTAAAGGCTGGATAGGGGAAGGGAGAGCGGTTGTACGCTAGCTTGTGAATACTTGCTAGTCAACAAGCTATCTATTTCTAAAGCAGGTGCAGTTTAATGACACCTGCTTTACTCGAAAATACTAACCGGGTGACATACCACGCAAGCGCTCTGAACGCCGCCGCAGTAATTCCAAAGTTACTAAAAGCATTACCGATAGAACTACTAAAATCGTCGCAACGGCCAAAATAGTGGGGCTAATCTGTTCACGTAATCCAGTAAACATCTGCCAAGGTAAGGTTTTATTTTTCGCGGAACCGACGAACATCACCACTACGACCTCATCGAACGAGGTAATAAAAGCAAATAAAGCACCAGAAATTACACCAGGAATAATCAAAGGCATTTGGACTTTAAAGAAGGTACGCACAGGCCCAGCGCCCATAGAAGCAGCTGCACGCGTCAAACTACGGTCGAAGCCCACTAAAGTCGCAGTCACAGTGATAATGACAAAGGGTATACCTAGCGCGGCATGAGCCAGCACAATCTTGATGTATTCCACAATATTGGCATTCATTCCCAAACTATCAACCATGTAATTGCCAAGACGTGCATAAAAGAAATACATACCAGTAGCAGAGATAATTAGGGGCACAATCATTGGAGAAATTAAGGTTGCCATAATAGCTCGACGGAAAGGCACGTGACTTTGGCTCAGGCCAATGGCCGCCACTGTACCTAATACTACTGCAATCAGTGTAGCCACTGGTGCAATCTTTAAGGAGTTGCGCATGGCATTTTGCCAATCATTATTGGTGAAAAAGTCTTGATAATGCTTTAAGGAATAACCTTCGGGCTGCAGGCGCAGCATTTCTGGGGTGAAAGTAAAAAAGTCAGTAGCATTAAAGCTCAGCGGAATAATAATTAGAATCGGCGCAATCAAGAAAAAGAAGATCAAGCCGCAAATAACACGAAAACTGTAATACCAAACTTTTTGACCAGTACTTGCATAAATCGGTAGATTCATCGCAGCTTACCCCAACTTCACTTTATCAATGCCAACAATTCGGTCGTATACCCAATACAGCACGAGCACCAAGGTTAAGAGAATCGTGCCAAGTGCAGCAGCCATGCCCCAGTTTAGTGAGCTGGAAATATGATAAGCAATACGGTTAGAAATAAAGGTACCTTGAGTTCCACCCACTAATTCAGGGGTAATGTAATAACCAATCGCCAAGATAAAGGTGAGAATAGCGCCCGCGCCAATCCCAGCGATGGTTTGTGGGAAATAAACTCGCCAGAATGCGGTCCAATCGGTAGCACCCAAGGATTTAGCGGCTCGCATATAAGAAGGTGGAATCGTGCGCATCACGGAATACAGTGGCAAGATCATAAAAGGTAGCAAGATATGTGTCATTGCAATTAAGGTACCTAGCTGATTATTGATCAGCTCCAAGCGCCCAGCATTCGTAATAACTCCAAGCCAAACTAGAATGTCATTAATGACGCCTTGCTGCTGTAGCAGTACTTTCCATGCTGAAGTCCGAACTAACAGAGAAGTCCAGAAAGGAAGCAAGACCAAAATCATCAATAAGTTAGAAGTGCGCATTGGCAAATTAGCCAAGAGCCAAGCAATCGGATAGCCTAATAACAAGCATAAGGCAGTAATCACAATGCTCATAAAGATGGTACGAGCAAATAGATTTAGATAGATTCGATCTGATTCCGGCAACATTTCGATGCCATCAGGCGTTTTTTTCATATCCAAGGCCGCAAGGAAATAGCCAGTGGTATATTCAGGTGAGTAGAGCTTGAGTAAATTCCAAGTTTTTAAATCACCCCACGCTTTGTCAGCTGCTAGAAATTGCTCTTTATAGCTAACACTCGCTTGCATTTTACTAACATCTTTACCCACTTTTCGAAATAGCGAGGACATACCACTACTTTCGTAGTTAAGGCGAGTACCAAGTTTCGTGTGATTTTTCTGCTCTATCGCTAGTTTTAAATCATTATAGAGTGCCAAATAAGTGGCTTCATCAGGTAGTTGGGCTGCTTTGGGATCCCAAGTTTCTAAGCTGGCAGTGGTTTGAGGAAGTGTTTCACTGACGATGCTGTTATCAATGGAGCGTAACAACATATCAGTGATGGGAATAACAAAAGTAATTAAAATAAAAATTAATAAAGGAGCAATCAGTAATAAAGCGCGCATTTTCTGTTTAAACAGGGCGCGGGCAATTTGCTTTTTTAACGGCACACCGTTAAGTGTCTGGATTTGCTCCATAGCTCATATCCTGTGGCAAGAAGCTCCCTCCTCGGCAGAGGAGGGATGAGATTGAAAGAATGATGAGTGGCTAATTAGGGAAGATTACTTAGCTAACCATGCCTCAAATTTCTTATTCATTTCGTCTTCGTTGTTTGACCACCACTCAATATTATTCACTAAGAAGCGTTTAGCATTGGCTGGGTTACTAGGCATATGGGGTGCCATCTCAATACCTAGCACTGCATGTTTACCAACTAAAGGCTGAGAAGAGGCACGTGCTGGGCCATAGGAAATATATTTAGCTTGATCCGCTAAATGTTGGGTGTCTGTTGATACTTTTAGAAAATCCATGACACGAGCTTTACGATCTTCAGGTAAGCCCGCTGGAACAATCCAACCGTCAAAGTCGAAAATCTGATAGTCCCAAAGCATAGCAACAGGTTGTTTTTTCTCTTCGATGACATCGAATAAACGACCGTTGTAAGTCGAGCCGATCACCACTTCCTTATCCGCTAAGCGTTGTGGGGTTTCAGCGCCTGCTGACCACCAAATTACATCTTTCTTAATGGTATCGAGTTTTGCTAAAGCCTTATCAACACCCTCTGGAGTGGACAGAACTTCGTATAATTTCTCTTTCTCAACGCCATCGCAGAGTAAAGCCCATTCCAAGTTTTTCTTAGGACGTTTTTCTAAACTGCGTTTGCCTGGGAAGTTGGTCGTATCAAAGACGGCACATAAATCTTCTGGCTTCTTACCATTCCATTCTGGAACATCAGTTCGATAACCGAAGGTAGTTGAGAAGACGATTTGTGGAATAAAGCATTTGTTGATTAAGCTGTCACCGAAGTCTTTTGTTGGGGTAGAACCATCAGTACCGGGTGCCAAGTCTTTATCAAAATCAATTTCCATTGCTAAGCCTTCATCACACAGACGCTGTGAGTCAGGGCCTTCAACGTCTACTAGATCCCAAGTAATATTTTTGGCTTCAGCCATCGCCCGCAATTTAGCGACCGCTTCATTGGAACTTTCATCATTGATGATTTTGAAACCGGGATTTGCTGCCATATAAGGCTCATGATAAGCCTTGATTTGAGAGTTTGAATATGCACCGCCCCAAGAGACTATAGTCATTTCTTTTGCCATATCGGCAGCTAATAAGCCACTAGAAAAAGTGGCCACACTGATTGCTGCAAAAATTGGTTTCAACTTCATGCTTCTCTCCGTAAATGGAATGCCCATACTAATAAAATACCCGAAACTATCACGCATCTAGCGCGCGACAATCATTTTTATCCCAGCCAACTCTAATGGTTTGGCCGACCGATAGCATAGTGCCATCGCCCGCATTAGGAATCTTAACGATAAAGGAATCATCCCCATACACTGACATACGACAGCGAATATGATCCCCTAAATAAATCAGCTCAATAACTTTGCCTTCGGTCGCATACATGCCAGCTTGACTGCCAATGCGTACTCGTTCAGGGCGAATCGAGCACAAAGTGGGTTTACCAACGCCTTCACAATTAACAGCAAGCGCTTCGGCTTGTTGACCATTGGTAAATTCAACTAAAGCAGTGTCACCTTTGAGATCTTTGACTATGCCTTTAAGCTTATTGTTCTCACCTATGAACTGGGCGACAAAAGAATTACTGGGCCGTTCATAGAGATCAGCTGGTTTAGCTAATTGTTGTACGATGCCATCATTAAACACCGCAATCCGATCTGACATGGTCAAAGCTTCAGATTGATCGTGCGTCACATAAACAACAGTAATCCCTAAATGCTCGTGCAGATGCTTAATTTCAAACTGCATATGTTCGCGCAGTTGCTTATCGAGAGCACCCAGAGGTTCGTCCATTAGGACTAAGGAGGGTTCAAACACTAAAGCACGCGCTAAGGCGATCCGTTGTTGCTGCCCACCTGAAAGTTGCGCGGGACGACGACCACCAAACTTCCCCATCTGCACCATATCAAGAGCTTTCCGCACTTTATCTTCACGCTCAGACTTACTCATGCCGCGAACTTCAAGTGGAAAAGCAAGATTTTCAGCAACCGTCATATGGGGGAAAAGGGCGTAATTTTGGAAAACCATGCCAATCCCACGTTTATGCGGAGGAATATTGTTAATGGAACGCCCATCGAGAAAAATGTCACCGTGGGTTGCTGTCTCAAACCCAGCTAACATCATCAAACAGGTGGTTTTACCAGAGCCGGACGGCCCTAATAAGGTAATGAACTCCCCCTTGTCGATGCCCAGATTGAAACTTTTTACAACTAATGTGATGCCGTCATAACTCTTTTGTACGTTGTCAAACAATACAAAAGGTTGGGTGCCTTGCGATTGAGACATGCTTCTCCTTTAAGGTGTGCGGTTGAAGCTGTCTTGTTTATAACAGAATTATTTCATGAATAGCAAGGTTCGGAATAAGAATTCCTAGGCTAGTGCATAAGCTTGGTTTACAAGACTATTTTTAGATGAAAGTCCATCTCACCGATTTGGTGAGATGGATACTTGATTGACTATTTTAGGTATTCAGTTGCTTAGTTTAGGTGCGCTCGCTTTGTTGACGGACTTGTTCGAAGCTCACTTCTTTTAATAAAACCCCATTTCTAAAAATAGGCTGGAGTTGATTTTCTTGCTCAGCAAGCTGGTCTTCACGAATGGTTTGCCAGCCCGTTTCAGTCTTGACCACAGCTAAACGGCCACGCTTAGAGGTTTTGCCCAAATCGGTAATCGGCTGCTTATAAACATCAAACCATTCACCATCAATACGAATTGCTGAGGCTTTCATCGCAAAGCTTAAAGTATCGCGATTAACTTTTTGCAATAACCCAGCGCCCATCCCAAAAGCGATATTTTCAGTTGAGAAGCCATGTTCTTTAACGCGCGCTAAAATCACAGCCAATGATTCTAGATTTACTCCATCGCCTTGAATCACCCGTACACAATCATTCAGAACTCGATAACCTTTTTGATTTAACCGACTACCAAAGGCTTGTTCTAAGCGTTGTAAAACTTCTACAACAATGATTTCTGGCTGACCTGAATCAGGACGGATTACAAGAGTGGCGCCACTTTGTTGAACTTGCTCTTTCAGTTGCTTGCCCCAAATTTCTGAAACAGCGTTATAGATGTCATAAGAATCCGAAACCACAGCAAGGATTTTTCCAGGTTGAGCAAATTGCTTTAGCATATTGGCATAAGCATCGGCTTCGTGCTCGCGCCCCCAAGAAGTAATAGTGGAGTGTTCTGCTGCTGGAATGGAGAAGGCTGGCATAGTGGCCTGATAGTAACGCCGCGCTGCTAATAAGGCAGCCACGGTGTCAGTACCCATGAAATTCACTAAATGCGCCATACCACCTAAGGCAGCGGTTTCTTGTGAGGAGGTACCACGCGCACCAAAATCATGTAATTTAAACGGCAATTGCTCGGCAGGCTGATCGCAAGTGGCTTCTAGATAATCGCGAATGATTTGTTTAGCATGCCAAGATAAAGTAGCGACAGTGGTAGGGTACCAAATAGCGCGCAATAACATTGTTTCTAAATAAGAAGGCAACCAGTATAAGCGTGGATCGGTGTTGTGAATTTGGACTAAGGCTGTTCCTGTTGGCACGATACTGCCTTCAGGCAAGGCACAAATCTCTACCGGCATTAAGCCTTGGTATTCATTGGCAATAATTTCCCAACCCGCTCGATTAAAGGGGACTCCGTGTGCGGCGAAAATTTCTGCGGCTTCCTCAATATGCGCTTGGGTGACAGGCTGCATGAGATACGCTTTGATGAAAGCTTGTAAGCCGAAGTAAAGTGCTTGCTTAAATTGCCCGCCACGCGCTTCCACATAAGAAGAAACAATTTCGCTATTCGGTGGGTATTGTACGAAGTGACTGGCTTTGTAGCTGTCAGTATTGAGAATTAAATTGTCAAAAATCGGATTAGTGTTGAACATGGAAATCCTCCGGTGTTCGGTTGAATAGAGCAGCAGTCTATCCGCTGCATAGAGTGAGTTTTAAACTAGCCCACCAAAGTTTTAATAATGTGAAAATGATCTTCAAACATTTGTTCAGGGTTCAATTCGGCCAGCGGTAACCAAAATGCCTGTTTTGCATCATCACTGCCTTTAACTTTAGGCAATCCCTGTGCATCAGGTTTCAATTCAATCAAATAAGCATGGGTGAGGGTACGTCCACGCGACGAACGATGTGGATCATCAAAAACCTGAGTTTTACTCATTGAACCCGCTAAGACAGGAGTAGGAATTTTTAGACGCGTTTCTTCGCGTAACTCTCTTAGAACAGCATCGCGAATTTTTTCCTCAGCATTCAAGAATCCCCCTGGCAAAGCAAATTGTCCCTTACCAGGACGGGCTTTACGTTCAACTAAAAGAATATGTCCAGCCTGAATCACCACGGCATCCACCGTGACAAAAATCGGCGGGTAGGGCGCATTAGCCCAACCACTTTGATAGTCACGAATAAATTGCCACTCACTTACTATATAGTCATATGCTGAGGTGTGCTGAAAATTTGCCAAAGCTTGTTTGATGCCTTCAGGAAAGTCATCAGCAATTTCAGCTTGCAGAAAATAGC
This sequence comes from Thiothrix sp., assembly GCA_008015155.1. Taxonomy (GTDB): domain Bacteria; phylum Pseudomonadota; class Gammaproteobacteria; order Thiotrichales; family Thiotrichaceae; genus Thiolinea. The sequence continues at coordinate 82,664 of SSFA01000017.1, forward strand.
GCTCCCGTAAGGGGGTTGAGGATAGATTACCCCAAGCGGGGACGTTAACTGCTTTCCATTGTGGGAACAAAGCAAGGTAGTAAGAACTTTGGTCTTTAGAATGCCCAATCAAACCCACATGAGGTGTATCACTGCCTACTTTTGGGGGATAGCGGCAAATGATGCCATTCACACTTTGCTGAACTCGGGCCACCCAATTTTGATCATTATATAAATCGTCCATCAGTGGCACGATCAGCAAACGCTCTTGAGTCGCTGTATCAAAACTAGCCCGAATATGCTGTTCTCGTTCGGCGAAAGTCCACGGATTACGAATGCTACGGGGTTGGTGACTAGAGCCTACTAAAATAATGACACGTTCAGCCTGCTCTAAAGCAGTCGAAATCACATGATGATGACCTTTATGTAAAGGTTGGAAGCGGCCAATGAAGACCAGAAAATCAAAAGCTTTAGCAGCATTAGCTGACATGATCAGTAAACTCCTTACTGAAAAATAATAACTCAGTCTATCTGAGTATCTGAACAGTTAAACAGGCTCTATACAAGGGGTCAAGCCAGCAATTATTAATACTTTTATTTTGCAGATGATTGGTCGTGTCAGACTTGTCACTTAACTGACAACTCAGACTTCATTGTCAGTTAAGTTTTCTTAATCACGTCAATTTATGACAGGGCTTTATTCAAAGCTTCAGCGCTTAAATTTTAATTTATAATATAAATCAACTACTTGAATTTTAATTACTAAGTTGGCATAGGGGTTGCAATAATACTAACAAGAAGAAAAACAAGAACGACGGAAGCTGAAGTAAATAATAAGCATAACAAAATAAGAATAAAGAGTTTCAAGCCCGACTGGCGATGCGGCCTAACTAATAAGCCCCAATAAATAGCCGCAGCCAAGAGTAGCTCCCCCGAATAGCCCTAAGGGGGAGCGACTAAACAGATGACACGAAAACGATAATAAGAACAAACCCCTTTGGTCAGTACTGCGGTGCTGACCTTTTTCATTTTTAGCTGACAGTAAGCCATGCTAAAAGCAGATAACGCCCACCCTTGGCTAATATAATCAGGCAGATAAATTGCCATAAAGGCATGCGCATGAAGCCTGCAATCATGGTCAAGGGATCACCAATAATAGGTAGCCAACTGAGGAGCAGAGACCAAGCTCCATATTTCTGATAAAAATTTTGAGCGCGGTTCAAACTGGCCTCACTCACAGGAAACCAAACTCTTGTGCGGAAATGGTTGAGATAAGTCCCTAAATACCAATTGACGAGTGAGCCAATACAGTTGCCTAGGGTTGCAACGAATACCAAAAGGTAGATTGAATACTGCTTGCTTAAAATTAAACCGATTAGCACAGCTTCTGATTGAGCAGGTAAAAGAGTAGCTGCTAGAAAAGCGGTTAAAAATAAGCCTGCATAAGCCATTGCAAGTTATTTCCCTTATAGCTATTAGTAAAATCTGAATGTTTTTTAATCAATTTAACGCTTTAATTCTAAAAAACAAAAAAATTGAAAAAAAGTGAGTTCAGCGTGAACCTCTAGAAAGACTGCTGCGACTAGGAAGTACACATTACCTACCTCGCAAGTAAAGTGTGGCTGCAACCTCACACCCTCGAAGTTGCAGTATTTTTGAAAGGCAGTCTAGAATTCCCTCGCGGGCTGCCTTTTTTGTTTTCTTTAAGCCTGTTTAGTTGGCGTCGCATCCTCAAATTTATTCACAGAGCGTAAACTAGGAAAAGCCCAGAGCCATGCTGCGGTAATGCCTAAGGTAAAAAAACTACCAATGACTGCTGCGGGAACCACTCCAAACCAAGCTGCACTACTACCTGCTCTAAATTCACCCAATTCGTTGGATGATCCAATAAATAGCATATTGACGGCATTGACCCGACCACGCATCGCATCGGGGGTAGAAAATTGCACTAAAGATGAACGAATATAGACACTGACCATATCCGCAGCGCCGGCAATCATTAAGGCAATGAAAGACAAAGCAAAGATGCTAGACAGGGCAAACACTAAGTTCGCTAAGCCAAAAATAAATACCGCTATAAACATAGTCATGCCTACGCGTTGATTGAAGGGATATAAGCTTAGATAAAATCCGACTGCTACCTCACCCACCGACATAGCGCTACGTAATAAGCCTAAACCTATTGAATCGGTATGCAGAACCTCCTGTGCATAAATCGGCAATAAAGCGACGACCCCACCTAACAGCACTGCAAATAAATCTAAGGAAATAGTGCCAAGAATAATTGGACGTGAACGGATAAAACGAATACCTGCAGTGAAACGCTGCCAAGCACCGATTTCCTGATTCTTGGGTTCAGGCTTTTCGGCATAGAGCACTGGTACCCAAGCAAGTAGTAGCACAGCTGCTAGAAAAGAAGCCAAACATACAGCATAAGTCGCGATTCCACCCCCGAAAGCATACAGCCCACCCCCTAACACAGGCCCTGAAATCGCAGCTACCCGCATGAGCATACTATTTGCAGCAATCGCCGCAGGCAATTGTTCCCGAGCGACGATTTGCGGCAAAAGACTTTGTAGAGCAGGGCCAGTAAAGGCGCGTGCGCTACCATAAAGTAAGAGGACTGCGTAGAAATAATGTGGGTTGCTTAGCTGCAAGAGCGACAGTAATAGCAGCAAAGCACTACATAGCGCTTGAGCTGTCCAACTCAGCATCACGATTTTTTTCCGATCAAAACGATCAATTAAATCCCCTGCTGGAATCAGCAGAAACAGCATAGGGATAAATTGAGCCAGCCCCACATAAGCCAAGGTCATCGGGTCTCGCGTCATATCATAGACTTGCCAAGCGACTACTACCGCTTGAATTTGCGAGGCAAAGAAAGAGAACAAGCGGCTAGTTACAAAAGGTAGAAAGCCAGGCTGCTGGTAAATGCTTGGTGCGGAGAGTGCAGACATACAAGTTTGTAGATTTTTAATCAAGAAGGCGCGGGATTATTCGCTTCAAGCTTAGATTGTGCAAGAGGTGGGGGTTAAGAATTAACTATTTAAATATCGAAAAAAATCAATTAAAACTGTCAAAGTTACACAAGTTATGCCTAGCTTCTAAAAAAATATAAAGTTATTAAGCCTACTATACTAAGCTATAAGCAAAAGATGTTATTTTTTCATCAATGTAGGAGGCTTATATATGTTTCTGAAAAAGCGATTACTTGTGCTCCCTTTAGGAGTCTTGATTTACAGTGGTAGTCTATTTGCTATAGATTCTTCTTATCCTTATGGATCTTTAGCTGGTAATGAAGATGTTACTGTCAAAATATATGATCTTCCTAAATCACAAGCAGAAGTAAAAGCAGGTAATACAAAGGCTTTGCCAAGCTCTAAAGTGTTAGTCTATAACGCATTTACTAGCTATGGTAGTAGTCTAGATGGAAATTATGTGCGTGGTGTAGAAGTCAATCATGTTATTGATTTTTGTAATGTCAGTCGAAAAGCTATCACCGTAAACTTGGTTTTTGCAGTAGATGGCCCTACTCCGGATGGAGTACAAGGTAAGGTTCCTAATATTCTGCCAAATAAATGTCATATGTATACTTGGAAAAAAACATATGACTACACAGGTATATATTTGTTCAGGGGGTTTGCAATTCCTAAAGGCGAAGGTGCGAATATTCTAAATACGGACACTTCTAAGTTTAGAGTTTACTGAGTAAAGATCAGTACATCAGTTTAAATGAAAAGCTGATGTACTTATCTAAATCGCTAAATCTCAATAGATTGATTCAAACCCCCAAATACCCCGCCAACTCATCCGACTGTTCAATCGCTTTCGCTACGCCTGACATCACTACCTGGCCTTTTTGCAGGACAAGTGCGCGATCGCTATTCGCTAAAACTTTGTGATAATTGCGGTCGACAATTAAAGTGGCTATGCCACTAGCACGGATCGTAGCAATCACCCGCCAGATTTCTTCCACGATCAATGGTGCTAAACCTTCGGTGGCTTCATCGAGGATGATTAAATCCGGATGCGTCATCAGAGCCCGACCAATGGATAGCATTTGTTGCTCGCCGCCGGAAAGCTGGTTACCCATATTGCCAATCCGCTCTTGTAAGCGTGGGAAGGTTTCGAGGATACGCTCATAAGGCCAATCATTGCGCCCATCCAAGCCTCGTCGAGCCGACATAATCAGATTTTCGCGTACGGAAAGATTGGGGAAAATGCCGCGACCTTCAGGGACATAAGCGATGCCCATGCGGGCGACTTCATGCGGTTTGGCTTTGGACATATCTTTGCCGCGTACACTAATCTGCCCATCACGCTGCTTGACATGCCCAAGCAAGCTACGAATCAGGGTGCTTTTACCCATACCATTGCGCCCAAGCAAACCGACCGTTTCTCCTCGGCCAATTTTGAAATCAATCCCTTGCAGTACATGGCTGGAGCCATACCAAGCATGTACATTATTTGCTTCGATCAGGAGTTCAGAGTTAGGCATCTTAGTGTCCTCCTAAGTAAGCGGTTTGTACGTCGGGATTGATACGGATTTGATCCGGCGTATCAGACGCAATCACACTGCCATTGACCATCACAGTGATGCGGTCAGCAATCTTAAAGACCGCATCCATATCATGCTCAACTAACAGAATGGCATGACCTTGCTTTAGATTCGCCAAGAGTTTTAGCATTCGATCAGTTTCTTCCGCACCCATACCCGCTAGTGGCTCGTCGAGTAACAATACCTCGGGTTGAATCGCCAAACACATCGCGATTTCCAATTGACGCTTTTGACCGTGAGATAGTAAACCTGCAAAGCGCTCTTTAACTTCCGTCAAGCCGGATAGCTCTAATGCACGATTGGCCGCTTCCACACTCTGCTTGCATTTCTGAGCATCATTCCACCAAACCCAAGGACGTTGTACTTGAGCTTGAGCGGCTAGCCGGCAATTTTCGAAGACCGTAAAATCAGGGAAAATGGTATTGCGTTGATAGCTGCGCCCCAAGCCTTGTCGAGCACGTTTAGCTTGTGACCAATGAGTGGCATCTTTGCCGAGTAATTGAATCTGCCCCTCGGTGGGTGGAAATTCGCCGGATAAAATATTAATTAAGGTCGACTTGCCCGCACCATTTGTACCAATCACTGCATGTACCGTACCACGCTCTAGTTCAATCGAGACCTTGTTGACTGCAACTAAACCACCCCAACGCTGGGTGATGCCGCTGCCTTTTAATAAAGTTTCTGCCATGGCTGCATCTCCTTATTTCAGTACAACTTGTGCATCACGTGGCTGACGGCTGCCATACAACCGCTTACGTAATACTTCAGGCAAACCCACTAAACCTTTGGGTAATAGCGCTACACAGGCAATAATAGTTAAACCTAAACCGAGCTGCCAATGCTTGGCAAAATCGCCAAAGATCGCGGGTGATTTGAAAAACTCTTGTAAAAATACAAAAGCAAACGCGCCAATAATGGCTCCTCGTAAATGCCCTAAACCACCTAAAATAATCATGATTAATAAGGCACCTGATAGATGCCAACTCATCATTTCTGGATTGACGAAGCCATCTTTAACGGCAAACAAAAAGCCCGCTAAGCCCGCTATGCCACCTGAGGTGGTAAAGGCTGCAAGTTTATACGGATAGGTTGAGAAGCCGGAAGCACGCATCCGTTGTTCATTAATCCGAATGCCAGCCAGTACTCGACCAAAGTGAGAACGCAAAAGAATAGCCAAAAACACAAAGGTCCAGACTAAAAAGACCCAAGTAAAGAAGTACAAAACTTTAGCATCATTAAGATCGATCACTGAGCCTAAAATCGGTTTGAAATACAGGTAAATTCCATCTGTGCCACCACCTAATTTGGTATCGTGCACAACATAATAAGCCATCTGTGCAAAGGCTAAAGTGACCATAATGAAATACACGCCTTTAGTACGCAGCGACAAAGCCCCGACAAACAGTGCATAAGTAGCGGCAGCTAGAATTGAGGCAGGTAGCAACCATAAAAGGCTAGCGGATTCACTTTCGGGTGAAAACAAAACAGCAATATAAGCCCCAATCCCAAAGAAGGCAGCTTGACCAAAACAGACTAAGCCCGTGCTACCCACTAATAGCTCTAAGCTCATGGCTAAGATGGCATAGATCATAATTTTAGAAACCAGATCTAAACCATAGCTACTGCCGAACAAGGGATACAAAGCTAAGCCCGCAAATAACAGACCGACAAACAGAAATTGTCCACTGAAGAATTTATCCATGATGCTTGGCCTCAGCTCGTTTTAAATAAACCATCCGGCTTCCACAGCAGGATGAGAGCCATTAATACATATACCAGCACGCCAGCGGCTTCAGGCAGTAAGACTTTGCCGAAGGTATCCACAAAGCCAATCAGCATAGCGGCTAGAAAAGCTCCGCGGATCGAACCAATTCCACCAATCACGACCACGACAAAGCAGATAATCAAAACTTGGCTACCCATACCAGGATAAACCGTTGAAACGGGTGCTGAGATCATGCCTGCAAACGCGGCTAAGGCTACTCCGGCTGCAAACACAATCCGGTAAAGTAGTTTGATGTCGATGCCTAAGGATTGCACCATTTCACGATTGGTACTGCCTGCACGAATCATCATCCCCAAACGGGTACGGGTGAAGATGTAGTACATCCCCAACGCTAACAGTAAGCAGACTGCTGAAATGAATAAGCGATACACCGGGTAAGTCATCACATCGCCCAGTGGAATCACACCGGCTAGAAAATCAGGTGGTTGTACACCGTGGACATCATCACCGACTAATAAACTACGCAGTTCTTCGAAGACTAGAATCAGACCATAAGTCATCAAGACTTGTTGCAAATGATCTCGATCATACAAAAAGCTAAAAAATGCCCACTCGAGGAAATAGCCTAAGATGACAGCTAAGACTAAACCGATGATTAATACTGAGAAAAAACCACCGCCAAAGGCACTGGCTACAATCGGGCTGAGTGCATAGGCCATATAAGCGCCTATCATGTAAAAACTACCGTGAGCGAGATTAATCACGCCCATAATGCCAAAAATTAAAGTCAGGCCCATCGCTACTAAAAATAGCAGCAAGCCGTATTGTAAAGAGTTCAGGCATTGAATTAAGAAGATGGATAAGTCCATGGAATGCTCCGCTTTAAACTTCTTGTGATCTCTCCCTGTGGTCAGAGAGGCAGGCAAGTGAAAGCCGCTCACTCAGTAAGCTGCTTTCACTACCTAATCGCCCCGCACGATCAAGAGGGGCCAAGAGCAGGCTACTTCATTGAACAGCCTTTAGCAGGATCTGCTAAGGCTTTAGAAGCTATGCTAATCGAGGGATTTTCTAAGCCTTTAGCTTCGCGTAAATAGATATCTTGAACAGGATTATGCGCTTTCGATAGAGTGAACTCGCCGCGTGGGCTATCGAATTTCGCAGCTTCAACGGCTGCAGCAAATTCGGCTTTTTTACTCACATCCCCTTGAACAGCGTCTAAGCCTACTTTCAGGATTTGTGCAGCATCATAGCCTTGAACGGCATACACATCGGGTTGCATTTTATACGCATCATTATAAGCAGTGCGGAAGGCTTTATCCTTGGCATTGTCTAGCTTATCCGCATAGTGCAGTGTGGTGAGTAAGCCTTCGGCATCACCCCCTTGAGCTTCCAAAGTACCATCAGTTAAGAAGCCGGCACCGTAGAGTGGAATACTGTCTTTTAAGCCAGCAGCTTTATAATCTTTCACGAATTTAACCGCACCACCACCTGCGAAGAAGGTATAGACCGCATCTGGTTTTAAGGCGGCAATTTCGGTTAAGAGTGCTTGGAATTCGACATTCGGGAAGGGCAAATTCAGCTCTTTAATGACTTCGCCGCCAGACTTGGTAAAGCCATCTTTGAAACCTTGCACGGATTCATCACCGGCTGCATATTTCCAAGTAATCGTGACGACTTTCTTATGGCCTTTCTGAGCAACCACTTCGCCCATCGCATAACCGGGTTGCCAGTTGGAGAAAGAGCTACGGAAAATATTCGGCGAACACATGGGGCCGGTCACTGCTTGCGCACCTGCATTCGGTACTATCAGAATAGTCCCGCTTTCTTTGGCTGCTTTTGCCATCGCCATCGCCACACCTGAGTGTACAGTGCCGATTAGGACATCAACATTATCACCCTTAATCAGCTTATTGACATTGTCGGTGGCTTTAGCTGGATCAGATTCGTCATCCACTTTGATGAATTCGATGGGGCGACCCCCTAATTTATCGCCTTGCTCTTTGGTATAAAGCTTAAAGCCGTTCTCGATGGCAGTGCCCAAAGCAGCATAAGTACCAGTGGCTGGTAGCATCAAGCCTACTTTTAAAGGCTTAGCATCCTCAGCAAAACTAGCGCTTGAAAAGCCTAAAATCGCCGCTGCAATCAAAGTGGTTCTGAATAATTTCATACAAGTTCTCCTCCTAAGTATGACGACAGATAAAGTCGGTTGCTTTTTTGGTCAAAAGAGTGGGCTGGTCTCGGTGTGGTGAATGACCACAAGCTGGTATTTCCACGAGCTCAACCCTAGCTACTCGTCGAGCAATTCCTCTAATCTGCTCCAACGAGCCATACTCGTCATCTAATCCTTGAACCGCGAGTATCGGACATTCAATACGGGCTAGCTCTTCCTCAATCGACCAAGCTCGAAACGGCGGATGCAGCCAGATAGCATTCCATCCCCAAAATGCTGAGTCAGCATCTTGATGATGACGGCCTAATTTTTCCGAAAAATTTGTTGTTTTATATAAATCGCGAGCTTTTTCAATACTCGTGATAGTTAAGTCTTCTACCATGATATGAGGGGCAAGTACAATAGCGCCCGTCAGTGCTTTTGGATAGCGGGCAGCATACAACAGCGTGATGGATGCTCCATCGCTATGCCCAAATAGCCAAAGCTTTTGTTGCAGCGGATCAATCTTTAAAGCTGCTAGTAGCATAGGCAAAACTTCAAACGCTTGGCGATGCATAAAATCCACATCCCAGCGTTCATCAGGCGGACGCGGTGTTGATTGTCCGTAGCCAGGGCGTGAGTACACTAAACCACGACAATGAGCAGCTTGGCAGAAGGTATCCGGAAAATCTTTCCACATACTCACCGAGCCTAAACCCTCGTGCAAAAACACGACTAGAGGCGCATCTGCATCGGCTATGCCTACATATTGATATTCAATCTGTATTTCACGCCCACCCCAGTCGAGGCTAACCCAGTCAATTGGCGCTAACATCAACTGGCATCCGCTTCTTGCTGACGTAATTTAAAGCGCTGTATTTTGCCTGTTGCTGTCTTTGGCAGTTCAGTGACGAACTCAATAAAGCGCGGGTATTTGTATGGAGCGAGTTTGTCTTTAACAAAGGCTTTTAAGTCCTCTGCAGAGACTTGTGCACCTTCTTTTAAAACCACAAAGGCTTTGGTTTTAGTTAGACCATCGGCATCCTGTTTACCAATCACGGCGGCTTCTAGCACAGCGGGGTGCTGAACCAAAGTGGCTTCAACCTCAAAAGGCGACACATAAATCCCACTGACTTTAAGCATGTCATCACTACGCCCTGCATAGGTATAAGTACCGTCTGCATTACGTATGTATTTATCCCCGCTTTTTGTCCAAGCGCCTTGGAAGGTTTCGCGGGTTTTAGAGCGATTATTCCAATACATCAGCGCAGCACTAGGGCCTTGAATGTATAAATCACCCGTTTCACCATCAGGCACAGGCAAACCGTCCTCACCACGTAGCTCAATTTCATAACCAGGTACAGGCCAGCCGGTAGTACCATAGCGGACTTTGCCCGGTTGATTGGAGAGGAAAATATGCAGCATTTCGGTTGAGCCAATGCCATCAATAATTTCCACCCCAAAATGCTGAGTGAAGCGCTCACCAATTTCAGCAGGTAAAGCTTCGCCAGCTGATGAGGCCATACGTAACGCAACTTGATCTTTGCGCGGTAAATTAGCGGCAGCTAGCATGCCAGCAAAACCAGTTGGAGCACCAAAGAAAATAGTTGGCTGGTTCTCAATCCAGCGTTTAAAAACTGCATCTGGGGTAGGGCGCTCAGGCATCAATACAACGGTTGCACCTACACTTAAAGGGAAGCTAAGCGCATTTCCCAAGCCATAAGCAAAGAATAATTTAGCAGCCGAAAAGCAAATATCCGCTTCAGTCATACCTAAGATACGTTTGCCATACAACTCTGCAGTCCAATAGGGATTAGCTTGAGTATGTACAGTGCCTTTAGGGTTACCCGTTGAGCCAGAAGAGTAGAGCCAAAAGCCCGGATCATCTGCGCTGGTGCTGGCGGGTGCTGTCATCGGTGCAGCTGCTTGAATAGCTTGGTTTAGGTCTAGATAAGCATCAGGTAATTCACCCTTAGCACGCGAGACGAAGACAGTCTTAACATCATGCTCACCTTTAGCTAAAGCCGCTTCTAAACTAGGGCGCAAAGCTTCGGAGACAATTGCCGCAGTCGCTCGACTATTGCTGAGCATATAGTGGTAGTCATTGGCTGTCAGGAGGGTATTAACTGCAACGGGTACAATACCTGCATACATAGCCCCTAAAAAAGCCACTGGCCAGTCATTGCAATCGTGGACTAATAGCAGTACGCGCTCTTCACGGCGCACACCCGCCTTGACCAAAGCATTCGCCATCCGCTTGATTCGATCAGCTAGCTCTCCATAAGTCAGAGAGCCTTGATCATCAATATAAGCAGTCTTTTCAGCGCGTTGTTGATTCGCTTCCAACAAATGCTGTGCAAAGTTAAAGCGCCCTTCAGGTGCTGGCACATTCTCTATGGACATGACTCTCCTCCTCCATAGCTATCTTAAATTAGCGTTCGTCTAAACTGCGCACGCTTATAAATGTTTTAAAACTTCCGTGCTCGCTTGCACTGCACTACGCCGATGGTAAAAATTCAAAGCACGTATGCCACCTAATTCTTCACCACCTCCAGCGCGCCCAGGGCCACCATGTATCGATTGGGGCATCACATTGCCATGCCCTGTTTGTGAACTGGCAACATCAGGGGAAATAATATGTACACGGCCGTGACTATCTGCTAATTCAGCGGCGACTGCTGCTAAGGCTGCAGGATCAGTGCCATACAAGGAAGTGACTAAGGAACCTTGCCCACGCCGGACTAATGCTTTGGCATGCTCCAAATCGCGATAAGCTAATAAGCTTGCCACTGGCCCAAAGACTTCAGTGTCATGGATAATCTGCGCAGTATCGGCATCACGTGCACCTAACAAGGTGGGCGCGATACAGCAAGAATTAGCGTCAGCATCAACTAAGCTTTGTTTAGCACCATCAAACAGTACTTCGGCTTGGGTTTTGAGTTGCTCTAAGCCCGCTTTGACTGACTGTAATTGCTCTTGACTAACTACCGCACCCATACGCACGATTTCATTACGTGGATTACCGACGGTCGTTTTAGCTAAACGTGCACTGATAGCAGCTGCAGCACTGTCATATAAGGCTTCAGGAACAAAGATACGGCGAATTGCGGTGCATTTTTGCCCTGATTTAACCGTCATTTCACGGCTAACTTCTTTAGCAAGCAAATCTAAAGCAGTATTATCGCCACTACGATCTGGTAAGAGCAGGGCAGAGTTAATACTATCCGCCTCGATATTTACCCGCACGGAGTGTTGGGTCACAGCTGGATGGGAACGAATCACTGCGGCCGTCGCTGCGGAACCTGTAAACGACACCACATCAAAAGACTGCAGTTGATCCATTAGACCTTTGGAGCTACCACAAATGATTGAGAGTGTACCGGCGGGTAAAATGCCAGCATCAATCACATCTTGCACCATGCGCTGGGTCAACCATGCGGTGGCAGTGGCCGGTTTGACAATGACAGGTACGCCGGATAAGAGAGCAGGCCCCGCTTTCTCCCACAAGCCCCAGCTTGGGAAATTGAAGGCATTAATAAATAAAGCGACACCACGGGTTGGTACTAACAGATGCTGTGATTGGAAGAGTGGGTCTTTACCCAAACCTGCTAATTCACCATCCAATAAATAGCGTCGATCACCCAGAGTTTCGCCCAACTTGGCATAAGTTCCTAAAGTGAAAATCCCACCGTCCACATCCACGGCGGTATCATTCTTTACCGTACCACTATTAGCCGTAGAAATTTCATAATAAGCCTCGCGATTGGCTTGCAGTACTTTGACGATGGCGCGGAGCATAGCGCCGCGTTCACGATAAGTCAGTGCACGTAAGGCCGCCCCTCCTTGTTCACGCGCAAACTGAAAGCCTTCTGCTAAATCTAAGCCAGTTGAGTCAATCCGGACTAATTCAGTGCCAAGTACGGGATCATAAAGGCTAGTGCCTGCCCCAGTGCCAGTTTGCCAACGTCCGGCAAAATAGTTAGCGAGTAATTCAGTCATGTCGATATCCTTCTGGCTTAAGCAGCTTAACGAGTGAATTCAATGCTGCCTTGCGGGAGCAGATAAAGCACCAAGGCACGCCCTTGGGTAACGGTCGGATAGTGAGCACTTCCTGCGGGATAAACTAACCAGCCTGCTGGATGCTCATCAAATAAGGCTTCGCCTTCAAGTGGCATGATCAGATCAATTTCGCCATTTGGGTGGCTATGATGCGGGCCTTTTAAATCCTTCATATCGACTACATCGACAGAGAAACCTGCCAAATCATCGGCGGGTTTAAAGATGCGTCCATAACGAATGCCACCACCTTCGCGATTACACAGCCAACCTTCAGCCACACCTTGCTGACAACTTTGTTTTAACTGTTGATAGCTTGCACTGTTTACGCCGTGCTCTTGATTCAGCCAAGTCTGTAAGTCAGCGTTTAACTCGCGACCGGCTAACTGCTGGGTTAGCTCAGCCAGCTGTTGGCGGAATTGGCTACTAGGCATCGTCCTCTCTCCTCAATCAAACCGTGTTGAACTTGCTAATTCACCTAATATGAATTATTGTGCATTTTAGAACAATAAAGGTAGTTTTCTACTGTGTCAAGCATTATATTGCATATTATGATTTCATGAGGAGCGCCACCATGGCGAAGGCTGAAAAGAAGCACACGCTAAGTCCCACCGAATTAATTGAATCCGAAACTAAGAATCCCTTTTTAGTAGCTTTAGGGGAAAGAGTGCGGGCTTTACGGGCGCGCCAAGGCACGACACGTAAGGCTTTATCTATTATGACAGGGGTTTCTGAACGGCATTTAGCGAATCTCGAATATGGTGAGGGGAACGCGTCTATCCTTGTATTACAACAAGTTGCCTCTGCTTTAGAGTGCTCACTCGCTGAATTAATTGGGGATGTGACCACCGCTAGCCCTGAATGGCTGATGATTCGCTCCTTATTAGAAAATAAAGATGAAAATACCCTACGCCGTGCTCGCGTCGCGATTGGCGAAGTGCTGGGTATGGTTGCTGTTCCAACAGCAGCTAGTTCACGGATTGCCTTAATTGGTTTACGGGGTGCAGGTAAGTCGACTTTAGGGCAAATGCTTGCAGATGATTTAGATTTCCAATTCGTTGAATTAAGTCGGGAAATTGAGAAATTTGCAGGCTGTAGTATCTCTGAAATCCAAGCCCTTTATGGGGTAAATGCTTATCGCCGCTATGAACGCCGTGCTTTAGAAGAGGCCATTCAGATTTATCCAGAAGCAGTCATATGTACACCTGGAGGCTTAGTTTCAGATACCTCGACCTTTAATTTGCTGCTCTCACATTGCACTACGATTTGGCTACAAGCTGACCCCGAAGATCATATGCAGCGGGTCACCAAACAAGGCGATTTGCGCCCCATGGCAGCGAGCAAGGAGGCGATGGAGGATTTAAAACATATCTTAGCAGCGCGTGCTGCTTTCTATTCTAAAGCTCAATATAAGCTTGACACGAGTGCCCAATCCTTAGAAGAAACTTTTTTGTTACTACGTGAGTTAGTCCGCAATTCATTGCAACTGCCCCTATAGAGTTATTTGCAATTTAGTGCATATTTATTCTTGACAAGGTTTGGTTTAATGCAATATTATGCATGAAACGGTACAGCGCAAGCTGTAATAAATGCACCAAGTGAGGAGAACTCTTGTGAACGCAGCCACTACACCTGAGCGTGTTGATTACCAAACTAATCCCTCTCAATACAAACATTGGAAGCTCAGTTTCGATGGCCCCGTCGCCACCCTAAGCGCTGACTTTGATGAAAATGCCGGTTTACGTCCGGGCTATAAACTCAAGCTCAATAGTTATGACCTCGGTGTCGATATTGAATTAAACGATGCGATTAACCGCATTCGTTTTGAGCATCCCGAAGTGCGCACGGTGGTCGTGACTAGCCTCAAAGATAAAGTGTTTTGCTCGGGTGCGAATATCTTCATGTTGGGTGTGAGTAGCCATGCATGGAAAGTGAATTTCTGTAAATTCACCAATGAAACCCGTAATGGTTTGGAAGATTCTTCTCAATACAGTGGCTTGAAATTCCTCGCAGCAGTGAATGGGGCTTGTGCAGGTGGTGGCTATGAACTAGCACTGGCTTGCGATGAGATTTTGTTAGTGGATGACCGTTCTAGTGCCGTGAGTTTGCCAGAAGTACCTTTACTCGGTGTATTGCCAGGCACTGGTGGTTTGACTCGTGTCACGGATAAGCGTCATGTACGTCATGACTTAGCGGATATTTTCTGTACTACCACTGAAGGGGTGCGTGGGCAGAAAGCTAAAGATTGGCGCTTGGTGGATGATATTGCTAAGCCTGCGGTGTTCGCGCAAAAAGTCAAAGAGCGCGCCCTGCAATTAGCCGAGCAAAGTGACCGTCCTGCGGATGCGAAAGGTGTGAGCTTAATCCCTATCAGCCGTAGCATCGAAGCCGATGCATTGCACTATAAGCAGGTGAGCGTGGAGATTAATCGTGCTGCGCGTACAGCGACCTTCACGGTGAAAGCACCGCAAGGTGTCCAGCCTGCTAGCATTGCTGAAATCGAAGAAGCTGGTGCAAACTGGTATCCACTCGAATTAGCGCGTGAATTAGAAGATGCGATTTTATCGATGCGCACCAACGAGTTAGATATTGGTATCTGGTTGCTGAAAACTTCTGGCGATTCTGCTGCCGTGTTAACGATGGATCAAGTGTTGCTCGCGAATAAAGAGCATTGGTTAGTGCGTGAAACGATTGGTTTATTACGTCGCACCTTTAGCCGCTTAGATGTGTCTTCTCGTAGCTTGTTTGCGCTCATTGAAAAGGGTTCATGCTTCTCCGGTTCCTTCTTGGAATTTGCTTTAGCTTGTGATCGTACCTATCACTTAATGCTACCCGATGATGTGGATACCCCCACTATTACCGTCGCGGATGTAAATTTTGGTTTGTATCCAATGGCAACCGGCGAAAGTCGTTTAGGGCGGCGTTTCTATAATGAGCAACCAGCCCTCGATGCGGTGCGCGCTAAAGCCGGTCAAGCCTTGGATGCGGATGCAGCGATAGCGGTCGGTTTAGTCACCAGTAATCCAGACGATATTGATTGGGATGATGAAGTACGTATTGCGATTGAAGAGCGTGTGGCCATGTCACCCGATGCTTTGACAGGGATGGAAGCGAACTTACGCTTTAATGGGCAAGAAAATATGTTCACGCGCATTTTCGGGCGCTTAACCGCTTGGCAAAACTGGATTTTCCAACGTCCGAATGCGGTCGGCGAGAAGGGTGCACTGAAAGTTTATGGTAAAGGCGATAAAGCTCAGTTTGACTGGAATCGCGTTTAAATTTGGAAACATCAAAGGGTGCTCCAGAGCGCACCCTTTAGCTCGAAACTGAGGAGAATAGTTGCAATGTCTACAATCGACTACCAAGAAAAGATTCCTAATAATGTCAATTTGAGCGAAGACCGTACTTTAAAACGCGCGCTCGAACATTGGCAGCCTAATTACCTGAACTGGTGGCAAGACATGGGGCCGGATGGCTCACATGGTTTTGATGTATATCTGCGCACCGCAGTCAGCGTTGACCCGCAAGGTTGGGCGCAATTTGGGCACGTTAAAATGCCGGATTACCGCTGGGGCATTTTCTTAAATCCGGGCGAGCAAGATCGTAAAATCCACTTCGGCGATCATAAAGGTGAAGCTGCATGGCAAGAAGTGCCGGGCGAATATCGCGCGAATCTACGCCGCATTATTGTCACGCAAGGTGATACTGAACCCGCCTCGGTTGAGCAACAACGCCATTTAGGTTTAACTGCGCCGAGCCAATACGACCTACGTAACTTGTTCCAAGTGAATGTGGAAGAAGGTCGACATTTGTGGGCGATGGTCTACTTACTGCACAAATACTTCGGGCGTGATGGACGTGAAGAAGGCGAGGCTTTATTAGAGCGTCGTAGCGGTCAAGAAGATAACCCGCGCATTCTGCAAGCCTTCAATGAGCCAACACCGGATTGGTTATCTTTCTATATGTTCACCTACTTCACTGATCGTGATGGTAAGTTCCAATTGTGTGCCTTGGCTGAATCGAGCTTTGATCCGTTAGCGCGCACCACTAAATTCATGCTCACCGAAGAAGCGCATCACATGTTCGTGGGCGAGTCGGGTGTATCGCGCGTGATTCAGCGTACTTGCCAAGTGATGAATGACCTGA
This sequence comes from Thiothrix sp., assembly GCA_008015155.1. Classification (GTDB taxonomy): domain Bacteria; phylum Pseudomonadota; class Gammaproteobacteria; order Thiotrichales; family Thiotrichaceae; genus Thiolinea. Next base: position 99,278 of record SSFA01000017.1, read on the forward strand.
AGACTGATGACCCTGCCAAGATTCGTGCGGCGGGTGTGATTGATCTGCAAACGATTCAACGCTATATCAACTTCCATTTCAGCGTCACGATTGACTTATTCGGCGCGGATGAATCCTCCAATGCAGCCACCTTCTACACTACCGGCTTAAAAGGTCGTTATGAAGAAGGCAAACGCAGCGACGATCACGTCCTGAAAAATGACAGCTACAAAGTTTTGGAAGTGCGCAATGGTCAGTTGGTCGAGAAAGAAGTACCGATGCTGAATGCACTGAATGAAGTGTTACGCGACGACTACATTAAAGACAGCGTGGCGGGCGTGGAGCGTTGGAATAAAGTGATTGAAAAAGCAGGCATTCCGTTCCGTTTAAGCGTGCCGCATAAAGCTTTCCATCGAAATATTGGTTCCTTATCCGGTGCAAAAGTATCGCCACAAGGCCAAGTGATCACTCAAGCCGAGTGGGATGCGAATGTGGATAAATGGTTGCCATCGGTCGGTGATCGCCAATTTGTCGCAAGCCTTATGGGACGTGTAGTGGAACCGGGCAAATTTGCTAATTGGATCGCTGCTCCAGTCATGGGCATTAACCGCCAGCCTGTGGATTTTGAATATGTGCGGTTTAATTAACTAGCGATTTCTCCTTGTTTTGGAAAGCCACTTGCGATTGCGGGTGGCTTTTTGTTTGGTGGGCAAGTCGTCAGGATGTAAGTTGTTAAAACGTGCGAGCTGTCACCCAGTCTGTTGTCGAATCACTCGTTGGAACTTATTAACTTGAGTGTCTAATTGAACGCTTAAGGCTGCTTGCATCTCCACCATTTCGGTAGCAGGTTCGTTCGCAGATGCCATCCTAGGATAGCTGGCAATAAAAGCAGCATGAACACCCAGCCATATTGGATTCCGTAGCTTATAAATGTCTCCATTTTTGGTGGAAATAGGGAGGTAACCACCCAGCCAAGAGTAAATAGCGCTAAAGGTAAAATAAGTACCAATGTGACTAGCATTACAAGAAGGCGATAAGCAATGCTTGCGGATCTTTCAAAAGCACTCCAAAAGCCCATAGTTGGCCAAATAGCCATGCAAATAGGGGTAAGTAAAAACAATAATAAATATATAAACCAGGTAGTTATCATTTATTTTCTCTTATTAAAAACTAAGCTGATTGGCACACCCTTACACAAATCAGCGTACTGTGAACCTCGGGCAAGCACCAATTTGAGTAGATGAACGTAAGCGCCGTATTTTGTCGGTAAGGGATAAGCTCTCTATTTTCAGTAATTCAGTTGGGTGTTGCCTGTCACGCATCAGTGTACCGATGGCCACACGTTGAAAAATGACAGCTCTTGAATACACTGAATGAAGTGTTACGCGACGATTACAAAATCTAGGTTCGCTATTGGAATGCTAATGTGGATAAATGGCTGCTATCGGTCGGGGATCGCCAGTTCTTAGCAAGTCTCATGCGACGTGTAGTGGAACCGGGTAAATTTGCGAATTGGATTGCTGCTCCAGTCATGGGCATTAATCGCCAGCCTGTGGATTTTGAATATGTGCGGTTTAATTAACTAACGTTTTCTTCAAGTTCTGGAAAGCCACTTGCGGTTGCGGGTGGCTTTTTATTTGTTGAGTGCATTAGTTTGTAATATAGTAGGGTAATTATTGAGTGCGATTTGGTTTTTTATGGTTTTGATCATCTAGCGTCTAATCTGTCGGATACGGCAGAGAGTAAGTCGTTAAAAAGCGTGGGCTTTTACAGCGCCCGTCCTCGGCACACTTGCTGGTCTTTGAATTTAGTGGTCTTCACTTTTTGGATCAATAAGCTTGAGCTGTGGATAGTAGGTATTATATTTAGCAGAATCTCTGGTTATCAGATTAAATTGAGAAACAGTGGCATGTGCACCTATAAAGAAATCAGGTAATGGAGATTGCTTTACTCCTTTATTTCTTCTGTATTTCAGAAACACTTTTCCAGTCAAAAACAATGCCTCTCTAGGAATCTCTAATACTTTAATTCCAAGCTCGGATATAGCCTCTTCTACTTCTTCGATTTTATCGAAGCCGATGGAAATCTCTGTGTAAACAATGGAGTTAATGTATAAGGTATTTGTCTTGCTATATTTTTCAAGGGTATTCTCTGACCAATCAGCCCAATTAGGATCGTCTGTAAATAAATCAAGCAAGACACATGAGTCTACAAAAACACCATTCATTATGATTCTCTGGTAAGGCTCATGATCTGATCGGTTGACATGTTAGCCGTTGCTATACCTCTAAATCGGTGGAATTTTTTTGTGGCAACAGGCTCATCAACTTTGACTAGATAGAATCTCCCATTTTCTTCTCTAAACATGATTTCAGTCTCAGGTGTTATTCCTAGTATCTCCCTGATATTTCTAGGAATGGTAACTTGTCCTTTACTTGTTACTCGCATGGTTTGTACTCTCCAAATATAAGTAATACCTGTATGGTATTACTAGCAGGAGCAATAATCAACTATGCTTTTTGTGTTGTTGGATGATTTACCTTACACATGGGTAAGGCTCATGAACTCTTTATCTTTTTATTCTTCAAATTTGGTGAAATTTAGTTGTCATGTGAAAAACCAATGTCTGAATTGATGGGCGCGGCGGGGAGTAGATTGTTCAGAGTTGCGGGCTGTCACCGCGTCCGTCGTTGATATAATCGTTAGCTTATTCAAACAATTAGTTTAAACTACCAACTAATTTTTTGAATCTATCGCTGTTAGTTTTTCTTGTAGATAGCTCACTGATCAAAAACTTAAGGCATTCTTGAACTATATTAGCTCTACTTAAGCACTCTTGATCGTTAAGGTTATGAACTCCTTCACTCAAGATTTTATATAATCTACCTAGTGGGTTAAGACCATCAGGTTTTAAATATTCAGGAAGGGCATTATTTGCTATTTCTATTTTATTGCTCATGGGAGATTCTTTGCGAAGATTATCAAGTGCTTCTTTTATTTCTTGGCTATTTGCTAAACTACTTGAATCTTCTTGAATCATATCTAATAGTTTAATTATATTGTTTTCAATGATTCTCCGAAAATAAGCAAAAGCAGCAACGCCATATCCATGAGATAAACATACAACTGCCTTTTCATAATTGTCTGAGTCATTAGAAAAGAATTTTTTCAGTAATTTATCACGATCTATAGCTTTTCTAGGAAGTTCTCCAAATTTTTGTATTTTAATTGTTTGGTTGTCAATTACTTGTTCCACATTACATAAGAGGTATTCTTTTTTACAAGAAACACAAGTAAAGTAGAAATTGGTCGTGCCGCTTGATAACGGTTGAATAGCCATTCCAGCTCCACTGCCTCTAGGTCTCATATCATGGAATGGACGAATCTGGTCACAAGTCTTACAAAAAGAATCAATCTCATCTATTTGTAGGCTTGTCCGATTTGTTTTTTTAAATTCTTTCCAAGTATATAGAGGCGTTGTTTCGATAAAATTTTTGATTTCTTTATTACTAAGCTCACTTAATTTATCTAATTTCATGGTATCTTGAAATTCTTTGCTTTCTAATATTTTCTGAAGATGAATATCGTCTTTTGTCATGGTTTTAAATCTTATGCCTTATTTGGTATTCCTGTTGGCTGTGCCTTCTGATTATTTTAACACTAACAGTTTATTAGACGGAATCTTGTTATAACATCTTCACCTAGACTCCGCCTAGTCTGAGATTGGCAAACTAAATCAATTTACCATCTCCCACTTATGCTCAATAATCATACGCCACCTCCCCCAGTACCACAAACACCTGTATAGTCTAGCTATCCCTATGGAGGTAACTATGCAAGCCATCAAAAGTCAAATAAGTCGTGAAGATTATCTAAAACTTGAAGAAGCTAGCACTGAAAAACACGAGTTCTATCAAGGGCAAGTGTTTGCGATGGCAGGTGGGACTTTTCAACATGCACGTATTGGATTAAATGTTACTACAGAACTTGCTGTACGTTTACGTGCTAAACCTTGCCAGCCGATGAATAGTGATATGCGTGTTGTTACCCCGTCAGGACTCAACACTTATCCTGATGCTTCCGTGTATTGTGGCAAGCCAGAACTGACTGATAATAATAAAACCTTGCTTAATCCGGTATTGATTGTTGAGGTTTTGTCACCCAGTACGCGAAGTTATGATCGGGGTGATAAATTTCATCATTACCGTTCTATTCCCAGTTTGCGGGATTATCTGCTGATTGACTCAGAAACCGTTTTAGTTGAGCACTACCACCGAATTAATAGCTATGAATGGCATTTGCATGAATATCGCCAATTAGCTGATGTGTTGAGTTTGGATTCGATTGGACAGAAATTAACAATTGCAGTATTTTACGAGGGAGTTGAATTGGTGGATGCTAGTTAAAGCTGAAACGCATGATTTAGGAAAGCTATTCCTATGGCAAAAGACTCATACAATTCATCAACTGCCACAACCAGACCTACTGATTCCAATGTAAAACGCTGTCCTGCAACAAAATACTCTGCTTGCCATCCGGTACGTTTACGATAGATTTCCACATGCGCAGTATCTTGTGAACACAAGACATATTCTTGCAAAGAATCTAATAAGCGATAAGCCATTAGCTTCTCATAGCGATCAATCCGTGCGGTGCTTTCAGAAAGTACCTCAATAATCAAACAAGGTTGCGTATTGAAATAGCGGTTTTTTTCTTCGGAGCAAGTGACGTGCACATCAGGGTAATAAAAATGCTGCTCGTTCGCTGTTTGAATCCCAACTTTCATACCACCTTGATAAGCTCTACAGGCTTTCCCACGCAAATGATTGCGTAATAATGCGAATAACTCACCAGCAAGGATATTATGGTCGCGGCTTGCCTTCGCCATTGCATAAACCTGACCATTTACATACTCATACTTCATCGCATCAGCACGATCATTTTCGCCTAAGAGGTAAGTATCAAGCGGTATGTAAGAACTACTGGGTAAAGCTGACATCTGTTTCTCTCACAGCTTTTAAAAGTAAGTTTAAGCATAGCGTGTGCAAGTTGAAAAAGGTAGTTAGGTTAAATAGCACTGGCTAAAAGCATAAATTATCAGATCTAAATTTGTTGAGCAGATTCCCTCGTACACCGCATCAACAACGCCACCCCATCCGGCGTCATCACTTCCCCCACCGCTTGAAATCCTGCTGCGGTATAACAACGAATCGCCCGAAGATTATTTGGGTTAGGGTCAGTTTGAATCACCGTCACCGCAGGATGAGCAAAAATTTTAGCAAGAAAAGTGCGAATCATTGCTCGCCCAAGCCCTGCATTTAATTGCTCAGGATTTGCCAAAAATTGGTCAATCCCGCGTGCGCCCGGATCGGTTTCCTCTTCCCACCAGCCATCACCTGAACCCATCACCATATAGCATTGAATGAAGCCAATCGGGGCATTTTGGTAATAGGCAATAAACGCTTGCGTGGCATGTTCTGCCTCAGCTTGCTCTAAATAATCAGCGCGTAATTCTTCAATAGATTCCGCTTCCCCCCACCATTCGGCAATATGTGGGCGCAATAGCCATTCGTGCAGCATCGCTAAATCAGCTTCGTTGAGTCGGCGAAATTCAAAACCTGTTAAATCATAAACACTCAAGGTTTAACTCTCTATTTTAAGCTATTTAAACTCATAACCAGCCTGTTCTAAGACGTGTTTTGCTGTTTCAAGCTTGTCCGTTTTCACCAAAATATAATCGGTATCAAAGGTTGAAATCGCGAAAATACTAATCTTGGCTTCGGCTAAAGCTTTAGAAATAGCTGCTAAAATCCCCGTTAAAGCAAAATCCAAAGGGCCTAAAGCTTTAATACATGACCAAGCAATTTCGGTTTTATCGGAGGCTAAATCAAGTTCTGCGGAGCAGACGATCGATAGCTCTTCATCGCTACGGGTGATGCTATAGAAGGAGCTACTAAAAACTTGCTCTGGAATCTTAGCGGTAGATGCTAAGCGATGAACAATGAATTGGTTTTCAAGAATAGTCAGTTGAAGTTTCATAAGCAATGAGTGCCTGCTGCAATGAATCGAGTTTAGATAATAGCGCAATCAGCCTTAGAGCCAAGTCGTTTTCCTAACCTTGCAGTTTGTCTGCTACCGCATTCCATGCTAAATCTATTTTTTTAGTTTTAGGAAAACCACTGTGCTAAGTGCGCATCATCTTCATTATGCTTACCCTGAGGCGGGTCAGCTGCATACCGTGCTCAATGATGTGAGCTTGGAGTTAAGCACTGGCGAGCATGTTGCTTTAGTGGGGAGCAGTGGCTCCGGTAAATCGACTCTATTAAATCTCTTGGGCGGCATTGATCAGCCAGCCTCAGGGCAGATTTTCTTAAATGGCCAAGAGTTTACTGCGCTCAAAGAGCCTAGTTTAACTTTATTCCGGCGGCAGCACATTGGCTTTATTTATCAGCAGTTTAATCTCATTCCGACTTTAACGGTGGCGGAAAATATTTTGCTGCCTCTGAGCTTGTTAAAACTAACGCCGCCAGCACAACAGGAGCGTTTAAGCTATTGGCTGGAGTCGATTCAATTGCCAAGCCGTGCAAATGCGTTTCCTGATCAGCTTTCAGGGGGAGAACAGCAGCGGGTCGCCATTGCGCGGGCGTTAATTCATCAACCCGCTTTAGTCTTAGCCGATGAGCCTACCGGTAATTTAGATGCAAAAACGGGGCAGCTGATTTTGGATTTATTATTCAATCTTGCTGAGCAAGCCCAACAAACCTTATTAGTGGTGACGCATAGTAAAGCGGTCGCAGAACGGGCCGAACGCATTTTGGTCTTGCAAGATGGTGTGTTGCAAACTGATTCCTCTTCCTTAGCTTGGTGAGCTTGATGCCGAATTTATTATTGCGTTCCAGTTGGCGTTTTTTCACGCGGCATCCTTGGCAATTATGGCTGACTTTATTGAGTATCGCTTTGGGCACGGCCGTAATGATTGCAGTCGATTTGGCTAATCATAGTGCTGCGCAATCCTTTAAGCAGTCGGTGAATACTTTATCTAGCCCCATGACGCATGAAATCAAAGCGCTACATGGGCAGATTCCGGATGAGTTCTACCGACAGCTACGAGTGGATTGGGGCTATCGAACTAGCCTGCCTGAAGTGGAGGTGTCGGTCACTTTGGATGGCTTACATTATAGCCTACTAGGCTTAGACCCTTTTGTCAGCAGTTTGCCCACTAGCAGTTTAGGGAACTTAGATGCAGGGGTACTCACACGCTTACTCACAGAAAATAATACCGTCATTGCAGCGCGTGAATCAGGCTTGAAAGTCGGGCAAATGATTCAAGCCGCTGAGCGTGAATTTAAAGTACTAGCTTTAGTTGATCTACCGCGTAGCGATTTACTGCTAGCCGATATTGCAACTGTGCAAAGCAAGGCGTCGGGCTTAACGCGGATTCAACTCAAACTCACTGAAGCGGAAGCGCAAACTTTACAAGCGCGCTTACCCCCTGAATTAAAGCTCGAGTCCTTTGCTAATCAACAAGCAGTTTTTGGGCAAATGACCGGCGCGTTTAGCACCAATCTATTAGCCATGAGTTTGCTAGCGATGCTGGTCGGTGCATTTTTGGTTTATAACACCATGACTTTTTCAGTCTTGCAGCGCCGTGCTAGTTTTGCGGTCGCCCGAATGCTCGGAGTAACTGCAGGGCAATTATTTCGGAATTTGCTGTTTGAAGCGTGCACCTTAGGTTTAATCGGTAGTGTTTTAGGCGTGCTCTTAGGCAGCTTATTAGGTCAAGGCTTATTGGTCTTAGTCACTCAAACGATTAGCGATTTATATGTCAAGGTGACGCCCACTGAGCTACTGATTACTCCGGCTATTGCCTTAAAAGCAGTGGCGATTACTTTAGCTGCGGTGTTACTGGCAACCTTGGCTCCTGCGATTGAAGCTGCCAAAGTTGCACCCATCCAAGTACAACGCCGCTCCAGCTTAGAACAAGGTAATCAAACTTTAAGTGTTAAGTTGCTACTCGCCGGTGTAGTGCTGATGCTAGGGAGTGCGCTCTTGATTAGCAGTTCAGGTAAGCAGTTAGTTTTGGGCTTTGTGGGTTTATTCATGCTGATTCTTGGCTATAGCCTGCTGATTCCTTGGGTGCTACGCAAGCTATTAAAGCTCTTTCAGCGCCTCAGTACGTACTGGTCAGGAGCATCACTCCTAAGTTCTATGGCCTTACGTAATTTAGAAGCGAGTTTAAGTCGCACTAGTTTAGCGATTATTGCCCTGACCGTAGCGGTTTCCGCCACGATTGGCGTGAGTATTATGATTGGCTCTTTCCGTTCGAGTGTAGCCGATTGGTTAAGTATGACTTTACCTAGCGATTTATATGTTTCTGCCCTGAGTGCAGACGGCTCGCATGTTGAAGGTGTGTTAAATCCTAATTGGTTAAAGCGGGTAAAAACTTTAACTGAATTAGATAGTTACAGCACCGGATTATCAACCCGCTTGACCGTTGAAGGCATGCCTTTACCCACTTTAGTCTTACAACCTGGAGCACATAGCGCAGGTGGTTTTGAGTTTCTGCAAAATACACCTAGCGATGCTTGGCAGGAGTTTGAGAAGAATGCTGGCGTCTTGGTTTCAGAACCGTTTGCTTATCATTATCAACGTAGTGCAGGTGAGAGCTTGCAGCTAAATACCCCAAGCGCGGGGCTGATTAGTGTACCGATTCTGGGGGTGTTTCGAGATTACAGCGCTACCCAAGGTATGCTGGTTTTGCCACGTGGTTTATACGAGCGCTATTGGAGTGATCGTAACTTCTCTTCAATTGGACTGACCTTAAAATCAGGTAATCAAGCCACCATAGTAAAGCAGCAATTACAAACTTGGGCTAAAGATTTGCAGACTCCTGAGCAAGCTTTAGTAGTGCGTTCCAATACTGAAATTCGTGAAAATTCCTTGCAAGTTTTTGACCGCACCTTTGCCATTACGCAGGTCTTGCGAGTTTTAGTGCTGATCGTCGCCTTTGTAGGTGTGTTTAGTGCGTTAATGGCTCTATTCCTAGAAAAAGGCCGTGAGTTTGCCATCTTGCGTGCGACCGGATTTACTCCTAAGCAAGTACAGCTGCTAGTCTTAAGCCAAGCGGCAGCCTTGGGCTTGCTGGCAGGTTTATTGGCTTTGCCTTTGGGTTGGTTCATGTCAGTAGTGCTGATTGATATTATCAACCAGCGCTCGTTTGGCTGGACGATGCATACCTATTTCTTCGCTAGCATTCCCTTACAAGCCTTACTGTTAGCGGTAGTAGCTGCTCTGTTAGCCAGCCTTTACCCTGTGCGGCGAATGGCACAATTGTCGATTCGTGAGGGCTTATATGGCCGCTAGACTCCTGCTCATCTGTTGCCTTTTGATGCTCAGTGCTTGCGACCAACGCCCTGCATCTGAAGGAATTAATCTAAATTCTGCTTTAGGCGGGGTTCCAGCTGCTGGTTTTGCACGTGCAGTCGAGCCACGTGCATTTATCTTTCCACAAGATCATGCGGCTCATCCTGAGTTCCGTAATGAGTGGTGGTATGTGACGGGGAATGTGCAAACTCAATCGGGTCGACGCTTTGCTTATCAAGTGACTTTCTTTCGCATTGCCCTTAGTCCTCAAGTGCCAACTAACACATCTGTTTGGGCGACGAATCAAGTCTGGATGGCACATATTGCTTTAAGTGATATAGATGGCAATGAGCATGTTTATGATCAGCGTTTTGCCCGAGGTGCAGCCGGTTTAGCAGGGCAGAATATGCAGCCCTTTAAAGTTTGGTTAGAGGATTGGCAAATTCTTGGCCAAGCCAATGGCGAGTTTCCGTGGGTGGTGCAGGTCACGAATCCTGATTTTAGCCTTAAGTTAAATTTGCAACCTGAGAAGCCTGTGGTGCTGCAAGGTGATCAAGGTTTAAGTCAAAAAAGTAGCGAAGCAGGTAATGCCTCTTACTATTACTCTTTGACGCGCTTAGCAACGACTGGGGTGATTCATTATCAAGATCAAGATTTTCAAGTGAGTGGCTTGTCATGGTTAGATCGTGAATGGAGCACTAGTGTGCTGGGTAAAGATCAAGTCGGTTGGGATTGGTTCTCGCTGCAAATGGATGATGGTCACGAGCTCATGTTCTATCAATTGCGAAAGCTTTCTGGCGAAGCCGATCAAGTGCATAGTCAAGGTAAATGGATTAAGCCTGATGCGAGCACAGTGAATTTAAGTCTACAGGATGTAAAGCTGAAACCTCTGCAATACTGGCAAGCCGCTAGTGGAGCGAAATACCCGATTGCTTGGGGGCTTGAGTATCCTGCTGTTAAAGGCCATTGGCGAATTGAAGCAGTCTTAGAGGATCAATTAATGCAAACCAGTGTGTTGTATTGGGAGGGTGCTGTGCGGGTCATTGATCTAGCGACCCATAAACGGGTAGGACAGGGTTATTTGGAGTTGTCTGGGTATTAACTTGTTCAGTTGCAACGAATGCTTTTCTGTAAACACGCCTTAAGAAATATAATGCATTAAATTGCTTGAATGCTAATTCTAATTTATGCATAATAATGCATAAATTCAATCATCAGCCACACGTCGGAGGAGCCATTGTGGATACAGTCTCATCTGCGCTGCTAAATCAGCATTTAATCGATCCTGAGATTTGCATACGCTGTAATACCTGCGAGGCGACTTGCCCCGTTGCTGCTATCACGCATGACTCCCGCAATTATGTGGTCGATGCGAGCAAATGTAATTTCTGCATGGCTTGTGTGCCACCTTGCCCGACTGGCTCGATTGATAATTGGCGTTCAGTGCCAGCGAGTCGTCCTTATACTTTAGAGGAACAATTGAGCTGGGATGATTTACCCGCTGAGTTGAGCGCTGAGCAATTAGCTGAAGCTGGAGTCGCCGCTGATGCAGCCAATGTGGAGGTTTTAGCTGCGGTGCCAAGCACTAATGTTGCAACCTCTGATGGTGAAGCGCCTTTCAATAGCGCGCAATATAACGCTACGCTACCACCGTGGTCAGCCGCACATGCCTATAGCAATCTGTATGGCGCCAAGGCTGCTGAGAAGTTTGTCACTGCTACGGTGGTGGGTAATGTACGCGTGACTGAAGTTGGGCGTGAATACGATACGCACCATATTATGCTCGACTTTGGTGCGATGCCTTTCCCTGTGCTAGAAGGACAATCGATTGGCGTGATTCCGCCCGGCGTGGATGAAAATGGCAAGCCACATTATGCGCGTCAATATTCGATTGCTAGCCCACGCAATGGTGAGCGCCCCGGATATAACAACATCTCCTTAACTATCAAGCGCGTTTTAGAAGACCATCAAGGTCGACCTGTGCGCGGTGTGGCTTCTAATTACATGTGTGATTTGAAAGTCGGCGATAAGGTGCAAGTGATTGGCCCGTTTGGGACTAGCTTCTTAATGCCGAATCATCCGCGTTCAAATATTGTGATGATCTGTACCGGTACGGGTAGTGCACCCATGCGTGCTATGACTGAATGGCGTAGACGTTTGCGTGCTAGTGGCAAATTTGAAGGGGGCAAATTAATGCTATTCTTTGGCGCGCGTACCAAAGAAGAATTACCGTATTTCGGCCCATTACAAAGCCTGCCTAAAGATTTTATTGATATTAATTTTGCCTTCTCACGTACACCGGGGCAGCCGAAGCGCTATGTGCAAGATTTAATGCGTGAGCGGGCTGCGGATTTAGTGGAATTATTGAAAAGTAATGACACCCACTTTTATGTCTGTGGTCTAAAAAGTATGGAAGAGGGTGTCGTTCTAGCGCTCAGTGATATTGCTAAACAAGGTAATTTAGACTGGGACACGCTAGGGATGAATTTGAAACAAACTGGGCGTTTACACTTAGAAACCTACTAAGGCTGATAGCGGCTTGAGAAAATCCTCTATCAGCAGGTGCTGGTGGAGCTTAGTTAAAGATTCTTTAAATTTGAAGTGATACTAATAAATATACTTTGACTAGAAAACTGTATCACTTTAACATGCTCTCTCAATAAAGCTTGGCAGGCAGTCTTGCGGAGAAGGAGGAAACATGAATAATTTCAGTACGATAAACATTACTATGCGTGCGGCAGGTGTCGCTCAAGTCACCATGGCACGGCCTAATGTATTCAATGCTTTTGATGAAGTCATGGTCGGCGAGCTGGATACAGCGTTTGATCAACTGATCGCTGATCCAGCGGTGCGTGTCATTGTGTTAGCCGGTGACGGTAAGCATTTTAGTGCCGGCGCTGATCTGCAATGGATGCAACGTGCCAGTACTGCTACTTTGGAATGGAATTTAGCAGATGCTCGTCGCTTTGCAGGTATGTTTAGCAAAATTGAAACTTGCCCCAAACCAACCGTCGCGCGCGTGAATGGTGCCGCTTTAGGCGGTGGTGTCGGCTTACTCTGTGCCTGCGATATTGCGATTGCCTCTGATAATGCCAGTTTCTCTGTGAGTGAAGCTAAGTTCGGCATTATTCCTTCGGTGATTGGCCCTTATGTGACCAATGCAGTGGGTAAACGCCATGCGCGCCGCTTGGCTTTGACGACTACGCGGATTAAAGCGGATGAAGCATTGCGGATTGGCTTGGTGCATCAAGTGACCAGTTTAGCAGAGCTAGATGCTGCTATAGACGCTACTGTCACTGAATTACTCGCTGGTGGCCCTCAAGCCCAACGTGAAATCAAAGAGCTGTTTGCTCAATTAGCGGTTGGCCCGATTACTCCTGAGGTACGCGAATTAACCGCTAGCACAATCAGTCGTATTCGTGGCTCTGATGAAGCCCGTGAAGGCTTTGCGGCTTTCCTCGAAAAACGCCCAGCGAATTGGATTCCAGCATGAGTAAGCCTATTAGCAAAGATACCACCGTTCTAGTCGTCGGCGCTGGCATCATGGGTGCTGGCATTGCACAAATCGCGGCTCAAGCAGGACATACCGTTTTCTTATACGATACCAAACAAGGTGCAGCGGCTGATGCTAAAACTAAGCTTGCCAAAACCCTAGATGGCTTAGTTAGCAAAGGCAAGCTGGATGCCACTGCTGCTAACCAAGCGGTTGAGCGTATTCAAGCCATCTCTGATCTGGAAAAAGCCACTAATGCAGGCTTGGTGGTTGAAGCGATTATTGAAAATCTGGATGTAAAACGTGGCTTATTTAAGCAGCTAGAAGTGCTGCTAGGTAAGGAGGCAATCTTAGCGACTAATACTTCCTCGATTTCTGTCACCGCGATTGCCAATGGCTTGCAGCATCCAGAACGCTTGGTGGGGATGCACTTCTTTAACCCCGTGCCCTTGATGAAATTGGTTGAAGTGGTTTCAGGCTTGCAAACGAAGCCTGAAGTCGCTGAGGCGATTTTTGAGCTGTCGAAAGCTTGGGGGAAAGTACCTGTCCATGCGCGTTCGACCCCTGGCTTTATCGTCAATCGAATTGCCCGCCCGTATTACGCAGAAAACTTAGCACTTTTGCATGAGCAAGCGGTGCAAGCTCATGTCTTGGATGCTTGCTTACGCGCGGTTGGTTTCCGGATGGGGCCTTGCGAATTGATGGATTTGATTGGTTTAGATACCAATTATTCAGTGACGCGCTCAGTGTATGAAGCTAACTTCTTTGATAAGCGTTATGTGCCTTCGGCGGTGCAACGCGATTTAGTCGATGGAGGCCTGTTTGGACGCAAAACAGGGCAAGGCTTCTATGATTATCGAGAAGGCGCAAGCAAACCTGAAATCCTAGGCTTTACACCCACTTCTGTTCCTGCTGCCAGTTCTGTTCAAGTGCATGGCAATTGCGCAATAGCTCAGCGTTTTGTGCAAACTTTGACAGATGCGAAGATTCCGTTCACCCATGCGACTGAATCTGCATGGACGGGCTTAAGCATTGATGCGGCACAATTACGTTTGACCGATGGACGACCTGCTTCACAGACCGGTAAAGAGGTAGCAGTGTTTGATTTGCCAGTCTCTACCGAGCAAGGACAGCCGCTAGCCTTTGCCGTCTCGAATCGGGCTTCCGCTGAAGCTGCGGATTATGCAGCGGCTTGGTTGCGAGTTTTGGGATTTAATCCCCAACAAATAGCCGATTCACCCGCTTTAATCGTGTCGCGTACTTTAGCCATGCTTATCAATGAAGCGGCTGATGCCGTCCAACAGGGGGTCTGTACAGAAGCCGGTGCGGATGCAGCCATGAAGTTGGGTGTGAATTACCCTGCAGGGCCATTTGAATGGTTGAGCCGTTGGGAGGCAGGCAAAGTTGTGCAGATTTTAGATAATCTGGACGCTTTCTATCGAGGTGAGCGTTATCGTGTTAGCCCGTGGTTACGCCTCAAAGCTTGGCAGGAGGCTGCATGAAATTTGCTGAATTTTACCAAGGCCAAGTGATTGAAACGGGTGTGTATAAAATTTCCGAAGAGGAAATTCTGCAATTCGCTAACGCTTATGATCCGCAGTGGTTTCATATTGATGTCGAAGCCTCCAAGCAAGGGCGCTTCGGTACACTGATTGCGAGCGGTTGGCAAACCTGTGGGATTGCGATGAAGCTGTTAGTGCCCGCTGCGTTAGCAGGTTCAGAGTCGTTTGCGTCGCCCGGTTTGAAATATGTGAAATGGCTGAATCCAGTGCGTCCGAATGATGAGCTGTCTTTACGCGCTACGGTGATAGACGTACGGCGTTCAAGTAGTCGACCAACGATGGGTATTTTGCATTGGCGTTGGCAGCTATTTAATCAGGATGGTGCCGAGGTGCTTGATCTCGAAGCCACTAGTTTGTTTGATCTTTCCTAATGGTGACTTCTATGACTCAAGCCTTTATTTGTGATGCCATCCGCACGCCTTTTGGACGCTATGCAGGTGCTTTATCTGGCGTACGTACCGATGATTTAGGTGCTGTACCGATCAGAGCTTTAATTGAGCGCAATCCAAACGTGGATTGGAGCGCGGTCGAGGATGTGATCTATGGCTGTGCGAATCAAGCGGGCGAAGATAACCGCAATGTAGCGCGGATGGCGGCTTTGTTAGCTGGTTTACCGCAAGATGTGCCGGGTACTACAGTGAATCGTTTATGCGGTTCAGGGATGGATGCAGTCGGGATTGCAGCGCGCGCGATTAAAAGTGGCGAGACCCAATTAATGATCGCAGGCGGTGTAGAAAGTATGAGCCGCGCTCCCTTTGTGATGCCGAAAGCGGAATCTGCCTTTAGCCGTACCAATGCGGTATATGACACTACTATCGGTTGGCGCTTTATTAACCCTTTAATGAAGGCGCAATACGGTGTCGATTCGATGCCAGAAACGGCGGAAAACGTAGCAGTTGATTTCAAGATTGAACGAGCCGCACAAGATTTGATGGCTTTACGCTCACAGACGAATGCTTTAAAAGCACAACAAAATGGCTATTTCGATAAAGAAATCACTCCTGTGATTATTCCACAGAAAAAGGGTGAAGCGATTGTTGTCAGTAAAGACGAACATCCACGCGAAACCTCTTTAGAAGCTTTAGCTAAACTGAAAGGCGTGGTGCGTGCCGATGGTTCTGTGACAGCTGGCAATGCATCGGGTGTGAATGATGGTGCTTGTGCTTTGTTACTCGCGAATGAAGCTACCGCACAACGCTATGGTTTAACCCCACGTGCACGTGTAGTTGGAATGGCAACGGCTGGTTTAGCGCCACGCATTATGGGCTTTGGCCCAGCACCAGCCACCCGCAAAGTCTTAGCTTTAACCGGCTTAAGCTTAGCCGATATGGATGTGATCGAACTCAATGAGGCATTCGCGGCACAAGGCTTAGCCGTATTGCGTGATTTAGGCTTAGCTGATGATGATGCACGGGTGAATCCTAATGGTGGCGCGATTGCTTTAGGCCATCCCTTAGGAGCCAGTGGTGCACGTCTGATTACCACAGCTATTAATCAGCTAGAGCGTATTCAAGGTCGGTATGCACTTTGCACTATGTGTATTGGTGTCGGTCAAGGCATTGCGCTGATTATTGAACGTGTTTAATTAGTCCAAGTTATCTCTACGGGATAGGCCAGCTCTTATCCCGTTTTAGGCAAATCCCCTCCCGCGCAAACCCTTGAAAAGTACAATAAGATGCGCTCTTAATACCTAGACTTCAGTGATGGCCTATTTGATACTGCCTTCAATACAGGTCGATCTTTACGCTTTTTGCATCCCCTATAATCAAGCACTCCTAAACTTTATGAGTAGCATTGACAGTATTTAAGATGATCAGTATTATGATTATATGCAATATACTGCATTAACTGGAGGAGAGTAGTATGAAACCCTTACGTTGGTTAGGAAGCGCTTTATTAATGACTTGTTTGTCAACTAGCGCTGCTTTCGCAGAAGAAGTTACTTTAACGGTTCACCATTTCTTATCGCCGAAGTCCAATGCTCATACCAAAATGATTCAAGCTTGGACTGATAAAGTCTCCAAAGAAAGCAATGGCCAAATCAAATTTGAGCTATTCCCAGCGATGGCTATGGGAGGTAAGCCGTCTGAGTTATATGGACAAGTACGTGATGGAACCGCGGATATTGTCTGGACTTTACTAGGTTATACGCCAGGTGTGTTTCCTCGCTCTGAAGTGTATGAATTGCCTTTAGTTCATACAGGCTCAGCTGCAGCGACAACCGTCGCTTTGAATGCCACGATGGATATGCTGGCGGATGATTTCAAAGATGTGAAGGTGCTGTTCCTACATGCCAATGACGGCAATGTTATTCACTCTGCGACCAAACCGGTACGTAGTTTCGAAGATGCTAAGGGAATGAAGTTACGTACTCCCTCACGTACTGGTTCTTGGGTGATTGAAGGCATGGGAGCTGAAGCGGTGGGTTTGCCAGTACCGGAGTTACCAGAAGCGATGTCAAAAGGCGCGATTGATGGTGCTTTAACCACTTTAGAAATCGTGCCAGCCCTTAAATTGCAAGAGCTGGATAAATATGTGACTGAATTACCGGATGGTGATCGTTTTGGTACCGCCATCTTCATGTTCACTATGAATAAAGATAGCTACAACAATCTGCCTGATGACTTAAAGAAAGTGATCGACGACAACTCAGGTATGAAAGTAGCTGGTGATATCGGCAAAATGTGGGAAGAGTTTGAAAAAACTGGCGATGAGGCTTTGGCCTCTGCCAAGGTTGAACGCATTGTGTTATCCGCTGATGAAGCCGCAAAATTCAAAGCTGCTAATGAAAAAGTGGTCGCCCGCTGGATTGAAGAATCTAAAACCAAAGGTTTTGATGGTGCTGCTTTAGTGGAAAAAGCACGTGCTGCTATTGCGGAAGCTTCTAAATAATCTAGCCTCATCTTCAAGGGTTGCTGGCTCAGTAGCCCTCTTTAATAATTCTTAAGTTCGCAGGAGATTCAATCCATGCGCAATTTCTTATATCGCTTAGCTGATTATTTCGCCTTAGGGGGCGGGCTAATCATTATGACGATTGTGTTTGTCACCACAGCCAATGTCAGCGCTTTTACCCTAAATCGCATCGCGAGTTTGTTTGGCGGACAAGTTGCCGGTTTATCGGGTTACGAAGACTTTGTACGCCTAGCTATGAGTTCAGCCGCTTTAATGTTTTTCCCACTTGCCCAAGTTAAGCACGGTCATGTAGCTGTCGATATTTTTATGAATAAAGCACCTGCTTGGTTGCAGCGTTGGACAGAAAAATGCTGGTCAGTCTTAGTATTAATTATGGCTTTATTCCTAATGGGCTGGATGATCGTCGGTATGTTTGAAAAACAAGCCGACCATGTGGTCGTAGGGGTACTGAATTGGGTGGAGTGGCCGTTTTATATTCCGGGTATTTTGTCCTTGCTGCTATGGGCAGGGATAGCCTTCGTGCAGTTGTTTGAAGAAACCCCTACGGAGGTCAGTCATGTTTAGCCCAGAAATGATTGGTATCCTCGGTTTAGCGGCGCTGTTTATTCTATTGATGTTGCGCATGCCCGTAGGTATTTCTATGGTGTTAGTGGGGATTGGTGGAACTTTTGCTTTAAGCCTTGCCGTGAAACATGTGCGCTTTGAGCCTTATTTAAAGCAATTCAAATCACTGCTTTGGTCAACTATGGCGAATTATGATTTGTCGGTAGTACCGCTCTTTGTGCTGATGGGCTACCTCGCTAGTCAGTCGAATCTCAGTCGAGATTTGTTCCGTGGTTTAGAAGCCTTGATGACTAAGCGGCGGGGTGGGGTTGCAATGGCTGCGGTTGCAGCGTGTGGTGGTTTTGGCGCCGTTTGTGGCTCATCCTTAGCCACTGCTTCAACAATGGGTCGTGTTGCTTTACCTGAGTTGAAAAAATTAGGCTATGCACCCCGCTTGGCTACTGGCGCTTTAGCAGCAGGTGGTACTTTAGGGATTCTGATTCCTCCCTCAGTCGCTTTAGTTATTTACGCGATTATTGTAGAAGCTTCGATTTTGCAGATGTTCCAAGCAGCCTTAATTCCAGGTTTATTAGCTGTTTTAGGATTCATCATAGTCATTGCTTTGCAAGTGCGTTTGAATCCTAGTTTAGCTCCAGAACCACGCCCGATGCCGCCTGAAGAAAAACGTGAAGCTTATCGGCGCTTGATTCCAGTCTTATTGATCTTCGGCAGTATTATCTTGGGCTTGGGATTTGGTCTGTTTACGCCTACACCAGCCGCCAGTGTCGGTGTTTTTGTGATTTTCATCTATGGCATTTTCATGCGTTGGCGAACTGGTAAAGGCTTGACGATAGCTGGGATGCTACAAGCATTTCGCGATACTGCTGTGACTTCGGCAATGATCTATATGATTTTATTTGGTGCTGAGGTTTTAAAGGGGTTCTTCACTCGCGCCGGTTTGCCGTCAGCAATGGCTGAATGGGCAGCCACTAGTAGCCTCGACCCTTGGCTGATCCTGATTGCGATGCTAGTGCTGTTAATCATTCTAGGCTGCTTCATGGAGTCTTTAGCAATGATTTTGGTCGTCTTACCTTTCTTCTGGCCTACCTTGATTGCACTGAATGGTGGCGATCATGTGTCGGCAGCTGAAGCGGCTTATGGTTTAGATACGGACAATCTAAAAATTTGGTTTGGTATTCTAGCCTTAATTGTCGTCGAGCTGGGGCTGATTACGCCGCCTGTGGGTTTAAATGTGTTCATTATTGCCTCCTTATCGGATGGCACACCCATGGCTGAGACATTTAAAGGTGTGATGCCCTTTCTAGCTGCGGAGTTTGTGCGGATTGGAATTTTGATGTTGATTCCAGCACTTTGTCTATTCTTGCCACATTTATTGGCAGGCTGATAGACAAACAGAAAGGGGCTAGATTTTAGCCCCTCTGATTTGCTAATGCTAACCACTTACCAACAGGTCGCTGCGTTACCGCTTACACTGACTTGACGTTGACCGTCATGGGTTAAGCTTAAGGTCCCACATTTAGTATCAGCGCTTAGTTGCGAGCCGATGGGTGTTGCGGTTGCAGTAAAGGTGCTACGTGTTAAATTGCTAATCGCAAAGGTATAGTACTGATTAATTCGTCCTTCAGTAGTGCAGGCTAAAGTCGGTACTGCTAAGTTTACGCCAGCTGTATTTTTGTCATAGGCCAAGTTTGTCGTATAAAACCGCTCCATAAAGTGCGCATACTCTGATAAACAAGCTTTAGCTGCACCTCGTCTCGATTTCATCACAGAGTCCATGTAGGAGGGATAAGCAATTGCTGCCAAAATACCTACAATGGCAACGACTACCATCAGTTCAATTAAAGTGAAACCTTGTTGTTGCGCTATTTTTCTTATTGTTTTCATGGTATGGCCTAAGGTGTATTAATAATTTCGTGCCAAGAGGTACGACCTGCTGAGGCGGCTGGGCCTTGCGTCAAAATCGAAGTGATTGTTCCATTATCTTGAACCACTTGCATGACATTCCCAATGAAAATAGGGCTATTAGGGCTACTATCGAAACCAACTCCAGAAACATAAGTAGACTCACCATTCAAGGTAGCATTATCATCCTCATCGAATTCTTGATCGCCGTTTACGTCAAAGAAAACTCGGTCTAAGCGACCACCCGTAAAAGGGTTAAGAGCAATAACAAAACCACGCCCGGTCGGTTGGCAAATATCGGTGGAGTCTGGAATCCGCACTGTCCCAATTAATGCATCACCTTGGAAAATATTGGGTACTACCATACGTTCGTAATTAGTGGGTAATTGGAAATACCAACCTGATTTATTGATTAACTCCTCTTCAGTTCCTACATCACTCAAGCGCACACTCATGACGCCATTCGTAGCTGGAAAATTCATGGAGCGTTGAATTAAATTATCTTTAGTAATGAGGTTATCATCGGTTATTTTAAGACCATACCAACCTTGGGCGGTAGTATCATCTAAATCATCCTGAGAAAGATAACGACCTGTCCCAAAGAACAGCCAGAATTCACCAGTCTCAGGGTGCATACCGGCTAATAATGAACTGGTAATAGGTTGAACTTGGTCATTTGAGTTGCGAGCAGTAAACAGTTTAACAGGACTAGTACTTGTGCTGGGTACAAATTTCCATACATTGCCTTTTAAGTCACCTGCGTAAAAACGGTCACTGATACCATTTGAATAAGTACTCCAAGCAGTAACACCCGCTAAACCGTTGTCATTGCCTTCGCCAGTATCAAGAACCGTAGGATTACCAGTGGCTAGATCAATCATGATCATTTGTGCTTTATCACCAGTACTATTGGGGCCATTACCTAGTACGACTTGCCACTGCCCATCAGAAGTTTGTGCAATCACTGGCTTGCTCAGATTATTACCTAAAGCAGGGATATGTGTAGCATCTTTTTCCCACAAGAAACCAACATTATTGGGATCAGTGACATCAAGAGCAAATACACCTCTGCCACCTGCCCCTAAGGTGCCGACCAAAACGGTTTTCCAACTGCCGCTGACATAAGCATCTGCTACTGTTAGTTCACCATCCACATAGTATTGGTGTTGATAATCAGGATCAGCGAGCTTCTTTAAACCATTCATGATCACGCTATTAGGGACAAAAGCGTAAAGCTCTGCCCCGGTGTTAGCATTAAAGCTATGGATCATTCCATCATTCGCGCCTACATACAGGACGGGTATCCTCGTACTGTTGGTGTTAGCAAACGCAGAATATTGCGAGGCTCCAGAAAAGGATTTGTTGACATATAAAGTTGGGCTGGGACGACTCACCAAGACAGGCTGCGAGTGCACGATATCACCTAGTGAAGTAATAAAGCGGTCTCTGAAGCTCCCACCATTGCGTTGTTCATTCGCAGCACTACCACGTAAATATTGCACTAAATCGTTAGATACCAAAGCAGTTCTTTGCGCACTATCTAGGTTGGCCCAATCAAACGATTTATAGCCGGTACTAGTTTTGGTATAGATTTTGCGACTAGCCCAAGTGGTGGCAGTTACTAGGTCTTTAGTTGACCAATCAGGCGTGGTATTCAAATGGCCAGTTTGGGTATTGACGGTATAGGACTTTAATTCACCATGCCAGCTTTTATTATAGAAGACGGATTGGAAGACCTTGCTACCTGTCACCATTTTAGTGGAGTTAGAGGCTAAGCCAGAACCAGAACCGCTAACACGTGCGATAATTCGTGCAAAAACCTGCTGAATACTACTCACAATCTTGTCCGATTCACCAGCGACGAAATAATTGTCAGGCCGCAAGAAAGCGGGGGCAGAGGAGTTAAAGTTAGCCGGATTTAAATTATCGGCATTAGTATGCCACCAGCCTTCAGGTAAAGGGCTATTGTAGGTTAGCGGATTGAAGTCTTCTGGAACACGAAAGCCGCCATATTTAGCTGCTAAAGCATATTGATTTCTAGCCATACCCTCTAAAGTTTGTGCTTCTAATACATCCACCCAAAAGGTCGCAGCAGTTTGCTTACCAGGCCAATCTGGACGTAGATCATAGGTATTTGCATACCAGGCCATGCCTGCAATATAAGCTGCGTTATAGCGGCCAGTATAATCATTGGTATTACCAATATTACCCAATCCCTGTAAAGCCGCTATTTTATTAGTTAATGTAATAACATTAATATCATCACTAGCCACTACACTAGGCATGGTTGGTTCCTCAGTGCGATAAGTACTGTTACCGGGTAAGTTCTTATCACGATGAGTATTAGCGTCACCAATCCCTAAAAAAGCACTCGCTTGACAAGCTGCTTCATAAGGATCTGTCCAATTAGTTAATACGGGGAAACCATCAGCGTAAGTATAGCGATCAGCACTCGATAAGCCATTCATAGAGGAATAACTTGGAACATCACCTTTGTTTCTCAAATAGCGTAAAGCGGCATAAAACATTTCACTCACAGGATCATAGCTTTTATGAGACTTTGACGTCATTTGGCCGAATTTATTAATATAGTTAATAACACCACTATTGACGATAGCGTTACTACCTGTAAGTCCATAGAAGGAATTAGTGGCTGCTGCATCATCACTGCTGGGGTTAGTGATCAGTACTCCTGTTGTCGCGCTCCATTCTTTTTCTGGATTATCTACTTTGATTTCATCATTAGTTAAGTTTGCTTTATAAGGGCCTACGGATTTTTGTTTGGCTCTTAATACAGCTCCATCACGCGCGACGACACTATCATTCAAATAACCAAAAGCACTATATCTTAAGCGATTAGAGTATTCTTGAATAACGCCTTCCGGCTTGTAATTAGATCCATATTCTTGGCAATTCGATTCTAAATAATTAGGTACACAGACCTTGACCCTAATGCTGACTTCATAAGTTTTATCCAATTGAATATCATTACTGGGGTTATAAGCAGTATTAGTGCCGCTATCATTATTGAAAACAATTCGCATTTTATTACCGTAGCCGGCAATACTGGTCATGATATTAGTCGTATCTACCCATTTCCCTGAGGTGTTTTTAACTTGTTCAAAAGGCGTAATAGTTTTAATTAAGTTATTGGTAGCTACCGAACGATCTGGATAAATACTCGTGCCGCCTTGACCATCATGTCGTGCCTTCTCAAGCCAAGTTTCATTAGTAGTATCTTTGACTCGATAGCCACCCGTTAAAGCAGAGCGAAAGGAGTCAATAGTTTGAGTGGCTGCCCAGTTAAGATAGTTGCCACTCCACTCCTTGTTTGCACCATTACAACTGTGATTATTGGCCCAGTTGACGGGTTCGAAGTAGCGATCAGGTTCATTACTAGAGTATTTATACTTATAACATTTTTTATCATCAAAATAGCCGCCATAATCTTTAGTGTGATTATAGCTACCTAAATTAGCTACGCTATTGATGGTCGGCCATTCTACTGAAGGTACCAATACTAGATTGTCAGCTGCTCCCCCAGAGGTGATTAAGGGGAATTGTGAGATGGGTACTCCTGCATGCGCATAATTAAACAGGAATAAACTCACTCCGCACACATGTAAAACCCTTTTTCTGGGAATGGAAGCTTTTATTCTTTTGTAAGATAAGTTTTTCATATGAGTGCTCTACATGCTTCTTTTAATCGTTGTTTGTAAAACCACTACTGCTCGTTCCTGAGCACTACCCGGGTTACTACTGCGGGCGGTAATCCGATAATATTGCTCGTCGAATACACCAGGATTGACACCATATTGAACATTATTTGCACTATTCATTTGTCCATAGGCTAAACCTGTTTCACCGCGCCCCATTAATTGAATATTGTATTGGGGGATGCCTAAGCGTTGACTGATATTGACACCAGAGGTAGCGGTTACATTGGTCCAACCCGCATTGTCATTTTGGAAAGTATTAGCAGGGACTGACTTACAAACTACAATGGAGGTCGGTGAGCAGTCTTGCGTTCCTAAAGGCTCAGGGTTGGCTAAAATAACATTTTGAGCCGTCTGTAAAGCGGCTTCTGCTGACTGAAAGGCTAAGCCTCGATCATATAAATTTGAGGCCATATGCTCTTGCAGACTAACACCACGTATACTGCTCAAGGCTAATACAGTCATGATCAGCAAAAAAACAACTGAAACCAAAAGGGTGGCACCACGCTGCAATTGGCGATTCATTAGATACGATTCCTTAGCGCTATGGTTTGAGTAAAGCTACGTTGTAAACGCCCCTCATTAATACTGCTGTCACTCGAAACATTGGCTTCAGCTGAGACAAGTGTCATCTGTAAACTTAGGGCATCAACCGTGTTCCAAGCATTAGCTGCTCCAATCGCTGCAGCAGTATCCCAAGCGTCGTTGTTGCGACGATGATAACTAATCTGTAGATCGCTCACGCCAGCGACGATTTCTTCAGTGACTACTGCACCAGCTGCACCAATCCGCGTGCGATAGAGGGAGCGCCCTCCATCTTCAGGTCGTCCATTGTTGCCAACATACCAAATCGAGCTCATAAAACGACTCATATTGGCATTGGGGTTGTAAGTTACGAAAGCAGGTGTGGGTGGACAACGTCCAGGTAGACCTAAGCCAATTTGACAGTTACCTGGCGTTAAACTGCCGCCTACCACATAATTGACTGTATTGGCTGTGGCTGCTGAAGCCTGAAAGATCGTGGCTTGTTGAAAGTCACAAGCCATTAAAATATCGCCTGCTGCAAAAGTGGTACTGGTATCAGGGAAGAGAGTGAAGCTGGGTGTGCCTAAAGTGGTATGTAATTGTACAGAGCGATCAATACCCTGTACCCCTTGAACCAAAATAGCACTGGTACCTGCGATACGTTGGCCGGTGTCAGTTCCTGTAATAACGGGTGCGATTGCAGTATCCCCATCAACACCACGTAGGCCTACCCATTCTAATAGATTGCCATTAGCGGCTGAGGCCTTTAAGACATTCGCTACTTTATTTTGATTGCCGCAGGGTGTGAAGCCTGTGTGTCGCAAGTCACGCGACAAAATCTCAAAAGCCATGCGCATGCTTTCTTGAATTTGGAAAATGCCCTGATTACTTTGAAAAGTTTGGCGATTTGACAGGAAAAGATTAATCACACCAGCCATAATGAAAAGGCCAATCACCATCCCAATCATTAGTTCAATCAAGTTAAAGCCGCGTTGTTTCATGGCTGCATCTCGATACGAACTTGTTGGGTAGCAGAGCCTTCAGTGGCGCGACTATTATTCCATTGCACTACGATAGTACAAGTTGCTGATACACAATTAATCGAGCCTTTTGCATCTGTGCCTAGCAAGTTACTAATACTGGTACGCCATTGTTTAACTGAGTTATTTACAAAATGCGGATCATTGGGAACATTGTCATCCATAGCAAAATTGAAAGCGCCAGCTAAGGCCTTAGTGCGTGAAATAGTCAGGATGTCAGCCATACTTTGGGCTTGAATAACCGCAATACTATGCTCTAAAGCACTCACATTGTTTCTTATGGAACGTACTTGCATCGAAGCTATACCTGTTAGACCCACAGCTAGAATCACCACAGACACTAAGACCTCAATAAGGCCAGCACCTCTTTGCTTTCTTAGTGTTGTTATTTTCATGAGCAACTAACTCCGGAGTCTTCACCTTCGTCTTCGTCGTCCTCATGATGATCCTGTTGTGGATCGCTCACATGAGTACGGCTGCCTGAACTTAAATTGACGCAACGGATTTTTGAACCAGCTTTCAACTGAATGAAAGCCGAGCCTAATAATTGTTGATTGTTGTAAGCTAAACCATCTGCTCCAAAAGTCAGGCTTTGGAAGTTAGTGGTTTGGGTCAAACCGCCGGAGCTTCTAATTAAACCGCGATTGACCACCGTCGTATTGGCCATTAATAACCAATACTTCCAAACTCCACCACTTGTGGCGCAACCGGTTGAGGACTCAGTTTCTGCACGACAAAAACGAATCGGCGTATTGCGACGAATAGCTTCTGAACGCGCTTGGGTGAGTGCATTGACTAGCTCATTCGCTTGACTAGTAACAGCGTATTGCTGATAAGTGTTAACCAGGCTAGGTGCTGCCACACTCATTAAAATGCTTGAAATAGCGACAACGATCATAAGCTCGATCATTGAAAATCCGCTGCTTGATTTACAGATCTTCACTGTTTTACATCCGGGTTTGTTCCACATGCTAATGGTTATTTTTT
This sequence comes from Thiothrix sp., assembly GCA_008015155.1. Classification (GTDB taxonomy): domain Bacteria; phylum Pseudomonadota; class Gammaproteobacteria; order Thiotrichales; family Thiotrichaceae; genus Thiolinea. Next base: position 125,322 of record SSFA01000017.1, read on the forward strand.
TATATAAATTAATTTTATAGACGCTTATCAGGCAAATCAAGCATCCTATTCCCGAACGGTTGCAGATTAAATAAACATGATGATGCTGAGCAAGTGCTTAATGAGCGACAAGAGCCGTAGAAATTGGCTCTTGTATATGATTTACATAAAGATATTTTTATTTAAGTTTGATTAAAATCGAAGCGTGCCAAACTAGTTCCGGCATTATTCACCGTTTCAGCATAAGCAGCTATTTGCACCCCGAAGGTGTGGAAATAGAAATGAGTCAGCTCTATTAAGTTTTGTGAATAAATTGGATCAATAGCTGCGTCGGCTTTTTTCTCTTCGGCTACTAGAGCTAAACGGGCTAATTGCCAAGCACCACAAGCTGTACCTAACAGATATAGGAAAGGGGTTGCAGCGGCTAAAACTTGCGCTTGCTGGTTTTTATCTTGCGCCAAAATCCAATCACTTGCTTTTTGTAGTGTGCCTAACATAGTTTGGAAATGGATGGCTAAATTATTTAATGCAGCTGATTGAGCCAGCATTTGCTGAGTGTGCTGCATATCAGCCATCAACTCATATAAAGTAGCACCTTGTTCCCGCAAAATTTTGCGGCCAATTAAATCATTGGCTTGAATACCGGTGGTACCTTCATAGATCGTAATAATACGAGCATCACGGAAATATTGTGCGATTCCAGTTTCTTCGACAAAGCCCATGCCGCCGAAGACCTGAATAGCATCATCGCACACTTCATTGCCTACTTCGGTACACCAGCCTTTAGCCACTGGCATTAGTAAATCCACATAGCGGCGATATTTATCCGCCACCGCTTGCTCAGGGTGATGATGCGCTAAGTCAAACCAGCCTGCCGCGGTATAAAGTAAGGAACGCATGGCCATGACTCGCGCCCGCATGGATAAAATCGCGCGTTGCACATCCGGATGGCAAATAATGGGCAAGCCGGTTTCGCCCGTCATTGCATCCCGACCTTGTACTCGAGTGCGTGCATAATTCACTGCATATTGATAAGCACGCTCAGCTAAACCAACACCTTGCACACCCACCCCAAAGCGCGCTTCATTCATCATAATGAACATGGTTTCTAAACCACGGTTGGCTTCACCGACTAGATAGCCAATCGCACCACCTTCATCGCCATAGCTTAAAGTGCAAGTCGGGCTACCATGAATACCCATTTTGTGTTCAATCGAAATGCAGCGCACATCATTGCGCGTACTAGGATTGCCCTCAGCATCTAATAAATATTTCGGTACAATAAACAGCGATAAACCTTTTACTCCAGCAGGTGCATCAGGTAAACGAGCCAACACCAAATGCACAATATTTGGAGTTAATTCATGCTCGCCGTAAGAAATAAAAATCTTCTGCCCGAATAATTTATAAGTACCGTCTTCTTGTGGCACAGCTTTAGTGCGAGTAGCCGCTAAATCCGAGCCTGCTTGTGGCTCAGTGAGATTCATGGTGCTACCCCATTCACCACTCACCACTTTATGTAGCCAAATCTGCTTTTGCTCTTCACTAGCAGCAATTTGCAAGGCTTCCGCTTGACCTACGTTCAATTGCGGCAACATAGCAAAAGCCATATTAGTGGAAAACCACATCTCCCACACAGGGGTAGAAATCAGCTTAGGCAAGCCCTGACCACCATATTCTTGTGGCAGAGCCAAGCCAACCCAGCCTGCCTCTCGGAATTGATCATAGGCTGCTTGCCAACCTTCTGGTGTATGTACGACTCCATCCGCTAAACGGCAGCCTTGAATATCGCCCACTCGATTCAAAGGTGCTAATACACCGGCTGCAAACTTGCCTGCTTCTTCTAAGACAGCACTGACCACATCATTGGACGCTTCTTCGCAATTCGGTAAAGCTGCAATCTCATCTAAACCTGCAATCGTGCTGAGAATAAATTGCATATCCCGTAACGGGGCTTGGTAATCGTACATAAATTTTCTCCTTATTAGTCGCAGGCAGCGCGAATATCCTCGGGGATAGGCAAGGCTTTAATTCTTAAGGTATTGTCTGGATCTTGCATAGCAAACACTCGTACTTCGCGGCCTTCACAAAGCACAAGTCCATCACGGCGAGCGACATGCTTCATGACAAAACTCTTCCCACGCCATTCTTCAATCCACGATTCGATTTCAATATCTTCGCCATAAGTCGCGGAGTTTTTAAAGCTGGCTTGAGCATCGACTAAAGGTGTGCCAATGATCCCACGCTCACGTGCAGTATCACGCCAGCTCGGAATACCACAAGCTGTAAAGAACTCACGGCTAGCGGTATCAAACCATTTAAAGTAATTGGCAAAAAAGACAATTTGCGCAGGATCACAGTCGCTAAAGGCTATCCGATAGCGATAAATATTGGTGCGTGCCATCTCAGCTCCTAGCGGGGTGTCATGCGTAGTGCCCCGTCCAAACGGATGGTTTCGCCATTCAGCATCATATTGCTCACAATCGTGCACACCATATTCGCAAATTCAGCCGGATAACCTAAACGCGGTGGGAAGGGCACTGATTCACCTAAAGATTGCTGAATTTCTGGAGGTAGGGAAGCCATCATTGGCGTCATAAATAAACCGGGTGCAATTGTCACCACACGAATCCCATTTTTTGCTAGCTCTCGTGCCATCGGCAAAGTCATCGCAATGACTCCTCCTTTAGAGGCTGAGTAAGCGGCTTGGCCAATTTGCCCATCATAAGCAGCAATCGAAGCGGTATTGATAATGACGCCGCGTTCACCTTCAGCAGCAGGTTCTAAAACTGCCATCGCTGCTGCAGCTAAACGCGCCATATTGAAGCTGCCAATTAGATTAACTTGAATGGTCTTATTAAAATCCGCAAGCGGATGGGGGCCGTTTTTGCCTAAAACTTTGGCGGCATTACCAATGCCTGCGCAATTCACTAGACCGCGTAATTGCCCGAATTTAGACACGGCTAAATTCACAGTGTTTTGTGCATCGGTTTCGTCCGCGACATTGGTGCGACTGAAAATAGCACGCTCACCTAGTGCTTTAGCTAAAGCTTCACCTTGCTCGGTATTTAGATCAGCGATGACAAGATTCGCACCTTGTGCATGTAAAGCACGGACAGTAGCCTCACCTAAGCCAGAAGCACCGCCCGTCACGATAAATGTATTATTAGCAAACTCCATAACTCCTCCTGTTATACATTCTCAAGCAAAATCGCGACACCTTGTCCACCACCAGCACAGGCAGAGGCCACGCTGTATCTTAGTCCAGATTGCTGCGCTGCGCGCGCTGCAGTAAGGCTTAATCTTACCCCAGAAGCACCCAGTGGATGTCCGATTGCAATCGCGCCCCCATTGACATTTGATTTGGAGCGCTCTAAACCAAGTTCACGTTCGCAAGCTAAATACTGCGCACCAAAGGCCTCATTGATCTCAACACGGTCAATATCATTGACTTGAATACCGGCTTTTTTCGCTGCAGCACGAATTGCTGGCGCTGGGCCAATCCCCATAATCTCGGGTGGAACCGCAACCGCTGCGCCATTTACGATTCGTGCAAGCGGTTTTAAGCCATGAGCACGTACCCAATCGCCGTGGGCGACTAACACGGCTGCTGCACCATCGACAATCGCTGAGCTATTGCCTCCGGTTTGTACGCCACCAAAAGCGGGTTTGAGTTTTTGTAAAGTCTCAAAGCTAGTAGCACGTACATGGCTATCGCGCTCAAAACTTTGCGCTCGATCAGCTAGCTTCAAACTTCTAGATTTATAGCCTTCTAAGTCCCACTGGCTATTCACGACTGGACTGACTTCTGATTTGAAGTAACCGCTCTCCCAAGCCGCCACAGCGCGTGCAAAGCTTTCTTCCGCAAAGCGATCGACTTCTTCACGACTAATGCCATAGCGCTTGGCGAGGTTTTCAGCGGTGTCCCCCATGCCTATCCCTGGCGCAGTGTCTTTGGTGGCTTCCCAGAGAAAATCTTTAAATTCTAGTTGACCCATGCGGAAACCCGAGCGATGCGTGTAGGCCGCAATCGGATTGCGTGACATGGATTCAGTACCGACGCAGAGCACCACTTTAGCTTTACCTAAGCTGATTTGGTCAGCAGCGGTGAGGATGGTTTCAAAGCCGGTACAGCATAAGCGCTGCACTAAGAGAGCCGGCACATTGGCGTTGACACCAGCATACAGTCCAATGTGCCGGGGGAGGAAATAGGCATCGAAGCTAGCTTGCGCCATATTACCAGCAATAATGGCATTGACTTCAGAGGCAGGAATACCACTCGCTGCAAATAAACTGCGGGCTGCATAAATCCCTAAATCAGTGGGTGCGACCTCACGCAATACACCGTTGTAATCTGCAAACGGGGTACGCTGCCCAGCGACTAACCAAATGTCATCGTAGCTGGCAGTGAGGGCTGCGGCTTCGGAGTCAGCAAAAGGGTTAAGGTTTGTAGTCATGTTTGCGGGCCTTTACCAGAGCGATTGAGAAAATGCCCGATGCGTTCTACCACTTCGGGGCTAGTTTGAGTCAGAGCTGCGGTCAGCGATTCCACAAATAAGCCATCATCTGAGGCCATATTGTTGATGCGCGAAATTGCAGAAACCATCGCCCAATTTGCCATCGGCGCATTTTCAGCAATCCGTTTGGCGAGTTGCTGGGCTTTAGCGAGGCTTTCACCTTCACCGACTAAATAGTGAGCTAAACCTAAACGCAAACCTTCATCCGCATCCAAAATACGGCCAGTGAGCATCATTTCGCACATCCGCCCTGCGCCAATAATGGTCGCTACCCGCACAGAAGCACCGCCACCGACAAAGATGCCATGCCGACCTTCAGGTAATTGATAAATCGTATTTGGCTCAGAGATGCGCACATGCGTGGCAGTAGCTAGTTCTAAACCACCACCAATCACTGCACCTTGCATCGCAGCCACGACCGGAATGCCACCATTTTGAAGCCGATCAAAAATTCGATGCCAACCTCGTGAATGTTGCATCACACCAAACGGTTCACGGTGTTGATGCTCAGATAAATCGAGGCCAGCACAAAAATGCTTACCTTCACCTGCCAAAATAATGACGCGAGTGCCTTCAGGGGTAGCGATTAAGGCTTGCTCTAAGGCAGCCAGTAGGCGATCACTGACGGCATTACGTTTTTCGGGGCGCGCTAGGGTCACCGTATAAATAGTCTCCTCATAGGAGGTTTTGACCAATTGTTCGCTCATGGGCATATCCTTTGGGGTTGCAGCCTTATACTGTTAATTGAATGACGGTTTGATCTGGCTGTGCTGCATACAATGCATCCACCAGATGAGCGCGACGGTTCAATACCAAGCGCTGGTTGATATAGCCTTTGTCGGTGATTTCTCCAGCCTCTACAGAAGGTGGCTCAGCCATTAATAAAGCATTGGACGCAAACATCGAGGAGCCACTGCCATTCACTCGCATCGAACGTAAACCTTGAGCTACACAAGCACGCACGGCTGGATGCGCTAATACTGCTTCAACCCTAGCATCAGCTGCTAAATCAGGACACAGGCGGCGGCATTCTGGCAGATTCGGGAACACCAAGAAACCTACGGTGCTGCGATCATGTCCAGTAACGACAATATCTTGGGCGACCGGTTTGAGTGCATCAATCCCTGCAACGCGCATTGCGCCAACATGTACCCAAGTGCCGGTAAGTAGTTTAAAGTCTTCACTAACCCGGCCATCAAATAGCAGACCCAGCTCAGGCTTCTGTGGATCAACGAATTTCATCGCATCGCCAATCATATAAAAGCCCTCTTCATCAAAGGCTTGCTTAGTGGCTTCAGGATTTTTCCAATAGCCGGGAAACACATTTGGCCCTTTGACTCGCACTTCTAATTTGCCCGCATTCGGTACCAGTTTCAGAGTGGTTCCCGGTACCGGTACACCCACTACACCTGAGCGCTCCGCTTGGAAATGGCAATCAGTCGCCATTGGCGCAGTTTCTGTGGAACCCCAAGAAGACACCAACATGGTTTCACAGCTAGGCACACTAGCAGCTAATTCCTGCATCGCTGTCCATAAATGCTGAGGTAGGGCAGCACCGGCATAAAAGATATAGCGCAAATGACGGAAAAAATTCTCACGTAAAACTGGATCTTCACGTAGTAGCGGAATCAGCATGTCATAAGCGCGAGGTACACTAAAATAAACGGTGGGTGAAATCTCACGCAGATTCTTAACAGTTTTTGCCAGCAAACCGGGAACGGGTTTACCTTCATCTAGATATAGGCTACCTCCATGTGACAGCACCATATTGAAATTATGATTACTACCGAAAGTATGACTCCAAGGTAACCAATCGACTAAGATCGGCTTTTCTTCTTTTAAAAAGGGCCAAGCCTGTGCTTTGGCTTGTTGATTGGAGCAGAGCATACGTTGAGTATTAATTACCGCCTTGGGTACACCGGTAGAGCCAGAGGTAAACAAGAATTTGGCAATTGTGTCAGGAGTGACCTGCGCAAAAGCAGTCATGACGGCTGGCTCATCGGTGGTTGCTAAAGTATCCGCAAACCTAATGGCACCTTTTGGTAGCACAGCGCTATTGCTGCCAGCTAACACCACCGCTTCATGTAAGTCAGCAATATGCTTTAAAGCCGGTACAAAATGATCAATCGGGTCGGCATAAATGACCCCCGGATTCATCAATTTAATATTCTCTTTCAGTTTGGCATGATCTTGCGAAAGTAGGGAATAGCCCTGAGAAATCGCACACGAAGGCACGCCAATATGCATCGCCGCTAACATGAGTAGGGCATGCTCAATCGAGTTATCGGACAGAATCACTACAGGGCGTTCTGCCGATAAATTTTGCTTTAATAGCCAAGTCGCCAGCGCTATTACCCGCTCACGTACTTGGCTATAGCTCAATTTTTGCCATTCACCGCTGGCATCGCGTTGTGCAAGAAACAGTTGCTCTGGCGTTGCTTTGGCCCAATGCTCTAGCCAATCACCCACACAGCGGGCATAGTTTTCATCAAAGGGAATGCCGGAGCGCAAGCATTGCGTACCATCTTCCCTGATCTCCTGTTCTACACGGGGTATTGTATAAATACGCCCACTGTTTTGAGCTTGAACTTCCATCGCAACTCCTCCTTTGCGTCTGTTTCTTGCGGCTTAAGACTTATTTTTAGGGTTGAATTAACTTAAATTCGCCAGCTTGCACTTGAATCAATACCCGACCACGATTATCCAAACCAAAGTGGTTGTCACGGGTCATCGTAAAGACACCGTGTACACCCACAACATCCTTGCTCGCTTCTAGGGCATCACGTAAACCTTGACGGAATTCAGGCGTGCCGGGTTTGCCCGCTTTCAGGGCTGTTGGTACGGCTGCTTCTAATAAGCGGAAAGCGTCATTGGCGTGACCTGCGAATGAGGTGAAACTCTTGTCACCATACTTTTCGTTGTATTGCTTAGTCAGTTCTTGGCCAGCCTTTTTGGAAGGATGATCATCAGGGATTTGATCAACCACGACGACTGGGCCAATCGGCATAATCACATTCTCAGCTGCTTTCTGGGCTACTTTCATGAAAGCAGGGCTAGCAGCAGCATGAGTTTGATAAATTTGCCCTTTATAGCCGCGCTCTACTAAGCCCAATTGGGGTAAAGCAGCAGGGCTACCGGAGCCAACGACTAAAACGGCATCAGGCTTAGCACTCGTAATTTTCAGAATTTGTCCGGTGACAGAGGTATCCGTGCGGTTATAACGTTCAACTGGATCGAGCTTAATCCCTGCTTCTTCTAAAGGCTTTTTCAGAGCAGTTAGCCAGTCTTCGCCATAAGCATCCGAGAAGCCAATAAAACCTAGGGTTTTTACCCCTTTAGCTTTCATATGCTCCACTAAAGCACTAGCCATGACATCATTATGCTGGGGAGTACGGAACACCCACGTGTTTTTTTCAGCAGGCAAATTAGTCGGTGCCAAGGAAATTTGTGGGGTTTTGGTTTCAACGGCGACCTCAGTTACTGCTAATGAGGTCGGGGTCACTGAAGAACCAATCAGCACATCTACTTTATCTTCTGAGGTGAGTTTGCGTGCATTCTTAGTAGCAGCAGTCGGATCGGTGGCATCATCTAACACGATATAATTGACTTTTTCACCGGCAATTTCAGTCGGCATCATGGCTAAAGCATTCTTTTCTGGAATGCCTAAGGCTGCACCCGGGCCAGTGGTTGATAAGCTCACACCCACATTAATATCGGCGAAGGCTAAGGATGAGGATAAAGCTAAAGCGGCTGAACAAATTAAAGCTAATGGGGTTAATTTCATGGTCTCTCCTCCAAATGAAAAAACTAGGTCGATAACAAGTCTTGGTGTTTACCACCCAGACCTAAATAGGTTTCAATAACGCGTGGATCATCACGTAATTGGCTCGCCGGGCCTTCCATCGCTGTGCGCCCGTTTTCCAAGACATAGGCATAGTCCGCGACTTGCAAAGCAGCCCGAGCGTTTTGCTCAACGAGTAAAATCGATACGCCGCGTCGACGTAATTCGGCAATAATGCGGAAGATTTCGCGCACAATCAGGGGTGCCAAACCAAGACTAGGCTCATCTAGCATCAATAAGCGTGGTTTAGCCATTAAAGCGCGCCCGACCGCGAGCATCTGACGCTCACCGCCAGAAAGCGTACCGGCTTGTTGGCTGTGGCGTTCTTTAAGACGAGGAAACAGCTCATAAACTTGCTGCATGGTGTCTTTTTCATCTCTATGCCCAGCACGATGGCGCTGGAAAGCACCTAGAATTAGATTGTCTTCCACCGACATTTCACTAAATAGCTCGCGCTTTTCAGGCACAAGAATCAGGCCGCGCCCGACCAAATGTTCTACTTCGGGTTCTGCCTCGATTTCACCATCAAATTGAATTTCACCTTTAGAAGCTAACAAGCCAATAGCTGCAGAGAGTAGGGTGGTTTTACCTGCGCCATTAGGGCCGATCACGGTAACAATCTGGCCTTCACCAACTTCCAGATTGATATTGGATAGCGCTTCGACTTTGCCGTAAGACGCAGACAGATTGCGAATACTTAAGACTGGATTCGACATTATTCCACCCCACCTAAATACGCTTCTAATACGGCTGGGTTTTTTTGTACCTCTTCCGGCAAACCTTCGGCGATCTTTTCGCCAAATTCCATCACGACTACGCGATCCACTAAGCCCATGACAAAATCCATATCATGTTCGACTAAGAGAATTGCCATGCCTTCGGCTTTAAGTTTTTTGATTAAATCGCCCAGTGCTTGCTTTTCACGGTAACGCAAGCCAGCGGCTGGTTCGTCGAGTAGTAATAAACAAGGATCAGAGCAAAGTGCGCGGGCAATTTCTAAAATGCGTTGTTGACCCAAAGCGAGGCTACCCGCTTCAACATGCAGATAATCACCTAAGCCGACACGCTCTAGTTGACGAGCTGCTTCCGCGAGTAAGCTAGCTTCTTCAGCGCGTTCGGTATGGGCAGCGGCTGCAAACACGCCTTTAGTACCGCGCCTATGTGCACCAATCGCAACATTTTCGAGGACGGTCATGGTGGGGAGTAGTTTCACATGTTGGAAAGTGCGGCTCATGCCCATCCCTGCAATCGCACGTGAATTCATGCCAGTGACATTTTGCCCAAGGAAACGAATTTCACCCGAAGTTGGTGTATCCACCCCTGAAATCTGATTAAACATAGTGCTTTTACCAGCACCATTCGGGCCAATTAGTGCGAGGATTTCGCCAGCATGAACGATCAGATTCATCTTATTATTGGCAATTAAACCACCGAATTGACGGGTGACTTCTTTGGCATCGAGAATCAGTTCACCATGAGTGGGGAAGCTGCGACGCGGCAAAGCGGCTGCATGGGGATCAATGGCTTTCGGCTGTTTTTTGACAGGGACTAATTTAGTTAAGAACGGCCAAATCCCATCGCGAGCATATTGCAGCATGAGGATCATCATGACGCCGAAAATAATCGTCTCAAAATTACCGGATTGACCCAAAAGCTGCGGCAACCAGTCTTGGAGCCATTGTTTAAGAATCGTGATGACCCCAGCACCAATCAAAGCGCCCCAAACACTGCCTGCGCCACCCACTACGGCCATGAATAAGTATTCAATCCCACTGTGTAGGCCAAAGGGAGTAGGATTGACTAAGCGCTGCATATGCGCATAGAGCCAGCCTGAAATACATGCGAAGACAGCAGCAATTAAAAAGATCGTCATCCGTGAATGTAAGGTATTCACGCCCATTGCTTCAGCCATCACGCGCCCACCTTTGAGTGCACGAATTGCTCGGCCTGCACGCGAATCCAATAAATTGCTAGTGGCTAACATGGCGAGCAATAAGAAGAATAAAATCAGATAGAAGATTTCCTGACCTTCATCTAAAGCCCAGCCAAAAATAGCAATCGGGGGAATGCCAGATAAGCCGGTATGTCCGCCCAGAGTTTCCATCGTGCCAAACAGGAAGTAGAGACTGATCCCCCAAGCAATGGTGCCCAATGGTAAATAATGTCCGGACAGTCGTAGGGTTAAAGCGCCTAAAATAAAGGCAATGCCTAGAGTGATTGCGATCCCTGCCAGCAAACCTAACCACGGTGAAGCCCCAAATTGGGTACTTAAAACCGCAGTAGTGTAAGCCCCTAAACCCACGAAGGCAGCCTGACCGAAGCTGGTTAAACCACCTACCCCCGTCAATAGCACTAAACCCAAGGCAACTAAGGCATATAAGCCGATATAGTTCATCAGGGTGATATGGAAAGCTGGCAGCACTAAAGGTGCGATCAGCGCTAACACGAGAAAAATACCCAGTAAAAGGCGTGGGGAAAGTGCGAATTTCATTCCTCATCCTCCACATGGGTGCTTTTCAGGGAACGCCAGAGTAAGACTGGAATAATCAGCGTAAAGACTATGACTTCTTTATATTCGCTCGCCCAGAAGGAAGAAAAGGCTTCTAATAAACCGACTAATAAAGCACCTAAAGCAGCCAGTGGATAGCTAGCCAAACCACCAATAATGGCAGCCACAAACCCTTTAAGGCCGATTAAAAAGCCAGTGTCGTAGTAGATCGTTGTGATAGGTGCAATCAATACGCCGGAGAAAGCGCCGATGAGTGTGGCAACTAAAAAGGTGATTTTACCCGCCAGCGCAGGGCGAATACCCATTAAGCGTGCGCCGACTCGATTGATGGCGGTGGCACGTAAGGCTTTCCCATACAGACTGCGTTCAAAGAAAAAATACAAAGCTGCAATGCAAGCCAAGGAGGTGAAGACCACCACCAAGGTTTGGCCAGAAACGGTTAATGCACCTACATCAAAACTAGCCTCACTAAACGCTGGCGTGCGTTGACCTTCTGCCCCAAAGAACAACAGGCCTAAACCCACCATGGATAAATGTAAGGCGACTGACAGAATCAACAGAATCAACACTGAAGCATCTGCTAAAGGTTGATACACCAAGCGATACAGCATCGGTCCCATGGGCACAATCACGGCTAAGGTTAAGATCATCTGCACGAGCATGGGCAGTTTTGCCAAGGGCAATAAGAACAGAATAGCGATCAGAATCAACGGATAGGCTAGATTCCATAATAAGATTTTGATGAGCCTATCATTGCGTTTAGTACGGACTGCCTGCATACCATCCAATAAGGAAACGGCACTACCTAAAACCAGCAAGAGCCAAATTGTAGCGGGAGCAGTACCAGTCTGGAGCGTAGCCATCGTCAAAGCGCCATAGGCTACAAATTCACCTTGAGGGATAAAGATAACTCGTGTGACGGCAAACACAAGGACGAGGGCTAGTGCAAGCAGCGCATAAATAGCACCGTTAGTGATGCCATCTTGGCCGAGAATTAATGCTATCTGTAAATCCACATAGACCTCCTCCTGTCGTATGGATCGCGTAGCGCGGTATTGAATAGTTCGCAAACTAACAGCTAAAAACTAACTTGTCAAACAGTTGTTTTATTAATTAGTTTGTACTAATTTGTTTAGTTAGTAGCGCTTAGGTATGCTGTCGCTAGTGTGAGTTAGGGCTAAGTGCTTTAGCCGTCGAGACTGAGGAAAAAGATCATGAATCAGGCAAAAAATCAGCCTGTATTAGTCACAGAGCAGGTCAATGTTGTTGAAACAGAAATTTTACGTTTAGCGCGTGAGTTACCTGAGTTAGGCCAAGCGGCAGTAGCTACACGCTTACAACGCGCTGGTTTACAAATTTCAGCCTCAGGCGTGCGTTATATTTGGCAAAAATATGGTTTAGAAACTGCAGTGAAGCGTTTACAAGCTTTAGCTGCTGAAAATGATGGCTGCTTAGAAAGTCTGACTTTAAATCAGCGACGTTATTTAGAGCGTGGTTTGCTCACTACCCGCTTAGCTCAAGGTGAGATGACTGAGGATGAGCCTGCTAATCTGCCTGATTCTGAACTAGAGCCTTTAGATCGGCAGCGAATTATTCTCAATGCGGCAGCTGAATTATTTTCAACTCAAGGTTTTGATCGCACCACGATTCGAGACATTGCTAGCCAAGCGGGGTTATTACCGGGGTCGGTCTATCATTATTTTGCTTCGAAAGAAGAACTCTATATGGCAGTGCATCAAGAGGGTTTCCGCTCAGTGATGCTACAAATGCGCAGTGCTACTAATGAAGTGAGTGATCCTTGGGAGCGCTTAAAGCGTGCTTTCACTGTGCATATTAATGGCATGGTCGGTGGCTCAGCGATTGATCGTTTGACGGGGCACAGTTTGGCGTTGACAGGACATCCACGCCTATTAGATATGATTCGCGCCGATCGAGACGCGTATGAGGATGTGATTAAGGCGCTGATTGCTGAGTTGCCTCTCAAACCTTCCGTGAATCGCACGCTCTTACGCTTACAACTTTTAGGCGCAATGAACTGGGTTTATGTTTGGTATCACGAAGGTAAACTAAACCCTGAGCAAATCGCAGCACAGATGATTGATATGCTGCGTTTGGGTGTCGAGAGCCAAGCTTAAAGCTTAGCTAAACTTAGCGTTTATGGATTAGCAGCTTGCCATTCATTAAGCACTTCCTGTGCTGCCCGAAACGCTTCTTGAGTCGCGGGCACACCACAATAAACGGCTGAATGCAGCAGTACTTCGCGAATTTCCTCCACGCTGCAACCATTATTTAGAGCGCCGCGCACATGACCTTTCAGTTCAGTCGTGCATTTTAAAGCGGTCAGCATTGCAATCGTTACCAAAGAGCGTGTTTGGCGGGATAAGCCGTCACGCTGCCAAACCGAACCCCAAGCATGCGTATTAATCCAGTCCTGTAAAGGTGCATTGAATTCATTGGTATTATTTAAAGCACGCTCGACAAAAGCAGCTCCCATGACTTCAGTACGTGTTTTTAAACCTTGTTCAGCACTCATTGGCTCATTCTCCCAATTTAAAACTACCTAGTTTAAAACGCGCTAGGCCTTAACTTAAACCTTCTGCTTTAAGGCAGCTAATACTTCGTCTGTATGCTCACCAATCGCTGGTAGATCAGGATTAATGGGGAAAAGCGCTTGCCCATCTACTTCAAAGGGTAGACCGGGTGCACGATAAGCTTGACCCGTTTCACCATCTATGGAAGTCATTAAGCCATTTGGGCGATTGACATGGGGATCAGCATACATTTCCACTGGGCGGGAGACAGGGCCAAAGGGAATACCTTGTTGCTCTAAAATCGGCGTGAGTTCTGCATAACTACGCTGAGCGATAGCCGCTTCTACGATGGGAATCGTCCATGCGCGGTTATTAATTTGCTCCATACGGGTTTGCAAACGCGGATCAGTGAGTAAATCTTCTAAGCCCAAGAGCCTGCAAACGATTTCCCAATGCCCACCTGTAATTGCGCCAATAAAAATCGAGCGCCCATCTTGCGTAGTGAAAATATCATAAATCGGCCATGAGAATTCACGGTTAGGCATCGGCGGAGATTCAGTCCCTTCTAAATCAAATTGCACCATATGTTGCATGATGAGCAATAAGCAGCTTTCAAATAAGCCCGTGCGGATTTGATGGCCTTGCCCATCTTGTTGACGCTTGAATAGAGCTGCTAACACCGCAAAAGCAGTGAATAAGCCACCCGTAATATCCACCGTTGAAGAGCCAATCCGTAAAGGTCGGCCTTTCGGCCCCGTCATATACGCCATACCCGTCATCATTTGCACCACTTCATCCATCGCGGTGCGATTTTCATAAGGGCCCTGCAGGAAGCCTTTACAGGAAGCGATAATCAAACTTGGGTATCTTGCTTGTAACTGCTCAGGGGCAAGCCCCATTTTCTCCATCGAACCATCCCGGAAGTTTTCGAGAAAGACATCGGCTGTACCAAGGATTTCATGCAAAGTTGCCAAGCCTTCAGCAGTTTTAGTATCTAAAACCACCGATTTTTTGCCACGATTAAACGTCGGAAAAAAGCCACGCCCCATGCCAGTCAGTTTGCGGGTTTTATCCCCAGCAGGCGGCTCGATTTTTATAACTTCTGCGCCGAGTGAAGCTAAGAAAAACCCTGCAGAAGGTCCCATAATCATATGGCTAATTTCCACCACCCGAATACCCGCTAAGGGCTGGTAGCTTGTTATACTCATCTTCACTCCTCTCATGCTAGATGCATCTCAAGTTTGGCTCAGTTTGTGTAGACTTAAGAGGCATAAACGCATATAGGAATTAATGCCTCTTGTCACCCTATCTCTTTAATGGAAAGATCAACTTAGGCAACTTAGTGGGTTTGAATAAACAAATGCTTAACTTAAAATCTCCCAACCTTTCGCCAACCTAAGTCGTTTATAGTAGAACATCCCAACAACCGACGAGGAGATGCTGATGAAAAAGTCTTGGACTAAGCCATCTTTTAAAGATATGCGTTATGGGTTTGAAATCAACCTATATATCCTGAATCGCTAAGTCTAGCCTTGACTAAGCGCTAGTCATTTGCAAATTTTTTATTCTGTTTAGAGGAGAGCATCATGAAAAAATCTTGGACAAAACCTACATTTAAAGATATGCGCTACGGATTTGAAATCAATCTGTACATTATGAATCGCTAAGCGATTGTATGCCTTAGTGCTTGGTTCTGCTGCGGGCGGTGGATTCCCGCAGTGGAACTGTAATTGTCCCATGTGCGCAGGGGTGCGTAACGGCACTATTCAAGCTCAAGCGCGCACGCAGTCTTCGATTGCGATTTCCACTGATAAAATTCATTGGCTGTTGGTGAATGCCTCACCCGACATTCGTACCCAAATCAATACTCTGCATCACTATCTGCAACCCGCACGCGCTTTACGTGATACCGGCATTAGTGCTGTATTGCTCGCTGATAGCCAAATTGACCATACCACTGGCTTATTGATTCTGCGTGAAAGTAAACAGCCTTTAGAGCTTTATTGCACCGATAGTGTCTATGAAGATTTAAGCACAGGTTTTCCAGTCCTTAAGATGCTCGCGCATTATTGCGGTGTGAATCGACATGCTTTGCCGCTGGATGGCTCAGCTTTAAGTATTCCTAAGCTCGAAAATCTGCGCATTACGGCTGTGCCGCTACACAGTAAAGCGCCGCCTTACTCCCCGCATCGAAATCATCCAAGTGTGGGCGATAATGTCGGTTTTTGGTTTGAAGATACCCGAACTGGCAGCAAATTATTCTATGCACCCGGTTTAGGGGAAATTGAGCCACATTTACGTCCTTATTTTGAGCAGGCCAACTGCGTATTAGTCGATGGCACTTGTTGGACGGACGACGAAATGTCACGTCGCCAAGTGGGACATAAAAAAGCGCGTGAAATGGGGCATTTACCGCAGTCTGGTGAGGGCGGCATGATGGAATGGCTAGCCAATTTCCCTGATACGCGCAAAATTCTAATTCATATCAATAACACCAATCCGATTTTGGATGAGAACTCGGCTGAGCGTGCTGAACTCACTCAAGCCGATGTCGAAGTTGCTTTTGATGGGATGTTATTAGAATTGTAAATGAATCAGAGCAGCACTAGCGATGTAGTGCTTGCGTACTGGCTTAGAAAGGCGTTAAGAACAGCTCGCGTTCTGCATAACGGCGTTTCAATAAACTTGGAGATTCCCGACCGCCTGCCTTTGTAAAGCGAGGAAATTCGTTAGCTGCACTATCAAATTTGCCAAGGTTGATTAGGCGAATCAAGGTCGATT
Organism: Thiothrix sp.; assembly: GCA_008015155.1. Classification (GTDB taxonomy): domain Bacteria; phylum Pseudomonadota; class Gammaproteobacteria; order Thiotrichales; family Thiotrichaceae; genus Thiolinea. The sequence continues at coordinate 141,480 of SSFA01000017.1, forward strand.
GTTGCAGTGTCTCTATCCCTAAATTATGGACAAAACTCACTAAGGCATCAAATTGATGTTTATTGATCTTCGCCGTCGTCACTGCATTTACCCCATTGCCGCTAGCGGTTAAATCCTTAATCAATAATTCGTCAGCGGCTTGTTCAGTGATGGTCGATTCCGCGTTGATGTCAGCACCTGTATGACCATAAGCAATACACCACTTGCCAAATTCATCTTGATAGGCCTTTAGATGCAACGGTGCAAAACGCTTAACAAAGCTAGTCGTCTTAGCATCAACACCCCATTGATTTACACTCATTGGTCGCTCCTAAGTGGTAAATAGTCAGCAAGGCTTTAATTAAATATTGAGCCTGTTCCTAGCTCAAAAGCCTACATAAATAGCCAGTAATCGAAGTTAGTTCTTTTTAAACAATGACTTAAATGCTTATCTTTGCAGTTTTGCGCAAACTTTACAAATCAAAAAATGAGCATTATTAAGAAAAATGAGTAAGTTCGTTGCTGAAGCCTCAACTAAATTAAGCTTAATCGCCGAATGACTAGCTTCTAGGGATGATAAAGTTATTGATGCTTAGGTTTTGAATAAATCCCGCAATTTTTCTGAACAAAAGGAGCCTTTTATGCAGCTTGGGATGATCGGTTTGGGACGGATGGGCGCAAATATGGCCACGCGGATCATGCGTGCAGGGCATAACTGCGTTGGTTTTGATCGCAATCCTGAGGCGCTACAAGCCTTAGCACAACAAGGTGGGACTCCAGCAAAATCTTTGGCTGAATTAGTGGCTAAGCTAGACAGCCCGCGCGCGGTCTGGTTAATGTTGCCAGTTGCGCTTGTGGATCAAGTCTTAGATGAACTCAAGCCTTTGCTGCAGGCAGGCGATATGGTGATTGACGGTGGCAATTCGTATTACCACGATGATATTCGTCGCCATCAAGCCTTTGCCGAACAAGACATTCATTATTTAGATGTGGGTGTCAGTGGTGGGGTATGGGGCTTAGAGCGTGGCTATTGTCTTATGATAGGTGGCGATAAAGCAGCTGCTGATCATCTGGAGCCGATTTTCCAAGCCTTGGCTCCCGGTGTAGCGACGGCACCGCGTACTAAAGCCTTAGAAGGCTTACCAGTTTCGGCGGCTGAACAAGGTTATCTTTATTGCGGCGCGAGTGGTGCTGGGCATTTTGTAAAGATGGTGCACAATGGAATTGAATATGGCCTGATGGCAGCGTTTGCCGAAGGTTTAAATATTCTGCATAGCGCGAATGTGGGTAAACAAGAGCATGCTAAAGATGCTGAAACCACGCCCTTGCGTCATCCTGAGCACTATCAATATGATTTTGACATTAAAAATATCACTGAATTATGGCGGCGCGGCAGTGTAGTGGGTTCATGGCTCTTGGATTTAACGGCTGCGGCTTTGCAAAGTGATCCACAGTTAGCGGGTTTTTCAGGCCATGTCGCGGATTCTGGGGAAGGTCGTTGGACTGTACAAGCCGCCGTAGAATCAGGGGTTCCAGCGCCTGTCATTACGGCTGCTTTATATTCGCGTTTCGAATCGCGCGGACAAGAAGATTATGCTTATAAAGTTTTATCGGCCATGCGCTATGGTTTTGGTGGGCATTTAGAGAAGAAACCTTGAGTGTTCTGCTCAATCTTTTATCACCTTGATAGTCTGGCTGAGCTTAGCCACTACTCAGCCAGATTCCAGCAAAAGTCCTGCTCAGTGCAGTCTTAGAGGCAGTTTTAGACCAGATTAGTGCCAGTGAGCGAAGCAAACGGATGATTATGGGTGCAGTGATTGTGATGGCTATGATTATTGATACACTGTGCCAATGCCGCTTTAATCTCGCACACTAAACACGCCCTATGACCTTTATTAAAGACTTAGCCAAGCACGCTCAAGTATCCATTTCTACAGTGTATCATGTCGTTAATAGCACACGCTTTGTGGGCGCTGATGCCACTGCGTGCAGCTCGCGATTAAAGAGCTTATGTGTCAAGCAGTGTAATGCGCAGTCTAAAAAGTCAAAATAACTATACTTTAGGTATACTAATGCCCAATTGCTCCAATCCTTATTTTAGCGAAATTATGCGCAGTATTGAGGAGCGTTGCTTTGAATTAGGCTACAACTTAATCTTGTGCAATACCGATGACCGTCTTGAGCGTCAAACCAAATTTTTAGAAATCTTAAGGGGAAAGCGGGTGGGCGGTTTGATTCTGATTACCGCCAGCTGAAAAAACCTTATTACTGCATACGGAATTATCGCATTGCATCGCCAGTTTAGGGCACGGTGATATGCTGGTTATTGCCGATGCAGGTTTGCCTATTCCAGCACAGGTGCAGCGCATTGACTTGGGGGGGGCAGTTTGGGGGTTCCTAGTTTACAAGCGGTGTTGCAAGCCGTACTCAGTGAAATGCAAGTTGAGCGGGCTAGCATCGCTCAGGAAGCGCTGATGAATGCCATGCCACCTGATTGGTATCAAGCCTATCGAGGGCAAGGCTTACCGGAGCCGTTTGAAGCGGTTTCGATGATCTGTTCTTAGACTTTTAACCAAGCCTAGCGATGCGCCTCCCACAAACACGCCTCTAATTTAAACTCAGTAAACGTAGCGGTGAAGCTGGATGGCGTCGGGCTACAGGCATAAAAACCACAGGCTACACTCTGCGCAGCCGCTAAGGGAGGTTGTGCTTTACCCATCTCAGGCGTGGTTGGCCCTAGCTTGTGCAAGTGGAAGATACGCATTTGGCGAAACTCGGGATGATTGACCGCCGCTTCGATCAGAAAATCTGGGCCACGGCGACTTAAACGATAGCGGGCAGTATGCACTGTGCTGATATCTTGTGTCGCCCAATCGGAATAACCCTGATTGGTGACAACGCTACCTAAGCGTGAAAACTCTGCATTTTCATATTCAATCGAAGCTTTAAACCAATTGTCACTATCTAAATAAATCAGCACCCCGCATTGATCGAAGCGTGCTTGGTACTCAAAATCCACTTGAAAGCTTAAGCTGAAATTATCCTTTAGCTCGAACAGTAGCGCAGGTGCGTTATCATTTCTAAACCCATAATAAGAGCGTTGCCATAAGTCGGTGTGCGGCTCGGTGGTGATACTTAATCGATCGGTGCTGAGTTGAAAATGCTTGGGCTGATTTAACCAGTTTCCATCAGTGAGCAGTAGTTGCATAAAACCTTCCTTTGCTGTGCTTTTAAATGCTAAGCCTAGCAGTAATAGCCTAAACACCAAGCATAAGTCGTAAAAATCTTGATGAATACGATTTTGAGCCACACCTCGAAGCGCAAGCGCACAGTATTGTGCAATTGGATTATAAAAATGCTGGGTGCAAGCCCAACCTTTCCCCAACCCAATTAACCTATACTCCTCTCATGCCTTAAGGAGAGGAGCTTAGTGCATGCCCACTGCTTGGACCCCAACCGAATTTGAACAGCAATTACGTGCCTTAGGGCGCTATTACCATGTTCACCACCCCTTTCAAGTCATGATGTATGAAGGCAAACTCAATGCCGAGCAATTGCGCGGCTGGGTGGCGAATCGCTTTTATTATCAAGTCACAATCCCGCGTAAAGACGCCGCTTTGCTATTCAATTGCCCCGAGCGTGAAGTGCGGCGGATTTGGATTCAACGTATTTTAGATCATGATGGCGGCCCGAATACGGAGCATGTTTCCGATGGCGGGATTGAAGCATGGATTCGTTTGGGGGAGGCTTGTGGTGTGCCGCGTGAAGAGCTACTCGATCAGCGCCATGTGTTGCCCGGAGTGCGGTTTGCAGTCGATGCTTATATTAATTTTGTGCATCACGCCGATTGGCGCGAAGGGGTATGTTCGTCACTGACCGAGCTATTTGCGCCCACGGCGCATAAACAGCGCTTGCAAAGCTGGCCGGATCATTATCCGTGGATTGATAACACCGGTTTGCAATATTTCCGCAATCGCCTGACTGAAGCACATCGTGATGTCGATCATGGGCTATCCTTAACCTTGCAGCACTTCACTACGTATGAGCAGCAACAGCGCGCCTTACAGATCGTCAAGTTTAAGCTGGATGTACTTTGGTCAATGCTAGATGCGATTTATCTCGCCTATGTGCAACAAATGCCGCCGTATTTCAATGTGGAGGAACCCGCATGAGTCAGGTTGATTTTAAAGCAGTCCTCAGTTTAGCAAGAGGTTATCGCTTTCAATGGGAGGAATCCCAAAACAACCACGTCTTATTATACCCCGAAGGCATGGTGCAATTGAGTGATACCGCTGCGGCTGTCTTATCCTTATGCAATGGACAGCGCACGGTAGAAGCCATCGTCGCTGAGCTGGAGGAGGATTATGAAACGGATGGTCTGAGTGAAGATGTCATATCATTTTTAGAAGAAGCTCAAGAGCAGGGCTGGATTCAATATGCCTAAAATTCCGTCGCCACTTTGGTTATTAGCTGAAGTGACGCATTCATGCCCACTGCAATGCCCTTATTGCAGCAATCCGCTCCAACTCGTGCCGAAAAAGGACGAATTGGATACCGAAGGCTGGCTTAAAGTCTTGCATCAAGCGCGTAAATTGGGCGCGGCACAACTGGGCTTTTCGGGTGGTGAACCCTTAGTGCGTAAGGATTTAGAAGTATTAATTGCTGAAGCACGCAAGCTTGGTTATTACAGTAATCTGATTACCTCGGGCGTGGGCATGGACGCAGCGCGCGTCGAAAACTTCCGCGAATTAGGGCTAGATCATATTCAAGTCAGCTTCCAAGCCGATGATGCCACATTGAATGATTATTTGGCGGGCACGAATGCTTTCCAACACAAATTGGACATGGCGCGTGCGGTCAAAGCCAGCGGCTATCCGATGGTGTTGTGCTTTGTGATTCATCGCCAAAATACTGATCGTGTCGCGCAGATGCTGGATTTGGCGGCAGAGTTGCAAGCCGATTATGTGGAGCTGGCTACCACGCAGTTCGAAGGTTGGGCGCTCGCGAATCGCGATCATCTATTACCGACTTTGGAGCAAGTGCGTGAAGCAGAACGAGTCGCGCATCAATACCAAGAAAAATATAAAGGCAAGATGAAGATTTTTTATGTCGTGCCCGATTACTACGAAAACCGTCCGAAAGCCTGTGTGGCAGGCTGGGGTCGAGTGTTTATTGCGGTAGCACCCGATGGTTTAGTATTGCCGTGTCACTCAGCGCGTAGTTTGCCGGATTTGGAGTTGCATAATGTGCGTGATCGCGATTTAGATTGGATTTGGTACGAATCCAAAGCCTTTAATTATTTTCGTGGCGAAGACTGGATGAAAGAGCCATGTCGCAGTTGTGACGAGCGCGAGAAAGATTTTGGCGGCTGCCATTGTCAGGCGTTTAAGCTCACGGGCGATGCGAAAAATGCTGATCCAACTTGTGCGAAGTCGCCGCATCATCATTTGATCGAGCAAGCTATTGATACCAGTCGTCTTAACCCTAATAGTTCTAAGCCATTATTGTTCAGAAAAAGGCAGATTAATGCCAATTTAAGTTGACTAAGGCCTTGAATCATGGCTTATTCTATTGTCTATCTCTACGCGAATTTGCAAACTTAGAGTAAGAGGTTCACTCTGTTTGCCGACAGTAAAAATGATGGTAGTAGAGAGTAGATTAGATGCTTACAACGCAGGAGGAGGCGTATGGGGCAGGCCCTTAATGTTTTAGGCACAGGCTCAGAGTCGCTCTTGAAGCGGCGGAGCTTATTAGATAGTCAATGGAATCGATTTGTGTCAGGGGTCAGTGCGAGTTCACCGCTGCCAATCCGTGATGATATCGCTTCTTCTTGGCAGCGTAGTGCGCAATATACCCAACCCCGTCATGGTTCCGCACCAGCCGATGATCTTTATGTTACCCAACAAATGTGGAAAGACTCGATTCTGAGTCAAGCTGTTCAACGCGAGCATGAGCAGATCACGCAATTGGCTAAAGAAGGCGAGTTAGTAGCTGGTATTGCTGATACGCAAGGGCGCTTATTGTGGACTTTGGCTAGTCGTCACATGCGTAGTCGCGCAGAATCAGTGAATTTTACGGCTGGAGGTTGGTGGGATGAGCGTTCAGTGGGTACGAATGCGGTTGGTTTATCTTTAAATCTGAAGCGTCCTGTCACCGTTTTTTCCTCTGAACATTATCAGCCTTTTGTGCATGATTGGGTGTGCTATGCTGCTCCCATTCTGCATCCACAATCCGGTGAAGTAGTTGGTGTCTTGGATATGTCAACCACTTGGCGGCGACACACGCCTTTGGGTCAAGCTGCTGTAACTGAGATTGCTCGTTCGATTGCCCAAGGCTTACCGCAACATTTACCCAAAGCTGAATTAGAAATTTATGCACTTGGTCAAGGGCGCGTCATTTTCCGTGGCAAGGCTTTGCACCTGCCTCTGCGCCAAGTAGAAATTTTAGCCTTACTTGCACTGAATCCACAGGGTTTAAGCTTGGAAGGTTTACATGCTGCTTTGTATGGCGAGCAGTCAGTGTCACTTTCGACCTTGAAAGCTGAGCTATCGCATCTACGGCGCATTCTTGATGGGCAAATTGGTTCGCGTCCCTACCGCTTACAAGTTTCTGTGTGGGCCGATTTCATTCAAGTCTGGCAAGCGCTCCACCATAACCAAACCAGTTCTGCCTTTAGTTTGTATCAGGGCAGTTTGCTAGTGCAATCGAATTCTCCAGAGTTAGAAGAATGGCGGCATTGCATTGACGCTGTGATGGATAAAGCACTGGGCTCTTGTGAAGATGCCACCTTACTGATGGATAAGCTGTGCAAGAGTACGGGCGGTAGCGAATTAGTTCGTGAGCGCTTGGCTGAGCTAGTCGACAAGCCTAAATGGTAAGCAGACCCTGGCTTATTAAACCTAAGCCAGTGAGCTGAATAATAATTAAAAAACTCTAAATCTCGCCCAACCTTTTCCCAACCAAAGACTCGTTATGATCACTGCTAGATGGCCGTAATGTCATGGGAGTTACATTGCGGTTTCCTTAGACAATTACCATTGGAGAGGAGACTCTAGTATGAAGTCTGGTGATTTATTTCGTAAGATATTATTAGCATCCGCTATTAGTTTCGCTTTAACATCTGCGCCTTTAATGGCCGCAGTCACTGATCAAGATATTGCCAACGATGCAACTACCACTAATGATGTAGTCAGTTATGGTTTAGGTCTACAAGGCCAACGTTTTAGCCCTTTGGATAAACTTAATGCTGAAACGGTTAAAAACTTAGTACCTGCCTTCGTATTATCTTATGGTGATGAAAAACAACGCGGCCAAGAAGCTCAGCCTCTCGTTCATAATGGTAAAATTTTCGTAACAGCTTCCTATTCACGGGTGTTCACGGTTGATGCAAAAACAGGTGAAGAATTATGGCAATACGATCACCGCTTGCCTGATGGTATTTTACCGTGCTGCGATGTCGTAAATCGTGGCGGTGCTCTCTACGATAATCTATTTATTTTCGCAACTCTAGATGCTCAGTTAGTTGCTCTTGACCAAGATACTGGTAAGGTAGTTTGGAAAGAGAAAATGGAAGATTATAAAGCAGGTTATTCCAATACAGCAGCACCTATTATTGTTAATGGAAAAGTTATTACTGGTGTTTCAGGTGGTGAATTCGGTATTGTCGGTAAAGTTGAAGCACGGGATGCTAAAACAGGTAAGCTAATTTGGATGCGTCCTACTGTTGAAGGCCATATGGGTACTTTAGATGGTAAGGATAATGGTATTACTGGGGAAACCAATAAATCTTGGCCAGGTGATTTATGGAAAACAGGTGGCGCTGCTACTTGGTTAGGCGGTACTTATGATGCTGAAACTAATACACTTTTCTTCGGAACCGGTAACCCAGCTCCATGGAATTCCCATTTACGTCCCGGTGATAATTTATATTCCTCTTCGGTCTTAGCTATTAATCCGGATGATGGAAAAATTAAATGGAGCTATCAATGGACTCCCCATGATGGTTGGGATTTCGATGGTGTCAATGAGTTTGTATCTTTCGATTTAAAACAAGCGGATGGCAAGGTTATTAAAGCTGGTGGTCATGCTGATCGGAATGGTTTCTTCTATGTCTTAGATCGTACCAATGGCCAGTTAATTAGTGCTAATCCTTTCGTAAATAAAATTACTTGGGCTAAAGGCATTGATTTAAAAACAGGTCGCCCTGAATATGACGATGCGAATCGTCCTGGTGCTCCTACAGGTGCTGATAAAGGACAATCTGTATTTGCTGCCCCTTCTTTCTTGGGTGGTAAAAACTGGATGCCAATTGCTTATAACCCAGGTACAGATTTATTCTATGTTCCTTCAAACGAATGGGGTATGGATATTTGGAATGAACCTATTAGCTATAAAAAAGGTGCGGCTTATTTAGGGGCTGGCTTCACAATTAAACCTTTAAATGAAGATTATATCGGTGCTCTACGGGCGATGGATCCAAAAACTGGGAAAATCGTTTGGGAAGCAAAAAATAAAGCGCCTTTATGGGGTGGGGTATTAACTACTGCTGGAAACCTAGTATTCACAGGTACGCCAGAAGGTTATTTAAAAGCCTTTGATGCTAAAACGGGTCAGGAGTTATGGAAATTCCAGACAGGTTCTGGCGTGGTAGGCTGTCCGATTACTTGGGAACAAGATGGTGAGCAATTCGTTGCAGTACCTTCAGGCTGGGGTGGTGCAGTGCCATTATGGGGTGGTGAAGTTGCTAAAAGTGTTAAGCATCTAAATCAAGGTGGTAGTTTGTGGGTATTTAAATTACCAAAAACTCCAGCCTAATTTTAATGAAAAATAAAGAGGTGGATTATCTACCTCTTTATAACCACCAATGAATTGATTTGAGGTTTTAATCAATGCAAGGCAAGCTTATTTTAACACGGATTTGTGGTGCGCTTTTATTAGCAACTACCATGCAAGTTTGGGCTCATGGTGATGTGACTCCACAGGCCATTGATATTACTGGACTAGAGCCTATTAAGGACTCCGACACCGTTTTTTTAGACACTAATCCCTATTCTGGCAACGAAAAAGCCATTGAAATTGGCAAACATGCTTTTGCTCAAAATTGCGCGCGTTGCCATGGCATTGATGCGATTTCCGGTGGTATTGCGCCTGACCTGCGTGAGAAATTGCCACTAGGCCCTGAAGGTGACGAGATTTACAAAGAGCGGATGGTTAATGGCGCTATTCGTAATGGTGTTACCTACATGCCAAAATTTGAAGGCATTCTCAAACAGGAGGGTCTGTGGGCGATTCGTTCTTGGTTAGAAACTGTTTCGGTCGACGCACCAGTTAAACCAGCGTCTACCACTGCAGCAGCAAGTACTGCTGTAGCCGCAGCACCAGCCGCTGCTGCACCGGCAACCCCTGCTGTTGCCCGTACGGGTGAGCAAGTTTTTAATACAGTATGTACCGCTTGTCATACGGCGGGTATTTTGAATGCGCCTAAAATTGATGACAAAGCAGCTTGGGAACCCCGTGCCGCTAAAGGTTTGCAAGGCTTGTTGGCTTCAAGTACAGCGGGTTTAAATCAGATGCCTGCTAAAGGTGGTGATGCTAGCCTAAGCGAACAAGAGTTAAGCGATACCATTACATATATGCTAGGTAAAGCAGGTATTGATTTAGCTAAAACTACGAGTGCAGCAGCTACTACCCCAGCTGCCACTGAACCAGCTAAACCTGCAACGAATTGAAACTAGTCTTGGGTAGCCATTGTTTCAAACGGTGGCTTTTTTAAAGTATTTATAGTTAGGAGAGGCTATGAATATGAGAGTGTTGGTAAGTCTAGGTTTAGGCTTAAGTATATTGGCCACCAGCCTATTAGCAGCTGGCTTAGATGATATTAAAAATAAAGGCGTGCTGAGCGCCTCTTTATATAAAGATTTCCCCCCGTATTCTTATGTGGCTGACGGCAAGCAAATGGGTATCGATGTGGATATTGCCAATGCTTTAGCGGCTAAATTAGGTGTCAGTAGCCAAATTCGCTTAGTGGGTGCTGATGAAAATGTTGAAGATGATTTACGTAATAATGTTTGGAAAGGTCACTATTTAGGTGGTGGTGTGACTGATGTCATGTTGCACATGCCAGTGGATAATGCTTTCTCTGAGAAAGTCGATAAAGTGAAATTTGTCGCTCCTTATCAATTAGAGCAAGTCGTTTTTGCTTTTGATACCAATAAAGTGGGCAAGCAACCAACCTTGGCTAATTTTATGAGCGATACTATTGGGGTTGAGATTGATACCTTGAGTGACTTATATTTATTGGAGGCTATGCAAGGGCAAATTAGTAAAAATATTCATCATTTTGATAGCCTTAGTAAAGCTGCAGCAGCATTAAAAGCCGGTGAAATTGCAGGCGTTATGGGGCCGCGTGGTGAATTAGAAGGTTTATTAAAAGATCGTCCAGATCATATTCAAGTGCAATCCTTAGTGACTCCGGGTTTAGCGCGCTCTAGTTGGGCGATGGGTGTTGCAGTCAAAGCAGATAATGAAGAGCTGGCTAAAGCGATTAATGAAAATATGGCCAGTTTAGTAAACGATGGCACTATCAAAAAGATTTTCGAACAGTATAAGGTCACTTACACACCGCCTGCGATTGCTCCTGAGGTAACTGCTAAAAATTGAGGTAGCTATGCGTCCTTTATTTGCCCTCCTCTTAATAACACTGCTTAGCCCTTGGGGCTGGGCAGCTGAGCCTGATGCCCTCAAGTCACCACAATGGGAATTTGTACATAAGCGCTTTCTTAATGGTGAGCCTTATCAGTTTGATGGCAAAGTTAAAGTTGAAGCACCTGCTGACGCTGAAGATTCTTTAAATGTACCGATCTCTTTCCAAGTAGAGGATTTGGAGAGCATCCAAGAAATCGTGGTAGTAGCGGATCTCAATCCAATTCCGCAAGTGTTGCGCTTTCGTCCAAAAGAAATGCGTCCGCATTTAGGTTTTCGTATGAAGCTACAACAAGGTAGCCCGATCCATGTAGCCGCTAAAACGGCAGATGGGCTTTGGCATGTCGGCGGAGTCTGGGTTAATGCTGCAGGTGGTGGTTGTACTTTACCCAGTGTCGGTACTGCTTCAGGCGATTGGACTAAAACCTTGGGAAAAGTATCCGCCAATGTCTGGCAACGTCCCGATGGCTCCAATCGTTTACGGGTACGTGTGATGCATCCGATGGATACTGGCTTAGCTTCAGGGATTCCAACTTTTCATATTGAAAATCTGAATGTCTTAGCTGAAGACAATAAAGTCCTCGCCGAGTTGGATTTGTTTGAGCCTATCAGTGAAAACCCTATGTTGAGTTTCGATGTTAATCGGCAAACTCAATTCAGATTAGAAGGCCGTGATAATAACGGTAATAGAATTCAAGCTGAGGTCGCACAATGAAGCGCCTTCTACTGCTAGCTTTATGGGCTTTAAGTACTCAATTAGCTGCAGCTGGCTTTGAATATCCGCTTCAACCCCAAGAAATCGCGCCTGATACTTTTGTCTTGGAAGGTAAAACGGAGGATTTCAGTAAAGAAAATGGTGGGTACATTGTCAACGCGGGTTATATCGTTACTCAAGATGGCATTGTTGTCATTGATACCGGCCCCTCGCGACGCTTTGGTGAGCAGCAGCGTGCTTTAATTGAGCAAACTACTGGCAAAAAAGTAATCCGCGTCTATATCACCCATCATCATCCTGATCATTTTTTCGGTAATCAAGCCTTCAGTGACCTACCTATTTATGCTTTGCCTGAAACCATTCGCGGTGTGCAGCGTGAAGGAGAAACCTTCAGCAATAATATGTACCGCTTGATTGGGGATTGGATGCGGGATACGAGTGTGGTCGCTCCTAATCAAGAGGTAAAACTAGGTCGTGAAAACTTAGGGGGACATGAGTTAGAACACTTGGCTTTCAAAGGGCATACCCATGCAGATTTAGCCGTGTTTGATCATACAACGGGCGTCTTGTTCACAGGCGATTTAGTGTTTAATCAACGCGCGTCTACCACTCCACATGCGAATATTGTCGATTGGCTAGCTTCTTTGGAGCAACTCTTAAAACTGCCCTTTAAGGTCTTAGTGCCAGGGCATGGTAAGGTGACACAAGATGATCAAGCCATTGCCCAAACACGAGCTTATTTAGTCTGGCTACAAACCATTCTTCAACAAGCGGCTGCGAATGGTTTAGATATGAATGAAGTCATGGCAACCCCCATTCCAGCTGATTTTAAAGAGCTGGCTTTAGCTCAGAGTGAGTTACGTCGCTCAGTTGCCCATTTATATCCAGCTTTAGAAGCAGAACAACTGAAACCAGCTAAGCAGGCGGAATGAGAGTTTGGCTATTGTTAGTGCTTAGTTTAACGGCCTTCAATTGTCAGGCTGAAGACTGTGTACGCACGCCATCCATGCCTATAGGTCTTAAACTAGAACATTACCGTAGCCCAACACCCGCCTGTGTACCCAATGGGCTTACTTTGACAACAGCCGAGCTGCAAACGCTCATTAAAAATGACCAGCCCATTCTGATTGATGTCATGGCTGTTTTTCTGCGAGAAGATGAAGGCTTTCCTGCGACTTGGTTGGTGAATGAAGTGCATGAGAGCTTACCGGCTAGCATTTGGTTACCGAGTGTAGGCTATGGGGTGCTAGAGCCGAAAATCGAGACTTGGTTTAGAGCTCAATTAGCTAAGCTAACTAAGCAAAACTTTGAGCAGGCTTTAGTGTTTTACTGCGTGGCAGACTGCTGGATGTCATGGAACACCGTGCAACGGGTGCGTGAGTATGGCTACACCCGAGTCTATTGGTATAAAGAGGGGATTGATGGCTGGAAAGAAGCTGGCTTACCCCTAGTTAAAACTGAACCTCAAGCCTTTAACTAAATCAAAACCCCGACTAGGGAGGAGCCATGAGCAAACAAGCTTGGATCTTGCCGCTACAATGGTTGTGGCTGTTTGGCCTCTTGCTAGTAGGCTTAGCGATTCTTTGGGATAAGGGCATTCTGCAGTTTATGTTTGCTACGGATAATACCTATCTCTGTCCGCTGATGGTGCTGCTGTTTCTCTTAACTTGTTTGCACTGTGGCTATCGTAGTGTGTTTCTAGCTCGACAGGCCAAAGCGATTGTTTTGTGGCCACAAGCAGATCAGATTGACGATAAGCTGCTAATCAAGCCTTATTTAGCTGAATTACAGTCAATTCCCAATCCTCAAGATAAACAGCTCACAGCTGAACTATTGGGTGAGCAATTACGCGGGCAGCATCAAGTGGGTTGGTTCATGACGGGCTTATTGATTAAATTGGGTTTGCTCGGCACCGTTGTCGGGTTTGTGATTATGCTTGGTTCGATGACCCATCTATCCTCCCTTGATATTACTGAAGTGCAAACCCTCATGCAGCAAATGACTCAAGGGATGAAGATTGCATTAAATACCACCATTATTGGCTTAGTCGGTAGCATCTTTTTGGGTTTGCAGTATTTGATCTTAGATCGTACAGCTGATCAGTTGCTGGTAGCTGCGGTACAGGCTAGCCAACTACCAAACCTAGCTAGTACTGAGATCGTCAATGGCAGTGTTTAAACAGCGCGACACTATGTCCGATGTGGATCCTTTCACGGATTTGCTTTTTAACGCGCTGCTGACTTTTACCTTCCTATTTTTAATTGCGCTTCTGCTGATGAATCCAACGGCGAAGAGCGGGATTATTAACCCTAAAGCTGAGTTCATGTTGACAGTCAGTTGGCCTGATAATAGCCCTGATGATATTGATACTTGGGTTGAAGGCCCCAAAGGGCAGATGATTTGGTTTAAGCGCCCACAAGAAGGTTTAATGCATTTAGATCGGGATGATCGCGGTGCAGTCAACGATATGCAACTGATTGATGGCAAAGAAATTATTAATCCGCTCAATCAAGAAATTGTCACGATTCGTGGGCGTCCGCCGGGCGAGTTCACAGTGAATATTCATTATTATCGTAGCCAAACGCTCAAAGCAGTACCGGTCACGGTTTATTTGGCTGAAGTGAATCCAAGGCTCAAAGTCCTGTATTACGCCACCACGACTTTAGAACGTGAAGGTGAAGAGCGCACTGCAGTACGCTTTAGTATTAGCCCTAATGGTCAGATCACGGCTATTAATACCTTACAAAAATCCCTCGTGCTCGGAGGAAAAATATGAATGAAATGCTCATGCTCTTAGGAGTAGCCTATATTTTTCTCGCAGCACTTTTAGTCTTGGTCTTGCTGTATGGACGCCTTCCTTGGGTATTGAAATTTCTGTTAGTGCTCATGACAACAGGTTTGTATTGGGTCAGTTATCAAGGTTGGAAGGAAGTGCAGGGCTGGCCTAGTCCAGTGGAGTTGCCGGCGAAATTTTTACTGCATGCTTCCGTGATTGAAGAGCCTAATCAAGAGACAGGGAGTACAGGACGAATTTTCATTTGGGCCTCTAATTTAAAAGGCAATAAACCTGCCGGCGAGCCACGTGCTTATAGTTTGCCTTATGACCGCGAACTACATTCTTCTTTACAAGATGCGCTACGCAATCAGCGCAACGGCAATGTGCAAATTGGTGTGAAAGAGCGGAATAAAAATGTCCAAAACGAAGCGCCCGTGAATGTGCGCCAACTGGGGCAAATTCATGAAAAGCTCAAATTTACCGAGCTACCTGATCCAGCTTTACCTGAGAAATGAGCATGTGGCGCTTAACGCTAAGTTTATTTTGCTTGAGCCTGTTAGTTGCTTGTGAAAAACCAGCTAGCGATGACTATTTTCCTTTGAATCAAGGTTTGCGTTGGGAATATCAAGTTACTATTGAACATCCTGAGCGCTTAGATACCAAACAACTTATCATTGAAACGCTTGGCAAAACCACGCTCAAGGAGGAAGCAGTTAGTATTCGAGCCACCAGCGATGGCACCGATTATTATCTTGCCCAACGTGCGGATGGTATCTATCGGCTGGCTAAACGAACTTTAGTCGAAAGCGAGCCACGTTTGGATTCTAGTCCGCGGATGGTGCTACCCCTGCCAATTGCTCAGGCTAAAGGAAAAACTTGGTCAACGATTTCCCAGCCCTATCTGATTGAGCGTGTGTATGAAGGCATGGATGTCATGACTGCTGACATGCTGCAATTTCCGATGACTTATTCAGTGCTGAGCTTGGATGAAGCGGTAGAAGTCAGCGCAGGTCGTTTTAGCCATTGTGTCTTAGTGGAAGGGCAAACCGATTTATCTTTATACGCGGATGCTCGCACTGGCAATTCCATCGTGCCCATCACCACTCGCGAATGGTATGCGCCTGGTGTAGGTTTAGTGAAATTAGAGCGGGAAGAGCCTTTGAATACGGATGTCTATAAAGGCGGGAAACTTACGCTGGAGTTGCTAAGCTTTGAAGACTAACCCAACAGCAGTCACAGGCTAACCAAGCACTTGGGCTGACTAAAGCAATGAAGAACAGTGCTTGAAATTAGCCTCGCACTCACTAGCGCTAACAACTATGCTTAAAGTGTAAAAAGCAAACTTTAGCTGAGAGCAATGTATGCCTAAGCTTAGTCCTTTAGCCTTTATTAGTTATCGGCGTACCGATAGTTCTGCAGCCGCCCGTTGGCTAGCGACTAGCATTGCACGTACTTTCGGCACTCAAGCGGTGTTCATTGATACGGAGTCGATTCGAGTTGCGGATAATTGGGTGGAGCAAATTAACCAAGCCTTAGCCGCTGCGACCTTAGTCATGCCTGTGATTGGTACAACTTGGTTAGCTAGCCACGATGAAGATCATCGGCGACGTATTGATAAGCCAGAGGACTGGGTACATAAAGAAATCGCGCATGCTTTACAGTCAAATCTACGGGTGCTGCCAGTCGTGCTATCAGGCGCCAAGTTACCGCAAGCCAGTGCCTTACCGCCCGCTCTAATGAGTTTAGCCAATCACCAAGCCTTTGAACTGCGTGACAGTCATTGGGAAAAAGACTTAGCTGATTTATTAGCACAGTTGGAAAACTTTGGTTTTCGTCGACTTTCTACGGAAACAATTCGTTATCCTAAGCCAATGGTGAATTTGACAGAGTTGACTAAACAAGAATTGACCGAGGCCTTAGCGCAATTACCTAAATGGCAAATAGTTAGTTCTGCTTTACCTAAAGCACCGAATCGGCAGCGTTATGAATTATACCGTGCCTTTGAGTTTGCATCCTTTGAGGATGCCATGAGTTTTATGGCGCAAGCTGCACCTTTCATCACGCAATTAGATCATCATCCACGCTGGGAAAATTTATGGCGCACTGTGTCGGTATGGCTATCAACTTGGGATATTGGCCATCAGCCATCGGTACTAGATTTGGAGTTGGCGAGCTACTTAGATAATTTACGCAAAGCATTTGCAGCAGCGCATCGTTAACTAATGAGTGAATTGCTGCGCTTTACCCGAGCCAGTGTTTAATCTCGAATAAAATGCGAGCCATTTTAGATGTTTTGATTGAGCTATCTGAGCGTATTTAAACTAAAGCCAAACGTACGCGCCGATTTAGTTTGCCTTTCTTTTCGATTTTAGTAATTAGGATTTGACCGATTTCGCTAGTGCGCTTTAAATGAGTGCCGCCACAAGGTTGTAAATCTACACCCTGCACATTGATCAAGCGTATTTGTCCAGAACCACGCGGCGGTTGTACCGACATGGTTTTGACTAGTTCGGGATTCGCATCTAATTCTGCATCACTAATCCAAGTTTCAGTCACTGCTAAGTCTTGGTCGATTAAAGCCTGCAACTCTGCGGTAATTTGGTCTTTATCCAAAATCGAATCGGGAATATCAAAATCCAAACGGCCTTCGCCAGCGCTAATCGAGCCACCCGTGACCGCATAAGGCAGTACCACCGACAATAAATGCAAGGCAGTATGCACCCGCATATGACTATAGCGAGTGTCCCAATCGAGCTGCATCTCTACGCTGTCGCCCACAGCCGGGAGCGCATTCATATCGATGGGTACATGCACTACTCGTGTATGCGTTGTGTCTTCCCAGACAGTAGTGGCAATTAGAGTTTCTCGCCCATCGCTTAAACGCAATACGCCTTTATCACCTGGCTGGCCGCCACCGGTAGGATAAAACAGCGTTCGATCTAAAATAATCCCGCCTTGCTCGGTAATTGCTACCACTTGAGCGGTGGCAGTGGTTTGATAAGCGTCGGTGCGAAAGAGTAGTTCGGTGTTCATAGTGCGTGCATGCTTTTTTAGATAGTGCAGTACTATGGCAAATAATAGATAAGAATTAAAGCAGGGGGCTAAGTATAGGCTGCCTTAAAGAATTCACCAGATAGGAAATAAAGAATGGCAAAAAACCATGTTTGCTTTAATTGTAGAAAGGTGGCAAGAGCGCCAACATTTATTGTTGTTCATTGCCCGCAATGCCGCGAGGCTATGTTGTGCGTGGGTTTAGTACAGCCACCACCAGCCAAGCGGATTAAAGATTGGCAACGTTGGCAAGAGTCTATAATTAGCTCACAAAATCGCTGTGCAATTTCATCTGCTCGTTTTCAACAAAAACAAAAAGCGAAACAGCGTTATTACACAGAAATTGTAGCTAATCGAGATTTAGATACGCTAGCAAGCCGCCGACGTTTCCGTCGAGCGTCTAAAGCTTATGATCACTTAGTGGTTAAATAGAAAGTTATATTTAAAAATATAATTCACTAATTATCTTTAATATAAGTTTTTCAGTTTCTTGTGAAAATTTTATATTTTCAAATAGTTAATCCATTATTTCTTTGCTTGGCACTATTCCTGCTTTTCTAGCGTTTAACACCCATAATAAAACTTAGGATGAGCGTATGTTGTTCACATTGTCCACCACCCATCAGCCAGCGACCGATTTAGGTTTTTTGCTGCATAAGCATCCTGATCGGCTGCATGAAATTAGTTTGCCACAAGGGAAAGCGCTGATGTTTTACCCTGAAGCGACTCAAGAACGCTGTACTTTTGCTTTAACCTTAGAACTTGATCCGGTGCAATTAGTGCGTGGTTCGGGGCAAAAGGGCGATGCGGGTTTATTGGATGAATATGTGAATGATCGTCCGTATGCAGTGTCGTCTTTTTTAACGGTTGCTCTGGGGCGAGCGCTGGGGACAGCGTTTACGGGGCGCTCTAAAGATCGGCAAGTCTTGGCAGAGACGCCGATTCCTTTGGAAGTGACCTTGACGCCTTTGCCAGTACGTGGCGCGGAGGATTTACCGGAGCGTTTATTTAAGCCCTTGGGTTATGAGGTGCAGATTGAGCGGCATCCACTCTTAGCTGCGCAATCGACTTGGGGAGAAAGTCCGTATATCACGCTCACCTTAACGACAACACAGCGCTTGCAAACCGTGTTGGAGCATCTATTTGTGCTGATTCCGGTGCTGGATAATCGTAAGCATTATTACATCGGCAAAGCAGAATTAGAGAAGTTGCTGCGTAAAGGCGAGGCATGGCTACAGCAGCATCCTGAAAAGCGTCTAATCACCGAGCGTTATCTCAAATATCGCAAAGTGTTGGTGCAAGAGGCTTTAGTACGTTTAGCGGATGAAGCTGCGATTGAACTCGAAGCCAGCAGTGATTGTGATTTAAAGCAAAATTTAGCGGAGTTTGAGTTAGAAAAACCGCTGAATCTGAATGAACTGCGCTTAGCAACGGTAACGCAAGTGTTATTAGAGCATGGCGCAGAGCGGGTGTTAGATTTGGGCTGTGGGGAAGGGCGTTTATTAAAATCCTTGCTGCAACAAGGGCAGTTCAATCGGATCGTGGGTGTGGATGTGAGTTTGCGCGCCTTGGAAATTGCTGAGCGCCGTTTGCATTTAGACACCTTGAGCGAAAAACAGCGTGAACGCATTGAATTATGGCAAGGTGCGCTAACCTATCGCGATCAGCGCTTTGCAGGCTTTAACGCGCTGGTATTGGTGGAGGTGATTGAACATTTAGAGCCAGATCGCTTAGACGCTTTGGAGCGGGTAGTATTTGAGTTTGCACATCCTGAATTAATCGTCATCACCACGCCGAATCGTGAGTTTAATGCGCGCTTTCCGAATTTAGCGAACGGCAAATTGCGGCATGCTGATCATCGCTTTGAATGGACACGCGCGGAGTTTCAAGCATGGTGCGAGCGCGTTGCGACGACTTATGGCTATCAAGTGGCTTTGAGTGGGATTGGTGAAACTGACCCCGAATTAGGCAGTGTCACGCAAATCGGAGTCTTTACCCTATGAAAACTATTAGCATCCCAGAATTTGCCTTGGTTGTCTTAATTGGCGCATCCGGCTCAGGGAAATCTACCTTTGCCCGCCAGCATTTTAAACCCACCGAAGTCGTATCTTCTGATGTATGCCGTGGTTTAGTGGCGGATAACGAAAACGATCAAGCAGCGACTAAACCAGCCTTTGAAGTATTGCATTATTTAGTGGAAAAGCGTTTAGAAGGGCGACGTTTAACGGTGGTCGATGCCACCAATGTGCGCGCTGAAGATCGCAAGTCCTTAATCGCCTTAGCCAAAAAATACTATGCGCGTACCGTTGCGATTATCCTGAATCCGGGTCAGTCAGTGTGTATTGAACGCAATCTCGCACGTCCTGATCGGCAGTTTGGCGCACATGTGGTACAGAATCAAACTCGTACCATGAAGCAAGGTTTATTTGGCTTAGCACGCGAAGGTTTTAAGCATATTTATGAGTTGCGTTCTGAGGCTGAGATCAATGCGGTGAGTATTACCCGCCAACGTTTATGGACAGATTTACGCGATGAAACGGGGCCGTTTGACATTATCGGCGATATTCATGGCTGCTTCGATGAGCTACACAGCTTATTACAGAACTTAGGTTATCAAGTCGGCGAAGATGCTGAAGGGGTTTATGCGTTACCACCAGCGGGGCGTAAATTAGTATTGGTGGGTGATTTAGTTGATCGTGGGCCAAAAACGCCACAAGTCTTGCGTTTAGTAATGCGCATGGTAAAAGCAGGGCAAGCGCTTTGTGTGTTAGGTAATCATGAAGCCAAACTATTGAAATGGTTGCGCGGCAAAGACGTCAAACTTTCACATGGTTTAGCGCAAAGTGCTGAGCAACTTAATCAAGAAACACCGGAGTTTCGTGCGGAAGTAGCAGCCTTTTTGGATGGTTTGATCAGCCATTATGTATTAGATGGTGGGCGTTTAGCAGTAGCGCATGCGGGGGTGAAAGAGAGCATGCAAGCGCGGGCAGCCGGTGCGATTAAACAGTTTTGTATGTATGGCGAAACCACTGGCGAGACCGATGAGTTTGGTTTGCCAGTGCGTTATCCGTGGGCTATGGATTATCGCGGTTCTGCTAAAGTGGTGTATGGGCATACCCCCATGCCACAAGCCGAGTGGTTGAATAACACGATTTGCTTAGATACCGGCTGTGTGTTTGGTGGCAAGCTGACGGCCTTACGCTATCCTGAATTAGAGTTGAAATCCGTTCCAGCCCAACAAGTGTATTGTGAGCCAGTGCGACCTTTAGAGGCCTTAAATGTCAATTTGAGTGCGCAGCAAGAAGACGACGATATTCTGCATTTTGCTGATGTGAGTGGTAAACGTTTGTTAGAAACGCGCTTGCATCGACAAGTGACTATTTATGCAGAAAATGCAGCGGTGGCTTTGGAAGTAATGAGTCGGTTTGCCGTTAATCCACGCTGGCTGGTGTATTTGCCGCCGACCATGGCACCGACTTCAACCAGTAGTAAAGCCGATTATTTGGAATACCCTAGCGAAGCGTTTAGCTATTACGCACAGCGCGGCGTGAGCGAAGTGATTTGCGAAGAAAAACACATGGGCTCACGCGCAGTGATGGTAGTGTGTCGTACTGCTGAAGTTGCTCAACAACGTTTTGGTGTGACTAGCGGCGAAATTGGTGTGATTTACACCCGTACTGGGCGGCATTTCTTTAATGATGCCAAGCTCACTGCAGCGATTTTAGAACGCTTAAACCAAGCTATGCAGCAAGCGGGTTTATGGGAAGAGTTGCACACGGATTGGGCGTGTTTAGATGTCGAAATCATGCCGTGGTCAGCCAAAGCGAGCGCTTTAATTCGCGAACAATATGCACCCGTGGGAGCCGCCGCGCGTTTAAGTTTGCAAGCCCTGAGTCAAGCCTTGCAAAAAGCTGCCCAGCGCGGGGTGGACTTAGGTACTTTAACTGAGCGCGTGGCAGAGCGTAGTGCAGCGGTAGATCAGTATGGAACGGCATGGGCGCAGTATTGCTGGGAAGTGACGAGTATCGAGGATTTAAAAATTGCCCCGTTTCATTTACTCGCTAGCGAAGGCGCGGTGCATATGGATAAAACGCATACCTGGCACATGACGCAATTAGCGCGCTTAGCCGAGCACGATCGCTTATTCCATGCAACTGCTCATTTGATCGTCAATTTGCAGGATGAAGCGCAAGTGGCAGCGGCTTGTACTTGGTGGGAGCAACTGACGCAGCAAGGTAGTGAAGGCATGGTGATTAAACCTGCAAACTTTATCGCTTACAGCAATGAACAACCCATCCAACCCGCTCTAAAATGCCGCGGCAAAGATTATCTACGGATTATTTATGGCCCTGAATATGATTTACCGGAAAATCTAGAGCGCTTGAAAAAACGTGGCTTAAGCCGCAAGCAATCCTTGGCAATGCGCGAATTTTCCCTCGGACATGAAGCCTTGCATCGCTTTATTGATAAAGAGCCTTTGCGCCGCGTACACGAATGCGTGTTTGGAATTTTGGCACTGGAATCGGAAGCGGTGGATCCGCGTTTGTAAGTTGCCATTACCATATAGGGCTACTAACGAGAGTGTTAATAGCCCTTAACTCGGATTAGTTTATCTCAGCTCACTGGATGCAAAGACCCGATATAATTACGCCAACCGCCAAACTCGGTAATATCTTCCGCGCCTTCTAAAGCAATCGGTTCTGCAATAAAACCACTTAACAGCGTGCCGTCACTGAGTTCAACTTTACCGATACCTAAAGGCGCTGGGATTTGGCTAACAAAATCTCCAAAAGCAGCGGCTGATAAGCGCCATACTTCGACGGGTAAAGCAACACCGTTGGTACTTACTTTTACCATCGCGGGACGTAGCGGCTTACCGGCTATCACATACATACGATAGCTCGGGGCAGATAAGGTAGCGGTAACTAAACTCGCGCCTCGATCGAGCAATTGCGGATTTAACGCCATACCAGATAAATGCGCGCCACACACGACCAGATCGATAAATGCTTGCATGGTTAAGCCTCCAAAGGATGTTGCTGCGCCCATTTCAGCAGGTTCTGATCACTGCCTGCATGACTAAATAAAGTCACACCAAACGGTAAACCATCCGCTCGTGTACCCGCAGGAATCGCTAAAGCAGCATAATCCAATAAATTCATGAAATTCGTGTAATAACCCAAACGGCTATTTAGCTCAATTGGGTTCGCGAGCATTTCCTCTAGCGTATAAATAGCGCCAGCGGTGGGAGTCATTAGGCAGTCGACCTGCGCTAGAATCTCATCAGTACGGCGTTTAAGTGCTGCCATTTGATAGCGATCAGTAAAGGCTTGCTCCGCACTCATGCTTGAGGCGGCTGAAACGATCGAGCGAATGACGGGCAACACCGCATCGGGTTGGGCATTCATTAAAGGTGCTACCACATGATAGCGTTCTGCCACCCATGAGCCTTTATATAAAGCCTGCGCTGCTTCGAGAAAGTCGCTGAAATCAAGCTCAACCACTTGAACGCCTTGCGCTTTAAACTGACTAAGCGCTTGCTTAAATAACGTTGCATATTCGTCCTGACCAAAAAACTCTAATTGCGTTGCACGGGGTATACCCAGTTTGGTGAGTTTTTTGAAGGGCAGGGGTGTAATGCTGCGACTAAATGGCTCGGCTTGATCATAAGCTGCACTGACTGCAAGCACATTCTCAGCATCCACACAGTCTTGAGTAAAAATAGACACGCAATCAAGGGTGCGACAGGCTGGCACAACCCCACGATTCGATAGCAAGCCATAGCTGGGTTTAACACCTACTAAGCGATTAAACATCGCGGGTACTCGACCTGAGCCTGCTGTATCCGTGCCTAAGGAAAAAGAGACTAAGCCTAAGGCTACCGCTACCGCAGAGCCTGCACTAGAGCCACCCGAGATATAGCGCGGGTCAATACTGTTTTTGCACGCACCATACGGTGAACGCGTGCCATTGAGTCCGGTGGCGAATTGATCCAGATTGGTTTTACCAATCGGAATAGCCCCCGCATCAATTAAACGTTGTACTACAAAGGCGGATTGTTGCGGTTGATAAGCAAAGGCAGGGCAGGCAGCCGTGGTAGGCAAGTCGACTAGATCAATATTATCCTTAATCGCAAACGGAACCCCATACAAGGGCAGTTGCTGCCGTTGCTGACTTGATAAACTGCTTAAGCGCTTGGCGTAACCCATGAGGGCATCTTCGCTTAAACGGCTAATCCAAATATGGTGCTCATCTTGATTGAATAAAGGCAGCAAGGCTTCCAGCAAACGTTCGGGGGTCAGACCTTGTTGGTAGGCTGCCTGCAAGGTACTGATTTTTAGATCGGGTAAAGAGAGAACAGTCATAACCTAAGGCTCAGATGAATTAAAACGGACTGGTTTTTCCCAAATCGCTAGCACAATGCAACCTTCTGGGCTTTGCACTGAATGGGAGGTAGCAGGAGGATTAATCAACAGAGTTCCCGCTGGATAAGAACCTCGTTCATCCTGCTGAGAGCCTTGTAAAATCAACAAATGCTCCACGCCTATATGTTCGTGCTCTGGAATGACAGCATTGGCTTGATAGCGTAACAAAGCACAAAAGCACTCGGTTTGCTCATTCCGATACAGCGGCAGAATATCCACCCCTGTTCGAAAGGGTTGCCACTCAAGCTTGGGGTCATTCGCTTGCAGGTTAAATAGATTGTTCCAGACCATCGGTTCTAGCATGCTGGCTCCTTAGTGTGCAAAAGCAAGATGAAGGGCTTCGAGCCAGTCTGCGCTATAGCCAACCGTTCCAAACACCCCCCCTTGCATTTTAATCATTTCTAACGCTGCCAAATGATTCGACTCTAAAGTTGCAGCACAACAATCCGCCAGTAACATTACCTCATAGCCCCGATCATTGGCATCGCGCATGGTGGTGTGAACGCACACATCGGTAGTCACCCCGGTGAGAATCAGATTCCGAATACCTTTGGTGCGTAAAATAAGATCCAGATCGGTCGCATAAAACGAACCCTTACCCGGCTTATCAATAATGATTTCATCAGGCAAAGGGGCAAGCTCTGGAATAATTTCCCAGCCTGCCTCACCCCGAATCAGGACTCGACCACAAGGGCCGACATCCCCAATGCCTGCATGCAATTGCCGCGAGCGCCAGCGCTTATTGGCTGGCAGATCACTTAAATCAGGGCGATGGCCTTCGCGGGTATGAATAATGCAAAAACCTAAGTCACGCATCGTCGCTAAGACTTTTTGCAAAGGCTTAATTGGGCGCTGGGTTAGGCTGACGTCATAACCCATAGCATCCACATAACCGCCTTTAGAGCAAAAATCCACCTGCATATCAATAATGATTAAAGCGGTATTTTGAGCTGTTAATTGACCATCAAAAGGAAAGCTATAAGGCTCACTTAACATAGTAAACATCTTAAGCTCCTTGAGTCGCAGTATCTAAGGGTGTAGCGTCATCCGTGTTTTTCTGAAGCCTAGCCGCATCTTCTTGTTCAGCATTAGCCACTAAACGTGGGCAGGCGTAGTATAAAAAGACTGCAATCAGTAGATAAGATAAGCTAGCACTCGGGGTTACACCCAAGCCATTTCCAATGCCCACGCCAGCACCGTGCATAAAGCCAAAGTAAGAGAACACTGCACCCGCTAAAGCAAAGCCAGCCGCCATGCTATAACGCTTTTCAATAATACCCACGCCAATAGCGGCTAAGACTAAGCCTGTTAAAATAGCGCCATTACCTAACAAGGTTAAACCTTGATATAAAACACCTTGGGTTTGCATAGCGTCTAATCCCACCGTAGCCGCCGATGTGCCCGCAGCTCCTAAAGCCCCATCAATTAAAGTCTTAGCCCAAGCCGCTAAATGCGGTACTAAACCCAAAATAATAGCAGGCGCGTGAGAGGCTGGAGTGGTTTGGAAAGCTTGAGCACCGACCAACATACCTACATAAAGTAAAATAGGGGCAATGGCGACCACCGGAATAATATTCAGTAATAGCGAGAGAATCCCCAGCCACGATAAAGCCAACACCATAATGCCAGTGCCAATAGAATAACCAATGCGTCCGCCAATTTGTTTCCAGCCCGGATGACCTATATACACCGCATTAGCAAAAGGGCTGCCCATGACTGTACCGATTAAACTAATCACACCTTCGGCTGCAATAGCTTCTCGCGTGTTATAGGTATCGCCAGCCGCCTCAGCGCTTTCCACATTGTCCATCGCTTCGACTAAATCATAAATACCAAAGGGAATAGCAGTGACCAAAATTAAGCCTAAAAACTCAAAGCCTGAAAAAACATGATCCACCGCAGGCAAAGGCAAGGAAAAACCTAAACTCGTAAAGGAAGACAAGGCTTTTTGCAGATCCATACCCATAGCAAAGCCTAAAGCACTGCCTACCCACGCAATTAAAGCGCCTACTACAATAGCTACTAAGCCTGCGGGTAAGTTTTTAGGATAACGAATGCCCCCTAAAAAGCTCACCAATACAATAGCAAAGCACACCAAACCCACTACCGGATTCATATACATCTCCATCGCAGGACGCATCGAAATAAACGCGATAGAGACACCGGCTAAAGTTCCCAAGAGTGCTGCACGCGGGGTGATTTTACGAATCCAAGGCGCAATAAAACTGCCGCCGATTAAGATAAAGCCTTGTAAAAAGACCCACGCCAAACCCGCTTCCCAGGCTTTAATCGGGTCTTTGGTCATGCCTAAGACTGGCAGCATAATCACAAACACCACAATAAACATATGCGGCACACTCGGGCCCGAGGGCAAAGCACAGACATCGGTACGCCCCGTCGCTTTGGCTAATTTCCAAGCCATATACGCATAATAGATATTGCCTAAAAACAGCATCAGGCCCACTGCAGGCAAAATCCGTCCGAAGGTAATTTCATCGGGCATACCCAAGACGTATTTGAGTAAGCCAG
Organism: Thiothrix sp.; assembly: GCA_008015155.1. Taxonomy (GTDB): domain Bacteria; phylum Pseudomonadota; class Gammaproteobacteria; order Thiotrichales; family Thiotrichaceae; genus Thiolinea. The sequence goes on from SSFA01000017.1 coordinate 167,656, forward strand.
TCATCACTAAAAGATTGACTAGTACATTAGTCCCTAAGCCAAAAAGACCATTCCAGTCTCCGGCTACCCATAGCTTGGGTTTAAAGCCAAGTATTGGTGAGTTTAATCCTGCTTCACTCATCTCACACCTCTATCTGTTTAGCTTGTAATAGTTCGTACACTGCCTGACTTGAAGTCACAGCACCGAAGATGCCGCCTTGCGAGGCGACCATTTGCATGGCAACTTCATGTAGGGCTGGAAAATAAGAAGCACAGCAGTCTTCAAGGGCTATACAGCGATAGCCCCGATCAGTGGCTTCACGAATGGTGGAATGGACACAGACCTCCGAGGTCACGCCGCAGACTAATAGCGTGTTGATGCCATTAGCTTGGAGGTAGTCATCCAGATCGGTATGGTAAAAAGCGCCTTTACCCGGCTTATCAATCAGCTTCTCAGTCGGTAAGGGATACAGCTCAGGGATAATGTCTTGCCCCGGCTCACCAATGACTAATAAGCGTCCCATCTGACCGTGATCGCCGATTTTTAAACCATTGCCTAGCTGTAACTTATTGCTAGGTACATCTGATAAATCGGGTAAGTGACCTTCACGAGTATGAATGACAGGAAGTTCAGCCGTGCGCCACGCTTTCAATAAATTAATGCACGGGGTAATACAGCGGCGTACTTGCTCAATATCATTGCCAAGACTATCGCCAAAACCACCCCACTCAAGAAAATCACGCTGCATATCAATGATCAGCAGAGCCACACTATTCCACTGCACTGGCACTGGATGTGGCTTTGCGACTAATTCCAATGGTGTTGGCATGTTTCACCCTCATCAGCAAACCGTAAGTAGAAAACTTGTTTAAATACCACGTTGTATACAACGTGGTATTTGTTATGCAGCTTTTATGCCAAGGTGAATATTGGTAGTTTTGAGAGCTGTTTTACTTAAAACCAGTCTTGGAGTTTGCGGGGAAAGCGCACTGGAAACGTTCTAGGCGTGCTAAAATGATTGATCTTGGTGCAAGACTCACTGAGCTTGCAGATGGTTGTTTAGAACAGGAAAATCGTGCATGACTTTACCGTTTGGGGAGCGCTCAAAATCTTCATCACAATTAATTTACGAGCAAATTCGGCAAAAAATCCTAGATTTTGAGTTTTACCCCGGTTCGCGCGTGACTGAATCTGAATTAGCCCAGCAATTTGAAGTCAGTCGTACACCCGTGCGGGCAGCCTTACAGCGCTTAGAAACAGAAGGTTTGATTAGCGTTTTACCCAAGCAAGGTTGCTTTATTCGTGCTGTGGATATTGATCTGGTGAGTCAATATTATGATGTACGCATTACTTTAGAAGCTGCAGCCGTTGAGTTGGCATGTGACCATATGAGCGCGGAGGTCTTGGAGGGGTTAGCTGAGCTATGGGATCCGAAGCGTGTTGAGCAGGGTATTGATTTAGAAGCGCTGCAAGCGGAAGAAGAAGCCTTTCATATGACGATTGCCTTGGAGTCAGGCAATACGATCTTAGCGGCTTATCTGCGTGATATTAATGATCATATTCGGATTATCCGCCGCTTAGGCTTTCCTGATCTGCAATCAGTCTTGGATACCTGTGTTGAGCATTCCACGATTATTAGTTTGATTCAGCAAGGCAACAAAACCTCAGCCAAGCAGTATATGAGTAAACATATTAAAAAAAGCCAAGCATTGGCAAAGAGCGTCACTGCTTATCAACTGCAGAAATCGCTTAGGAAGTAGCTCTTCTGAAAGACACATAGAGTGTTGACATTGTGCTCAGTCTAAAAAAACGCATTAACTGTGGCGCTACATATGATTTACCTTAGAGTTTGTAGTGTTTGCAAATAGGTTTTTGGGTTTGAGTATTTGTGAAGTATCTAGGTTAAAATAGCCTTTTTTAGTGTTTGATCCTTTCCAGCAAAATTGGTAATGGACTCATGAATTTTCGCAGGACGCTAGCGGAGCTTGAACCTAAAGCAATTAAGTGGTGGCCGAAAGCTTTGGAAGCTGAGGTTGCTAGCCAAAGTGCTGTGCAACTTTTAGTGACTAGCCAAGAGCAGTTTCTAAGTATACTGAAGCTATCAGGAGATAGAGCCGAACAAGTTTTTGCTGTTTTGGAGGCTTCAAGCTTTCCTGCCAACTTGTTTTTAAAGCACTTGGTTACTTTGGCTGACTATGGTGGTGAGGCGATTCAAAGATTGGGACGTGAATTCCATACTATTTTTCCCTTGGATAGTTCCAACAAGTTCTATTTTGAATATGTTTATCGTGGTCAGCGTCAATCTTATACCTTTGCTGTGTTACCCATTAAAGGTTTAGGTAATGCGAAATTGCATTTAGATGGAGCAGCAATTGCCAAGGTGCAGCCTTTAAGTGGTCTGTATCGCGATATGATTATGCTACTGCTTTTTGCAGCAACCTCTGATCAGGCTCATTTAGCTGCATTGGAAAAGTGTGAATTAGGGATGTTGTTAGGGGATGCAGCTGGGTTAGATAAGTATGTTCGGGAAAAGTATCTGCATGTTAGCCGCATTACCACTGGTGTTAATACCAATACTCTAGGACAGATTGCACAACGCTACGTAGCAGATTTGCTCAAACAGTATTTACCAGAAACCTATGCTATTTACCGTAATGGTAAAATTCGGTTACAAGGTTATGAAAAGTCTGATGGTATGCCGTTTGATGTAGTGATTAGTTTAAACGGTAAAAGTGTTGGAGTAGAGGTCAGCTTCCAAGTCACTACGAATAGTGTCATTGAGCGTAAGTCTGGGCAAGCCGATTCACGTCAACGCTTGATGCATCAAAATGGTCACAAGATTGCTTATGTCTTAGACGGTGCAGGCAATTTTCAGCGCTCATCAGCAGTGAGCACTATCTGTCTATTCAGTGATTGCACCGTTGCTTATTCAGAGGATGAAATAGCTGTTTTGGCTGAGTTTATTAAAGAGGCACTCGCATAATGCGCTTTGTAGATTTATTTGCAGGTATCGGCGGTATCCGCCTTGGTTTTGAGCAAGCTATGCAAGAGTTAGGTGTGCCTTGTGAGTGTGTGCTTTCTTCAGAAATTGATAAGCATGCTCAAGAGACCTATAAGTTGAATTTTGGCGAGTCACCGCAAGGCGATGTTTACATAATTCAACAATTTCCTGAGTTTGATTTTTTATTAGCAGGCTTTCCTTGCCAGCCTTTTTCTTATGCTGGAAAACAACAAGGCTTTGGTGACACTCGCGGTACATTGTTTTTTCAAATCGAGCGTATCTTAAAAGATTACCGACCCAAGGGTTTTCTATTGGAAAATGTGCGTGGATTAACCACACATGATAAAGGTAGAACCTTTAAAACCATCATCCAGCACTTAGAGGCACTGGGCTATGGCGTCAGTTACTTACTCTTGAATGGTTCTAACTTTGGTATTCCACAAAATAGAGTGCGTGTTTATATTGTAGGTATTTATCAAGGTAAACCAAACCTCACTCTACAATCAGACTTGGGTGCTACTGACTCGCATAAATTTAAAGATAAATTAGCGCAATCAAGTCTTTTTGAACCTCAATACCCGCTAAGAGTGGTGCGAGATATTTTGGAGCCAGAGCCTGATTCTAAATATAATTGCTCTAGTGATTTTGTAGCTCAATTATTAAAAATGGTATCTGGTAGAGCTGAGCAATTACATGGCATCCGTATGATTGACCATCGTAATGGTAACTCTATTCATTCTTGGGAGTTGGGTATCAAAGGACAATGCACTGAGGATGAAATTGATTTTATGAATGCCTTGATCGCAAATCGTCGAAAAAAACATTTTGGAGCTGACCAAGATGGTAAGAAACTAACACTTGAGCAGATTAAAACCTTTTTTAACCCTCCTAATTTGCAAAGTATTATGCAGGGTTTATTGGACAAAGGTTATTTAAAGGATCATGGTGGAAAGTTTAATCCTGTTGCAGGGAATATGTCTTTTGAGGTATTTAAATTCCTTGACCCTGAAAGTATTTCTATAACCTTAGTGAGTAGTGATGCGCATAAGCTAGGTGTGGTACATAATGGCCGCGTAAGGCATATTACGCCCCGCGAATGTGCAAGATTACAAGGATTTCCAGATGGTTTTAAATTGCATCCACAAGATACTCATGCTTATCGTCAACTAGGTAATTCAGTTTCTGTCCCTGTTATTAAAGCCGTATTACTGGATGTTTTTCGTGCATCAAAACAAACTTTATTGCCTATTACTCAAACTGCAAAGACAAATTATCGTGCCGCTTAGCGATTTAAACTATTTAGTTAATGAGATCAGCGCTCTATAGAGCCGAACCGAGCATGATATACTCACCCCTTTAAACTCAAATAGACTGCTATGGATTCTAAACTGGTGGTGGCGCGGTTATCAGCTTTGGCGCAGGAGACGCGCTTAGCGATTTTTCGGGAGTTGATTCAAGCGGGTGCGCAGGGTTTAAATGCAGGAAGGATCAGTGAGTTGACTAACACTGCGCCGAATTCAGTATCATTTCACATGAAAGAATTGGTGCATGCGGGCTTGGTGAGGTCGCAGCAAGATGGGCGCTATGTGATTTATACCGCCCAATTCGATGCAATGAATGCCTTGATTGCTTACCTCACTGAAAATTGCTGTGGTGGTAATACCTGCGATTTGAATGGTTGTTGCTCTTAAACGAAGGACTTCATCAAAATATCGGCCGAAGTAGGACACACCCCTTGTACTTGACTAGTGCTTTGAATACTGGTGGGGAGTTGGGCGCGAGTAATCGACTGATAGCCTAGCGTCTCAAAAAATGGTTTTGCGGTCGTGGTGAGTAAATAGAGTTGCTTGATACCTTCATCTTGTGCGTATTGCTCAACCCATGCCACTAACTCACGCCCTAAGCCTTGGCCACGCTTGGCTACATCCACTACTAAAGAGCGCAATAAACCTTCTGAGCCATAACGCTCTAAACCAATGGCTGCATAATATTCAGGGCTACCTAATCCCCAAAAATAGCTATCGTTGGCCTGTGCTAAATCTTGGCTGGGTAAGTGATGCGTCTCTAATAAAACTGCTATAGAGCTGGGTTGGGTGATGCGTTGTGGGTTCATATTGAATTCCTTAAGTTCCGGTGCACAGGATTAATACGCTAGGACGTGTCATCAGTGGTTTACTCAGCAGCAACTAGAGCCAGCACTTGAGGGTGTGCAGCATGCAGTTTTTTCTGCTTCTGGAATTTGAGTGATAGGGACACAACATGAACTTACAGCTGTTTGAGTATCGGTTCTGGCATTGTCCTCACCAAACACTGGAATAGTGTCTAAGGTATGAAAATGCTCCCACGCAATGCCTTGTGGGTCATTAATCCAGTATTTGTCGGACATGGCATAGCAGCACGCTGTATTTTTCTCTTCTACTACGTCGGCTTTAATACCTTTGAGTTGCTGATTAAGCTGTTCTAGCGCTTCCTCCGAGTCTACTTGAATGCCTAAATGATTTAAGCCTTCAGGTGCGCCACGCTGCGAAATCGCAAAATTCACATACGGATCATCCAGCATCCACTTGGCATAATCGTCTTTCACCACAGTGGGTTCAGCATTAAACAGTTGGGAGTAGAATTGGATATTGCTAGCTAAGTTATTGACTGATAAATGAATATGTAAGCGTTTCATAGCAGCCTCCGTGGGCGTTGAATGGCAATGCGATTAGTATACTACAATATTTCAAATTATATTGAAATATAGGTAAACAGCAAGGGATTAGGTAAAAGATTTAAGTCCCGCATAAAAGCCAGTTGCTATTCTATGTGCTGATTGCTTAGGCTCTCGCCCTCATGTTCTAATGCGCAAAACCACAGGGAGAGGCCAGTATGCTCAATGAAAAACAACAAGCTCAATTATTAATGGACACTATTTGCTATCAACTTGCACCAACTGAATTAGCGCAGCAAGGGGATTGGTTGGTGTTTAAACAGCGCCTAGAGCATTACCTGCCAGCCTTAACCAATGAACTCAGTTCTGTCTATGGTGAGCGTGACGATTTTCTAAGTTTTATTACTAAGCTACTACAAGCCGCGTATCAAAATTGGCAAGTTCGCCCCGCTACCCTAAAAGCTCAAGATGCCGAACACGAGCATAACCCCGATTGGTTCACCTCTGAAAACATGGTCGGTGGGGTCTGTTATGTAGATTTATTCGCCGGTAACTTGCAGGGCATTATTCAAAAAATCCCGTATTTTCAAGAGTTAGGTTTAACCTATTTACACTTGATGCCCTTATTTAAATGTCCCGAAGGGCAAAGCGATGGCGGTTATGCGGTGAGTAGTTATCGCGAAGTGAATCCGGCTTTGGGTACGATTGAGGATTTGCGCGAGGTGGCAGCGGCTTTGAAAGCGGCGGGTATTACCTTAGTGGTCGATTTTATTTTTAATCACACCTCGAATGAGCATATCTGGGCGCAAGAGGCGGTGAAGGGCAATCCAGACTATCAGGATTTTTATTATTTCTTTCCCGATCGACGTATGCCCGATGCCTATGATCAAACCGTGCGCGAGATTTTCCCCGATCAGCATCCGGGCGCGTTTTCGCAATTAGCCGATGGGCGTTGGGTGTGGACGACGTTTAATAGTTTCCAATGGGATTTGAATTACAGCAATCCGGCGACTTTCACCGCAATGGCTGAGGAAATGCTCTTCATTGCCAATCTGGGCGTAGATATTTTGCGCATGGATGCGGTAGCGTTTATTTGGAAGCAGCTGGGTACGGATTGTGAAAATCTGCCGCAAGCACATGCTTTAATTCGTGCCTTTAATGCGGTGGCTCGCATTGCTGCACCGAGCCTATTATTCAAATCGGAAGCGATTGTGCATCCTGATAAAGTGGTGCAATACATCGCACCCAATGAATGCCAACTCTCCTATAACCCGCTGCAAATGGCGCTGTTATGGAATTCACTCGCCACCCGCGAAGTGAATTTGCTGCAACAAGCTTTGGAACGCCGTCATAACTTGCCTGCGCATACCGCATGGGTGAATTATGTGCGCTGCCATGATGATATTGGCTGGACCTTCGCCGATGAAGATGCAGCGGAGTTCGGCATTAATGGCTTCCACCATCGCCAATTCTTAAATCAATTCTATGTGAATCGCTTTGCGGGTAGCTTCGCGCGCGGTGTACCGTTTCAGGATAATCCAGTGACGGGTGACTGCCGGATTAGTGGCATGTGCGCCTCCTTAGTCGGTTTCGAGCAGCATGATCCTTTAGCAGTCGAGCGCTTGATTCTGCTGCATAGCGTGGCACTGAGTACGGGCGGTTTACCGTTGCTTTACTTAGGCGATGAAGTCGCAACCTTAAACGATTATGGCTTTAGCGATGATCCACATAAAGCCGACGATTCGCGCTGGGTACATCGCCCCAAAGCTGATCAACAACGTTATGCTGAGCGTTCTAATGAAGTAACCGATGCGGGTAAAGTGTTTAAGCGCTTACTGCGGCTGATTCAAATTCGCAAAGCAACTAAAGCTTTAGGTGGCACTCAGCTAGTTAGCTTCAGTACCAAAAATCCGCATGTATTGGGCTATTGGCGGGGTGAAGGGGAGCGGTTATTGGTGTTGGCGAATTTCAGTGAGCAGCCACAACAGATTAGTGCTTTGACTTTATCTGCCTTGCCTAAAACGATGTTGGATGTAGTGAGTAGGAAAGAAATAAGTGTGACGAATGGGATAAAGCTAGCACCTTACCAATTCCTGTGGTTACAGATGCCAGTGCTTAGTTGATTGGTTTTGGACAATTATTAGGGTTTAAGCTTCAGTAGCGGCTCACAGCTGAGTTCAAACCACAAAAACATTCCTCCAAGGATGTGAACTGGCAGGCCATCGCTATTGTTGTATAATGTAGGCTCGTGAAGTAACTCTAACTATTTATATTAATTTCATTGAGTTACTTTGTTTCTAACCAGCTAGCCATTCAGGGTAACCCAACCTAATGGTTCAGCCATTACACTGGTGACATGCTGTCTGAAAGTCTTGGCTAGCGGACGGCGTGTGGCGAGTAGGAGTAATAAAATGCGTATAGGACTCATGGGATTTGGTAAAACAGGGCGCGCGGTTGCGTCGATCTTACTCGAATCACAAATCACTAAGCTACACTGGGTGGTACGGCGCTCAACCCTATTAGAGCATCGTTCAGTGCCGGAGTTTTTAGGTATCCCTTCCGAGGAACCCGGTCTTATTTATTCTAAATCTGAATTATCAGCAGATGAGTTATTAGATCGTTATCCGGTGGATGTGATTGTCGATTTTTCCTCAGCCTCAGGGATTGATTATTACGGTGAGGCGGCTGCTAAACGCCAGATTACGATCATCAGTGCTATTTCTAGTTATTCCGATCTACAAGTAGCTAGGCTTAAAAAGTTATCGAAACGCACGGTGGTGATGCACAGCCCTAATATTACCTTAGGTATTAACTTCCTGATTCTTAGCGCTAAAATTCTAAAAAATATTGCACCCTTTACTGATATTGCCATCACCGAAGAGCACTTTAAAACTAAGCCTGAAGTATCAGGCACTGCCAAAGTGATCGCGCGCGAATTAGACATACCCGAAGAGGATATTAATACCGTGCGGGCGGGTGGCATTATTGGTGTGCATGAGATCCTGTTTGGTTTTCCGTATCAAACCGTGCGCCTTAAACATGAGTCGATTGCCAGAGAGGCGTTTGGTAATGGGGTCTTGTTTGCTTTGCAAAATCTTCAGGGTAAAAAGAAGGGTTTCTATAATATGGAAACCCTATTAATGCCTTACTTTAATCTTGATTACTTACCTGACCAGCTAAACGCAGTTCATTAAATGAAGCTCGATGAGCTAGGATTTTCTTGCTCATCTGAGGTTTACTCTCCCAACTTATAAGGCTTCAAATACAGAATATGCAAATCCTGCTTTGGAGTGAAGTTGGTTTTCTCCATCACAAACGTGGTCGCATCGAGTTTCTTCACACCGGTTCCGCAAAAACTGACCTTCTCATTCGGGTCGGATTTTTTTACGGTGAGTTTGAATTTGCTAATCGGACCTTTCCAGTTCGCGCCGGTTTTTAGAATGTAGGCGATGGTATCGGTTGCAACTTGATGATTCGTTTTTTGCTGTTGCTTGATCCATTGTTGAGTGCCAGCATCAATGCAATATTTGCCACTGGCTTCATCTTGCATCCCATATTCCACTGCACCACCGACCCCAGGTGTATATTCGTGTACCACTGACACCATTTTTTTAGCAGGGAAGGTTTGCATCCAGTGATAGGTAAAGGTATGTGCAGTGGCTTGCATATCTTGATCGAAGCGTTGTTTATCTTCAGTTTGAAACGCTTGTTTCTTGCCATCGATCGTCACAGAAAATTTCAGAATATTTTTATCTTTTGGCAAAGTTTCTTCGGTGTAGTAAGGCAAGGATGAACCGTCCGCATCTAGAAAAGCTTCTGGTAAAGGAAAGGCTACGCGTGTGGTAATCGGTTTGTCGCTGGTATTGAAAAACTTGTAAGCAACACGAATGTTTGTTTTGCTAATCCGTAAATCTTCTTCCTGCATCACAATGTGGTCGGATTTGGTAAACACCAAACCACCCGCGCCAAAAGCTGCTGTCGAGTCATTGGCTAAGGCAGTGGAAAAGCTTGCGAATGCTAAAAAGCTAGCTAAATAGACGGAGCGCATAGTGTGTTCCTCGCCATTAAAGTGGCTCGCTAAGATACCATTATTATACCAAAGTATTCTAAGAGGGTATGCTCAAATTTAACTAGCAACTAAAAAGCATTAAGCTTTAACTCAATAGCCTACAACCCAGTACCAACAGGCAAGCTTACTACGGAGTACTGCCTTAAAGCTGGTACTGAGCTTTATAAGCTAAGTTCAACCACGATAGGATAATGATCTGAACCAATTGAATCCGCGATTTTAGTATCGATCTTGTGCCATTGCTTACTCGCCAGCACTTGATCAATCGGAATGCCGAATAGACCTTTTCCCTTAGCAGGCCAAGTCGGCCATAAATTCAAAGTACGATAAAAGCCTTTTGCTGCTAAGCCCTTAAAGGCACTCGACCATGGTGAAGCATTAAAATCCCCTGCAATTAAAGTCGGTTGCTCACTGCTTTGGGTTAAATCTTGTAAAACCTGATCACGTATCACATGGGCAGTTTGATTAATCGGTGGTAGGGGGTGAAAGCCAATCAATTTAATGCTTTGGTTTTGATAGGCCACCTGTGTGACGAGGTGTTCAATGCCATGACCATCCGTAATGATATGCTGATTACTTAAAGCTAGGCGAGAGAGGATCGCCATCCCAAACGCATTATGCTGGCTTTTAGGATTCAAGAATTGCTGTGGGTAGTCTGTCCATGTTGCTACTTGTTGTTGATGGGCTGGCGTAAATTCCAAGAGCACAATTATATCGGGTTTTTCTAGATCAATGAGCGCTTTAAGTGTGCTTAAATTACTGTTACCCACATAGACATTGCTGCTTAAAATTTTCAGTAGTTGATTTGATCCACTAGCTTTGGGCAACTGAGGCGAAGCGCTTATTAAAGGCAGAGCCAAGGCACAAAGAGTGAATAACCAAGCTTTATGTTTTGGCACTAAGCCTACAAGGCTCAAGATCAACAAGAGTGCATACAGCCCCTGCCAATGGCTAGCCAGATCAAATAGCCAAGCTAATTGCGAAACTTGCCCATTAAAGACTGGAGTGATCAAGGGACTGAGCAAACCAAGCAAGCTGGCGAGCAATAGGAAAACAGCAAGAAATTGGATCATAGTTTTGTTAATAGTTTTAGTAGGTCGAGCTTGGTAGCAGAATTTAAAGCGCCACTTTAGAAAACGAATCTTATTATTCAACCCGGCAGTAGCAGTACAAAAACTGTTGAGTCATACCCGCTGGCGTCTGATGATTGACGGTGAGACTATCTAATAAGCGAAAGCTTGCACCGAACTCCTGATGTAAGCTTTGGCTATCATAACGCATCACGTCCAAGCCGCTGCATTGCTTGGGGCCGTCAGTGCCAAAGGTGGCCATAATGACATGACCCTGCGGTTTAGTTGCTTTTAAGACTTGTTGTACATAGCGCTCACGTTGGGTGGAATCAGTCAAAAAATGAAATACCGCACGATCATGCCAAATATCAAAGGATTGTGGCGCAAATTCCATGTCTAGCACATCACCAACTAACCAATTGACTGCTTGAGCTTTTTTACCTAAACGCATTTGGCTGACTAACAAGGCATGGTTTGCAATATCCAGCATACTTAACTGGCTATATCCTGCTGCTAATAAGTCATCGGGTAAAGTGGATGCTCCCGTTCCTACATCTAAAATGGCAGCTTGGCGATTAGGGGCTAAACGTTGAATTAGTTGTAAGGAGGTTTCAAGATGAGGCGCATACCAACTAACTTGTGCAGTATTTTTAGTTTGATAAACACTTTCCCAATGTTGTGGCGTACTCATAGCAGTAGCTCATTATTTTAGATTGAATAGTTCATTCTGGTGGAGAGAAGTTTGCTTTGCAAGCAGCCTTGATAAGTCGCAAAGCATATTTTTAGGAGATATGCGACTATGCTGAGTGCAAAACTTACTTGCAAATACTTAGGAGTTAACGGTGATTTTCCGACAATTATTTGAAAAAGATTCCAGCACTTATACCTATCTTTTAGCCTGTGAGTCCACAGGACAATGTGTGTTAATTGACCCGGTGATTGATACGCTTGAACGTGACTTGCGCGTGTTGCAAGACTTAGGTTTAACTCTCACCTATACCTTAGAAACACATATCCACGCTGATCATTTGAGTGCTGGGAAAAAGCTACGCGAATTCACAGGCTGCAAAATTGCTGTGCCTGCTTTGGATAAACTAGCTTGTGCGGATATTGGCGTGCAGGAAGGTACACCCTTTCAAGTCGGGCAACTGGCTTTACATCCACTATTTACCCCAGGGCATACCAGCACACACCATGCCTATTTATTTGATAATGGGATGCAAAAAGTACTTTTTACAGGTGATGCTTTATTGATTGAAGCTTGTGGACGCACCGATTTTCAGTCCGGTGATGCGCATGCTTTGTATCGTAGTGTCACTGAGAAGTTTTTTAGTCTGCCAGATGAGACTTTAGTCTATCCTGCACATGATTATGAAGGGCGGCAAATCACCACCATTGGCCAAGAAAAAAACCGTAACCCGCGTTTAGGCAAGGACAAAACGGAAGCAGAGTTTGTGGCGATTATGCAGGGTTTAAATTTGCCTTATCCGCGTAAAATTGATTTTGCTGTGCCCGGTAATCAGGCTTGTGGTCAATGCCCCGATAATGTACCCGAGCAATATCGTGGGCCTTGTGAAGTGATTGAGTTACCTGCCGATCTGCGGCGTGCTTATTATTTAGGTGATCAGGGTTAAGCTGCATCGCTCGCTAACAGCCCTTGATAGACTTGTAAATCATTAGCGGAAAAACAGCAGAAAATCACGGTTTCAAGGCTAGGGCAAGCTGGCAAGGTGGCTTTGACAGTATTAATCGCAACCACTGCTGCTTGCTCCAGTGGATAGCCATAAATGCCGGTGCTAATACAAGGAAAGGCAATACTGGTTAAACCTTTGTCTTGGGCGATTTCTAAACAGCGGCGATAGCAAGAGGCTAATAATTCCGGCTCGTGGTTTTTGCCGCCACGCCACACCGGTCCCACGGTATGAATCACAAATTTTGCGGGCAATTTATAGCCTTTAGTGATTTTAGCATTGCCCGTTTTGCAGCCACCTAATAAGGCACATTCGGCGACCAACTTTAAGCCCGCCGCGCGATGAATTGCGCCATCAACTCCACCCCCACCCAAAAGCGACGAATTAGCCGCATTGACGATCGCATCGACTTGCAGTTTAGTAATATCGGCTTGAATTGCTTGAAGTTTTTTATTCATTATTTGATCTGTGTAAGTGATTGTGTGGTATATAACTAATACGTTCTGCTGCCTGTTCTAAGCGTCGCCTAAAATCTTCAGGGATAAGTGTGTCGCTAACTCAAGCGATTACAGCCTCTGGGGTCAAAAAGGTATGAAAGCTGATCCTTGAAAGGAGAATTATACCTTGAAGCTCATAGTCAAATCTCCTAAGTGTCCATAATTTAAATTTGATACGCCATTGCTTGTTGATAAGTATCTTCGCAATGGCGAAATGCTTTAACCTTGCCGGATTCATCAAAGCGCCAAATATGTACCGCATCACGTTCTGTAATGATCTTACCGCTGCGTTTGACGGTGGCGGTTAGATCAAACACGGCTACCACGATCTGATCACCTGCTAATAAGTGATGCACATTAAATTGGGTGATCACTAAGTTGTCTGCCAATTCTTTAAAAAAATTTAAAGCACCTGCTTGACCTTGTTGAGGTTGGAACCAAGGCACTGGGATTGCATTGGCAGCGTAGGCATATTCCCAAGCAATATCGGGGGATAATTGCTCAATAATGGCTGGAATATCGCCACGTCCAAATGCAGCATAAATAGTTTGTGCAGTGGCTAAAGGGTTCATGAATTTAGCTCCTCGGGTGGTCGTGTACGATTAAGCGGATTAGGCAAGCGTTGATAACTCACTAAACGCGTTTGTAAATGCTGGGCTAAGCCCTGTGCTCCTGCGTGCATCACCCTGTGATGATTCCATGCGAAGATAGGCTTTAAGCAGAAAGCAAACCAACGCATCCAGGTTTTTTCTAGGCGCACACTCCATGTATAGGTGACACGAGTTGTCGTGTTGCTTGGGTTCGGTTCAAGCTGCCAACGCCCAAGGCCATGTAAATCGCCACTGGCGCTTACAATAATAACGCTGGGTTTTTCGACAATAAGGGTGCGAATAAAGAGCTTAATCTGATAAGGCAAGGCAGTTCCCCAAACCACTTGGCGTAAACTGCCAATGTCATCCTTATCACCTGTTTCCAATAAGGTTACCCGCTTGACATAACGCCACCAAGTTGGCCATTGCTCAGGTTGAGTCAATGCTTGCCACACAGGCTCAAGCGGTGCTGCAATCAGGAATTGGCTAGTTAAAGTCAGGCTAGCGCTAGCCTGAAGCGGCTTAGTCTTGACCCTTGTGGTTGGGAGATGGGAAAAGGAGGTATTAAACAAGTTAAGCTTCATCAAAGCGTACTCTAAAATTTGAAGGATTCTTAAAAGAGATACGCAACCAAGAGAAAAATGGATTGGAGCAATGTGCTTATCACAAAGTTTGCAAGAGGACTGGCAGCTTGAACAACCACTGTGCTTGTTCTTCTGTATCCGGCACTTGCACGCCACGCGCTTGGCTCAAATGCTTTAAAGCCGCTTCAGGTTTTAGCCCTAGTAAAATTAAGACTGCCCCTGCGATTAAACTAGTGCGACCAATGCCTGCCCGACAATGAATCACGAAATACGCAAGCGCCTTGTATCTTATCAGCTAACTGCTTAGACCTTCTTTTCTTGGAGAGCGTCTTTAAAATAGAGAAATTTAGGGCAGCCTAGGGCATGGTCATCCTCATCCCACCAGCCAACAATAAAGGTTTCTACGTTAAAACTCTTGGGTGAGTAGATTTCAAAACGGGAGTATTCTTTTCTGGTGAAGTCCATGAAGGCTTTGGCACTAGCCATAAATGGGCGAGAATTTTTTCCTGAGTCTTCGAGCTTTTGTTTGACTCGGTTACACCAGTTTTTGTAGAGGCTGATGAATTCAACGTTACTCAGAGCGCTTGGGCCTTCATAGCCAAACCCAAGATCTGTATCAATAATATTATTGACCTTCATATCAGGTTCTGCAGAGCCTGTTTTCAAAACTAATTGACTCTGTACCGCCATAATACCAGCTAGGGTTTGACCTTGGTATCTCAGTTCAACCCACGGATACGCATCTGAGAGAATAGGATCGTTTGAAATTAGGTCGAGATAAACTAACATCTGGCTTCTCCTTAACTATCATTGACAGCGCTAGGCTTAAAGATTTTGAGCAGAAGGCTAAGCTTTAAGGAGGGAGTACAAAGATTGTGCATTTTGGCTTAAGCCCTGCTGCAAGTGTTTATTATGCATGTCATGACCTGCCTCGACTATTCGTAGTTGATATTTTTTTAAACATGCTTGCAATAATCGCGCTCCCGCTACTTGGCAAACCTGATCATACTGACCATGCACCGCCCACACCGGAATATCACCCAGCTTGTCTAAACCATTCAATACGCCCGTGTCAGGCAAGAAAAAGCGATTCGCCGCGTAATGCGCATAAATCCGTATGCGCGCAATCCGGCTCGTCCAAGCTTGTGGATCTGGATTAAAACTCGGTGCGCCACTATTCATGATAGTGGCTTCCCATATATCCCACGCTAAGGCCGCGCGATATGCCGTTTCGGCATCGGCTTGGAGAAAGGCATTCAAACGTTCGACTGGGTCAGTTCCATAAGAAACACCTAGACTATTTAATAAGTGGCGATACGCGGTGGGGAATTGTTGGGCAACACCCTGCGGCAAAGCAAACCAGTCCCAATCTTCACGCCGTGCTAAAAAAACACCGCGCAATAACACACCTAATACAGCTTGTGGAAAAGCTTTGGCATATTCCAGTGCTAATACCACGCCCCATGAACCCCCATAAATCACCCAGCGCTCGATGTTTAAGTGCAAGCGCAAGGCTTCCATGTCGGCGACTAAATCTGCTGTCGTATTGGCTTTGGTGCGCCCTAGTGGAATGGATTGCCCGCAGCCGCGTTGATCGAGTTGAATAATCCGAAAGCCTTCGGGGTAGAGCAGTGAGGCTTGGGCAGGATTACAGCCCGAACCTGGGCCACCGTGCATAAACAATAGTGGGATACCTTGGGGATTGCCGAATTCAGCGAAATAAAGCTCATGATCGGCCGTAACACGCAATTGACTCATAGGCGGACAACTTTAGCTTCCATACCGCGTGTTTCACCGGAGAGTTGGAAGAAAGCATCCAATAAGCTTGTGGTTTGTGTTTGTGCGATCAGCTGGGCGGGAGTGTCTTGCGCGAGTAACTTGCCTTTGTGCAACACCAAGACTTGCTTAGCGGCTTCGGCTTCGTCGATTAAATGGGTCGCCCACAACACACACAAGTTTTGCTGTTCGCAGAGTTGATGCACATAACTGATTAAAGTCGCGCGCGAGGCGGGGTCAAGCCCGACCGTGGCTTCATCCATGAGCAATAATTTGGGTTCAGTCATTAGGGCACGCGCGAGTTCGACTTTGCGCCGATTACCACCACTTAGAGTACGACAGGCTTTACTGGCAAGCTCACTTAATTCCAATTGCGCTAATACAGCAGCGCTACGCGTTTTGATCGCGGCTTTATTCATGCCATGTAATTTGCCGTGGAAGTCGAGATTGGTTTGCACGCTTAAGTCTAAATCCAATGCGGGCTGTTGAAAAACGACCCCCATTTGTGCCAAGGCTTGGGGTAAATCTTTTTTGATTGCCAGATCATTCAGCACAATTTCGCCTTGATCGGGCGCGAACAAGCCAGTGAGTAATTGGAACAGGGTGCTTTTACCTGCACCATTCGGCCCTAAAAGCGCATAAAAGCCACTCTCTAATTCAAAGCTGACTTGTTGCAAAGCTTGCACCGCGCCATAGGATTTGCTCACTGATTGTACGCTAAGCATCGCCATGTTTATTCCTTTACTAAAGAGCCAGACAACAGTTGCGGGTATTGTTGCAATAATTGGTTTTGCAGAGCTTGTAAATCGCTAGTAATAGCGGAGCGTGGACGCGCTAAGGGGATATGATAATCCAAAATGACCTGTGCAGGACGAGCTGAAAAAAATAAGATCCGATCCGCCAATTGCAGCGCCTCATTCAAACTATGGGTGACGAATACTACGGTCGGACGGGTGCGTTGCCATAATTGCATTAATAATTGGCGTAAATCTTGGGCAGTTGGTTCGTCCAAAGACTGAAAAGGCTCATCCATCAAGAGTAGCTGTGGCTGAGTCACAAAGGCGCGCACTAAAGCTACGCGACGTTTTAAACCACCAGACAGTTGCTTGGGGAAAGCCGCGCGAAATTCAGTTAAACCCAACTGTTCTAATAAATGCTCCATGCGTGCAAAGCGCCCACTGTCTGCTTGCAAAGGCGGTGCATCCAAGACTAAACGAATATTGTTTTCCACACTGAGCCAAGGCATTAAGCGCGGCTCTTGGAACATATAACTCAAAGCATCGCGCGGTGCTTGAATGCTGCCTTGAAAATCGGTCTCTAAGCCAGCGATCATATTTAATAGCGTGGTTTTGCCCGTGCCTGAAGGGCCAACTAAAGCAACAAATTCGCCCGCTTGCACGCTAAATTGCACCTCGCGCACGGCTTGCACGCCATTGGCAAAGGTTTTGTCATGGAGTTCAACTTGCAAAAGACTCATTCGCGCCACCGATTTAGGCGTTTTTCCAAAGGACGCAACAAGACCGCTTCGAGAATTAGAATCAAGGCTACAAACGCAAAGGTATAAGCCAAAATGCCTTTAATATCAAAATAATGAAAATAATTACCCAGCTGAAAACCCACTCCATTACTACGCCCGAGTAGCTCTACCACCAAGACAATTTTCCAAATTAAGGCTAAGCCATTGCGTGCAGCGGCGAATAGGTAAGGATAGAGTTGCGGCCAATAGACTTTCCAAAAGCTTTGCAGGGGCGATAAACGATACACTTGTGCGACTTGCAATAAATCCTTGTCAATCGCGCGTGCACCTTCGCGTAAAGTGACAATCACCATGGGAATTTTGTTGATCGCCACCGCTAGAATCGCGGCAGTTTCGCCCAAACCTAGCCAGATATAGCAAAGAATAATGGTGACTAGTGCTGGAATATTAAGACCAATAATTACTAGGGTATCGAGCCATTCATTCCAAGCTCGGCGGCTACCCATGAGAATACCAATGCCAACGCCTAGGAGCATGGCAAGAGTAAAACTAGCCATCACACGACCTAAAGTCGCACTCAAATGACGCAGCAAATCACCTGACCAGAGCTGCTGCCAAAGGGTTAGCAACACAGCGCTTGGTGTTGGTAGATAACGGCTTTGCAGCCACCAAGCAAGTATTTGCCAGATCAGCACAAAGCCGATCAAGACTAATACCCGTGCTTGGCACAAAACCTTCATCAATTAAGGACAGGCTGGCAAACTAAAGTCGGAATAGAACACACCCTGCGGTAATTCTTTCACCTCACCCACTAAATCTTTGCCGCCTAAGTCAGCCAAGAGTTTAAAGGTTTGGGTGGCAGCGGCTTGTTGTTTGTCGCCAAAGCAAGTTGGAATACCCGCGCGGAACGCATCGCGTAAAGCACTAAATACGCTATCTTTATCCGCTTTCATTTTCGGACGAATCCGCACCCACTCCTCATCGCTGTCTTTCATGATTTTCTTGGCAGCATACGAAGCACTTAGGAAGCCTTTGGCAGCTGCTTCATGATCTAGCGCCCATTCTTCACTAAATACCCAGCCAATCATGGGCAGGTCTTTTTGAATACCCAGACCTTCTAGTACTTGGGGCACGGTGATCAGCGTTTCTAAGCCATCATCTTGCAAGCGCGCCGCGAAATTCCAAAAATTTAAGACCGCATCCAACTCACCTTTTTGCATCACTTCATTCAATAAAGGGGGAGCGCCATATTGAATCTCAGCTTCTTTAGCGAGGTCGATTTGGTTTTGTTGTTGGGCATAAGCGCGTAGTAAGAGCCAGCTTTTGTCTTTGGCTCCACCGGCAACCCCCAATTTTTTGCCTTTTAACTCGGCGAGGGTTTTGATATTCGCTTTTGGATTAGCGAGTAGGCTGCCCACCGCAGTGGAATAGGGGAATAATACATAATCTAGCCCTGCAGCACGTTGTTGTGCAACCCAAATCCAATCTGTGACGATAATATCGACTGAGCCACCCAATAGCGCCACGGTAGCTGCATCTGCTGAAGCTACAGGAACGACCTCCAGTTCAAAATTATTCGTCGTATCGAGTTTCTGCTCCTTAAGCACATCCAGTTCCCAATTCACAGTACCAAATTCCAAAACGCCAACACGTACTTTTTCGACCGCATGAGCGAAGGGCGACAGGAGTAGGAAGGTAAGGGCAAAGGCGAGTGGGCGTAAGTAGTTCATTGTTATTCCTCCAGAATGATGTGTGACAGAAGCTGGGAATTAATGCTGCTCAGAGTCGCGGTGAGTACATCTGTGTATGCTCCAGCGCCGCATTCATGCGGCACAGGCTCTGCTCAAAGTGACTTCCCAACTTCTTAAGGATGCTGTTCTCATGCCTGACGTGTGCGCTGAATCAGACCGCGTTGAGGATCATAGCCCCAGACCGCAAGCAAGAAAAAAACACATAAAGCGCCCAATACGACCAAAGAGGAGAGGAGGTTCAATTGGCCGTAAAGGGCAAACCGGATCATTTCAACCGCATGGGTAAACGGGTTGAAACTCGCTAACGCATGTACCCATGTTGCGCCGGACTCTTGTAATTTCCATAAGGGATACAAAGCCGTCGAAATAAAAAACATGGGAAAAATCACAAAATTCATCGTGCCCGCAAAGTTTTCCAGTTGGCGAATCGACACTGAGAGTAGTAAGCCCAACGCGCCTAGCATCAAGCCTGAAAGCACTAACGCGGGAAACGCGGTGAGCCAACCCGACCACGGAATATCTACACGAAACACCAAACAAAGCGCTAAAAAAGCATAAGCCTGCAACACCGACAATAAGGTGCCTGCGACTAATTTACTAAATAATAAAAACCAGCGTGGCTGTGGCGCGGTCAAGAGCAGGCGCATTAAGCCCATCTCACGGTCATATACCATGGCTAAGGAGGATTGCATGCCATTGAAGAGCAGTACCATCCCCAATAAACCGGGCACGACATACACTTGGTATTCAATATAAGTTTCATAAGGAGGAATAATCGAGACGCCAAAGATATTTTGGAAACCCGCCGCAAACACAATGAGCCAGAGGGCAGGGCGCACTAAAGCCGACAGTAGACGGCCGCGCTGATGCCAGAATTTAATCGTTTCACGTTGACAGATGGCCACTAAGGCGGGCCAATGCCGAGTTGCCATAGCTTCTCTCCTCAGACATTATGCACGGTATAGATAGACTAATTTTTGCAAGGCGGCTACCAACTTTTTGCCAACCTAAAATTTACATTTGCTTTCGGGTTTGTCGAAACCTAGAGCATCCAAATTATTTGTTTGGTGTAGAAAGCCATCTAAGGGTGCGCGTTCTACCACCCAATTATGCGTAGCCAATAAGAGGGGTTGGCGCAATTGGTTATCCCAAGGACGGAAGTTAAGTCGATTGCCTTTGAAACCATCCAACACAAGTTCTTCGCTGTGTAGATGTTTACTTAAGACGGCAAAATCACGACTTTGAGTACGCTGTACAGCCTCGGCAATCGCTTTTACGGCCATCCAAGCCGCCCAATCAGCATCACGCATCGGACGATCTGCTTTTTCCTCAAAGCGGCTTTCCAATTGGGGCGCACCGTGGCGTTCCCAAGCCCAATGCCAAGCGACCGCAGCTAGTCCCTCAGCACCCACCACCAATTGCGGTTTAATGCTGGCGTAGGGCACTCCGCGCGCAAACTCACCTTTGGTATCCGCAACGAAAATGACATCGTAATCAGCATCAGCAGTGAGCAAACTAATATTATTTTGATCGCGTTGGCGGGGATCGCTACCTAAAACAAAGGGACGATCTTCGTCGATATCTAAGCCATAGCGTTTTGCGGAACGTTTGAAGGATTGATTAAATTCCACATCGTCAGGGCTTTGCCCGCTTAATACGAGGATTTCCTTCCATTTGCGAAACACTAAATACTGCGCCAGTGCATCACTAAGCATCGCGTAATTAGGAATAATATGCAGCAGGTGTGCCTGACATTGTTCTTGGCGCAAACGATCTTCTCGTGCTGATACATTAAACAATAACAGGTTTTGGCCTTTGGTGGCGCTGGCGATTTCATTAACCGCATCCGCTGGTAAATCCAACAGAAAAAACTGCACGCCTTTGGCATTCATCTCCTTGATACTGGACAGGAGGGCAGCGCTATCCTTGCCTTTTACTAATTCCAGTTTGAAGGTCGCGCCGATACCCGAACCATGAAATTTACTTTCTTGCAAGGCGACTTCAGCACCAGCATAGGGTCTGCCTAAAGAGCCTAGTAGATAACGCGCAAAGCTTTGTTTTTTGCTATAACGCGCATCTCTTTCTAGCTGCAAATAGCCAATCGTGAAGTCATCGGCATAGCTGGGTACTGCCCAAACTAGGCTGATTAATAGTAATAGGGTGATGAAGCGACTAATCATCGACTAATACCGTATGCGGAACCCGTGCAATGGGCACAGACTTTAAGACCTTGCGGCTTTTCATATCAATAATAGAAATATCATCGCTCAAACCATTGACCACGAATAATAAGCTATCGTCCTTGTTCAACGTGGTGTTCCAAGCGCGTTTACCCACTAGGACATAATCGGTGACTTTGCGGCTGGGGACATCAACGAAGGCCACATGATTCGCACGTCCTAGTGCAACGACTGCGGTTTTGCCATCTTTACTGAGGGTGATGCCGACCGGTGTTACATCTTCGCTACGGAAACTTGGAGGGAGGAAATTGATGGTTTCGGTGAGTTTATGGGTGGCAGGATCAATGATGGAAACTGAGCCGCTGAGTTCATTGGAAACCCACAGTTCTTTTTGATCCGGCGTCAAAGCAAAGCGCCGTGGGCGATTACCGACCACAATATTCGCTTTGATTTCCTTACTGGCTGTATCGACTACATGGACGGTATTAGCGACTTCGGAGGTGACATACGCGGTTTTGCCATCTGGGCTTACTAAAATACCTTCGGGTTCTTCGCCGACTTCAACCGTGGTCATGCCGGGTAAAGCATCATCTTCTTTTTTCTTACTGCTACTGTCATCTTCTTCAGCATTATCCGCTGCATCGTCTTCAGCTTCTGAGCTATCTCCCTCAGGAGCAGCTTCAGCAACCTTCAAATCTGGTTTACCTTCGCGCTTAGCGAAATACTCATCCAAATTAAGAATGCCTAAAGCGCCGTCCTCTTCGAGCGAGATATACATAGTTTTGCCATCGGCGCTCAAATCAAACAGTTCAGGATCATCAATTTCGCCAATCCGATCGACTAATTCAAGCTTAGCCACATCAATCACATCAATCGCATTCCCATCGCCAGCTGCAGCATAAATCTGCGTTTTATCAGCATTGAATTGCAAATGACGGGGGCGCGCTTCCGTGCCAATGCGCTTAACGACCTCATAAGTTTTACCATCTAGCACAGTGATATTGTTGTCTTTTTCGCTACTAATAAATAAATAACCAGTACCCTTAGCATAAACGGGCAGTGTGCAAGCGGACAGCAAACTAGCTAAAAAAACTCGGTGCGATAGGGTTTTGCGCATGATTGACTCTCCTCTAAGTATGCAGCATCAAATTAGAGCATATACCAGTTGGCAAAAGGTTGGGAAAGAACTGAGAGTTTGATGCAGCGAACAAGCTAGATGCATAACTTGTGATGGCGACTTTGCCATACTAGCTGTCGCGGTTATTCGTAGTCGGCTTAGCTTTATGGTATGAAAGCTAGATTAGTGTTAATAATCAGGAAAATGAATCATGTCCTTATTTGATAGCTTTAAACAAAAAGTACAAGAAGCTCGTGGTCAATTAACTGCTGAAGTCAGCAAATACCGTAATCGCGAATTTATGGAAGCCTGTGTAGCTGGTTGTGCTTTGGTGTCTGTTGCCGATGGCAATGTTAATTCAGAAGAAAAGCAAAAAATGATGAAGTTCATCCAACAATCAGATGAGCTTAAAGTATTTGATACTAAAGATGTCATTGACTATTTCAATAAGATTAATAGCAACTTCGACTTCGATTTTGAGATTGGTAAAGCAGAAGCCTTAAAGGTCATTGGCAAATTGCGTGAAAAACCAGAGGCAGCCCGCCTGATGGTACGTGTTTGTATTGCCATTGGTAATTCAGACGGTAATTTCGATGGGAAAGAAAAGCAAATGGTACGCGATATTTGCGCCGACTTGGGCATTCCTTCTGACGGTTTCAACCTCTAAATTATCCTACTGTACAAGAAGGGTGTTCGACCCTTCTTGCCACGTTTAGCCGCATTTCGGTCGAATTAGCAAGCCTCATGGCAACTCTGAGCGAATCGCGCCATAATCAGACAAAACCAGCTCTATTTCACAGTTAGGAGTGCAATCTATGGTGTATCAGGCTGATGCGCAACGCTATGCTTCCATGCAATATCGTCGTTCAGGGCGGAGTGGTTTACGCTTACCGCTGATCTCTATTGGCTTATGGCATAATTTTGGTGGCACTAGTTCGCTAGAATTAGGCCGTGCTATGTTGCGGCGTTCTTTTGACTTAGGGATTACCCATTTCGATTTGGCGAATAATTATGGTCCACCCCCCGGCTCAGCTGAATCAGCCTTTGGTAAATTATTGCAGCAAGATTTCCTGCCTTATCGAGATGAGCTGATTATTTCTACGAAAGCAGGCTATGACATGTGGCCAGGGCCTTATGGTGAGTGGGGTTCGCGTAAATACTTGTTGTCAAGTCTTGACCAAAGTCTTAAGCGGATGGGCTTAGATTATGTAGATATTTTCTATTCGCATCGCTTTGATCCGGATACGCCCTTAGAGGAAACGATGGGCGCTTTGGATACTGCCGTGCGCCAAGGCAAAGCTTTATATGTGGGTATTTCGTCCTATTCGCCTGCCAAGACCGCTGAAGCGGTGGCAATCTTGCGGCAAATGGGTACGCCTTGTTTGATTCATCAACCCTCCTATTCGATGCTAAATCGTTGGATTGAAGAGGCTCTGCTTGATACTTTGCAGCAAGAGGGAATGGGCTGTATCGCCTTCTCGCCCTTAGCACAGGGTCTACTCAGTGATAAGTATTTAAAAGGTGTGCCAGACGGTTCGCGCGCTAGTAAAGGCGGTTCCTTCTTAGGTGAGTTTTTGAGTGAGCAGAACTTAAAAATGGTGCGTGATCTGAATGAAGTGGCTGCTGAGCGTGGGCAATCCTTAGCCCAACTGGCGCTCGCTTGGGCTTTACGTGATCCTCGGATGACCTCGGTCTTAATCGGTGCTAGTAGCGTCCAACAGATTGAAGAAAACGTAGCAGCTTTGCAGAATTTAGAGTTTAGTGCTGAGGAGTTAGCCAAGATCGACCAAATTGCTCATGATGGTGGTATTAACCTCTGGGCAAAATCGAGCGCGGTTTAACTACTAAGTTGCCGGTTTAGCCCCCATAAACCGGCAAATGCCAATTGGGCCCTTGGCTTTGAGCATAAACCACAGCTTGTTGAGTTTGCGCCAGTAACTTAGCTTTATCTTTACCTAACACTCCTTTAAGTACGAGATTATTGGAAATATGATCGCTACGGAAAATCGTTTGCTGCAATTCCAAATGCTCTACAAACATCTGCATCTCGGTAAATAAATCCAAGGTAGAGCAGGGTGTGTAATCATCACCAAACGCCTCGATAAACTTACGTTCATTCGAATGGAAAAATAGCGCTAAAGTCGCTAAATACTCAGGTTGGGTCGCATTAATCAAGGCTGCCGAAGCGCGTGCATGTTGCTCGCTGTATTGCTTGCCACCCAAGCCATTGATAATCATCACTGAAGTCTTAATTCCAGCAGCTTTGAGTTTCAAAATCGCATCGCGGGTGCTGGCAAAGGTTTCACTTTTTTGCACTTTTTGCAAAATGGTATCATCACCACTTTCCGCGCCGATATACACCAAACTTAAACCCAATTCGCGCAAAACTTGCAATTGTTCAGGCGTTTTATTGGCAATATTTTGCGGTAAACAATAAGAAGAAACACGACTGACGCTGGGTAAATGGCTGCGGATCGCTTGCAAAATCGCTTCAAGGCGGCGGAAAGATAAAACCATCGCATCGCCATCTGCTAAAAACACCCGACGTACCCCTTGCAAGGTTTCACCACAGCGCTGAATTTCGGCTAAAACTTCCGCTTCAGCACGCGGCTTAAATTTCTTCTGTGGCTGGGTATACATCTCACAAAATGTACATTCATTCCAGCTACAACCATTCGTGACTTGCAGAATCAAAGAATCTGCTTCGCTAGGTGGGCGAAACAGGGGTTCGATGTAGTGAACAGGTGGGGCGGTGTACATATTGATTACCTAGAATAACAGTACTGTGAACTTAGCTGTTTAGCCAAGAAGACGCCAGCAAGTTTAGAGTTTTTATTTACTTATTGGTATACAATAAACATGTGGACTACGCTCTGTAAGTACAAACTAGGGGGAACATACTGATGTACGCTACGAATGTTCGTGAACTAAAAAAGAACCCATCACTAGCTTTGCGCCAAGCGAAAGATGCTCCTGTCTTAATCTTAAAGGGCGATGAACCAGATGCCTTATTGATTCATTTAGATGAAAACCTTAGCAAGACTGAAACTGGGCTACGCCCAGCACTTGCAGCCAACTTGTATAAAGAAGGTGTCATGTCTTTAGGAAAGGCCAGTAAGTTAAGCGGCTTAGCCATGTCAGACTTTATTCGGCATTTAGGTAGTTTGGGAATTGAGATTGTCAAAGTAGACGAAACGACCGCGCATGAAACAAAAGACCTTTCTGTATGGCTGTAATTATTAGCGATACCGGACCTTTGTTGGCTTTAGCGGGTGTTGAGCAATTGGTCATCTTAAAAACACTATTTAAAACCGTACTAGTGCCCAATGCGGTTTATCAAGAGTGTTTAGCGAAAAGAGATCGTGCAGCTGTATTAATCGAGCAGGCTATAGACCAAGGTTGGCTCAAGGTTGAAGTAGTAACAAGCACTGAAGACTTTCCTTTGTGTTTAGGTGCTGGTGAGCAAGAAGCCATGCAGCTAGCCATAAACTATGAGCAAGCGCTATTGATTATGGATGATCGTCTTGCTAGACGTGAGGCCATGCAGCGGCAGTTAAACTTTGTTGGTACAGTGCGGGTATTATGGTTAGCACAACAGCAAGGTCTGCTGAGTAATGCGGTACAGGTGATTGATGCAATGGCTGCGAATGGCTACTACATTTCAAAGAAGCTGTTGGATGAATTAACTTAAGGGAGCCTCTAAAAAGCCAATACATTCCTGCTGTCTATGAGAAAATGGCAACTTCTCCTTATTGATCTGTACCCATGAACCAGAACAGCGTCATCAAAACCAGCCAGTTTGCTGCCGAAGAGCGTGAACAGCGACTCGATCGCAAGGGTGACCTGCTGACGGTATTGAACTGCCACGGCAACTTTGTGGCATTGTCAGTGGAGGTTCACATCACGCCCGACTGTACCCGACTTAGTTGATGGTTCGAATTCAAGCTGTCAGATGAAGCGATGGAATACCTATTGCTTGACCGCTTGTTGTTCCATGGTTCTGTGGTCTGCGGTATTCCAATAGCCTTCCCGATGCCGACACTGTTATCACTTTCAAATCTAATGAGACATGACTAATAAATGATATCAACTTAAATTCACAGAGGTTAGAGTTTGAAGATATATTTTCCCTATACCAGTACTTATTCGGCTAGTAATTCTACTATTTTAGCCTCGATCTCTTTAGCCTTTGCATCGCCTGCATGAGTCTCGCCAATATATTGCGCCTGCACTAATCCATATTTATCAATTAGATAAAAGGCAGGCCAATATTTATTGCCCAAGGCTTTCCAATAACTAAAATCATTGTCGATCATTTGTGGAGAAGTGATGTTAAATTCGCGGAGTTTCTGGGCTAAAGCGGCTGTATCGCGCTCGTGTGCGAATTCAGGGGAGTGGACGCCGATCAACTGTAAGCCTTGCTTAGCATAATGTTCGCTCAAATCATTCAACCACGGAAAAGAGCGATAGCAGTTCCAGCAGTCAAACGTCCAGATATCCAAAAGCACTACCTTACCGCGCAAATCAGTGAGCTTTAGAGGTTTACTATTAAGCCATTCTTGTGGTGCGGTGTGGGTAAATTCGGGTGCAGCCTCTAGTTCCTTTGCTTGCAGGTCGCTGACTGATAGTAGAGAGGTACTGATAAGCATCAGACTAACTAATAGTAAACGGCAGGTTTGAGAAAATCGCTTTAACATCGCAGACTCCGTTAGTTAAGAGCCACCTAATTATTAGATGAGCTAACACTTCTACGAAGTATGCTGCAATTTAGATGTCTTAATTCAAATGGATATAATTACGAATTGGTAATGATGCTTAAGTGAGAAGTTTGCGCCTCATCAGCCAAGTCCGCACCCGCCGTTTCCCCAACACATTCACCGCCAACGACCACAGCACCACCCGCATATCCAGCCACCACGACATTTGCGCCTGATACACCTTATCCATTTGCCACGAAACTTTAGCGCTACGCCCACCATAAAGTTGGGCCAAGCCGGTAATTCCCGGTTTAATCGCCCAGCGTTTGGCGTGATAAGCATCATCCCAGCCAAGGCGAGTAATATCCGCTTGCGTGAGTGGACGCGGCCCAACCACACTCATATCACCTTTGATAATATTCAGAATTTGTGCCAGTTCATCTAAGCCTGTTTGGCGTAGAACTTTGCCGCTTTTGGTCACCACTTCATTCTGCATGGTGCGGAATTTGTAGATGGAAAACGGCTGTTTGTTTAAGCCTAAGCGTTGTTGGCGGAATAGAATCGGGCGGCCATCTAGCATCCAAATGCTTAAAGCTATAAGTATTAAAACCCAGCCAATTAGAATTAAGCCGACTGTGACGGCTAAGCCATCAAAGCACTTTTTCCAAAGCATGTCGGCTCCTTGATTTAGGGGCTGGGGTGCGTCCATCCAAAACCGTTTCCAGCACTTGGCGCATCGGGCTTAGCAGCTTGTGTTGAATCATAAAATTCCACATCGGCTCGGCTTTTTTCCAACCCGCGCTATAGGCAAAATGGCGGAGGTGTTGATTGAAAGCAGCATGGTTTTGACTAGCTTTGGCGATATTCGCCCAGCTATAAAATGCTTTATAAGCCCAGTCATAACCTGCTTTGAGTTGCTGAGCGCTCATACCTTTAGGCTGAAATACCACATGGCGCGTGTCGTATATATCCCAATCTTGCGTAGTAAGTCGGCCTTGCGCTTGCATCTGTTTGTAATATTCAGTACCCGGATAAGGGGTAGCGATATGGAAAGTCGCGGTGGTCAAGCCTTGCGACACCGCCCAATCCACTGTACGCGCGAATACATCGGGCGTATCGCCATCCAAACCAAACACAAAGCTACCATTGATCTTTATGCCAAGGCTATCCAAACGCTGAATCGCCGCCACATAATCACGCCCCAGATTTTGCGACTTATTGGAAAAACTTAAACTGTCTTTCCCCAAGGATTCAAAACCAATAAAAATACTACGCAGACCTGCTTCAGCCGCTTGCTCAATCAGATTGCCTTTAAGAATCGCATTCACGGTGGATGCGCCTTGAAACAAGCGCCCCATGCCACGCATTCCGCTAAATAATTGGCTGGCAAAACGCGGGTCACCTAATAAATGATCATCCAGAAAATACAAATGCTTGCCGGGTAAGCGCTCAATTTCCGCCAAAGCCGCATCGACTTTTTGGGTATAAAACGAGCGCCCGTGCTCAAAGAAGGCATCCTTATAACAAAAGCTGCAGTGATAAGGGCAGCCACGACTCACCACAATCGAGTTGGGTACTAAATAGTGTTGGCGCTTAATCAGATCGCGTCGAATTGGTGGCAAAGTTGCCAAGGTGCGTAAGGTGGATTGATAGCGCTTTTTCGGTTCGCGCTTACGAAAATCCACCAGAAATTGCGGAAAGGTATCTTCGCCTGGGCCAAGAAAGATGGAGTCGGCATGTTGTGCTGCTTCATCTGGTAAGGAAGTTACATGCAGGCCACCCAAACACACATAACAGCCTTTGGCACGATACTGATCGGCGATTTGATAAGCGCGTTTAGCGCTGGTGATGTAGACCTGAATAATCACCAAATCAGGACGGTCGTCGGTATGTAAGGTTTCCACATGCTGATCGACCAATTCAATCTGGTCATGAGGGTCTAAATACGCGGCTAAGGTGGCTAAACCTAAAGGTGGGAATAATGAGTATTTAATTGGTCGCCAATCGGGAGAACCCGCTTCTTGTAAGGAAGGCAGAATGAGTTTGACGTGCATAGTAGGTGCTCCGTGTGGTTAGGCTATCAAGTTTGAGCTGGTATTTTGGAGGCGTGGTGCAGAAGGTTTGGAGTTGTGGTGAGGATTTTGTGGAGTAACTAAAAGGCAGCCTAGTCAGCCTAATAAAAACTTAAACACTGCTATTGTTAAATTTAGTAAACTAGTTTACTATTTGTTTTTAACGATGCCTTGGAGCTTTTTATGTGGACACAAACTTACAGTACAACAGTAGATGGATTGAGTGCAGAGCAGGTTTGGAAAGTATGGACGGATGTGAATCAATGGCATACTTGGCAAGATGATATTGAGTTGGCTGAGTTGCAGGGGGAGTTTAAAGCGGGTAATCACTTTCGTTTTAGACCTAAAGGCGGCCCTACGATTAATATTGAGCTGACTGAAGTGAAGCCTACGAGTGTTTTCGTTGATTTGACGCGCTTTTTCCTTGCGAAAATGTATGATTCTCATGAATTGATTCAGCGCGGTGAACAACTAGAAATTAAAACTACTATTAGGCTGGAAGGGCCATTAGCCTTGGTGTGGCGCAAATTAGTGGTTCAGGATATTGTGCAAGGATTGCCAGCGCAAACGGAGAAATTAATTGCCCAAGCCAGAGCTGCCTAAGGCGGTTTTTAAATATGAGCAGGCCGATGATAGCGCGGGGTTTCTATTATGGAAAATCACCGCGTTATGGCAAGCTCAGCTCCAGAAAGTGTTAAGTGAGTTTGGCATCACCCAAACTCAATATGCCATTCTGGCTTCGCTTGCTTGGTTTGCGCAACATCAGGAAGCGCCTACCCAAGCGCATTTAGTTGACCATACTAAAATCGACAAAATGACCTTGTCTAAGGCGATTCGCAAATTGGAAGAAGTGGGCTTAGTGACTCGTGAAGATTCAGCGCAAGATAGCCGTGCCTTTAATATTTGCTTTACAGAGCAGGGTAGTCAAGTGATTCAACAAGCGGTGGTAGCCATTGAGACTGCAGATGAAGCATTTTTTGCTTGCTTATCTGAGCCGCAATTACAAGCTTATAAGTCCTTAATGGCAACTATTATCGCTAGCCAGAGCCAGACGAAGCCCTAAGAGCTAGAGCTTCGTAACGATCTATTTAAACCCAACGTCTTACCGCATCCGCTAAGTCATGCGCATTGGTATTAAAGCAGATAGCAGCTTGTGGGGCAGCTTGGTGCACGACATTAACCAGCTTCTCAAACAATAAAAAATGATCAGGGTCGGTGCGCACGCCTGCTCCGATGCTTACGCAATCCGGCTTAGTTGCTAAGGCTTGAGCCGTATCCGCTTGTGCCGAAGCTTCGCTGTGGATATA
The DNA here is from genome assembly GCA_008015155.1 of Thiothrix sp. Lineage (GTDB taxonomy): Bacteria > Pseudomonadota > Gammaproteobacteria > Thiotrichales > Thiotrichaceae > Thiolinea. The sequence goes on from SSFA01000017.1 coordinate 198,168, forward strand.
GCAAAGCTCTGCGTCATAACCCAAGGCTTTCAAGCGATCCCGATCAGCTTCTAACACTGCATATAATTTGGCTGGAGTTAAGTCAGGCCATTTGGAATAGTCCAAGGCATCAGGATGCCAGCCAATCATAATCACTTTTTTTGGGGTACTCATTGATAGTTTCCTTGATTCTAAATCGTGGTGACTTGCCCTAGCACTAGGACAAAGTAGTCATAAGCATAGCGGAATGGCTAAATTGTTGCAAATGCTATAATTGCTTATGCAAAAATTGCATAAATCTGCAGGCTCACTGATAATCAAAATCATGAATAAAATCAGTGATCAGGATGAGCAAACCACGGCAGTACGCACTAACAGTTTAGGTTGGTGGGTCAATGCGGCGGCTGTGCAAGTCAATCGTTTAATGAAACAGGCCTTAGAAAATTTAGGCTTAACCCAAGGCCAATTTGCGATTCTGATGACCCTGTTGGAGAACGATGATATTCCGCAAACGGCTATCGCTAAGCGTGTGGATATGCCGGACTATGCCATCACACGTAATCTAGATGTATTAGAAGCCAAAGGTTTATTGGCACGGCATAATGATTTGCAATCACGACGTAGTTTTCGCATTCGCTTAACTGAGGCAGGCCGAGCTTTACAGCCCAGCTTTTTCGCGATTGTCGAGCAAGTTAACAGCGCGTTTATGCAGCCGTTAACGCCTGCTGAAGGCGATCAACTCAAAGGCCTATTGATGAAATTGCTGAAAAATACCTAAACCTAAATAGCAAATACATGGAAATCTTCAGGAGATTTCATGCAGGCGCATGCTGCTTACTAAGCAAGTGATATACTAAAAAGCGCGAGTTAACTGTGCCCTGATGATTTTTTCTATGCTGCGAGCTACTGCTATGTCTGAAAATAACTATCCTATCGGTTTAAGTATCCTATTTTGGCTCTTATGGTTAGTCGGTTTATTGGTGTTGCTGCTATTTGGATTTTTTACGCTAGCGACTTCCACCGATCCTAATGTTATCGCTGCTTGGAATGGCCTAGTTGTTTTAGCAGAAGGTTTTTTGCTCATCAAAACAGTGATCCATTTCGTGCGTAAGGATATAGCCATGTCAAGCTTGCTCTTATGGGTCGCAGTAGCTGCGGTAGCCGTGCCTTTTATTGCGTTTGGGGGCTGTTTTATTTTTGAAAGTATGAGTTACGGGCCCCGCTTCGGTGTTTAAATCGCCATGCTGATTCATCTCTTGTTTGATGTGCTAGCCTTAGTCTGTGGCTTAGTAATGAGCCTTTGGTTTCGGCGGAAATATGCTTTAGCTCGCCCTGCTGGAGTTACGCAAGACTCACAGCATCATTATTATCTACTAGTGCTGTTATTCGGTTTAGTGGGCGGTAGTCTCTTATTCGGCACGCTCAATCTGCATCTTGCGGGGCAAACCGGTGTCGCAAAAAGTATGTTGGGTGGTGTGTTTGGCGCGATTGCTGCGGCCGAAATCTTTAAATATTTTGCAGGGATTCGCCAGTCTACAGGTTTATATTTCGTCCCCGGTTTAATCGTGCTGATTGCGGTCGGGCGTATTGGCTGCTTTTTAGCGGGCTTGCCCGATTTTACTTATGGCATTGCTACTGATTTACCCTGGGGTGTGGATTTCGGTGATGGGATTCAGCGTCATCCTGTACAGCTTTACGAAACCTTCGCGATGTTAGGTTTTTTAGGGGTACTGCTCATCAGCTATCCGCGCCATGCTCAGTTTTGGCAGCAGGAAGGCTTTTATGTATTCGTTTTAGTTTATGCTGGGCAGCGTTTTGTCTGGGAGTTTCTAAAACCGTATAGCACCTTAGTCTTTGGTTTAAATCTGTTTCAGTTGGTGTGTGTGCTTATGATCGGCTATGCTGTTTTCATGCTGATAAAAACAAGGAAAAATCATGTCCGATTTAACACCACCTCCCATTAATACGCCGCCAGCACGACGTAGCTCAAATGAGAAAATCCTCTTTTGGATACTCTGGGGTATTTTTGCACTCCCTCTATTAATCGGTTTGCTGATGACTCTCGGCAGCATGGGCGGCATTCTATTGATCCCGTGTTTGATTCAGCTGGCTATTTTGGTCGTTTCCATTCTCTGGTTGCGCTCCCCTGATAAACCGTTTTCTAAAGTGATGTGGTTGTTAGTGGGTGGTAGTGTCTTATTATATTTTATTTTGTTAGGCAGCTGTGTAGTGATGCTAATGGGTTTATCAGGAGCAAATTTCCATTGAGTACGAAAGCGCGTCCTTATATTTTCTACGGGCAAACCCAATCACTTTGCGAAGAATGCTTAGCGGTGGTTCCGACCAAAATCATCTTTCAAAACGATAAGGTTTATTACCAAAAGCGCTGCACCGAACATGGTGTGCAAAAGACCTTAGTATCTACGGATATTGAGTATTTCAAGCGCTGCAAGGAGTACTTAAAACCGGGGGATATGCCAGAAACCTTTCAGACTAAAATTGAGCGTGGTTGTCCGCATGATTGTGGTTTGTGTCCTGATCACGAGCAACATTCCTGTTTGGCGCTATTTGAAATTATTGATGAATGTAATATGCACTGTCCGGTGTGTTTTGCCAACTCCGCTCCCGGCAAAGGCAATCCGCGCAGCCTAGAGCAGATTGAAATCATGCTGCAAACTTTATTAGCCAGCGAACAGCAGCCTGATTTAGTGCAGGTTTCTGGCGGTGAGCCGACCTTGCATCCGCAATTAATGACGATTTTGCGTCGCCTCAAAGCCAGCCCGATCCGCCATTTAATGCTGAATACCAATGGGATTCGCATTGCGCGTGATCCGCATTTAGTAGAAGAACTGGCGACACTTAAGCCAGGCTTTGAAGTGTATTTGCAATTCGATTCGCTCCAAGCAGACGCTTTGCAGAATATTCGTGGTCAGGATATGCGCAATATTCGCCGTCAAGCTTTGGAGAAATTAGAACAGCATAATATTTCCACCACCTTAGTTTGCGTGGTGCGCAAAGGCGTGAATGATGCTGAGATCGGCGAAATTATTCAATTTGCCCAACAGTGGCAATGTGTGCGCGGCATTACTTTTCAGCCGGTGCAAGATGCAGGGCGCAATGAGGATGGCAAGCCGTCCAATCGCATGACTTTAAGTGAAATTCGCACGCGCATTATTGAAGCCGATAATCCGTTTGGTGATGCCGATATGATTCCGCTACCTTGTCACCCTGAGAATATTTCGATTGGTTATGGGATTCGTTTGGATGGGCAGATTATTCCTGTAACAGGTTTATTACCGCGTGAAGAGTTATTAAAGGGCGTGGATAACACGATTACTTTTGAAAAAAGTGCGGGTCTAAAAGACGCTTTTTTCAAACTGTTTTCACTGGATGCTTGTAGTGAACAAACTACTGAAAAACTTGAAACTTTACTGTGCTGTTTGCCACGGATTCAAAGCAATGGCGGCCTCACTTACGACAATGTATTCCGTATTGTAATAATGTCTTTCATGGATAAATATGATTTTGACATCGGCTCGATCAAGCGCTCTTGCACGCATTTTGTGGAACCCAATGGCAAGATTTATCCGTTTGATACGTGGAATTTGTTTTATAGAAATAAACTTAAAGTAATCAGCTAATATATCCGCCCTCTTGTGAGGGTTGGATAGCCGCTGACAATAACTAGGCTAGGGAAAACTTAGGCTTTTAAGCGAAAACAGGTGTACTGCGAGCAACTCTTAAATTAACTTTTTTCGCTCACACCATGCACGCACTTTCGTATAAGGCAATGCTTCAAAATCCGTGCGGCGTTGAGCTTCTACACCACCATAGATCAGCGTTTTATCTAAAGCCTGTTCGCCTAGAATCTGGCTTACTTTATTTAAATTGCGCATAGCATCACTGGCTATAGTTTGCGCGGCTTTAATTTCCATTAAATGTAGGCCGATGCCGTTTTCAACCAATAAATCGCCCTCTAAGCCAGAGGAGTCACGATAAAAATGGAGATGTGGTTTTAAGCCTGCATTGTGCAAATTTTTCAGGACTTCTAATACCATCAGATTTTCAAACAAGTTGCCGCGTAAAGGATGGGTAGGCAGATGTTCGGTACGTTGTACGCCGATCAACCAAGATGCTAAACCCACATCATAAAAATACAATTTCGGCGATTTGATTAGACGTTTGCTGATATTGTTGAACCACGGTGGCAGACGAAAAATAATGTAGGATGCTTCCAATAAACTAAGCCATTCTTGCACCGTTTGCGCAGAAACACCGACATCATTGGCAAGGCTGCTCGCATTCAACAATTGCCCAACACGTCCCGCGCACAGGCGCACAAATTTCTCAAATAATTGAATATTGCGCAATTGTACTAGCTCGCGGAGATCACGTTGCACATAGGTTTCAAAATAATCACCGAGCACAATCGCTGGATCAAGTTGATGTTCGTAAATGCGTGGATAACCGCCGTTGCGCAGAAACTCGTCCACGTTATAAGTGGCTAGTGTTGGTAAAACTTCGGCAATAGAAAGCGGCAATAACTTTAATAAAGTAGTGCGCCCCGCTAATGATTGTGCAATGTGCTGACTCAACTCGAACTGATGGCTGCCCGTTAGGATAAAACGCCCCATTTTGGGTTGCTCGTCAACACGCACTTGTATCCACGATAAGAGTTCTGGCACGCGCTGAATTTCATCAATGACTACTCCTTCAGCGGCATCAAACTGCGCGAGAAATGCTTGTGGGTCAGAGCGCGCAAACTCCCGCGTATCAGGCCGCTCTAAATTTGCATAGGGCAATGCTGCAAAAGCGCTACGGCATAAGGTGGTTTTACCAGACTGGCGTGGTCCCGTTACGGTAAGGACAGGATATTGAGTAGCACGTTTTAAAAGAACGGGAAGTAAGTGTCGTTCAATCATAGGCTTTCATGCAAATTGTAAGTAGAACTTTATTTTTGCATGAAGTGACAGCCTTAATCCATACCATTAGAGCAATATCAGTTAGTTACTCAATCTATTTCAGAATAATCACCCGTGGGGCAAGACCCAATTTTTTAACATGCTTAGCAAATTTGCGATCATCAGCGGAATTGTCACTTGACCTTTGCTAACAAAAGAAGTGGTTTCCATCGCTTTACCTCATTAGTAATACCTAGTAAGAATATCTCTGTCAGTTACTACGTGGAATTTGTTTTATCGGGAACAGGAGCGCCAAGTTCAAGCTTAACGCGTAACCCATCCCCCACACAGCGGAAATACTTGCCCGACAAAGCAATTGGCAGCCTCACTGCACAGATAAGCTACAAACTCTGCATCTTCTTGGGCTGCCACTAAACGCCCTAAAGGGACTTCGCGTTTCAGACGTTCTTGGAAGCGTGGGTTGGCTTGTACTTCACTTGGAAAGTAAGTGGGGTTATTCACAAAATTCTGCGCAATCGCATTCACTTGAATATGGTGCGGCGCAAGCTCCACACCTAGCGCTTGCACATAGGCTAATTGTGCTCCCCGCGCTGCACTATACGTCGAAGCGCGGCGCATCCCACGTAAGGCTGAGGCGCTACCCATCACAATAATTTTGCCACGACCGCGTGCGATCATCTGCGGTACTACTGCCTTCACCAATCGCGGTAGCGGTTCGACTAAGGCTGCAAAAACTTGCTGCCATTCCGCCTCAGTCACTTCAGTAGCGGGGGTGCTAGGCGCCGCAATGGCGAGATTAGCGATGAGAATATCAATCTCACCCGCTGCTTGAATTAAGGTGCTCAAGTCTGCTAGGCCGCTTAAAGAATCGGTATTAGCAATGACTTCCGCGCCGTGTTGCGTGAGCGTGGTACAAATAGCAGGCCCCATAAAATCAGCCGCTTGGGTAACTAAAATACGTTTGCCTTGGAGTGAATGCGACATCAGCTTTACCTCGCTTAACAGTTTAAAACCCATTAAAAAGCAGCTTATCAGTTGGAACTTGCCAGCCTCTCCGCTATCTGATTAGCATAGTAAACTTAATCTATCGATCCATCTTCAAGCCATATCTTAATAGCCATGTAATGCCTAAAACCAAAACTCTACAAATTGCACCTGCATTCACTCAGTAAAACCTGAGTCGGTTTCGCTCGTGCTGTTGATTTTAATGGTTTAGGAAACAAGCTATGTCAGTTTATAAATACCCGCGCACGCCGCATTTGCCGTGGTCAGCCAGCGTTGCCAGCGACGATATTCGTATTATTAGCATCGAGCCGTTTGTGGGGCTTGAGGTGGTGGTCACCGAAAAAATGGATGGCGAGAATACCTCGATTTATCGGGATCGCATGCATGCTCGTTCCATCGACAGCCGCCATCATGCTTCGCGCGATTGGGTCAAGCAATGGTACGGTCAATTTCAGCATGAAATCCCACAAGGCTGGCGCGTCTGTGGGGAAAATCTCTATGCGCAACATTCCGTCATTTATCAAAATCTGGAGAGCTATTTTTATGGCTTCTCGATTTGGAATGAGCAGAATCTTTGCTTGAGTTGGGCGGAAACTTTGGAATGGTTTGCGCTCTGGGGGATTCACACGCCGCCGGTTTTGTATCAAGGCATTTGGGATGAGACGGCGATTCGTGCTATTCAAGTCGATACTCAAACCAGTGAAGGCTATGTAGTGCGTACTACTTGCGCGTTTCACTATGATGAGTTTCGGCATAATGTCGCCAAATGGGTGCGCGCTAAGCATGTACAAACCAGCGAGCATTGGATGTTTGCTGAGATTATTCCCAATGGCTTAAAGGAGGGCGTTTAATGAAAGCTTTAAATGCATGGTTAGCTCACCTTGCCGACGATGCTACGCCAAGTTTTGATGAATGTGTGACTCAGTTAGGCGAGCATTTGCCGCTGTTGCTGCGCTTTAAAGACACACCGCAAGATGCTGAATGGCATGCAGAAGGGGATGTGCATATTCATACCGGTATGGTGTTGGATGAGTTGTATGAAATCTTGAAAACCGAAGCACAGCATATTCAAGGTGCACAACGCCAAGCGCTAATTTTGGGAGCGTGTTTGCATGATCTTGCCAAGCCAATTTGTACCAAAACCTATGAAAAAGAGGGGCGGATGCGCATTGGTTCAGCAGGGCATGAAGCAGCGGGGCGTTCGTATTTAGCCTTTAAAATGCTGGCTTGGAATTTGCCGTTTGATGTGATTTGGACAGTGCTAAATCTGGTTGGTGAGCATCAAATGCCACGCCTGTTGGTGTTAAAGCATTCTGCTTCCAAAGCGGCGTTTTTGAGCCTAGCGCGTCAAGCGAATATGGAGTTGTTGTACTGGCTAGAGCGTGCCGATATTCAAGGCCGGATTACGGTGGATAAAGCCTTGGATTTGCTGATTTTGGAAGAGTTTAAACAGCTCTGCCAACACTATGAAGTCTGGCAAGCTAGCGATCCCTTGGCAGAGATTCGTCCACAATTAGCCAGCTTATCAGCGCCAGCCCAAGCCTATGTTCAAGCTTATGCACTAGCAGAATTGGAAAGTGGCAAGATTATGCAAGCCGCTGAAGCTTTGAGTACCACTTATGCGCAGCGTGAACACTATGCGCATTTGATGATTACCTGTGGCGTGAGTGGTTCGGGTAAATCGACATGGTTGCAGCAGCATTATCCGAAGTATGAACGCATTTCGCTGGATGAATTGCGCGAGCAATGGAATGGTGATCGCGCGAGTCAAGAACATAGCGGTGAAATTCGCCAACAAGCGAAAGAGCAATTAAAAGCTGCCTTACGTGAGAAGCGCGGCGTGATTTGGGATGCGACCAATGTGCGTAAAGACTTTCGCAGCATGGTTGCAGACTTAGGGCGTGATTATCATGCCTTGGTTACTTTGGTGGTGTTCCTCTTGCCAGAAGCGGAGCTGCGTAAAAATAATCGAGCGCGGGAACATGTCGTACCAGATTCGGTATTGGATCGCCAACTGGCGTCTTACCAATTGCCTACCTTAAATGAAGCGCATCAGTTTTGGGTAGTGGGTGTGAAGGGGGAGACGCTGTGGCGGAGTGGGTAACTTCTCCCAACTTCTTAACTCCTTTCCCTGATAAGGGAAGGGCTGGGATGGGTTGTTTTCAGTAATCATTGCGTGGTGGTTGGAAGATTAACCCCTCCCTGCCTCCCCTTGTCAGGGGAGGAGTGATTTCTTAACTAATTTCTAGCCCCCTTCCCTGACAAGGGAAGGGTTGGGGATGGGTTGCTTTCAGTAATCATTGTGTGCTGATAGGAAGATTAACCCCTCCCGACCTCCCCTTGTAAGTGGAGGAGTGATTTCCTATTTAATTTCTAGCTCCCTTCCCTGACAAGGGTTGGGGATGGGTTACTTGCTCAAGCAAATGCTCATAAACCCCTTGCGGATTCATCAGCACCTCTTCATTGGTATAACGAATCACCGTCAAGCCCAGTGCATTAAGTACACGAGTACGTTCTGCATCATATTCAGACTTATCGGCGTGGCTATCGCCATCAATTTCAATCACTAACTGCAAAGCAGCACAGTAAAAGTCGACGATATAGCCCGCAAGTGGTTTCTGGCGTAGAAACTTAAAACCGGCTAATTGGCGTTGACGCAAAATTAGCTCCCACATTTTAGCTTCTGCGGCAGTTGGGTTTTTCCGATTAATCCGTGCTAGTGCGACTAACTGCGGGTTATAGGGTTGATAAAGACAAGTTTTCATCAACCCAATCTAACAACTCTTTCCGAAGCCCGCGACTTCATCCGCCCAATGACTGCGTTACTCCTCCCCTGACAAGGGGAGGCCGGGAGGGGTTAAAATCACTCGCTTATCGCATAAAATGAAATTACTATTGTAAATATAAAAAATAAGTGGAATTATTATAGTGTATTTTCAATTTAAGTGATCATGATGAAGATCAACGAGCAAGATAAGCAACTCACTAAGGTGCGCATTCTCGCCGCGGCGGTGGATGTGATTACGATTCGTGGCTTCAAAAATGCCACCATGCGCGAGATTGCCAAAGAGGCCAAAGTCGGTGATGCCACTATCTATAACTATTTCCCGACTAAGGAAAAACTGCTGTATGGCTATTGCGAGTATGTACAGCAGCAAGTGATGCGAGAACTCAAGGAAATCAGTAATTTCCATGAATACACTTTGCAAGAACAATTGCAGCAACTGGTGGAAACTAATTTGCGCTTATGGCTACCGGCGCGGGAGTTTTTGCAGCAAGTGTTTGAACTTAGTCTTGGCGCACCTATGCTCGGCTTTACGCATATTGAAGAAACCAAGCGTTTATTCACCACGATGGTAGTGGATATGCTTGATGCAGCGATTGAAGCGGGCGAGATTCCCGAGCAACCCTATCGTGAATTATTACCACGCCTGTTTTGGGATTATGCCAATGGCATTATGGCCTATTGGCTAAAGGACAGCTCAGATGGGTTTGCTAATACCACACAAGTGATTGATCGTAGTATGGAATTAATCGCCAATATTCTACAAACGGGCTTAGTTGGTAAGTCTTTGGATTTAATCTCCTTTCTATTCCGCACCCATATTATGGCGCATACCGATTTACTAAAAAGCATGGCGCATTCACCTGAGTTAGCTACTAGCAAACGCCGCTTTATGGAGGGTAAATGATGGAACAGTCATTGCCTGAAGGTAAATGGACGCGCGCCGGTATTGTGGGTTCTACCGCGTTTAAAGTCGGTTTGCGCGAAGTGCAGCATAAAGTGAAACGTCCGTTTATGTCAGCAGAGCGCCAGCAGGCAGACAAGCAAGACATCGATGATAAAAACGCCGAAATGGTTTTCAAAGCTTTGACCCAATTGCGTGGTACAGCCTTAAAAGCGGCGCAAATGTTAGGTATGGAAACGGAGATTTTGCCCGAGCGTTATCGTAAAGAGTTGGAGAAATCCTTTCATCAAGTACCTCCTTTGAACCGCGTCTTGGTGCGCAAAGTCATTCAAGAGCAATTAGGCCAGCCACCGGAATATCTGTTTGCCAGCTTCAATGATCAAGCCTTTGCCGCAGCAAGTTTAGGGCAAGTGCATCATGCCACGCTGCAAGATGGCACAAAAGTCGCGGTGAAAATTCAATATCCGGGCATTCATGTGGCGATGGATAACGATATGAAACTGATGCGTAGCTTAGCCCCGAATTTGCCCAATTCGCAGATGGTGTTGCAGTCTTTGGAAGAGATTCACGCACGTTTGAAAGAGGAGGTCGATTACCAGCATGAAGCGGCTAGTACGCAATGGTTTGCTGAGCATTTGCAAGTGGTGAATGTCCATGTGCCTAAGGTTTATGCGGAGTTTTCAGGGACACGGCTAATCACCACGGAATTGATGACAGGACAGCATTTAGAAACTTGGCTCGCAACGAATCCTGCTCAAGCGGTTCGTAATCGTGCTGCACAAAACCTGTATGACACGATGGTGTATTCCGTGCGGCATTTAAAGCGCTTACATGCTGATCCGAATCCGGGTAATTATTTATTCCATGAGGATGGTTCGGTGACGCTGCTTGATTTTGGTTGCACCAAACAGTTCTCACCTGAGTTTATCCATATTCTGCCGGAGCTATTGCAAGCTTTTATAGCAGATGACCGAGAACGGATTTTAGCGGCTTATCGCATGTTGGGCATGGAACATAAACCTATGTCGGAAGACTGGTACGCTGAGATATTAAGACCCTTTGCACAATGGGTTTCCTTACCTTTACAAACCGCTAGTTTTGATTTTGGTAAACACCACACTTACACCAGTAGTGGGCGCGAAGTACTGCATAAACTCGCACATAACACCACTCTAAATAAAATCGCCAATGATTTTATTTTCTTTGATCGCACTATCTATGGTTTATGCAAAATATTTGAGCGCATGGGTGCAGAAGTCAAGGCGCGTCATCATTGGTTGAATACAGGAGCCGAGGCATAAGTCCATTAATTATAAATGGCTATGTCTTGCTTTAAGAGCAAATAGTTAAACAAAAATCATTCAGGTCAATCATTATGCCTATTATTAGTTTTGAATCAGCCCCTTTGAGTGACAGTGTCAGAGCGCAATTAATTGAGCGCTTAACCGACACGGCGGTAGAAATTACTGGCATTCCTAAGCAGCTGTTTTTTGTCACCATTCGTGAGCTACCCGCGAATAGCATTGCAGTTGGTGGTAAAACCGTGGAGCAAATTAAGCAAGAGCTGGCAGCTCAATCCTAAACTACCAATGCAGTACTAAGGGCAGGTGAGGTTTAAAATCGTGGCTTAAGCCTGCCTGTTGGTGATCAAAACTCAATTCCAATAAATGCGCTTCACCTTGTTGAATGGTAAAACCGGCAACTTGATTCGCATAATGTGCAACCTCGGAGTTGGGTGCTGTCGGTTGGGTAATACGTATTGCCGTCACTTGTTGCAAGCCTAACTTATGTTCTAAAGGTTGGCGCTTCTCCAAAGCTGCTAAAGCAGGTGCGACTCCAAACGGTAACACAAACCATAAAGGTTCCGTGAGCGGATTAGCTTGCGCCATTGGAATGCTCAAATGCGTTGGCAAATAAGGCGGGCGATAATCCCAACACGCAAAGGGTAAATCGGCATTAGTGCCGGACTGAGGCCGAAAACAAATCCCAAACGGAGAAATAGCAATGTCTTGCTGCTGTAAACGCTCATACAAATGCGTCGGTTGAACGACTGGAGTTTGCGCCTCAGCAGCATCCACCAGATAGATCAATTCAATAAACACATTCTGAAAGAAAAAGCGCCGATTTGCCGTCCCTTGACCGTGATGTTGATTGGGCGTGCCTTCAGTCAAACCCAAGGCTTTTAATAAATCAGCTTCTGGCGCATTAGCCGTGGTCGCTATAAAAATATGATCCAGCTCAAAACTCATGCGACATTTTCCTTATTTTGCGGTTTGGTATAGGCCTGTAATAGCTGAGTCGCTGTCAGCACTCGTCCGTATTCATGATCAGCCATATCAATAAATTTTGGCAGATTGCTTTGCGTTGCGCTAATCGGCGGCCAAGGTGGTGGTGGCGCATGCCAGCCGCGTTTAGTTTGCATATGCCGACGATCACTTAAAAAATACTGACGATAAAACGCGCTAGGTATCACTCTAAACAGCGGTCGATAGTTCGGTTTGACTAAATGTTCAGGATAAAACGAAGCGGTAAAATACTCGGATAGCGGCGTGCAAAAGGCTAAAGTGGTATCGAAATCAAGTAAATAGGGCTGCTCAGCGCCATGCCAGAGCAGTACTACATGATAATCCCAAAATAAGGGTTCATCGCTCGCTTCTGCCGCGCGTTGGCACAACATGGGAAAACAGTCAGCCTGCGCTGCCATGAAAATCACCTTGCTGTCAGCAAATTCCGCTTGCTGACATAGAAGCCAGATATTTTCTTCACAATAGCGCGAGTGATAAGCGTAGTTTTCTCGTTGTGGTAAAGGGATCAAACGACTAAACCCACTTCTTTTTTAACGCGCCGATAAATATGTTTGACTGTGGTTGTTAGACCAATGGATTCAAACGTCAACATGTCGTCTGCATAAAACGCTTCAACCTGCCAGTTAGTCCGGCGCCGAAAAATGCGTAAGTAAGGCGTATCTTGAGAAACCACCACATACTCCAGCAGGCTCGCAATGGTAATATAGTTATCGTACTTTTCTTTTAAATCAGTGCGCTGCGTGGAAGGCGACAGTACCTCGACAATTAGGCAGGGATTATCACGAATATAAGGATTATCCCCTTCATTAGCGGCACAGGACGCCATAATGTCGGGATAATAAGCAAATTGTTTATCCTGTTGTTTACCGACGACTTTCATATCTGATTGCCACGAGCGGCATTCATCAGGTAGCGCATTTTCGATCAAGCCGTGTAAGGTGGCTGCAATGGTATTGTGCAATTCACTACCACCCGCCATCGCATAAACCTGCCCATCGACATATTCATAGCGCAACACGCTATCTTGCTCACCTGCCAGATATTCATCCAAAGTTAGTGAATCGTGTCTAATGGCCTGTGTCATGATAACTTCCTTAATGAATGCCTATGCTTGCTAGTATAAGCGAAATTAGTCACTAAAAAGTGCGGCAACGCGACTTCAGCAAGGCGGCAAGAATTTCTCAAGCCCTTTTTGGTCTACTTTTTCGCGCAGATCATAATCCTTTAACACCGGCATATAACCCGTTTCATTGTCTAAGCGTAAGTAGTTACTCAGTAGGATAGGCCCTTCAAGCAATTCGCCTTGATGACAGGCATCAACACTAGCTTCAATCGAGCCTTTCACCTTAACTCCTGCGGATTTTTTGGCTTTGAAGGATTCACGGAAGGCTTGGACCCTAGGTAAATCATCAGGATTGATGCGATACGCATAGAGGTCAAAGCCTTGCTTGGTTTCCGCAGACAGTTCTTTCTGTGCTAGCGAAACAGGGATCGCCTGTAAAATAAAGGTTTCTTTAATAGGCTTAGGCGCATTCTCAACTTGCATACTTAAAAACAATTTAGCGCCATTAGGCTGTGGCTTAAGCCAATTCGGCATACGCGCTGCGGTGCGTATCACTTGCGGATCGACCTGCATAGGATCAGTGGTGGCTAGCTTGTACATGGTTTTTACGGGGATAGCGGTACAGGCACTGAGTAGCAGTGCGCTGAGTAATATCATGAGTTTCGGAGAGATCATAATCTTGTTTCGCGTAGCCATCATTTCATCCTGTTAGATTTGCAAAAATTATCGTAATACAATAATATTTTAAAATGCAAATTTAATTTCCGGAGCCATTATGACTAGCTTTAACCCAAGCATGGCGCGTTGCCTTGCTTTCATCACGCAAGCTTTGGCCGTGGTTTGTTTGCTAGCGAATATGCTAGGGTGGTTTATTCCAGAGTCGGCGGAGCTGATAGCGCGCACGATTACTGCTTTAACTCACGAAACTATCACTTTAAGTACTCGCGCTTTGCTGGGTGGCTGGCTGATTTCTACCTTGCAACTGAGCGTCTTAGCAGTGGGATTGTGGGCTATGGCTAAGGTATTTCGGCTCTTTGCTGCGGGTGATTATTTGCACCCCGCCATCGGTCAGTATGTGCAGCGTTTCGGCAAAACCTTAGTGCTTTTTGGTGTACTGAGTCCTCTCCTACGCACACTATTAGTCCTCATCATCACTTTGGATAATCCAAAAGGGGAGCAGTTGCTTAAAATCACCTTTATCTCCACGGATTTAGTGGTGGTCTTAATTGGCGTACTGTTGATGATGCTGGGTTTAGCCTTAAAGCAAGCGGCGGTGATTGCCGAAGAAAACCGCCAGATTGTGTGAAGCTTATGCCAATTATAGTTAATCTGGATGTGATGCTTGCAAAGCGCAAAATGCGCTCGAAAGAGTTAGCCGAACGCATTGGTATTACTGAGCAGAATGTGTCCTTGCTCAAATCGGGCAAAGTTAAGGGGATGCGCTTTGAGACCTTGGAGAAAATTTGCGAGGTCTTGGATTGTCAGCCGGGGGATATTTTGGTGTTTGAGCGTGACACAAACTCAAAGTAAGCGCTTGATAGCAATTTAGGAGAGCGCACACATGGTTTTCGTTTTAGGGATAATTTTTGCCTTAGTAATCGGTGTTGTTTACTTAGGCTATCGTTTGCAACATACCAGCGATCAAGGGGATTTAGCCGCTGCTATTGAGCGTGAAGTACAAAAAGCGACTCGCCATTTTGAGTGTGGAGGCTTAGTAGTCGGGGTTTATAAAGAGGGCAAAACCTTGTTCAAAGGGCTTGGTTCTATTCATCCCGATAACCCCGTTGCTCCCACGGCTGATAGCCTGTTTCAAATCGGTTCCGTCAGCAAATTATTCACCGCCAGTACCTTACAGATTTTATGTGATGAAGGCGTATTAAGCCTAGATGACACCCTAGACCAGCATTTAGGCAAACACCTTCCCTTAGCGTCTCCGGTGAAACACCTTACCTTGCGCCAATTAGCCACGCATACGGCTGGTTTTCCAAGTGTCCCCCAAGCACTGATGCAAAAACTAAGCAGCAAAGTAGCCCAGCAGCAGCTCATGGATAATCCTTATAAGGAGTTAGAGCTAGCCGATATTTGGGCTTATTTGCAAAATCCGGTGGATCTTAAAAAAACAGGGCAGTTTGAGTATTCAAATTATGGCATGGGTTTATTAGGGCATATCTTGGAGCAAGCTTCTGGACAAGGTTTAGCCGATTTGGTGAGTGCAAAAATCTTTCAACCCCTGCAAATGAAGCATAGCGGCATGGATTTAAACCATGAAGCACCTAGCCAGATCATGCAGGGTTACACAGATAAAGGTTGTAAACAGGCGCAAATGTGGACCTTTCCAGTATTAGCCGGAGCCGGTGCTTTTTACTCAAACGCTCAGGATTTAGTACGCTTTATTCAAGCTAATCTAGCTAGCAATACTCATTTATCCTTGAGTTTGCAAAAAACACATGCCCCGCAAATGAGCGGTAAAACAGGTTTGGGGTGGATGCAAGCCAATGCGTTGGATCGATTGGTCGGGAATCGGCACATCCTTTGGCACAATGGACGAGTTGGCGGCTTTGCTGCTTATCTGGCATTTGATCAACAACAGCAGCTGGGCGTAGTGATATTATCCAGTCGTTCGGGTGATTTGAATATGCTAGGCATGATGTTAATGCGCCAACTGCGTACTCAGTCATGGAAAGAACCAGCGAGCGTTTAAACTATTATAAAGTTTGATCCGGTTCTAAAAGCTGCAAACTCACCGCCCGACACGCCTCCAATAAATCGCTAGTGATTTGCTCATCATCCAAGGCACGTCCAATCGCGACCCCACCAATCATCAATACGGAGGCAGCAATACAAGCCAAACGCTCACGCTTTTCGTCAGTACCTAAATGCTCTAAACCTTGTAATAGACCTTTATACACTTCGGTATAAGTACTTCTGACTTGCTGTTCACGTTGGCTAATATCACTGACTAAAAAAGCCAAAGCACAGGGCATGTCCCTACCTTTTATATGATCGGGGTGCAAATAGCCTTCGATCAGACGCTCTATCGAAACACCCGCAGTTAATTCCGCGCGATAAAACCGAAAGCGCTCTTTGGAAGCATATTGAATCGCGGCAGCATACAAACTGCTTTTATCCGCGAAGTGACTATAAAACGCACCACGGGTCAGACCCGCCTCCGCCATCACTTGATCAATCGACACGCCCTCGTAACCATTCTTAGTAAATAATTGGGCAGCACTGTTGAGGATACGTTCGCGGGTTTGCGGTTTATGCGTGGCAGGATAAGGCATACTGGCAAAATATGTTGTTGATCATATTTTGTATCGTATTAGGATAGCGCCTTTAATCCAAGGAAAATAAGCATGCAATCGTTTGCTATTCTGTATCCCGCCTTTGCAATGGCTTTGCTCACAATGGGTGTTGCGATTTGGCTTTTGATGGTGCGCATCAAAGCTTACAAAGCTAACGAGCTAAAGCCTGCGTATTTTAAGCTTAATCAAGGTGAGGTGCCGGTCTATGCCAAACAAGCGGAGCAACACTATGAAAACTTGTTTGAAATGCCAGTCTTGTTTTATGTGGTGCTGATATTAGCCTTTGTCACCCAAACTGCCAGTATAGGCTTAGTTTTTCTGGCTTGGGCGTATGTAGCAGCGCGCGCAGCCCATACTTATGTTCATTTAGGCTCTAATAAACTTTTAAAGCGCCGTAATGTATTTCTGGTGAGCTTTGTGATTTTATTAGTGATGTGGCTTTGGGTATTGTTCGCTTTATGGCTGCATTGATTTCTTTGAAATAGGCTGTAAGCAACCAGCCTATTCAAGTTTGGCTTTTAGCCTTAAGTCTGTTGTTCAGCCTTTAAAAAGCTCTCGGCTTGTTTGATCCACTCGCTTTCTTTCTGACGATAGTATTTGGGTGAGCGCCGCGCACGGAGTTGCATTTCCTCTAACAATTGCCGCGCTTGATGAGTTTGGCCTTGTTGCTGCAATAATTGTGCATATCGCCAACGCGCTTCTTCACCCGGAAACGTGGTGACTAAGGCTTGATACTCTTCCAAAGCACGCACCGGATTACCAGCTGCTTCTAAGGCGCGTGCGTAGAGTAAATGCCCATCGTGAGAGCGAAACTGTGGATGTTTGGTGATTAACTCATCCAAGGTTGCCACCGTCGCCTGTGGCTGATTAGCTCCAAATTGCGCCTGAGCTAGTTTTAAATAAATATCTGGCTCATCATGCCCATTGCGAATACAGCGTTCCAAAAGCGGAATCGCATCAGTGAAAAAGCCCGCTTCAATACATTCATCAGCCAATTTGATGCGATTTTCGATGGTATCTGCTAAATCTAATTCATCTTTGCGTTTGCGTAATTCGCGTTCAGGATCAAGCGCTTTGAGTAATTGATTACTGGCGCGGCGTACAGTGCGGCTATTGCCCATGTCAGGCAACACTTGGGTAAAGAAATAAACTGCGCAACCCAATAAGGGTAAAAACGCAATAATATAAATCCAAAAAGTTTCACGGCCTGTGCGCACCACATGAATCGCAAAACCTATTTGGATTAAAATGACTAAAATCGCAAGAATGGGCATGGTTTTCTCCCTTATAGTTAGACTGAGAAAACCGAGTATAGATGAGTCTTCTGAATTTTTGGCTTAACTAGCATGGGAATATTGCCAAGTCACTTTTGCCACTTGCAAGCTGTTGTTCAAGGCGCAGAGTTTGCGATTGAGGAATATAACCAAGCATGTGCTCGGCAATTAACTGAAAATCACTCTCTGAAATTTCTAAATGCCCATAGCGAAACGTATAGCCCCATTTGCTTTTATCTTTAATAAAATTAAGGTCTTGAATTAATGGTCGAATTGCTGTGGGCTTAGCATCAGGTATAAATTGAATATCGCGCCGAAAGGGAATAAAGCTGGGGGACATTGCAAATTCATATACTTCTGCTCCTAGCACTTCACCAATGGCGGTAAATTGCTGGCAAGGACTATTGCTTTCAAATTCCTGTTTAGGCGAATAATAAATAATCCAATCGCCTTGTTGCATGCGTCTTAAAGGCTGAGCTTTGCCATGACATAGCTGACAAAATCCGCCTTTCACCCCACGCTCCACATGATTTTTTGAAGCCACACCTATCCAATAACGCATGATTTTGCTCGCAGGAAAAAGAAATGAGTTTAGGACAGTGCTACTGACAACTTGATGTCAGTTAGATAAAAATCGCGGCAGAAAACACTAATAAATTTGGAAAGGCGTCTATTGTATGATCCGATGGTGCATCAAAATAATGTTTTTAAGTTGGATGTGAGCTAGTTGTAAGTTTCGTTTAGTTCAGTAGACTCAGCAACCAAGGCTTAGCTCAGCTTACTTTAGGGATAATTATTACAAGGAGGGATTGATGTCACCTACCATTCAAACTTTGTTGATTGGTTTTATCAGCTTAGCCGTTTTAGCTGGATCAGGTTATTTGCTGGGCAAGTCACAGGGTTTGCGTTATGCCTTGTATGGTTTCTGGGGCCTGTGGTTAGCTTATTGTATTTGGCACTTAACGGTGGGTTTAAGTCATGGCTATTCCTTGGCAACTGAGCTAGGGTTTTTAGTTTTGAACTATGCTTTGCCTGCCGTTCTAGCCTTAGGTCTATTTAAAAAATGGGGCTAGTCTTTAAGAGGTCTAGCTCTTTAATAAACAAATTATTTTCTGTTGAGTCATGCTATGTCTGAATTAACCGACATGAATCCTAAGCCGCATCAGCCTTATCAAGCCTTAAAAATGATGAGTGGACGTTTACCGCATGAGCATAAGCGGGTAGCCACTACCTTAGAGTTGTTTTTCGATCTAATTTTTGTAGTGGCAATTGCTTTGAATGCTGCAGAGTTGCATCACGCAATCACTGAAAACCATTTGGGACATGGCGTCTTGGCTTACCTCATGGTGTTTATTGCCATTTGGTGGGCTTGGATGAATTTCACTTGGTTCGCCTCAGCCTTTGATACGGATGATGTACCTTATCGCTTAGTGGTTTTTGTGCAAATGGCGGGTGCTCTGATTATTGCCGCAGGTGTTCCAAATGCGTTTGAAGGGCATTGGGCTATTTTGACAATGGGCTATGTGGTTATGCGGATTGCTTCTATTAGCCAATGGTTACGCGCTGCCCAACAAGCGCCACAATGGCGACAAACCGCCCGCCGTTATGCCTTAGGTATAACTATCGTGCAACTAGGCTGGGTAGGTCTACTCTTTTTACCCCAAAGCTGGGGCGTTTATCCTTTCTTTATTATGATTCTAGCTGAGTTTACCGTACCAATGTGGGCTGAAAAAGCTGGGATGACGCCGTGGCATCCGCATCATATTGCTGAGCGTTACGGTTTATTTACTATTATCGTGTTGGGTGAGTCGATTTTAGCTGCAGTTATTGCTGTGCAAAAAGTTGCTACAGCAGAGTCTATGACGACAAATTTACTGCTATTTTGCATAGGTGCTTTATTGATCGTTTTTTGTATGTGGTGGATTTATTTTGAAGATGAGGTGGGTGACCATTTAAGAGATTACAAAACGGCTTTTTATTGGGGCTACGGGCATTATTTTATTTTTGCTGCGGCAGCAGCAGTGGGGGCGGGTTTAGCCGCTCAGGTTGATTTTCATACGGGTACTTCGCATAGTCCTATTTTGATAGTTGGTTATGCTTTAGCACTTCCTGTAGCACTATTCTTAATGATGCTATGGCTGATTCATAAACGAGTGAGCCACGCACGGGGTGCATGGGTTTATCCACTCGCGGCTGCATTGATTTTAATAATTCCTTGGTTGCCTGGCTCGAATACCATGCAGATTGGCTTGATTTTAGCAGCAGCGATCGGTAGCCGGTTAATGCTGTGTCGGGTGAGTCGAGCAAGCGTCCCGGTCTAAGCACTAGCTTAATAAAAAGGCTAAGTTTTATCTTCTAAGCTAGATATGGGGGCATATGTCAGTGCGTCATTCTCTGTTAGGTGGGTGCAAGGTAGGCGCTGTACCAGCCAATGCTAAGCGTCGTAAGGTAGGGCGAGCTGCTGCTAAACCCTTACCTCCAAAAGTCGATTTACGTCCCTTTTTGACCAAAGTCGAAGAGCAAGTGGGGATGAGCTGCGTGGCTAATACCTGTGCTGGTGCTTATGAGTATTTAGCCAAACGTAATTTGGGCAAGGCGACTGATGTGAGCCGTTTGTTCATTTATTACAATGCGCGTGCTGAATCTGATTCTCAGGAAGATGACGACGGTACGACTATGTTGGATGCGATTGAAGCTTTGAAAAAGTACGGTGCTTGCCGCGAAGACTTATGGCCAAATGAAGAAGACTCCATCAATGCAGAGCCTCCTGAAGAAGCTTATACCCACGGTGCGCATTTCAAAATTGCTGAAGCAGAGTATGTAGAGACGGATTTGGCTTTGTGGAAAAGCACACTGGCGGAAGGCTATCCGATTGCATTTTGCTTGAATACCTTTACCTCTTTTGATCATGCTACTGAAAGTAAAGGACGCGTGCCGCTACCGAAAAAGGATGAGCAAGAACGAGAAGAGCATGGCTGGCATGCGATGTTGTGTGTCGGCTATTTAGAAAAAGATCAGCTCTTTATTGTACGCAACTCATGGGGTACAGAATGGGGTGATCGCGGTTATTGCTATATTCCTTATAAATATGTGATTCATTCTGAGCTGAATGGACATGATAGCTGGGTAGTGAAATCAGTCGAGGATTTGGATTTTAGCCAAGAGATCGAATCCGATGATGATAGCTCCTATTTTGCAGAAGAAGGCTCGATTCAGCTTTTCGATTTTTATGTAGCTACCGATGATGTTGAGGGCTTGGCTACTGCGCTAGACGAGTTGTGTGCTGAATACGCCACTGATGAAGAATACTATTTCGATTATGAAGAAACGGAAGAAGATGGTACGACTTATGCTGAGATGAGTAATTTCGATATCACCCTCGACGATCCAGAAGGCTTTCTTGAAGCCTTAGATGAGCTTTGCGCTGAGTGGGCGGAGGATGAGGATTATGACTATTCAGTTGAAGGTGTAGATGATCGTACAGACGACTCGGAAGAGGTGGAGTCAGAAGCTGAAACTTTAACCTTAACTGATTTCTACATTTACACTGAAAACAGCGAACAAGTCGTCGAAAAAATCGACAAGCTCTGTGCTAAACATAGCCAAGATAGTGAGTATTACGCATACGAATGGGAAGAGGAGGAAGACGAGGATGGGACTTACCTCTCCTTCACTAGCTTCGAGATTATTCCCGATGATGAGAGCAAATTTTTAGCTGCTTTAGAGGCTTTGTGTGAGAAATTGGCTGAGGATGGTGGGTATGATTGGGCGTAAGTTAGTCATTTTTTAGCTAAATCACTCTCCAGCGATGGTGGTGAATGGCTACTCATTGTTTAGTAAGCCATTCATACAGCCACTCACGCATTTTTAACCTGTTGCCATGCTTCATTAACACGTCTAAGCGCTGCATCATCGTGCAGTGCTAAGGGATGGGCGCGTGCCATTGCGGTTGCATCCGGGAAAATAGCTGGGTTATTGCGTACTTCAGGGGCAATCAAATTATACGCTGCTGCATTACCAGTATTCACATTCGCCGTATTGGAAATACCAGCAGAAATGTCTGGCTGTAGCACGAAATTTATAAATTCTTCCGCCCGCTTAGGTCTAGGTGCTTTAGTGGGGATAACCATGCAATCCGTCCACTGCAAGCCACCCGATTGAGGGATCACGAATTTTAAATTTGGATTGAGTTTGCTCGCGATCACGAAATCATTAGAGTAAGCCATGGCTACTGACAATTGACCACTCACTAAATCACGCAAATACGTACTAGAGTTCAAACGGGTCTGCTGGCGCATTTTTTTCAGCGTGGTGACAGCAGTTTGTAAACTAGCTGCGTCACTAGCAGTCGGTGGTAATTGTGAGGCTAATAAACCAATCATAATCCCGTCGACTGATTCATCGAGTAGGCTCATTTTGCCGGCTAATTTGGGATCTAAGAAGATAGCCCAATCGGGTGTTTCACCGAGAACCCGACTGTCCCAAGCGATGCCCGTAGTGCCTAGAGCCCAAGGTATTGAGAACGCATTAGTTGGATCACTCGTGCGCTTTTGTAAAGCAGGCGTTAGGTTCTCAATGCCGTGAATTCCACCTGCACTAAAATCTTTGATTAAACCAATACGGCGTAGGGCTAACATGGCATGTTCTGAAGGTACACATAAATCATAGCCTGCTACCGTAATCCGTTGGGAGCTAGCTTGGCCGAGCATCCAAATCAATTGATCATTAGAGGAATAGTTCTGATAAGTGACTTTAACCCCAGTACTTTTTTCAAAGTCGCGAATCGTGTCAGTACCAATATAGTCCTGCCAGTTGAGGAAGGAGAGACGTGCATCCTCTTGCTTGCTACCACAAGCTGCCATCATTGAGCTTACTGTCGCCAGCATGGAGAGACGAAGAAAGTTTCGCCTTGTAATCATAGTGACTCCTAGGGCTGGATTAAGACAGGAATAGAGGAAGTTTGTAGTACGCGCTCGGTTACTGAGCCTAAAAGAAAGCGTTTCATATTGCC
Source organism: Thiothrix sp. (assembly GCA_008015155.1). Taxonomy (GTDB): domain Bacteria; phylum Pseudomonadota; class Gammaproteobacteria; order Thiotrichales; family Thiotrichaceae; genus Thiolinea. The sequence continues at coordinate 220,722 of SSFA01000017.1, forward strand.
TAAGCCACGATGACCCATAATAATCAATGAAACTTTCTCATCTTCCGCTAAAGTGACAATAGCTTCCGCCGGATCGCCACGCGCAGCAATGGCACGTACATTGACCTTTTTGGCAGCCAATAAAGCGGTCGCTTCGCTGGCGAGTTCATGAGCATCCAAACGCATGGCTTCAACGATTTCTTCATTAGGTAACAAGCCGCGCCGGCGTAACTTAGTAATCGGATTATAAGCCACGACCACAATCACTTCGGCTTGAGTAAATTGTGCTAAAAAAGCCGCTTGAGCGATGGCTCGTTCAGATTGATAGGAGCCATCGACGGCTACCAAGATACGCTCTAAGGTATCAGGGATCTCTGGCATTACTAAGGGGTCATCCCAATTTTCAGGACGCCCATAGTCGTAATTATTGGTCATCAGTTTTCACCTATGCATAAGTTAATCGTCAAGCGCATCAGCATCAGGAATATTATTTTTACGTTTCCACCAAGCAGCCACGGGGTACAACAGTGGCGCTGAGACCATTAGCACGACGGCCACCATGACGCTATTCAGAGAGTCAGAATCCGCTATTTGGCTATAAATAGCGATGGCTAACACTGATAAAGGTAAGACTAATAATAAAATTAATACAGGCCAGCCGCCGGGAATTTTAAAAGGACGTTCTAACTCAGGCTGCTTAAGACGCAAGATAAACAAAGCAGCAAATTCAAGGGTTAGGACTCCGCCATAAAAAAACACGACAAACGAAGCCAGTAAAGCGAAATCATCAAATACCACAGCGATCACTGAATAAATAGTCGCGCAAATAGCTAAAGACACCCAAGGTGCACCATGTAAGTTCTGCTTTTGAATAAAATTAGGTAAAAATCCATCCCGACCCATCACGAAGGGAATACGACTACCCACCATTAAGCGCCCCATGAATAGGCCAATCGCAGATACTAAACCAGCAAACCCCATTGCATATCCTAGCCATACACCACCCACTTTACCGGCAATAATCGCCCATGCACCGGCTGTCCATTCAATGCCTTCTGTGCCTACTAGCATTAGTGCACAAAAAGTCGGAATAAAATAAACTGCTACAATTAAAGGCATCGCAATTGCTAAGCTCAAAGGATAATCGCGTCTGGGGTTTTTCATTTCTCCAGCTACTGTTGAGGTGCCTTCCCAGCCCATGTAATTCCACATCACCACTAACAGCCCACCTGTTAAAGCTGCAGAAAATGATGCGCCTTCAGGAATAAATGGCTGAAAAGGGTTATAGGGCACGCCTTTGGTCAATAGAGTCCACAGAGCTATCAAGATAATCGCAATAAACGGAATCAGCAGAATAACTCCCAAAACTTGGGTTGAACCGCCAACAGATTTAGAGCCGCGCATATTCCATAAAGCTAATACCCAAATCATCACGACCATTAAGGACTTGCGAATCAGTGGGTCGCCGGTTTCACCAAAAATAGGAAAAAAGAAGGATAAATAACTAACAAATAACACCGGATAGAGCGCCATATCAAACCAAGTCGCCATCCATGCCCAACTACCTACTGTAAAACCCCCAAGTGGGCCTAAGGCTTTTTTGACCCAAACATAATAGCCACCTTGGGCTGGGATCGCTGTACCTAATTCCGCGCTCATTAAGGCTACGGGTAAGCCCCAAATCAAAGGGGTTAATAAAATAAGGAGTAAACCAACCCCTGGCCCCGCTCCACCAATGGTATCCTCTAAACCAAAAGGGCCACCTGAAACGGTAAAAAAGATAATCCCAACTATGGCCGAAAGCGTTAAGGTTTTTTGAATGGTGCGATCTTCTACCAAGGGTAGAGGTTTTGCACTTTCTTGGGTGTTAATAACTAAGCCTTGATCGGTATCCATAGTTCCCTTTGATTAAATAGTGCAAATTAAGAGGTGTAATATCAGTGTATCAGCATTTTTTGAATTCTGTGGGCTGAGGTAATAATTTTTATTGCAGATATTAAGATGATTTTTGAGTATAAACGATAGTTTTGTGCAATTTGAGGAGGCTTGATCAGCGAGCATCAGCTATCGTGTAGTAAAAATTTAGTAGAAAGTTTAGTTAGATATGCTTTTTAATTATTAATTGGCTTATAAAATAAACAAAAAAGCCCAAATATCACCATTTATTGACCCTTCAGCAGGAAAAAGCCCAGCTTTCATTTAGAGCTATACCAATCTCTAGTTTAAGTAGCGCAGGACGCGCTGCGATTAGAAATAAAGTCATTATGGATAGATGAGGTGTTTAATCATGACATTCGGTGCAATTGCAGGTGTTGGCTTTGGTGCGTCAGCGGGCATTTCTGCCAGCCAACAGATAAATCAAGTTAAGCCTAATGATGTGAATTATGGTTCTGGCTTTAGTACGCAAGCGGGTGCTGGTGGTAGTTTTGCAAGCCATATGCAAGGTGTGGGTTCTATCGGTAGCTTATGTTCACAATGGTCTCAAGGTATTTGTGGTGCAGAAGGTGCTAAAGGAAGCTTTGGCGCTTGGGGCGCTGAGAGTTCGAAAGGTAGTAGCAGTGTGGATGGGTCGAAAGGCTCTGAAGGTTCTAAAGGCAGTCACGGAGTGGATGGCTCTAAAGGCAGCTTTGGCGCTTGGGGCGCTGAAGGTTCGAAAGGTAATGGCAGTGTGGATGGCTCTAAGGGTGGCTCTTGGGGTATAGGTGATAAAGGTGGTGCTAGCTCATGGGGAATCAGTATAGGTGGTAGCAAAGGCTTTAATTGCTAAACAGAGTTTAATGAGTTCCATATAGCTAGAATCTTGACCTTATTCGCAAGAATTAAGGTCAAACTTCTCTTGGCATTTTCCTAATTCTCTTGTGCTTATTCTTAGACTGTTTGCAGCCGCTCTAAGCCTTGGGTAGAGTTAGCGCATTCTTGATGAGTTTGAGTTGTTTCATGTCCCAGCATCCTCTTAGTCAGCGTCATCGTACTGTTCCAGTCAGAGTTGGCTCTATTATTGTCGGCGGCGATGCCCCGGTCGTAGTGCAATCCATGACGAATACGGATACCGCAGATGCAGTGCGTACCGCCATCCAATGTGCGGAGTTAGCTCAAGCCGGATCTGAGTTAGTGCGCATTACGGTGAATAGCCTAGAAGCAGCACAAGCAGTTCCGGAAATTCGTGAACGTTTAGATAAGCTCGGTTGCAATGTCCCGTTAATTGGCGATTTTCATTTTAATGGGCATAAACTATTGAGTGCCGTGCCCGAATGCGCACAGGCTTTAGCGAAATATCGAATTAATCCGGGTAATGTCGGCCGTGGTAAAAAGCGTGATGAGCAATTTGCACAAATGATTGAATTTGCTTGTCGCTATCAGAAGCCAGTACGGATTGGCGTCAATTGGGGGTCTTTAGATCAAGAGTTATTAGCACGCAAGCTAGATACTAACTCGCAGTTGGCTCAACCCTTAGAGCTCTATGATGTAATGCATGAAGCACTAATTGAATCTGCCTTAAGCAGTGCTGCTAAAGCAGAAGAATATGGCCTGCCCCATGATCAGATTATCTTGTCTTGTAAACTCAGTGAGGTACAAGGTTTGATTCGTGCTTATCGGGATTTAGCGAGTCGTTGCGATTACCCACTCCATTTGGGTTTAACAGAAGCGGGTATGGGCAGTAAAGGCATTGTTTATTCGACGGCTGCTCTATCCGTACTCTTACAAGAGGGTATTGGTGACACGATTCGTATTTCCCTTACACCTGAACCGCATGCCAAGCGTGAAAAAGAAGTAATTGTTGGCCAAGAAATTCTTCAGGCTTTAGGCCTGCGTTCGTTTACACCTCAAGTGATCGCCTGCCCTGGTTGCGGGCGTACCTCTAGCGATTATTTTCAACGTTTAGCAGAGCAGATTCAAAATTGGTTGCGTGAGCAAATGCCAGTTTGGCGCACTCAATATTCCGGTGTGGAAACCATGTCTGTAGCCGTCATGGGTTGTGTGGTCAACGGGCCTGGTGAAAGTAAGCATGCGAATATTGGGATTAGTCTACCAGGGAGTGGCGAAGTTCCAGTAGCGCCTGTCTATGAAGATGGTGAAAAAACAGTGACTTTGAAGGGCGATCACATAGCGACTGAATTCCAAAGTTTGGTCGAGGCCTATGTGCAGCGCACTTATCGACCAGCAGCTTAAGTGAGCTTAAGCTGAATTTTAAGAAAATAGTTAAGGCACTGCCTTGACATTGAGGGTCTAAAACGCTTTAATAGCGGCCTCTTGAGACCGGCCGGGTAGCTCAGTTGGTAGAGCAGCGGATTGAAAATCCGCGTGTCGGCAGTTCGATTCTGCCCCCGGCCACCAAGTTCAAAATTTTTCGTTTCATTGCATTTCCTTTTAGTTTTATCTCCTTTTCTTGATTTTTCATTGTCGAACTTGCGATTGCTTGTTATAACGACAATCTTTTAGTTCGTAACCGAGTTGAATTTATTTAACTCGGTTTTTTCTTTTGGGCATCCCAGATTTAAATTAAATTTCTTCGTCAATCCACATGGCGAGTGTCGATTGACTATAGTCAACTCAAGAATCTGCTACACTAGGCGCGCTTGAGTAGGGTTTGAGCAAAATTCTTTTGCAATGGGTCGCTGCACCTAAGCAGCACGCTACCCAAGCTGGCTTTTAAAAGGCTCCTTAATTGGATTGCCTAACAAAATTACCCATACTAACTGAGAGGGCCATTCAAACTATGCGATTTCGTTTTCCTGTCGTCATTATTGACGAAGACTTCCGCTCTGAAAATACGTCAGGCTTGGGGATTCGGGCTTTAGCTAAAGCGATTGAAGAGACAGGCATGGAAGTATTAGGGGTGACGAGTTACGGTGACTTGTCGACCTTTGCGCAACAACAAAGTCGGGCGTCTGCTTTCATTCTAGCGATCGATGATGAGGAGTTTGCCGCCGCAGCGGAAACAGACGAAAACGGTAATAGTGAACCTTTGGCTTTAAAGGCTTTACGGAGCTTCGTAGAAGAAATTCGTTGGCGCAATGCAGAAATTCCTATTTTTTTACACGGGGAAACTCGCACTGCACGCCATATCCCGAATGATATTTTGCGCGAACTCAATGGCTTCATTCACATGTTTGAAGATACGCCTGAATTCGTGGCGCGCTATATCATTCGTGAGGCTAAAGCCTATTTAGATAGTCTTGCACCGCCTTTCTTCCGAGCGCTAACACATTATGCAGCGGATGGCTCTTATTCTTGGCATTGCCCCGGACATTCCGGTGGGGTTGCTTTCTTAAAATCACCCGTTGGGCAAATGTTTCATCAATTTTTTGGTGAGAATATGTTACGCGCGGATGTGTGTAATTCTGTGGATGAACTAGGCCAATTGCTTGATCATACCGGGCCAGTAGCAGCTTCTGAACATAATGCAGCACGTATTTTCAATGTCGATCATTTGTTCTTTGTGACCAATGGCACCTCGACCTCAAACAAAATGGTTTGGCATTCTTGTGTAGCAGATAATGATATTGTGGTTGTCGACCGGAACTGCCATAAGTCTATTTTGCACGCCATTACCATGACCGGCGCGATTCCAGTATTTTTGACACCTACGCGCAATCACTTTGGGATTATTGGCCCGATTCCACATAAATCGTTTGATCGGGATGCGATCGAGGCGAAAATTGCCGCACATCCTTTAGCTAGCAAATTAGGCACAAATCCCCGCATTCTGACTATTACTCAAAGTACTTATGATGGTGTGCTGTATAACACTGGCATGATTAAAGAACGTTTGGATGGTTGGATTGATAATCTGCTATTTGATGAAGCTTGGTTGCCCCATGCTGCTTTCCATGACTTCTACAAGGGTATGCATGCCATGTCACGCAATGGCGAGCGTACTCAAAAGTCGATGGTATTTGCGACACAATCCACGCATAAATTATTGGCTGGCTTGTCACAAGCTTCCCAAATTCTGGTGCAGGATGCGAAAGAAACGAAGTTGGATCAGCATGTCTTTAATGAAGCTTATCTAATGCACAGTTCCACCAGCCCGCAATATGCGATTATCGCTAGTTGTGATGTGGCGGCTGCAATGATGGAAGCACCCGGTGGTACGGCCTTGGTTGAAGAATCTATTTCTGAGTCTTTAAACTTCCGGCGTGCGATGCAGAAAGTGGATGCTGAGTACGGGGATGCTTGGTGGTTCAAAATCTGGGGGCCAAACATTGTTGATGAGGAAGGTATCGGTACTCGTGATCCTTGGGTTTTAAAAGCCAATGACCGCTGGCATGGTTTCGGCAATTTAGCAGACAACTTCAATATGCTAGACCCGATCAAAGCCACGATTATTACCCCAGGCTTAGATGTAGATGGCGCATTTAGTGATGAAATCGGCATCCCGGCTGCTATTGTCACTAAATACCTAGCTGAGCATGGCGTTATTGTCGAGAAATGCGGCCTGTATAGCTTCTTTATTATGTTCACCATCGGCATTACGAAAGGCCGTTGGAATACTTTATTGACTGCTTTACAGCAATTCAAAGATGATTTTGATAAAAATCAACCACTGTGGCGCGTATTACCAGAGTTCATCGCCCGTAATCCACGCTATGAGAAAATTGGTCTACGTGATCTGTGCTTACAAATTCATGCCTTCTATGCAGAATATGATGTAGCACGTTTGACCACAGAAATGTATCTCTCTGATATGGAACCGGCAATGAAGCCTTCTGATGCTTTTGCGATGATGACGCATCGGAAGATTGATCGTGTACCGGTCGATCAGTTAGAGGGACGGATTACGGCGAGTTTGGTGACGCCTTATCCTCCGGGCATCCCGCTTTTGATTCCGGGCGAACGTTTTAATAAAACCATTGTGGATTATTTAAAATTCACCCGAGTCTTTAACGAGAAGTTTCCGGGCTTCGAGGCTGATGTGCATGGTTTAACTGTGGACACGACTGAAGGCCTGAAACAGTATTATGTAGATTGCGTTAGACAGTAAGCTCTAAACTTAGCGGCTAGTTTCTGGCTAGCCGCTAACTTAAATATCGATCAGTAATGTTTTTCCAACCATTCTTTCACCCACGGCTTATGCTCACGGATTTCTTCTTTAGTTAAGCCCTTAAGCTCATGGGGAAACACTAACCACTCATCAGTTTCATGTACGAAATAATCAGGACGCAGCGTTGTTTTGTTTTTATTCGGCTTGAAATAAGGGGTGGCAATCCGAATATCGTGCGGGGTATTCAAGCGCGCTTCTGAGCGAATTTTGTCCAAAGCAGCTTTAATGCTATTACCCGAATCGAATACATCATCGATGATCAATAGAGAGTTGGGCGCGTTGATATGCTTAATTAAATACTCCAAACCATGTACTTTGACTTCGCGTGCTGTCTGATTCAAGCCAGTATAGTAAGAGGTGCGAATCGCAATATGGTCGGTTGAAACACCAAAGTATTCAAACAGCTCCTGAACGACAATACCTACAGGCGTACCACCACGCCAGATGGCCACAATAAAGTCCGGGCGAAAGCCGCTATCGTAGATTTTTTCCGCTAATTGGATAGAGCTATCCATTAAGTCTTGTGGAGTTAAAAAGACTTTCTCAATTGCTGCCGACACGATGGGATCCTTTCGCTGAACGCCTAAAACAGAACTCAGGACGTTAGCATCATTTTTGAGATTTCTCTATGTCGTTGTAAAGGTTTTGTCATATCCAAGCTTAAAAGCTGACCTTGCTCCACCACAACTCGGCCATGAATAATCGAGAGATCAACACTGAAGTTTTGACAAAAGACGGCTGCTGCTATGGGATCATGTTCCGCGCCTGCATAATTTAGACGATTCAAATTAATCGCAATTAAGTCAGCACTTTTGCCAACCTCTAGTGAGCCAATATCAGTACGCCCTAAGGTAGCTGCCCCGCCGCGGGTAGCTAAGCGCAAGGCTTCACGAGCGCTCATAGCTGCTGGGTTGCCTGCAAAGCCTTCTCGTCCGCCTAGTGGCATACTAGGTGAATATTGATGAGGTGCTATCCGCTGGAGCAGCATCGCTTGACGGGCTTCAGCGAGCATATGACTACCATCATTGGAAGCTGAACCATCGACACCTAGACCTACTTTGACTCCAGCGGCGGTCATTTTTGGAATGGCTGCGATACCACTAGCTAAGCGCATATTACTGCTTGGGCAATGGGCCACACCAGTGCCGGTTTGGGCAAATTTATGAATCTCAGCCGTACTCATATGCACACAATGCGCATGCCAACAATCACAGCCTGTCCAACCTAAAGATTCCACATAGTCAACAGGGCGCATGCCAAATTTAGCGAGACAAAACTGCTCTTCATCCAAGGTTTCCGCCAAATGTGTATGCAAATGTACCCGCTGATACTGCCGCGCTAAGTGCGCACTTTCACGCATTAAATCAGCCGTTACAGAGAAAGGTGAACAAGGCGCGAGTACTAAGCGCAACATACTATGCTCGCTAGCATCATGATAAGTTTCAATGAGGCGCTGTGAATCTTTCAAAATAGCCGCTTCATTTTCAGTGACTCGATCGGGTGGTAAACCCCCTTTGCTTTCGCCTAAAGACATAGAGCCACGCGCTGCATGAAAACGTATACCTATTTCTTGCGCTGCCTGAATTTGACTATCGAGCGTACAATCATTTGGGTAGATATATAGATGGTCACTGCTGGTCGTGCAACCTGAGAGCATCAATTCGGCTAAGCCTGTAAGCGTGCTGATATACACAGCTTCATCGGTGAGTTTGGCCCAAATTGGATAGAGCGTTTTTAGCCAAGTGAATAGATCAGCGTCTTGAGCAACCACTCGTGTCAGCGTCTGATAGAGATGATGATGCGTATTGACTAAGCCCGGCAGAATTAAATGATCGCGTAAATCGAAGACTTGATCAGCACTAGAGGGCAAATCCTGACTAGCACCTATCTGCTTAATCAGATGATCTTCAATATATACACCAGCATCAGCTAGCTCTGTCCCTGCATCATCAAAGCTGGCGAGCAGGGTGGCATTTTTAAGCAGAATCGAAGACAAATTAGCTACTCTATGAGGGAAATTTTTACTTACAACCAGCGGTAGCGGCCGTTGGGCAAGCACCTTTCATCAAGATTACTATATTTTCATTCGTGAAGGGGCTAGCTCCCATAAATTTTGGGCCGGTATCATTAGGTCCCCAACTGGTTGTACCCATCACAATATTCGGTTTGCTGTTCCTGTTAAATAAGAGTTCATTAAATAAACATTAGCCGCTTTCCAAACGCCATAGGGTGCTTGACCTTTGCAATAAGTGGGTACATAGAAGGAAGTTCAGCAAGCCTAGATTGAGCTAGTTGGCAAAGTTTTTCCAGCCAGAATAAATTCTTAAGGCAGTACTAATCAAGCATAAACTCGCAAAACCATACGCCAAACCGCTGAACCAACTTGGTGCTAAGCACATGAGACTAAATACTAAAATAGTTTCGCCCGCTTCGGTGAGGCCACCTAGATAGTAGAAGCTTTTATGCGGATAAATTGTGCTAGTGAGTTGACGCTTAGCCGCGAAAATCGCAAACGCTAAAAAACTACTACCAGTTCCGATAAAACTATAAATGAGCACTGCTGCTGCCAAGGCATTTTCACTAGGATTGCTAAGCGCAAAGCCTAAAGGAATCGCTGAATAGAACAAAAAATCCAGCACAATATCTAAAAAACCTCCACGATCAGAGGTTTGAGTTAAACGGGCAATCGTTCCGTCCAAGCCATCCAACAAACGATTCAATAAAATTGCTAAAAGTGCCCACAAATAATGCTCGAACGCTAATAGTGGCAGAGCTAGCATACCAAGCATAAAGCCCAATACAGTCACTCGATTAGCTGTGAAGCCCCATTGAATAAAACGCTGAGCTAATTGCTGCTGATACGATTTAGTCTGTTCTAAAATCAGGCGATCAAGCATGGCAAACTCCTAGAGCTGAATAATGCGGCCATCACTGGGTACATCGGCTAGATCATGAGTCACAAGGACGGCGGGGATTTGTAAGTGAGCAATTTGTGCAAACACGAAGCTGCGAAATTGTTGCCTTAAGGCAGTATCCAGCCGGGAAAAAGGTTCATCTAATAGCAGTGCTTGTGGTTCAGCCAATAAAGCACGTAAGACACTGACGCGGGCGCGTTGGCCTCCGGATAAACTACTCGGGTCGCGTTTAGCAAAACCTGCTAATCCTGCCTGCTCAAGCGCCGTATCAATCTGCTGTTGGCGTGCTGAACCTTTGATGTGTGCAGGTAAGGCAAAGGCTAAATTCCCGCCCACTGTCAAATGTGGAAAGAGCAGATCATCTTGAAATAAGATGCCGATTTGACGCTGCTCAGTGGGTAACTCATCAACACGTCGTTGATTTAAAAAGCATTGACCTGTAGCCGTAAATGCTGAAGACAAAGCGCCAATCATCCAAGTTAATAAAGTCGATTTACCAACCCCGGATGCGCCCATCACACTGAGAACTTCACCCGCTGCTACTTGAAAACTAAGATTCTGAATTAAGGCCTGCTGTGCTTGATACAGGCTGAGCTTTTGAACATGCAGCATTAGTTTAATCCAGGATGTTGACGCGCATACCAACGACTTAAGCTAGTTGCTGTCATAAAGGCAAATAAAGGTAACAGTGCTTGTAGCACGGCTTGAACGGCTAAAGTTGCTCGATTGCCACCTGAGCTTAAGCTCACGGCTTCAGTCGTAACGGTTTCAATACGACCGCCACCGATAAATGCCGTGGGTAAATATTGCGCTACACTAACTGCAAAACCTACTGCTGCGGCTGCCATAATCGGACGCAGTAACAGCGGCCATTTAATATAAAGACAGGCTTGCCAGGTGTTGTAACCTAAGGTTTTGGCAGTCAATAAATAGCGTGTATCTAAACGCTGATAAGCTCCAGTTAAGACCAACAAAATATACGGTAAAACCCAAGCTAAATGGCTCCAAATGACCGCGCTTAAACTACCCTCTAATTTTAGGAGCAGCGCAAGTTGATATTGAGCGGCTGTAAAAGGTAAGGCAGGAATAATCAAAGGCAGATATAAATAGGCTTGACGTTGCTTCCCCCATTCTAACCAAAGTAAAGCCAGCGGGAGGCTAATCAATACACTGCAAGTCGCTATCCATAAAGTCATTAGTAATGGTTCGAGTTCAGCTTGCTGCCAAGTGGCGAAACCAAGACGACTAGGGACAATCTGTGGAAAAAACCATGAATCGGCTAAAGACCAAAGCAATAATAAGCCTAGGCTCAACCAAAAAGGCAGAGTGAGTAAATAGCTAAACCAAGGACTTAAAAAGCGTATGACAGAAGTTCGCTGCCGCCGACCAGAAGGCTTAGACCATAGCGCAGTTAGGAATTTATAAGCCAGATAAGCGCCACCAGCACCTAAAACTAATAGACCCACTAAGACAAGTGCTAAGACCTGTGCCTTCAATTGTTGGATAGGGTCTGGATCAGCAAACCATTGCCAGGCTAATACCGCTAAACTAGGTGGAGTGGACGGGCCTAAAATCAAGGCCATATCCACGACTGATAAGCCATAGGCAAACACAGCTAACAAAGGCCAGGCTAAGGACTTTAATACTTGGGGAAATAAAATTTGCCAGCCTGCTTGCCATGCTGAATAACCCAAACTTTTAGCGATTAGGCTTTGTTTCACGAGCCACTCTTGGCTGATCAAACCTGTCATCACCCATAATAGAAACCAAGTTTCCTTCAGAGTCAAAGCCAAGCTTAAACTCAAAGCATAGGGGTCTTGGGTAGTGGTCAACCAAGTGGGTGGTGCAGTCCACGCAAAAAGCGGTGATACTAAACGCACCAACCACCCCGAAGGCGCCAACAAGAATACCAAGCCAATTGCAAACGCAGCATGCGGAATTGCTAAGAAAATTGGTAATTGCTGCTGTAAGCGCTGCCAAGTTTTTGAGGGATAAAACAAAAATACGAGCGCACACGCCAAGATCAACGACCAAAGTGTCGAAATGCCAGCCGAAAAGAGGGTCAATTTCAAAGCAGGTAAAAACTGTGGATCAGACCACAGTAATTGCCAAGCCTTAGCCTGTAGTCCCACCATAAAAATGGGTATTAAGCCAAGTAGTGGTAAACCCAGAATCAGTAACACGCCTAGCCAAGCTATAAAGCTTAGCCCTCTATCCACGGATTGACTGTTTGTGTTCGCCAAAGAAAGACAGCGCATGCGGTAATTAACTACCGTAACGCTTAATCCATTCTTTTTCCAATGCTTCCACCCAGCTAGCGTGTGGCTCAGCTAAGGTCGGTACATCAGCGGGTAAAACACTTGGATTAGCTGCTTGCTGCGGCAGTTTGTTGGCTAACAATACACTTGGATCACCCCAAACTTTTAAATCAGCTTTATGGGCTTGAGCTTCTGGAGATAAGAGGAAGTTGGCAAATACTTGCGCGGCTTCTTTAGCTTTAGCATTGAAAGGAATCGCTAAGAAATGCACATTACCAATGGTGCCTTTTTTGAAGCCAAAGCTATAAGCACTTTCTGGCAAACGCTTGGCCGCAACTAGGCTTGCAGCTTCATTCGGATTAAAGCTTAAAGAGATTAATAGCTCGCCATCGGCTAATTTTTGATGCATTTCGGCATCGCTAGCGGGGAAACTTTTACCTTGTTGCCAAGCGACTTTGTGCAGTTCATCTAAGTAGGCCCATAAAGGTTGGGTAAGCTTAGTAAATTGCTCAGTATCTACAGGCTTGCTCAAGGCAGCAGAGTCTGTGCTTAAATCTAGCAAGAGTTGTTTAAGAAAAGTCGTGCCGTGAAAGCTGGGTGGTTTTGGATAAGTGACACGCCCCGGATTCTCTTGAGCAAATTTTAGTAAGGCTGTGGCTGAGTCAGGTGGTGTGGCTAATTTGTTACGATCCGCGATGAAGGTGAGTTGTGCTGTCCCCCAAGGTGCCTCCAAGCCGTCAGTGCTTTCAGAAAAATCTTGTTGCACTGGCTTTTTAGTATCTACATTCACCCAATTAGGCAATTGCTCAGCCCACGGGCCATACAGCAATTGGCCGCGTTTCAGTGTGCTAAAATTTTCCCCATTGACCCAGATTAAATCCACCGAGCCATCGCTGGTTCGACCGGCTTGCTGTTCGGTTTGAATGCGCTTAACCACTTCAGCTGCATCGGTAATTTTGACGTGCTTGACTGTAATAGCATAGCGTTGCTGCGCTTGCTCAGCGGCCCAGTCAATATATTGATTGATATTTTCGCCACCCCCCCAAGCATTGAAGTAAACGGTTTGACCTTTGGCAGCTTGTTCGATCTTGGCCCAGTCTTCAGCGGCTTGGGCTGTTAAGCTAAAGCTACTGACAAGCACTAAACTGACTAAACTTAAATTTCTAAAATGCATGCATCATTTCCTTGTTTATTATGAAATTTTAGCCGCGTCGCCAACTGTGGTAACGGGCAACCCAAATTAATAAAGCTGCTGGCGCGTGTTGGCGCTTCCAATTGCCCGCCACATATTTATTGGCTTCAGCTAAAGTAGGATAGCTATGAATCGTGCCAAGAATTTTGTTCAAGCCTAGGCCATGCTTCATCGCCAGCACATATTCGGCTAATAATTCACCTGCTTGCGCACCTACAATAGTAACGCCCAAGATTTTGTCTTTATTAGGCACTGTCAGCACTTTAATAAAGCCTTGAGTACTGCCATCAGCAATCGCCCGATCCAACTCAGCTAATTCAAAATGACTTAATTCATAGCTGATCTTATTTGCTTTGGCTTCTTGTTCGCTTAAACCCACACTGGCTATTTCTGGATCCGTGAAGGTGACACGCGGAATCACCCGATAATCTACTTTAAAGCGTTTAAAGGTACCGAATAGAGCATTGACGCTGGCATACCAAGCTTGATGCGCTGCAACATGAGTAAATTGATAGGGGCCTACGACATCGCCTGCTGCGTAGATATTCGGGAATAAAGTTTCTAGATACTCATTCGTGACTATCGTGCGTTCAGTAGGAATACCGAGTTCTTCTAAGCCAAAGCCGCTTAACGCGCTTTGCGTCCCAGTGCTAAAATCACTTGATCGTACTCTAGCTCAGATTCTTCGCCTTGATGCTCGACCACCAGACGTTTGCTGTCGGCCTCTACTACAAAGCGTACTGCTTTATGTGCAGTAAGTAATTTGACCCCATCAGCGCTGAGGGACTCAGCTGCAAGCTGCGCCACGTCGCTATCTTCACGCGCTAAAATACGCTCGGCTTGCTCGATGATAGTCACTTGTGAACCAAGGCGCGCAAAGGCTTGCGCAAGTTCGCAACCAATCGGCCCTCCACCGAGAATAGCTAAGCGCTTAGGGGCTGCCTCTAGCGTAGCAAAGCGTTCCCATAAGGTATCGCTAGTCACGTAGCCAGAGTCTGCTAAGCCTGGAATAGGCGGGACAGCCGCTTGCGCGCCAGTGGCTAAAATAATGCTGCGGGCGCTCAAAGTCTGCGTACGACCATCGGATAGCTTAATTTCTACCGTCCACGGATCAATTAATTTGGCATAGCCTTGAAGCACTTCCACGCCAAGTTGGGTATAGCGCTCAACACTATCATGCGGTTCAATCGCCTGAATCACGTGTTGAATACGCTGCATTACCTGTTTAAATTGAGTGTTGGGTGGACTAGTAGTCACTCCATATTCATTAGCATGTTGAATCTGATGAGCAATTTTGGCCGTTTTAATCAGTGCTTTACTGGGGACACACCCATAGTTTAAGCAGTCTCCACCCATTTTGTGGGCTTCAATCAAGGTAACTTTGGCTTTCACGGCGGCAGCAATATAGGCTGAGACCAAACCGGCCGCTCCTGCACCGATCACAATGAGATTGCGGTCAAATTTTTCAGGGCGTTTGAAGTTTTTGTACACCCGCCGCTGTTGAATAAAGCTTAACAGTGCTTTGCCTAGCCACGGGAAGATCCCCAATAAGGTAAAAGATAAGATCAGCCCAGGCGAGAGAATATCTTTCAGGCTATTAATTTGCGCTAGTTGTGTCCCTGCATTGACGTAGACGATGGTGCCAGCCAACATACCTAGTTGGCTCACCCAATAGAAAGTGCGTGTGGGTAGTTGGGTCAAGCCCATTAATAAGTTAATGAGAAAGAAAGGAAAGAGAGGGACTAGGCGCAAGGTGAATAAATAAAATGCGCCTTCTTTGGCGATGCCTTGATTGATAGCTTGGAGTTGCTGACTAAAACGTTGTTCAATGCTAGTGCGAAACAAATAGCGTGAGGCCAAAAAAGCAAGCGTCGCGCCAATGCTAGAGGCGAAAGAGACGAGCACTAAACCTTGCCATAAGCCGAATAAGGCTCCAGCTGCCAAGGTTAGAATAGCAGCACCAGGCAAGGACAAAGCAGTAATCAGGATATACAAACAGAAATAAACAAGCGCAACTAACCACGGATGACTTGTCTGCCAAGCGACGAATTGAGCTTGGCTAGCTTTAAGCTGCTCTAAAGTGAAATAGCGGTCTAAGTCCAATACAAAAAATACACTGATTAAAAGTGCTAAACCTAGTAGTAATAAAAGCTTGCTCATAATTTTTGCTCGCTGGCGGCTAGACCATGAATACTCAGGCGATATTGCTGCATAAAGCTTTGATCAATATAATTTTTCCAGAGCCATACCCAAGCTCCACTCACGCTAAATCTACCCCAAGAAGCAATAGCCTCTTTAGAGCCGGTTGCAAGTAAATACAGTGAGCGCTTTTTAGGATAGTAGCTGAGCAACGGCTCTTGGTTGAAATAGGCTGGCAAATTGTGCGCTAAGACTTTACCTGCATAGACTGCATGCACGCCAGAGCGCCCAAACTCTGGCTCGGGGCGTGCACAGACATCACCAGCAGCAAAAATACTAGGATGAGAAAGGCTTTGGTGCTGTGCATTGACTTGTAGGTAGCCCTCAAGATCTAAGGCAAGACCAGAGGAGGCAAGCCATGCTGGAGCTTTAGCGCCTGTAGCAGCAAACACTTTCTGAACCTGAAGCGTTTCACCGGTTTCTAGGAGCAAATGATTTTGTGCAAACTGCGCACGGCTGGTATGCCACTTGATGCCTGATGCGTTTAAATGTTTATAAACTTGTTTTTGGACAGCAGGCACATGATCACTTAATAATTCGGGTGCGACTAAATGAACTTTTGCAGTTAAGGCCTGTTGCTGAAAAGCGTATTGCATTGCGAAGGCTAATTCCAGTCCAGCAGCACCACCGCCTAAAACAGCAAGTTGGTAGCGAGGTTGTTGAGCTTGTTTGAGGATCTCCGGCCAAGCTTTAATAAGACCCTCTAAAGGCCGAATAGTTAAGAACTTATCATTCTTGGCGAAGTCTGGGAATGCGGTTTCGCTACCAGTATTAATGGAGAGTAAGTCATAGCTGATTACCCGCCCACTAGCTGTTTCTAAAACTTGCTGATCTGCATCTAAGGAAGTCATGTGGTCAAGGATCAACTCACCCATAGCGGCAGCGACTAAAGGGCGTAGATGGATTTGGCAGTCTTCCAAGCTGTAATGCCCAGCTAGCCAGCCCGGCAGCATCCCTGAATAAGTTTGAGTGGGGCTAGGCGTAATGAGAGTTAGGCGCAATTTAGGCGCAGTTTGCTTGGCGAATGCTTTTAAAACCGCTAAATGCGCATGCCCTCCACCGACTAAGACTAAATGTTTCATACAGGATTGATTAATTTCCTTACTAAGTTATTGCATCTATACGCATGTCACTAGCGTATTAGATGCATAGCTAGGCTTTAATTATTATGAATAGGTAGTAAAGCATGAAATTATGGATACTAAGTTTAGGCTGTGTTGGTTTCTTAAGCACATCTTTAATGGCGGCAGAGCCTAAAGTCGTCATCGGTGATTTTTCCAATCAGCAACTCAAAACTTGGGATAGCAAGGTTTTTAAAGGGCAAACTCGTTACCAACTGGTAAAAGAAGGACAGCGTTGGGTCTTAAAGGCGCAGGCGAAGGGAGCGGCTTCTGGCCTAACCCGCAAAATCAAAGTCGATTTAACTAAAACTCCGTTTTTAAATTGGTCATGGCGGGTCGATCAGGTGCTACCGAGCTTAGATGAGCAAAGTAAAGCAGGCGATGATTATGCAGCGCGGCTTTATGTGGTGGTTGATGGTGGCTTATTAGTCTGGAATTCAAAAGCGATGAATTATGTCTGGTCAGGCAGTTCAGCGCGTGGTAGCTCTTGGGGGAATGCTTATTTACCGAAGAATGCCACAATGCTAGCAGTACGGGGGCAACAAGATAAGACGGGCGTTTGGATGACTGAAAAACGTAATGTACGTGCGGACTTCCAAAAAGCATTCGGTGTAGATATCCAGTCGATTGATGGGGTAGCGCTGATGACCGATAGCGATAATAGTGGAGCTGAAACAGCTGCTTCTTATGGCGATATCTATTTCTCAGCGCAGTAAGGTTGGACAGTACCGCTTGATTAATTCACAATGCAGGGTTTTTTAAAGTGTCGTTAGCGGCTAATTCTCCAGCTTCTTTCCGTATATGCCTAAGAGGTCCTGTCATGAGCAAGTCTGAAGCCTTATTCCAACAAGCCCAAAAAACTATCCCTGGCGGTGTCAATTCGCCAGTTCGAGCCTTTCGTGGAGTAGGGGGGACACCGCGGTTTATCGCACGTGCTGAAGGTGCTTATTTATTCGATGTCGACGGGCAACGCTATATTGATTATATCGGGTCGTGGGGGCCAATGATTGCAGGTCATGCCCACCCAGAGGTGGTGGAAGCAGTGCGCGAAGCCGCATGCTTAGGCTTAAGCTATGGCGCACCGACCGAGCAAGAAGTGCAGATGGCAGAAAAAATTAATGAAATCATGCCCTCTATGGAAATGTTGCGCATGGTGAGTTCCGGCACCGAAGCCACTATGTCGGCGATTCGTTTAGCGCGTGGTTTCACAGGGCGAAATTTCATTATTAAATTCGAAGGCGGCTATCATGGGCATGGTGACTCCCTACTAGTGAAGGCTGGTTCGGGTTTATTGACCTTTGGTCAGCCTAGCTCTCCCGGTGTACCGGCTGAACTTGCACAATACACGCTAACCCTAAATTTCAATGACAGTGCGCAAGTTCGAGAAGTTTTTGCGGCACGTGGCCAAGAAATTGCCTGCATTATTGTTGAGCCAGTGTGTGGGAATATGAACTGTATTCCGCCCGTACCAGGCTTTCTAGAAACCTTGCGTGAAGTTTGTACGGAGCATGGCACAGTACTGATTTTCGATGAGGTCATGACAGGCTTTAGGGTAGCACGCGGTGGTGCTCAGGAATTATATGGTATTACACCGGATCTGACGACCTTAGGCAAAATCATTGGTGGTGGCATGCCAGTCGGTGCCTTTGGTGGGCGCCGCGATATTATGTCGAAACTGTCACCCTTAGGTGCGGTGTATCAAGCAGGTACCTTATCTGGTAATCCGATTGCGATGGCGGCTGGGCTAAAAATGATGGAGATTATTAGCCGTCAGGATTTTTATGCGACCTTGAACTCTAAGACGACTCAGTTAGTCTCAGGTATACAGGCAGCTGCAGAAGAAGCCCAAATTCCCTTCACGAGTACCCAAGTAGGGGGGATGTTTGGTCTATTTTTCACGCATGAACCACAAATTACCAGTTACCAACAAGCAACCGCCTGCGATGTACCCAAATTTAATCGCTTCTTCCATGGCATGTTAGAGCGTGGAGTTTATTTAGCGCCTTCTGCTTTTGAAGCAGGCTTTATGTCAACTGCTCATTCAGCAGAGGATATTCATACAACTATCGATGCCGCCCGCGAGGTATTCATGCAGCTTCAATAGCGAGCAGTATCGATTCGAGGTTTTTGTGATTGGTATAGGCAATTATTACTATAGTCAGCTACCAAGATTTAGCGGTTTATTACTGATTCTAGCTCTCCTAGTGCAGCCTGTGAGTGTGCAGGCTGCTGATCGCTCATCAAGTTTGTATGCTGAAGTGCAACAATCTATTTATCAGGTTCGTATTATTAATCGTAAAACGGGGCATAAGCGTACGATTGGCTCAGGTTTTGTGATCGAGCGGCCGGATTTATTGGTCACAAACTATCATGTGGTTAGTGCTTACACGAATGATCCTGAAGATTATTCGATTGAGTATTTAGCGACCGATGGTGAAACAGGGGTATTAGAACTCATTGATGTGGATGTCTTGCATGATTTAGCTGTGCTGGTGGCAGATAAAGACTTAGGCAAACCACTGAAAACCGATGCCTTGCCTGAAAAAGGCGCTACTTTATATGCTTTTGGCAATCCACTGGGTTTAGGCTTTTCGGTCGTTACTGGTACAAATAATGGTTTACTGGTTGAGAGTGAAGATAAAAATATTTTATTTTCAGGTAATTTAAACTCAGGGATGAGCGGTGGCCCTGCTTTAAATGAGCAAGGCGCGGTAGTTGGAGTTAATGTAGCCACTGCAGGGAATGCAGTCAGTTTTTTAGTGTCTAGCCAATATCTAAACGCTTTAATAGCTCAGCTGCGCTTGACGAATTTCGAGCCGCGCACCAATTTGCACGAGTCCATTGTGCAACAATTGAAATTCAGTACCACGGATATGCTGCAACGCCTACGTACCAGTCCTTGGAAACTCGTATCAGTAGGTAATTTCAAAGCACCGAGCCGTTTAGATAAAACTATTAATTGCTGGGATGGCAGCGAAAATAATGAAGATCATGGTTTAGTCAATGTTATTGCCGTTAGTTGTTCGAATGAACGCGAAATTTATCTAGATGAGAAGCTGAGCGTAGGCAATATCCAGTATCAATATACGTGGTATGACAGCGAGAAAATGATTCCTCCACGCTTCTACCGGATGTATGAAGCACAAAATACGGATGAAGCTGCTAATAATGCGACTAAAGAAAATGTTAAGGATTTCAAATGCTCAACCAATTTTGTTGCTATTGCTAGCCAAGATTTCAAAATGACAGTATGTCGGCGTGACTATGTGCGTTATCAAGGCCTAAGTGATATTTTGGTGACCGGTGCGATGGTGAGCCAAAAGCAACAAGGCTTCTTATTTGAATTATTTATGACCGGTGTCGACTTTAAAGAGTCAATGCGCTTAGTTAAGCAACTGTTTGAGAATTTTCAATGGCAGACTTAAATAGCTTATTGCTTGAAATTCAATTACGCCCATTAAGCCAATATTATCGCTTAACAAAATTTCCAGTGCGTATTGGGCGCGCTTTGGATAACGATATTATTCTCTCAGATCCTACGATTTCTCCACACCATTTAGAAATTGATCAAACCGAGCAGGGCAAGTTATGTTTTCGGAATTTGTCCAAAGAAAATGGTAGTCGTTTAAATGGTAAAGCGTTAACAGCAGCTAGCTTAGCCATTACACAACCTATCAATTTACGGCTGGGCAATCGCCGCATGCGTCTATTGACTACTGCCATGCAGGTCACACAAACCAGCGTGAATCATTGTCGAGGTTGGTCCAAAGTATTCTGCTACCCCTTATGTGCTTTAGGTTTAGTCGGAGTCACTGGCCTAGCCTTTTTCTATGAGTCTTATTTACAAAGTATTTTTAGGAAAGAACTTGTTTATTATTTAAGTAGCGTGATGCCTTATCTATTAGGCCTGATTGCTTTAGCTTTATTAATCGCTGGCATTAGCCGCTTGGCAAATCAGCGCTGGGAGTTTTTCCCAGCTTTAGGTTTAGCGGCTTTATGTATGTTAGTGCCGCATTTATTAGGTGAATTAGGCCATGCTTTAAACTATCTTGTGACTGCTAATTGGCCTCTAGAGAGTTTGCTATTATTAAGTAATTTTCTATTAATACCACTGCTCTTTTATACCTATATCCGTACAGTGCATCATGCAGAGCCTTGGTCAGCTTTGGGCATAGCCTTATTATTTAGCGCACCACTGTTAGTGTATCAGGCCATAGACTTAACCGATCAATGGACAGTGAAACATGAGTTTACGGGGCAAGCCGATTTTAATCGTAATCTCAGTGCTTGGGATTTACGTTTGAAACCTACTTTAAGTATTGATGAGTATTTTGCTGAGACAGAAAAGCAATTAGTGAGTTCAAGCCCCTAAGTCACCGTGCAGTAGTTGTAAGCCAGCTAACACACTAGTGCTGGCTGTTTCTGCGCGTAAAATACGCTTACCTAGGCTAATACCTTGCATCTTTGCAGCTAGGCAAGCAGCCACTTCATCTTCGGTAAAACCGCCTTCTGGCCCAATGAGGATCCCTAGTTTATTCGCGCGGACAGTGACTTGGTTTAAAGTTTGGTGACTGCCCGGTGCTAGTAGTAAGTAGTCGGTGTTCTCATCCAGTTGTTGGAGGTACTGGTTTAAGGTTTGTGGGGCATAAATCTTAGGAATTTTCGTCCGCCCTGATTGTTCGCAAGCACTGATCGCGACAGCTTGCCAATGCTGTAGCTTTTTTTCGAGCTTTTCTTTGTCGCTACGCACGACACTGCGCTGGGTGATAAGCACTTGGAAGGCACTAACGCCTAACTCAACTGCTTTTTGTAAAGCAAAATCCATTTTGTCAGGTTTAATTAAGGCTTGTACCAAAGTCAGATCTAGCGAGGACTCGCGTTCAGTTGCATCAAAACCTCGAACCAACACGGTGGCAGAGCGTTTATTAATCTCATGGATTTCAGCTAGATATTCTCCACCCTCAGCATTAAAGAGAATCAAGGATTCCCCAACTTGTAAGCGTAATACTTGGATAGCATGACGGAATAATTCGTCAGGCAGGTCTAATGACTGCTGTATGACTAATGGAGTAGGGCAATAAAAGCGGGGGATACGCATGCATCTAAGGCTCAAGCTAAATGGTTGCCGATGATACTGACTGCTAGGCTATTACTCAAATCTTAGCTTAAGCTGGGAGTGCAGAAACAGAGCTGTTATTCTTCTGCCTATTCAGTGCCTCTTGGATGCAAAGATGAATTTAGAAAAAGTAGTGTTTGGCTTTTTTATTGTGCTAGCTCTAACCTTAAATTTTGCTTTTTTTGTGGGCGATATGGCGAACTCGCTTTATCACAATACCTTTCTCCTGTTTGCTGCTTTGATTGTAAGTATGGTGACTACGGTATTGAAGTTTGGGGATAGCACGCATATGGGCGCTATTTTCTTTGCCACGAGTTTAGTAGCAGACCTTCAACTGTTGGTAGCCGCAGTCATTTGGGGTTGGGCAGCTCATATTAGCCCTGAAGGGGTAACGCCCGCCGCCATGGTGACAGTCGTCTCCATTTCAGGCGGGGCATTACTGGCCAACATCGTGTCAGTGATCTTACTAATAGCTGAAACTCTAAGTATTCGCCGCTAATGTCTCGTCCCAATCTTTATTATGTGTTGCTGAAGCGTCTGCGCGTACCGCTAATTGCCTTAATTCTGATCTATGCGGTGTCTATAGTTGGTTTTGTACTAATTCCGGGGCGGGATAATGAAGGCAATGTATGGATGATGTCCTATTTCCATGCCTTCTATTTTGTGAGCTATATGGCTTCTACGATCGGTTTTGGCGAAATTCCCTATGCTTTTACCGACGCACAGCGGATGTGGACTACAGTAACCATCTACGCCAGTGTGATCGGTTGGTTGTACAGCATTGGTGCTCTGTTATCCGTGATTCAAGATCCAGCCGTGTATCGTTTGCGTCGCGAGTCTAAATTTCGCAACCAAGTGAAATTACTGCGCGAACCTTTCTACTTAGTCTGTGGTTATGGTGATACGGGCACTCGTTTGGTGCAGGCTTTGGGGCAAGAGGGGGTACGCACTGTCGTTCTAGATAAAGATGAAAATCGTATCAATGAATTAGAGATGCGGGATACGCTTGGTCGACCCTTAGGTTTGACTGCGGATGCATCTAAACCAGCGGTGCTAGAAGAGTCAGGCGTACTCAATATTTATTGTAAAGGGGTGATTGCGCTCACTGACTCTGATCAAGCTAATCTATTGATTGCACTCAGTACAGAATTATTCAAGCCACATTTACGCTTGATTGCACGAGCTGAAAGCCCTGAGTTTGTGAACTCTATTGGTTCTTTTGGTGGAAACGAAGTAATCAGCCCTTTCGAAGTCTTTGCTGAACGCTTGGAAATGCTGATTACTAGGCCGAGTCATTATTTATTAAACGAATGGTTGACAGGAATCCCTAATCAGCTCTTACACGATCCCGTTCTTCCCAAGACGGGCGCATGGGTTTTAATTGGCTATGGGCGTTTTGGGCAGGCGGTCTATCGGCGCTTGTATGCAGCGGGTATTCCAGTGCAAGTGATTGATCCTAAGGTTGGTGCAGAGCCCTTGTCTGAACAGAATATTATTGGCTTACCCGCGAGTATTAGGTCGCTGCGGTTGGCGAATATTGAGTCAGCCGTTGGGTTGATTGCGGCTACCAGTGATGATGCGACTAATCTTTCGGTATTAATGACAGCACGTGAGCTTAATCCCAAATTGTTTATGGTCGCTCGGCAAAATCAACAGGACAATAATCTTATTTTTGAACGCGCCCATTTCCATTTGACGATGAATCGTGGGGATGTCGTGGCTCATCATGTATTTACTTTATTAAGAACTCCTTTGACTCGCGATTTTCTAGGCTTAGCTCAACAGCAAGAAAAAACTTGGGTCGATCAATTACTAAGTCGAATTATTGCGGTAACTAGCGATAAACTGCCTTATTTATGGGAAACTAAAGTTACTCCACGTTATTCACCTGCTTTGTATGGCGCTTGTGCTGCAGGTCATTCTGTACCCCTTAAATATGTGATTGCACACCCCGAGCAGCGCGAGCAAACTCTGCCGATCATTCCCTTGTTATTGAAACGTGTGGATACTTTTCTATTAGTGCCTGATGGGGAAACTTTGTTGCAAGCGGGTGATCGTATCCTCATGTGCGCGACTTACCATGCCTATGAGCAGATGCAATGGGCAACACAGAATCAAAAAGCACTGCACTACCTACTGACTGGCGAAGAGTGGGTCAGTAGTCGTTTATTAAGGCGTCTGTTGCCTAGTAATTGATATTTAAGAGATCTTAATAAGAAGTAGGGAGCACCTTCATGTTTAAGTCTTTTTTCCCAAGCCCCAAATTATTTTTTTGGAGCTTTGCCCTGTGGTCATTGATTTGCGTACTCACTTGGTTTTTCTTTGGTGAAGCCCTAGGTCAATATTTAAGTTTTGGTGGGCTATTTGGTTACGATTATATCTTACCTCCACCCGCTGTTGAGGGTGCTACTGCTGCTGAGCCAGCAGTCAACCCAGGAGCTGAGTTTTGGTTCTACCAATATATGTTTTATTGCTATGCACTGTTTATTGGCGTTTGGATGTATTTCTCGCCCCATAAATGGGCACGTTGGTCAGTTCTAGGTACCGCTCTCATTGTATTTGTGACTTGGTTTCAAGTGCATTTGGACGTCATGATCAACGATTGGTTTGGCCGCTTTTATGATTCGATTCAACTCGCTTTAGCTAAGCCGAATAGTATTACTGCTGAAGATTATTATGGGCAGCTACTGACGTTTGGGCAGATTGCTCTGATCGCAGTGACTTTAGCAGTGTTTACCCGCTTTTTTGTGAGTCATTGGATTTTCCGCTGGCGTACCGCTATGAATGACTATTACACCGGTTTATGGAAACGTGTTCGGCATATTGAGGGCGCTTCGCAACGGGTGCAGGAAGATACCATGCGATTTTCCAGTATTATGGAGAGTTTAGGTGTCAGCTTGATTGATTCGGTAATGACCTTAATTGCCTTCTTACCGATTTTGTGGGCTTTATCAGTGCATGTGAAGGCTTTACCCGTAGTAGGTGAAATTGCTCATGCTTTGGTCTGGGTAGCGCTCATTTGGTCAGTGTTTGGAACTGGGCTACTGGCTTTAGTGGGTATTCGTTTGCCTGGTTTAGAGTTTAAAAACCAACGGGTTGAAGCCGCTTATCGTAAGGAGCTAGTCTACGGTGAAGATAATAGCGAGCGTGCTAGCCCACCAGTGCTAAAAGATTTGTTCAATGATGTGCGTAGAAATTATTTTCGTTTATATTTCAATTATTTATATTTTAATGTGGCACGCTACAGCTATTTACAAGTAGGTGTTTTGGTACCTTATATTGCGCTAGGCCCCACTATTATCGCGGGTGGTTTTACCTTGGGTGTGATGCAGCAGATTTTGCGTGCCTTTGGACGGGTTCAAGACTCTTTCCAATATTTAGTCAATTCTTGGACGACGATTGTTGAATTATTGTCTATCTATAAGCGCCTGAAAGCTTTCGAGCTAGCCATCGCTAATGAACCACTACCTAGCATAGAGCAAACTCCCACTCGGCCTGTCACAGACTCCGATTCAGAAGCTCCTTTAGGTCATTGAGCCTAATGCAGCTATTGTTTGGCTAGGCTAAGCAATAGCTGCAAAAAAGTATCATACTTCCCGATTCTTGTAGCTGCCAAGCTCCTAGCTCTGAGCTAAGTTAGTTTGAGTCTGCTCGTCGTTTTGGCAAAAAAATGAGGTAAACAAGAAAAGTAATTTTGTAAAGTATCCAGTTTGGTAATTTACAGACTGTATACTTATATTTCTGATGGGGTAGTCTTTTAGTCATTCCTTCTATATAGTTCCGCTGCAGTACACAAACCCCTAAACAGGGTGCGTGTTGAGCGATAATTAAGCAGTGCAAAGCTGGAAAGTTGTCAGGAGTCAGCCATGTTGCAGGCCTATTTGCCAGTATTTATTTTCCTTGCGGTCGGCATTGGCCTTGCCGTCGTACTTTTGTCGCTAGGCTTATTAGTGGGGCCGCGGCGTCCTGATCCAGCGAAAGATTCTCCCTTTGAATGCGGTTTTGAAGCATTCGAAGATGCGCGTATTCGTTTTGATATTCGTTATTATTTAGTTGCTATTCTATTTATCATCTTCGACCTTGAGATTGCCTATTTGTTTTCTTGGGCTATTGTGCTCGATAAAATAGGTAGCACTGGATTAATCGCCATGTGTGTCTTCCTTGGAATTCTAGGGATTGGCTTTATCTACGAGTGGAAAAAGGGGGCAATGGAGTGGGAATAGAAGGTGTCCTTGATAAGGGATTTGTAACCACGACAGCCGACAAATTAATTAATTGGGCGCGTACAGGCTCAATGTGGCCGGTTACCTTTGGTTTAGCCTGTTGCGCAGTAGAAATGATGCAAGCCGGTGGAGATCGTTATGATCTTGACCGCTTTGGTATTATTTTCCGTCCAAGTCCTCGTCAATCGGATGTGATGATTGTCGCCGGTACTCTCACTAATAAAATGGCTCCTGCTTTGCGTAAAGTGTATGACCAAATGGCAGAGCCGCGTTGGGTGATTTCGATGGGTTCCTGTGCGAATGGCGGTGGCTATTATCATGATTCCTATGCAGTAATGCGTGGTTGCGATCGAGTGGTTCCTGTCGATATTTATGTGCCAGGGTGTCCTCCAACCGCAGAAGCTTTGATTTACGGTATTTTGCAGTTGCAGAATAAAATCCGCCGCACTAGTACGATTGCACGGCAACTATCATGAGTTCTAAGATCGAAGAGCTACAAACTTACTTAAATACGCATCTCGAAGGAAAATTCACCTCGAGTGTTTTAGCGTTGGGCGAGCTGACTTTAGAAATTCCAGCGCGTAGCTGGTTGGATGTTTGTAATTTCCTACGTCATGACGAGCAAACTCAGTTTGAGCAATTGTCGGATCTATGCGGGGTTGATTATATTGCTTATGGCAAAGCGGAATGGGATACCCATGCTAGCTCTACCGGCTTTAGCCGTGCCGTACAAGCACCAAGTGTGGATCCTTTTGATTTTGATCAGGCTAAGATCAAAGATGAACCTAGTGAAGCTGTAGCGGGAAAGCGTTTTGCTGTCGTGGTACATCTCTTATCGATTAAACGCAATAGGCGGATTCGCTTGCGCACCTTCTGTGAGGATAATGCCTATCCTGTAGTGCCGTCGGTGGTGCGCATTTGGAATTCTGCCAACTGGTACGAGCGTGAAGCGTTTGACTTATTTGGGATTATGTTCAACCATCATCCTGATTTGCGCCGTATTTTGACCGACTATGGCTTTATCGGTCACCCCTTGCGCAAAGATTTTCCCTTAGCTGGACAAGTTGAAATGCGTTATGACCCGCTCCAGAAACGGGTGATTTATGAGCCAGTTTCCATCGTGACTCAGCCCGGTGTACCACGTGTTATTCGCCAAGATCAGCCTTCTATTGCTTCGCAGGAGCGCGATAACTAATGCCAGAAATTCGTAACTTTACACTGAACTTTGGTCCAGCTCATCCAGCTGCGCATGGTGTATTGCGTCTGGTCTTAGAGATGGATGGCGAGATGATCGTGCGAGCCGATCCTCATATTGGTCTCTTGCATCGTGGCACGGAAAAACTGGTTGAAAGCAAACCCTATAATCAAAGCATTGGTTATATGGATCGCTTAGACTATGTTTCCATGATGTGCAATGAGCACGGTTATGTTCTTGCGATTGAAAAGCTGCTAGGGATTGAAGTACCGATTCGTGCGCAATATATCCGCACAATGTTCGATGAAATCACGCGTATTCTCAATCATTTACTTTGGATTGCAGGCCACAGTCTCGATGTGGGTGCGATGACCATGTTCCTTTACGCTTTCCGTGAACGTGAAGACTTGATGGATGCCTACGAGGCGGTATCAGGAGCACGTTTACACGCAACCTACTATCGTCCCGGTGGGGTGAATCGTGATTTGCCCGATAGTATGCCGCAGTATGAAAAAACACGCTGGCGTGATGAGGCAGAGGTCAAACGGCAAAATGCGAATCGCCAAGGTAGCTTGCTTGATTTCCTAGAGGATTTCACGAATCGCTTTCCAGGAAAAGTCGATGAATATGAAACGCTACTGACTGATAACCGGATTTGGAAACAGCGCTTAGTTGGTGTCGGGGTGGTTTCTCCAGAGCGGGCTTTGCAAATGGGTTTCACAGGCCCTATGCTGCGCGGGTCAGGTTTTGCCTGGGATTTGCGTAAGAAACAACCTTATGCAGCTTATTCACAAATCGATTTTGACATTCCTGTCGGTACTAATGGCGATTCGTATGATCGCTATTTAGTACGGATTGAGGAGATGCGCCAATCCAATCGAATTATTAAGCAATGTATTGATTGGTTGCGCCATCATCAAGGGCCAGTGCGCTCAGATAATCATAAAGTCACTCCTCCTAAGCGTGCGGATATGAAGCATGATATGGAAGCACTCATTCATCATTTTAAACTCATGACTGAAGGCTATTGTTTGCCGGAAGGTGAGGCTTATGCAGCGATTGAGCATCCTAAGGGTGAATTTGCTTGCTATTTAATTTCAGATGGTGCGAATAAGCCCTATCGCTTAAAGATCCGTGCACCCGGTTTTGCGCATTTGTCCGGAATGAATGAAATGGCGCGTGGACATATGTTGTCGGATGTTGTGGCGATTATTGGTTCCCAAGATATCGTGTTCGGGGAGGTAGACCGTTAATGACGGTTACAGATACTTCAGATAAAGCAGTGCTTTTATCTGCTCATGAACGAGCTGAAATTGATGCTTGGTTAGCGCGTTATCCTGCTGATCAGCGTCAATCAGCACTATTAGGCGCTTTACGTGCAGTCATGCATGAAGATCATTATTTGTCCGTCCCGAAAATGGATGCGGTGGCTGCTTATTTAGGTTTGCCACCCATAGCAGTGTATGAAGTGGCTAGTTTCTATTCTATGTATGAAACTGATGAACGGGCAGCAGCACGTCATAGCATTTCAGTCTGCACGAATATCTCCTGCATGTTGAACGGAGCGGATGAGATTGTGGCTCACATCGAGAACAAGCTTGGTATCCGCTTAGGTGAGTCCACGCCCGACCGCAAATTTTATCTCAAACGTGAGGAAGAGTGTTTAGCTGCTTGCTGTGGTGCTCCCATGATGCAAGTCAATCACGTTTATTACACGGAGCTAAGCCCTGAAAAAGTGGATAGCATCCTTGATGGATTGGAGTAAGTATGGCCAATCAAGTTTGTTTTAATACGCGTCAGTTTGGTGATCAATCCCATACTTACGAAAACTATCTAAAAATTGGTGGCTACGAGGCTTGGAAAAAAATTCTTTCCAACCAAACACCACAAACTGAAGTCATTGATGAGCTAAAAAAATCTGGTTTACGGGGGCGTGGTGGTGCAGGATTCCCCACTGGAATGAAGTGGAGCTTCATGCCACGCACGATGCCAGGACAAAAGTATTTAGTGTGTAATGGCGATGAGTCTGAGCCGGGTACGTGTAAAGACCGTGATATTTTGCGCTTCAATCCGCATGCTTTAGTGGAAGGGATGGCCATTGGTGCTTATTGCATTGGTGCAAGCGTCGCTTATAACTATATGCGTGGCGAGTTTATGGATGAGCCTTTTCAGCGTTTCGAGCAAGCAGTGCGTGAGGCTTATGAAGCTGGTTTACTAGGTAAAAATATTCTCGGTAGCGGCATTGATGTCGATATTTATGGCTCTCTCGGTGCAGGTGCTTATATCTGTGGTGAGGAAACAGCCTTATTGGAATCCTTAGAGGGTAAAAAAGGCCAGCCGCGTTTTAAGCCACCTTTCCCAGCAAGTTTTGGTTTATATGGTCGTCCCACCACAATTAATAATGTGGAAACTTTATCCTCTGTACCAACGATCCTACGTAAGGGGGGAGACTGGTTTGCTAGTTTGGGGGTGAAGAACGCAGGTGGCGAAAAGCTCTTCTCTGTCTCCGGTCATGTGAATCGCCCCGGTAACTATGAAATTGGTTTAGGTACCCCCTTCCGTGAACTTTTGGAAATGGCTGGTGGGGTACGTAAAGGCCATCGGCTAAAAGCAGTAATCCCTGGCGGATCTTCCGTTCCTGTTGTGCCTGCTGAGGTTATGCTGGAACTAAATATGGACTATGACTCCATCTCTAAAGGTGGATCAATGCTCGGTTCAGGTGCTGTGATCGTAATGGATGAAACCACCGATATGGTGAAAGTTCTGCAGCGGTTGTCGCGCTTTTATCATTTTGAGTCGTGCGGTCAATGTACGCCTTGTCGTGAAGGTACGGGCTGGTTGTATCGAATGCTCACCCGCATGATCGAGGGCAAAGGTACTATGGCGGATATTGAGCGTCTGGAAGCGGTATCCCATAAAATTGAGGGGCGCACTATTTGCGCTTTGGGTGATGCCGCAGCGATGCCGGTGTGGAGTTTTATTAAGCATTTCCGCCCTGAGTTTGAACACTATGTGCAATATGGCCGTAGTATGGTGGATGCTCCTGTGATGAAGGGGGCAGCATGAGTGATGAATTAGTCAGCTTTGAAGTCAATGGGCAAACCTTACAAGCCCGTCCTGGCAGCATGTTGATTGCAGCAACGGATGCGGCTGGTATTACGGTTCCACGTTTTTGCTACCATAAAAAGCTTTCTGTCGCCGCGAATTGTCGGATGTGCTTAGTTGAAGTCGAGAAAGCGCCTAAGCCGATGCCCGCTTGTGCCACACCTATCATGGCGGGGATGAAGGTTTGGACCAATTCCCCCAAAGCACGAGCGGCTCAAAAAGATGTGATGGAATTCTTACTGATTAACCATCCTTTAGATTGCCCGATTTGCGATCAGGGTGGGGAATGTGAATTACAGGATCTATCTGTTGGTTTCGGCAATAGCTCTTCTGAGTATGTAGAAATCAAGCGGGTTGTACGCGAGAAGGATATTGGCCCTTTAATCGAGACTGCAATGACGCGCTGTATTCACTGCACTCGTTGTGTACGCTTCGGTGAAGAAATCGCAGGCATGCGTGAGTTAGGGGCTACAGGACGTAGCCAATATACCGAGATTGGCACTTATGTAGCCAAGGCTGTGACCTCTGAATTATCTGGTAATATGATTGATGTGTGCCCAGTCGGTGCACTCACCGCTAAGCCTTCACGCTATACTGCGCGTCCTTGGGAAATGCGTTCGTATGACAGCATTGCGCCACATGATTGTGTAGGCTCCAATATTCATGTACATACCGCGCGTGGCAAAGTGATACGTGTCGTTCCACGTGAAAACGAAGCCATTAACGAGTGCTGGATTGCAGATCGCGATCGCTTTAGTTATGAAGGTTTACAAAGCCAAGAGCGTTTGTTAAAGCCACAAATTAAGCGGGATGGGCATTGGAAAGAAGTGAGCTGGCAGGAGGCCTTAGATACCGTTTCTGGGATTTTACGGAAACAGTTGGCCTTTAATATAGCTGCCTTTGCAGGGCCAAGCTCTACGCTGGAAGAATTCTTTCTGTTCCAAAAATTACTACGTGGCTTAAATATCAAGAATATTGATCATCGCTTACGGCAGGTGGATTTCAGTGATCAAACGCTGACTCCAGTCGCTTCTGGTCTAGGTCTAAGTTTGGCTGAACTGGAACAACAACAGGCCATCTTCTTGATTGGCGCTAATCCACGTCATGACCAGCCGATGTTGAATCACCGGATTCGTAAAGCCAGTATAGCAGGTGCTAAGGTCTTAGCCTTAAATCCACGTCGCCTAGCATTTAATTATGCAGCTGAGCAAATAGTAGCTGCACCTTTAGATATGGTGACCGAGCTTGCTGTTTTAGTTAAAGCTGCTTTGGAAGCTGCAAACCAAGCGGTGCCAAATGCCTTAGCTGAGTTGTTGGCTAAAGTAGAAGTTAGCGCTGGAGCACGTAGTCAAGTTGCTCTTCTTAAAGCTCCTAATGCACTGATTTTATTAGGACAGATGGCAGTTCAGCATCCTGCGTTCTCAAGTTTACGTAGTTTGGCCAGCGTCTTAGCCCAAGCGACAGGTGCTAAACTGGGGTATTTGCCAGAAGCTAATAGCATTGCGGCGAGCTTAGTCGGTGTTTTACCGCATCGCGAATTGGCTGGCAAACCGCTTGCAGAGCCTGGCTTACCTGTGAATGCGGCTTTAAACGATAAAAATCTGACAACTGTAGTTTTAATGAATGCTGAGTTGGATGATTTTGCTAATCCGCAGCAAACGCTTAAAGCTTTACGTACCGCTAAACATGTTATTGTCTTGGCTCCGTTTGCTGATGCACAGGCACGTGAGTACGCAACAGTTCTCTTACCTACTTCAACTTTT
This sequence comes from Thiothrix sp., assembly GCA_008015155.1. GTDB lineage: Bacteria > Pseudomonadota > Gammaproteobacteria > Thiotrichales > Thiotrichaceae > Thiolinea. The sequence goes on from SSFA01000017.1 coordinate 252,833, forward strand.
GTAGAAACTTCTGGCACCTTGATCAATGCTGAAGGCTTGTGGCAGTCCTTTAAAGGGGTAGTTACGCCTCCGGGTGAGGTTCGTCCACTTTGGAAAGTCTTACGTGTTTTAGGCAATGCTTTAAATCTGCCTGATTTTGATTACGTGGAAACGAGCGAAATAGCGGCAGAGCTTAAATTAGAGCTAAAAACTGTACCTCTGACAGCTATAGGTGAGTTACCAGAGACTTTGCTGGTGACTAAACAAGAGGCCTCTCTCATGCAGAGGATTGGGGATGTGCCCATCTATCGTACGGATGCTTTGGTGCGCCGTGCACAATCTTTACAGGCAATGTTGTCCTCTCCCTCTGTGCGTATGCATGGGGCTGATATGGATCGTTTAGGTATCAATACGGGCGATTTGGTGCGTTTAGGGCAGGGTGAGAGCTATGTCCAGTTGCCAGCTGAGCTTGATGGAGCGGTTCCTGCAGGTTGTGTCTGGGTTCAATCAGGGACTGAAGCCGCACGTGCTTTAGGCTCGGCGTTTGGTTCAATCATGGTGGATAAGGGTTAAGCAATGGAGTTTATTAGCTCATTATGGTATGCGATCCCTGAAGTCTTGCGGACCGTGATTGTCATTCTGCTGCAAATTGTGGCAGTGGTTATTCCGCTGATTTTGACAGTGGCTTATACCACTTATGCTGAGCGTAAAGTCATTGGCTTTATGCAGGGAAGGATGGGGCCAAATCGGGTAGGGCCGCGAGGCTTATTACAGCCATTTGCTGATACGGTTAAGCTATTGCTGAAAGAAGTTATTATTCCCACTAAATCAGATCGCTATCTTTTCCTACTTGCGCCTATTTTAGCTTTAGCACCCGCCTTTTCAGCTTGGGTTGTGATTCCCTTTTCAGAAAACATGGTGTTAGCAGACATTAACGCAGGGCTATTATTTATTCTTGCCTTGTCGTCCCTAGGTGTTTACGGGATTATCATTGCCGGTTGGGCGTCCAACTCAAAGTACTCCATGTTAAGCGCTATGCGGATTGGTGCACAGATGGTGTCTTATGAAATTGCAATGGGCTTTGCTTTAGGTGGTGTGTTAATTGCCTCTGGTAGCTTGAATCTAAATGATATTGTTCGTGCTCAATCCGGCAGTATTTTCTCTTGGTTTGCATGGCCGCTGTTTGGTTTATTCATTGTCTATTTTATTTCAGGGGTGGCTGAGACTAACCGTGCACCTTTCGACGTAGCTGAGGGTGAATCGGAAATCGTTGCTGGTTTCCATGTGGAGTACTCGGGCATTGCTTTCGCGCTGTTCTTCTTAGCAGAATACGCGAACATGATTATGATTTCTGCACTGACCTCGATCATGTTCTTGGGTGGCTGGCTCTCGCCTTTCCAAGGCTTGGATTTCTTAATCAATATTCCAGTGATTGGTTTATTTTTTGGAAATGGTATTCATTGGCTAGCGCTAAAAATAGCCTTTTTCTTGCTACTGTATCTCTGGTTCCGTGCGACCTTCCCACGTTACCGTTATGACCAAATTATGCGTTTGGGCTGGAAAGTATTAATCCCAGTCACTTTCGTTTGGATTTTCTTTGAAATTATTGCTGTCGCCTTGGGCTGGCAGCCTTGGCTGTAGGGAGTCTGAAAATGGGTATTCCTTTGAAAGACAGCTTAAAACATTATTGGAAAACCTTCTCTTTAAATGAGTTATTGAAAGGGATGCGTGTCACAGGTAAGTATCTGTTTGACCGTAATAAAATCACCATTCAATATCCAGAAGAGAAAACCCCTTTATCACCGCGTTTTCGTGGGCATCATGCTTTGCGCCGCTATCCCAATGGCGAGGAGCGTTGTATCGCTTGCAAATTATGTGAAGCAGTCTGTCCAGCATTGGCGATTAAGATCGAGTTAGAAGAACGCCCTGATGGGACTCGGCGTACCACACGCTACGATATTGATATGTTCAAATGTATCTACTGTGGTTTCTGCGAAGAGGCTTGTCCCGTGGATGCGATTGTGGAAACCAGTCTTTTCGAATATCACTTCGAAAATCGTGGCGAAAACATTAGCAACAAGCAAAAGCTCCTAGCGATCGGTGACCGTTATGAAGCTGAAATCGCGCGGATGAAAGCGGCGGATGCCCCTTACCGCTAACGGAGTAACAAGATAATGTTTGAGCAGATTTTATTTTATTGGTTTACTGCTGTGTTGCTGCTCGCTGCGATTGGAGTAGTCGTTGCACGTAATCCAGTGTACTCAGCTTTAAGTCTGATCTTAGCCTTCTTCACCATGACCGCTCTATGGCTATTGATGGAAGCTGAGTTTTTAGCGATTGCCTTGATTCTGGTCTATGTGGGCGCGGTGATGGTGCTGTTCTTGTTCGTCATTATGATGCTCGACCTGAAAATTGTGGAACGCGAAGGTTTTATGCGCTATCTGCCCATTGGTTTGGGGGTAGCAGGTATGGTCGCTTTAGAAATGATTATGGTGCTACAGCGCTCTAATTTTGATGCTGAACGCTATATCGCTCCAGACGCTCCTGCCGATTTTAATAATGCAGAAGCTTTGGGTGAACTGCTGTATACCCATTATTTATATCCATTTGAAATTGCCGCAGTAGTGTTGTTAGTAGCAGTGATTGCAGCGATTCTCCTCACTTTGCGTAAGCGTGATGCTTCTGATCAGCCCGCGAAAACTCAAGATATTGACCAACAAGTGCGCGTCAAACGTGAAGATCGTGTGCGCTTAGTAAAGATGAAAAGTGAGTAATCATGAACAGTAACGGGAGTTGTTTGTAGTGATCACCTTGACCCATTACTTGATTGTGTCAGCCTTGCTGTTCGCGATTAGTGTTGCTGGTATTTTCCTAAATCGGAAAAATATCCTGATTTTGCTGATGTGCATTGAATTACTCCTGCTTTCAGTGAATTTAAACTTTGTTGCTTTTTCGCACTTCATGAATAACTTAGATGGACAGGTCTTTGTCTTTTTCATTTTAACAGTAGCTGCAGCGGAGTCAGCCATTGGTTTAGCGATTTTAGTAACGATTTTCCGTAATCGTCGTTCGATTAATGTCGAAGACTTGCATAGTTTAAAGGGGTAAGTATGAGTTTTATCTTAGTACTTATTATTATTGCCCCTTTGCTTGCTTCTATTGTAGCAGGTCTATTTGGGCATAAATTAGGGAAGACTTGGTCACATCGTCTAACGACAGGCTCAGTGGCTCTATCTTTCTTACTCTCACTGATCGTGTTTAAAGCAGTAGCCTTAGATGGCGCTATTTTGAATGAGAATGTCTATCTTTGGGCAGAAGTCGACAGCATCAAAATGCAGTTCGGTTTTCTGATTGACAATCTCTCTGTGCTAATGATGGTAGTGGTTACCTTTGTATCCCTGATGGTGCATATTTATACCATCGGCTATATGCATGATGACCCAGGTTATACCCGTTTTTTTAGTTATATCTCCCTCTTTACTTTTGCCATGCTCTTGTTGGTCATGAGTAATAACCTCCTACAGTTGTTCTTCGGTTGGGAGTTAGTGGGGTTGGTTTCTTATTTATTAATTGGCTTTTGGTATAAGAAAGAGACAGCCGCTTATGCCAGTATGAAAGCATTTATTGTGAATCGAATTGGTGATTTTGGCTTTATTTTAGGGATAGCTGTTATTCTGATTTATGCTAATTCTTTAGATTATATCCAAATCTTTGATCGTCTAGAGGTTTCTGTTGTGGGGGGCAAAGGTGACCTGCCTTTAGATCCTATTACGCAAGCTTTAGGCTTAAGTCATCAAGATTTAATCGCTCTTTTGTTATTTATTGGTGCGATGGGTAAATCGGCGCAAGTGCCTTTGCATGTATGGTTACCTGATTCGATGGAAGGCCCTACACCCATTTCTGCTTTAATTCATGCGGCCACCATGGTGACTGCAGGGATTTTCTTAGTAGCACGTATGTCGCCGATTTACGAACAATCCGATATGGTATTGAATTTTATTCTGGTGATTGGAGCTACAACAGCTTTCTTCATGGGCTTGATTGCAATTGTACAAACCGATATTAAGCGGGTAGTGGCTTATTCTACCTTGTCTCAATTGGGTTATATGACAGTGGCTCTGGGTGCATCGGCCTATTCAGCAGCAATTTTCCATTTGATGACGCATGCATTCTTTAAAGCTTTGTTGTTTTTAGCAGCGGGCTCCGTCATTGTAGCGATGCATCATGAGCAAGATATGCGCAAAATGGGCGGCCTACGTAGACATATGCCTATCACCTACTGGACTGCTGTCGTTGGTGCTTTGGCTTTATGTGGCATTCCGATTTTTTCAGGCTTCTTCTCTAAAGATGTCATTATTGAAGCAGTACACCATTCAGAGTTGTCTGCAGCTGGCTATGCCTATGTGCTGGTCTTACTAGGTGTCATTGTGACGGCCTTCTACACCTTTCGGATGATTTTTATGGTTTTCCACGGCGATGAGCGGATGGATGATGAGACCTTATTGCATCTAAAAGAGTCCCCAAAAGTCATCACTATACCGCTCATTTTGTTAGCGATTCCCAGCGTGATTGCAGGCTTCTTTATTGGCCCAATTGTGATGGGAGACTATTTTTCGCAAGTTTTATTGCCCGCGCAAAATGCTAGTGAAGGTATGCGGGATGTGACGACGATTATGATTGCAGAGCGGCATGAGGCTATGGCTAGCTTGCGTGATACTTATCACGGTGTATTTAGTTTTATTGGACATAGCTTGTTGTCTTTACCGTTTTGGCTAGCTTTGGCAGGCATTGGCCTTGCTTGGTGGGTTTACGTTAAAGACGATAGTGTTGCGGATAAAGCACATGACAAATTGCCTTGGCTCTATCGTTTACTGAATAACAAATACTATGCCGATAGCTTTAACCAGAAGTTTTTTGCTAATGGGCTGGTGTATTTAGGTACGAGCTTATGGAGCTTTGTGGATCGCCTATTGATTGATGGTTTGTTAGTTAATGGAGTAGGGCGGGTGATTGGCTGGAGCGCAGGTTGGGCACGAAAAGTTCAAACTGGCTATGTCTATCATTATGCCTTTGCGATGGTGGTGGGCTTAGCATTAATGCTGGGCTGGATTTTGTTAGCCTTGAAATCAGCCTAGGGTTGGCGAAACATAATGAGAGATAGTGATTTATGATGGAATGGCCAATCCTTAGTTTTCTGATTTGGCTGCCAATTATGGGTGGCTTGGGTGTGCTCATCGTTGGGGATCGTTATGGGGCACGTCAGGCTGCTTTATTATTGGCAGCAATAACTTTCCTCATCAGCTTACCGCTGTATTTTGCTTATGATGCAAGCTCGGGCACCATGCAGTTCACTGAAACCTTTAAGTGGATTGACGCACTGGGTATCCATGTCAATTATGATCTGGGCGTAGATGGGGTCTCGATTGCTTTAATTCTGCTAAACACTTTTATGACTTTATTGGTGTTAGCAGCTTCTTGGGATTCTGTTAAGGAACGTGTAGCTCAGTACATGGCTGCCTTCTTAATCATGGAAGGTTTAGTCAATGGCGTGTTCATGGCACGCGATGCCTTATTGTTCTATGTGTTTTTTGAGGGCATGTTAATTCCTTTATTCCTGATTTTAGGGGTATGGGGTGGGCCACAACGTGTACATGCTACGATTAAATATTTTATTTATACCTTCGCCGGCTCAGTCTTTTTATTAGTTAGTTTGGTTTATTTGTATACCCAGACTAGCCAAGGCAGTTTCTTTTTACCTGACTTATATGCACTCACTAATTTAAGTGAGCATGCACAGCTGCTAGTCTTTTTGTCCTTTCTAGTCGCATTCGGGGTCAAAGTACCTTTATGGCCTTTGCATACTTGGTTGCCCGAAGCTTATTCGCAAGCCCCTACTGGGGGTTCTGTGATGTTAGCCGCGATTAGTGTGAAGGTGGGTGGCTATGCGTTCTACCGCTTAGCTATGCCAATCGTGCCAGAAGCTTCTCATGATTGGGCTTTATTAGTCGTTGTGCTCTCCTTAGTAGCGATTGTCTATATGAGCTTGATTGCACTGGTACAAACGAACTTAAAGAAATTGGTGGCTTATTCTTCAGTCGCGCATATGGGCTTTGTAACTTTAGGATTTTTCTTAGTTTTCAAATTGCAAGGCTTAGCCTTTGTCGATGCGAATGTGAGTGGTAGTGTCCTCGCTGTACAAGGGGCTATGGTGCAAATGATCTCGCATGGCTTTGTTGCCGGTGCTTTGTTTCTTGCTATTGGTATGCTGTTTGAGCGGATGAACACCGTTGAGATCAGTGCTTACCAAGGGATTACAAGCCGTATGCCGTTATTTGCAGCTTTTTTCATGTTATTTGCTATGGCTAATGTGGGTTTGCCTGGCACCTCGGGCTTCGTGGGTGAGTTCTTTGTGATTTTAGCCAGTGCTAAAGCCCATTTCTGGGTCGCTTTTATCGCTGCAACCACACTCATTCTAGGGGCTGCTTATACCTTATGGGCAGTTAAGCGGGTGCTGTTTGGTGAAGTGAATAGTAGTGAAGTGAATAAGCTAGACGATCTCAATCGGCGTGAGTTGGTGATTCTATCCGTGTTAGCGCTGGCGATTTTATGGCTGGGTTGGTGGCCTGAGCCATTGACTCGATTAATGGAAGGCTCGATTCGAGAGTGGATGATGATTGTGTCGCCATCAGACCTGATGCCTGTAGTGAAGGGGAGTTCATGATGGCTGCTTTTGAAATCGCTCGTCCTGAGATTTTCTTATTAGCTGCACTCTGCGTCGTTTTATTGCTGGATTTATTTTTAGGCAAACAGTCGCGAGTCATTACTTATTTAGCGACCCAAGCTTCTTTACTGACCACTATTTTATTGGTCTATAGCTCATTCTTTAATCGCCCTGATAAAACAGTGGGGCTAGATGGCATGTATATGGTTGATGAGATGGCTGGAGTACTCAAAATAGCCATTTTGTTAATTTCTATCTTAGCTTTTGCCTGTGCACGTAAATATTTACGTGATCAAGATATGTGGCGAGGTGAGTTCTTTGTATTAGGCATGACAGCTATTCTCGGTATGTTGATTATGGTATCAGGCTATCATTTGCTAGTTCTGTACTTAGGCTTAGAACTCCTGTCTTTATCACTGTATACCTTAGTTGCGATGCGTCGAGATGATGCTCAGGCAACAGAGGCGGCGATTAAGTATTTCGTGTTGGGTGCTGTCGCTTCAGGTTTCCTCTTGTATGGGATGTCCATGCTTTATGGCATCAGTGGCTCTTTAGAGCTGAATACTATTCGTGAGTATTTTACTAACCAGCCAGATATTGCGACCAATTTGCCGCTAATGTTTGCTTTGACCTTTATTGTTGCAGGTTTAGCTTTCAAGCTGGGCGTGGTGCCTTTTCATATGTGGCTACCTGATGTTTATCAAGGTACTCCGACTGCGGTTACTTTATTTTTAAGTAGTGCGCCTAAAATAGCTGTATTCGCCTTAGTCATTCGCTTGATGGCAGAGGCTTTAGAGCCAGCTCAAAGTGCTTGGTCACAGATGATTATTCTCTTAGCTTTACTATCAATTGGTATAGGGAATGTCGTAGCGCTGGTACAGACGAATCTAAAACGCCTATTTGCGTATTCAGCGATTGCCCATATGGGCTTTATGCTGATGGGGGTAGTGATGAATACCCATGAGGGGCATAGTGCGGCTATGTTCTATATCTTATTGTATGCCCTGATGTCAGCAGGTACCTTTGCGATGCTTATTCTGTTAGGGCGTAAAGGTTATGAAGTGACTCAGCTTGAAGATTTAAAAGGTCTCAGTGGTCGTCATCCTTGGTTTGCTTTGATGTTTTTACTAATGTTGTTTTCAATGGCTGGGATTCCTCCCACAGCGGGTTTCTATGCTAAGTTCGCTGTCATTGAGTCAGTCATTCAAGCTAAGTTCATTTGGTCGGCTGTCTTCATGGTCGTCATGTCCGTTGTTGGAGCTTTTTATTATTTGCGCATTATCAAAATCATGTATTTTGACAAGCCCAATGACCAACCACCCATCGAAGCGGACATGGATATTCGTGTTTTAGTGAGTGCTAACGGTCTGCTCATGATTCTTTTAGGTATCTTCCCAAGTGTCCTCATGGAAATTTGTGATTTGGCCTTGATCGCGAGCCGTTTATGAGTTTGCAAGCTTATCAGTGGATTTTTTTAGCGATAGCGATTGCCTTAGCTAATTTGCCTTGGCTAAATGAACGGTGTTTCTTTGTGCTGCAATGTGCTAAGAAATCCGCTTGGGTGCGTTTATTTGAATGGCTTGTGTTGTATTTTGTTGTAGGTGGACTTGGCTACTTGTTAGAGCAACGCATTATGGGCAGCAATCATCCACAAGATTGGGAGTTTTATGCAGTCACTGCAGCGCTCTTTATGGTGTTTGCTTTCCCAGGCTTTGTTTATCGTTATATACGCTAAAACTATTTTAGTTTTTTTTAATTTAGAGCTTGCATCAGCTCCTGAAAGTCTCTATAGTTCACAACCTCTGATGCGGGGTGGAGCAGTCTGGCAGCTCGTCGGGCTCATAACCCGAAGGTCGTAGGTTCAAATCCTGCCCCCGCTACCAAACATATAAAAAGCCCCTTTATGGGGCTTTTTTATTACCTCGTAAAATAGCTCTAACGGTTACTATGCAAGAACGTTTAAATGCGCTGATCCACACCACGGTCACAGGTCTTGGCTATGAAGTGTGGGGTTTTGAATATCGTCCCTATGCGGAAAGTGCTTTATTGCGCATTTTTATCGATTCACCGAATGGTATTACTGTCGATGATTGTGGAAAAGTCAGCAACCAACTAGGTGCGGCTTTAGATGTAGAAGATTTGATTCCAGTCGCTTATGTACTGGAGGTCTCTTCGCCTGGAGTGGATCGAGTGTTATTCACCTCAGAGCAATATCAACGCTATATCGGCGAAAAACTCAAAGTTCGTACGCAATTACCGGTACAGTCTCGGCGCAATTTTGTGGGAATCCTACGCGAAGCTAGTGCAGAGGCATTCACGCTAGAGCTAGAGGATGGGAGCTGCGAAATCCCGTATGCAGTGGTTGATCGGGCTCGCTTAGTCTATGAAATGAAAACAACGCCTAAGAAAGGAAAAAGGAGTGGTGCACATTCATGAATAAAGAAATCCTCTACGTTGTTGATGCAGTTTCCAACGAAAAAAATGTCGGTAAAAGTTTAATTTTTGAAGCTGTGGAAACAGCATTAGCCATGGCGACTCGGAAGCGTTTCGGCATGCATATGGATGTTCGGGTCGCCGTTAATCGCAATACGGGTGACTATGATACTTATCGTCGTTGGCTAGTCGTGGACGATGAAGATCCCAACTTTGAAAGTCCTGAGCGCCAAATTTTATTAAGCTATGCACAGAACCGTGGCCTCAATGCTCAAGTTGGTGAATACATTGAAGAGAAAATTGAGTCGGTAGAGTTTGGCCGGATTGCAGCACAAACCGCCAAGCAAGTGATTGTAGCTAAAGTGCGTGAAGCAGAGCGTGAAAAGCTAGTTTCTAGTTATCGCGATAAAGTGGGTCAATTGATTATGGGCACGGTGAAGCGTGTCGATCGGAAAGGGGTTTTCTTGGATTTAGGCGATAATGCTGAAGCTTTAATTCCAAGAGAAGAGATGATTCCGCGTGAAATGGTGCATAATAGCGCGCGGATGCGAGGCTATCTCAAAGAAATTCGTCAAGAGCAGCGTGGCCCACAAATTATTGTGAGTCGCAGTGACGTCAATTTTTTGATTGAACTCATGAAACTCGAAGTTCCTGAAATCAATCAAGAGATGATTGATATTATGGGAGCAGCTCGTGATCCAGGTTCGCGAGCTAAAGTAGCCGTGCGTGCCAATCTGCCGAACATTGATCCAGTTGGCGCTTGCGTAGGGATGCGGGGTTCACGTATTCAGACAGTTACTACTGAGCTTAATGGTGAGCGGGTAGATATTGTTCTTTGGAATGATGATATTGCTACTTATGTGATGAATGCGATGGCACCGGCTGAAGTCTTATCGATTGTCGTCGATGAAGATAAGAAAACCATGGATATTGGGGTTGATAAAGACAAGCTTTCCCAAGCCATTGGTAAAGGTGGACAGAATGTGCGTTTAGCCAGTGAATTAACAGGCTGGACCCTAAATGTCATGAGTGTAGAGGAAGCTGAGGCGAAAACAGAAGCTGAGCAACAAGCGATTTTAGAGCTTTTCATTAATCGCCTTGATGTGGATGAGGAAGTCGCCATTATCCTAGTGGAAGAAGGCTTTTCTACTTTAGAAGAGGTTGCTTATGTACCGCGCGAAGAGTTTCTAGAAATTGAAGCCTTCGACGAGGACATCGTTAATGAGTTGCGTGAACGCGCACGGACTGCTTTGCTGACTGAAGCGATTGCTAAAGATACGCCTATCCCTGCCGACGACTTATTAACTATGAATGGTATGGACAAGGAGCTAGCGTATAAGCTGGCCGAAAAAGGTGTCCGCACGATGGAAGATTTAGCCGAGCAATCGGTCGATGAATTATTAGAGATTGAGGGCATGGATGAAACGCGTGCTGCTCAATTGATCATGACTGCGCGTGAGCCTTGGTTTAAGGACAGCGAGTCGACCTAACTCAACAGGAGGACAATAAATGTCAGATATTCAGGTAAAAGCACTCGCCGCGATGGTGAAAGCTCCTGTTGATGTATTGATGCGACAGCTAAAAAGAGCCGGCATTGAGGTCAACAGCCCAGAAGATAAAATCACTGATGCGCAAAAGCTGATGTTGCTAGAGCGTATTAAAAATGAAGCAAGTAGTGGACGAACTGAGACGGTGGATAATCGTAACGCAGGTGCAGGTAAGATTACTTTAAAGCGTGCCACTCCCGGTGGAGCAGGTGGCAACGATCGTAAACCTCAAGGTGTTGAGGTGCGACGTAAGAAGACGATTGGCCTGCGTAATAGCGAGGCTGAGGCGCAAGCAGACCGTGCTGCAGAACAGCGTGCTGAAGTCTTAGCACGTCAAGCAGAGTCTGATCGTCGTACTCGTGAGGCTTTAATTGAAAAAGCTGAACGTGAACGTCGTGAGTTGGAGTTGCAACGTATTCGTCGCCAAAAAGAAGCTGCTGCTCAAGCACAAGCTCCTGTTATGGCTCCCGTTGAAGCAAGCCCAGAGCTTCAGGTAGAAGTGATAGAGCCAGTGGCCCTTCATGATACGCCTGAACCTGAGATAGCAGCCGATCCTATGCCTGCATCAACGCCAGCTGTTGATTTTGAGCAGCCTATTGAGACGGAAGTAAGTGCGCAGGCAGCCAATCTTGAAGTAGAGCCAACGGATCTTACTGAGGCAGTCTCTACCAGCCAAGAGGTAGCGCCGATTTCAGGGATGGAGCAACGACAAATCGTAGCTGACGCAGCGCGTCAAGAAGCTTCAGATGCGCTCAAACGTCGCCCTTCACGAGCTAAGCCTAAGCAATCGCTAGCGCCCAAGCATGTGATTGGCTTAGAGGATGAAGAACCTGCCGAGCGCGTTGCTTCACCTTTAGTCGACACGGACAGTGAGGATGAAACTAAACGTGGCGATAAGAAAAAGGTCAAAACCCGAGGTCGCGAGAATGAACGTGGGAATACGCCAGTTATCCAGCATAAGGGTAATAAACGTAAACCAAGCCGTGCTCCAGAGCGTGAGGTCAAACACGGCTTTGAAAAGCCGACTGCACCAGTGATTCGGGAAATTGAAATTCCTTCCACTATTATTGTTTCTGATCTTGCGCAGAAGCTAGCGATTCGTGCGACTGACATCATTAAATCCATGATGAAAATGGGCATGATGGTGACAATTAACCAGTCAATAGACCAAGAAACAGCCATTCTAGTTGCAGAAGAGTTAGGTCATAAAGCCACCCCTATGCAAGTAATGGATGATGAAGCTATCTTGGCTTCTGTCTTAGGCGATAATAGCGATGTAGAACTGGAAACGCGGCCACCTGTTGTAACGATTATGGGTCACGTTGACCACGGTAAAACTTCTTTATTGGACTACATCCGTAAAACGCGGGTAGCTTCTGGAGAAGCAGGTGGTATTACTCAGCATATTGGTGCTTACCATGTTGATACCAGTCGTGGCACAGTCACTTTCTTAGATACGCCAGGTCATGCGGCCTTTACTAAGATGCGGGCGCGTGGTGCACAAGTCACTGACATTGTAGTCTTGATTGTGGCGGCCGACGATGGTGTCATGCCCCAGACTAAAGAAGCGATTCAACACGCTAAGGAAGCCAATGTACCGATGGTGGTAGCGATCAATAAGATCGATAAACCCCAAGCAGATGCTGATCGGGTACTTAATGACCTTTCTCAAGTTGGCGTTCTGACTGAAGAGTGGGGCGGTGATGTGCCCGTTGTGCGCGTATCCGCAAAGACCGGTGTTGGGATCGATGATCTGCTTGAAACCATTCTCTTGGTCGCTGAGGTTCAAGAGCTAAAAGCGCCAGTTGACGTGCCTGCTAAAGGTACAGTAATTGAAGCGAGTATCGAGCGCGGTCGTGGTGCTGTTGCTACGGTCTTAATCCGTGAAGGTACCTTACGTAAAGGCGATATTCTGCTTTGCGGTACTCAATATGGTCGTGTACGTGCTTTATTCGATGAAACAGGTCGTTCAGTAAAAGAAGCGGGACCTTCCATCCCAGTTGCAGTGGTGGGTTTATCTTCAGCGCCTGAAGCCGGTGATGAAGCTTTCGTCGTGAGTGATGAGCGTAAAGCGCGTGAAATCGCTGAATTACGTCAAGAGAAATTACGTGATAGTCGTTTTGCAGCACAGAATAGTGCCAAGCTGGACAATATGTTTAGCCAGATGCAAACCGGAGCACGTGCTCAGATCAATCTCTTGGTTAAAGCGGATGTGCAAGGAAGCGTCGAGGCGATTCGTAGTGAGTTGCTGAAACTTTCTACCGAGGAAGTCGAGGTGCGTATTATCTCTTCAGGCATTGGTGGCTTGAATGAGAGTGATATGGACTTGGCGGCGGCTTCTAAAGCGATTGTGGTCGCCTTCAACGTGCGTGCGGATGCAGGAGCACGGCGTTTAGCCCAAGATAATGATGTGGAAATTCGTTACTACAGCATTATTTACGACGTAATCAATGATGTACGTGCTGCGATGAGCGGTATGCTGTCACCAGAAACTCGTGAAGTCTTCTTAGGCTTAGCTGAAGTGCGCAATGTCTTCCGTGCTTCGGGCTTTGGTCAGGTGGCGGGCTGCTTAGTAGTCGAAGGCGTTGTCCGTCGCGGCAATCCAATCCGCGTATTGCGTGATAATGTGGTTATCTACGAAGGTGAGCTGGAGTCTTTACGTCGTCATCGTGATGATGTGAAAGAGGTTCAGGTAGGTACCGAATGTGGTATTGCGGTGAAAGACTACAATGATGTACGTGTAGGTGACCAAATTGAGGTCTTCGAGCATGTACAAGTAGCGCGGAGTATTTAATGCCTTCCCGTTCACCTCGTCAGGGTTACTCACGTAGTGACCGTGTTTCTGAGCAGTTACAGCGCGATTTGGCCCAGCTAGTGCGTGAGTTGAAAGACCCACGCCTTGGCATGGTTACACTGCTGGAAGTAGTGGTTTCTAAAGACTTGGCACATGCAAAAGTCTGGTTTGATGTCTTAGATGTTGACCAGGCTAAACAAGCAGAAGAGATTCTTAATCATGCAGCGGGTTTCTTACGGCATGAGTTGGGTCGCGGCTTGAAACTGCGGGTGACTCCAGAACTTAAGTTTTTCTATGATGATACCCAGCGTCGTGGAAATGAACTTTCAGCGATTATTGATCAAGCGGTGGCTTCAGACCGTTTGAATCATACTGATGAAGATTCTGCCTCAGATCGTTCTGATGCAGAACCAGAGTCAAAGTGAGTCAACTTGGCTCGCTGTACATTTCGCAAGCTCGACGGTATTTTATTGCTAGATAAGCCTTTAGGCATGTCTAGCAATAAGGCTTTGCAAGATGCGCGCTTTCTATTTGCTGCTGAAAAAGCAGGTCATACGGGGAGTTTAGACCCTCTCGCTAGTGGGATGCTACCCCTTTGTTTTGGTGAAGCTACTAAAGTTTCTGGTTTCCTTTTAGATGCGGATAAGCGTTATATCACCACAGCGCGCTTTGGTTATACCAGTAGTACTGGGGACGAAGAGGGTGAGAAGCAACTCATTCAAGTAAATCCCAATATCACGCCTGCAAAGCTAGAAGCGGTCTTAACGCAATTTCGTGGTGAAATTCAGCAGATCCCACCCATGTATTCCGCTCTAAAAAAAGACGGTCAGCCGCTCTATAAGCTAGCTCGCCAAGGGATCGAAGTGGAGCGTGCTACACGTACCGTATCAATTCATGAGTTGAAGGTTTTAGAGTCTGGCAAGGATAGCGCTGTTTTAGAGGTGCAATGCAGTAAAGGTACTTATATTCGTAGTTTAGTCGAGGATATTGGTGCTGCTTTAGGCGTGGGCGCTTATGTGGCTAGCTTAAGGCGCACGGCTGTTTCTCCATTCAATAGCTTAACGATGCATACCCTAGCTGACTTGCTAGCTCTTAAAGACCAACAAGCTCGCTTAGATGAACTACTCTTGCCAGTGGATCAAGCGCTAATGCATTTACCTGAAATAGTTTTAAATGAGCCAATGGCGCTGTTAATTCAACAAGGGCAAAAGATCAGTCTAGCATCACAGCCTCAGCAAGGCCTTTGCCGCTTGTATAAAAAAAGTCATACACAACAGCAGTTTATTGGTCTAGGCGAAGTAGTTGACAAGTCCTTGAAGGCAAAGCGCTTGTTGGCTTATTGAATACTGAAGTTCAATAAGCACATTATTTTTGTCTCAAGTCTCCCATGCCTTAAGCACTGGCTACTTCGCGCCCTCGTGCCCGATGCAACTTCTTATAACTCTCAATCAGCCGCAAATGCTTATCCAGCCCTTCAAGCTGATTATTTGTCGGTGTTAGCCCATAAAAACGCACGCTGCCATTCACTGAGCCAACGACTGCATCCATCACTGTCTGCCCAAACATACGCGTTAAATTAGGCAAGAAATCAGCTAACGCTAAGTCTGTGTCCAATTCAATTTCTAATACAGCTTGCATAGCGCGATAAAATAACACGCGCTCAACCGTATTGGTGTTGTATTGCAAAAACTGTTCAACTTTTTCTAAGGCTTCTTCATGTTGCCCCAGCGCTAAATGAATCAGCAGTTTTAATTCTAGAATGGTTAATTGCCCCCAAACGGTATTCTCATCAAACTCAATACCAATTAGGGTAATAATATCGGTGTAATCATCGAGTTGGCTTTCTTCTAAACGCTCGACCAAATCGGCCAGCTTTTCGTCGGATAAGCGATGTAAGTTCAAAATATCGTGACGGTAATTCAGCGCTTTATTGGTGTTATCCCAAATTAAATCTTCGATGGGATATATTTCAGAATAATCCGGCACGATAATCCGACATACCGGCGCACCTAAATCAGTGTGTACTGCCATATACACTTCTTTGCCCATGTTTTCTAAGATTGCAAATAAGCGCTGTGCTTCTTGTTCAGTCGTGCCGGAGAAATCCCATTCGCAGAATTCATAATCAGGCTTATTACTAAAAAAGCGCCATGAAATTACGCCTGAGGAGTCAATAAAATGCTCGACGAAATTATTTGGCTCAGAGACGGCTAAGCTATTAAAAGTCGGTGGTTGAAAATCATTTAGACCTTCAAAACTACGTCCTTGCAATAACTCAGTTAAACTGCGCTCCAAGGCTATTTCCAAACTGGGATGGGCACCGAAGGATGCGAATACACCGCCATTATGCGGATTCATTAAAGTCACGCAGGCAACTGGAAATTGCCCACCTAATGACGCATCTTTGACGAGTACCGGAAACCCTTGGGCCTCCAGCGCTTTAATGCCTTCCACTAAGCTCGGGTATTTATTCAAAACTTCAGGCGGCACATCGGGTAGCGCTAATTCTTTTTCGATAATTTCTTTTTTAACCGCGCGCTCAAAAATTTCTGACAGGCATTGTACCTGCGCTTCTGGTAAGGTATTCCCCGCGCTCATGCCATTACTTAAATAGAGGTTTTCCAACAGATTCGAGGGGAAATAAACTATTTCACCATCGGATTGGCGCACAAAGGGCAAAGCACAAATACCCCGCGCTTTATTACCTGAATTGGTATCAATTAAATGGGCAGCACGCAATTCACCATCTGGATTATAAATTTCAAGGCAATATTCATCTAATAAGCCTTTGGGTAAGCGCCCATTGAGCCCAGGCTTAAACCAACGCTCATTCGGATAATGCACAAAGGCACTATTAGCAATCTCTTCACCAAAATATTGATCATTATAGAAAAAGTTACAGCTTAAACGCTCAATAAACTCTCCCAACGCGGAGCACAGCGCACTTTCTTTAGTCGCCCCCTTGCCATTGGTAAAACACATCGGTGAGGCGGCATCGCGAATATGCAGCGACCAGACATGCGGCACCAGATTGCGCCATGACGCGATCTCAATTTTCATTCCCAAATTCGCCAAGATTTGCGTCATATTGGCAATGGTTTGTTCTAGCGGCAAATCCTTGCCCGCGATGAAAGTCTGCGCTGTGGTATCAGGTTTTAAGGTCAATAGGGCTTGCGCATCAGCATCCAAATTTTCCACGGTTTCAATTTGAAATTCAGGCCCCGCTTGCACCACTTTTTTCACGGTACAACGTTCAATCGAGCGTAAAATACCTTCCCGATCTTTCGCGGAAAAGCTTTCTGGCAACTCCACCTGAATCTTAAAAATCTGCTGATAACGGTTTTCAGGATCAACGATATTATTCTGCGACAAGCGAATCTGTTCGGTGGGCAAGTTGCGCGCTAAGCAATACACCCGTACAAAATACCCTGCACACAGCGCAGATGAGGCTAGAAAATAATCAAACGGACTCGGCGCGGAACCCTCACCTTTATAGCGAATCGGCTGATCCGTGATGACGGTGAAATCGTCAAACTTGGCTTCCAGCCGCAGATTGTCCAGAAAGTTAACTTTGATTTCCATGCACAGAATTCCGAGATCAGGTGAGCCAGCGAGCGGCAATGCGGGGGTATTATGCAGTTTTTGTGGGGCTGAGTCGAAAATCTGTAGAAAGTTGGCAAGAGAGTGTTTTATAAACCGGGTTGCTGTACTAGGTTTGGTACAGAAAACTTAACTAGAGGATGTGGGGGGGGGCAGCATGACCAATCTAAAATTGAGTCCTAATTTTATCGGTGCACTCAGAACCTTTGCCTATTTCATGGCTAGTGGCAGCCATTATATGCTCAAAGACATTGATTATATGGATCTTTATGGCAGTGAACCGGGTGCTATTGAGATGGCTTTTGCCATATTTGCCAATGTGATTGAGCTAGATGCGGAGGGCAATGTATTGAATTTCACCTATGCGCAAAAGCGGGCAACAGATTATCTAAAATCCTATTGCGACGCTGATTTTGAAGTGATACCGCCTTTTGAAGACTGGGAAACAGAATTGTACTGTCCACCTAGTTTGCAAGATAAAATCTAAACTATGGATTTAGTTTGGCATTAGTGGCAACACAGTCAAAACTAAGTTTTCTTAATAGGGCTAGTCTTAATTGCTCTCGTTGCTCAGACCACTACCAGATAGGAGTGGAGCTATATACTCACTCCCATACTTGGTTTTAGTACTGTACGCTAAGCAAAGGCCTAGTTTAGCGATGACAGTAATGCATACTAATCGGGTCAAGAATGGTCGGTGTTTGCTCGAATTTCGGATTAGGCTCTGGGTAGTCTAGGGTGTAATGTAAACCACGGCTTTCCTTACGGCTCAAAGCAGAGCGAATAATTAGCCAAGCTACCATGGCCAAATTACGCAGTTCTATCAAATCACTCGTGATGCGGAAATGGGCGTAATATTCATTGATTTCGCTGAGTAATAGTTCAACTCGATGTTGGGCACGTTGCAAACGTTTAGTGGTGCGCACAATGCCTACATAATCCCACATAAAGCGGCGGATTTCGTCCCAGTTATGAGTGACAACGACTAGCTCGTCAGAATCGGTGACTCGACTTTCGTCCCAAGCGGGCAAATCAGGCAGAATTAACTCTTCATCTAAGCGTTGGGCAATATCAGTACTAGCGGCTTGACCAAAAACAATGCACTCCAATAAAGAATTACTGGCCATACGATTCGCACCATGTAGACCTGTGTAAGCAGCTTCGCCTATACAATAAAGACCATCAATATCCGTTTTGCCTTGCAGATTAGTCAGCACACCCCCACAAGTATAATGGGCTGCAGGGACTACGGGAATTGGCTGTTTAGTCATATCGTAGCCAAATTCTAAGCAAGTGGCATATACATTGGGGAAATGGCTTTTAATGAACTCAGCTGGCTTATGACTGATATCAAGATAGACACAGGCAATCCCCAAACGCTTCATTTCATGGTCAATCGCACGCGCTACAATATCGCGTGGGGCTAATTCAGCGCGAGGATCAAATTTAGGCATAAAGCGTGAGCCATCCGGGAGTAACAGATGTCCACCTTCGCCACGAACGGCTTCAGTAATAAGATGAGATTTCGCCTGTGGATGATACAGACAAGTAGGATGGAATTGCATGAATTCCATATTGGCAATACGGCAACCGGCACGCCAAGCCATAGCGATGCCATCACCACTAGCACCATCAGGATTGCTGGTATAGAGATAAACTTTGCTAGCACCACCTGTAGCGATCACTGTGAAGCGTGCACGCACAGCCTCAATACTTTGATCTTGGCGATTATGTACATAAGCACCCACTACGCGATTCCCAGCCATGCCGAGTTTACGCGTAGTGATTAAATCAATAGCGATGTGCTGTTCAAAGGTCTGAATATTGTCGCATTGACGCAAGCGTGCGACCAAGGTTGTTTCCAAAGCATAGCCACTAGCATCGGCTGCATGTGCAATCCGGCGATGGCTATGCCCACCCTCACGAGTCAGATGTAAGGGAGAAGTTTGGTCATGATCATCTTCGCGGGTGAAAGGTACGCCTTCATCCAGTAGCCAGTTAATTGATTGAGCACCGTGTTCAACTGTGAAGCGGACTGCTTCCACATCGCATAGACCCGCGCCCGCATTTAAGGTATCCGCGACATGCGATTCGGTACTATCACGCACATCTAGGACTGCCGAAATCCCACCTTGTGCATAATACGTACTACCTTCAGTAATAGCATTCTTACTAAGAACAGCAATTTTGCACGTTTTGGGAAGATTAAGTGCTAGCGTTAAGCCGGCGGCTCCACTGCCTATTATCAACACATCATACATAGTGTGCGTTTATCCTTGATACCCTGATTTAGCGGTTGAAAATATTCTATTCTTATCTCACACACTGTAGCATATAACGCTTTCGGAAATGACCGAAATCTACTAACCGTAAGGAGTAATGCCCGTATGGGCACGAGTTTAACTGATCTTGAGCTGGTCCAGCGTGTTCAAGCGGGGGATAAAAAATCTTTCGATGTTTTAGTATTAAAATATCAGCATAAAGTGATTAATCTAGTCATGCGCTATATGCATGACCCCGATACCGCGCAAGATGTGGCTCAGGAGGCTTTTATTAAGGCCTATCGTGGTTTAAAAAATTTCCGTGGTGAGTCAGCTTTTTATACGTGGTTATATCGCATTGCCATCAATACTGCTAAGAACCATCTAGTCTCCCAAGGACGACGTGCACCCACGAATGATATTGATGCAGATGAAGCGGAACAATTTGAGGGTGAGTCCGCTCTAAAGGAGTACGGCACACCAGAAAACGAGATGCTGCGCGATGAAATCCAATCCATCGTCAGTAATGCTATCGATGCATTACCGGATGATTTGCGCACTGCGATTGTGCTACGCGAGCTAGAAGGGATGAGCTACGAAGAAATAGCAGAGGCAATGGATTGCCCTATTGGTACTGTGCGCTCGCGGATTTTCCGTGCGCGTGAGTCAATTGACAAGGTTTTGCAACCCTTATTGCGTTAGGCAGTCTAAGGCATGTAGAACTCAGGTAAATATTATGAATGCTAGTAAAGAAGAATGTCTATCAGCAGTCCTAGATGACGCAGCTGATGGTATTGAGCGCCAGTCAATTTTGAATGCGCTCAGGGAAGATGCAGAGTTGGGGAATACCTTAAGTCGGTATGCGCTGATTGGTGAAGTCATGCGCTCAAGTACTAAACCAGTGGTGGTAAAAACTAATTTCTTAGCTGGCATCCATGCTGGTTTAGAAGATGAACCCGTTTATGATGAAAAAGTCATTGATTTAGCGAGTCATCCTAGGCTTAAGCGCGATGCCCAAGCACCAGTGAGTTCAAAACCTCAGCAACTTAATCGACCCAAGAACCAAGCCTATATGAAGTTTGGCTTAGCTACAGCAGCTGCAGTGGTTGCGGTAGTGGGTGGAACCTTATTGTTGAACCAGCCTAGTCAACAAACCGAAGTAGTCGCTAGCGCGCCGATTCAACCAGCCGATTTGGTACAATTAGCACAAGCTCAGCCGATTCGTTCGGCGAATCAGCTAGATCCTCAGAGCAGAGATGTGCTCAAACAGTATGTAGCACAGCATGTGAAATATGCTTCAACTACAGCTATTGTTCCTTCGGTTAGGGCTGTCTCTTATTCGAATGATTACTAAACATAAACTTAAATTAGTCATTGCCTCACTCGGCTTACCATTTTTTTGGGTTCAGCCGAGTTGGGCTGCTGATGCCTTAGAATTGCTAGACCGCATGCAATCAGCGGTCTATGACTTGGATTACACAGGGCAGTTGGTTTATTCCAAGGGCGATGAATTATCGACCTATCGCATCACGCATCAAGCCGGTCAAGAGCAAGAGAGTGTGGTTCGTCTTAATCAAGGCGGTGGCGAAAATGGCAGCCAAGTGGAAAGTTTTTCACTTTCTAAATTTGGCAACCCACATGCTTCTGGCACTAATGCTTATTCGTTTGATTTAGGAGGGGTGGCACGTGTGGCTGAGCACGATTGCCAAATCGTGGTGGTGCGTCCTAAAGACAAAATGCGTTATTTGCAGCGCTATTGTATCGATCCGAAAACGGGTATGTTGTTAAAGTATTCATTGATGGATCGCGAGCAGAAAGTGCTTGAACAACTCATGTTTACCCAACTTTCTATTGATATTCAAGCAGCTATGCCAGCAAGTGACACCTTAAATGCAAGCAGTACTGAGCTTACACCTTTGCCAGTAGCTGCAGTCGCTACAGACCGAGCAAGATTAGGAAAACAAGCTCAGGCAGAAGTCAATTTAACTGAAAAACCTATCTCAACAGATCCTAATAATTTAGGTAACTGGCGCTTTGAGGCATTGCCAGCTGGATTTAGAGTGGTGAAAGTTATTCCTCAGGCCAATAGTAATGACGTTCATCAGATTGTGTTGTCAGATGGTATGGCTTCTGTGTCAGTATTTATTGCGCCGGCCAATGCAGCTCAAAATATAGATCAACTATCTTATGCAGATGGGGCAACTCATATCATGGGACTAGAATTAGCCGGACATTTGATTACTTTTGTCGGGGAAGTTCCAGAGTCTACCTTGCAAACAATTCAGAAAGGCTTAAGGTATGTTGCTCAATAATAAGCCGGAAAGATCAAAAAATGATCTTTTAAATATTAACAATAATCAACAAAGGCTAGAGAGCATGATCGAACAAACTGCACGGGTTGTAAGTACACAACATGGGCATGCTTGGGTGGTACCTTCAAACGCAACGGACTGTAAGTCTTGTTCTGCCAAGTCGGGAACATCTTGTGCAGCTGCTTTTAGCTTTTTTAACTCCTCTAAAACCAAGTGCGAGCCTATTTATGTGCAGAATCCTCTACACGCTAAACCAGGTGAGGAGGTAATCATCGGCACTCAAGGCAACACCTTAGTCCTGTACTCTGTACTAGCCTATTTGTTGCCTTTGCTAAGTATGCTCGTGTTTGCGATTTTGGGCTCCCAAGTATTTCAGGTGCTAAGTTTACCTCAAGAAGCTGGTGCAACTTTAGCGGGTATAGCAGGCTTATTAAGTGGTTTTAAGCTAGCCAATTGGTTGGCAATGCGCATGAACCAAACGCATGAAGGTATGCATCCAGTAATCTTACGGCACAAAGATCAGTTTATCTATTCTGCGAGCAGTATCTCTCATTTATAAATGGTAGGCGGTTTTTCCACTAAGCTGCCTTGCAGCTAATCCTTGTCCGTTATTTCCCTCTGAACATAAAATAGACTGCACCTACTAAACATAAGCCGGCCCATAAATAATCTAGTTTTAGGGGTTCACGCATATAAAAATAAGCGAACGGCACAAACAGTGAGAGTGTAATCACCTCCTGAATCACTTTGAGTTGACCTAAACTGAGTACTGTGTAACCAATTCGGTTAGCAGGGACTTGCAGTAAATACTCAAAGAGGGCTATCCCCCAACTAATCAATGCTGCTACTAACCAAGGTTTGTTGTTCAGTTCTTTCAGATGTGCATACCAAGCGAAAGTCATAAAGACATTGCTACATATCAGCAAGCCAATCGAGACAACAACCGGATTCATAAAACGCGCCCTTCGTTAAAAGCGCGTCACTATAAAAGCAAAGATTTAGACAGACAAGCTAAAATACTTTAAGGCTTAAAGCGCACAACTACGCTTACCCACACAAGGTAAATTACCACGATGCGCTCCAACTACATTAGCTAAGCTTTTCAATCGCCGTTCACCATAAGCATCACCTTGGGCACGTCGATCGGCTGCTAAACGATTTAAACGAGCAATTTTGGCACCTAATTCTTGGGCAATGGCAGCACAGGGTTTATAGCTTGCTGCTTTTGCACTAGGAGCTACTACTAAACCGGCCAGTAGCAGGCTTGAGCAACTAATCGCTAAGGTTTTTTTATAATTACGCATGATATCGAACTCCATGTTCTTGAGTTTATTCTAAGTGATTCAATCTAGATCACCCTTTAGAGTTTAATCAGCCACAGACTGTTGTGTTTGAGCAACTGATGAAAGGTCGAGTTTTTACTTTAAACCCTACCTATGCATTATGTTTCTAAGTAGACTCGGGTAGAATAGCCACGTAATTATTCATTTAATGATTTGCCCATTTAATCTATTAACTCAGCTTTTATAATCCATTATGACTCAAGTTTTCCCCATCATTCTCGCAGCTGGCCAAGGCACGCGGATGCGCTCTGATTTACCTAAAGTTCTCCATCCAGTCGCTGGCAAACCCATGCTGCAGCGTGTTCTAGAAACCTGTAAAAAATTAACTAATGACCGTTTGGCAGTGGTTTATGGGCATGGAGGCGAACAGGTTAAACAGTTAACTCAAGAAGATGGTATTGTTTGGGTATTGCAAGCTGAGCAACGAGGCACAGGGCATGCGGTAGCACAAGCAATTGAGCTAGCACCCGATGAGGCTATCGTCTTAATTGCCTATGCAGATACACCCTTGATTCGTTCTGAAACCTTGCAACAATTAATCGCTCATTTAGGTGACGCTGCTTTAGCGGTTTTAACTAGTAAGCCAGTGAGTCCAACAGGTTATGGACGTATTGTGCGTAATGCTCAAGGTGCAGTGTTGCGTATTGTCGAAGAAAAAGATGCCGATGAGCCGACGCGCGCGATCCGAGAAATCAATACAGGTTTCATGGTGGCAAAAGGTAGCGATTTTAAACGCTGGCTCAAACAGCTAACACCAAATAATGCACAAGGCGAATACTATCTAACGGATTGTATTGGGATGGCGGTGGCGGAGCAGCGTGAGGTGAAGGCAGTTCTCTGTGCTGACCCAGTGGAAGCAGAGGGTGTGAATAATCGGGTACAGCTGGCACGCCTAGAGCGAGTTGCTCAACAGCGTCAAGTCGAAGCTTTGATGCTGGCAGGCGTTACGGTGGCTGATCCGGCACGTTTAGATATTCGCGGACAGGTCAAAGCAGGCAAAGATTGCTTTATTGATGTGAATGTACTGTTACTCGGCGAGGTTGAATTAGGGGATCGAGTTATTATCGAGCCGAATTGTGTGATTCAAGATGCCAACATTGGCCACGGAGCACATATTAAAGCAAACACCTGTATTGAGTCTGCCATAGTAGCGGCTGAGTGTGAGATAGGGCCGTTTGCACGTTTGCGACCAGGCACGATTCTCGCAGAGCAAGCTAAGATTGGCAATTTCGTTGAAACCAAAAAAGCTAAGATAGGCAGGGGTAGCAAAGTAAGCCATCTCAGTTATATCGGTGACGCTGAAATGGGTGCCGATGTGAATATTGGCGCTGGAACGATCACTTGTAATTACGATGGGGTAAATAAATTCAAAACTACCATTGGTGATCGCGTGTTTGTAGGCTCCTGTACACAATTAGTAGCACCCGTGACGATTGAAGATGATGCGACCATTGGTGCAGGGTCGACTATTACTAAAACTGCACCTGCTGGGCAATTGACCTTGGCCAGAGCAAAGCAAATGACGGTTAAAGGCTGGCAACGTCCAGTCAAGGAGCAAAAATAATGTGTGGTATTGTTGGTGCAGTTGCACAGCGTCCAGTGACAGGCATTCTTTTGGAAGGGCTGCGACGCTTAGAATATCGCGGTTATGACTCGGCAGGTGTTGCCTTAATTACCTCAGGCAATAAGCTCAAGCGCGTACGCTCTTTAGGTAAAGTGGCAGCCTTAAGCACTAAGCTAGAAGCAGAGCCTGTTGAGGGTAAGGCAGGGATTGCTCATACCCGTTGGGCAACTCATGGCAAGCCAGCAGAGCATAATGCCCATCCGCATTTCAGTGGGGAAAGTTTGGCGGTTGTTCATAATGGAATTATTGAAAACTATCTAGAGCTACGCGAGCGCATTGGTGCTTTGGGTTATGTGTTTAGCACAGAAACCGATACTGAGGTGGCTGCACATTTGGTGGATTATCATACCAAACGCCATGAAAGCCTGCTGAAAGGTATGCTCAATGCACGTCAAGAGTTTGTGGGTGCTTATGCTTTAGCTGCACTTAGCCCCAATGAGCCGAATACTTTAGTGGTGGCACGTCAAGGTAGTCCCTTAATCATTGGGATTGGCATTGGTGAGCATTTCATTGGCTCTGATATTCAGGCCATGTTGCCAGTGACTAATCGCTTTATTTATCTAGAAAATGGCGATGTAGCACGCATCAATCAATATAAAATTGAGATTTTTGATGCGGAAGGCCAAGCAGTTGAGCGTCCTATTCGAGAGTCTAAAGTAGGGGATAGTTCAGCCGAATTAGGTGAATATCGTCACTATATGCTTAAAGAAATTTTTGAGCAGCCCCGTGCGATCACTGCGACTTTAGAAGGACGTTTAGCCCAGCACCAAATCTTGTCTTGCTTAAGTGGGGATAATCCTTTGGATGTGCTGGCCAAAGTGGAGGAAGTCCAAATTGTAGCCTGCGGTACTAGCTATCACGCAGGTTTGATCGCGCGGCATTGGTTTGAAACTTATACTGATCTACCTTGCCATGTCGAGGTCGCTAGCGAGTATCGTTACCGTCGCCAGCCCAAGCGTGATAATTTATTACTCATCACCATTTCTCAATCGGGTGAGACAGCGGATACACTAGCAGCTTTAGAAAAAATGAAGCAAGCACAGGCTTGTTTAGCGTCGCTGACTATCTGTAACGTATTAGAAAGCTCCCTAACTCGTGAGTCCGATATGTCTTTGATGACTTTAGCCGGGCCAGAGATTGGCGTTGCTTCGACTAAAGCTTTCACTACACAATTAGTCGCTTTACAAATGCTTTTAGGCTTAGTGATTCAAGCGAAGCAAGGGGAAACGGCAGTTAGTCGGCAGTTAGTGGCTGATTTAAGCTTGCTACCTAAGTTGGTGCAACAAGCCCTCGATTTAAATCCGAAAATTGAAGCTTTGGCTGAGCAATTTATTGAAAAGCACCATGCTTTATTCTTAGGGCGGGGTGAGCAATATCCGGTGGCTTTAGAAGGTGCTCTGAAGCTCAAAGAGATTTCGTATATTCATGCAGAGGCTTACCCAGCAGGTGAGTTAAAGCATGGTCCCTTGGCTTTAGTAGATAGTGAAATGCCCGTGATTGCGGTTGCACCTAATACTTCGCTCTTAGAAAAGCTGATGTCTAATCTAGAGGTGGTACGTGCACGGGGTGGTGAGTTATATGTCTTTGCCTGTAAGAGTGCGAAGATCGTACCCCATGAGCAAATGCATCTCATCGAATTACCCGAAGTACCTGAATTGCTAGCACCCATTGTCTATACCATTCCCTTGCAATTGTTGGCTTATCATGTGGCAGTTCTCAAAGGTACTGATGTGGATAAGCCGCGCAATTTGGCCAAGTCAGTGACAGTGGAGTAAAACCCTATCTCTTCTAGGTGATGAACCGTTTTTGTGCATTGCATTATGATGCTAGCTTTTAGCAATGACTAGTTCAATCTAGTCATTGATGCTGTGTAGCGCTAAGAGGAAAGCCTCAGATGAATGAGTGGCTAGCTGCTTTATTAAGTAGTTGGAAAAGACGGTTCACTCCCTTTAGGACGTGGGTGGGGGAATTAAAAAATCCAGCAACTTTGCGTGCTGATGCTTTAGCCGGTTTAACTGTGGCTTTAGTTTTGATTCCACAGTCAATGGCTTATGCGCAATTAGCGGGCTTACCGGCTTATATTGGCTTATATGCCTCTTTTTTGCCCGTTATGCTGGGAGCATTGTTCGGTTCTTCACGCCAATTAGGTACAGGGCCAGTAGCCATTGTATCTCTCATGTCTGCTGCAGCTATGCAGCCCTATATCAATCAAGGCCTCGAAACAATTGTTGTTTATTCAGCACTGTTAGCGCTGATGATTGGAGTTTTCCAGTTAAGTTTAGGCTTGTTAAAGCTGGGTGTTTTAGTTGATTTTCTCTCCCATCCTGTGGTGCTTGGCTTCACCAATGCAGGTGCGCTCATTATTGGCAGTTCACAAGTCCCTAAGTTATTTGGCTTGAATATTAAAGCGGATCAGTTTGAGCATCATTATGAGTTTTTGTGGACTATCCTAAGTTCCTTGCCTAAAACCCATCTGATTACTCTGTTGATGGCATTTATTGCTTTAGGCATGCTACTTACCCTACGTAAATACTTTCCACGTCAGCCTAGTGTGCTGATTACTGTAGTGCTGACGACTCTATTATCTTGGGGGCTGGGCTATCAAGCAGCAGGCGGCAGTGTGGTTGGGGCTATTCCTCAGGGTCTACCTAGTTTTAATCTACCGCTGGCTGCCCTGAATCTGCAAACCTTAGGCTCCTTGGCCACTTCGGCAATCATCATAGGCTTACTGGGTTTCGTTGAGGCTATTTCAATTGCTAAAGCAATGGCTGCTCAAACACGACAACGCTTATCGGCTAATCAAGAATTAGTAGGACAAGGCTTAGCCAATATTTCCGCAGGGTTGTTTAGTGGCTATGCAGTATCAGGTTCTTTTTCACGCTCTGCTGTGAATTTTGCAGCGGGTGCTTTGACAGGCTTTTCCTCTATGGTGACAGGCCTATTGGTAGCCATCACTTTACTATTTTTAACTCCACTATTATACCATTTGCCACAAGCGACTTTGGCTGCTGTCATTATTATTGCAGTGATAAATCTCCTAAAATTTGCCCCTATTAAGCATGCTTGGAAAGTAGAAAAGCATGATGGTATTGTGGCCGTCATCACTTTTATAGCCACTCTCGCTTTTGCACCTCATTTGGATCAGGGGATTTTTCTAGGGGTAGTTTTATCCTTGGGCTTATTTTTGTATCGTACTATGAGTCCGCGTTTTGTGGAGGTTGCACGTCATGCGGATGGCTCTATGCGAGATGCCGAACGCCATCATTTAAAAACTAGCGATACGGTAGCGATCTATCGTTTCGATGGTGATCTTTATTTCGCCAATACCGGCTATTTAGAGGGTAAATTGCTCAATGCGATTGCTCACAAACCCAAGTTAAAAGTGATGGTCTTGGATATGGAGTCAGTAGATCAAGTTGACTCCACAGGTGAAGACATGTTGCATAAATTGGCCGATCGCTTACGTTTTAACGGGATTAGTTTTTATATAGCACGTATCAAGTTACCGGTATATGAGGCTTTTCAGCGTTCTGGTTTGGCACAACAAATTGGAGAGAATCGATTTTTCCGTGAGCGCACCCAAGCGATTAAGGATGCAAAAAACCAGTTAGGCGATGAAATTGACATCGATCCATTGCTAGAATATATACCATTAGAGCCTGAAGCAGTTAATAAGAGCCCAAGCACTAATCAACCAGAAGAAATTCCTCAAGCTCAAGCTAAGCCTTTGGTTGCTTAGGTTTCGGAGTAGCAGTCCATGTGCCAGATTTGCCACCCGACTTATACTCTAAGCGAATCTCGCTCATGCACATCCCACGATCGACGGCTTTGCACATATCGTAGATGGTGAGTAGTGTGACTTGTACAGCAGTGAGTGCTTCCATTTCTACACCGGTTTGCCCTTGCGTTTCTACAGTCACTTGGCACAAGACGGCTGGCTCTTGCTCATCATCAGCAATGTCTAGTTGCACCTCTACATGAGTCAAGGCTAGTGGATGACACAGTGGAATCAGATCAGCCGTTCGTTTACTAGCCATAATGCCTGCAATCCGGGCGATGCCAAGCACATCCCCTTTTTTATGCTTACCTTGTTGGATGAGGTTTAGGGTAGCAGCCTGCATACTAATCTTGCCGCTGGCAATAGCTCGCCGTGTCGTAATAGCCTTTTCACCCACATTAACCATGTGAGCTTCGCCTTGCGCATTAAAATGAGTGAGTGACATAGAACTAACGGGGTAAATTTAGCCCCTGTAGTTCACAAGGGCTAAAAGTTGAAGGATTAAATTATAGCGGTTTGCTTTCAGTAGTCGGCGTATTGCTCGCTGCTGGGGCATCCGGCTTAGCTTTATTCAGTACTAAATCCATGCCTTTGAGGATATTTAAGGCTTCAAACAATTGATAGTCCTCAGATGCTAAGGATTTATCTTTGGCTTCGCCTTTCTTAATTAAATCGGCAGCTGAATCATTTTCAGTCGGAGCGGAGGCAGGTGCCTTTGAACTAGGCTCAGGTGCTACTTCATCCAATTTGACAGGTGGGGTAGCCTCTGCAGGTTTTTTGTTTGGATTGCTCAAATGCTTGTTGAAATCCGCCTCTGATAAAGGTGCGATCTCCTCATCAGCTGTTTGAGTATCAGCTGCTACTTTGAGCGGCTTCATTTCAATATCTGGCTTAATCCCTTCCGCTTGGATAGAGCGCCCAGAAGGGGTGAAATAACGTGCGGTAGTTAGCTTTAAGGCTGTTTTTTCATCTAACGGCAACACCGTTTGAACCGAGCCTTTACCAAAGGTTTTTTGGCCAACAATGACGGCACGTTTATGGTCTTGCAAAGCACCTGCGACGATTTCAGAAGCTGAAGCAGAACCTTGATTCACTAGTACGACGAGTGGCGCTCCATCTAATTCATCACCTGCATTGGCGGTATATTCCATCTTTGCATCTTCAACGCGCCCTTCGGTATAAACAATTTTACCCTCATTGAGGAAAGCGTCTGAGACACCAACCGCGGCATTCAGGACACCACCCGGATTATTTCTCAGGTCTAGGATTACACCCCGCAGATTTTGCTTGTTCTCTGCTTTAAGTTTATTCAAAGCTTCTATTAAGGCATCGGTGGTTTTGGCTTGGAAGCTAGAGATACGCACATAGCCATAACCCGGCTCTAATATGCGGCTTTTCACGCTCTGAACTTTAATCACATCGCGAGTTAGTGTGACTTTAAAAGGCTTGTCTTTGCCTTCACGTACAATCAGGAGATCAATTTTAGTTCCTGGCTGACCCCGCATCATTTTGACCGCATCATTGAGCGTCATGCCTTTCACAGGCGCTTCGTCTAAGCGGATAATCAAATCACCCGTCATTAAACCGGCTTTTTGGGCTGGGGTATCATCGATAGGGGAAATGACTTTAACAAAACCATCCTCCATACCCACTTCGATACCTAAACCACCAAATTCACCACTCGTGCCGACCTGCAGCTCTTTGAAGGATTCTTCGTCCAAATAATCAGAATGCGGATCTAAGCCAGTCAACATGCCTCGAATAGCATTATTGATCATTTCCTTACTATCAGGCGTTTCGACATAATCTTGTTTGATTCGTGCGTAAACTTCCGTGAATTTTTGTAATTGCTCGAGCGGTAGCTCGGTTTCATCCGGGGTTT
Source organism: Thiothrix sp. (assembly GCA_008015155.1). GTDB lineage: Bacteria > Pseudomonadota > Gammaproteobacteria > Thiotrichales > Thiotrichaceae > Thiolinea. Next base: position 283,107 of record SSFA01000017.1, read on the forward strand.
GTTTAAACGCGAATACGTTAATACTTAGGCTTGCGGTGACGCCGACGATTGCGCCTGCGAGCACACCGACTGCAAGGCGATGATTGGGATGCATGCTAGTTCTTCTCCAGGCTTTACAAAGCCATCTTCTTTAAATATATCGTGTGCATTAGCCCCGGAATCGAGGAAATTAATCTTTATCGAGAAGCACTGACTTCAGGTAAGTGCAGGCTTGTAGTCTAGCGTATTAGCGTAACCATTGCGCAGGATTTTGTAATGAACGGCCCTTACGAACTTCGAAATAGAGCGCATCTTGCTCTTGTCCGCCAGAACTGCCTACTGCAGCGATTACATCACCCGCCCTGACCATCTCGCCAACTTGTCGATAATTAGCACGGTTATAGGCATACAATGTCATATAGTTACGATCATGTTCAATAATTGTTAAAAAACCGTAACCATCCATTTGCCCTACATAGGCAATTTTACCCGGTGCGACAGCGCGGACTTTAGAACCGCCTTGAGCCGCAATTACCATGCCTTGCCAATTTTGTTTTTCATTACGTTGACTACCATAAGCATGTAAAACTTGCCCAGTAACCGGTGCAGGTAAGCGCCCTTTTAAGTTAGAAAAAGGTTTATTCGAGGTAAATTCACTCGTGACTGATTGAGTGGGCGTTTTCTCAATTTTTTGTGCCACTTGAGTATTTTCTGGCTCGCTTGGCTTAGTTGGCTTAGGTTCAACTGCAGGCTCTGGTTCAGGCTTCTCTGGCGTAGCTGGCGTTTGCACTTCAGCACGTGCAGCTAGTTCATCAAACTTAGTCTGTAATTTAGCTTCTTGTACACGCAAGCGTTCGACTTGATCCTGTTTAATCCGGATTTCATTATTTAAGCGCTGCAACGCAGTTTCGCGTGAGGCAATCGTTGTTTGTAAGGATTTTTTTTGATCTGTTAAAGTGTCTTCTAAACTAGTGAGTTGTAGCCGATCCTTTTCCATTTGGTTAGTAAGGCTTTGGACTTTCTCAATGGAGGTATTGAGGGCGGCAATTTTCGTGCTGCGGTGCGTATTCAAATATTCAAAATAGCGCAGGGTGCGACTAATATCTGAAGGATTATCTTGGCGTAGCAATAACCTTAGATAAGATTGATCACCAGCTGTATACATAGCAACCAACTGTTGGGCCAAAGCTGCACGTTGGGTTTCAACTTCAGCATCCAATTTTTCTTTTTGCTTATTGGCTGTTTGTAAACGATTGAGTAGAGCTTCTATTTTTTGCTCATTGTTGTAGACAGTTTTATCAATATCACTGATCTTTTTTTCCATTTGATTAACTTCGTCATTTAAATTCTCAGATTGTTGCTGCTGACGATCAATTTGGGTTTTTAAGCGATCAATTTCTCGGGTAACTGACGAGTTTTCAAGGCTTTGCCCCCAGCTTGGGCTAGCCAGTAGTAGCAGAATGATGCTAATTAAACGAATTTCACAAACGGTGCTTAGGAAAGTGAATAGCTGAGCTGGAGGTTTCATGCTGTTAGTTTATGGCCATCATGACACTAAATTTGTGCTAACTGATCATAGGTAGCTCTTTTCTGCTTGTCTAGCCTTGAATCACTGAGCGCTTTTGAGTATATGATTGTATTTGTGTATGCTAATATACAAATTATTAGAGCAAGTCATCCTTGCTTAAGTTGTTAAAGTTTAGGTGCTAACGCCGCAGATTTATGAGTCAGTATATGCAAATAGAACTAAGAGATAGCGCAAATTTAGAAGCCAGTTGTGATATTACTAGCCCTATGTTGGCACGCGACGAGGATATTGATCGAGCTTCTCGCTCTCTAAAAGCCATTTCTCATCCTTTACGTTTAAAGATTCTATGTGTACTCGGTAATCAAGAAGTCAATGTGCAAGACATTGTGGATAGTGTGGGTACTTCGCAAAGTAATATCTCTCAGCATTTAGCCATTTTGCGTGATAAGGGCATCCTGACTTCACGTAAAGACGCTAACCGTGTTTACTATAAAGTGGGCGATTATCGGACTTTGCGCTTGATTAGTATGATGCAAGAAGTGTTCTGCCCTTCGCACTAAGACAGCTGCGTTGCTTTAGCTAAACTGCGCAAAGCACTTTACGCTCTGCGCACATCTGTATATCTTAAGCTCCACTTTCTGGAGGACTTCAATTGAACGAATATATGACATTTGTCCAAAACCATTCGCTATTGGTCATGGGCTTTGTAGTTGTCCTAGGCTTGATTATTTGGACAGAATTTAATCGCATGACGCGCAAATACCAGCAGGCGGATGTCAACCAAGCCGTCAAGCTAATGAACAATGATGATTCATTAATCTTAGATGTACGCGAAGACAACGAAGTACGCGAAGGCAAAATCCAAGGTGCTAAGCACATTCCTTTAGGTCAGCTAGATAAACGCATAGCCGAGATTGAAAAGAGCAAAGACAAGCCTATCTTAGTTTACTGTCGCTCAGGGAATCGTTCGGCACATGCTTGTGCGACTTTAACTAAAAATGGTTTTGCAAAAGTCACTAATCTGTCAGGCGGATTTATGGCTTGGCAGTCAGCGAATTTGCCAGTAGTAAAAAAGTAAGATTTATGCCAGCTGTTAAGCTCTATGGAACTCGTTTCTGTCCTTATTGTGTAAGGGCACGTTTGCTGCTGAAACAGAAGCAAGTGGAGTTTGAAGACTTGCCTGTAGGTGGGTCTGGTATTTCTTGGGCTGAACTAGAACAGATGACCCAGCGAGATACTGTTCCACAAATCTATATTGGGGATCTACATGTGGGTGGCTATGACGATTTAGCCGCTTTAAATCGGTCTGGCGAGTTAGACAAATTATTAGGGTTGGTTTGATATGCATATTGTTTGCCCTCATTGCCATAAAACAAATCGTGTACCAGAAGACAAGTTAGCAGGTGAGCCGCATTGCGGTGCTTGTGGTAAAGCTTTGTTTACAGGGCAGCCCACGGAGTTCAACTTCACTAGCTTACAGCGGCATATTCAAAAAAGTGAATTACCGATTCTAGTGGATTTTTGGGCACCTTGGTGTGGGCCTTGCCGGATGATGGCGCCTGCTTTCGCTGAGGCAACTGCTCGTTTGGAACCCAAGATTCGCTTGGCTAAAGTGAATACAGAAGAGGATCAACAAGCAGGTATGATCTATGGCATTCGCAGTATCCCAACCATGGTATTATTTAATGGTGGGCAAGAAATAGCGCGGGTTTCAGGCGCTATGAATGCCCAACAAATTCAAAACTGGGTTCAGCAAAATCTGGCCTAAGCTTTAGTAAGATCAACAAAAACTAGTTTACCGTATTTTCAAGGAGTTAAAGTCCGTCATGGCTGAGCAAGAGAACCAACAAGAACCCCAGTTCATTATTCAACGTATTTATGTGAAAGATGTGTCTTTTGAAGCACCCCATTCACCACAAGTTTTCACTGAAGAATGGAATCCAGATACGAATTTGGATTTGAATACTAATGTGAATGTGCTAGCCAATAGCAATTACGAAGTTGAGCTATCCTTAACAATCACTGTCAATAGTAATAGCAAGACAGCTTTTCTGGTTGAAGTGAAGCAAGCAGGCGTGTTCTTCATTAGTGGCTATGGTCAAGAGCAGCTTAATCATTTATTAGCAGCTTATTGCCCTAACACCTTATTCCCCTATGCACGTGAAGTCATTGCAGGTATGGTCTCTAAAGGTAGTTTCCCAGAAATGCATCTTTCACCGATCAATTTTGATGCACTCTATGCCAAACGTTTACAAGAGCAGGCTGCTACCCAAATAACAGATGCACCTGAAACTGTGGCTGTCTAGTGAACTCTGTACAGTCAATTGCTGTTTATGGCGCAGGCTCTTGGGGGACTGCGCTGGCCTTACAATTAGCTCGTAATGGCAGCGATGTTTGGCTTTGGGATATTGATGCTGAGCATGTGCAGCAAATTGAGCAAGAACGAGTTAATACACGTTATTTACCGCAAATTTCTTTCCCCGCCAACTTACAGGCTCACCCTGATTTAGCTCAAGTGGCGCAGCATGCGCATTGGCATTTAGTGGTAGTGCCTAGTCATGGTTTTCGTAGCTTACTCACGCAGCTTAAAGATTGGATCCCAAGTAGTGATAGTATTTGCTGGGCAACGAAAGGCTTAGAGCTGAATACGGGTAAGCTCCTGCATGAAGTCATGAATGAAACTCTGCCAGACTTTAAGAGTTATGCAGTGGTTTCTGGGCCTACTTTTGCCCTAGAAGTAGCCAAGGGACTACCCACAGCGATGACTGCGGCTGCAACGCAACCAGAGCTGGCTCAGCAAGTGGCAAGTGCTTTTCATGGGCAAAATTATCGGGTCTATACCAGTGACGACATCGTTGGCGTTGAACTAGGTGGTGCAGTAAAAAATGTTTTGGCGATAGCTGCAGGTATTTCTGACGGTTTAGGTTTCGGTGCGAATGCGCGAGCTGCGTTGATCACTCGTGGTTTGGCAGAAATGATGCGTTTAAGCCAACATTTACAAGCTAAACCAGAAACTTTAATGGGTTTAGCGGGTTTAGGCGATTTGGTCTTGACCTGTACAGATGACCAATCGCGGAATCGGCGTTTAGGTTTAGCCTTAGGGCAGGGCAAGGATTTACAGACGGCCTTAACTGAAATTGGCCAAGCAGTCGAGGGGGCTAAGTCAGCGCATTCTATTGGTAAGCTAGCCGAACGTGCTGGTGTAGAAATGCCTATTTGTCAGCAAGTCACTCGCATTCTTTATGAGGGGTTGCCACCCCGCCAAGCTGTACAAGAACTCATTGGTCGCGATTTAAAAGCTGAATTCTGAGGTGAGTATGTCACAAGCTCCTTATGCTCTTGGGATAGTGATGGATCCCATTGCTAGTATTAATACTAAAAAAGATAGTACGTTCGCGATGATGCTAGAGGCACAGCGTCGGGGCTGGACACTTTTTTATATGCTGCAAGAGAGTTTATTTGCTGATAACGGCGTAAGTTTTGCGCGCATGCAGCCTGTACAAGTTCAGGACGATCCTAGGAATTGGTTTAGTTTAGGTGAGCCAGTAACTCGCGAATTGCATAGCCTTGATTGTGTGCTGATGCGTAAAGATCCGCCTTTTAATATGGAGTATATCTATACGACTTATTTATTAGAGCTAGCACAGCGCCAAGGTTTATTAGTTGTTAATCGTCCAGAGAGCATTCGGGCAGCGAATGAAAAGCTTTTTACAGCTTGGTTCCCTGAGTTTTGCCCCGCTACTCGGGTTACGCGCGATATGCAAAGGATTCGGGAGTTCCTAAACGAACAAGGCCATATCGTAGTTAAGCCGCTCGATGGCATGGGTGGCTCCATGATTTTTCAAGTACGCCAAGATGATCCTAACCGCAGCGTTATTTTAGAAACTATCACCGATTACGGCCGGCGTACGGTGATGGCTCAGCGTTTTTTGCCAGAATTTAAGCAAGGGGATAAACGCATTTTGGTAATTGACGGAGTAGCTTTTCCTTATGGTTTAGCGCGGATTCCAGCCGAGGGTGAGAGTCGTGGTAATTTAGCAGCTGGTGCGACTGGCGTTGGTGTGGCCTTAACAAAGCGCGAGCAAGCGATTTGTACAGCTATAGGGCCGACTCTGAAAGCAATGGGGTTACTGTTTGTAGGTCTAGATGTGATTGGCGACTATGTGACTGAGATTAATGTGACCAGCCCCACCTGTATACGTGAACTAGATACTATCTATAATGCCAATATCGCCGCTTTGTTATTCACGGCGATAGAAGAACGCTTAGCAGTCTAAGTTTAGTGCTGGTTGATGATCGCCAGCAATTCGTCTTTTAAGTGAAGGCGCTTTTTCTTTAGGTCTTCAACCACTTCATCTGCTGGGGTTTCGATTTCTTGCTGGATGCGATGCAGTTGATGCTCCACTGCATCATATTCGTTAAATAAGCGGGCAAAATGATGATTTTCCAACTTGAGCTGATGAATCCGCTCTTTGTGTTCTGGAAACTCATGTAGCAAGTCGTGTGATTCTCCAAACATCTACGTATCTCCTGTATTTAACTACTGCTATTCTCAACAATAGCATAGTGCAGTTATTGCGCTCTGAGAAAAGTCAAAGCTTAGGTTGGCCTAGTATCGCGCTGCGAGCCTGTTTAGAATGTTGCGTTTTAGACCAAGGGCGAGCAGCTTATGAAAGCAAGAGTGAAGTGGTTAGATCATATGAGTTTTGTGGGAGAGTCAGGCAGTGGTCACTCTGTGGTGATGGATGGCGCTCCTGAAGCAGGGGGGCGTAATCTTGGCCTTAGACCGATGGAAATGCTGTTACTAGGCTTAGGTGGTTGCTCTTCCTTCGATGTTGTTATGATCTTACAAAAATCGCGTCAAGCCATTACTGACTGTGAAGTACTCTTAGAAGCTGAGCGTGCGAATGAAGATCCTAAGGTTTTCACGCGTATTCATATGCACTTCATAGTGAAAGGTCATCATTTATCTGCCGATAAAGTTGAGCGTGCGGTTAAATTATCCGCAGAAAAATATTGCTCTGCTTCGATGATGTTAGGTAAAACGGCAGAAATTACTCATGATTTTGATATCATGGAAGGCTAATTGTGTGGAAAAAAAGTGCATATTCACTAAATTAACTTGCACTGCTTTGTTGAGTTCTGCATAGTCTGCAAGCTTAGAACCAAGAGAAATACGCTAGTCTTATCTCACGGGGGCATAAGAATTAGTAAGTATTCTAATAAATTGAGTAAATTTTAAGCGGTCTAGCGAGCTGCTAAAAAATTTGTCTATACTCAAACTGCTAAGTGTTTTATTGGATAATAACTAATGTGCAATAAAGATAGTTATCAAACTGGGCTAAATATAAAGGTGAAGTATCTATAAGTAATGTTAGTAAGTATTAATATTTTAATAATTAACTAATTTCACTCAAAACTGATATTTTTTTGACTTTCTATGGAAACAGTTCAACTATTTTGTTAGTTTCGTTCTCGAGGAAGTCAGTGGGTTTGAGTATGTATCGGGATTGATACATAGTCCTGAGTGAGATGGATTTCGATGATCATTGTATCCGAGGGAATTCATGAGTAAGAGTAGTAGTCTTAGGGGAGTTTCGGTTTGTTCGTTAGGGTTATCAGCAGCAATCTTAGGTGGTTGTGCAGCGACACCCGAAACCATGCAACCGACAGTCCAACCAGCCGTCGCTAATAGTAATAACACCACTTACGTCGTTAAAAAAGCTTCAATCCGTCATTACAGCAGTCCAAGCACCTACAAGCATAACGCTCAACGCGAAGTTAATCGACAAGCTCGTCGCCAAATTCAAGCCTACCAAAGTACTGATACTGTTAGCCGTAACACGGCAGCAACAGGCTTAACCCGAGAGCAATACCAAGCACGCTTTGAAGCAGAAAAGGCAGCCCGTGCGGCTGAAGCCTTACGGATTCAACAAGCTCAAGCAGCTGAAGCACAACGTCAGCGTATTGCTAGGGAAAAAGCTATTCGCGAAGAATACGTGCAAAAATGGGAAGCTAATAAAGCTGCTATTAAAGCGCGCGAGGCTAAAGCCAAGGCTAAACGTGCTCGCCAACAAGCTGAAGTGCAGTTGAAACAAGAGCGCGCTCAAGTAATGGTGAAAAAAGTCGAAAATGTCATTCGTACAGCTGCGAGTGAAATCGGCACACCTTATGTGTGGGGTGGCAAAACCCCTGGTAAAGGTTTTGATTGTAGTGGCTTAGTTCAACACTCTTTAGCACAAGGTGCTAATGTCCGAATTCCACGCACTGCAGCTGAGCAATATGCAGCTTCTGTCAAAGTCTCCAGTGGCAGCGCTACTCGCGGTGACTTAGTGTTTTTCAGAACCCGTGGAAGTGGCGTTAGTCATGTTGGTATTTACTTAGGGAATGGCAAGTTTTTGCATGCCCCGCGTAAAGGTAAAACAGTAACAGTAAGTACTATTACTGGTTATTGGCAAGATCGTTTAATCGGCTTTGGTCGTGTTCCAGGCGCTTGCAAATTACCTTTGCCAATGGTCTAAGCCCTTTAAAGTTTGAGTTTTAAAAGGCCGCTACTGCGGCCTTTTCTCTAAATGATAAAGCTTAGTTGCTCGGCGCAGCAGTAGTTTGAGATGAGTCAGTAGTAGAGTTGGATTCAGCTGGCGTACTAGTATTACTCATGCTTGGCTCTGTTGAAGCTGAGTTATTGCTCTCAGTACTCTCGGTACTTGTTTCTGGCTGCATAGCCTCAGCTGAGCTAGTGAGATCTACATTAGGCCGGTTCACCATCAAAGTGAAAAAACCTATAGCTGCTAAAGTATACAAAGTTGCGGGTAGGCTCATGATTAATTCCTTAAACTTTAAAATTTTATTGCAGCTGAGTATAAGGCATCCATCGGCGCTTTTTAGAATAGTCTTCTAAATTTCCTGTTGATCGCTTCGGTTTATTCGATGAATATGTTCAAAATATACGATTGGACATAAACAGAGTAGCCCGTTAGATTATACTGAGGTACATAATTCAGATAATGATTTGTTAACCCAGAAAAAGAGGAGTCAAAGATGGAGTTGAAAGGAAGTAGAACTGAGCAAAGCTTAAAAGAAGCTTTTGCTGGTGAGTCTCAAGCGAATCGCCGCTATCTATACTTCGCAGCCAAAGCCGATGTCGAGGGCTATAACGATGTTGCGACCGTCTTCCGCTCTACTGCTGAAGGTGAAACGGGTCATGCTCATGGACATTTAGAGTATTTGGAAGTCTCTGGTGATCCAGCGACGGGTCTGCCGATTGGTGGTACTGCTGACAATCTGCGTTCTGCAGTAGCAGGTGAAACCCATGAATATTCTGATATGTATCCAGGTATGGCAAAAACTGCTCGCGAAGAAGGTTTCGATGAGATTGCTGACTGGTTTGAAACGCTAGCCAAAGCTGAGCGCTCACACGCGAATCGCTTCCAAAAAGCTTTAGATACTTTAGACGCTTAAGCATTCAGAGCTCAGTCCCTCTAGGTCTTGGAGGGAAGTTTGACAACGCTATACATGCCTCCTTTCTTAGCAAGGGAGGCTGAGTGTTGGTGTCTATTTATGGAGCGACAGCAATGGCAACCCCTAAGCGTGAAGGCAGTCTTGAGGCTGCAACCCGTCACCCCCTCGATTGGAAAAATCCTGAGTTTTATGATGAAGCCACAGTGCTTAAAGAAATGGAGCGCGTCTTCGACTTATGTCATGGTTGTCGGCGGTGTGTAAGTCTTTGCAACTCATTTCCTACACTATTTGATTTAGTCGACAACTCCGAATCGATGGAAGTTGATGGGGTTCAGAAAGAAGATTACTGGCAAGTCGTTGATCACTGCTACTTATGTGATCTTTGTTATATGACTAAATGCCCTTACACACCACCGCATGAGTGGAATATCGATTTTCCGCATCTGATGCTGCGTGCTAAAGCAGTACGCTTTAAACAACATGGTGCGAGTATGCGCGATAAGCTGCTAAGCTCGACAGATTTAGTAGGTAATTTAGCGGGTATTCCTGTTGTTTCTCAAGTTGTGAATACTTTGAATCAGAATACGACTTTCCGCAAAGGCTTAGCTAAATTTGGTGTCCATCCGAATGCTATTGTGCCTGCTTATCATAGTAAAACGGCGCGCCAACTGATCAATGCAGAGAAAACCCTAGAGCCGTCGGTCGCTGAACCTACCGCGCGCACGACTGGAAAGGTAGCTATTTTCACCACTTGTTATGGCAATCGTAATACCCCCGATACATTAGCGGATTTAATGAAGGTATTGGAGCACAATGGTCTTCCGGTGGCTTTGATGGCAAAAGAGCAATGCTGTGGGATGCCTAAATTGGAGCTAGGCGATCTGGAGGCAGTTGCAGCGGCTAAAGAGGTAAATATTCCGCAAATGCTCGCCATGATCCAAGATGGCTGGGATATTGTCGCGCCTATTCCTTCTTGTGTCTTGATGTTTAAGCAAGAACTACCTTTAATGTTTCCCGAGGATGAAGGAGTTAAACGCGTCAAACAGCGCATCTTTGATCCTTTTGAATACTTAATTCTGCGCCATCGTGAAGGCAAGCTCAAAACGGATTTTAAGCAGTCTTTAGGAAAAGTCGCTTATCACACGGCTTGTCATTTACGAGTACAAAATATCGGCTATAAAACCCGTGAAATGCTGGAGCTAATTCCAGATACCAAAGTCGAGCTATTAGAGCGCTGTTCTGGGCATGATGGTACTTATGCAGTCAAAGCTGAATTCCATGAAATCTCCATGAAAATTTGTCGGCCCATTTTGAATAAGCTTAAACAGTCAAAGCCAGACTATTATGGCAGTGACTGTCCAATGGCGGGGGATCAGATTGAAAATGGTTTAGATGAGGGTGCAGATGCGCCTACCCACCCGTTAACGATGTTAAGGATTGCTTACGGACTCTAACTTAAGGGAGAGCAGGATGACTAAACTTACACGTGCAGACTTAATGAGTCTGGAGCAGTATGCGGAGCAACGCAGCGCATTTCGGGAAAAAGTACTCGCGCATAAAGCAGCTCGTCAGGTTGCTATTGGCCCTAATGCAACCCTGTATTTTGAAGATCGCTTAACGATCCAATATCAAATTCAGGAAATGCTAAGAGTTGAAAGGATTTTCGAAGCAGCTGGTATTGAAGAGGAGCTAGCAGCCTATAACCCCTTGATTCCAGATGGCGCTAACTGGAAAGCGACCTTTATGTTGGAGTTTCCAAATCCTGAAGAGCGTAAGCTTTGGCTGGCTAAACTCATTGGTATTGAGCGCCAAACTTGGGTGCAAATTAACGGCTTCGATCCTGTATTGGCGATTGCCAATGAAGATCTCAGTCGGGAAACTGCAGAAAAAACGGCAGCAGTGCATTTTATGCGTTTTGAGCTGAGTGCAGGTATGGTCGCAGCAGTGAAAGCAGGAGCTCAGGTATCGATTGGGATCAATCATCCTAATTACACTTATCATACTGTTTTAGGCCAAGCTTCGGTTTTATCTTTAGCAGCTGATTTAAGTTAAAGATGACAGTGCTGATTACTCAGGCCAGTGTCCATCATTTCACACAACAGCTTGCAGAGCATCCGATCTATTCAGCGCTACAGACGCTAGAGGATTTGCAGCGCTTTATGGAGCAGCATATTTACTCAGTGTGGGATTTCATGTCGCTGATTAAATATCTGCAAGCTGCAGTGGCACCCACTTCAGTTCCTTGGTTGCCACAAGGAGACGGCTCTATTCGGCGCTTTATCAATGAATTAGTGCTAGAAGAAGAAAGTGATCAATTAGCGGATGGCAGCTATGCTAGTCATGTCGAATTGTATTTACGTGCTATGGTTGAGATTGGAGCGAATACAGGGCCTTTTCAAGCGTTTCTAAATACAGTCGAAACTAGAGGTATCGAAGCGGCCTTAGCTTTACCAAGTGTGCCCAAGGCTTCTAAGACTTTTACTCAACAGACCTTTAGTTTTCTAGCCAGCCAACAAGCGCATCAAGTAGCAGCAGCTCTAGCTCTTGGGCGTGAGCATATTATTCCTTTAATGTTTCGCTCTTTACTAGCACGAATGCAGATTACTGCTCGGGATGCACCGATCTTCCATTTTTATCTAAATCGGCATGTGCATTTAGATGAGGATTTTCATGCTCCCTTATCTTTGCGCTTACTAAATAGTTTATGTGCGGAAGATTCGATCAAAGTAGACGAAGCCTTACAGGCAGCTCAGCAAGCTGTGAAGGCACGCTTAAGGTTTTGGGATGAAGTATTAGTAGCGCTGAAAGCTTAGGTGCTTAGTGGCTGCGATTTGTCGAAAACCAAGCTAAAGCTTCCAAAGCATCACGATAAGGGCCAGCTGCGAGGTACTTCAAATTATCAATAGCCAGTTGTGCTTCCTGTTGTGCCAGCTTAGCGGTGTAATTTAAAGCATTAGTGTCACGGATAGCTTGAAGAATTTGGCCTAAGTTGTCTAAACCTCCATGCTCAATCGAGTCGCGCAGCATTTGGGCGGTAGCTCCTGAGCTATTCCTTAGCGCTACGATTAAAGGCAGGGTGGGCTTGCCTTCTGCAAGATCATCACCGACGTTTTTACCCATTTCCTCACTGCTAGCTGTATAGTCGAGCATATCGTCAACGATTTGAAAAGCGGTACCAAGATGCATCCCATAGCGAGCCATCGCCTGCTCTTCATCGGTTGATTTATCCGCTAAGACAGCGCCTAACTGGCAGGCTGCCTCAAATAAACGCGCCGTTTTAGAGTGAATAACCTCCATATAGCGCTCTTCAGTGGTATCGGGGTCATGGCAGTTCAGAAGCTGTAACACTTCGCCTTCAGCAATCACATTAGTGGTACTTGCAAGGATTTCCATCACGCGCATGCTGCCCACGTCCACCATCATTTCGAAGGAACGTGAATATAAAAAATCGCCTACTAATACAGCAGCTTGATTACCCCACACATTATTGGCAGTTTCTTTACCACGGCGTAAATCGGACTCGTCAACGACATCATCATGTAAGAGCGTGGCAGTATGGATAAATTCAATGATCGCAGCGACATCAATATGCCGATCGCCCTCATAACCACAAGCGCGGGCGCAAATGAGAGCTAATAAAGGTCGCAGGCGTTTACCACCACTATTAATAATATAATGGCTAAGTTGGTTGACCAAAGCGACATCAGAATACAAACGCCGTTGAATCAGCGTGTTGACAGCACGCATGTCCTCGGCGGTCAGCTGGAGTATTGTGGTAAAATCCATTATCAAGCTAGCTAGCTGAAAGCACTGCATGCTAGAAACAGCGTGCGATTGTGTCAAGCAATAGTCGCTATCTATCTTGCTTTACTAGGATCAAGATGAATTAGTTTGACCTAAGCTAGGGAAAACAGTAGAATTTCGCGGCTCTTTAACAGGACATTTTTCTGGAGAATCTTAATCATGTACGCGATCATCGTAACCGGCGGTAAACAATACCGCGTCGCGCAAGGCGACACACTGCTAGTTGAAAAGCTAGAAGTGGAAGAAGGCGCAAGCATTGATTTTGAGAATGTCCTGATGGTCGGGGAAGGTGAATCAGTGCAAATTGGTACACCTTACCTTGCAGGAAGTAAGGTGACTGCAACGGTAAAGGCCCAGACTCGCGGCGAGAAAGTGCGGATTATGAAGTTCCGCCG
>SSFA01000014.1 GCA_008015155.1 Thiothrix sp.
ATCCGGATAGCAATTGTGTCTCGATAGTGTTGGCTTTATAATACAGTTCGCTGCGTTTATGCAACGGTGGAATGGGAAATTACTATGAAATTGAAAAATCTGACAATCGCCATCGCAATGGCAAGTTTAGCTGCGACTTCTTTCGCTGCTCAAGCTGAAGATGGTACTTCTTTCTATGGCTCTGTACGTGTTGGTATCAATAACACTGATAATGGTGTTACTTCTACTACACAATTCCAAAACTGGTATTCACGTATGGGCTTTAAAGCTGAAACTGAAGTCGCTGACGGCTTAAAAGGTTTCGGTCATTATGAATTCGGTGTGGATACAGATTCAGCTGATAACAATTGCACAGTTAGCTCAAGTGGGACTTGTAGTGGTGGCGGTGCTTTAAGTACTCGTAAAGCTTATGTTGGTTTGAAAGGTGGTTTCGGTCGCGTACGTATCGGTCAAGATTATCACACTTTCTATAACAGTGTTATCGCTCCAATGGATTTAGCTTGGGACGGTGCTGCTGCAGGTGCTTCTGCCTTAGGTACTTACACTGGTCGTACTGGTGAAGCCTTAACTTATGACACGACAGTGGGTCAAGTTGGCTTAGGTGCTACCATGTATCAAGGTGATGACACTTATAACGATGGTTATGAAATCGGTGCTAGCTTCGATGCAGGCCCTGTGAAAGTGGGTGTTGCTTACAAAGATGCAGACTTTAGTGGTACTGCTGAAGACACCAGCAAAGCCTATGGCGTTGCTTTAGGTGGTAAAATGGGTCCTGCAGAATACGGTTTCGCTTATACTGACCGTGACAATACAGGTAACTCTATTGACTTACACGTTGGCTATGCAGGCGCTTACTTAGCTTATGGCCAAGCTGATTTAGATGCTGGTCCAAAACCAACTGGCATTACTGTTGGCTACACGCTGCCAATCGGCAAGAAAACTTCTGCTTGGTTCGAAGCTCAACAAACTGATGATGATTTGGGCACAGCTACTAGCGAAGTTACCCAGTTAAAAGCTGCTCTGAAATACGACTTCTAATTTAAAGTTAGTAGTAGAGTTATAAAAAAGGATGCTTAAAGCATCCTTTTTTTATGCGCACTTAGTAGGTTTTAACTTGCTGAGCCGAGTTTTAGATCGCGTTGAATATCAGTCAGTGATTCTAAACCCACTGATACACGAATCAAACCCTCATCAATTCCAACAGCAGCACGCTGTTCAGCTGTGAGGCGACTATGGGTGGTGGTAGCTGGATGTGTAATCGTGCTACGAGTATCCCCCAAGTTAGCTGTTATAGAAAGTATTTTGGTATGGTCAATCACACGCCAAGCTGCTTCGCGTCCACCTTTGACTACAAAAGAGACGACTCCCCCAAAATCAGTTTGTTGTTTTTTTGCCAACTCATACTGAGGATGGCTAGGTAGACCCGGATAATAAACGCGCTCAATGCTAGGTTGCTCACTCAACCATTGCGCTAAAGCTAAAGCTTGTTGGCAATGTGCCTGCATTCTAATTTTTAAGGTTTCTAAACCCTTTAGAAAAATCCAAGCATTGAACGGACTCATGGCTACACCGCCAGAGCGTAATACACCGAACACCTCTTTACCCACACGCTCAGCATCACCCACTACAGCCCCACCTAAAGCGCGTCCTTGACCGTCTAAATATTTGGTAGCGGAGTGCACAACAAGATCAGCACCTAACTCCAAAGGGCGCTGTAAAGCGGGTGTACAAAAGCAATTATCAATCACTAATAAGCTATTATTGCGATGGGCTAGTTCAGCAAGTGCCTGAATATCAACAATTTCCGTCAAAGGATTCGATGGTGTTTCTGCAAACAGTAAGCGCGTATTAGCTTGCAGAGCCTGCTCCCAAGCACTTAGATCCGTGAGTGAGACAAAGCTCACTTGTATACCAAATTTTTGAATATAATTCTGCAGCAGTACCGTTGTCGTGCCAAATACTGAATTGGAGCAGACTAAATGATCGCCTGTTTTCAAAAAAGCTAGCATAACTGCTAAGACTGCGGACATACCTGACGAAGTGGCTACACAACTCTCGCCCCCTTCCAAAGCGGCTAAGCGCTCCTGAAAGTAACGCACGGTTGGGTTAGTCATGCGCGCATAGATATTTCCTGGCTCAGTGCCACCAAACCGTGCGGCAGCCTCTGCTGCACTAGCGAACACAAAACTTGAGGTAGGAAAAATCGCCTCAGCATGTTCGCCTTCAGCAGTGCGCTGATGACCTGCACGCACAGCTAAGGTCTCAAACTCCCAATCATCAACTTCATACATTTTCTTAAATCCCTAAATAAAAAAGCCGGGATGAGTTCCCGGCTTATAATTTGAACCCATCAATCCTATTAGGATTGACTCATTCGTGGCTGCTTAGCAATAAATAATAGAGCAGATGATACATCTGCGGCCTGAGCACACAAAAAGTTACGCCATAGGTCTATAGATTGCACATTAGCCAACACAGTTAAGTCTCCAGTTATTTACGCTCAGCGATGAATACTAAAGTATCTTCGCGAACCCGATCATATAAATCAACCACATCCTGATTACGCATCCGAATACAACCATGCGAGGCAGGCGCACCTAAGCGCCCCTCTTCATCCGTACCATGAATATAAATAAAGCGTTGATAGGAGTCGACAGCACCACCTTTATTTAAACCTGGCTCTAGACCATCTAGCCACATAACACGTGTGGTGACATTGTCTTCACCACTGCGCGCACCGGGGGCTGTCAGAATTTTAGCAATGCGCCCTGTGTTTTGCCGCGCTTTAAACACTGTACCTAAAGGCGCGTCATCACCGATTTTGCGAGCTAAACGATGAGCACCTAGTGGCGTCTGATTACTCCCCTTTTGACTGCCTAGTCCGGCTTCAGCCGTGGAGATGATCCAACGATTCGTCACCTGACCATTTTCAATGAGCAAAAGTCTCTGATTGCTGGCATCCACCAAAATGACTTGTTCTGTTGAATAAGTTGGAAACCGCTGACGCAAATCCTGTAGTAGACCGCTAATGTTTCCATCCTGAGCTTGAGCTTGATTAAAGGCAGGTGGATCATAAGTCTGGTTATCTGCGCTCACTGATAAACTGAATAGGCTAATCGCTATCGCGCAGGTCAATGGCAGCATCCCGCAGTGCTGTTTTTTGTTTTTGTTGGTCATTACGTTGTGCCTCTAATTCGACAAAATAATCTGCTGTTTCACCAGTCACATAGTGGCCTGTAAACACGGAGCAGTCAAAATTCCGCAACCGCGGATTTCCTTTCTGAATAGATGCCACCAAATCTTCCAGCGGCAAATAAAATAAACGATCTACCCCAATCGCCTTAGCAACCTCTTCTTCGGTACGCTCGTGCGCGATCAATTCTTTCGCCGCTGGCATATCGATACCATAAATATTCGGATAGCGAATAGGTGGCGAAGCTGAGGCGAAATAGACTTTCTTAGCTCCTGAATCGCGCGCCATTTGCACTATTTCTTCCGAAGTAGTACCCCGCACAATCGAGTCATCCACTAAGAGTACATTTTTGTCTTTAAACTCTACATGCAAGGGATTTAATTTCTGCCTAACCGATTTTTTCCTTAATTTTTGCCCTGGCATAATGAAAGTACGGCCAATATACCGATTTTTCATCAACCCCTCACGATAAGGAACGCCCAAGGTGTAAGCCATTTCTAAAGCAGAGGTTCGACTAGTGTCTGGAATGGGCATAATCACATCAATATCATGGTCTGGCCATACACGCTGGATATGCTCGGCTAGTTTATGCCCCATGCGCATGCGCGTCTTATGTACGAAGACATTATCAATAATGGAATCCGGCCGGGCAAAATAGACATACTCAAAAATACAGGTATTGTATTGCGGATTATCACTGCATTGTTGTGTGAAAACTTTACCATCATGTGTAATAAAAATTGCCTCACCTGGCTCAATGTCACGTACTAAGCGATAACCTTGCGCATCTAAAGCCACACTCTCAGAGGCCAGCATGTATTCGTTGCCATGCGCTGTCTCACGAATGCCATAAACAAGTGGGCGAATACCATTCGGATCACGGAAACCGACTAAACCATCACGGGTTAGCATCGCTACTACAGCATAAGCACCTTTACAGCGCCGATGCACGCCAGCCACTGCTGCAAACACATCTTCAGGACGGACATGATAAGCATCCTGTTTCAACAGCTCTTGCGCGAAGACATTCAAGAGGATTTCAGAATCGGAATTAGTATTGATCTGCCGCCGATCCTGCATATACAAATCTTTGCGTAACTCGACCGCGTTAGTGAGATTACCGTTATGCGCTAAAGAAATTCCGTAAGGGCTATTCACATAAAAGGGCTGCGCCTCAGCTGAAGATGAAGAGCCCGCAGTGGGATAGCGCACATGCCCAATACCCATCGTTCCAACAAGGCTACGCATATGCTGTTCAAGGAAAACTTCCTTAACTAGGCCATTGTCACGTCTAAGATAGAGTTTACGCCCATCACTGGTAACGATACCGGCTGCATCTTGACCTCGGTGCTGTAAGACAGTTAGGCCATCATAGAGCGATTGATTCACTGGCTCTTGGCTAACAATCCCGATAATTCCACACATACGCAGTTGACCCAACTACAGAAACAAAACGGCATTTTACGCTTCTGGCTAAGAAAAGCCATGCACAGCGGTATACTGCTATGAAATCCAGTCAAGAGAGCTGAAATTATTGAGTTGGCTCAGGTTCAGAGGGTACAGAGTGAGCAGGTAAATGATTAGCAGCCCCTTTTTCTAAGAAGTTAGACACATCAGCTGGAATATAGTTTTTTAGTTTAACAGCTGCTAGCTCGAAAGAGGGTAATAAGCGCGAATCTTTCCACCAAGCATTCGCTGGTAAACTGGTTAAACCCAACAAAACCACTGACAGGGTTACTAATAAAGCGCCACGGAAAGCGCCAAATAAACCACCAAAAAAGCGGTCGACGCCACCTAAACCGATAGCAGAAATGGCTGCATTGAAGAGATAATTAATAATCGCTCCTGCTACCAACACCCCGAAGAAGATAATGGCGAAAGCGATACCTAAGCGCACGACTTCACTTTGGACAGCAAAAGGTAATTGCGCGGCTAAAGGACGCACATAGAGGAAGGCAAACGCGGCCGCTGCTATCCAAGTAGCTAACGACACCGCCTCACGCACGAAGCCACGTATTAAGCCAATCAATGCAGATACCACAATTAATAGGATAATACCTAAATCTACAAGATCAGCAGAAGGTTGCATACGTGGCTCGGCCTTTACAAATTAGTTTTTAGTCACAAAACTATTTTGCACATATTGGTTTTGTGCATAGCGAGCTTTCATTCTAGCTTGTACAGCTGCTGCATCACCTTTACCCGGATAAGTACCAACACGCACCCGATAAACTGTTTTGCCATCAACTTTCGCACTGGCTACAAAGACAGGATAGCCTTCACCACTCATAGTCGTTTTAATCTCATCTGCTTTGCCTTTGTCTGAAGTAGCGAGCACTTGAATGACATAACCACTAGCATTAGCACTGGCTGCAGTGACAGTAGGAACAGGTTTTTCAGCAGACCGAGAAGTCGTCGTAGCCCGCTCAACAGTAGCAGGACGGCCAGTAGCATTAGCTGTATTGCGGGGTTGTGAGGCCGGCGCTGGCACAGGACGCTCATTGACTAAGCGTGGATTTTCAGGTTTCAAATCATTTGAAGCTACGACTGGACGATCTTTGGTACTGGCATTAGCCGACGTAGTATTAGCCGGCTTTGTCGTACTGGAGCTAGCACCCCCAGACGCAACTACTTTGGCAGTTTCATTGCCACTAGCCGCTTTAGTAGATTCACTACTTGCTGCCTTGCCGGCATTATTACCGCCAGCTACGGTCGCATTAGCACCCATACTACCTACACCAGGTTGCTTTTGACCATTTTCAACCACTTCACGCACTTCACCTTTTTGTGGGTCACGCACTTGGAAGCCCGTAGTATCATTTTGCACTTGGCTAGTCATGCCTTGAACCGCTTGCTTACCTGCCTCAACTGCACCCGCGACAGCTCCAGTAGCAGCGGCTAATGCTCCTGCACCAGCAGATTGCTCTGTGCCCGCATTTGTGCCTGCTTGAGCAGCCGTTGAATTAGGATCAGCGATCGGCATACTGGCATTAGGGTCTTGGGTGCCCAACACACCTTGCGCCTGTTGCTGAGCTGCAGGATCAGTCGCTGCTAACGTACCACCTGTAGCGTTGGTACTGCTAGCACCTGCGTTGGTAGAACCAATGGCATATTCTTGATTAGCCCCTGCTTGCGCTGCTGGATCAGTGGTACCGGAACTAGCAGTAGCTAAATTACCTTCACCATTCTGTGCATTTTCTTCCTTAACCCCCGGGAAGCCTAGGATAGGCGTAGATTCCTGAGTTTGCTCAGCGATCAGATCCTTCTGTTCAGCTGGCCGGTTTTTACCTTTTAGCAACCACGCTAATAATAGAGCGGCAATCAGTACTAATACGACTGCACCAATCATGCGTTTGGTTGTTGACTTGTTGTCCATTGTCCCGATACTCCTTAATTAATACACTCAAATGCGCCGAGGGTTTGCGCTCGCAGCACTTAAAAAATACCGTCTAACGCTTGGGATACTACCAGAAATGATCCGAAAATCACCACTCTATCTATAGACGCAGTCTGCACAGTTACGGTTTTCCAAGCATGATGAATATCAGAATAAACTTGAAAATTATCCAACTTAGCAGAGATAAACGCTGATTCAAGGGTGGAGATAGGAGCAGCTCTAGGCGAATCTAGCGGAAATATATGCCACTCGTCTACTTTGTCTTGCAAAGGCTGAATGACACCAGCGATATCCTTATCAGCTAATATAGAAAAGATCACATAGGTTTTTCCAGCGATTGGAGTATTTTCCAGCCAGTTTGCTAAATTTTCAGCCGCATGAGGGTTATGCGCGACATCAATCCAAACATCAGGTTGGCTTTGTAACTTTTGTAACCTGCCCGTCAGTGAGGCCTTACTGATACCTTGTTGTAGAGCAACAGAATTGACCAAAGGTAAGCGCTGAGTTAAACACTGTAATGCAACTACTGCACAAGCCACATTATTTAACTGAACTTGGCCTTGCAAACTAGGGAATGGCAACTGCGTCCAACTAGCCGTTAGCCCTCGATCCTGCGCTTGTAAATGGATGGAAAAATCTCCAGCTGTGGCCTGCTCTACAACAAAATCCTCCCCTAGTTGCAACAGTTGAGCGCCCTTTTCTTGAGCGACCTGCCGAATACTAGAGGGTGGATTAGGATCACCGCAGACTAAAGGCTTACCCGCTCTAGCAATACCTGCTTTTTCGCGGCCGATTAATTCGCGGTTATGCCCCAGCCATTCTACATGATCAATCCCAATCGCTGTGATAATCGCCACATCTGCATCCCAGACATTTGTGGCATCCAAACGACCACCCAAGCCTACTTCAAGCACAGCGACATCAACCTTAGTCTGTGCAAAAATCCATAATGCAGCTAAGGTACCAAATTCAAAATAAGTAAGCGAAACCTGCTCTCGGGCTGCTTCAATTGCAGTAAAGGTTTGGACTAATAGATCATCTTCAACCGGTAGCTTATCAAGGGTAATGCGTTCGTTATAACGCAAAATATGCGGTGAGGTATAAGAACCTACTCGATAGCCAGCCGCCTGCAAAATGCTGGTCAAAAGCGCGACCGTGGACCCCTTGCCATTAGTACCCGCGACAGTAATCACTGGAAACTCTGGCTTTAATAGCTGCAATCGCTCTGCTACCTTGGCCACCCGTTCTAAGCCCAGATCAATTGCGGAAACATGCAAAGTTTCTTGCCAAGCTAGCCAATCTGCTAAACCTTGACCCAGCGGGGCTTGTTTATTCACGCTGGTACAGGCTGTGGGTTAGGATTAGGGCGATGTTGCAAAATAGCGAGTAAATCAGCAATCGTTTCACGCAGCTTATTCCGATGCACAATCAGATCAATCGCGCCTTTTTGCAATAAAAACTCACTCCGCTGAAAGCCATCGGGTAAAGTTTCACGCACGGTTTGCTCAATGACACGTGGCCCAGCAAACCCAACCAAGGCTTTCGGTTCAGCAATATGGATATCACCCAACATAGCAAAACTAGCCGAAACGCCACCCATAGTCGGATCAGTTAACACTGAAATAAAGGGTAAACCTTTATCACTTAACTTAGTTAAAACGGCACTGGTTTTAGCCATTTGCATTAACGAGAATAAAGCCTCTTGCATGCGCGCACCGCCACTGGCTGAAAAGCAGACAAAAGCTGTTTTTGCCTCCATGGCAGCTTGAGCACCACGCACAAAACGCTCGCCAACTACTGACCCCATCGAGCCACCCATATAGCGGAAATCAAAAGCCGCCGCCACCACAGGTATTCCACAGACGCTACCCTTCATAACAATCAAAGCGTCTTTTTCGTCAGTTTCTTTTTGCGCTGCTACGATACGGTCCTTGTATTTTTTAGTATCACGGAATTTAAGCATGTCAGTAGGGCCAACAGAGGCACCGATCTCTTCACGCCCTTCTTTATCTAAGAAGATATCCAAACGCTTGCGTCCATAGATACGCATATGAAATTCACATTTGGGGCAAACTTCATTATTCCGCTCTAATTCGGCCTTATATAGTACTGACTGGCATTCGGGACACTGACGCCACAGTCCTTCTGGAATGGATTTTTTTTCTGCTGACCCGGACTCAGTGCGAATCCGTGAAGGCAGCAATTTTTCAAACCAACTCATTGTTTCCTTTACCTTCTATTCAAGCATCTAAGGCGCTACGCATAGATGCTAACAAGCCACTAATATTTTTTATAATCGTTGTATGATCTTCAGGCGTAGCTTCCACTTGTTTAATCAAGGCACTACCGACTACAACTGCATCAGCTACTTGACCCACCGCTGCTGCCGTAGCTGCATCTTTAATCCCAAAGCCTACGCCTAAAGGTAAGTCCGTGTATTCGCGCATTTTAGCTAAACGCGCTGCAACTTCTGCGGTATCTAAAGTATTCGCCCCTGTTACACCTTTCAGAGAAACATAATACACAAAACCGCTAGCGGCTTCGGCAATCGCTTGCATCCGGTGAGCAGGCGTAGTGGGAGCCACTAAGAAAATGGGGTCTAGGCCATGGGCTTTAAACAGCGGTAAAACCTCTTTACCTTCTTCTGGAGGCAAATCCACCGTTAATACACCATCGACGCCTGCAGCTTGGGCTGCTTGGGCAAAAGCTTCATAGCCCATAATTTCAATCGGATTCAGATAACCCATTAAGACAACAGGAGTGGTTTGATTGGTTTGGCGAAAGGTTTGCACCATCGCCAAGATATCAGTCAAACTGGTGTTATGTACTAAAGATCGCTCATGGGCTAACTGGATGGTTGGCCCATCAGCCATCGGATCAGAAAACGGTACGCCCAATTCGATGATACTCGCTCCCGCTTCCACCATTTGATGCATCAAGGGCACTGTAATACTAGGATGAGGGTCACCGGCTGTCACATAAGGAATTAAGGCTTTCTTGCCCTGTGCTTTGAGTGCTTGGAAACAGGCTTCAATCCGGCTCATAGTGTAATCCCCTCTAAGCGTGCAATCGTATTAATGTCCTTATCGCCGCGCCCTGATAAGCACATGATAATACTCTGATCTTTAGCCATTTTCGGTGCTAGCTCCATCACATAAGCCATCGCATGGCTACTTTCGAGGGCAGGAATAATGCCTTCTTTGCGCGTTAAGGTATGGAAACCCTCCATCGCCTGCGCATCAGTGACGGCTACATATTGAGCACGACCTAAATCTTTTAACCAAGAATGCTCAGGCCCCACGCCTGGATAATCTAAGCCTGCTGAAATTGAATGGGTTTCAATAATCTGCCCATTATCATCTTCCATTAAATAGGTACGATTTCCATGTAAGACGCCAGATTTGCCTGCGGTTAGAGGGGCTGCATGTTTGCCCGTTGAAATGCCCGAGCCAGCGGCTTCTACACCATAAATGGCTACTGACTCATCCGCTAAGAAAGGATGGAACAAACCAATCGCATTGGAACCACCGCCCACGCAAGCCACTAGCGCATCTGGTAAGCGTCCATCCTGCTCTAAAATTTGTTGGCGGGCTTCGCGTCCGATCACTGATTGAAAATCGCGAACCATTGCAGGATAAGGATGTGGCCCTGCCACTGTGCCAATAATATAGAAGGTATTATCAACATTCGTGACCCAATCGCGCATCGCTTCATTTAAAGCATCTTTTAGAGTTTTAGAGCCAGAATGCACCGGCACAACCGTAGCTCCCAAGAGCTTCATCCGGAATACGTTCGGTGCTTGGCGTTTTACATCTTCCGCACCCATGTATACCACACACTCTAAACCTAAACGTGCGGCAATCGTGGCTGAAGCCACCCCATGCTGCCCCGCACCTGTTTCTGCAATAATCCGGGTTTTACCCATATGCTTGGCGAGGATCGCTTGGCCAATGGTATTATTGATCTTATGAGCACCGGTGTGATTTAAGTCTTCACGCTTTAGAAAAATCTTCGCGCCGCCTAATTCACGCGTCAAGCGCTCGGCAAAGTACAAAGGGCTTGGACGCCCCACATAATGCTTTAGATCTCGATCAAACTCAGCTTGAAAAGCTGGATCAGCTTTCAAAGAGCTATAAGCTTGTTCTAATTGATAAATCGGCTCCATCAGCGTTTCTGCAATGAAACGTCCGCCGTAAGCGCCAAAATGCCCTGTTGCGTCCGGCAGGGCGTTCCAGTTAAATTCGCTGAACTTCACGAGCTGCTCCTAGGAAATCGGCAGAAAAAAGAAAGGAGCTTACGTTACCATAAGAGCGACTAGCCTGCTATGTTGCAAGCTAGCTATCTAAATTATTAGAAACACTTAAATCTGAGCATTATGAATGAAGGCTTGTACTTTAAGAAGGTCTTTAATGCCCGGACTCTGCTCTACCCCACTGCTCACATCGACCGCATAGACGCGACTGACGCGGATTGCTTCAGCTACATTCTCCGGGCTTAAACCACCCGCTAAAATAATAGGTTTAGAATAATCCTGGGGTACTTGTGTCCAATCGAAGGTTTCGCCCGTGCCACCAGCAGCACCGGGTGCGTGACTATCGACTAAAAGACCCTGCGCATCTAAATATTGATCCGCATAAGCTCTAAACCCACCCGAAGCCGCAATACCTTTCATACCCACAGCTTTTAAGTAAGGGTGCTTAAACTGCGCACAATAACTAGGGGATTCTGAGCCATGAAACTGTAATAAGCTCAAGGGCATAGCTGCTAACACTTCGTTGACGAAGCTAGCCTCTGCATCTAAAAACAAGCCTACTGTAGCTACGAAGGGTGGGACAGCCTGACAAATCGCAGCCGCCTGCTCAATACTAAGATTGCGTTTACTTTTGGAATAGAATACCAAGCCTAGTGCGTCGGCTCCAGCCGCTGATACCATTAAGGCATCAGCTACTGAAGTAATTCCACAAACTTTAACTCGACAACGAGCCGTCACTAACCGCCCCCTAATAAAGCGCTTTTTAGATTAGCTTGGACAGGCTTCGCGCCCAACCAAATCCCGAAAAACGCTTGTTTGAAATCCGCTCCAGGAATAGTTGCCGCCGTTTTGCCATTTTTGATAATGAGGGTATTTTGTGGTTTATAGACGAAATCGTAGATATCGCCCTCTTTGATCGGCTGCTTGAATACTTGAATCAAATTTTCGATTTTTGGTTGTAGCGCATTCAAATTAGCGCCAGCTGATTTTTGGAAACCCTCACGCACAGCCTCTTCCATATTTTCACTGGTAATCATGCTGGAGGTGATTTCCATGCGTAAAGCTAAAGGCTGCTTAGCATCCAACAGCGCATTGGCATCTTTGCTAGGTGCAGTAACATAGAGGCCAGCCGTATATAAATTAAAAACTAATTTACTACGGACTCCCTTGCCATTCAGGGTCAAGGCTTGACCCGCAAAGCTTTGCTTAGCTGGGAAATTATCAGCTGCTTGGCTGGTAAACGGTAACAATAGCAACAGCATTAGCGCTGAGCTCAACAAACGATGCATAACTGTGTTCATAGGTTCTCCTCCTTTTGTTAATCAAGCTTATATAACATGTTAGAGAACAATTTGACTAGCCTATCCCCTAAAGGTTCAGCAGACTAAACCCTTAGGAAAATCAGGCCTAAACAGAAGGATTTTAGGCGGGCAACCAGCCACGGATTCGCACTAACCAAGGATTGGTCTTTGGGCTGCTTTCAGCAAAATTTTCACTGAGAGCCGATTTAGCTTCAGTAAATTGAACTAATTCTTTTTCTAACGAAAATCGTTCATCTTGGATTAATTGGATTTGCTTCGCTAATTCAGCCAGTTGAGTCGCAAACTCTTCCCTTTCTAGCTCCGGATGCACACGTAACTCTTGAAGTTCAGTATTAAAGACTTTCAAAGCTTGGCCTGCTTTTCTTAAAAAAGCCACTAAACGCATTTCATATAAATGCAAAGCATTATAGGCCTGTTGCAGATCTAAATCGGTTTCTGGTTTTAAAGCCGCTAGACGAAAACGTAAATGGATTTTTTTTGCAACAACCTCAGTGAGTTGTAGCTTGCTATGTTGTACACCAGACTCAAAGGCCTCTAGCTGAGCGGAAATGGCATAGAAGTTACGCGCCTTAGCTAAGCGCTCGCTACCTGCGTGCATGTGTGCACGTGCCCCTGTCTGTAGATCCGTGAAAGCTTGAGAAACTCTAGGTAGAGGTAAATACCGAGTGATGGCGTTCATAGCATTTCTCCGATTTATAATGTAGCTATGCTTTATATATAGCTACGATACCATTCCTATGCTTAAAATCTTTTGTGGTTCAGATAATTGATGTAATCATTATGACAAACGTGGATACCGTTTGTTCAGCGCCTAAATGAGGGATATAGAAAGGTTTTTTCAGAAAAAAACCCCTTAAATAAGGGGTCTAATTTAGGACAACTTGCGAGAGATATGTCAATAACGGTGGTTGGGAGGTAATCAATAGCTATTGCATATAACGTACGGCTTATTATCCAGAACTCTATTTTAAAGCCGAGTACATAAATCACTAAGCCATTGTGATCTGTGCACGCCGCGCTTAAAAACCTGCATTGAGAAAAATCGCCAAGCTGACGCGTTTAGGCTACTATCAAGCGCCTTTTAGCCTTGTATTCGCTGATTAATTAGCATGAACTTAGTCCAACACTTCAATTTTAAGCCATTAGCTGCTCTTAGCTTATGGTTTGTTCTGTGCTGCCTAGCCCCACTGTGTGCCGCTGAACCTCTGCAAGTCTTTGTCAGTGTAGTGCCGCAAAAGCATTTCGCTGAAAAGGTGGGCGGTGATCAAGTCAAAGTCGAGTCGATGGTGCAACCCGGCTTTAGCCCAGAAACCTATGAACCCAGTGCCCAACAAATTAGCGCACTCTCTAAAGCTAAGCTCTATGTACGGGTAGGCATGCCCTTTGAAGATGCTTGGATGAAGCGTATTCAAGGCGTTAACCCCTCTATGCTATTTATTGATGCCCGTGAGGGAGTGCAATTGCGCAACTTAGAAGCGCATTCACACGAAGGGCATGAGAGCCATACCGACGATAAAGTGATCGAACCTGATCCACATTTATGGGTCAGCCCCCGCATTGCTAAACAGATGGCCAAACAACTCGCCGACACTTTCAGCCGACTACGTCCTGAACACAGCCAACTCTTTAATAAAAACTATGAGAGCTTTGCCGCTGAATTGGATCAATTGGATCAAGAGTTAATAGAACTCTTCAAAGATAAGCAGAACCACAAATTTATGGTTTTTCATCCTGCTTGGGGCTATCTAGCCGATGCTTATGGACTGCAACAAATCCCTATTGAAGTAGAAGGCAAAGAGCCAGGGGCAAAAGCTTTAGCAGCGCTCATCAAAGAAGCACAGGAAGCACAAGTCAAAACTATTTTTGTCCAACCCCAATTTAGCCAACGCGCAGCCGAACAAGTGGCTAAAGCCATTGGTGGACAAGTGGTCTCTATTGATAATTTAGCCGAAGACTATATCCCCAACTTACGCAAAGCCGCACGTTTAATTGCCGGGGTCGAGCGTGAGTAAAGTGATTGAGCTGCAAAACGTCAGCTTTTCCTATGGCTTAGTCCCCGTACTACAACAGATCAACTTTAGTGTTGAGGAAGGGGAATTTCTAGGCATTGTTGGCCCCAATGCGGGAGGCAAAAGTACTCTGCTTAAGCTCATCTTAGGCTTGATTAAACCACAAACCGGCACAGTGAGCGTTTTGGGTAAAAAGCCCACCCAGCAACGTACCCAAATTGGTTATGTTCCCCAATATCCGGGCTTTGCCCGTGATTTTCCTATCACGGTAGAACAGGCAGTACTTTTAGGTCGCCTCGGGTCAGGTAGACAATTTGGGCGTTATAACGCAGCCGATTACCAAGCCGTGCAAGACGCATTAAATGAGTTAGAAGCTCAAGACTTAGCTCAGCGACCGATTAGCGCTTTGTCTGGTGGGCAATTGCAGCGGATTTTATTAGCGCGCGCTTTAGTTAGTGAGCCTAAAATTCTGATCTTAGATGAACCGACCGCGAATATTGATATGCGCATTGAGAGCGATATTTTCGATCACTTGCGTGAATTGAATAAACGTTTAACCATTCTAGTGGTTTCTCATGATATTGCTTTTATTTCGGACTATGTAAGTCGCGTGGCTTGTTTAAATCGTACACTAGTCTGCCATACCACCGATGCACTTGATGGTCACCTGATCCAACACTTATACGGCGAGCCAGTCCGACGTGTTGCCCATGTTCATTAATATTAACTACTTTTGCCATGACTGAGTTTTTAAGCGCTTTAGTAAGCCAACCCTTTTTACAAATGTCCTTGCTAGCAGGCTTATTAGCAAGTTTAGGTTGTGGGGTGATAGGAACCTTTGTAGTGGTAAAGCGCATCACCTTTTTGGCGGGGGGGATTGCACATTCTGTTTTAGCGGGTATGGGTGCTGCGGTTTATTTTGGCTTTGACCCTCTGTTGGGTGCTTTGATTGCTGCCATTGTGTCTGCTCTCTTAATTGGCTGGATTCGCCTTAATTGGAAAACCCAAGAAGACACTCTGATTGGTGCCATCTGGGCGATGGGAATGGCAGTTGGTTTGCTATTTATTGCCCAAACTCCCGGCTATACTAGTAGTTTAACGAGCTATTTATTTGGCAATATTTTATTAGTCCCCGAGCAAGATGTCTGGTTTATGGGTATTTTGGATCTAGTACTGCTGCTGATTGTGGGCTTATTTTATCGGCAATTTTTAGCTGTGATTTTTGATGAGGAATTTGCTCGTTTACGTGGTGTACCAGTCAGTTTCTTCTATTTGCTCTTGCTATGCCTGATTGCGGTAACCGTAGTTTTATTGATTCATGTAGTAGGCTTAATTTTGGTGATTGCGTTACTCACTCTGCCTGCTGCGATTGCCGGACATTATGTGCATTCATTGGGTTGGATGATGCTGATTGCTACTGTCCTTGGTAGCAGCTTCACCATCGGCGGTTTAGCTATTTCGTATAGCCCTGATTTACCGGCTGGGCCAACGATTATTCTGCTGGCAGGTAGTGCTTATGTGATATCGGCGATTTTCAGCCACTATCGCTTAAAACGTAGAGCAAGGCAGAGCCTATCTATGCCATCATAGGGACTCGTTTGAACATCTAAAGGAGGATTAGATGAATAAACAACTCAGCATTTGGCTAGGGCGTTTTGGCAATTTCGCGGTTCATAGTTTTCATCTATTAGGCCTCTTCGTGATTGGTGCAACCATTGTCTGGTCTGCTATTCACACTTATCTATATGAAATCATGAGCAAGCCTTATGCAACCCTGGATGATATTTTATTGCTTTTTATTTATTTAGAATTGGGCGCGATGGTAGGGATTTTCTTCCGCACTCATCGTTTGCCAGTTATTTTTCTCTTGTTCATTTCGATGACCGCCCTAACCCGTTATTTAGCGATTGATCTTAAAACACTGGATGATCACAAGATTCTTACTATTGTGGCTGCGATTTTATTATTAGCCATCGCTGCTTTCGTTTTGCGGGTGGGCGAAACACGTTATGCCTCGCCCCATGAGCAAATGTCAGCGCGCGAAGATATAAGCGACCACAAAACAACTAATATTTCCTAGGCCACCTGTACTTCGACTAAACAATCATAGAAAGTAGCTGCCGCTCCTAAATCAGTGAGCGCTTGGCTAGCGACTTCATTGCAATTTTTTCCATCGCTTGACAGTTTCTTCCACCAAATAGAATAAGCTAACACCACGCCCGGCTTAATACGCTCAGTGACCACTGCTTTCACCTGAAACGTTCCACGTGCATTGAACACGCGTAGCATTTGCCCGTCTTGAATATGCCGAGCTGCAGCATCAGTTGGGTGAATTTCTAAACTAGGCTCTGGTAATTGCTTAGGTAAACTATCTACATTTACAAAACTGCTGTTTAAAAAATGCCGTGCGGGTGGCGAAATTAATTGCAAAGGATAATGCGCAGCTAGCTCTGGATTACTCGCTACTGATTCATAAGGCGGTAAATAAGCAGGCAAAGGATCTAAACCCGCAGCAGCTAATTCTGAAGATACAAATTCACAACGGCCCGAAGGCGTGGGGAAATTACCCTCTGCGAATGGAGCATCTGCTACATTCAATTTTTGCCAACCTTGTTGCTGTAGTGTTTCCCAGCTGATATGAGCCGTATGAGGATGCTGCCAGTTAAACGCTGTTTGCGCCAAGGCTCGATCATCCTCTTGGAAGCAGCTTTCCGTGAAGCCCATTTTTGCGGCTAACAGACGGAAAATTTCAGCATTTGCTTTACACTCACCGAGCGGCTGAATAGCCTGCTGACTGAGTAAAATGTAGCGATGTCCATAAGATTTATGGATATCGCTATGCTCTAACTGGGTGGTAGCTGGCAGCACAATATCTGCATAGTCGACTGTATCAGTTTGGAAATGCTCTAGAACGACGGTGAATAAATCCTCACGTGCAAACCCTTCAGCCACTTTGCGACTGTCCGGCGCAATCGCCAATGGATTGCTGTTATACACGATGACAGCTTCTACTCCATCATTTAGTAAATGGTCGCCCACTGTGCTCATATTTAATAAACGGGGCGTACCTTTAGGATATAAGTCGGGGCGCTCTAAACCTGCTGTATTCATCGGGTAAAACCCGGAACTAGATAGCAACAAACCACCAGCGGCATGACGCCAAGCACCAATCAAAGAGGGTAAGCAAGCGACGGCCCGAATTGCATTCGCGCCACCACGTACCCGCTGTGTGCCATAACCTAGACGCAAAGCCACAGGTTCTTTATCTTGGAAAGCGCTCTTAGCCATTAAGGCTGCTAAGCCTTCGATCTCTTGCGCAGTAATTCCACAAATTTGTGCTACATAAGCAGGTGTATAGTGCGCTGCACGCTCCGCGAGCTCAGCAAAACCTAGGGTATAACGCTCGATATAATCCTGATCCAGCCATTGCTCACGGATTAGGATATGCATTAAACCAAAAGCTAGCGCGGCATCTGTTCCAGGTGAAATGGCTATATGTTGTTGGCATTTTTGCGCGGTGAGTGAGCGATGGGGATCAATGGCGATCACTGTAGCGCCCTTACGCTGAGCCTCTTGTACTTTGCGCCAAATATGGACGCCGGTAGTGATCGGGTTGCTCCCCCAAATCAGAATGAGTTTAGCTTGATCAAGCTGTTCGACATCCATGCCCACACCAGCTCCATAAGTGGCACGCATCGCAGCCGCGCCTGCTGAAGCACAAATGCTCCGATCTAAGCGCGCAGCACCAAGCTTATTAAAGAAACGTGCGGCCATACCCTCTTTTTGTACCATCCCCATCGTACCGCCATAGCTATACGGCATAATAGCTTCTGGATTGCGAGCAGCAATCACTTTCAGGCGGTCAGCAATCGTATCTAAAGCTTCATCCCAGCTAATCCGCTCGAATTTACCCTCACCTTTACGCCCCACACGCTTTAGTGGATAGAGTAGCCGATCAGGGTGATACGTACGCTCTAAATAACGCGCTACTTTAGTGCAGAGCACCCCATCAGTTGTCGGATGTTGTGGGTCACCTTCAATTTTAATAGCGCGCCCTGCTTCATTCACAGTCACCCGCATCGCGCAGGTATCAGGGCAATCATGGGGGCAAGCAACGGGAACTGTGTACATAAATCTGCATCCTTTAAAACTAACAACAGCGGCTACACCTTAGCGCTGTCAGCTAGCATAAGCGATTAAGGGATACGACGTAAGCCTAGTAATTTTTGTTTCATAACAGGCCATTCAGCTTGATCCACACCTAATAAGCGAATATCCATACTAATACCAGCACGCACATAATGCAGAGTTAAATCATTCAGGCCACTATCAGTAGTATTCCATTGTGCTTTATCCGGATCATTCGGCACAGCTTCTAAACTACCCGCTAAGAACTGCTCCATACCTTCGAGCATTTTCGGATCTTGCATCACTAGTTTATTTACCGTGATGGTAGCAGGTTGCTCACCCGTGTATTGACAACTAAGCTGAGTCCCACCTGCAAATGGCACTTCCACTGCATTAACAATACTAAGCTTTAAGCCTAAACCCTGATTCAATTCTTCTACTGAATAAGGGCAACTAGCCGGATCAACTGGCGGGCTATTGCTAGCAGCAGCATTAGCCGGAGCACCTTCACTAGCTAACACAGGCGTAGCACTAGGTGTAGGAGTGGGAACCGGTGCAATAGCAGCTGAGTTGGCTGTTTGTTCAGCGAGTGGTTTTGGCGTTTGCGTTTCTTCAGAACCCGAGCAAGCTACCAGCCCTAGCCCCATAGCCACCATTAAAACAACACGATAAAACATGAAGACTCTCGTTACTTGTTAGAATAATTAGTTATAGTTCTAACTATCACAAAGCTATCCTAGCCCTCAGCAATTTCCGACGCAGCGCTTAGCCTCTCGGACAAGCCGCAAACTGACAATTGGGGCCGGTGCGTCCTACCGAAGTACGTCCATCAGGGCAGATGCGAGCATCCATGGGGCAAACCGTCATTGAGCCTTGGCCTTTTGGGGTAGGTAGAGAGCCTAGTTTACTCTCTGAAGAGGTAGGTGCCTGACAGCCTGCCAGTGTCAGGCTTATAATTATTACTAATCCATTTAGACCTAGTTTCATTGGGACTTTCCTGCGCTAACTGACTTCTCCTTATGAATTTTTTTCATAAGTAGTGCCAAAATTTATATAATTTGCTTAATAACTTTACGGTATAAGTTAAAGTTATTCTATCTAGAGAATATATGAGCAACTTGGTGTTTTATTATAGGCACTCTGGCTTATGTCCAGCGTTTACTATCTTGGAGCAAACGCTGACCCAACAAAAGTTACATCGCCTAACCAATGAATTCGATGAATTTCGCGTCGATATTTACGCACTAGCAGACTCTCCTACTTCGCGGCGAGTTGCTTTTGATTTCGATTGTACGATTACGGCTGATCCTGAATTTTTCCAAAGTTTGATCGCAGCTTATCGTGCTCAAGCTTGGGAGCCTTGTGTTTGTACTTTACGTGCAGATGAGAGGGATGGCATTACAGAAATCAGGGAAACTCTTAAGGATGAACGTATTCCCATCTATACTACCGACGGTCAACTAAAACGCGCATGTTTATACGAACAAGGCATTGATGTAGGTCTGTGGATAGATGATTATTTTCCGGGTATTGCGCATCCGGGGGCGTGGATCTTGCAGATCAATGGGATCGATTATTAATGTAGCTAACAACTCATGGACACCAGCCAACAAATTCTGCAATGTTTTCTTGAGGGACAATATGAACGCATGCAGTGTCCTCAATGTGAAAATACCTTCCTTACTAATGTGTATGCCATGCACTGTGATGGCAAAGACCTTTCGCTGAATTGCAAAAAATGTCACCGCGACTTCTTTGCAGATAGTCAAACCGGTGCATGGAATCACTATGTGTTGCTTGAAAAATTTTCTTTAGGACTCGAATACTTTTGCGATGCTATCCATCAGCAACAGCTTACCCAAATCCCCTTTATTCGCCGTATCGGCCTCTTGTCTGAAACCGATGAGGTTTTACCTTTAGAACGCATTGAACTGTTCACCGAGGCTGATCTCGACTATCGAATGATTTATGTGATGGAACGCTTGGAGCATCTGGATCAAGAAGACAGTAACTTCTTCACTGAGCATGTCCATGACATTGATTGGATGGAAGAACAAGACCGTCTTGAGGTTTGGGGCTGGGTGAACGAACGTTACGGGCAAGCTTTAGCAGATGATCTACGCCAACTCTGCCACTATTATCGTGAGCATCAAGACTTTGTGAGTTGGGATTTACATGGCGATAATTTAATGCGTACTCGTCAAGGTAAAATTGTAGTGATGGATCCCTTTACGCCTAAGTTTTAATAAGGCTAACTTCTTAAATTCTGGCATAAAAAAGGCGGGTAACTTACCCGCCAATTCCTAGAGAAACACACAGATAAATCTAAACCGTTATTACATGGTGTAAGCACGCTCACCATGAGAAACTGTATCTAAGCCCTCGCGCTCTTCGTCTTGGGTAACACGTAAACCAATGGTGTACTTAAGCAGAACTAGAATCACTAAGCTCACAACGCCTGACCAAACAATGGCCACCGCTACACCCCATAACTGACTGAAGATTTGTGCAGTGCTATAAGCAGCAACGGTACCAGTGGCATAGTCAAACACACCAGAACCACCTAAAGCTGGATTAACCACGATACCTGTACCAATCGCACCAATAATACCGCCGATACCATGCACCCCAAACACGTCTAAAGAATCATCATAGCCAAGCATATGCTTCAGACCCGTCACACCCCATAAGCAGGCAGCACCAGTAATTAAACCCAACACAATAGCACCCATGGGGCCTGCAAAACCAGCTGCTGGAGTAATAGCTACTAAGCCGGAAACGGCTCCTGAGACCACACCAAGTAACGAGGGCTTGCCACGCAATAACCACTCAGCCGCCATCCACGACAAGCCTGCAGCTGCTGTTGCAATGATAGTATTTAACATCGCTAACACTGCTGTACCAGTGGCTTCTAAGTTAGAGCCTGCATTGAAACCGAACCAACCTACCCAGAGTAAGGAAGCCCCAATCATAGTCATTACTAAGTTATGCGGTGCCATCGAATCACGGCCATAACCTACCCGTTTGCCGACTACGATTGCTCCCACTAAAGCAGCCATTGCTGCATTGATATGCACTACGGTTCCACCTGCAAAGTCTAAAGCGCCTTTGGAGAATAAGAAGCCTGCTGGAGCATCATAAGCGGAAGGACCACCCCAGAACCAAACCATATGCGCCATCGGCAGATAAGAGAAGGTGAACCACAACACACAGAAAACTAATAAAGCTGAGAATTTAATCCGCTCTGCAAAGCCGCCCACAATCAAGGATACCGTGATCGCTGCAAAGGTTAATTGGAAAATGGCAAATACCATTTCATGAATCACGACGCCCTTAGTGAAGGTCTCAACGGTGACTGAAGTATCCACACCATTTAAGAATAATTTGTCAAAACCACCAATAAAGCTATTTAAGCTACCGCCGTCGGTAAACGCTAAGCTATAACCGTAAATCACCCACAGCAAGGCAATCAAACAGAAAATACTAAAGACTTGTGCCAGCACCGAGAGCATATTCTTAGCACGTACTAAGCCGCCGTAGAACAAAGCTAAACCCGGGATCACCATCATAATGACCAGTAAGGTAGAAACCATCATCCACACCGTATCACCTTTATCTGGTGTTGGTGCAGCAGGTGCAGTGGCAGCAGCATCAGCTACTGCAGTCGTCGCCTCTTGCGCTCCTGCTAGCCCGGATAGACCTGCTAAAGCCCCTGTTAGCAATAAAGCAAACTTTAAATTCATGCTATTCCCCTTTAGAGCGCTTCGCTGCCAGTTTCACCAGTACGAATCCGTACCACTTGCTCTAGCGGCATCACAAAGATTTTGCCATCGCCGATTTTGCCGGTATTAGCAGCCTTGCTAACCGCCTCAATGACTCGATCCACTAAGCTGTCATCAATCGCAATTTCAACTTTAATCTTTGGCAGAAAATCAACGACATACTCAGCACCCCGATAGAGCTCAGTATGCCCTTTCTGCCGACCAAAGCCCTTTACTTCAGTGGCCGTAATTCCCTTGACCCCCATTTCACTGAGCGCATCCCGCACATCGTCGAGCTTAAACGGCTTGATAATGGCTGTTATCATCTTCATCAGTAGCACTCCTTTCTAATGCCATGAAATTTCAAAAAATTGCAGCTTTAAAACTTAAGGCTTATCTAGCAAGGGATGTGCCAACTGTAAAAACCATCTAAAATCCCCATATTGATTTAAACTGTTATGAGTTAGTAAGCACTACAGCTGAGCAATGCACCATAAAAGTGCTTATGAAAAATCTCGATGCACCAGTATTTTCAGTAAAACTGTGAGGAGTGACCGGAATGAGCAATCCCTTAGATGATATGATGAAAAAGTTCTCAGAACTCTTGCCTGAGCCTGTACGCAATTTACAAGAGGATATTGAGAAGAATATGCGCAGTGTGATGGAAACAGGTCTACAAAAAATGAATTTAGTGACCCGTGAAGAATTTGACATTCAAACGGCCGTGTTACAACGCACTCGAGAAAAATTAGAGGCGCTGGAAGCCCGTTTAAATGAATGGGAAAATAAACAGGCTTCCGCGACCAATCAAAACGAACAGGGTGGTGCTAATTAAGTTTAAGCTGCATCAGGCTTACTATCGTCATCACTGGATTCTTGTGCTTGGCGCTTAGGACGTTCGGGAGCTATTTGTTCCCGAATAAACCCAGTTAAACCATCGCTGCTATCCCCTTTTAAATCGACTTCACGCAATAAGCTGTCAATTAAAGGGACTTGAGCACGATAACGTAAGGCACTATCAACAATTTGATCCGCTAAACCACTATTACCACCGCCATTTATATTAGCAGAAGATGAACTAGAAACTGCACCTAATCCATCAATATGCATAATTTTAATACCGTCGATATTTTCAATAGGCTTCACGCTTTCACGAATAATCTGTGGTAACTGCCGGACAATCTCCATTTTGACCTGCATATCAATTTGACCCTGCCCCAAAATATTCGCTGCCTCATTTAAAGTTCGCTTACCAATGGCTTCAACTTGATAACGCACTTCAGCTGCTTTTGCTGCCAAACGCTCTACATCCGCATTCGCTTCAGCAATAATGGTTTGACGCTGAGCCTCTTTTTGCGCACTAATGATTTCAATAAGCTTTTTACGCTCAGCCTCAGCTTTTTCACGGGCTGTAGCAATCTCTTCAGTTAAGCGGGCTGCTTCAGCTTTCATTTTATCCGTAGCCATCCAAGCTTCAGCGATACCCTTTTCAAATTCAGCACGTGCAACCTCCATATCCCGTCGAGCCATTTCAATAGCAGTCTCTTTAGCAATACGAATTTCTTCTAATTCACGATCGACTCGAAGCTTATTTTCCTCAATATCTTTGGCGGTTTGTGATAACAGCTCCGCTAAATACTTTTCTTGTTGCTTTTGTGCTTCAACTTCCTGTTGCTGAATTTGCAAGCGCCGTTGCTCAGCTTCTTTATTTTTCTCTTGGATTTTAATTTTATTCTCTTGCTCAATGTCATTACGGCGCTTCCGACTTTCTTCAGTAATTTCATCGAGCTTAATTAAGCCCCGCGCATCGAATGCATTATTCTCATCTAAATACTCGCGAGCGGTTTGGTCTAAACGCATTAAGGAAACTGAGACTAGCTCCAAACCATTTTTTTGGAATTCAGTATTTAAGTTATTTTCTACATTACTTTCAAAATCTGCACGTTTAACATGTAACTCATCCAAAGACATACTCGATGCCACTGAACGTAGCGCCGCGACGCATTGTGCTTCGACAATTTCCTTCATTCTTTCTTGATTGAGAGTCCGATCGCCTAAAGTGCGGGCTGCAGTAGAAATTGCAGCATGATTCTGCGCGACTCGTAAGAAAAACTCCGCCACTACATCAACCCGCAAGGAATCGTGGGTAATCAAGGCATCATGATTAGAACGCTCTACTTCAACCCGCATGGTTTGCATATTGATTGTCATCATGTCATGCAAGACCGGCAATACCAGCGCACCGCTGTTCATGACCACCCGCTCACCTCCAAAGCCAGTACGCACAAAGGCACGGTCTTTAGTCGAACGTCGATAAAAGGTAGAGAATAAAGCGACCACGATTAACATAACCGCGACCACTAACACTAATGTATATATGATGGAATTATCTGGCAGATCCATACTCTATCTAGCCTAGGCAAAGTTCAGTGAAATCAAGTATAAACCCTTCCCGATAGACATGCGCTATTTAGACAATAATTCCTAATCAGCCAGATGATTTTATAATGGATAATGCCCTACTCAATCGCAGCCTAGAGTTTTTGCTCTTGCCACCCGGCCAGTTTTTAGTCTTAGCCCTTCTAGCCTTGTTTTGGAGAAAACGCAGAATGCTGGTATGTAGTTTATTGGCTTTAGCTAGCCTCCAAATCTTCCTGCTAAGCCTCCCTATTACCTCAAGTTTTTTGCTGGGTAAATTAGAAGAGCAATATCCACCTCGCTTTGAGCTTTGGAAACAAGCGCCTTTACCCCAAGCGATTGTAGTCCTAGGTTCAGGTCGAAATTTAAATGTTCCAGAATATATAGGTGGTGAAAGTACCTCTTTGGCGGGTATTGAACGCTTACGTTATGCTGCGCATTTGCACCGTGCAACCGGCTTACCGATTCTTGTTACAGGGGGCAGTCCTCTACCTGAAAAGCGTAGTGAAGCCGAGCTGATGCGTGATGTGTTAGAACAGGAGTTTCAGGTGCCGGTCAAATGGATGGAAACTGAAAGCCATACCACGTGGCAAAATGCACAATTTACCGATGAAATCCTTGCAGCTGCTGGGATTCAATCAGCTTGGTTAGTGACACAAGCTTGGCATATGCCACGGAGCTTATACTCTTTTCAAAATCGTCAAGTACAGTATCTGCCAGCATCGGTGTCTTACAGCGGGGCGATTCAATGGACGGATTACCATATGAAATTTGTGCCTCAAGCAACTGCACTCGTGCGTAGCTCAATTGCTTTACACGAATGGCTTGGGTTGCTTTGGTATCGCTTACGCGAAAAACTGCAATGACTAGGACTGAGGGCGTTGCTTATAGAAAGTCAAAGGAATAGAGCTAGCTACCGCACTCGGTGGCGCTTGCTTCAAAATATGCTTTTTCATCTTGCCCATCACATGCATCTCGCAAGGACGGCACTCGAATTTCAGCGTGTAAGTTTCATCGCCATTTTTTAGAATTAAGGGATCAGCACGCACTTGCCCCATGACCCCTTGCACGCCTTTAGCCTGTTTTGGGCACAAATTATAGGAGAAACGTAGGCAATGTTTGGTAATCATTAAACTCACCTCGCCCGCCTCTTCATGTGCTTCGTAAGCAGGCTCAATCACCTCAACCCCATGCTTGCGATAAAACTGCCACGCCAAGGAGTTATACACATTGGCTAAATAAGAGAGCGAAGTTTCTGGGTAGTGAGGCACAGGCTCAGCTGGCGTTTTCCGAGCTGGACGCTGCCAAGCTACTAAACGTGCTTGCTCCAAAGCAGCCACTGCATCGCGGCGTAATTGATTCAAACTAGAAGCTGGCACAAACCAAGCTTGGCTCAAATTCAATTGAATCGCTTGTGCTACGAATAAGGTATTGCCGAGTTTTGCTAAATTATCGCGCAAACTGCTCCATGCCTTATCGGCTTGACGCGCTGGCTCTAAGACCAAATCCAAGCTAGCGCTTGCACTAATCATATCCGCATCCGTCAGAGTTAAACTCAAGCCCTCAGCGGTTTCATTGAGGCTTAGCCACACAGGAATTAAGCGCTCGGCTGACTTTTTCAGTAAAGCGAGTTCCCAGACATGATCACGATTACGCGAGACTTCGGTACCGATTTTTAAACCGGCTAACATGCTTGGATCGTTCGGCACAATGCGCCAAATGCTCTCACCTGCTTTCGTTTTGCCTGTTTGCTCTACGGTATTCGCCTGCAAACCGACCACTTCACGCTTACGCATGAAATTCAAGCCATCGCCATTGTGCATGGCTTCAGTTGTAGCAATTTCTAGCCACTCTTTGCCAACTTGATGCACTGTGCCTAAACCCAAGCCGACAAATTTGGGTGAATCGAAGGCGCCGATATCGTCTTTTCGCCCGGTGGCAAAATAATCGGTACTGCCCCGATGGAAGGTTTTATCCGGATCAGGTTTGAAGAAAATCTCAGTTTGCCCAGAACTAGCGCGCGCCCATTCCGGACGGCGCTCTAAAATCCCATCCAACAATTGCCGATAATGCGCGGTGATATTTTTCACATAGGAAATATCTTTATAGCGTCCTTCAATTTTCAAGGAGCGCACCCCCGCATCCAGCAAAGCCTCAAGATTGCTACTCTGATTATTATCCTTCATTGAGAGCAGATGCTTATCAAAGGCAATCACTGCGCCATTGGCTTCCGTCAAGGTGTAAGGCAAACGGCAAGCTTGCGAGCAGTCGCCACGATTGGCACTGCGCCCTGTTTCCGCATGACTGATATAACACTGCCCCGAAAACGCCACACACAAAGCGCCATGAATAAAGTATTCAATCGTCGCCGCATCACCAACGGTTTGCGCAATCTCCCGAATCTGCGGAATACTTAATTCACGCGCTAACACAATTTGCGAAAACCCCACATCGGCTAAAAACTTGGCTTTAGCTGCCCCACGAATGTCGCATTGCGTCGAGGCATGCAGTTGGATGGGTGGAATATCCATTTCCAATAAGGCCATATCCTGCACAATCAACGCATCGACCCCGATATTGTATAAATCGGTAACTAAACGCCGCACTGGCTCAAGCTCTGCCTCGTGCAAAATGGTATTGAGGGTAACGAAAATCCGCGCATGAAAGCGATGCGCAAAACGCACCAGCTCCGCAATATCCGCAATGCTATTACTCGCATTATGCCGTGCCCCAAAATCAGGCCCACCAATATAGACCGCATCCGCCCCGTGCAAAATCGCTTCACGCCCAATCTCGGCGGTTTTAGCGGGGGAAAGGAGTTCGATTTGATGGGGCTGGAGGCTCATGGTGCTGGACTAACAAAATTCAGAAGGTGAAAGTATAACACTGCTAAAGCTTTGCAGATAAATTACCAAGTGATTATTGAGCACCAAAATTAGCAAAAAACTCACATAACGCTGCATCAGGAATTTGCTCTTCAGCATAAGAGAAACGACCTTCAAGCATCATTTCAGTAGCTGCTTTACGAATAAGGGCATTTAACATTTCAGCTCGACTCACCGCACCTTCACTATCAGGCCTGCCTAAAGAAAAAGCGATACCCGCGCTGGTGGTAGCAATGGCAACGAAACCAGCGGCTGCTAACAATTTAGCACTCCCTGCATCCCATGCATTAGGCATGACAAAAATCTGTTCCTGCTGATGTAGATTATAGAGAGCCTCTGCTTTGTTAAAATGAGTATTCATCAACTACCCCTCTGTAAATAAGTCCTAGTTTAAACATTAGCGCTCCAAACTTTTTAGCGCTAATGTTGCCCCATAAATCTAAGCACAAATTCTGCGTTTAAGGCACTAACAGGCCTTTTTATCATTTAATTTCATAGGTACACTTTTTATGGGCTTTATTAAAACCCTTACATGCTTAGCTCCTTTGGGGCTACTAGCCAATTTGCTTTGCCCAACTCTAGGTATTGCCACAGACTCAATCCAGTTCACCGACAGCAATTTCGCACACGAGCTTTCTCAGGTTAAACAAGCCCAAGTTACTGCAGTGCCTTTAGATAATAAACAGACTGTTAATCTTGAATTAGAGCAGCTGCAAATCTTCGCGCCTGATGCACAGATTAGGGTACATAACTCGTCAGGCATTCAGAGCCTCCCCTTGCCACACACAAGTTATTTCAAAGGTAAAGTAAGCGATCAGGCTAATTCTGCTGCATTTATAGCGGCTGATAGCAGCGGTAGTGCGCGCTCGATTATACAAATTGCAGGCCAAACTTATGTGGGCAGTAACCTGGAGCAAAAAACACGCTTTGCTGCTCGCGCCCTAGATCCTGCTCAAGACTTCAAACAAAAGAGCTTTGAATGTGGGATTGAAGGTAGAACAGGCTATAAGCCCCCCTTACCCGCAGGCCTTAAAGCCAAATTAAGTTCGGCTAAGCGGGTTGGATCTAACAATGACACTATCTA
Source organism: Thiothrix sp. (assembly GCA_008015155.1). Classification (GTDB taxonomy): domain Bacteria; phylum Pseudomonadota; class Gammaproteobacteria; order Thiotrichales; family Thiotrichaceae; genus Thiolinea. Next base: position 28,450 of record SSFA01000014.1, read on the forward strand.
TAGCGCTGATTTAGTTATCGAGACCGATTATGAGTTTTATAGTCTTTTCAATAATGCAACGACAGCCGCCCAGTATATTACGGATTTAATAGCTTATGTTTCTAGCATCTACGAAGCTGAGATTAAAACTAAGCTACGTATTAAGGAAATAGTTTTATATGCGGACCCTAATGATCCTTGGGAGGCGCAAAGTACTTCCAGCGCACTGACTGAAGTTCAAACCTATTATCTAGTTCAACACCCTAGCCTCAAACGGACGGCCGTACACTTCCTTAGTGGTAAGGAAAATCTCAACGGTGGCATCGCCTATATCGATAGTATTTGCACAGCCCCGAGTTATGCTGGCGCAAAAAGCGGTTCCTATGACTTTGGTGTTAGCGGTGGTCTGGGCGGCAGCTTCACTCCGAATAGCCCCTTAATCGTTTGGGATGCTTATGTGCTTGCCCACGAGTTAGGTCATAACTTTGGTAGCTCACATACCCATGCCTATGATATCGACCAAGGTTATGCTTTACCTATTGATTGCTGTTATGCACAGCCTGGGGGCGCTTGCCAAAACTATCCACTGCGGACTGAATTGCCCGGCTTAGGTACTCTAACCGGTGGCACCACTGCTACTCATCCTGGCACTATTATGAGCTATTGCCATTTGGTCAGCGGTGGCTCGCATAATCTATCCATGAGTTTTGGGAAGGATCATCCTTATGGGATTGATGCTTATCGCGTCCCCCAAGTCATGCGTACTACGGTAGAGTACTATGCTGAACAATACCCAGAATGTTTAGCTCTTGAAACAAAAGGTTCATCGCCTTACGTCTTCTCGACAGTCAGTAAGTGGCATGAATCTTTTGTTAGCCAGCAAGCGACCCCGCTAATTGGCGACTTTAACGGCGATCAGCTGGAAGATGTTGCTAGCTTTGCTCAATATAGCAGTCATAAAGTTTTTGTTGCCTTATCAACAGGTAACGCTTTAACGAACAAAAATCTTTGGAAAACTCAATTTGCTTTAGGGGATGAGCCAGTAGGCGTAGGCGATTTTAATGGAGATGGTAAATCAGATTTAATTATCTTTACCCATAACGAAAAAAATCAACTCTATGTTGCCTTATCCACCGGCACTAGTTTTGCTGAAACGAACTTATGGTTTGGGCTAAAGACGGCACAAGATGGGCAACAAGTGCTTGGAGATTTTAATGGTGATGGTAAAGATGATGTCGCTACTGTACAGAAAGCAAGTGGAAAAATCTTTGTGCATCTCTCAAGCGGTAGCCGGTTTAGAGTTCAACGTCAGTGGGCTAGTGAGACAGCTCTTGATTTCCAACAAGTGATAGTGGGTGATTTCAATGGGGATCACCAAGCAGATTTAGGCTTTAGCCTCGCTAGTGGCGAGTTTAAAGTTAGCCTTTCCACTGGAGCTAGCTTTTCCGCAGCAACAGTTTGGCACAGTAACTTGGTGGCTGGCGTGACTCAATTAGTAGTTGGTGACTTCAATGCGGATGGTAAAGACGATATTGCCAGCTATGTTCAATCCGAAGCTGGCGGCATTTATTTGGCACTAGCTGAAGATGGTAAATTTGGCACTAATCAAAAGGCCCATCCATGGTTCGCCCCTTATGATCAAATTATCAAAGCTGGACGCCTGACTCGTGATCAGGCTAGTGATTTGATCAGCTTTACTCGTGGCTCTACGGGAGATATTTGGGTAGCCAGTGATCTGCAGCAGCAATAGTTTAGAAGCACGGCGCTTTTCTCTAAGCACCGTGCTGTTCATCACTTAGGCTGATAGTCTAAAGTAAGCATGCCATTCACTCCGGGCTGGTTATAGCCTTTACGCAGCTCATAATCTTTATCCAAGACATTAGCCAACTTTGCGCTAACAGATAGATCACGACTAAGCGCATATTTGGCGCGCAAATCTAAAGTTGCAAAGCCAGCTAAGGGCTGGAGGTTAGCTGTGTCATTATAGCGGCGGCCTTCAGCATGCACTGCAGCACCCACTGATACGCGCCCTAATTGCCGCTCAGCCTCGAGATTCAAAATTTGCTTAGGACGATTAATCAATAAATCACCCATCTGTTCCCCACTAGCCACTTCAGGCTTTTGGAAAGTGGCATTGCCTGAAACTTGCCATTCCCCTAAGCGTTGCGCAGTAGACAGCTCTAAGCCCGTAATTTTAGCAGCCGCCACATTCATCGGTTTCCAAATTCCACCCCCGGTGTCACGCCATTGAATCAGATCATCGATCTTATTTTGGAAAGCAGAAATCGCCCATTCACCACTGGCTAAACGCCCAGTGACACCTAATTCTAAATTTTTACTATTCTCGGGCTTGAGCTCAGAATTGCCACTGAAAGGATAATAGAGATCATTAAATGTTGGTGCTTTAAACGCAGTACCATATGAGGCTGTTGCTCGGAAACCTTCAGAAAATTCGTGCGCAAAGGCAAGGCCACCCGTGGTTTTTTTGCCGAATTGCTCATTATCATCTTGGCGGGCTGAGACATCGAATTTATTGTTACCCGTTGTTATCTGGTAGTTCGCGAACAAGCCCGTGTTCTTACGTGAGGTCAGCGCATAATCGGTCGTGCCACTCACCTTATCTTTAAGCTGATCCAAGCCTGCAGTGAGATTGCCTGCTGCACCAAATTGCATATCAGCTTGTAGGCTGGCATTAGTACGCTTAGTTTGAAAGCGCTCTTGGAAAGCAGCATCTTTATAACTGTCCTGCTTATCTAAGGACTGACCTATTTGCGCCGTTATCGTCGTACTCGAGCCTAAAGGCGCACTCAATTTACCCTGAGCTACTTGCTGTTTGAAATGATTTTCGTTTTGATACTGACCGTCGAACTCACTTTCACCTTGAGCCTGCATAATACCAGCTTCAGCATTCATGCCATTTTCAAAACGATTGCCTGCACGTAAAGAGAAGCTATTATTTTTATAGCCGTCTTTATCTGGCTCAGAGACTTGACCAATAGAAAAATCCGGCAAATAAACCGTATAAGCATCCTGCGAATTAATACCCTCAGTGCGCTCAGTGGCGGCATTTAGATTAAACCAAGCCCCCTCGCCTGAACCACCACCAATCCCAGCGCTGGCTTTAGCTGTATTAAAACTGCCATACGATGCGGATGCTTGTGGTTGAATGCCTTTGCTGCCGCTGCCTTTGCGCGTAAAGATTTGGATCACCCCACCTATCGCTTCAGAACCATATAGGCTAGAACGTGGGCCACGTACAACTTCAATTCGCTCGACTTGGCTCAGTGGGAATAACTCAATGGGTGTAGTACCTAAAGTAGCTGAGCCAACCTTCACGCCATCAATTAACACCAAGACATGATTGTCATTAGTACCGCGCAAATGTACAGAAGTTTGCTTACCCATGTAACCGCTACTGGTTAGGGTGAGGCCTGGGGTTTGTTGTAAAACCTCTGCCACAGTAGCTGCTTGAGTTTGCTCGATTTCTTTGCGTGTAATGACAGTGACAGGGGCTAAGGTTTCATCGACGGTTTGTGCTTTACGCCCTGCAGTGATGATGATTTCGATTTCATTATTCGCTGGTTCTGCCCAGACTAAACTAGGGAACAAAACTGCACTTAGGCTCACACTGCCTAACACAGTTAGAATAGAGGTTTTCATGGTATGAAGTCCTACTTGCCGCGCCCACCGCGCAGCTGATTGGGAAACATGACTGCAGCTGCAGTCACAGACAGACTAGGCCGGTATCCGGGCTTGTAAGTGACCATATGTCGAATGCTGCACCTTCCCATGTTTTACAACACAGTGGTTTTATAGCAGCAAGCTTACTGACCGTTGCGGGGGCAGCGCTGGCTTATACCAGCTTCCCGTTTAACGCTTCAAAAAGCGCACCTAGACGCGCTGGACGTTACGTGATTGCTAGCAGACTGTCAAACCATGTCTCTACGAATAGTGGTCTTTTTGTGAGAGATGCAGATAAGCATGTTAGCTTAAGCGGATACTTTGAACTGAGTCCTCGGCTCCCAGTCCAATCGACTAAGTAAAAACGCTAAAAATAGGATATCTAATATGTTTAAACATGCAGGTGGTTTTGTACTAGCGGGTCTATTGAGTTTTACAAGCTTGCAAGCCGAAGCTGCTTTAAATGCTTATCAGGCAAGCTACAGCGTGTCGCATTCTGGACTAACGGTTGGCGATACGACGGTAAGTTTAAGCTATAGCAACAATAGCTATACTTTTCTCAAGCAAACCAAAGCAAATGGCATGGCTGCTTTATTAAGTGGTGACACTTTAACTGAACGCAGCATTGGCATTAAACAGGGGAATAAATTACAAACCCAGCAGTATCTGTATCAACATAAAAGTCGACGAAAGTCCAAAACTGATCAATACAGCTTTACTAAGCCAACACAGGTAACAGGGAATTTTAATGGTCAGGACTACAGCTTGAATGTGCCCAATGGCACGATTGATCCTGCTGTGGTTGAACTATGGGTCAGAGAAGATTTAGCAGCGAATCGTCCACTCAAATACAATGTCACTGAGCGGGGCAAATTAAAAAACTATCAATTCCAGCGCTTAGGTAAAGAGACCGTCAAGACACCTTTCGGTACTTATCAGTGTGAGAAAGTGCAAATTAATCGCGATAACGGCGAGCGCCAAACCACACTCTGGATTGCACCCGAACTAAATCAGTTGACCGTTAAAATGCAACATAATGAAGATGGTAGTGTGACTGAAGTTATTTTGACTAAGTACCAAGCGAAATAGACTTCTCCAAAAGCGAATCGCCACAAAAGTGGCGATTCATTTTATTTTTACAGAATCACAGTTGATTAAGCAGCAAGCTTCGTAATCATCCCTGCGCCTACCGTGTTATTGGTACTTTCATCAATAATAATAAAAGCTCCCGTTCCACGATTATCCGCATAGGCATCTGTCAATAAGGGCTGTGCCAACTTAAAGCTCACTTGCGCAATATCATTCATTTGCAAACGCTCAGCGGCTTGGCGCTCTAGCGTATTAATATCCACGCGCCATTCAATCGCAGCTACTTTGGCTTTAGTTTCGCGCGTCGTGTGACGAATCAGATAAGTACGTGCCCGATCTAAAGGTGCTTCAGCTAACCAGCAAACGGTGGCATCCACTTGCTTAGTTTGAGTGGGCAGTGCATCGGTTTTCACGATCATATCGCCACGCGAAATATCAATTTCATCCGTCAACAACAGAGTCACTGACTGCTCAGTAATCGCTTCACGTAAAGGCTCACCGCCTAATTCAATCGCTTTTACCAAACTTGTCCGACCTGAAGGTAAAATCGTGACCGCATCACCAACACGAATACTCCCAGACTCCACTCTGCCCATGAAACCACGGTAGTCATGTAATTCGGGATTCGTTGAATCTTGTGGGCGACAGACATACTGCACAGGGAAACGGAAAGGCTCATCATGCTCGGTGTGAGCAGCAGGCGCAGCTTCCAGAATTTCCATTAAAGTATCGCCATCATACCAAGGTAGATTTTCACCACGATCTACCACCATATCGCCCTTGAGCGCAGACAAAGGTATAAAGCGTACATCTTGAATGCCTAATTGCTCAGCAAAAGCTAAATAATCAGCCTTAATTTCTTCAAAACGCTGTTGGCTATAATCCACCAAGTCCATTTTATTCACAGCAACCACTAGGTGCGGAATGCCCACTAAGTGCGCTAAATAAGAATGGCGGCGGGTTTGTGGTTGCACACCTTTACGTGCATCTACCAGAATAATGGCCAGATTCGCAGTAGAGGCCGCTGTCACCATATTACGGGTGTATTGTTCATGACCGGGTGCATCCGCGATGATGAATTTGCGCGTGCCGGTTGAGAAATAACGATAGGCCACATCAATCGTAATACCCTGCTCACGTTCAGCTTGTAAGCCATCGGTGAGCAAGGACAAATCCACATCTTGCATGCCACGCTTGAGTGAGGTCTTCTCAATGGCACTCAAGGTATCGGCTAAGATTGCTTTAGAATCAAATAATAAGCGCCCAATTAAGGTACTCTTACCATCATCCACACTGCCGCAAGTTAAGAAACGCAGCAAGCCGTGATCTTCAATTAATTGCATTTAGAAGTACCCCTCTTTCTTGCGCTGCTCCATCGCCGCTTCGCTAGCTTGGTCATCCAAGCGAGTTGCACCACGCTCAGTAATAGTGGTGGTGGCTGTTTCTGCAATAATCTTTTCGACACTATCTGCATCCGACTCAACCGGCGCAGTACAAGTAATGTCACCCACGGTACGGAAGCGTACTTGCAGATCAACTATCTCTTCACCTGCACGTGCTGGGGTCAACTCAGTCACCGGCACAATCGAGCCTTGGCGACGTACAATCGGACGATTATGCGCAAAATAGATACTGGGTAGCTCTAAACCTTCGAGTTGAATGTATTGCCATACATCTAACTCAGTCCAGTTAGAGATTGGGAACGCACGAATATTTTCGCCTTTGTGGCTACGCGCATTGTATAAGTCCCATAATTCTGGACGTTGATTTTTTGGATCCCACTGACCAAACTCATCACGGAAACTCATAATACGCTCTTTAGCACGCGCCTTTTCTTCATCGCGACGTGCACCACCAATGCAAGCATCAAAACCGAATTCTTCAATGGCTTCTAATAAAGTGACGGATTGATGCTTATTACGCGATTCGTTTTCGTGTTTCAGAACCACAGTGCCACGCTTCATCGAATCTTCAACCGAACGTACAATCAAACGCTCGCCTAATTCAGCCGCACGCTTATCACGGAAATCTGTAACTTCCTGATAATTATGGCCGGTATCAATATGCATTAAGGGGAAAGGAAAACGTCCGGGGCGAAACGCCTTTTCAGCAATCCGCAACATGCAGATTGAATCTTTACCACCAGAGAACAACAGGACAGGGTTAGAACATTGTCCGGCGACCTCACGCATAATGTGAATAGCCTCTGCTTCTAGCCAATCGAGGTGTGGTAAGGTTTTTAATTGTGTCTGTTGTCGATTGAACAGCATCATGCTAATCCTTCAAAACTTCTAATGCGGGTAGTATCCGCGATCTTTTAAAGCGAAAAAAGTGATATATTCCGATATGAAAATCTCTAAAAAAGATATTCATACTACTGGATATAGCCTACTCCTTTTCCCATTTTGTTGCTATGCACAATAAAACGAGATTAGGCATGCCTTAAGCAATTTTTTAGATAGTCTAGCTTAAACAACTGCTTGGCGAGGGCGGGTTAGATCAAGACTATCTCCATCTTTTACTGCAACTACTGCAGGGAAAATCGGTTGAGCTTCGCCGACAAAATCCCCCTGATCTGCATAGCGCTGCGAAAAATGTGTCAAGATTAATCGCTTCACCTCTGCTTCTTTCGCAAGGGTAGCAGCTTGCGCAGCTGTTAAATGCCCATGACTAATCGCTTCGGCAGTATGTATATTTAAAAAGGTCGACTCTGCCACCAAAGTATCAACGCCTTTAGCGATCTTCACTGCATTGGCGCAATAGCGAGTATCCATTACAAAAGCAAAGCTTTGCCCCGGTTTGAGTACGCTAACTTCTGTTAAGTGTACAACTCGCTCATTAACCTTGACTTGCCCTTCTTGTAATAACTGCTTAGTCAAGACGCCCTGAATACCATGTGTTTTTAATTGCTCTGCTAGCAAAGTGTAAGTATCCGCATCCTGAATCCGATAACCCCAAGACTCCACCGTATGATCTAGCATCTCAGTCGAAATAGTCAGCTTCTCGTCTTGATAAATAATGCCCGCCTCTGTTATTGGGCAAATCTCAATCTGGGCGGTATTGTAATAAATCGAAGCATTTTGCAAGTTATTGAAATACTGCAAACCAGAAGCTGGAAAATACACTTTCACAGGATGTGGTACCTTATCCAATGAAATCCGCTGCAAAACTCCGGGCAACCCTAAACAATGATCCCCGTGAAAATGGGTGATCAAAATTTTAGTAATATCTTTAGCTGAGACCCCTGCATACAACATTTGCCGCTGAGTGCCCTCACCGGGGTCAAATAAAAATCCTTCTTTGCCCCACTTTAAAAAGTAGCCGTTATGATTGCGCGTTTTGGTCGGTACTTGGCTGGCAGTACCCAAAGCAAAAAATTGATGCTGTGACATAGTTAATTATTTAATTGCATTGGCTGACTACTTAAACAGTTAATTAGTTTAAATAGTGGGCGTAATCAGCGATTTTTTGTTGTAAGCGTGCAGCTAACAGAGAATGGGCGGTGTGCAAATGATCATAAATCACCTGCCCCTCCGCCCGATAAGCCAGTTTACGCTCACGCGTCCAGTGTGCAGGAGGCGCTGACAAATTATTAATACGATCCGCTAATTTGACTGCCCAAACTTCTTTAGGTTGCTGCTGAATCCGCTGTAGAGAATCGAGCATTTGCTCATTGCGTGGTAAATTTGGATTTTTGCTTAAGGCTCCTACCCCGTCCGCAATTTTTGTCCCAAATTCAGCAGCAAGCTCAAGATAGGTACGTGGTGTATCTTCCAGCACATCATGGAGTAAAGCGCATTGCAAAGCATAATCAAAATCCAAGCCCTGATTATCTGCGGCTAAGCCATGCATTAACTCCATCGCTACTGCACCAATATGAGTGAGATAGTCTAAGCGTAAATTTTCCTGAGGGGTTGAATAGGTTTGCCCCTGATGCGCAACTGAAGCATATTCCCAAGCTTTAACAAAGACTTCTTGTGACCATAAACTTGGCATTTTCTGATTCCTTAGAGTTAGAGTTTGTCTCTAAGTGAATAATACAACATTGCTGTCACCAGTAAGGGCCAACGTAATAAAGTCCCCCCCGGAAAAGGCCAATTGGGTAATTTTGCCATGATATCGAAACGCTCAGCCGTCCCTGAAACCACTTCTGAGAGTAACTTGCCAGCCAAACTTGCTAAGGCTACTCCATGCCCCGAATAACCACTCACTGAAAACACATTAGTTTGTAAGCGTGTGAAGTACGGCAAACGATTGACCGTGACTGCTAGAGTTCCACCCCAGGCATAATCAAGCTTAGTTCCGGCTAGTTGTGGAAATACACTTAGCATTCTAGGCTGCACTAAAGCTCGAATATCTTTGGGAAACTGAAAGCTATAACTCTCACCGCCACCAAATAACAGGCGGTTATCTGCACTCATGCGGAAGTAGTTCACCACAAAACTAGAATCAGCGACTGCGTAACGCTTCGGAATTAAGTCTTGAATTTGTGCAGGATTTAATGGCTCAGTAGCTACAATATAATTATTAATCGGCATGACGCGTGCAGCGACTTTCGGCTCTAAATTATCCAAATAGCCATTACAAGCAAGGATCAAATAATTAGCTGTCACTTTGCCTTGTGCAGTAGTGACCTCGACTTGTGTTCCTTCTCGATAACTTAAGACGGGCGAACGCTCGTAAATCGCTACACCTGCTTGTTTAGCTGCTTGAGCTAGGCCTAAGGCATAATTGAGTGGATGTAGATGAGCTGCACCTAAGTTCAGTACTCCACCATAATACAAGGGTGAATGTAGTTCTTGCTGCAAGGCCGCCTGATCTAAAAACTGAATCGCTTGATAGCCATAATCATGCTGCAATTTTTCCGCAAACTCGCGGCTGCTTTTAACAAAGCGTTGCCGATGATCCGCATGAATAATGCCAGCCTGCAAATCACACTGGATCGCATGCTTATGAATTAAATCCTTGCAGAGTTGCACTGCTTCTAAAGACAGCTCCCAGAGTGCTTTGGCTTGCTGTTTACCAAACATGGACTCTAATTCAGCTTGGTCTTTATTCAAGCCGGTGCCGACCTGTCCACCATTCCGCCCTGAAGCTCCCCAGCCAACTCGATGCGCTTCCAAAAGTACTACTTTATAGCCCGCTTCTGCTAAATGTAGCGCAGCCGACAAGCCAGTATAACCAGCGCCAACGATACAGACATCAGCCGTAGTTGAACCTGCTAATTGAGGGAACTCAGGAAGAGAATTAACAGTAGCAGCGTACCAAGAAGCCGGGTGTTGCCCCGGCTGATCATTTGTATATAAGAAACCAGCAGACATTAGCTTAACAGGCCTTGGTCCTTCGCTTGAGCATAAGTTTGATCTAAAGTAAGTGTTGCCTTTTCAATCAACTCATCGACCTCAGACTCGCTGATCACTAAAGGTGGCGAGATAATCATTGTGTCGCCCACATGACGCATCACTAAGCCATTACTAAAGCTATTTTCGCGACACATTAAACCGACAGTGCCCTTTTCAACCTTAAAAGGGGCACGTTTGGCCTTGTTTGGGCTGAGTTCCACCCCGCCTACCAAACCCACCATCCGCGCTTCACCAACTAACGGATGCTCAGCCAGTTTCAGCCAACGCTCTTGCATGTAAGGACCAATCTCAGCTTTAACCCGACCAGGCAGATTTTCACGCTCAAGAATATTTAAAGTTGCCAAAGCAGCAGCACAGGAAGCGGGATGGCCTGAATAAGTATAGCCGTGATAAAATTCGCCATGATTCGCGATCACTTCAAACACACGATCGCTCACTAAAACACCACCCATCGGTAGGTAGCCCGCAGTAAGTCCTTTAGCAATCGTCATTAAATCAGGCTTAATCCCAAAATATTGAGAACCGAACCATTCGCCAGTGCGCCCAAACCCAGTAATTACCTCATCAGCAATCAAGAGAATGTCATACTTACGACAAATGCGCTCAATCTCAGGCCAGTAACTCATCGGTGGAATGACCACCCCACCTGCGCCCTGAATTGGCTCACCAATGAAAGCTGCTACTTTATCTGCGCCAATTTCGAGAATTTTCGCTTCTAGTTCACGAGCACGTTGTAAACCAAATTCGTTCGGATCAAGATCACCGCCTTCACCATACCAGTAAGGCTGGTTAATGTGCACAATCCCTGGAATCGGTAAACCGCCCTGCTCATGTACCACACTAAAGCCACCTAAACTTGCACCCGCTACCGTAGAGCCGTGATAGGCATTCTTACGCGAAATGATGACACTACGTTCTTTCTGGCCTTGAGCCGCCCAGAAATGGCGCACCATCCGCAAAATCGTATCATTTGCATCCGAGCCAGAGCCGGTGAAAAACACATGATTCATCTGCTCAGGCGCCAAACTAGTCAACCGTGCTGCTAGCTCTATGACCGGTGGGTGGCTGGTTTGGAAAAAGGTGTTGTAGTAGGGGAGTTCACGCATTTGCGTGGCGACCGCTTGGACGATTTCTTCACGTCCGTAACCGACCCCGACGCACCATAAACCTGCCATGCCATCAAGAATGCGATTGCCTTTGCTGTCATAAATATATACGCCTTCCGCGCGTGTAATAATCCGCGCCCCTTTTTGATTCAAATGCGCGGTATCAGTGAATGGGTGAATATGATGAGCTGCGTCTTGTGCTTGATAATTTGTCATCGTCATTCCTTAATTATACGGTCAGTAACAAGTGCTCACGCTCCCAAGGGCTGACGACTTGCATATACTCTTCAAATTCACAAGTTTTGAGTGCTTTATAAATATCCGAGAACTGATTACCTAATAAATCTTGTAGTTCTTCACAATCATCAAACGCAACCATGGCTTCTTGTAAGCCACGTGGTAAGCCATATTTGGTATCATGCTGAGCATTACCCAAGAACTCTGTACTAGGCTCTAAACGATGTACCATGCCTAAATAGCCGGTAGCCAGACTGGCTGCTATCGCCAGATAAGGATTGGTGTCCATACCTGCAATACGATTCTCGACCCGACGTGCTTCAGGTGGGCTACGTGGAACACGTAAACCTGCTGAGCGATTATCCACCGACCATTCCAAATTAATGGGCGCAGAATAGCCAGGCATTAAGCGCCGGAATGAATTCACATAAGGCGCCATAATGCAGGTCGCGGCTTCCAAATAGGTTTGCTGACCCGCAATAAAGTTATAGAACAGCGGGGTTGGCTCACCTTTTGCATCTGAGAAAATGTTTTTGCCAGTTTTGGCATCGACGACGCTTTGATGAATATGCATCGCACTACCCGGTTGCAGCTCCATCGGCTTAGCCATGAAGGTGGCATAGCAATTATGGCGCATCGCTGCTTCACGGATTAAGCGCTTGAAGATAAACACATGATCGGCCAATAACAGCGGATCACCATGCATCAAGTTAATTTCAAGCTGTGCAGGTCCACCCTCTTGGATGATGGTATTAATCTCTAAGCCTTGGGCACTAGCAAACTTGTAAATATCTTCAATAATTGGCTCGTATTCATCCAAAGCCATCATCGAGAAAGCTTGACGGCCAACACTTTGCCGTCCCGAACGGCCAACTGGAGGCTTAAGAGGAATATCAGGATCAATATTGCGCTCAGTCAGATAAAACTCTAACTCAGGGGCTACGATGGCTTTCCAACCTTTGTCAGCATATTTGTTAATCACACGCCGTAAGACATTACGTGGAGCACAAGGAACCGGCATACCATTTTGATAATACAGGTCATGAATGACCATTAAGCTCGGGTGACGCGCCCAAGGTAAAGCCCGCACAGTCGATAAGTCAGGGACTAAACGCAGATCGATTTCAGTAGTGTACTCTTCTGAATCAAACTCGAAATACTTACCTGTAATAGTCTGAAAGAAAATACTAAACGGCAAAAAGGCCGGTTGTAATTCACCAAAACGCGAAGCTGGCATGACTTTACCCCGGGCTACCCCGTGAATATCAGCCACGACACATTCAACTTCATCGATATGATAACGGCGAATGAGGTCTTTTAAATCGTCTTGAGAGTCTGATTGGAGAGAGATATGAGTGGTTTGATCGCTCATGATTGCACGCTTCGGACTAGTTTCTAGTCGGTTATTGAGATTATGTGATCACATTTTCCGAGGTCGCTGCTGAAAAGTCAACTACAGACTGTGAATTAGACTCAACTTAAAATGCTGCATAGCAGCAACTTTTATTAAGTATCACGAGATTACTAAACACTTGATGATCTTAGTAAGGTTTTAGAATTTTATGCTTATCACAGGGTCAAATGACTTGACCCATTAGGGAACACAAGCCATATTGTGATCACATTCACAGAGCTGAAAAAAGTGTTCAGCAAAATTAGGCTTAATCCCTATAATGAAGTGGTCTTATGAGGAATTAGTTTTAATCTAAGGGGAAAATTTCAGATGAAAAAAACATTTGTGCATTTCAAAAAATTGGCAGTGTCCGCGCTGGTAGCTACAACCTTAGCCTTAAGTGTTTCGGGTGTCAGTTCTGCCGAAGAGCGTACCCTGAATGTCTACAACTGGTCAGACTATGTCGATAATGATGTGCTTAAAGAGTTCACTGAAAAAACAGGCATTAAGGTCAACTATGATGTCTTTGATACCAATGAGCTATTAGAAACGAAATTGTTAGCGGGTGCTTCCGGTTATGATTTAGTAGTACCTAGTGCTAACTTCTTGGGACGCCAAATAGAAGCTGGTGTATTTCAAAAGCTCGATAAATCCAAAATTCCTAATCTAAGTAATAGCTGGGATATGATTAATCAGCGTATTGCTGCTTACGATCCCGGTAATGAGTATTCGGTGAATTATCTCTGGGGGACTATTGGGATTGGTTATTCTGAAGAAAAGGTAAAAAAGGCACTACCTGATGCACCTGTTGACTCTTGGGACATGGTTTTTAAGCCTGAGGTAGCTAGCAAACTAGCCGAATGCGGCATTTATGTTTTGGACTCGCCCTCAGAAATTATCCCACCCGCCATGAAATATTTAGGTTTAGACCCTACAGACCTAAGTGCAGACAATCTGAAAAAGGTGGAAGAGATGCTGCTGAAGGTACGTCCTTACATTAAGAAATTCCACTCCTCTGAATATATCACTGCCCTTGCTAATGGCGATATCTGTGTAGCGGTAGGTTATTCAGGTGACATTTTCCAAGCTGAATCACGTGCAGCGGAAGCAAAGAATGGAATCACTGTCAAATACAGTGTGCCTAAAGAAGGTAGCTTAATGTGGTTCGACCAAATGGCGATTCCTAAAGATGCTAAGAATGTAGCGGAAGCACATGAGTTCATTAACTTCCTCATGGAGCCTAAAAATATGGCACGCATCTCCGATGCAGTATCTTATGCCAATGGCAACAAGGCTTCTCAGGAGTTCATCAAGAAAGAGATTACTAGCAATCCAGCGATTTATCCGACTGAGGATGTGTTGAAAAATCTCTTCACTATGCTGCCCTTTGATAGTAAGACTCAGCGCTTGGTCAATCGTACTTGGACTGCTGTGAAAAGCGGCCAATAAGCAGACCTTAGTTAAACCGTACTTGCACCGGCAGCTACACAGGCAGCCGGTGTTTTCAATTGCTATAAAGCAAATCTAATTACTGTTGGGTGTCGGAAGGAGTACCACAGATGGCGGATGCACCGGAGCAGCGCAAAGTCTTTGCGCCGTGGTTGGATACCACTCAAAAACCACTGATTCGTTTTGAAAACGTGACAAAGCGGTTTGGCGATTATACTGCTTTAGATAATTTAACTTTAGACATCTATGAGCGTGAGTTCTTCGCGCTACTCGGCCCATCAGGCTGTGGCAAAACCACTATGTTACGCCTACTGGCTGGCTTTGAAACACCCACTAGTGGACGGATTTTAATTGGTGGTGAAGACATCAGTCATGTGCCACCTAACAAACGTCCTGTGAATATGATGTTTCAGTCCTATGCACTGTTCCCCCATATGACCGTGGAAAAAAATATTGGTTTTGGCTTGAAACAAGAAGGCCAAAGCGCTGAGGCGATTAATGAGCGAGTGAAAGAAATGCTTGCTTTAGTCCAGCTTGAGCCCTTTGCCCAGCGCAAGCCGCATCAACTTTCCGGGGGTCAACGGCAACGTGTAGCTTTAGCACGCTCTTTAGCTAAACGTCCTACCCTGTTATTGCTGGACGAACCTCTAGGTGCTTTGGATAAAAAATTGCGGGAAAAAACTCAGTTCGAACTGATGACTCTGCAGGAAAAATTGGGTATGACCTTCATGATTGTGACGCACGATCAAGAAGAAGCCATGACGATGGCGAGTCGAATTGCCGTTATGGATAAGGGTGTAGTGATGCAATTAGATACACCGAGTGATATTTATGAAGCACCTAATTCTCGTTATGTGGCTGATTTTATAGGCAATGTCAATTTTATTGAATGCACTGTGATCAGTCATAATGGTCAGGAGTATCAACTCAAAGACAAGCAAGGCAATCAGTTCCGCTTAATCAGCGAAGTACAACTAGAGACTGGCTCTACCATTTGGTTAGCAGTACGCCCTGAAAAAGTTATTGTCAGTAAAGAGCAGCCACAAGGCGATGTCAACGCAGTTCAAGGCATTGTTTGGGATATCGCTTATTCGGGTGATACCTCAACTTATCATGTGCGTTTACCTGATGGTACCACCTTAAAATCAGAAATGGCTAATCTACGCCGCGTACGTAATCGCCCGATCACTTGGGAAGATACGGTGTGGTTATCTTGGTCATTGACCGCTGCTGTGCCTCTCAAACGTTAAGGAGGATCGCTATGCAACGCCAATTTGATTGGGGACGGTTTTTATTAATAGCAATCCCATTTCTATGGTTGCTGATTTTCTTCCTCCTACCCTTTGCAATCGTCGTTAAAATCTCACTATCTGATACAGCGAATGCCCTACCCCCGTATGTACCAACCTTAAACTTATCTGAAGGTTGGTCGGGCATCACTAGTTTTTTCAGTCAACTGGACCTTGAAAGCTTTGCTTGGTTATTAGATGACAAAATCTATTTTTTGTCTTATCTGAATAGTTTAAAAATCGCCTTTATTTCTACTTTACTGACACTGCTGATTGGTTATCCCATGGCCTATGGCTTAGCTAAGGCACCGCAGCGCTGGCGCACTGTCTTATTGATGCTAGTGATTCTGCCGTTCTGGACGAGTTTCTTGATTCGTGTGTATGCATGGATTGGTATTCTCAAGCCTGAAGGCCTACTCAATATGGGTTTAATGAGTATAGGTCTCATTGATCAGCCGCTTGCGATTATCAATACACCAACCGCCGTCTATATTGGCATTGTGTATTCTTATTTACCCTTCTTAGTTCTCCCTCTCTATGCGACTTTAGAAAAGCTTGATCAAACCTTAATTGAGGCTGCACTCGATTTAGGCTGCTCACCGATTCAAGCCTTCTGGAAAGTGACTTTTCCTTTATCCCTGCCTGGGGTCGTAGCAGGCTGTTTCTTAGTCTTTATCCCAGCGATGGGTGAATTCGTGATCCCTGATTTACTGGGCGGCTCTGACACTATCATGATCGGTAAAACGCTCTGGAGTGAGTTCTTTGGTAATCGTGACTGGCCTGTGGCTTCTGCAGTTGCTGTGGTTCTCTTGTTGTCATTGGTGGTACCGATTGTTATTTTCCAACGTATTCAAGAACGTCAACGGGAGGCTGAAGCATGAATGTAAGCCGTTTTAGTTGGTTCAATTTAACCAGCCTGATTATTGCTTTTTCCTTTCTGTACTTACCCATTTTGCTGCTGATTTTATTTAGCTTTAATGCTTCAAAATTAGTGACGGTTTGGGGTGGTTTCTCTACTAAATGGTATGTCAGCCTTTTCCAGAATGAGATGTTCATGACAGCCGCTTGGGTCACGCTCAAAGTAGCAGTGGTCAGCGCTACCTTAGCCACGATTCTTGGCACAATGGCGGCAATTGTACTCACTCGAGTGGGGCGCTTTCGTGGACGCTTATTATTTTCAGGGATGGTGTATTCGCCACTGGTTATGCCAGAAGTCATTACAGGCTTAGCGCTACTATTGTTGTTCGTAGCGATTGGCTTAGACCGAGGTTATTGGACGATTACCTTAGCACATACCACCTTAACCATGTGCTTTGTGACTGTGGTAGTCTCCTCACGCTTAGTGAGCTTTGACAAATCACTAGAAGAGGCAGCGCTAGATTTGGGTTGTACCAAACTATCAGCCTTCTTTCAGGTGACTTTCCCGATCATCCTGCCTGCTATTATTGCAGGCTGGCTATTAGCCTTCACCTTGTCCTTGGATGATTTAGTCATTGCTTCCTTCACGTCTGGCCCTGGCTCCACGACTTTACCAATGAAAATTTATAGTCAAGTCCGTCTAGGTTTGAACCCAGAAATCAATGCCTTATCGACTTTATTGATTCTCTTGGTGTCAGTGGGAGTCATTATCGCGTCTTTGGTGAGCAAGCGCGCTGAAGAGCAAAACGTTTAATCGCTAAACCAGCAGGTGGCTTTTTTAAGCCACCTGTTCTCGAAAACTAATGGCTTAAAATTTTATTGTGGGCGAATTTTACGTTTACGCACGGGTGCTCGGCTTAACTGATTGTTACCTTCTGCCAGTTTCTCTAACAAGTGTAAGAGCTGTGCACTTTCTTCAGCGCTGAGCGGCGCCATAATCCGTGCTTGAGTGTGCTCTACCGCTGGCAATACCTGCTGCAACAGCTTTTTCCCAGCAGCGGTAATGCTAACAATTTTAGAGCGCTGATCACGTCCTGACTTATCCCGTACAATCAAGCCACGCTCTTCCAAATTGCGCACTACGACGGTAATGGTGGTGCGATCTAAAGCAATTTCCCCACCTAAAGTTACTTGGTCTTGCGGCCCTTGTTCAGACAACACAATTAGCACAGCAAATTGCAGCGGCGTTAAATCATAAATACTGCACTCATCTAAAAAAATCGCCACTGCTATTTGATGGCAGCGGCGCAGAAGATGACCAGGTAGACCTGCAAAACTGTTCATCATCTTAGTCAACTGCGTCAGGTTGCTTAGCTGGAGCAGCTTGCTGGAAAGGCTCAAGCTCGTTCAGGGCAGAGTAAATGCGTTCGATAGTCGGATAGACAGACGTATCTACTTTGAAACGCTGATTATTAAACATCTGCGCAAATAAACAAACATCAGCCATCGTAGGCGTATCGCCATAGCAATATGTCCCAGTGTTTGGGCTAGTTGCCAGCATGTGCTCAAGAGGTGTAAAAGTCGTATGCACCCATTTATGAAACCAAGCTGTCACTCCTGCTTCATCTTGACCATAAGCGCGGACTTGATCTAACACGCGTAGGTTATTAAGCGGATGAATCTCGCAAGCAATCATATAAGCGAGCGCCCGTACCTGTGCACGCCCGACTGGATCACTCGGCAATAAGGGTGGGTTAGGTCGAGTTTCCTCTAGCCATTCAATAATAGCTAAGGATTGGGTGAGAACGGTACCATTGGCTAGTTCCAAAGCAGGCACTAAACCGGTTGGATTCTTGGCTAAATATTCCGGTTTAAAGTTGTCGTTGGTGCGCAAATTATGCGCCACATACTCATAATCCACGCCTTTATAATTCAGTGCAGCACGCAACCGAATCGAGGTAGAACTACGAAAATAATTATGCAATAGCGGTTTTTGCTCAATCATGCAACTGCTCGCTCGCCGATGGTGGTGGTAATCGAACCTAGCCCAGCGATTTCAATCACACACACATCGCCCGGAACTAGTGGGCCAACGCCCGCTGGTGTTCCAGTATATACCAAATCACCCGCTTTAATTTCCATCGTGCGCGAAAGAATCGCAATAATTTCCGGTACTGACCAAATCAACTCTTTTAAATCAGCATCTTGTTTCACATTCCCATTCACGCTTAGGCGAATGGAACCTTGCTCTAAATGCCCGACTTCACTCACGGGATGAATCGGCCCACAGACTGCAGAGCGATCAAAGGCCTTACCCCAATCCCAAGGACGACCTTGCTCGCGGGCGATTAATTGCAGGTCACGCCGAGTTAGATCATTGCCAATCGCATAGCCCCAAATATAATCCAATGCTTGCGCTTCCGGGATATTGGTTCCACCTTTGCCGATCGCTAATACTAACTCCGCTTCATAATGGAAATTATTCGTTTCAGGCGGATAAGCTACGGTTTGCTGATCATCCACAACGGCATCAGCCGGTTTAGTAAAAAAGAACGGTGGCTCACGATCCGGATCACGCCCCATTTCGCGTGCATGCGCTGCATAATTGCGGCCTACACAGAAAATCCGCCGTACTGGAAAACGCGCGTCTGAACCAGCGACTGCTATCGAAGGGACTGCTGGTGGGTTAAATACATACTTCGTCATAAAACTTCTCCGTCCTCGTTAATTAGTTAAGCCAGACCGCGCTGCTCACGCCACAAACCTAATTTCTGCTGTGCTACCCGATCTGAATAGCTAAACATCACAGCTTCACTGTCCGCTTCATGGGTAATCCATTTCCAACTAGGCACCACAAAAATATCTTTTGGCTCCCATTCGAAAACTTGTCCATCAATCGTGCTGCGCCCAGTCCCTTCTGTCACCACAAATACTGTAGCATCAGTACTACGATAAGGCGCTGTCTTAAAACCATTAGGCAGCAGCTGCAAAAATGGTGCAATCGTAGGCATAGCAAAGCCTCCATCCACTGGATTGATATAACGCATCTTCAAACCGTGGCAAGGGTCCCATTCGTGTTGGCATTGCATCTGATATAAAGCTTCGCGTGAACGTGCGTAGGGGTAATTAAAGATCGGAGAAGCTAAACGGTTTTTTTCATAATCGACCGGCAGCATATTGGCTCCATAACGCGCCCAGCTATCACCCGTTTGCCGAGTAATTGCTTGCTCATCCGCCCCCAAACCTTCCGCAAAAGAAGCATCAAAGAAAGACACCATTGGAATATCCAAACCATCCAACCAAATCATCGGTTCAGTAGTCTCATTCCCATGATCATGCCAAGCTTGTGGCGGCGTAATCACAAAATCGCCAAATTGCATTAAAGTCCGCTCACCATCAACGCTGGTATGTGCGCCTGCTCCATCCATCACAAAACGTAAAGCGGACTGACTATGACGATGCGCCGGAGCGACTTCTCCGGGCATCACCAACTGTAAACCTGCATATAAAGAAGTCGTGATTTTTGACTGTCCTCGCAAGCCCGGATTCTCTAGAATCAGTACGCGCCGCTCAGCTTCTTTCGCTGTGATCAAGCCGCCTGCTTCTAGTAGCCATTGTTTGGCTAGAGCAAACTTCCATAAATTAGGTATACAAGCACTTTTCGGCTCTGGGGTAATAATATTAGACAGCACTGCCCATAAGGGTGTGAAGCATTGCGTATCAATTTTTTCGTAAAAGGCTAAACGCTCAGGAGTCTCAAACGGTTTTTCAGTTAATGACATGCTAATTCCTCCTTAAGCCTCTAAACCCGTGCCGCCATACAGCCAAGCTAAGCTATTGTAATATTCTTCAGGTGTGCGTTTTGACATAACACTATTACGTACTGCTGCTTTCGCTCCGTCTGGATGATAAATATATTCGCCAATTAGGCGAGAGCTGAGTTGGACGCGAGCCGTGCGTGCTAGGCGCTGATCCAAATAATTTTGCAAGGCTAGCTCGACATTATCGGCATGTACTTCAAACATATGGCTTAAGCACACAGCGTCTTCCATCGCCATACAAGCACCTTGGGCAAAATATTGCAGCATCGGATGCGCCGCATCCCCTAATAAAGCTACACGCCCATCTACCCAGTTCATAATTGGATCCCGGTCGCACAGTACCCACAGCTTCCAATTCTCGCCATGTTCAATAATCTGTTGCGCACGTGGATGAATATGCTCAAAGCCTTGGCGCACTTCCTCTTTACTGACCGATTTACCAGCAACCGCTTCTTGTACATCATTGTGATAAGTAACTACCAGATTGAAAACTTTCCAACCTTTCAGTGGATAATGCACGATATGGCATTTAGGGCCAGCCCAAAGCGTGGCCGCATTCCAGCGTAAATCTTCGGGCATTTGTTCGGTAGGGATGACTGAACGATACGTGGTGTGACCTGATACACGTGGCTCACCATCGCCCACTAATTGCTGACGAATATTGGAGCGTAAACCATCAGCACCAATCAGTGCTTGCCCCTCGATCATCCCTTGATCCTTGCAATAAACGCGCACTGTTTGACCATCTTGCTCATAGCGCTCGACTACATGTGAAGTACGCAACTCAATTAAGTCATTCGTACGGCAAGCGTCTAGCAAAACACCATGCAAATCAGCACGATGCACTACCGCATACGGATTTTTAAAGCGTTCACGAAAAGGCTCATCAAGAGGAATAGCCGCAATCTGCTCACCCTTCACAGCGTCCATCAAACGTAAGCTGTCAATATAAACAGCTTTAGAACGCGCCTCGTCGCCCACGCCCAGATAATCGAAACAATGGAAAGCATTGGGGCCAATTTGAATACCAGCACCGATTTCGCCCAGCTCAGCAGCACGCTCCAACACGATTGAATGCACGCCTTTACGAGCTAAACCTAAGGCGGTTGCAAGGCCACCGATACCACCACCTGCGATTAGAACTGCTTGTGAATTCATCCATCTCCTCCTGATGCACGCTCACGCTTAGAAAATTAGTCTTAATACTGATTATAATACTGATCACTATCCGATGCGTCAACTCTCTGCTAGGCTTTTCTCTCGTCTGGTTTACAATAAGCTCCTTATTCAGCTACAAGGCAAAACCTTTATGGATATCGTTTATATCCGCGATCTACGCATCCAGGCCCGCATTGGTATTTACCCTTGGGAAAAAAGTATTCAACAGCAGATTCGTGTTGATATAGAAATGGCTTGGGATAATCGTATTCCCGCTGCGAGCGATAAGATTGAAGATACTTTAAACTACAAAACAGCTGCACAACGTATCATCCAACTGGTTGAGGCTGACCATTACGATCTAGTCGAACGTTTAGCGGAAGAAATCGCTAAAACCCTCATGACAGAAATGCAAGTGCCGTGGATTCGCGTCACAGTAGGCAAGCCCTTTGCAGTGAAAGGTTCTGCTGAAGTCGGCGTGCAAATTGAACGTGGCCAACGCTGATGCCAGCAGTTTTCGTCAGTATTGGCAGTAATATTGAGCCTGAAACCAATTTCTGTGCTTGCTTAGCGAGTCTAGAGCAAAATTTTGGGGCTTTACGCTGTTCGACGATTTATCGCAGCGCTGCAATTGGTTTTGAAGGTGAGGCGTTTTTAAATGCAGTTGTGAGTTTCTATACCGAGCTTTCCTGTACAGAACTTAAAGCATGGCTCAAACAGCTGGAGGTGCAACAGGGACGCGTTCCTGACCAGCAGAAATTTAGCGCCCGCACGCTGGATCTAGATTTACTACTCTATGCAGATCTGATTCATCCAGATCAAAAGCTGCCGCATCCTGATATTCTAAACTACCCGTTTGTTTTGCAACCTTTAGCTGAGTTAGCACCAGCGTATAAGCATCCTAGCTTAAACAAAAGCCTCGCCCGCTTAGCTAAGGAGCAACTCAAGACTAATACGCTCTCAGATTTAGCAGCTGTAAAACTAAGTTGTGCTAAACAATGGCAAGTTAGCGGGTGAAACGTGCTTTAAACTGCTCGATATAAGTTTGCAAATGCTTATCTATTTTGGAGCCCATGTGCATCCCTAAACGTTGCCAAGGATTTTTAGTCACGGCTGTTTGGGTAAAAGTGATTCGTGTTCCACCTGGTACAGCACTTAAAGAGGCTTCTCGCGTGCCAATCACTTGAGCACCTTTAGATAGCTGTACCACAATTTCTTTATTGGGTACTTCTTTTTGCTTACGTGCTGTGACTTTACCACCATTAGCCAAGTTCTCGACCCAACGCATCCCCTCATCATCATCCTTAAGCTGCACACTTTTGAGGTCGGTGCGCCACTCTGTTTGGCGTGAAAGATCACTCAAAGCACCCCAAGTTGCATCGATAGGCGCTTTGACTAATTCAACACGAGTAGCACGTTGGTAAGGAGATAGCATTAAGCCAATCAGAAACGGAACTACGATGAGCAAAACTAAAACGCCCACCAAAATCCATAACAACAAAGGTTCCATCATTCATCCCGGAATTTATTTTGGAAGACCACAATTATTTATTATGAATGGTCTATTTTCACTCAAAAAGCATCGCTAACAGGTTCTACCCACCGCCTACGATGCTTTTGAGTATAACGTAAAAAAGCCCGCGAGTGCGGGCTTTCTCAAACAAGAATCGTTACAACTCACCCGATAAACTGGGTAGTTACTTGATTTTTGCTTCTTTAAAAATAACGTGCTTACGTACAACGGGATCGTACTTTTTGAACTCCAATTTATCAGGAGTAGTACGTTTGTTTTTGGTTGTAGTGTAAAAGAAACCGGTTTCTGCAGTAGAAACTAGCTTAATTTTCTCACGTCCGCCTTTCTTAGCCATGCTGTTCTACTCCAGAATTAGACTTTTTCGCCGCGTGCGCGCAGCTCTGCTAATACCACATCGATACCTTTCTTATCGATGGTACGTAAACCTTTAGTCGTAACACGCAGAGTCACGAAACGCTCTTCAGCTTCTACCCAAAAACGATGTGAGTGTAGGTTAGGCAGAAAACGACGTTTAGTCTTATTATTGGCATGCGAGACGTTGTGACCGGACATCGGCCGCTTACCTGTTACTTGGCATACACGAGCCATATGATTTCTCCAAAACTGCGATTCAAACACTATAAGGCGCG
>SSFA01000009.1 GCA_008015155.1 Thiothrix sp.
AGCTACGGTGATGCCATGCTGCTCACTCGTCAGAAAAATAGCCGTTTAGCCCTTTAAAGATGACCTTCATCAATGGTTTTTATGTGACTTTTTTACAACATATAGTATCCTAGCTGTTGCGGAAAAATCATGATTTGGGCATCCATTTTCTAATCATGACGTACACTTTTGCAGTGTTGGGTTGAAGTGTCACCCTACGTACCATCACGTTAGGTGGTTTTTAAGTTTGATCGAAGATGAAGACTCTCCAAGCTAGCGGCCAAGTCTTTTTCATCGGAGGAAACATGGACAAGCTATTACTTAAAAAAATTATTCCTGCCTTTATGGCGGGCGCCTTTCTATTGACAGCCTCAGTTCAAGCGCTGGCGGCTCCTTTAACTTTACCAGCAGACAGCTCAAAGATTTACCAAGTCAAAGGTAGAACACCGGGTAATGTCTTAAAAATGTATAAGAAACCGGGCGAAGAAATTTTAGTAAATATTCCTCACAATGCCACTTGGATTGTGCGCCGCAATGCCCAGCAATTAGTCGGTAATGTGCTCTGGGAAAAAGTCAGTTGGGATGATATGACTGGCTGGGTTGAATCTAGCTCTTTAGGCTATGATGCAGAATCTACCAGTATTGCTGCTGCCCGCCGTGCCTGCTTAGTAGATCCTAAAGTGCCACAAGATCAAAAAGTTTGCTGCGGTTATCCTGAAAAAGCTAAAGGTTTGCCGTTTCGCTCAGTCCCCATCTACTCTGTGCGTGGTTTAACACCAGGTCAAAGTTTGATGATGTATGTCGAAGAAGGCGATAAATCAGCGATTGCGGTGGAGATTCCACATAATGGCACTTGGATTACTAAGATTGGTAAAGTTGCAAAGGGTGGCGATGTATCTTTCGAACTAGTGCGTTGGGCAGGCCAAAACGGCTGGGTTAACGCGGCTTATTTAACTGAAGATCCTGTCAAAACTAAAGAGGGTGACGACAAGCGCCGCCTGTGCAGTGGTGGTAAAGAATTATTACCAGCTGCCTCTTCAGATATAGTTTGCTTGCCAGCCTCTGTGATTCGCCGCTTGCGTGAATCGGGTGCTTTATCGGATGAAGTCCTACAAAAATTGGCTCAACAACCGCCAAAGAAACCCTAAAACACTTAGCCCAAACTGAGGTTTAAACTAAAAAGGCATCCGAGTGGATGCCTTTTTTATGCTAGCTAAAATTTAGAACTGATGCTTTTCACAGGCATTTAAGGTATTACGCATTAACATGGCAACGGTCATTGGCCCCACGCCACCCGGCACTGGCGTAATCCAAGCTACTTTATCTTTGGCTGCTTCATAATCCACATCACCTGACAAACGTCCTGATTCTAGGCGATTAATGCCAACATCAATGACCACAGCACCCGGCTTCAACCACTCCGCTTTTACAAAGCCCGGTTTACCGACAGCCACGACTACAATATCGGCCTGTGCAATTAATTCAGGAGTATTTGGTGTAAAACGATGGCAAACTGTCACGGTTGCGCCCACAAGTAGCAACTCTAAAGCCATTGGGCGGCCAACGATATTCGAAGCTCCGACCACAACAGCATGCTTCCCTAAACAAGTAATTCCTTCAGACTCTAATAAACGCATCACACCATAAGGTGTGCAAGGACGTAGCCCAGGAATCCGTAAGGTTAAGCGACCAACATTGGTAGGATGGAAACCATCCACATCTTTACCCGGATCAATCCGCTCAATGACTAAAGAAGTATCAATATGCTCAGGTAAGGGTAACTGAATTAAAATACCATCGACAGTATGATCATTGTTTAAGCGATCCACGATCTTTAACAGCTCAAACTGAGTAGTTTCGGCGGGTAAATCATAAGAACGCGACAGAATACCTACCTCATCACAGGCACGGCGCTTATTATTCACATACACATGAGAAGCCGGATCATTACCAATTAATATGACGGCCAAGCCCGGCGCACGTTTACCCTGTGCTAAGCGCTCCGCAACTCTGTCTTTGACTTCTTGGCGAACTTGAGCTGCTACTTGCTTGCCATCAATTATCTTTGCAACCATTTTCCGTCCTCTGCACCCAAAGAACCGCATCTTCGCATGTCTTAAGGGCTGCTGTCACTGCCCATACAAATGACGTTTTAGACCACTACCATTTAGGATAATCGTGCTAATTTCTTCGATAGAAATGTTCGTGGTATCAATATAAGGAATATTCAATTTTTTATATAATTGTTCTTGCCAATCAAGTTCTTGCTGGCACTGAGACATTGAGGCATAGCGACTATTTGGACGGCGTTCTTGGCGAATCAGATGCAGTTGCTCAACACTTAAAGTTAGACCAAAGAGCTTATGCTTATACGGCTCCAAAAGCTTAGGTAAGCGCAAAGCATCCATGTCTTCTTCAGTTAAGGGATAGTTGGCGGCAGAAATACCATATTGCAGGGCAAGATATAAGCAGGTCGGTGTTTTGCCTGAACGTGACACCCCCACCAGAATAATATCTGCACCATTAAAGTTTTTTGCAGATACACCATCATCATTACTCAAAGTGTAATTGATCGCGGCGATCCGATTGAAATAGGAAGAGTTATTTTGCACTCCATGCGAGCGCCCCACTGCATGAGCTGAAGGCTGTTGCAGCTCTTGTTCCATGGAGCCAATAAAAGTGCCAAAAAAGTCATAAATCATGCAGTTGGCTTGAGCAATAACTGCACGAATTTCATCATCCACTAAGGTACTAAACACTAAAGGTCGATAGCCATCACGCTCAGCAGCACTATTAATGCGCGTAGCTAAATCATTTGCTTTAGTTAAGGAATCGAGGAACGGTACATTAATCTTATTCCATTCAATCCCATCAAATTGGGTCAGCAAACTGTGACCCAAAGTTTCTGCGGTAATCCCCGTACGGTCAGACAAATAGTAAACCGTACGTTTTTGCCTGCTCATACTGAACTCCTTAACTGCTTAATTAGTGTTTTTCAAGGCTCGCTAAATGCAACCAGGTATTGACGACTGTATCTGGATTTAAGGAAATGCTACTAATGCCTTGCTCATGGAGCCAAGCTGCAAAATCAGGATAATCCGAGGGGCCTTGTCCGCAAATCCCTACATATTTGCCTTGCTTCTTACAGGCAGCAATCGCCATACTCAGGAGCTTTTTTACCGCCGGATTACGTTCATCAAATAGATGGGCAATTAAGCCTGAGTCGCGATCTAAACCTAAAGATAGCTGGGTCATATCATTAGAGCCAATCGAGAAGCCGTCGAAATACTCTAAAAACTCTTCAGCCAACACCGCATTCGAGGGGATTTCACACATCATAATTAAGCGTAAGTCATTGTCACCACGCTTAATCCCTTGTGAAGCCAAGAGCTCAGTCACTTGCTGCGCTTCTTCTAAAGTACGGCAGAAAGGAATCATCACTTCAACATTAGTTAGCCCCATGTCGTTACGCACTTTGCGTAAAGCTTGGCACTCCAACTCAAAGCAAGCGCGGAAATCAGCTGACAAGTACCGCGAAACACCACGATAACCGATCATTGGATTCTCTTCATGTGGCTCGTAGCGATCACCTGCAAGTAAATTGGCATATTCATTGGATTTAAAATCAGACATGCGCACAATCACTTTATGCGGATGGAAAGCTGCCGCCAAAGTTGCTATCCCTTCCGCTAGCTTTTCAACATAGAAACCTACTGGGCTGGAGTAACCGGCGATTTTTTTACCAATTTTGGTTTTTAACTCCTCAGGTAAGCGGTCGAACTCCATCAAGGCTTTGGGATGAATACCAATCGTATTATTAATAATGAATTCTAAGCGGGCTAAGCCGACACCTTCATTCGGCAAACGCGAGAACGAGAAGGCACGCTCAGGATTACCTACATTCATCATGATCTTGACGGATAAATCAGGCAAATTGCCAGTATCAGCCGTCATCCGCTCAAAACCGAGCAAGCCTGCATAAATGAAGCCGGTATCGCCTTCTGCACAAGACACAGTGACTTCATCGCCATTAGCAATTAAGTCGGTTGCATTACCACAACCCACCACGGCCGGAATACCCATTTCACGCGCAATAATAGCCGCATGACAGGTACGGCCACCTCGATTGGTCACAATGGCCGACGCACGCTTCATAATGGGTTCCCAATCAGGATCGGTCATATCCGTGACTAGTACATCCCCTTCTTGGACTTCATGCATCTGTGCGATGCTCATGATAATGCGCGCTTTACCTTGGCCGATTTTCTGCCCAATGGCACGCCCCTCAGCAATAACATTGCCTTTGCTGGCTAATTGGTAGCGCTCAATTACAGTCGTTTTCGCACGGCTCTCGACCGTTTCAGGACGAGCTTGCACGATGTATAATTTGCCATCACCGCCATCTAAAGCCCACTCAATATCCATCGGGCGGCCATAATGCTTTTCAATAATTAACGCTTGACGAGCTAAGGATTCAACTTGCTCATCCGTTAGGCAGAAACGCTGGCGGCGAGCCTCTTCAACATTACGCGTTAAGGTTGCTTTATTATGCGCACCACCTTGAGTGTCGTAGATCATCTCAATGGCTTTCTCACCTAAACGCCGAGATAAAATCGCCGGACGGTTAGCATGTAAATTGGGCTTGTAGACGTAGAACTCGTCTGGGTTCACTGCACCTTGCACCACTGTTTCACCCAAACCATAAGCACCCGTAATAAAGACAGCATCGCGGAAGCCTGATTCAGTATCTAAAGTGAACATGACTCCGCTTGCGCCAATGTCGCTGCGTGCCATTTTTTGAATCCCTGCGGATAAGAATACTTTGTCATGCTCAAAATGCTGATGAACCCGATAAGCAATCGCGCGATCATTATATAAAGAAGCGAAGACTTCTTTAATGGCAGCGATCACATTATCTAAACCACGCACATTCAAGAAGGTTTCTTGCTGACCTGCAAAGGACGCATCGGGTAAGTCTTCTGCTGTTGCAGAAGAACGCACTGCAAAGGAAGCCGTCTCGCCTGAACCTGCCGCTAGAGTTTGATAGGCAGCAGTGACTGCAGTTAGCAGTGCTTCCGGTAGAGGGGCTGCCATTAGCCAACCACGAATCGTTTTACCGGCATTAGTCAAAGCATTAATATCATCAACATTTAGAGTCGCTAACAGCTGATTAATGCGTGTATCTAAGCCTTCATATTGTAGAAAATCACGATAAGCCTCCGTAGTCGTAGCAAAGCCGCCGGGGACGCTAACACCTAGATTAGCTAGATTACTTATCATCTCCCCCAATGACGCATTCTTGCCCCCAACAATATTAACGTCGTGCATGCCTAATTGATCAAACCACAAAATATAATCAGCCATTAGAAAACTCCCAAAAGATTAAAGTTTGGCTAGTACAGGGGAAGATTAGCTTATCGAAAAAATGCTAAGAACGCATCTGAATAGAAGGAGGGGTAAAAAAAGAGCGGCATCCACTAGGAACGCCGCAAGCACCACAGTTAGCATGAGATAACATTACATGAATGTTTGATGGGCGCAATATTAACAAATGGTGACTGATTTATTAAAATCAATTGTTTCAATTTTTACTATTAACCAGCACAATAGTAACGCCTAAAACTATTGACTATAAGCACCCAGGAAAGCCATGCACTACTATAAACAGACACGCTACAAGCTGTTGCGTACCTTTTGCGTTGTTGCACAAAAAGAAAATATAACGCATGCCGCCGAGCAGCTACACATCAGCCAACCTACCGTGTCCTTACAAGTGCAGGCGCTTGAACGTGAAATGGGTCAGAAACTACTTGAACGGCGTGGCCCAAGCGTGAAGCTTACCCCTGAAGGTAAAGTCCTCTATCAATTGGTACAGCCTCTAGCGGCGGGTATTGATAGCCTACGCGAAACGTTTGCCGCTAGTTTAGGCAAAATGGAAATGGGTGAGCTTGACATCGCTGCAGGTCAATCCACTTCTCTCTATGTCCTGCCTGAGTATATTCAGCAATTCAAAGAAGCCTATCCTGGCATTCGCATTAATATGCACAATGTGGAAGGACACAGTGGTATGAAACTGCTACTGGATGATCAAGTCGATTTAGCGATCGGCCCCCTCTTACAAGTACCAGATAGCATTATTTATCAACCCTTTGCAAATTTTCGCTCTATTCTCATCGTGCCCGAAGGTCATCCACTGACTCAGCAGGTCAATATCAGCTTAGAAGATATTAGCCCTTATGGCCTGATTCTCCCACCAAAAAATCAGAGTACTTGGCGCATGGTGGATACTGTTTTTCGCCAACATGAAGTGTCTTATTCGGTCAGTATGGAGGCTGGCGGTTGGGAAATTGTCAAAAAATATGTCGAATTAGGTGTAGGTATTTCTATTGTTACTGATGTTTGTCTCACGCCCCATGACAAGATTGTAGGCATTCCTCTAGATCATTATTTCCCCTCGCGCAATTACGGACTGATTGTGCGACGTGGTAAGTTTTTCACGCCTCAAGCTAAGCGCTTCATCGAAATGTTTGACCCTTTCTTCTTTAGCCGTACCAGTGATGAAGACGAAGATGATCTTTAAATTAAGTAGCTTTTGAGTTAACTCATATCCCTTAGGCTATGCAAAAGCTGATGTAGATCAAAAACCTTTTAGTTTCCGCCCAGTGCTGCTTGCTTAGCTATCCGCTATTGACTTTAATCATGCTAGTTTTTAAGCAGAACCGCCATGCTAAGGCTTTTTAGCGCTGCCAGTAAGCGGCTGCTCTTGAAATCTTGTTCGTTCGTATATGTCGAGGATCAGCATGAAAAGTATAAGTTTTGACCCAGACTTGATACGCCGCTATGATATTGCGGGACCTAGGTATACCTCTTACCCCACTGCCGTGTCGTTTAAAGAGTTTTCAGCAGCGGATTACCTACTGCAAGCTCGGCAAAGCAACGAAGATTTGATTCCACTGCCCTTGTCTTTGTATTTTCATATACCCTTCTGTGCCAGCGTTTGCTTTTATTGTGCCTGCAATAAAATAGTCACCAAAAACCGCGCACAAGCCAGTCTTTATCTAGATTACCTGTTTCGTGAAATCGAATTACAAGCAGTCCTTTATGACCCTGATCGCCAAGTCAAGCAGCTCCATTGGGGTGGTGGGACTCCAACCTTTTTAAATCCTGAGCAGATAGCTGCTTTAATGGCTAAGACGCGCCAGCATTTCAATCTATTAAGCGATGATAGCGGCGACTACTCCATTGAAATTGATCCGCGCTCAGTTAGCACTGAAACGATCCAATTGTTACGTGAACAAGGTTTTAATCGCTTTAGTTTAGGTGTACAGGATATTGATGAACGCGTGCAGCGTGCGGTTAATCGTATTCAGCCCACTCAGCAAACGCTCGATATTATTCAGACTTGCCGAGCTTATAAGGCCAAATCAATTAGTATTGACTTGATTTACGGCTTGCCTTTGCAAACCCTAGCAGGGTTTAGTCAAACTTTAGAAACCGTTATCGATTGGTCACCCGATCGAATTTCATTGTTTAACTACGCTCACTTACCAACCCTATTCATGCCGCAACGGCGAATTAACAGCGCAGACCTCCCCTCTAGTGAAGACAAATTACAAATCTTACAGCAGGCAGTTCAGCAGCTTACTGCAGCAGGTTATATCTATATTGGCATGGATCACTTTGCTAAACCTGAGGACGAACTAGCTTTAGCACAAGCGCAGGGCAGCTTACATCGCAATTTCCAAGGTTACACCACGCACGCAGATTGTGATTTGGTAGCGATGGGTGTCAGTGCTATCAGCAAGGTAGCCGACTGCTATAGTCAGAACGAAAAAACCACTGCAGGCTATTATGCTGCTTTAGATGCAGGCCACTTAGCCGTGACGCGTGGTGTGATCCTAACTGAAGATGATCAGATACGCCGCCATATTATTCAGCAGCTTACCTGCCAATTTTCAGTAGACTTACACGCAATTGAACAGGAATTTGCGGTGAATGCAGCCAGCTATTTTAAGACTGAACTAGCGCAACTAGCCCATCTGCAAGCGGATCAGTTGTTAGAGATTAGTGACCACAAACTCACTATTACGCCGCGCGGACGCTTTTTAGTACGGAATATTTGCATGGCTTTTGATACTAGCCTAAGACAAACAGCGACCACCCAGCGATTTTCTAAAGTGATCTAAACTAACGACACTGATGATGACCTAAGCTCTTGAGGCGCTCAGGCGCTAAAATCTCAATGAGACGGTGATTCACGCTAATAATCCCGTCTTCTTGTAAACGTGAAAACATACGACTCAAAGTCTCGACAGCCATCCCTAAATAATTAGCTAAATCATGACGTGGCATGGGTAAGTAGAATTCACGAGCAGAAAAACCGCGCGATTGATTGCGCTCAGCAATCCCTGTCAGAAAAGTTGCTAAACGCTCTTCAGTGCGCATTTGCCCTAAAGTTAGCAGTAACTGATGTTCACGACCAATTTCCATGCCTACTTGACGCATCATGCCATTGCGCATACTCGCGATACTGCCACAGAGTTCGTGAAAAGAACTCATACTTAACTCGCAGACAAAAGTATCTTCGAGCGCTTGTGCATCACAACTGTGCTTACTATTAGCGAATGCATCAAAACCGACCAAATCACCCGGTAGATAAAAACCTAAGATTTGTTCTTCACCGTCTAAGGTCGATAAGGAGGTTTTAATGGCGCCAGATTTGACAGCATAAATAGCTTGATGCGGATCATCCCGGCGATAGAGATAATCTTTTTTAGGAATTTTAGAGGTCTTATCAATAGCAGACTCTAGCCGAACCAACTCTTCTTTAGTCAAGCCACGTGGCAAACATAAATCACTTAAACTGCAATTATTGCAGGCGACAGCGGCTTTTTTATTGGTAGAAATGCGGCTAGAAGACATCATCCTTGCCTCCGAAATAGTTGAAATACGCGAGTTTTTTCCGATTTAAGGTTAAAGGAATGCTTGATGTAGATCAAGCTTTACTATTGTGCGGTGCACTTAGAATCCTGAGCAAGCCTAAGCAAGGCCCCGATATTTTAGCTTAAGTAAAATTATAAAAAGATTTAATGGGTTCAAGCGTTGTTAATTTAACACCACCTATACTGCGCTCATGGATTCAAGATTGAATGGAAGGTCTGAGATCCAGCCGCATAACAACAAGAGTTGCATTGTAGCGACCAGCTTCCTTAAAGTCTTCTGCGGGCCTCCGGGTCCGCTTTTTTATTTCTGCTATTTGCAAAACGCCTCTTTTTAGCTCATTCTTACGCGCTTTCTGTAGCCACCCCCAACAAACTGAACCTCAACCACCGTGCGTCTAAGTAAAATTCGTATAGCCGGATTCAAAAGCTTTGTTGATCCTGTCACGCTCAATTTACCCAGCAATTTAGTCGGCATTTTGGGGCCAAATGGTTGCGGCAAATCCAATACGATTGATGCGGTACGTTGGGTCATGGGTGAAAGCTCAGCAAAGAACTTACGCGGTCAATCGATGGATGACGTCATTTTTAATGGCTCTTCTGCCCGCAAGCCTGTTGGTTTAGCTTCAGTCGAACTAGTGTTTGATAATAGTGCAGGCGACCTTGCCGGCCTTTATGCGCAATACACTGAAATCGCAATCAAACGCCAAGTGAGTCGCGATGGTAGCTCCAAGTTTTTCCTCAATGGCACACGCTGTCGACGCCGAGATATTACTGATATCTTCCTTGGTACGGGCTTAGGGCCGCGCAGCTACGCAATTATTGAACAAGGTATGATTTCGCGTCTGATCGAAGCAAAGCCCGAGGAACTTCGAGTTACTTTAGAAGAGGCGGCTGGTATCTCGCGCTATAAAGAACGCCGCCGTGAAACAGAAACACGTATTCAGCATACCCGTGAAAACCTTGAACGCCTGAAAGATCTGCGCGAAGAACTAGAAAAACAACTCCAGAAACTCGACAAGCAAGCTAAAACCGCTGAACGTTTTCGCGAACTCCGCTTAGAACAGCAGCATTTATCAGCTTTAAATTTGGCTGCACAGTTGCAAGCTTTAAAACAAGCTGCACAAGCATTAATTAGCCAATTAAATCAAAGCTCCCATAACCAGCAGGCCGAGTTAAAGCAGATCCAAGACATTCTCGAGTCGATTGAGAGCTTGCGTTTAGCTTTCTCTCAAGCCACGGAAGCTTTAAGCCTTGCACAAGGCCATTACTATGCAGCGGGTTCAGCCATTGGGCGGCTTGAGCAAAGCATTCAGCATCAAGCAGAGACCAAACGGCGTCAACAGGAGAACTTGCAACGCCTAGAGCAAACGCTGGCAGAAACTTTAGTACATCAGCAAGCTGACGAAGCTCAATTACAGTCTAGTCAAACCCAACTAGCCGAGCTATTACCAAAAGCGGCGCTTGTAGAGGAACAACTAATAGCGCTTGAGGAATCCTTACAGCAGGCTGAGCACAACACCCTCAACTCACAAACTGAGTTGTACGCGATACAAAATGCCTTAGTGCAACCTACTCGCCAATTACATAGTGAAACTGCACGCATCGAGCAATTAGAGCGTCAAGCTCAACAAGTAGAGCAGCGTTTAGCTCGTTTTCAAGTCGAACTCGACCAGCTTAAGCAGCAAGACTTAACCCGCTCATTGCAAAACCTAGCGCTTGAACTAGCAGCAGTCTTAGAAGCTCAAACGGTCAACCAAACGGAAAACCAGCAAGTGACTGAGCAACTGCAGCTACAACGTCAGCAACAACAGCAGCTGGTTCACCAAGTTTCTCAAGAACGTAGCCAGCTACAAACTTTGCAAGGACAATTGTCCGCTCTTAACACGCTCCAACAAGCTGCTTTAAAACATGATGACCAAGCTTACCGCGATTGGCTTCAAGAGCAGCAACTAACGGATCACGCTAATTTAGCCACTGAATTAGTGATTGAGACAGGTTGGGAACAAGCTATAGAAACCGTCTTAGCGCAACGCTTGAAAGCTCTCTGTGTTACAGACTTAACAAGTATTGATTTAACTAGCCTTCCAAGTACAGGCTTAAGCTTACTTGAACTAATTAGTACAAACATGGATCTGGCACCAAACAGTTTAGCAAAGAAGATTATTACTCCTGTAAGTGCACAGTCTTTAGTACAAGGCGCATTATCTAGCTCCGATCTCGCCACAGCTCTAGCTGAGCGTCAGCAACTAGCAATGCACGAGTTTTATGTGACTCCGACAGGCATCTGTGTTGGTCAACATTGGCTCACAACGCCCAGCCAGCAAACAACCGGAAGCATTCTTGAGCGCCAGCAGACTATACGCGCTTTAAACGCACAACTGAGCCAAGTTACTAGCTCTTTAGACCAGACCGAGAACGAACAACAAGCTTTACAAGTGCAAATTCAGGTTTTAGAGCAAACCCAACACCAAGCTCAAGCAGAATACAATCGCTTACAACGCCAAGAGCTAGAATTAAACAATCATTTACAGCAGCTTACCCAACAACAAAGACAGCAAGAACAACGGACTGAGCAGCTAAGCTTTGAGTTACAGGAACTCGCCGCACAACAGGCACAACAGCAATTAGAGCTAGCCAGTGCCTATGAGCGCTTAGCTGAAGCTGAAGCTCTGATTACACAATTGAAAGCCCAAGAAGACGAATTAATACTCCTTAAAGAGCAGGCACAACGCCAACTACAAGATTTACGTACTCAGGTACGGCATTGGCGTGATCAACAACAACAGCTAGCCTTAAGCTTACAAAGCTGTCAAAGCCAAATTCAATCTAGTCAGCAGCAACTCGAACGCGGTCGAACCCGCCTAGATTTATTAAGCGAACAACGTCTACAACTAGTGGCTGAGTTAGCTCAACAAACAGAACCCATAACTGAATTAACCGCTGCTCTAGAACAGGCTAAAGCTGAGCGACTCCAATATGAACAAGCTCTCCATGCGGCTCGTCAACAAACACAAACGATTGAACAGCAAATTCGTACTCAAGAACAGCTGCGCTTACAGCATGAGCGTCAATTAGACAGTTGGCGGGAGCAACTCGAACAATTAAAACTCGCTTGGCAAACCAACCAAGTACAAAGTCAACATTTACAAGAGCAGTTAGCACCCAGTGGATTTGAATTAGCCAGCCTATTAGAAGAACTTGTCAGTCATGATCCTGCTTTGATTAGTGAGCGTTTAGGCAAACTGACCGCGAATATTGAACGCCTTGGGGCGATTAATTTGGCAGCCATTGATGAATATCGCGAACAGCATGAACGTAAACTCTATTTAGATCAACAGAATGATGACTTAGTTTTAGCACTGGAAACTTTAGAAGCGGCCATGCGTAAAATTGATCGAGAAACACGCGCACGCTTCAAAGAAACTTTCGATTTAGTTAATCAGCGCTTACAAGCCATGTTTCCACGCTTATTTGGGGGCGGTGAGTGTTATTTAGCCATGACCGACACGGATATGTTGACGACTGGCATTAGTATTATGGCGCGTCCTCCGGGGAAACGCTTATCCAGCATTCATTTAATGTCGGGTGGGGAAAAAGCCTTAACAGCGGTGGCTTTGGTATTTGCCATCTTTGAATTAAACCCTGCACCTTTTTGTATGTTAGATGAAGTGGATGCGCCTTTAGATGAGGCTAATGTGGGGCGCTTTTGTGAACTAGTCAAGCAGATGTCAGAACGAGTACAATTTATCTTCATCACGCATAATAAAACCACCATGGAACTTGCCGAAAACCTTATCGGTGTTACCATGCGGGAGGCGGGCGTATCACGTTTAGTGGCAGTTGATATGGCACAAGCACTGCAACTAGCCAATGAGTAGAATAAACCTCAAACCTTTCATGGATCGAAGGCTAATTAGAAGGATGATACTGTGGAAATACTAAGCCTGATTATTATGATCATAGGGCTACTGGCTTTAGTCTTTATCTACTGGGCTAGCCGACGAGCACGTCAAGACTTACCTAAACCTAAGGGTAAGCAAGCACCTATTAGCCATATTAGCGCTGAAGATGGTAGCGAAATGTCTTCAGTATTAACTGACCTACCCGCCCGTGATGGTAAATTACCTAATGCGAATGCACCGGATATGACTGATGTTATGCAAGGTAGCCATAGACCCATAGTCATGAGCTCTGTCGACAACACAGTGACTCATGAACAGGCAACCGATAACGAAACACCCAGCAATCTACCTCCACAATTAATTATGTTCATTGCCGCTGAACAAGATGATTTTGAAGGAGATGCCGTCTTAAAAGCCTTGGATAATGCGGGCTTACAATTCGGCGAGAAGGAAGTTTACCATCGCATGATTCTCACTGAATCGGGTGAAACAAGCCTGTTTTATGTGGCGAATGGCATTAAACCTTGGACCTTGATCCCTGAGCAAATCGCTGAGGAAACAACGCCCGGCTTATCCTTAATTTTAAATCTGCCTAGCCCTATTAATAATCGTGAAGCTATTCATGATTTTGTTAAAACCGCTGAGCGTTTAAATTATGAATTAGGCGGAGTGATTAAAAATCAGAGACAAGAGATTATTAGTGAAGAACAATTACGTGCTTATTTCGCGATGATTTAATGAGCAGGATTGGGCTGTATTTTTAATCAGTACAGCCCAAGTTTTAACCTAACCCGCTACTGCCTGCCGTATAGCTATAATCCGTTTTTCCTGACTAGCCAAAGCCTCAGCTGACATTGCGCCCAATTGATACCAAGCCTTTAATAATTGCAGGGCCTGTACATGTAAATCGCCACCCTCTTTTAAACCCCGCATCGATTCGGACATATGTGCCACTTGGTATTGCAGGCGGGCTTGACGGAAAGCCTCTGGTGTTGGCACATCCATTAGAATTTCCAGCTGTAAACAAAGATTCTCACCTTCTGCTTGATGAAGCGCTAAATCGGTGACGCTATCCGCTTGTTTACGTAGTGTAGATTCAGCAGCTAGTTGATCTAGCTCAGCTAACTTACTTTGCCAACGCAACTGAGTACGCTTTAATTGCAAGGCCTGTTCGGCGCGCTGAAAACGCTCCTCTAGCTTTTGCCAAGCAGGCTTCGGTAAATCCCGAATGGCATTAAAGCGCTGGCGCAAGCTATCCACTTGCTTGCTGGCTTGGGTAAACTCATCAGCACTTAAGGCTTGCAAAGCTTCCAGCTCTACACAGATTTGCTCTTTCTGCTCAATACGTAATTCAGTTTCAGAACGTTGTGTTTGCCGACTCGATTTCAGACGCGCAAATAATTCATCAAGCGGTGTGCGGAATTGCTTCCACAAAGCCTGCTCATCTTTCGGCCGAGAAGCTACAGTAATTTTCCATTGAGCTTGCAAAGCCTTGGCTTGCGCGGTAGCTGCTACTAAATCATCCTGCTCTAGCAAAGCATTCGCTTGAGCAATCAAATCTTCACGTAAAGTCCAGTTTTGGGTGCGCTCGGTCGACAACTTCGCCTCTAAAGCATCCATCGCATCATTAAAGCGCTGGTTAATTTGCTTCCACTCTTTATGCCCTACCGTACCGCAGGCTTTCCATGCTTTGCGCTGATAATTCATCGCATTTTGTATGGCATGCCAATCTGTCTGTTCCCAATTCGTGTCGGTATGCAAGGCTTCTAAAGCTGCACAAACCTTCTCGCGCTCTTGTAAATGCAGTTCACGTTGAGTCGCTTGCTCCGCAAAATATTGCTTACTTACCTCATAAGCAGCTGTCACTTTGCTATCGAAAGTTTTCCATTGCTTACGTTGTTGACCCGGATCCATTTGACCTAATTTGCGCCACTCTTCCCGCAGCGCTTTAATTTCTTTAGCACGCGCTTGTGGATCCATCAGCTCATCACGCTCTAAACGTTCGGCAGTCTCAATTAAATGCTCACGCGCTTGATCCGTGCCCCAACGCCGCCAATCTTTAAGCTCTAAAATGAGGGGTGTAGCTGCTTGTAAACGCCGCTTAATCCGGGCTACTTCACCCATTGGCAGATCCAAATCCTCACCCAAGGCATGAGTTAATTTATGATGCAGATCAATGGCTTCACCATATTTTTCCGCTTCAAGATCAGCTTCCATTTGTTGCAAATCAGTCTGTAAACCCTGCAAAATTTGATCACGTTGTGCAGCCTGCTTTTCAAGCCTTGCTGTTAAGCTACTAATCGCTTGGTGGAAGCGATTTTCTAGATTAGCCACTGTCTCACGTAAATGCAGCGGGCGCTTTAATTTAGTCCACTGAGTTTGTAAATCCGTTAAGCGTTTAGCCTGTAGAAATTTATCGCTCGCACGCAAGGCCTCTGCTTGTTGGCAGCAAGTTTGCAAAGCTGCCAAAGCATTCAAATCACTTGCCACTGCATCCCGCGC
Organism: Thiothrix sp.; assembly: GCA_008015155.1. GTDB lineage: Bacteria > Pseudomonadota > Gammaproteobacteria > Thiotrichales > Thiotrichaceae > Thiolinea. Next base: position 15,326 of record SSFA01000009.1, read on the forward strand.
ATCGGTTAAAGCTACAAACTGTTCCACCCAACGCTGGTCTAAACGGGTCTGTAAACTTTCTGGCAAACGTGCTGCACTTACCCAACGCTCTTGCAACTGCAGTAAACTTTGGTCAATAGCATCCAAAGTTAATTGTTCAGGCTGATGCTGAATCGTATTTTGCAAACTAGCTGCTTCTTGTAAGCATTGTTCGAAGCTAGCTTGTAAAGGTGCTTGAGCAGCCTGCTCAGCTTCATAGGCTTGTAAGCGAGTACTAAAATCTTGCTCTGCTGCTGTAAAACGTTGCTGCAAATGGCTAGGAATTGCCCCTAACTCAGCCTGCTGTTTCCAAGCTTGTGCTAGGACACGTTGACGCGTTTTATCTTGGGCCCACTGCCCTGCTTTACCTAAAGCTTGCATATCAGTGCAAAGCTTTTCTAAGCCCGCTTCACGCTGTTGAACTTGCTGGGCTTGATCTAAGCGCTCTTTCAGCAACTGCCGTAAACGTTTGTTATTCTTGCCTTGGCTACGTTCAAGTTGTTGTAAAGTCGCCAAATCATGAATTTGGCTGGCTGCTTGAAACTGAATATCTTTGGAAGCTTCTTGTTCAGCAATAGCAAGTAATAAGGCTTGATCTTGAATTTCTGCAACGGCTAATTTGCGTAGATTTACATCTCGTTTGGGATTTTGTGCTAACTCAGTGATCAATTCAGGGTTATGTTTAAACCAAGCAAAGACCTCAGCCAAAGCAGTATCTTGGCGCGTATCCGTTTTAATCAAAGTGGCCAAGCGCTTTTGTGCTGCAGTACTTACCGCATCGTTGGCTTTACCCAGTTTAATCAATAAAGGCAACTGCGTAAGGCGTTCAATCGCTGCCACCCGCACACTTTGATCAGGATCGCTTTCTGCTAAGCTGGTTAGCTCGCTACTTTCTGGAGCTAAACTGGCTAGCGCTTGTAAGCGGACTTTGGCATCTTTATGCTGCCATTTAGGTTTAAATAAGCTTCCAAGCATGATAGGTCTCAACTTTCTGTAGTAGATGCTCCCTAGCCTTGAGCTAAGGAGAGGTCAAATAGCTTTCAACTGAACTCAATTACTTTACGCGCATACCCGGCTCAGCGCCGCTATCGGGTGTGAGCACGAAAAGATCTTTGCCGCCTGGCCCTGCTGCTAGCACCATACCTTCGGATACGCCGAAACGCATTTTGCGCGGCGCTAAATTTGCCACCATCACGGTTAAACGCCCCTCTAACTCACCAGGCTGATAGGCAGACTTAATTCCCGCAAATACATTGCGCGTTTCCCCACCTAAATCAAGGGTCAATTGTACTAATTTATCTGCACCTTCGACGGCGGCTGCCTTGATAATTTTTGCCACCCGAAAATCGAGCTTAGCAAAATCATCATATTGAATTTCTGGACTAATCGGGTCAGCACTTAAATGGGATGTTGCCGTGCTGACACCCTCAGCTGCTGGTGTAGCAGAGGCAGTCGCTTGGTCTAAGGCTTGCTTGTTGTCTTCAATCATAGCATCTACCGTCGCACGCTCAATGCGTGTCATTAGGGCTTTAAAGGGAGTAATTTGCCTAGCGACTAGCGGCACTTGCACGCTTGCCCAAGTCAGCTCACCGGCATTTAAAAAGCTTTCAGAATCAGCCGCTAATTGCGGAACCACTGGCTTTAAATAAGCTACAATCGCACGGAATAAGTTAATCCCTTGCGTACAAATAGCTTGTACCTCGGCTAAGCGCGTTTCATCCTTAGCTAAGACCCACGGCTTATGCTCATCCACATACTGATTGGCTTTATCCGCCAAGGCCATAATGTCACGAATTGCTTGGCTATAGCGGCGTTTTTCATAACTATCCGCGATGCTTGCTGAGGCATCGGCAAAGCTTTGATACAAGGCCAGATCCGGTAATTGTGCAGCCAATTGGTTATCAAAGCGCTTATTAATAAAACCTGCACAGCGCGAGGCAATATTCACCACTTTGCCCACTAAATCGCTATTCACACGCTGAACAAAATCATCCAAACTTAAATCAATATCATCGACATTATTACTCAGCTTACTAGCGAAATAATAACGCAAGCCTTCTGGATTTAAGTGGCGCAGGAAGACATCTGCTTGAATAAACGTACCGCGTGATTTAGACATTTTTGTGCCATTCACGGTTAAAAAACCGTGGCAATGTACGCCAGTGGGTACACGGAAATTACCGCTTTTTAATAGGGCTGGCCAGAATAAGGTATGGAAATAAGCAATATCTTTACCAATAAAGTGATGCACTTCAGCACTTGAATCAGGCTTCCAGTATTCATTAAAGTCCACGCCAATTCGATCGCATAAATTCTTAAAGCTGGCTAAATAACCAATCGGTGCATCTAACCATACATAAAAGTATTTATCATCTGAATCTGGAATTTTAAAACCCCAATAAGGCGCATCGCGGGACACATCCCAATCACTTAAACCTTGATCGGATTCAAACCATTCCATTTGTTTATTGGCAATTTCTTTTTGCACCGCATTACTTTGCAAAAATTCGCGCAAGAAAGTTTCAAAATTGCCTAATTTAAAGAAATAGTGCTCAGTTTCTTTTTCGACGGGTTTAGTGCCGGAAATCACCGAAATCGGGTTTTTTAAATCCGTGGGTGAATAAGTTGCGCCACAGTTTTCGCAATTGTCGCCATACTGATCCGGTGTGCCACAGCGCGGGCATTCACCTTTAATAAACCGATCTGGCAAGAACATCTTGGCTTCTTGATCGTAAGCTTGCTTTATAGTGCGCTTTTCAATGTCACCATTGGCGCAAGCGGCTTTATAAATATACTCAGCAAAATAGCGGTTTTCTTCGGAATGCGTGGTGTAATAGTTGTCATAACTGATGTTAAAACCCGCAAAGTCGCGCGTATGTTGCTGATAGACGCGATCAATCAGCTCTTGCGGCGTAATGCCTTCTTTTTGAGCGCGCAACATAATGGGTGTGCCATGCGCATCGTCCGCGCACACGTAATAGCAAGTGTGACCGCACATACGCTGAAACCTTACCCAAATGTCGGTTTGGATATGCTCAACCATATGCCCCAAATGGATGTCGCCATTGGCATAAGGTAAAGCGGAGGTCACGAGTATTTTTCTAGGCTGCATAGCGCGTCCACATAATCTGAAATCGAGGCCGATAAGGTAGCAGGTTGGGGCATTTTGCGCTACTTGCTGGAACGCTTAAGTTCTCTACAAGCGCAGCAACCTACAATCTTACACTTTGATAGGTCAAAAATTCGCATCTTCTTTTAAAGAAATGATGCTAAAATCTAAGCATATGATATACAGTTATAAAGGAATTTAAGATGCGAACTACTTTAACAATAGATGACGAATTTGCCAATAATTTGATGCAAATTACTGGGGAAAAAACTTATGCGGCTGCGATACGGCGGGCTTTAGAGGATTACATCAAGCAAGCGCGTAAAGAAAAATTATTAGCTCTGCGTGGCAAAGTGCAAGTGGAAGATAATTGGCAAGCGTTACGTCAGTTGGATACACAATCATGAGTCAGAAAGTGCTGATCGATACCTGTGCTTGGATCGACTTTTTGCGCTCGCGCACGGGCGACTTAGGCGATAGGGTGGAGCAAGCTTTAGCCAATGACCAAGCAATCTTATGCAGTGTGAATATCGCTGAGCTATTGCAAGGTGCGAAAGGGCAAAAGGAAAAACAGCAACTAGACTTCCTGTTTAATAATATCGAGTGTTTAGAAGTCCTTGCTGAGGATTGGCTCACTGCTGGAAATACCTTACAAGACCTACGCACCCGCGGCATTACATTGCCACTCACCGATGCGCTGATTGCTGCGGTCGCTAAACGTCATGGCGTTGCAGTGCTGACACTGGATAAGCATTTTACCCATTTAGGTGTGAAGCTTGTTGCTGTTTGAGTTTTAGATTATTCTGCAATCAGCATGAGCTGTACTCAAATTGTTTAGTATCTTTGCCTATTAGCTAGCGCTCAGTCATTCAAATTGAGGTCAGTAGATTTAGAAATCACTGCTGATTGAAATTTATTATTTTCTGGATACGCCTTAATCCCTGAAGGCTTTCAATTTTAATCCTACCGCCTGTCAGCTAAACTCTAAGCCCCCTCCCAATAATTAGAGTCTACTCCTATGATTCAACCGTTTAAACTGGACGACGGCACGACTATTTATGTAAAAGTTGATGCGGATAAGCTACCGAGCCTTGTAACTGCTCAAACCAATCTGCCGAGCGATTTACCGCCTGGTGCTGAGCCTACAGGTATCGGTTCTACTATGATTGATACTGCAAAACTCTTAAATCAAACGATTAGTGGCACGGCTAAAAGTGTGTTGGATAGTTTGCAAGCTTTGCAGCCCGATGAATGGTCAGTAGAAATCAATATTGCCTTTAAAGGCGAGCGTCCACCGTGATTCCCGTGTTAAGTGGTGAAGGCGAAGGCAGTTCGAAAGTCACAGCAACTTGGAAGAAAAATTCCTAAGCCATGTGAAGGGCTAAGCCATGAGTATAAAGCAGTCAGTGCTGCGGGTTTATAATGGCAATCCTACGCAAGGTGGGACGTTTGCGGGAACAGCTTTTTTTATCAAACCGCAATTATTATTAAGCGCCTACCATGTGTTTAAGGTCGATTGCCCCAATGGCGCGTATTTGCAATTACCTGAATGTGAAATCTGGCCAGTGCTCTTATCAGAGATTGAGCAAGGCAAAACCACTTATGGCGAGCGCGATATTGCCCTAATTCATCTGCCAAGATCTTTTCCCATGTACTGCCCACCGCTAGCAGCACGTAATCCCGCAAGTGGTGATGCTGTAACATTGTGGGGATTTTTTGATGCGCAGCAATCCCTACATGAAAGATACACATGGATTAGTGGTTATGTTGGTGTGCAACACGCTTTCAATATGGCAGGGAGCATCCCACGGGGTATGAGTGGCGGTGCAGTATTATTTGAAGGGCAGCTCATAGGCTTAATTTACGCACGCGATGCGGATAAGAATATATCCTACTGTATACCTATTGATGCTATTAAAGAGGCTCTTAATAAAATAACTGATACAAACAGCTCCCAACCTCAAAGACATCACATAACCTCCAAGACCTTTAAGCAAATAAAAGAATTACATGAATTTAAAGACCTTGTAGCTCCAGAATTAATAAAGACCTATGAAATGAGGCTCTTAGATAAATGGTTTGAGGAATACACAAAGTATGACTAAAAAACCAATTACATTTATTGACGATAGGGCTTTAGCAAAACACTTTAGCCAACAAGCTGACTCTCTAGAATTAGAAGGGAACATTACCGAAGCACTTCAGATAAGAAGAGAAAAGGAGCTAAGACTTCACCAAAAAAATGGTGATCAGCATGCTGTTGCTATTACTCAAGGCAAAATCGCTAATATTCTTCAAATTCAGGGTCAACTTGATCAGGCTCTGCGTATCCGCTCTGAGGAAGAATTGCCTGTCTATGAACAACTCGGCGACGTGCGCTCTATCTCCATTACTAAAGACCAAATCGCTGATATTTACTTTCAACAAAATAGAGAGGTTGAAGCAATAACAATATATGAAGCCATTTTGCCGATTTATGAAAAATTGGGTGATAAACGAGCTTTGCTAATTGCTCAGGCTAATCTAGCGTTTATATATTTACAAACCGGTGAAAATCTTGAGCGCGCTAGACAGCTATTAAACAGCGCTTTACAAGCTGCACAAGAAATGCAAATCCCTGAAGCCGCGCAAATTGAAGAGATTTTGAGGCAAATCGCTGACTAATTACTGAAGTAATTGAAACAAGCCAGAATGAGCGGCTTTGCGATCAAAGGTGAGCGTATAACTTGCCCCCAAACATTGATGCACGCGACTCAATAAATAATCTGAAAAGTCCGCATGACCTTGTAAATAATCTTGCCACGCCAAAATAGCCAAATCGGCGGATTCAACCGAAAATTCACGGCAGGTCAAAATAGAGTGAATGACTTCACCCACTTGTTGGCGTGAATAGTGGTATGCCCTCGATAAAACCCAAGCCACCTCACATAACACAATATGACTAATTACGGCTGGCTCTTGCTCAGTCAACTGCTCCTCCATAAAGCGATTCACCAATTCGGTCTGTGCGGGCTCATCTTGCGTTATATAACGCACCAATATATTCGTATCCAAACCGATCATTCACTGGCTGCCTTAGCAATCGCTTCATCCATAGCTTCTAAAGAAACGGGCTTAGCCGGTTTTGGCAACATACCCTTCAGACTTTTCACCGATCTAGTGACAGGCAATAAAAACAAGCGCCCATTATCACCAAACACAAACTCCACCCTATCACCGGGGTTGAGCTTGAGGGCATCGCGAGCAGGCTTGGGAATAGTAATCTGGCCCTTAGCCGTTAAGGTTGCAAGCATTGTCTTACCTTCTTGGAACATTTCTTACTTTCCTGAGTATAGCATTTAAGTAAGACATCAGCACTGATGAGACTTAGTTTTATATTCAACAATTAACAAGCAACTTGAGCCAAACCCTCTTTTATTGCACCATGCTCCGCACTAAAACAAGATCAGCCCGCACCACCTAACTTCAAAGCCAAGGAGTCCTCCATGCCCCAAGCTCACTACCAAGATTTAGGTGATGGTATTTATTGCATTGATACCGCGCTGTGCCGCGATGATTTCGCAGCCTGCTATTTAATAGTGGAAGGCGATGCGGCAGCGTTTGTAGATAGCGGCACTTATCACAGCGTGCCCTTGATTATGCAAGCTTTAGCGGATGTGGGCTTGACGCCTGAGCAAGTGAAATATGTCATTCCGACCCATGTACATCTCGATCATGCCGGTGGTGCGGGTGAATTGATGCGTTTGTGCCCAAATGCAACCATGATCGTGCATCCGAAAGGTGCGCCGCATATGATTGATCCCACCAAATTAATAGCTGGCGCAACGGCGGTTTATGGTGCTGAAGTGTTTAGGCGCGATTACGGGACGTTGACACCAGTACCGAAAGAGCGCGTGATTGCTGCCGAAGATGCTTATGAGCTGGATTTAAACGGACGTAAGTTAGGATTTTATGACACGCCCGGCCACGCGAATCACCACGGTAGTATTTTCGACGAGCGCACCCGCTCATGGTTTACCGGCGATACCTTCGGCATTTCCTATCGCGATTTCGACACTGAGCAAGGCGCTTGGTTATTTGCTACCACCACACCAGTGGCATTCGATCCCGAAGGCTGGAAAAACACTTTGGTTAAATACGAAAGCAAAAACCCCAAAGCCATGTTGCTGACTCACTATAGCCGTGTCACTGAATTAGAGCGCCTCTTCCCTTTATTACGCCAAAGCCTGCAAGACATGGTTGAGATTGCTTTGAGTGAAGAAGCGCAAGCTGAAGGCCGTTTGCCACGCATTCAAGAAAAAATCGCACAGAATCTAGTCGCAAGTGCACAAGCGCATGGTGTGAATTTTAGTGAAGATAAAATCCGCGACTTATTAGCGCTCGATATTGATCTGAATGGGCAAGGCTTAGAAGTCTGGCTACAACGTCGTGCGAAAGCTGCTTAAATGGACTTAAGTTTACAGGCTTGGCTTCTGACCTTTGTTGCTGTGAGCATTGTGGGCATCTCCAAAGGCGGTTTTGGCGGTGGCTTTGGTATGCTCGCTGTGCCGATTATGGCTTTGGCTATGCCTCCGATGATGGCCGCAGCGGTTTTATTACCCGTGCTTTGTGCGATGGATTTAATGGCGATGCGCGCTTATTGGCGGCGTTGGTCATTAGAGCATATAAAAATCACGGTTCCTGCTGCGATTGTTGGCACGATTATCGGCGCATTCACTTTTCGATATTTGAATGCTGATCATATTCGTTTCGTGATTGGTCTGATTTCAGCGGGTTTTGCCCTAAATAATTGGTTTAAACCGGCGCAGCGTTGGATTAAAAACAAGCCAGGGCCGAATGCAGGACGGTTTTGGGGCTTCACCTCCGGTTTTACCAGCTTTGTATCGCACACGGGTGGCCCGCCTTTAAGTGTTTATTTATTACCGCAAAAGCTGGATAAAACCACGCTACAAGCCACCACCGTCTTATTTTTCACTATCGTGAATTACTTTAAGCTGATTCCGTATGCCCTGCTCGGGCAATTGAATCTGGTGAATATCAAAATCTCGCTGATCTTATTGCCAATAGCAGCTCTAGCGATTGGTCTAGGTGTGTACCTGCATAAGCGCGTGTCGGATAAGCTATTTTATCAGATTACTTATATTGTCCTGTTTGTCACCGGTTTGAAATTGATGTATGACGGCTGGCAAGGGTTTTAGAGGAGAATCAAGATGAGATTAGGTAGCTGCTTTTATCAAAACCAAACTTATGTCTTCATTGAGCAAGATGACCACCTGCTATTACCAGCACTAGAACCTGCATTTGCCCAAGCAGGCTGGCAGGATTTACAGGTATTAATTGAGCAAGCCACTGAGTTTCAAGCTGTTTTAAGGCAAGCGACTACAGCTATGCAAGTTTCAGCCAAGGATGTTCAATGGCTCGCACCGATTCCGCGCCCACGGAAAAATATTATGTGCATGGGTTTAAACTATTTCGAGCATATTGAAGAAGCTTTAAATCTCAGCGGCAAAACGCCTAAAAAACCCAGTTCCCCGATTGTTTTCACCAAATCAGTCACTAGCGTAATCGGTCATGAGGCTGAAATTCCTTACGACCCCGATACCTGCTCGCAGTTGGACTGGGAGTCGGAATTAGGTGTGGTTATAGGTAAAAGTGGGCGCAAAATTAGTCCAGAAAACGCGTTTGAGCATATCTTTGGTTATACCGTGATTAACGATATTAGCGCGCGCGATATTCAGCTCAATCACAAACAGTATTTTCTAGGTAAAAGTATTGATGGCGGTTGCCCGATTGGCCCCGTGATTGTCACTCCAGATGAAATTGCCGATCCGCAAAATCTCAAGATTGCCTGCCGCGTGAATGGCATCACCAAGCAAGATTCAAATACCCATCTCATGTTGTTCAAAATAGCGGAAATTATCTCCACACTGTCACGTGCTATGCCCTTGGAAGCGGGTGATATTATTGCCACGGGCACGCCCAGTGGCGTGGGTTTTGCGCGCACGCCACCCGAATATTTACAGCCGGGCGATGTGGTGGAATGCGAGGTGGAAACGATTGGCGTGCTACGTAATCGAATCGGCCACCCTAGCCTCTAGCCGCTAAACGATCCAAAGCCCGATACGACAAAGCTTCAGTCAAATGCTTGGTTTGAATCGCTTCGCTTTCCGTCAGATCCGCAATCGTGCGCGCTACTTTCAAAATCCGATGATAAGCGCGCGCGGATAATTTGAACTGTTCCATAGCATGACTGAGCAAATTGCGATCTTTAGCGCTCAAAGCACAATACTGATCTACCTCTGCACCCGATAGTTGATTATTAATTTTCTGCTGGCGCTGCTGTTGACGCACCCTTGCTTGTTCTACGCGACTACGCACTTCAGCACTGCCCTCGCCTACCACCAAGGATTGCAAATCTTCTTGCTTTACTCGCGGCACATCGACTTGCAAATCAATTCGATCTAAAAAGGGCGCAGAAATACGTGCACGATGGCGCTTTTGTTGTTCTGGCGTGCATTCGCAATTGGCTTGAAAATCACAAGCTCGACCTTGTGGGCAAGGATTCATTGCAGCCACCAATTGAAATTGAGCCGGATAAGTAGCTTGCCGTGCAGCACGTGATAAAGTGATTTTGCCGGTTTCCAAAGGCTCACGTAGCGTGTCTAAAGCTTTACGGTCAAATTCCGTTAGTTCATCTAAAAACAAAACACCATGATGCGCTAGCGAAATTTCTCCCGGTAGCACCTGCGAACCACCACCCACCAAGGCAACACCGGAGGATGTATGGTGTGGTTCACGCATAGGCCTCTGCCCCCAGCGACTTACATCGAAACCTTGATGGCTAATCGACGCAATTGTTGCAGACTCTAAAGCCTCTTCTTCGGTTAAATCAGGCAAGATAGTGACTAAACGACTAGCCAGCATAGTTTTACCGGTTCCGGGTGGGCCTACCATGAGTAGATTATGACCGCCAGCCGCTGCAATTTCTAAAGCACGACGCGCTTGGAACTGTCCTTTGACTTCACGCAGATCAAATGAGTAAGTTTGAGCTTGTACCTGAATATCTTGTTCCCAACGTGCTAGCAGTGCTTCCCCTTGCAGATGCTTAACAACTTCTTGCAAATGACGCGCCGGATAGACTTTCAAGCCTTTAATTAAACAAGCTTCATCCGCATTATCTAAGGGTAAAATTAATTTACGACGCATGCTATGTGCGTTCACTGCTGTCGGTAAAACGCCGCGTACTCCACGTAAATGCCCACCTAAAGATAATTCACCTAAAAACTCATAACCGGTTAATTGTTCTTGAGGAATTTGTTCACTTGCAGCCAAAATTCCCAAAGCAATTGGTAAATCAAAACGCCCGCCATCTTTAGGAATATCGGCAGGAGCTAAATTGACGGTGATGCGCTTAACTGGAAAATTTAATCCGGAATTAATAATCGCGGCACGGACTCGATCACGACTTTCTTTAACCGCTGTTTCTGGCATACCAACAATAGAAAAACTTGGTAAGCCATTAGCCAAATGCACTTCAACGCTAACTAATGGGGAATCAAGGCCGGCATTCGTGCGGCTATATACAATCGCAAGACTCATGGGGTTATTTATATTATTCTTATTTTTAATATGTAAAAATTTTGTGCGTCCTTAAGTGCAAATGCAAGCTGAAACGATAAAAGGCTCAACTTAACAAACACTCGCCAAGCAAGTATTTGTTAATGCATCAGGTCTGCTTAGTCTTTAATGTGGGGTCGGTAGGTGCACGGCGCGTTCGTTATTCCTTAGTTTAGCTTGAATAGTCCGCTCAGCCCAACGCAGCAAAGTTAATAATTGACGTCGCTCATTAGCCTGTAGTCCGTTTTGGCGAAAGCGTGCCTCGATAATTTTAATACGATTTTGTTGATTGATGAGGATAATGCGCTCCTGCTCGGTCAAAGCACCAGTGCGGTAACCTTCTTCAATTTTTCTAGCGTGTTCTGCTTGGATAGCATTAATACTACTTTTAAGCGCGATAGGTGAAGCTTGTGCTAATGAACTGACTAGCACGAGACTTAAAAGGGTAGACCTCAACGAGATCGATTTGTTATTCATGTTATGCTCCTTAGATTATTTTATTGCCCTAAAGTGAACTCAACCCCATTCACTGCTCAATAAGACGCCAGATCAAAAAGAAGCGTTTAAAGACTAATTATTAATTCATTTTATTTTCACATTTTATCCCGGATTTATGCCCAGTCAGTCTAAATGTGTATTAACTCAGCAATAGCTCTTGTTATAAGGGTATTATGAACTTGCTAAACTCTCGTCCTATCATCTATTTTATTCTAGGTATGCTGTTAGGCGGCGGCTCCGGCTATGCCTATGAATTTCAGACTAAGTATAGTTCAGCTGTTGACCCACAGTTGCTTAGCCCATTATTAAATTTATTGCTGCATTTAACTATTTGGGGGGTGATGTTGGGGGGATTAATAATTTTGCTGAGTCGAGGCTTGTCACTGGTATTTTTAGAGACCGAAAAACCGCGCAAGCGTAGTTGGCGCTAAAGCTTAAAACTTAAGATTTCATTAAATGATTTTATAAAAAAACGCCGCTTCTAGGAGCGGCGTTTTGTTGCTAGCTTGACTAGTTCTTATTGTTGACAGCCTGCCCACCAACACGGACGACTACGGATAAAGTTTAACAAGGCTTGATGCTTATAAGCTTGTCCTAACGGTTGATTGATATATTCTTTACTGCCCCATGAGCCATAGCGACGATAGGTACGTGGAGAAGAATAATGCGCAAATAAAGTGCCGCCCTCACGCTTCCAACCTTCCAAGAATTGGGTATACAAAGTACCCATGCGTGGATGACGATTCGCTTGGTAAAGGAGAGGATTAGGCATTTGCATGTCATGGGTCGTTTTGAAATCCACTAAGCCTTGCCCACCTTCATACGCCATTAAGGGCAAACCATATTTATCAGCAATTGCTTTTTGCTTACGAATAAAGCCGAGCAAGTTGTTAATGGAATAACGGTATTGATCATCTGTCATCAGTTTAAAGGTCTCGTCTAAATTGCGTACCAACTGAATCGATTGATGGTCACCAAAGAAATAAGGCGCAATGGCAAAGGCATCCGCTGACTTATAAGCGTCTTTATGCCCCATGACGATTTCTGCCACCTCTTCATTAATCGTCCAGCCTGATAAAATACGTACCAGCCGCTGTGGACCACCAAAGACTTGCTCCCAAATGCGGAAGATTTCGACTGAGCGCTCAGAGTAGTAGCGATAACCCGCGCGATTTTTATTGGTATCTAAGCGCCGTGCCATCCCCATATCCCGTACATAATTGCCTTGGAGGAAAATAAAGTTCCAAGTTTCATTACTGTACTCAATATGTGGTTTCAAATTAGGACGTAAGCGTTGTTTAACCAACTGTGCAAACTGCATGACATAATTATTGTCAGCCGCATGGTGAATCGTAAACCAAGGATGCGCGTTTAAGCGATTGGCTAACTCAATTTGAATTTCAATGGGTGCACCACGATTGGTTTGATTTCCACCCCAAGTAGCATCGGTCACCTTTTGGCGCTGATTCCATGAGCTTTGCGGATTATTGTTAATGCCACTCATATTCATGAAGCGAATCGCTTTAAAGTCCTTCATGTAGTCGAGGTAATCCGGGTTAAAAATTTGCTGTTGGTAATTTTGCACAAAAGCTTGGTAGTTACCGGGGCAAGCACTGGCATTAGGCACACGTTTATAGGGGTTATTCGTACACACACCATCGGGCGGCAGGATACGAATATTGCGAATATAGTTATTTGGATTCGATTCAATAATCCGTAAAGTCGCATCGAATTTATTATCGTCACCTGCATACAGATCAATCATGTCTTGACCTTGAGCAGCTTGAACGAGTTTGGCATCGCCACCGTATTGAATCTTGCCTTGACCATCATAAAGGACGGTATAGCGGCCACCGGGAATAACCTGTGCTGGCAAATTACTTAAAAAACGTGTGCCTGCAATCTGACCATTGAGACGGGCTGGCCAACCATTGCCGTCCAATTGTACATTCGCACCAGTTAACCAAGGACGTGCATCTTCAAAGGGTAAAGCAGCACGAAATAAATCAATGAAAGGAACGCTAGAGTCGTCCTCAGTGAGTTCATTGGTGTTTGATGCCAAGGGCGAGCTTTGATTATTTGCTAGAGCCAGTGGTGCAGTCAAAGCCACACAAATCGTCGCTACGCTTAGCCCTATATGTTTCAACAGTAATGACATTAGCCTGATATCCTCATGTTTTTAGCTCATTCAGTTGGCACTAAGCCTAGCGCCTTGAGCCGTGCTTATAAAGTAGTGTAAGACTAAATGTGTTGTTTTTTGCATAAAACTGCGATTTAAAGCAGTTTACCTAAGCTTCCTGCAAGCATTACAATGTTGCCCCCAACTAAAATTTTACATTTTCTCTAAACTTATTGGAGTCCACTGTGGCTATCGAACGTACTATTTCTATCATTAAGCCGGATGCGGTTGCGAAAAATGTCATCGGCCAAATTTATTCACGCTTTGAAGATGCAGGTTTAAAGATTGTCGCTGCCCGCATGATTCATTTGAGCCAAGCACAAGCTGAAGGTTTTTATGCTGTGCATAAAGAACGCCCTTTCTTCAAAGATTTAGTCAGCTTTATGACCTCTGGCCCTGTCATGGTGCAAGTATTAGAAGGCGAAAATGCAGTAGCTAAAAACCGTGAATTAATGGGTGCTACTAATCCAAAGAATGCTGACAAAGGCACGATTCGCGCTGATTTCGCTGATAGCATCGATGAGAATGCAGTGCATGGCTCTGACAGCTTAGAAAATGCTGGCATTGAAATTGCTTATTTCTTCGGCAAAGACGGCGATCTTTGCCCACGTACTCGTTAATACTCTTTAGAGTAAGGCAAGGTCATCTGTGTCTGCTACCCACGCAAAAGTCAATCTCCTCGATTTTAGCCATGAAGCACTGAAGGAATGGTTCGCTAGTGTTGGCGAAAAGCCCTTTCGTGCGACGCAAGTCATTAAATGGCTGCATCAAATGGGAGTCGATGATCTTGCACAGATGACCAATCTTAGTAAATCGCTCCGTGCTTTCTTACAAGAACATGCTGAGATTCGCGCTCCGGAAATTGTGATGGAGCAGCAATCTGCTGATGGAACCTGTAAATGGGTTTTACGTTTAGCGGATGGCAATGCGATTGAAACCGTATTTATTCCTGAAGAAGATCGCGGTACTTTATGCGTCTCCTCCCAAGTAGGTTGCGCGCTAGATTGCACTTTTTGCTCAACGGCTCGCCACGGCTTTAATCGTAATTTAACCGTGGCAGAAATTATTGGGCAACTCTGGATTGCAAAACGCACTTTGCAAAAAGATCCCAAAGGTGAAAGAGCTGTCACCAATGTAGTCATGATGGGTATGGGTGAGCCTTTACTCAATTTTGAGCCAGTAATAGCCGCTTTACGTTTGATGCTAGACGACAATGCTTATGGCTTGAGTCGTCGTCGTGTCACTGTGAGTACTTCTGGGGTATTGCCAGCTATGGGACGTTTGGCGGATACCTTAGATGTATCCTTAGCCGTCTCTCTACATGCACCCAATGATGAATTGCGTAATCGCTTAGTACCCTTAAATCGCAAATATCCGATTAAAGACTTATTAATAGCTTGCCAAAGCTTTCTTGATAAAAAAGATACCCAACGCAAACATATTACTTGGGAATATGTGATGCTAGATGGAGTAAATGATACTGAGCAACATGCCCACGAATTGGCTAGCTTGCTACAAGGCATTCCGTCTAAAATCAACTTGATTCCCTTCAACCCTTTTCCTGATACCCGCTATAAGCGCTCCAGCAACAATCGCATTCACCGCTTCCGCGACATCCTACAAGAGTCCGGTTATACTGTGATGACTAGAAAAACACGTGGCGATGATATTGATGCGGCTTGCGGCCAACTAGCTGGCGAAGTAAATGACCGTAGTCGTAGAGAGATCCATTTCGCCCGCATTGAACAAGGGCATTAAGGGCAGATAATAACGATGAGAATAACAACTAAATCGCTAGCCATTCTGGTGCTGGCTGCTAGCCTATCGGCATGTGCTAGCTCAGGTGGCACGAGTAAGAAAGAAACCGCAGAATACTATGCACAACTTGGCGCAGGCTATCTACAAAAAAATCGCTTAGAACTCGCTCAAGAAAATCTCGCTAAAGCCTTAAAAATTAACCGCAATTCTAAAGATGCTTTGCACTACTCTGCTCTGTTGCAAGAACGCTTGGGTAATATGCAAACCGCCGATGGCTTATTCAAACGAGCCATGCAATTGGATGGCAAAAATCCTGAACTACTGAACAATTATGGCTCACATTTGTGCAAGCAAGGTAAATATCAGTCAGCGGTGGCTGCTTTTAACGCTGCTTTAAAAGATCCTTTATACGAAACACCAGAATTTGCCTATACCAATGCAGGAGTCTGCTTACAAAGCGCAAAATTATCCGCTCAAGCTGAAGATTATTATCGTAAAGCCTTAGCACGTAACCCTAATTTCCCACTCGCCTTGTACCAAATGGCTGAATTAGAATATGCGCGCGGTGAAAATGCCAAGGCACAAGCGTTTCTTTATCGGTATAATGAGCGTGCGCAGAGCACAGCAGAAACCCTGTTCTTATGTTATAAGATTAATCGGGCATTAAATGATTCAACCGCCGCAGAAGAGTGTGCGACTAAGCTAGTAGCGCAGTTCCCAACTAGTGCTGAAGCTAAACAGATTAACTGAAACCTGAACTATTAAGTATTTGGAGTGGGGCGTGACGGACACTAACGCAGACATGGATGTAAAACCAGATGAGCAGCCTATTGCTCCAGCTGTAGTGGAAAAACGTGATGATGGCATTGTGCGTCCAGGCGATCTTTCCGCCAAACTTCAAGCCTGTCGTGAACGCGCTGATCTAGATCAGGAGCAGGCTGCAATTGCGATGCGTTTGTCACCGGCAATGATTAAAGCCTTAGAAACTGAAAACTTTGCTGAATTGCCAGACCCACCTTATGTACGCGGCTATTTACGTAGTTATGCCCGCTTAGATGAAAGCAATCCACAAGATTTAATTCGCACCTATGAATTATTACGCGGTGCTGATCCTGACTCATTAACCACGCCTCCACCTATTTCATTAACCCGAGTACAACATAAGCAAGGGATTTCACCGACAACGATTCGTATGTTAGGTTTGGTGGCTTTGGTACTGCTGCTGGGTATCTTATCCATGATCCCTGGTATTAATCATTGGGTTCGCCAGACTTGGCAATCCTTTGCTGCCGCTCAACCTGGCTCAGTACCCACTATGGTAGCCAAACCAGCACCTGTAGCAGGTAGCCCCACCCCAGAAACTGGAACAAGTACTGACCTAACTGCCTCTGGCCCAGCTCCAGTTACCTCAACTGCTTTAGCCACGCCTACACAAGATAGTCCTGCGCCTATCACTAATTCTGAACTGGTACAACCCAGCACCACTTCACCAACATCTTCACCAACGGCTAGTAATGCAGCTACCACCAACGCTGGTGTGACGCCTAGTACGCCAACTGATGTGAGCTTAGCAGCCCCAACAACAGTAACTCCTACAGGAACTGAAACGACAGCAGCTAGTACGGTGTCCACGCCAGCGTCAACCGTTGCTAATGCTACAGATACGCTTGGAAGCACACCGACCGCTGAGACGACAGCAGCCACTACCACCACGGCAGCGACTCAAAGTAATCTAGCTAGTGATACTGCAGCGACTGACGCTCCTCCAAGTACAACGACAGACCCTATAACTAGCGCTGTTGATCCTAATAAACCAGCCGACGCCACTACGACTACCCAGCAGCCTATTGATGGTGAAGTGCTAGTACGGATGGAATTTACTCAAGAAGTCTGGATGCAAGTAAAAGACGGCAATAATAAAGCTATCTTTGAATCCTTGAACTCCCCCAATACATGGAAACAATTTAAAACCCGTACTCCGCTGACTTTTAAAATTGGTAATGCCCCCGGCGTTAGATTGTATTTGAATGGTCAAGCTTATGATCATGCTAAATACACACGTGGCAGTGTGGCTCGGTTTACAGTGAACTAATTCATGGCAAAGACAATTCAATCGATCCGTGGGATGCACGACATCCTGCCAGAGCAATCCGCTGCTTGGCAGTATTTAGAATCCACTGTACGCCAGTTATTGGCTCGCTATAGTTACCGTGAAATTCGCACTCCCATTCTAGAAGTTACCGAGCTTTTCAAACGTGCGGTTGGCGAAGTCACCGATATTGTTGAAAAGGAAATGTATACCTTCGAAGATCGCAATGGTGAAAGTTTGTCATTACGTCCGGAAGGTACTGCTAGTTGTGTACGTGCTGGGATTGAGCATGGCTTGTTTTATAATCAACAACAGCGCATTTGGTATACCGGCCCTATGTTCCGCCATGAGCGCCCGCAAAAAGGCCGCTATCGCCAGTTTCATCAAGTTGGGGTAGAAACTTTTGGGATTCATGGCCCTGATATTGATGTTGAATTAATTGCGTTGAGTGCACGGCTTTGGCAAGAACTTGGCTTAAAAAATGTACGTCTTGAACTCAACTCCTTAGGTACACCAGCTTCACGTGCCATCTATCGTGAGAAATTAATTGAATATTTCTCCGCACACTTAGATGTGCTAGATGAAGAAGCCAAGCAACGTTTGCATACTAATCCTCTGCGAATTCTAGACACCAAACATCCTGCTACGCGCCCGATTGCTGATGCAGCGCCGAGCTTACATGACTATTTAGATGCGGACTCTAAACAGCATTTTGAAGAGCTTTGCAAAATGCTAGATGCACTAAACATTCAATATGTAATTAATCCGCGCTTAGTCCGTGGCTTAGATTATTACACGCGTACAGTGTTTGAGTGGATCACTGAAGAATTAGGTTCACAAGGTACTATCTGTGCAGGTGGCCGGTATGACGGCTTAGTAAGTCAACTAGGTGGACAAGAAATACCCGCCTGCGGTTTTGCGATGGGTATGGAGCGTTTGTTGGAGCTCATGCAAGTGCAAGAACAAGCCTTAGCTGCCGCTGCGCCTGATTTATACTTGGTATTAGCTGGTGAAGCGGCCAGCGCTGCAGGTCTAGTGCTAGCTGAACAATTGCGTAGTGAATTACCAAAACTTAAGCTGCAAGTAAATGCTGGTGGTGGCAGTATTAAAGCCCAAATGAAACGAGCTGATAAATCAGGTGCGCACTATGCTTTGATTTTAGGTGAACAAGAATTGGCCGCTTCAAGTATTGGCTTCAAACCTATGCACGATGCACAAGCAGCGCAGATCAGCGTGAAACTCTCTGAGCTGAGCCAATTTTTAGCAAATCAGCTTAATGAAACACGCCATAATTAATTAGAAGTATCCGGATAAAGGGGTTAGAACATGCTTGATTATAATAAGACTGATGAAGAACAAGCCGAGGATATTAAGGCATGGTGGAAAGAAAATGGAATTTCTGTAATTGCAGGGATTGCCTTAGCGATTGCTGCTCTATTCGCTTGGGAATACTGGCAAAAATATCAGATCAAAACGATGGAAGGCGCATCATCTTTATATAGTAGCGTGCAAACTACAGCAGACGATGCCGTGGCCGCAAAAAATATTCAAACCCTACAAACCGACTATCCAAAATCTCCTTATGCAGCTTTAGCTTCCTTAGAAACTGCTAAAAAGCATGCCGAAAAAGGTGAATATGAACCAGCTATTACTGCATTGCGCTGGGCGATTGATAATACTAAAGATGTTGACTTAAAAAATGTGGCCTCTGTGCGCTTAGCGCGAGTTTTAACAGCTGCGGGCAAATACGACGAAGCCTTGCAATTAGCGAATCAAACTTATGGCGCTTCCTACGAATCAGTCTTGGAAGAGCTTAAAGGCGATATCTATAGCGCACAAAAGAAAACAGAGGAGGCGCGTAAAGCTTATGAACGTGCTATTCTAGCTGCGAAAAATAATTCTAGCGAACTGATAAAAATTAAGCTCGACAATCTAGGTAAGGGAGCCTAAGCGCGTCCATGAGATCTTTAGCCACACTCATTACTGGTCTGTTTTTAGCAGCAAGCTTAGCGGCTTGTAGCAGCTTTTCCAGCATTATGCCTGCTAAAGATCCGAATCCACCGAAAGAATTAAAAGCGATTCAAGCCACTGCAAATGCTCAAACTTTATGGAAGGCCAGCACCGGCAGTAGTGATAAAGCTTATGTACGCTTATACCCTTATGTGGACGAAGCACTGGTGGTCGTAGCAGGTGGCGGCTCAGCTAGTGCTTGGGACAAGCGTACTGGTGCTTCTCTTTGGAAAACTCCAATCAGTGAAGAAATCACCGGTGGTGTGAATGGTGGCGAGGGGCTAGTCTTTTTAGGTACAAGTGAGGGTAGCGCAATTGCTTTAGACCGCCAAACTGGCAAAGTGCGTTGGATTGAACACCTGAATAGTGAAGTCTTGTCTGTTTCAGCAGCCAGTAAAGGTCGTGTTGTATTCCGCACAGGTAATGGCCAATTAAGCGGTTTATCGACCCAAACTGGGGAAATCGTCTGGCAACAAATTCGCGAAACCCCTTCCTTATCGTTACGCGGCGCAGGCGTTCCCGTCATTATTAGCGGTGCGGTAATCGCTGGCTTTGATAATGGTACAGTGACTGCTTTTGACTTAGAAACTGGTACAGGTCTGTGGGAAGCCATTCTCTCCGTACCACGTGGCAGTAGTGATTTGGATAAAATCATTGATGTCGACGGCCGGATTAAACAAGTGGGCTCTGCCCTCTTTGCCGCTAGCTACAATGGACAAATTGCTGGTATTCGTTTACAAGATGGCGCCTTAGGTTGGTCACAGCCCTATTCCAGTTACGCGGGGGTGGATGCCGATGCGAATGGCCTTTACAGTACCGATGTTGAAGGCAATCTTTGGAAGATTAATCCCCAAAGTGGCGCACCTATTTGGAAAATGGATGATCTGCAACGCCGTAGCCCCACAGCTCCCACCATTGTAGGCAACTACTTAGTGCTGGGTGATTATGCAGGTTATTTGCATTGGATTAATACCAGTAATGGTCAAATGGTAGCACGTCTACAGGGTGATACCGCTGGTTATACAGTTCCGCCGGTCAGTGATGGTCAGGTGATTTATACTTTTGGCAAGAGTGGCGTCTTAGCGGCTCATGCCCTGAAATGATGATGAGTACATGAGACCGGTTTTTGCTCTTGTTGGACGCCCGAATGTAGGCAAGTCTACCCTTTTTAATCGCCTAACACGTTCACGGGATGCGTTAGTTGCAGACTTCCCTGGCTTAACGCGTGACCGTAAATACGGTACAGGTGAGATGTTCGATCGCGATTATTTAGTAATTGACACCGGCGGTTTAAGCGGCGAAGACGTAGGCATTGATGAGCAAATGGCACGCCAGACACTAGCAGCAGTCGCCGAAGCGGATGCCATGATGTTTATTGTCGATGGTAAACAAGGCTTGAATGTCGGTGATGAGTACATCGCCCAACAGCTACGCGAAACGGGCAAGCCAGTCTTTCTCATAATTAATAAAACGGATCGGGTTGATCCTGACCAAGCCGCCGCCGAATTTTATGGCTTAGGTTTTTCTGAAGTGTATAGCATTGCAGCCGTACATGGTCGTGGCGTTAGCTCCATGATGGATGACATTCTAAGCCACTTTCCTGCTGATGAGATCGATGAGAGTCTTGAACCTATAGAAGGTGAAGAACAAGCGATTCGGATTGCTTTCGTAGGGCGACCCAATGTGGGTAAATCCACCTTAGTCAATCGTATCCTTGGCGAGGAGCGGGTCATTGCTTATGATGAGCCGGGCACGACGCGTGATAGTATTTTTATTCCTTTCGAGCGTGACGGTAAACAGTATACTTTGATTGATACGGCTGGTGTTCGCCGTCGTAGTCGAGTTAATGAAACCATTGAAAAATTCAGCATTATCAAGACTTTAGATGCAATTCGTGAAGCGCATGTCGTGATTATGCTCGTGGATGCGCATGATAGCGTCACTGATCAAGATGCACACCTGTTAGGTTTAATTCTGGATGCAGGTAAGGCTTTGGTTTTAGCTATCAATAAATGGGATGGCTTGGAGAGCGATGAGCGCGACCGAATTAAAGGTCAGCTTGAGGTTAAATTACCTTTCTTAGATTTTGCTGAGAAACATTTTATTTCTGCTCTACATGGAACGGGTGTTGGCTTATTGTACAAATCGATTCATGCAGCTTATGACTCGGCTATGCTGAAAGTGCCAACTTCCCGCTTAACTCGTATTTTAGAAAATGCAGTGCAAATGCATCAGCCACCTTTAGTCAGTGGCCGCCGCATCAAACTGCGTTACGCCCATCAAGGCGGGAGTAATCCTTTCTTAGTGGTCATTCACGGAAATCAAACCGATAAAGTTCCACCGGCTTATGAGCGCTATCTAATTAATTATTTCCATAAGACTTTGAAATTAACTGGCACTCAAGTCAAAATCGAATTCAAAACTGGCGAGAATCCCTTCGAAGGTAAGCGTAATAATTTAACACCTCGCCAGATTCATAAGAAAAAACGTTTGATGAAGTTTGTCGCTGGGAAAAAATAACCACTAACACACGAGGGCAGTGTGGAACATAGTACGAACCTGCTACAAGGCATTCTATTGCTATTGGTGATGTCAGTAGCCTCTGTGGCTGCGTTCCGCACTTTCAAGCTGCCGCCCATTCTGGGTTATTTACTAGTCGGTGCTCTCAGTAGTGAAAATGCTTTAGGCTGGCTACCTGAGAATTCTTCTATCGAATTCATGGCTGAAGTAGGTGTTGTATTCCTGCTGTTTGCTATTGGCCTAGAATTTTCTGTCAGCCAATTTATGGCTATGCGCCGTACCGTCTTAGGGCTAGGCGGTTTGCAAATGCTTTTCTCCACTTTAATTGGCTTTATTCTGCTGAACTATTTGAATGTCAGCTGGCAAGGTGCCGTCGTAGCAGCTGGTGCTATGGCTTTATCCTCAACGGCTATTGTTGTCAAACAGCTGACAGATCAAGGTGAAATGCATGAGCGACATGGGCAATTGGCTCTTGGTATTTTGCTGTTTCAAGATATTGCTGTCGTCCCTTTTATTATTGCGATTCCCTTATTAAGTACTAACACTGCTGCTGACCCTGATTTTATTGTCATGGCTCTGAATGCCTTCGGGAATATCTTAGTCTTGGCCTTAATGCTGGTAACCGCCCACTATGTCTTAAGACCCTTATTCCAAAAAGTAGCGCATGCGCAATCCGTCGAATTATTCAATATCACCGTATTACTGGTAGCGCTAACCTCAGCTTGGATCACGCAATCCTTGGGTATGTCCTTGGCTTTGGGTGCTTTCTTAGCCGGTATGCTCCTGAGTGAAACTGAATATAAGCATCAAATTGAAACTGAAATTCGACCCTTCCGCGACATTTTAATGGGGCTGTTCTTTATTACGGTTGGAGCCAAGCTTAATCTCGCTGTTCTACCAGACTTGTGGTTATCGATTCTATGGCTATTGTTGGGCATGGTGGTTTTTAAGGCCATTTTAATTGGTGCTTTAGTGCGTTTATTTGGGGATAACAAAGGGGTCGCGGTGCGTACCGGCCTAGTACTCGCCCAAGGGGGAGAGTTTGGGTTTGCGCTTCTCTCCCTAGCTTTGAGTTATGGCTTATTGACTGCCGATGAAGTGCAAGCTGACTTAGCTGCCATTGTAATTAGTATGGCAATTGCTCCACTGATTATTCGTTCTAATGACAAAGTAACACGCAAATTACTCAGTGACAGTTATTTGCGCCAACGCTACAAAGACGCCCATGCCTTTCGCCAAGAAGTCAAGGAAATCGAGAATCATGTCATTATTTGCGGTTATCGCCGTGTTGGTCAAGGTTTAGCCCGCCTTCTTGAGGAACAGGGAGTGCCTTATCTTGGTTTAGAATTAGATTCTAAAATTGTCACTGAAGCTTGGGAGGCAGGCGAAAGTGTTTATTATGCCGATGCGAGCCGTACTGAAATTTTAATGGCGGCGGGCATTCAACGCGCGCGCTTAGTGGTAATTACCATCGTTGATGCTGAAATTGCTAAGCAAATTACTGAAGCAGCCCGCAAAAAGAATAAAAATATTCCGATTGTAGTGCGTGCGCGTGACGATACTTATTTAGAAGCTTTTATCCAACTGGGTGCTACCGAAGTATTACCAGAATCACTTGAAGCGAGTGTGATGGTGGCACAGCGGGTCTTGGAAAAATTAGATTTGCCTAATGAAGAAATTGAACAAGTAGTGGGGCGGATTCGCATTGAAGGTTATAAGCAACTCAAAAGCTTTTTCCATGGCAGTCCGCAAAAAGCCACTAGCAAATCCGAAACTTTCTTACATAGTATTGTGCTATTAGAGACGGACAAGGCGATTGGTAAGCGTATAGCTGATTTAAATTTAGAAAGTATGGGGATTACTTTAAAAGCACTCAAACGCGGTGACATTCGGGGTGATCAGCCATCGCCAGATATGATTTTACAAGTAGACGATACTTTAATTATCGAAGGCAAGGAGGATCGTTTTAAAGAAATAGAGAAAAAAATTCATGGCGAACGTAAAGAAAAAGAAGCTAAAGATAAAGAGTCGAAGCCCCCGACGGCTTCTTCTGAATCCGATAGCACGCTATCTATTAATCTAGAACAGACCAATACTGATCTGAGTAAAACGGAGCCTTAAAACTTAAAGCAAGTCTAGTACACGCTAGTCTAAAGTAGAATGCCTGTTTTATAAGCAAATTAGCAGCTAAGCCCTCAGCTGCTCAATCTTCGCTTCAAGTCCATTCATCTGTCTAAAATCTACGCCTATCCAGCATTTCATGAATAATTTCTAGACCGTGGTACTCTTTTAGTCAGCTTATGCGTTTAGTAAGTGGTTTCTGGTGATTATTTTGCTAAAAATTCGTGCTAATTAATGACTGTTAGCTATTTCGAGTAGCCCGTTCTTGCGTGACTACCCACCTCAGGATTGTTAACAAACTTAAAAAGTAGAATTTGAAGCGTAAGCACTAGAAAAGTTTAAGAAAGTCTTTAATGACTCATACGCATGCTGAGTATCTGATGAGCAAAGCCCTTAAGTTTTAAGGCCTAGATTAAGAACAACACTAAGAACTTATCACTTAATTTAGAATCTAAGACTAAGCTTGTGGCTCAAAGCATCAGGGCTATACATGACTTTTACAGCGTGGATGCTGACCTCCTCGTGAAGGACCACAACGGATGGCATCTGGACAGGACAACCAGTGAGTCAGGTTATAAACACAGTATGTTTACAATCGTGTCCCGTACAGCTAACTGCAGTCATTGCAATTAGGAATAAATGCTGCACAAGGGCTCCATATAATTAAAGGTTACAAGATAATGAATACAGCAACTCGCTCTTTAGACTCTTCACTCTCTGAAACGGTCTCACGTACTCTGCAAGAGTATCTTGATACCTTAGGCGATCACGAAGCCAGCAACATTTATCGCTTGGTGGTGGATGAAGTCGAGCGTCCAATGTTAGAAATCATGATGCGTTATACACATGGCAACCAATCACGTGCAGCTCAGTGCATGGGGATTAATCGCGCTACTCTACGTACCAAATTAAAACGTCATAATTTGCTGTAAAGCTCGCTTAGTTCGCAGCACTCTTCATAGTTTGCCAAGCTTCCTGCCATTTAACAGGAAGCTAGCTTCAAATCTAAGCCTCTATTCCATACTGCTGACGATAAGCTTGAATTGCTGCTAAGAGCTTGGGTTCGGCAATTTGTTCTTGTACATGTTGAATCACATTATTTAAACCTACAATACTAATCACCGGTACGCCCATTTGGGTTTGCACCTCCTGTACTGCTGATAAACTCCCCTGACCGCGTTCTTGTCGATCTAAAGAGATTGCCACACCCGCTAATTCTGCCCCATGTCCAGCAACAATGGCAGCAGCTTCACGAATCGCAGTCCCTGCCGTCATCACATCATCAATTACCAACACTCGCCCTCTTAGAGCTGCCCCAACAATCGTCCCACCCTCGCCGTGATCCTTGGCTTCTTTACGATTGAAGGCGTAAGGATAATCCAAGCCTTGTTGCTCATAGAGAGCAATAGCGACTGAAGCAGCTAAGGGAATGCCTTTATAAGCAGGCCCAAACAACATATCAAATTGAATACCCGATTCAACAATGGCTTGTGCATAGAACTGGCCAAGACGGCTTAAAGCTGAACCGGTTTGAAATAAGCCTGCATTAAAGAAATAAGGACTAATGCGTCCTGACTTCAAAGTATATTCACCAAAGCGCAACACGCCTTGCTGTAAGGCAAATTCTAAAAAAGCTTGTTGATAGGGTTTCATTGGGCAGTCTCTCATTAATCATTTAGCGCCCGGCATGATAGCAGAAAAGCAAGCTATACATAGCAGTGCTAACCGCGCGGCACATGTTCCCACAGTAAACAAGCACTAGGAGCCTGATAGCTGGCTAAATCAAAACCCAATTGATCCGCAGCCTCAGGGTCAATTTCTGTTACACAAGCTTCCTTCAATTGCTCCACACTCAAACCTTTCACTGAAGTAAAATTGGTAAACTCAATCAAGGCTAACTTTAACGAGGTATTGGTAAGATCAGTATGGCTCAAATCGGCCAAGCTTAGATTGGTATAATCAAGGTTTGCATTTTTAAAACTGGCACCGCTGAGTTTGCTGTGGGTGAAATCAGCTAAGCTTAAATTCACTCCTTCAAAATTGCGTCCAGTTAAATCTGTATTTTGAGCTTGATATAGTGGCGTACTGAGCGAGCCTACTGCATAACTGACTGAGGGTAACCCTAAACTTAGCGCTAAACCAAAGTAGCTAGCTAAGCTCCCGATCCGTGGAACTTGCATCATAACACTCCATGTTATTTTAATTCATTCCCTTAGAGTGTAGCGCGTTAGTGGAAGTTTGCGAGGCTATCCTTAGTCAGGCAGTTCCGCCAGCTGCATCCCCATTTTTACCATTTGATCAGCTTGAGTTTTCCCCCAATTCCAATTGCCTTTTTCTAAAAGGACAATGACCGTAGAGCCCATATTAAAGCGTCCCATCTCTGCGCCTTTAGCTAAGTTGATCTGTGGATAATGCTCAACCCGAATCTTCGCTTGATTAGGCGGTGTAATTAAGCCTGCCCAAACAGTTTCAATTGCAGCTACATTAATCGCGCCCACTAAAACTAGTGCCATCTTGCCAAATTCAGTCTCAAAAATAGCTACCACCCGCTCATTACGCGCAAATAAACGCGGAATGGTACGCACGGTATGCCCTGCTACGCTAAATAAACGCCCTGGCACATAGACTTGCTCCAGTAATTGACCTGCTAAGGGCATATGAATACGATGATAATCACGAGGTGATAAATAAATGGTCGTGAATTGACCCTCTAGAAATGGCGCAGCACGCGCGGCATCACCTCCCAATAACTCCAACACCGAATAGTCAAAACCTTTCGCTTGGAAAATACGCCCCGAGCGAATCACATCAACTTGGCTGATTTTCCCATCCACGGGGCTTGCTAGTACTCGAGCTCCTGTAGCAATAGGGCGTAACTCAGGCTTTAGACTACGGGTAAAAAAAGCGTTAAAGGTCTTATATGCACTTGGCTCTGGTTGTTCAGCCTCACTCATATTGACCTTAAAAGCTTTGATAAACTGGCGAATCGCAGGCTGAGTCCATTTAGACTCCAGCCGAGTTAAACGGTAAACGAGGCGCGAAATCGCATGATGTGGCAGCGGATACAGCGGCCAGGCTTTTAAGTAATCAGATAGCGGCATTGGGCTTGGCAAATAGCTAATAAATGCTGGATGATACGGCAATTTAGTCGAAAGGAATATACTTGATGGCGCAGCCAGCTCTCACTGAACTCTCTAGCATTCTTGATTTTATCCGTTGGGGAGCTAGCCAATTTCGCGCAGCGGAGTTAAGTTTTTCGCACGGCATGGCCTCTGCTTTGGATGAGGCAGCCTACTTAGTTCTGCATAGCTTGCATTTGCCTATTGATACCCCTGAGTTGTATTTCGCCAGTCAGCTGACGCAAGCTGAAAAGCAAAAGGTACTAGATATTTTAGAGCGCCGAATTATTGAGCGTAAACCTGCCGCTTATTTAAGCAATGAAGCTTGGTTTGCAGGCTTACCTTTTTATGTGGATGAACGGGTGTTAGTGCCACGCTCGCCGATTGCGGAGTTAATAGAAAAACAGTTTTATCCATGGACAGATGAAACACAAGTAGCGCAGGTCTTAGATTTATGTACCGGCAGCGGTTGTATTGGTATTGCCTGCGCTTATGCTTTTCCACAGGCTGAAGTAGATCTTAGTGATATTTCAACAGATGCGCTTGCAGTGGCTAAGATCAATATAGAGCGTCATGGCCTCCAAGCACATGTACAAGCGATTGAATCGGATTTATTTGCTAATTTAACTGATAAGCGTTACGACTTGATTGTGAGTAATCCGCCTTATGTGGATGCTGCCGAAATCGCCGAAATGAGCAGCGAATTTCAACATGAACCGCTACTCGGCCTAGCAGCAGGCGTCGATGGCTTAGATATTACCCATCGTATTTTAGCGCATGCTCGGGAACATTTGAGCGATCAGGGTATTTTGATTGTTGAAGTTGGCAACAGTCAATTCGCACTCACTGAAGCTTATCCAGAAGTCCCTTTCCAATGGCTGGAATTTGAGCGCGGCGGAGATGGTATCTTTTTATTAACCGCCGCTCAATTAGACGAGCATGCTGATACGTTTAAAGCCGCGGCGGCCAATTTGCTTTGAACTGCTGATACTGTTGAGCAAAAATCTGTTCTAGCTCATCAATCACCTCTGTCGCTGGCCGCCCTTTAATCATATGGGCGGCCATTAAATCAGAGGTAGGTGAAAGCAATGCATCTGGACTAAGCATAGGATAACTGGCTTTTAAACGCTTAATAGCCTTCACAACACTTTCCGTAGCCGGACGCTCCAATAATTCTGGCTCAGGACAAACTTGCTCGACCTTTATTTCAGACGAGTTACTGACAAGAAACTCAGCAAATTTAAGCAAACTTGCCTGATCATGGGTGTTTAACTCACGAAATAGACTGCGTAGACGTTTTTCTTGCGGAGTACTGCTACCCTGCCCTAATGTCGGTAACATGTTTGACTTATCTCAACAATGCTGCTTCAGCAAGCGCTTAAACTCAAATCGAACTTATTAATCGTCCGCTTTTTTAGTACGCTGACAATAAACACGCGCAAAATCTAATAGCTCTTCCATCGCTGGAACTTTAAACTTTTGGCGTTGACGTACAAAAGAAAAATCACGTGTTAAGGGTGGGTCAAGCGGCTTAGAGACTAAAGAACCTAATTTTATCTCTTTACTGATGCTGGCACTAGAAACGACTGAAACACCCATCCCAGCTTCCACCGCACCCTTGACCGCTTCAGGACTACCAAGCTCTAAGCAATTATTCACTGCATGCTTATCTACACCTTGAGCAAATAAATAGTCGACCATCACTTCGCGCGTGCCAGAGCCTTCTTCGCGACAAATCAAAGAATATTTAACTAAATCCTTGGCAGTCACTTTAGCCAAGCTCGCCAACTCATGACTAGGTGGACAAATCACTACCATCTCATCAGTGCGGCATACTTCCACTAACAAGTTTTTATTAGTGACCGGCCCTTCAACGACCCCTAAATCGATCACATTGTTTTCCACCATGGAAACGATGCCTTCAGTATTAGAGACTCGTAAACGCAACTTGATGTCGGCATTTTTAGATTTAAAGTCACCTAATAAGGAAGGCAACATATATTCAGAAATCGTCGTGCTCGCTCCAATCGTGAGCGAACCACTAATATCATCGGTCATTTCGCGGATAGCGTTTTCCATTTCGCTATACAAATCGAAGATCTTTTCTGAATACTCATAAACCACTTGACCGGCTTCAGTGAGGGTGACGCGATTATGGGTGCGATCGAACAGGCGGGTATCAAACTGCTCTTCCAATTGGCGGATTTGAAAGGTCACAGCAGGCTGGGTCATGTGAAGCACTTCAGCTGCTTTGGTGAAACTAAGCAAACGGGCAACCGCGTGGAAGACTTGTAATCTTCTGTCTGACATTTAGAACTATTCTCCTTGTTAGTGACACTGCTTAGGTCAGGTATGAGGGGGGTTATCTCACTATTCCCTGAACTTCTGTACCGGTCATCCATTACCGGATATTACCGTTTAATTCGACGATAAAAAATACCAGTTTATAAAATATCTCTATCAACAACTCTACAAATACTATCATTAGGATAGAACAAATCTGTGCAAACAGGAGTAGTTCTCATGGTTAAAGCAAATTTTTTTGATAAGAGGCAGAAGACTGAGTACGAACTGGATGATTTTTACACGTTTTGGTCGTTACTACTCGAACCTTGACTGGTTTTGTTCAAGTTAGTACTCGGCTGATGAGGAATACGCGGATCATCATCATCCATCAAAATGCGATAGGCAGGCCCTTCTAGATCATCGTATTGACCACTACGCACCGTATAAATAAAGGCAATTACTACCACAATCATGACTCCAATCGCTATCGGAATCAGCATATATAAGGCT
The DNA here is from genome assembly GCA_008015155.1 of Thiothrix sp. Taxonomy (GTDB): domain Bacteria; phylum Pseudomonadota; class Gammaproteobacteria; order Thiotrichales; family Thiotrichaceae; genus Thiolinea. The sequence continues at coordinate 45,160 of SSFA01000009.1, forward strand.
TCCATGGTAACCCACCTAAAAATGTTTCAAGCGCAGTGAATTCAACACCACAATTAAAGAACTGGCTGACATACCAATCGCTGCCATCCAAGGTGCAACTAAACCTGTCGCAGCTAAAGGGATAGCTAAAAGATTATAAGCAATCGTCCAAGCGAAGTTTTGTTTAATAATCGTTTGCATACGTCTGGAGGTTTTAATCGCAAACGGCAACTGCTGTAAATTTTCTGAAAGCAAGACCATATCAGCGCTAGCTTGTGCTAATTGCGAACCACTTCCCATCGCGATTGAAACAGCAGCACCTGCTAGGACCGGAGCATCGTTCACCCCATCCCCAACCATCGCGACTACTTTGCCCTGAGCTTGCAAAGTTTTTACATAAGCTAATTTATCATCGGGTAGTTGTCCGCCTAAAGCCTTACTAATGCCTAACTGTTCTGCAACTTGTTGCACAACGGCTGGCTGATCACCACTTAGCAAACTAATATGAATGCCCGCTTCCCTTAGCTCTTGGATCGCTTCTTTGGCACCTGCTCGAATTTGATCCCTTAAAGTAATTTCTGCCAACCAAGCAGTACTTGAACCTAAAAATACTTGGGAATCAGTCGAGTTTAGAGAGATAGCAGCCGGTAACTCCGTTTGGGTTAAGTCGGCTACAAACTGCGCAGTGCCTAAACGATAGCACTCCCCTTGCCAATAAGCTTGTACACCACGCCCAGGCTCTGAACTCAGTTGGCTAAGCGTATGAGGATTTTGGTTGAGCTGCAGAATCGCCTTAGCCACAGGATGCTCAGACGCCTGCTCTAAGCCCACAGCTAAGGATTTACAAGCTTCCTCAGATACCTCACCCAAAACTTTAAAATCGACAACCGCTAATTGTCCATAGGTCAAAGTGCCAGTTTTATCTAAAATCAGCTCATCAATACGCGCAAGTGTTTCTAATGCATGTCCACGCGTCGTCAGCACGCCCTTTGAGGTCAATAGCCCAGTGGCGGCGGTTAAAGCGGTCGGTGTGGCTAAAGAAAAAGCACAAGGGCAGGTAATGACTAAAACTGATAAAGCAATCCAAAAAGCCTCACTGGGCTGATGGTAGTGCCAATAAGAAAAAACGGCAGCAGCGGTTAACAAAATGAGTGGCACAAAGCGCGAGGAAACTTTTTCAGCTAAACGAGCAAGTTCAGGCTTTTCGGCTTGGGCACGTTCGAGTAAACGAATAATCGCCGCCAATACGGTCTGATCACCGACTTGACTGACTTGCATAATTAAGGGACTTTCAATATTGACTGTACCGCCAACTAAGTTATCGCCTTCCTGTTTACGACAAGGCAAACTTTCACCAGTCAAAAGAGCCTCGTTGGTACTACTAGCACCCTCCAAGACCACCCCATCTGCAGGTACAATCTCCCCAGGTTTAATCAGAACTCGATCACCACTCACTAATTGACTAACGGGTACAAGTTCTTGCTCACCTTCTTTCAATAAAGTAGCAGTCGCTGGCATGAGGCGGACTAGTGCTTCTGCGACCTGCCCTGCTTTATGGCGGGCATTCATTTCTAAGTAGCGCCCTGTCAACAGGAAGAAAGTGAACATAGTCACTGAATCAAAATAGACTTCCCCACCCCCCATGACCGTAGCCCAAACGCTGGCAGTAAAGGCAATACCAATACCGATGGACACTGGCACATCCATGCCAAACCGGCCACGTCGCAAATCCCGCCAAGCTGATTGGAAAAAGACACGTGCTGAATAGAACACCACAGGCACTGTCATCACTAAACTGATCCAACGTAGGAAATCGCGCATTTGCAAATCCATGTCAGAAACAGCACCAATATACATGGCGGCTGCGACCATCATGACTTGCATCATCCCTAAACCAGCAACCGCAATCCGCCGCAAAGCAGCTGACTTTTCTTTCTTTTGTAAGGATTCTAAGCGTCCGGGATCGAAAGGATGGGCATGATAACCAATCTCGCTGATGGCTTGTAAAACAGCACTTAACTTAAGTTGGCTGGTATCCCAACGTAAAGTAGCGCGATGGGTCGAATAATTGACTCGGAAATCCAGCACGCCAGGCAACTGTTTAACATGCCGCTCGTTTAGCCAAACACAGGCTGCGCAAACAATCCCTTCAAGAATCAGCGAAGCTTCACGCACGTTGCCCGATGTTTCACGCACAAAAGAGCGTTGCAAATCTACACTGTCGTAGACTTGCAAATTACGGAGTTGCTCAGGAATTAAATCTTCGGGGCGCGAGCTGATATCAGTACGAAATTTATAAAAATCAGTGAGCTGATTCGCGACAATGGCTTCAGCTACCGCTTGGCAGCCCGAACAGCACATCGACTGCTCTTGGCCTTCGATCGTCACAAGATAACTAGCTCCAGCCGGTATCGGCAAACCGCAATGAAAGCAAGCTGCTACGCGATTAAAAGCTTCAGGTTTAGCCATCACTTAGCCAGCGAGGGCAGAAACTTGGGTAGTACCTTTGACCTCATGCACTTCATCACCCCGCTGGATGCGCAAAACCACAGTCCATGAACCCGGCTCATCCAATTCAACACTTTGTCCATATGTACCAGAGCTACTTTCTGGCAAGTTAAAATGCTTATCCTTGGACTTATCTGCAGGCCTTAAAAAACTCACTTCCACCGTAGCACCCGTGACAGGTTGCCCATTTTTATCTAGCACATTAATGCTAAACATGACCGGTTTACCCATGCGTGGCGTTTGCTGCCAGCCATTTTTCACCTGCCAGCCCCGCTCTTTTTGCACTTCAAGCTGGTCTAAATGCTGGTTAAATTGTGCATACTTTTCTTTAAAATCATTGGGCACAGCCCCCGGAAACACTGAAGTTACTGCTCCCGTTGAAAAACGTGGCTCAGGTAAAAAGCGTGACATAAATTCGCTGCTCGCACCTTTGTTAGCCAAGGTAATAATAATGCCATCCACGACAGCTAGGGTCAGGAAGAACACGACAATAATCGCGGGTGCCCAATGAAACCAAGCTTTTTTCGGTTGCTCCGTGCCCTGTCCAAGCTTGGCCTCTAAACGTTGCCGATTACTCCGATGGCTGGTAATAATCCCCAAGCCATACCCACTCATCACAAAGAAGGCAAAGTGAATGGCAAATACATCCACACCTGCCCAATGCGTAGCCGCTAAGGGAATGTAAATACCCATCACGAGTAAAATGGTTACTAACGCGGCTAATTTGTTATTCCATTTTAAACCCAGATAAAACAGGAAAAACAAAGCAAAGGAGGCGAATACTCCAGTGCCTAAAGTCGTTAGTAAACTGTAATTCTCCATAATCCTAGGCCTTGCTCCTTAGGGCATCATAAATTGAGAGGGGATAATAACAGGATCAGTGACCTCTCCGCTCGTTGGCTCTAATTTAAACTGGAACTCTTGATTACGCTTACTCCCTGTCCGTGCTGAAGCAGGCTGTTTGACCTTAGCAAACACGCGGATACTGCTATCAGGTGCCAGTATGATGTTATTTGGATCGACTTGTCCGAGCGATAAACTAGCACCCTCTAAATTAGCCAGACTAATCCGGTAAGTTGCAGCGGCCTGAGTTTTATTATTGATCTTCACTTCGTAACTGTTTTGTATGCCACCATCGGACAATACAACATAAAGCGGGCTACGGACTTGCACTGCAGTGGCCTCTAGCATCTTTGTACTGGAAATACTCCAGACTAAATACGCAGCTGCCAATAAGGTCGCTACTCCATAGCCAATCGTACGTAATTTAAAGAAATGAGTTTTCTTCCCTTCTAGGGCATTTTCCGAGGTATAGCGAATTAAACCACGCGGCCACTGATATTTATCCATAATGCTATCGCAAGCATCAATACATAAGGCACAGTGAATACAGGCAATCTGCAAGCCATCGCGAATATCAATGCCGGTTGGGCACACCTGCACACATAAGCCACAGTCGACACAATCACCATGCCCTTGTGCTTGACGTACCGCGCGATCTCGTAAATCTTTAATCGGCGTTGCCCGCCCTGTTGTGCCTTCACCGCGCTTCTGGTCATAGGACACAATCATCGTATCTTGATCAAACATAACGCTTTGGAAACGAGCATAGGGGCACACATGCAAGCAGATGTATTCACGCATCCAACCCGCAGCAAGATAGGTCGTCGTCATTAAAAGAAAGGCAGTGAAATAAGCAGCGCCCGGTGCACTACCTGTAAAAAAATCTTTAGTCAGGGTAAAGGCATCACCCCAATATAAAACGAAGGTCAAACCAGTCCACAAGGATAAAGCTAGCCAAGCAGCATGGGTCGCACCCATCTTAAGGATTTTCTCTTGATTCCAAGCTTGTTTTTCTAGGCGAATTCGGGCAACTCGATCGCCTTGAATCGCTTTTTCAATAAAACGGAAGGCATCCGTCCAAAGCGTTTGAAAGCAGAAATAGCCGCAAAAAACCCGCCCTAATAAGGTGGTGACAAAAAATAGTAAAACCGCCGCTAAGAAAAGTAATGCAGTAAGCCAAAACACATCCTGCGCATGCATCACTAAATCAAAGAAATAATAGCGACGGCTAGGAATATCAAACATGATGGCCTGGTCTGGCCCGACAGCACGCTCCCAACGTATCCACGGCAGGATAAAAAACACGGCATAGGCCAGCACCATAATACTCGTTTTTAAATTACGGAAACGGCCTTGGATTGAACGAGGCTGGATGACGTTTTTTGGCTGAATGACTTGCACATTGCTCATAACGGCTAGGGATCTCAACTAAAGATGGCGGGCTATACTACCCGAACCGCAATATTTTACCTTGAGAGAGATCAAGAGGAAACAGGAATTTTAGAGGATGCTAATAAAGACAAATAAAGCCATAATTTAAATAAAAATCAATTATTTAATAAAATTTAAAATAACTTAGTTCTTACTAAAAACCACGAAAAAGACTAGTTTTTTCACTCAATCCTAAATTAAATAAAGTTAACTAAGGTCATTTTAGGAATAGTCTATGCTGCACTCTATGAACGCGCTAACATAGCGCCCTCTTTAAAACGTGATGGTATCCTTACCCCATGAATGCCTTGGAATGGCGTGTTGCCTTTTCACTCTCAGCGGTTTATGCCGTGCGGATGTTGGGTTTATTTATGATTCTGCCGGTGTTTGCGCTTTATGCCCATACTTTGCCAAGATCAACGGATTTACTCGCTGGAATCGCGATTGGCATTTATGGTTTAACCCAAGCTATTTTCCAGATCCCGCTAGGTATCGCTTCTGATCGTATTGGCCGCAAGCCCGTCATTATTGGGGGCTTACTCGTCTTTGCTTTGGGCAGTGTTCTAGCTGCACTCGCTAACTCCATCGAATGGATTATTGTTGGGCGAACACTACAAGGCATGGGTGCTGTGGCGGCTGCTACGATGGCACTAGCTGCGGACTTAACTCGTGAAGAAAATCGCTCGCGGGTCATGGCTTTTATCGGTATGACGATTGGCTTGTCATTTATGGCAGCGATTATTCTAGGGCCGATTATTTACACCCATGCAGGAATGTCCGGCATTTTCTGGTTTACCTTTGGCTTAGCCATGACTGGCATTCTCCTAGTGCTGTTCGCCGTACCCACGCCCCTACATATTCGCGCTCATCGGGATGCCGGAATTATCAGCGACTATCTGTTAAAAGCCTTGAAAAACCCTGCTCTTTTGCGCATGAATGCTGGGGTTTTTGCTTTACATTTAGTCATGACCGCTAATTTTCTGGTCATTCCAACTCTGTTCAAAGATCAGCTAGGCTTAGCGACGCTTGATCATTGGAAAGTGTATTTACCCGTTTTTCTAGTCGCTTTCATGGGGTCTATTCCTTTAATCATCATTGCTGAAAAGCGGCATAAAATTAAGCCCATGCTGCTAGGCGCGATTGCTTTACTCGTATTAGCTGAAATTTTGTTAGCCCTAGGTTATGGCAGTAGATACTTTTTATTAGCAGCCTTCTCCTTATTTTTCCTAGGCTTTAATTTTCTTGAAGCAATTCAGCCATCCTTAGTTGCGAAGTACTCGGCAGTTGATACCAAAGGCACAGCGATGGGCATTTATAATAGCACGCAGTTCTTAGGTATTTTTGTAGGTGGCGTCATCGGTGGTTTTGTGAATCAACACTGGCAAGCAGCGGGGGTGTTTTGGTTTAGCGCTTTGGTTGCAGCAGTCTGGTTATTGCTTACTCTCAAATTGCCAGCTCCCAGTTTTTATACAAGTCGAGTCGTGCGTTTCACTAGCCCTGTGACTAACTGGGAAGCTATGTATCAAGCCCTAGAAAAAGTCCGCGGTATTTATGAAGTCGCCATTGTTGCAGATGAGCAAGTCGCTTATCTGAAAGTCGATAAAAAAGAACTAGACGAACAGGGGCTTCGTGCAATTTTAGGGGCAGCCGCGTAAAATTAGCAGTCATATCCATAGAAAGGAACGAACATGGCACGTGGAATTAATAAGGTGATTTTGGTCGGTACATTAGGTCGTGATCCAGAAACCAAATACATGCCAAGCGGCGGGGCGATTACTAATGTGAGTATCGCTACCAGTGAACAATGGAAGGATAAAAACTCTGGCGAAAGACAAGAGCGCACTGAGTGGCACCGGGTGGTTTTTTATAACAAACTAGCAGAGATCGCTGGACAATACTTGCGCAAAGGTCAGCAAGTTTATGTAGAGGGTCGTTTGCAAACTCGTAAATGGCAAGGCCAAGACGGTCAGGATCGCTACACCACTGAAATCATTGCTGATGAAATGCAAATGCTCGGTGGACGGTCTGAGGGTGCTAGCAGCACGGGTGAATTTAATGCCCCGCCTGCAGAAATGTCGGGGGGCAACTACGGCAATAATCAAGGAGGTAGCGCACCCCGTTCTAACCGCTCTCCTGCTCCCGCCTCAGCGCCCGCGCGTAATGATTTTGAAGATTTCGATGACGATATTCCGTTCTAAACGAAAACTATTGTCTTAAAGCCTCTAAAGCCCAGTCTGTCACTGGGCTTTTTTATAGATTTAGCGTAAAAACCGCTGCAAGACTGCTCTAAACTCCGGCGTATTTGCCTGCCCTAAGCATTCAAAAGCCACCATTTCTCGGCTAACTATCTCGGCTCCATGCTGGCGCATCCGCTCCAGTGCTAAGGCTTTATCGCGTGGCTTACGTGAACCAACCGCCTCTTCAACTACAAACACTGCTAAGCCTTGGGCGAGTAAATCCAGCACAGTTTGCTGTACACAGACATGTGCCTCTGTTCCCACTACTATCCACTGCTGATGCTGTGCATCAGCATGCTTGAGTAATTTGCCTTCGGGTATCGCTGAAAAATATATTTTTTCAATAATAGCACTCTCAGGTAAGCGTGCTCTTAAGTTTGCCTCCGTCAAACCTAGGCCTTGTGGATATTGTTCAGTGGCTAGCACTGGAATTTTTAAAGTCTGAGCCACATCAACTAACCAGATAGCATTAGCTAGAACCGACTCACCCTCATGAATGGCGGGTAATAAGCGGCTTTGTAAATCAACCACTAATAATACTGAGTCTTGAGCTTGAATACGCATGACTTGTTTCTCCTGAAAATTAGAGCTAAGGCTCACTAGTAGGTCTAATTAGCGCCGTTCTAATGAGTCATTGGGAATCGACCTAAAAATTAAGCCTGCCTAGCAGCTTTGAGTTAATAGATATTCTAGGCTTATCTGGGTACACTCACGCCCTAATAGCTGAAAGCACCAGTAGCTTGACTGGCTCAGTCTTAGCAGTAGAGGACAGTATGGATTTCCAACAATATATCCGCAAACTTAGTGAGCATCATTCATTTACTCAGACCGAAATGACAGATGCCATGCGTATTATTATGACCGGCCATGCCACACCTGCACAGGTAGGCGCGTTTTTAATGGGCCTACGGATGCGCGGCGAAACGGTAGAGGAAATCACTGCAGCAGCGAGTGTGATGCGTGAATTAGCTACTCCCGTGGATATCAGTCGTGACCACCTAGTGGATACTTGCGGAACAGGTGGCGACTCCTCAGGTACTTTTAATATTTCTACGGCGAGTGCTTTCGTAGCCGCTGCAGCAGGAGCACGGGTTGCTAAACACGGGAATCGCTCAGTTTCTAGTAAATCAGGGAGTGCCGATGTACTAGAAACTGCCGGGATCAATTTGGAGCTAAGCGCAGAACAAGTGGCCCGCTGCATCAACGAAGTCGGTGTAGGCTTTCTCTTTGCACAAAAGCATCATAATGCGATGAAACATGCGATTGGCCCACGCCGTGAATTAGGCATGCGCACTGTATTTAACTTGCTTGGCCCACTGACTAATCCTGCTGGCGCACCTAATCAAGTGCTAGGGGTTTTTGCTAAAGAATGGGTACGTCCTGTCGCTGAAGTTTTGCAAAAACTAGGTAGCCGCCATGTCTTAGTCGTGCATTCAAGCGATGGCTTAGATGAAATTAGCATCGCAGCGCCGACGTATATTGCAGAAATGAAAGACGGCGAAGTACACGAATACACTCTTAATCCTGAAGATTTCGGTTTACGTACCGCCTCGCTTGATGAATTAAAAGTGCCCACTGCTGCGGAGAGCCTAGCCATGATCCGTCTTGCGCTAAGCAATCAGCCCAGTGCTGCTAGTGATATTGTAGCCCTCAATGCAGGGGCTGCGATTTATGTTGCTGGCTTAGCGACTAGCCATGCTGAAGGGGTTAAAAAAGCGCAAACGGTGATGGCTGATGGCAGTGCCTTAGCGCGTCTACAGCAGTTAGCACATTTTAGTCAGCAATTTCAGCAGGCTTAAGGAAGGAAACTTAGGATGAGTCAAGCCGATATTTTAGAAAAAATCCTGCAGACTAAGCAGCAAGAAATAACCGAACGTTCCGCACAACGGAGCCTTGCGCAAGTTAAAGACTTAGCGGCGAGTGCTGATCCTGTACGTGGTTTTTTAAATGCGATGCACGCTAAGATTGCAGGCGGACAAGCTGCGGTGATTGCTGAAATCAAAAAAGCTTCACCCAGCAAGGGCGTGATTCGTGCTGACTTTGATCCACCTGCCATAGCCCAAAGCTATGCTCAAGCCGGTGCAGCCTGTTTGTCGGTATTGACCGATGCCCACTATTTTCAAGGGCATGAAACTTATCTGCAAGCGGCTCGCGCTGCTTGTACGCTACCTGTGATCCGCAAAGATTTTATTATTGATCCTTACCAAATTTATGAAGCGCGGGCGCTTGGGGCAGATTGCGTTTTATTGATTGTGTCTGCTTTAGATGATCAACAGCTGCAGAATTTATACGCAGTCGCTATTGATTTAGGCATGGATGTTTTAATTGAAGTGCATGATCGTGCAGAATTATTACGTACCCTTCCCTTAAATGCTCCACTGATTGGCATTAATAATCGCAATCTGCGTAGCTTTGCGACTTCTTTACATACCACTTTAGAGTTACTCGCCGACGTCCCAAGTCATACCTTATTAGTGACGGAGAGTGGCATTCACACACAGGCCGATGTACAACTCATGCGTGAGCATCAAGTTCATGCCTTCTTAGTGGGCGAAGCATTTATGCGTGCCCCTGATCCGGGCGCGGAATTGGCTAAACTATTTTTCCCTTCGGTGTAACACTAACCGCTCTATTCGACAATAACTCAAGGCTGCTAGCATGTTAACGCATCCACAATTCGATCCTGTTGCTCTCAGTATTGGCCCACTGAAAATTCATTGGTACGGGCTAATGTATGTCATTGGTTTTTTAGGCTTTCTAATTCTTGGCAAACAACGTGCGCGCCAACCGGGTAGCTTATTTAAACCTGATCAAGTCGACGACATGATGTTCTGGGGGGCGATTGGAGTCGTGCTCGGTGGACGGGTTGGTTATATGTTCTTCTATAACCTCAAATCCTTTTTAAGCGATCCGATGTCCTTCTTCCAAGTATGGGATGGTGGGATGAGCTTTCATGGTGGTTTGATTGGCGTTACCCTAGTTATGTTTGCGCTCGCTTATAAATGGAAGCTGAGTGTACTGAGTTTAGCCGACTTTGTAGCGCCTTTGATCCCGATTGGTTTAGGCGCAGGTCGAATTGGTAACTTTATTAATGGTGAATTATGGGGTCGCCCCACGGATGTGCCTTGGGGCATGGTCTTCCCACAAGTTGACTCCCTCCCCCGTCACCCTTCACAGCTTTACCAAGCCTTTTTTGAGGGTCTAGTTCTCTTTACGGTGCTCTGGTTGTTTACCCGCAAACCTCGTCCCGTAGGTGCTGTTGCTGGTTTATTTTTAACCTTATATGGTTCCTTCCGTTTCTTTACTGAATTCTTCCGTGAACCTGACATCCAGTTAAAATTTGTGGCTTTTGACTGGCTCACTCAAGGCCAATTACTAAGCACTCCCATGATTTTAGCGGGTTTAGGCTTGATGTGGTGGGCTTATAAACGTGCTGACAAAAACAGCTTAAATTAATTAACCATCAACAGGCTGGGCGGGAGTTTTTAAAACTAGCTGGTAAAAAGCTAAATCCAGCCAGTGTCCAAACTTGAAACCAGCCTGTTGAATAGTGCCTGCATGCGTAAAACCTAGGTTTTCATGCAGCGCGATACTCGCTTGATTGTGAGCATCAATCCCACCAATTAGCAGATGGTAATTCTGTCGCTCCGCCTCTTGAATCAAAGCTTGTAACAAGCTTCGGCCTAAGCCTTGTCCACGCTGCTCAGGATGAACATAGATCGAATGCTCGACACTGTACTTATAAGCTGGATGCGGTCGAAAAGGTCCATAACTTGCAAACGCTAATAAGCGCTCGTCTTGTACTAAACCTAGCACGGGAAAACCTGCCATCGCTTTAGCCTCAAACCACTCTTGCATAAAGCTCAAGGTGCGTGGCTGGTATTCATATAAAGCCGTTGAATGAGCAATCGTATGGTTAAAAATTTCTAAAATCGCGACTGCATGTTTTTCATAACTACAGTGAATTAATTCGGGCATAGGGATAAATCCGATAAAAGGCTGTGAAATGCTCACATTTCAAACAAAACTGTCATGCAACTTAGTTAAGATGTACTAAACTCTTGGCATGAATTGACAGAGGATGGCCTTCAGGTTGAAACGTGAAGGTGGAGGAGGTTTCTACCCAAATAGACGTTGGAGGGTCATTCTCTGTCAGTTCCTCCTCACACACAGCTTGCTTAAGACTTAGGCGGATTAAAGCAAACCATCAAATCAGCTAATAAGCGTGACACTTCCCCAGTCATCAAAGTAAATTCAATATCTTTGCGCTCTGCATAGGATTGTGGATCCTGCTCATCTAATTGCTCATCAAAGACATCTAAAAACTTTAGGCGTTTAATCTGTAAATTCTCAGTTAACACAAAGCTTAAACGATTGTCCCAAGTGAGCATTAATTTGGAAACCAACTTGCCACTGGCTAGATTAGATTTCACTTCATCCGTGAGTAATTCATGCTTTTTGAAGACCGCTACACTTTGTTCGTCACCTTGGCTACGCAACTCGCATTCTTCACCAAGTTCAAATTTAGGGGGTAATACGCCCTCAGTGAGCCAATGAGTCATTAGGAAGGTAGGGCTATTGCTGGTCTCAGGTGCAGCAATCGGTAGGCTGTCAATCGCTTTACGCAATAGCGCAGTTAAACGCTCCGCCTGAGTGGAAGACGAGGTATTGACCACTAGCCATAGTTCATGCGGATCAATCCAAGCATCCAGTTGGCGAGTTCGTGTGAAAGCCTGTGGGAGCAATTCAAATTCAATCTGCTCGCGCATATCTTTCTTTTCACGACTACTGAGCTTGCGATTTTCTTTCTCTTGTAGCTCACTGACACGCTCATCCAACTCCTCTTTAACCACAGAGGACGGCAGCATCCGCTCTTGATGCGCCATACTGACCCAAATATAGCCATTAGCAGCATGTACGAAGGATTCAGCCTGCTTGCCCAAAGGTGCAACCCAACCACTAGCTTCACGTTGATCTTTCAAACAAGGAATAAAAGGTCGAGCTGCTAATTGCTCATGCAAAGCCTCTGCCGTTAACGGAAAAGCTTGCTGAAGTTTATACAGATAGAGATTTTTGAACCACATGTCCTTTGCACTCACGCCGCTATCAAGGCGGCGATTATGCAGGAAAGCTTGCACTCAAACAAATGGAACTGAGCCGAACTCTGACCACGGATTATTCACACCAAACCAGCGGCTGGCTAAAGTACCATAGACAGCGCGGAAATCCGTTGTCATATACAGATTGCCATCACCATCTAAATCCTTCAGACGTGGATTTTCTCCAAAGACACGCCCACCAGAGACTCGACCACCCATAACTAACTGCACCGAAGCTGTACCGTGGTCAGTACCGCCACCACGATTTTCCTGAACACGACGACCAAATTCAGAATAAGTCAGAACGATAACATCATCCCAACGCCCATGTTGCTTCATGGTTTCACCGAAAGAATTCAAGGCTGCCGCCAATTCAAAAAGCAGATTATTATGTACATTGATTTGATTAGCATGCGTGTCATAACCACTGTGCTCTACTTTATAGACCGCCGTATCCACATTATTTAGAATCATTTGCGCTACTGATTCCAATTTGCGCCCTAAAACACTCGTTGCAAACCCACTGAGATGCTGCGGATTTGACATTTTTTCTTTCAATTGTCGACCAGCGTCATGCAATTGATGCTGAATATTGACCACATGCTTTAAGGCAGAACTCCCCCTATCGATAGGTTGAATATCTGAGACTAAATCCACTTGGCTCAAGAAGACTTGGGGGCTTTGCATAGCAATGGTGTGGCAATCCTTGCCAGCCATTGGACCTAAGCCTTCGCCTAAAATAATACCGTGTAGGCCTTGCTTATATTGCGGTAAGACTTGTGCTAACCAGCCAATTTCGGAGTGCTCGAAAGCGTTGGTTGCTGTTTCCCAAATATCACTAGAGCGGAAATGAGAGAGCACACCATGCGGATAACCTACGCCTTGAATCCAAGCTAACTCGCCTGCTTCCCACCAGCGGCGTAGGCTTAACATGTAGGGATTAACGGACATGCCATTATCCAGTGGAAATTCTCTTAGCTTGTGCTCAGGCACTTTGGCTAGGGTGCGGTATTTGGCATATTGTGCATAATCACGTTGCGGTACCAACGTATTTAAACCATCATTACCGCCGGATAACTTGATCAGCACTATTGCTTTCTGACGTTTAGACTTAGAACTTACTTTCTCACTGGCTTCAGTCTTATTTTTTGTTTTACGTTCGGTTGCCCAAGCCAGCTCTGGCAACAGTCCAGCTGCAGGTAAAGCACCTGCCAACTTCAAAAAACCACGTCTATTCATAAAACCCCTCAAAACCTCATTTTACACAAGTGCCCACTTATTATTTTTTTATCAAGCACTAACTACAGACTCAAACCTATCATCATGAAACCTGAAAAGCCGGATCGAGCATTAAGGCATTAGCTAAACGGCGGTTGCCCGGAATATCCGGTATTTTATTGACGGGTGGCACTGCTAACATCCACTCCAGCATTTCCTGCTGATTTTGTGGTGGTAGCCGTAAACCTGTATCCACCCGACGATTTAAATTCCCTCGCGACACTTTGGATAAATAGGAAGCACGGACTAATAAGGTTTGTGTGCTAATCCAATTTTCCCCTCCTAGCCAGCCACGTACATTAGGGGGATCAAATAGCTGCTGCCCCATTAATCGACATAGATTGACCATTTCACCGATACTTTCGCGTGGATAATTGGCCATGCGTACTGTACCAATCAATAATTCAACTGGCGATTTGACTAAAGTACCGCGATTACTTGGAGCCCAGAATTGGGGGCTATTAAAGACTGCTCTCAACAAAGCTTTAATATCATAGTCAGCTCGACGGAATTGTGCGGCTAAAGATTGCACCGTGCTTTGATCAGGACGATTGCCACTCACAAAGTGCTGCCAAACTCGTTCAACTAAGCGCTCTGCAGTTCTTGGATGCTCAACTAGCATGTCAATTAGCTCATCACCACTAAAAGCACGCGTACGGCCTAATACAGTCACCGGACTACCATCATGCTGAGCGGAGTTAAAAACATAGCTTCCGCTTTGGTCAATGCCCCAACCCGTAAATACCTTTGCTACTGCTTTTACATCCGCTTGTCCGTATTCGCTCGAACCAACAGTGAAAAGCTCTAATAATTCACGAGCAAAGTTCTCATTCGGGCGTCCCTTAACATTTTCATAGCCGTCTAGATACACCAGCATTGCTGGATCACGTGCGACTGCCTTGAGCAAATTGCGGAAGTTTCCGAGGGCATGCTGACGTAAAGTCAGATTTTGCTTGTATAACAGACTTGGCTGTAAAGTCTTTTGGATAGAGGAAGGAAAGTAGTTATGCCAAAACAAAGTCATACGCTCAATAAACGGCGACGAACTTAGTAGCATTTGCTCAATCCACCAACCTTGTAAACGTTTACCTTCGGTTTGTGCAATTGACCAAGCATCTTTACGACCTTCAGCGCTTGTATCGCGCATCGGCTCCAACTTGTTCCATGGCGTAAAGGCGGGCGCTGGTCTAATTGGTGCAGGCGCAGGGTTTAAGACGAGTTCAACCGCCTTCTCCTGAGTCAGCCCCTCCAATTTTTTAACGCTATCCCACTCTACACCTAGCCCTGTGCGGGACACAAGATGACGAGCCTCACTGAATGTGAGTGTGTTCATAGGCAACCATCATCAGCAACAGTAGAAATTAAGCCCAGTAAGAATAACACTATTCTTTTGCACAAAACTGTTTAAATATTAATCATTTTGTGTAAAATACAGTCGAAAAACTTATTGAAGCCCCGTTTTTTTTAAAAATGTATAAAGATCAAGCTAGTTACAATCATTTAGCATGGTTTTAGTCTAGCTAAAACCACACTATCTAGTTAGTTTTAACGACTAACGGATTCCATCGTTAATTTCCGCCACCGACATTATTTTTAACTGCATTCGCGAGTTGGTGTACTGCCATCGCATAATAGTTACTGTGATTATAGCGAGTAATTACATAAAAGTTGTTGTAACCAATCCAAGGCTCTTTATATCCACCCGGTACCGTTGATAAGGCTAATAGATGAGTCCTTGATGTATTACTCCAACGGCCATTCTTAGGAGCGACCCCAATCTGCGCCAACTGGCCCGGTGAGTACTTCACTTTAAAACCATCAGGGACATTCGCATAATCATTTGATGAAACATCTGCTGGCACGGCGACTTCCTGCCCACTTCTCCAGCCATGTTTAGCAAAATAATTAGCGATACTGCCAATAGCATCAACTGGATTCCACAGATCCTTCACACCATCACCATCAAAGTCGACCGCATAGCCATGGAAACTACTCGGCATAAACTGTCCATAGCCCATCGCTCCCGCATAAGAACCTTTAGGTGCTAACGGATCCATTCGCTCAGTCCGGGTCATCAACATATAATCAGCTAATTCTTCAAAGAAGAAATCACTACGGCGTTGATTGGTTAAAGCTGAAGTAGTCAGCGCATCAATGACTCGGTGTTTACCTAAAATCCGTCCCCAGCGGGTTTCAACTCCCATAATCCCGATAATATACGCTGGATCAACCCCATACTGCTGATGGGCACGTTGCAAATGTCCCGCATATTGCTGCCAGAATTGCGTACCTTTTTGAATATTGGCAGCGGTCACAAATTTAGAACGATAGCTATACCACCCTCCCGGACTACTTGCAGAAGCTGGGCTAGCCCATAAACGCGCCACCTCATCACGATTCCTTACTTGAGAGAACACGCCTAGCAGATAGTTACGATTAAAACCACGAGCTGACATTTGATTTATGAAAGACAATAAGCGTGGATCGCCCGCAAAATCGCCGGTTAAAGAGGTTGCATAGTAATTGCCAACACCCTTCCCACCATAAGTTACTGACACAGGGCCTGAACCTTGTTGATTTTGCGCATATACAGCTTGTTTACGCGGCTGTGCTCGAGCCTGCTGTTGCTTCTGAGCTTGCTGACGATCCCATTCTTGCTGACGTAATTGACGTAATTGAGCTAAGCGTTGTTGAGCAGCCGATACTTTTCGCGGTTGCCCCCTATTATCGACTGCTGCTTGAGCTGGACGAGCAGGTGCACGTACTACCGTTTGTTGTTCAGTTGTTTGCTTAGGGGAAGTGTTATCGACACTGGCTGTTTCATCAGCTTTTTGTGGCGTGGCGGTACAACCACTTAAAACACCAAAACAGCTGGTCAGCATGACGCCACCTAACCATAAACGACCTGCTTTCATCCATTACTCCTTTGTTCATTTAATTCATTGTCAGTCTGTGCTCTTCTGTGGAGCACTTGTCTAGTTTAATTCGTAAAATTCATAAAATTAGGGACTTCCTCTACAATCGGTGGTACTTGGTTCGCTACCGCATCACCTACCGTCACTGGGTCAGGTGAACTAAAGGAAGGAAAACGCCAGCCCCCCGGCATATAACCTAAATCATGCGGTGCATTAATCATCTTATCCCACATATCAGAAGTCTGGTCGGTATAAAAATCAGGCCAAATATAGCGTGTATCGCCCCAAGGTTTAGTCTCTGTTTTTGCTTGTGGAGCAGGAGCAGGCTTCGGCCCTGGCCTAGCAGGTTGATTAGCATCATAAGGGCTAGTGTAAGGATAACTCTGTACGGACGCTGGATTCGGCACACCTAAATTCATCGGTGGCTGCATACTAGGATAGGCAGCATAAGGATAAAAAGGATAAGGCGATAGCGGATTGGTCTGCATTCCATAAGGATAAACCGGAGAACCATAAGGCAGGGCGGGGTAATAGCTTGCACCTGCATTGGGCACAGACTGAATCGGCCAATTGGGCGTCGGATAGCTTGGATAAGGATAGCTACCTTGTGCCCAAACAGCGCTGGTACCTAAGATGAAGCTTAGGCCTAGTATAAATTTAGACATGATGAAATACCTCAATGGTGTCCTGCTGACAGGATAGCAGAGGCAAGCGCAACATAAGCGATTTCCTTATCACTAGAATAGCCCGAAAAGAGTATGCAAGCCGAGATAGCCTCAAAGTCCAAACCGCTATCCAATCTGGAACTTGCTATAAAGCTCAACAATAGGCTAATTCGCCTGAATAGGAAATGACTAAATACACTTAGCTCACTGCTTCCAACAAAGTTTTATCACAACATTATTTGCAGACTAAACCCATTCTCATCAAGGGATAGCTTGAATCTCAATACCTAAAGCTTGATCCCAATAGATCAATCCTTGAAAAACTAGCATTTTAGGGGTAGAAACTTTTACCACAATAGGGATATGCATCTTTGGGATAAACCAGCGTAGTTTAGTTGCCAACACCAAGTCGATACTTCAGCTGTTAAATAATTAGCCTCCATCTACAGCTTTTGATCGTCTTATGCCCAAAGATTATGGAAAACTAATGTCTGAGGAGAGCACCATGGCACTGGATCAATCTGCCCGCTACAGCGATTTAAGCCTCGATGAAGCGGAGCTCATGAAAAACGGTAAGCACATCCTAGTAGCTTACAAAATGCTGCCCAAAGCAGGGCATGGCTATCTGGAGGCCGCCGCGCATTTCGCTGCAGAATCCTCAACAGGCACCAATGTCGAAGTCTGTACTACCGATGATTTCACCAAAAGCGTTGATGCTCTGGTGTATTACATTGATGAAGCCAATGAAGACATGCGTATTGCTTATCCTTTGGATTTATTTGACCGCAATATCACCGACGGACGCTTGATGGTGGTGTCTTTTCTGACCTTATGTATTGGGAATAACCAAGGCATGGGCGATATTGAACACGCCAAAATGATCGACTT
The DNA here is from genome assembly GCA_008015155.1 of Thiothrix sp. Lineage (GTDB taxonomy): Bacteria > Pseudomonadota > Gammaproteobacteria > Thiotrichales > Thiotrichaceae > Thiolinea. Next base: position 63,003 of record SSFA01000009.1, read on the forward strand.
TTATATTCCTGACCGTGCTATACAACTGTTTGATGGCCCGTCCAAAGACATCTCGGATTTGTGGCGTATTTTAGGGCGCCCGATTAAAGATGGTGGCTATATTGCCGGTACGATTATTAAACCGAAGCTCGGCTTACGCCCTGAGCTGTTTGCGCAAGCGGCTTATCTGTTTTGGCTGGGTGGCGACTTTATTAAAAATGACGAACCGCAAGGCAATCAAACCTTTGCGCCCATGAAAAAAGTCATGCCACTAGTCGCGGATTCGCTCAAACGGGCGCAAGATAAAACTGGTCAAGCTAAATTATTCTCGGCGAATATCACTGCTGATGATCACTATGAAATGTTGGCACGTGCGGATTATATCCTCGAAACTTTTGGCCCTGATGCAGACAAAGTTGCGTTTCTGGTCGATGGTTATGTGGGCGGACCCGGTATGGTAACGACTGCCCGCCGCCAATATCCCAATCAGTATTTGCATTACCACCGCGCTGGACATGGGGCGATTACCTCTCCATCTGCTAAGCGGGGTTATACCGCTTTTGTCTTGGGCAAATTGTCGCGCTTACAAGGTGCGTCGGGTATCCACGTAGGCACCATGGGCTACGGCAAAATGGAAGGTGAAAATTCGGATAAAAATATTGCCTATATGATTGAGCGCGACGAATGCCAAGGGCCAGTTTACTATCAAAAATGGTATGGCATGAAACCAACCACACCGATTATTTCCGGCGGGATGAATGCCTTACGCTTGCCCGGATTCTTTGAAAACTTAGGGCATGGCAATGTGATCAATACCGCAGGCGGTGGCGCATATGGACATATTGATACGCCAGCTGCGGGTGCCGTATCCTTACGCCAAGCCTATGAGTGCTGGAAATCGGGCGCTGATCCGATTGAGTTTGCTAAGTCGCATAAGGAATTTGCGCGTGCGTTTGAATCCTTCCCGAGTGACGCGGACAAATTGTATCCGGGTTGGCGCGAAAAATTAGGCGTGCATAAGTAAATCCCCCTCAATCCCCCTTTATCAAGGGGAAGCAAACTCCCCTCCTTGATAAAGGAGGGGTTGGGGGAGGATTTAAACTCTAATTCAGGAATTCCACCATGCCAGACACAACACAATATCGCATTCAATCCCAGCCGTTTTATCAAGCCACCGCGAATGAAATAGCACTCTATGAAGCAGCTTATCAAGCGCGTTTGCCGGTCATGGTGAAAGGCCCCACAGGCTGTGGTAAATCGCGTTTTGTGGAATACATGGCATGGAAACTCGACAAACCGCTGATCACCGTAGCGTGTAATGAAGACATGACCGCCTCGGATTTGGTAGGGCGCTATTTATTGGATGCTAATGGCACGCGCTGGTTGGATGGCCCTTTAACTACGGCAGCACGTTTGGGCGCGATTTGTTATTTGGATGAAATTGTTGAGGCACGCCAAGATACCACCGTCGTGATTCACCCCTTAACGGATCATCGTCGCACTTTGCCTTTGGATAAAAAAGGCGAGTTGGTACAAGCACATCCTGATTTTCAGCTAGTGATTTCCTACAATCCGGGCTATCAAAGCCTGATGAAAGATTTAAAACAATCCACCAAACAACGCTTTGTAGCCTTCGATTTTGACTATCCTAGCGCTGAGTTGGAAGCCGAAATTCTCACCCAAGAAAGCGGGATTGATCAGAAAACGGCCGCTAAATTGGTCAAAATCGCTCACACTGCACGCAATTTAAAAGGGCATGGTTTGGATGAAGGGATTTCCACCCGCTTGTTAGTTTATGCAGCGAATTTGATTAAAGCTGGCATTGCGCCGCGTGATGCTTGCCAAATGGCGCTGGTCAGTCCGATTACGGATGATGTGGATATTCGGAGTACGTTGGTGCATGCGGTGGAGGTGGTGTTTTGAAGTTAATTGAGTTTTCTTAGGGAAGAAACATCGAGATAATAAAAAAATCTAACTACACTCATGAGTTGAGCAATACTGCCACCAAACCTAGCCTTAGACTGATAAAGCCAAGTGTTGTAAAGCACTATTAAATGCTTTGTTATGCTATTACTAAATATTCTACAAAATCAGCTGCTCTGATTTTATTAAGAAACTCTCAACATATTCCAACACTTCTACAAAATCATTCCAAGAGAAACTACCGATAATAGAGGCCTAACACAATGAAAGAGGCTCGCAATATACCAGTAAACGCTTTGGCAGCTTGTTGAAAAACACGGTATGCACGCTTCTATGAGTGGTATCGGCGCTTGCTGGAATAATGTAGTGGTGGAGCGCTTCTTTGACATTCTCAAGCATAAATGGCTATTGAACGTGTATCACTTGCGCCATCAGAGTATGAAGCAGGATGTAGAGCACTACATCCGTTACTACAATCTAGGTCGGCTATGGGGATTTATCCCCAATTGTGTTTGAGTTGTGTCAAATTAAAGTGTCAGGTTTGACTTGAGCAGAACAAAACCATCAGCGCTACTGGTGCAATATTTCGCTAAAACTTAACCTGACTTTTTCACTCAAGACTTCATTCGTTTGTTGTTTTTCGGTTATGAAAAACTTTTCATTATTGCAATGAACTTCTACCTTCTTTTTATACGGAATAGCATATAGAAAGCACTTTTTTCTTTTATTCGTATCGACATTAAAGGAAAAAACTGAAGGTGTATAATTAACATAAATAGGTTCACCAACAAAATTTTCTAAAACACCATCATGTAAAATCTGCAAAATTTCAATTATCTCAGAAGGAATGCCACGCTCTTGCTGTGATAAAGCATAAGAAGCCCAACCATCTAAGCGTATTTTATTAATAGAACCTTTGCTTTGATGACTATGAGCTGCTGTGACAGTAGTGATGACGGATCGATCAACTAAAGCAGTAATCGTCTCGCCAATATCTAAATTATTATCTTGAATATTCTTCAAGATTAAATTAAAGAACTTTGAAATATCAAACACACGACTTCGATTGTATGAATTAATATAAGCTATTCTATATAAAGACTTTTCCCAATCAGCAATGAATAACTCATGCTCACAAGCTCTTTCGTAGGAAAAATCAAAAAGTGGATCATTTTTTTCCTCACCTTTGGTAATAAAAAATGCAAAATTTTCATCAAATAGCGTAAAATCGGGTGTTTTTTGCAATAATTGATAAAAGGAAGGAAAGGCAATTTGAAGACAGACGATTGCCAACATTAGCATCTTATAATTATTAATAAATGAATTATTTTTATTCATCATTTCAATTAATAGCAATGAATTGACTAATCGTTTAATAGCTCTAGGATTACTACCAATAGTACAAAGGATAATTTCCTCATAAGCGATTTTATTTTTATCTAACTCTTTTGATATATCATAATTAATCTTTGTCAAAAGAGAATTAATATATTGACCAATAGCATATTCCCCGACTGGCATCATAAAAGGTAATTGAATAAGTTTATCAAAAAAGGCTCGAAACTCCCATTCGTTCGTCTTATTCATTTCGCCGAACTTATGCCTCAATCCCTTGACGACGACTTGATAATCAATGGCAAGCAAAAAAACACAATTACTTAACCCAAAAATATTTTTTAATAACTCCAACAATTGAACTGCATAGGTAGGGTCAAGTCTATCCAAATCATCTACGAAAATAACCACCCTTTTGTAAGATGAGTTATTTTTTGAGCAAATACTATTAACTACATCTTGCAGGGCATTTCGAAGGTCACTCACAGAGCTTTCTTTTTTCTCCAGTAGCTCATCAACTAGATGGTCGGACTTTTCACCTACACCCATAGCACTTAACGAAGCTGCTGCACCAAACCTAGCAACACGTGTTAGTAAACCTTTAGTAGCTCTTATCACTTTGTCAGCATTACTTTGGTTAGTATCACTGGCTTGAATTTCACTAGTTATTGCAACAATGATTTTTAACAAAGCCTCTTCCGGCAGAGTCAGCAATGAATACTCCCAAGCATTAATCCAAATTAAAAGGCTACTATTCCTGTCTGCTAATCGCCCCCAAATTGAATTCAATAATGAGGTTTTTCCACTTCCCCACTCCCCCTGAATACCAATACTCATTGGAGTATTGGTTTGCTCTACAAACTCAGCCAGTACTTGAGAGTACCTATCTACTCCCAAAGTATCTTTATCAGAAGATCGATAGCTTAGCGGCTCATCAGTAATTCCACTCATTCTTTAACACCTGTTAATATTTATTATTTTAAGATAATTTCATATTATATATCAATTATTTATATCGATTAATGCTTAGATAGTTAGCCCAATTTGCATGAAATAAAGCAAAGTATACAAAAAATATTTAACACATTATTGACCAAAACAACTGCTTTAAAAGCGGTTTCTCGTAGAGAGACTATCATAGCAATTTATTACTTATATGACGATTTATTAAACTAGGTATTTTCCTTTATTTGTTAGCTTACACCACGAATTTGATTAAAGCTGGCAGTGCGCCACGTGATGCTTGCCAAATGGCTTTGGTGAGTCCGATTACGGATGATACGGATATTCGGAGTACTTGGCAGCATACGATTGAGATGGTGTTTTGAGGCTATTGGCAGTAGGTCTATTCTTATTCCGCTGAGTAGAAGGCTGGAAGCGTTATAAGTGGCTAAGGCTGTAATAGAACTTTAACTAGCATGAGCCTTTATGAAATCAATGGCTGCTGGCAAAAGCTCTATGGGTAATAGGCCACCACCCTTAATAAAATTAATCTTTCTGCCAACTGGACAATCTTGACTAAATCCATTTGTAAAGGTAATGCCATGCTCATCACTACGATAATTATGCCAATACTCAGCAATTAATATATCACCTGCAAAAATCTGGTAGGTACAAGGCTCAAATGAACCTCTAGCCTCTTTTGATCAGTTAATCTGATAAGTTATTTTTAATAACCTAAAATCAATTATCTAAATTTGAATAACTTTTCACACATCAACCTAATATGAAGGCTTTAAATTCAAAAAATTAACGTATTTTCTATTAAGCCTCATATTCCCAAGGATTAAATAATGCTGCTCTGCTCTGCTCCATATCAGCTATATTTCTTGTAACAACTATGCAGTTATAGGTCAGGCCCGATACCGCTATCAAACCATCAATGGTAGCCATCGGTTTCCCGATTAACTCTGCTGCGCCTTGAATAGACCCCCAATTCGTTACCACCTTTAAATCGATTGGAAGAATACGATTATCAAAGCGCTTTTTTAAATCGTCCTCTAGCCAAATCGTTAACTTTTTTCTTCTAGTTGGGTCTGAATGCTTTTGGATACCTTTTTGTATCTCACCAAAGGTTAATATACTTAAAAATAAATTAGCTTCATCTTGGGCTTGTAGCCATGCAATAACATTTTTATTGGGTTCTCTTTTGATTACTTCAGAGATAACGCAGGTATCGAGTAAGTAGTTCACAGCTCAATATCCTTAGGCATATCTTTATTTCTTGTGAATTCAAAATCATTCTCTGACAAAGGTGAGTTTCTTAGAAAGGTCACCAAATCATCTTTGGGTTTGGTGAGCTTTATATACTCTTCAAACGAAATAATCACCACAGCATTGTTCCCGTGCTTGGTCACAAATTGAGGTTTGTGGTGCATTGCACTGTCAACTAATTGACTGAATTTGGTTTTTGCATCTTGAAGTTGCCATGTATTTTGATCCATTGCCCTACCCTTAAATCAAACTGGTCAGACTAGACAGTATTTTCTTTTTGGAAGAGTGTCAAGGGTTGGACAAATCTATAAGCAGGTTAATGTTAAGCCTAGTACACATGAGTCACATTTTGGCATAGCTCAGCTATAGCGTTTGATAAAATTAGCAATTTCGCATTCCTCTGGCACTCGCTTCACCCTACTATTCAGATTATTCGCCTCGACCACAAGCTCCTCTCTAGCAGGTAAGTGCTCAGGCAATACCAAGTTTTTTACCACGCCTAAATTATGCAGAGCATTTAAAACCCACCAGCCCGGATCTGGCTCATTTTTGTGTAGCCCTAACATGGCAGACCCCGGAAAAGCATGATGATTGTTATGCCAGGCCTCACCCATGGAGATAAAACCAGCCAGCCGAATATTATGTCCTTGAACCGCAGCTCCTTCGATAAACCACGTGCGCTCACCTTGATTGTGTGCAAAGTAGCCGACCAGCCAATGCCCTCCGACCGAAATCACCACCCGCACACAAACACCCCAAATAACCCAACTTAAGCCACCTAATAGGTAAAGCGGCAAGGCTGGGAGCAGAGCCTGAAGTGGCCAAGTAGATTCGATGAATTGATAAAAGCGGCTATGTATAACGCGGGGTTCAATCGTGAACGTAGGCGGGTAGGTTAAACGCAAATCGCAATTTAATTGCCACCACGCATCTTTTAAAATGCTGGAGCCATGTAGTAAATAAGCGTGACACTGGGTTTGGCGTTGCGCCCAGTCGCGTAAATCATGTTGCTTTAGCATGCCGATTGGCCCCGCCATACCCACTAGAACACCCAGATAGACAAATACATATTCCATCCATAACGGGCATTCATAGGAGCGATGAATGAGTAGGCGATGCATTCCTAATGAATGACCCAAGCACAGCGTAACGCCTGTTAACAGCAGAAAAACCATCAAGCTGGAAAGCGAGAAATAAAATGGCGCAATAAACAGGGTAATCAATAAATTAGCGAGAAACCAAAGCGATTTAAGCGGACTCCAAACGACCTCACCCTTCCAGGTGCTTTCAGGGTGGTTGGAAAAAATTCGGGTGGTATTTTTCATGTATCACCAAGGTTATTAGGGAGTTGAGCCGACGAAGGTGGCCAACTAAACTGATTGGCACAGCCCGCTCGAACGCTCTGTTAGCTTGCGCCGGATTTAAGGAGAGCGTTGTTGGCGCGGCGTATGAATATCCAATGCCATATCCAGAAAACGATAGCAACTAAACCCGCTGCCGAGCCGATTTTATTGGGAATCAGAGAGACGATCTGTGCGCAACACCAGCCCAGTCCTGAAATCATGCCAAAGGACTTGAAGCGGGCCAGCGCTGGATTAACGGCTGCCTCAGCTTTCAGCGACTGAGCTACATTAGATACGATGAAAAAATCTTCGATGAAATTATAGGGCAAAAGCATCATAAGCCAGACGCTGTTTGGCTTGGCTTTTCTCGACGCCGTTGAAACCAGCTTGAGAGATTTGATCAGATCTAGAACGTAGAAAAGAACTAGCAGCAAGAACACGGCAATGGCGACCACTGAGCCAATGGGGCCGAAAAGCTTTAACTCCGTCAGGATGCCCCCTGAGCTATCAGGATGCAAGAATGGATAAGCAATACCCATCCCAATCGGGATACTGAGTATGATTTTGAGTAGGGTAAGTATCGATTTTCTCATGCTAAGCTAACGCCCTCCGTCAATACGCGAGGAACAAGCGTTCAGGGAGCATAGGGAGCGACTTTGATCACTTGGCTAGGCAGTTAAGTACCCTTAGCAATCGAATCAAGATCTGGCTCCACGAAGACTTGCGAGCGTGTTCTGAAAAAAGAACTTCAGCTTTTGAGGCTAGATGATTCATTGGCTACCTGCGGCTCGTTCTTGATGCTTAAATGCTTAAGGTTTTAATATAAAGTATACGCCAATCACCAGACCAATGACTCAATACCCTAGGATCTCTGTCAGAACTACAGACTTTTCTGGATTCAGCCGGGCGTTAACACAACAGCTAGGCTTCGACTACTTGCAGGGCTACATAGGATTAACTATAAAAGTCCAAACTTGCACAGACAGTGCGCCAAATAGCTTCAGGTAAAAATATGAACAAACCCTTGATTAACCTTAGTGAATTAACTTACCAGCCACGGCATTTTGGTAAGACCTTTGAGGCACAAATAGCGCCAGTCGCTCCGCTGATTGGGGCTAGTAAATTAGGCTATAACATTACGATTATCCCCGCGGGTAAACGTGCCTATCCTTATCATGCTCATCTAGTCAATGAAGAAATGTTTTTCATCTTAGAGGGTGAAGGCACTTTGCGTCATTCAGACCAAACTTGGCCGATCAAACAAGGTGACATTATTTGCTGCCCTGTCGGTCAAGAGCATGCCCATGAAATTCTCAATACGGGCACGGTGGATTTAAAGTTTCTCGCAGTTAGTACTATGCAAGAACCTGAAGTTGGGATTTATCCAGACTCGAAGAAATTTGGAGTCTTTGCTGGCAAAGCACCGGGGCATACGCATAAAGACTATGATCTACGGATTATTGCTAGCTTAGCGGCGGGTGTTGATTATTATGAGGGCGAGGAATAAGGCGGCAGCTTTGGATGCTTAAGATGACAGCGAACTGAAGCGCCCGCTGCTACGGGTGCTTAGCGATTAGTGGGTTTCGATTCGCGCTTCTAAATACAGCAATCGACTAATGAAGGCATACAGACCGATGCTACCGGTAGCCAGACATAACAGCGCCCAAGGCAGCACCTGCATGGGTTTGCGCTAGCACACGCAAGCGACTTTCAAAATCAGCGTGCCCATGATAGCAGCCATAGAAAAAGCGTTTGCCCACATAACCCATACGCCCGTGCAAACAACGCCAATTATCAAAAATGAGCGCCATACCAGGGCGAAGTGGAATCTTTAGCCAATTGGCTTGATTGATGGCATGACGATTAAATTCTGCATAAGCTTTATAAAAAGCCTGCATACGTTCAGCCGCTAATAAAAACGGGGCGCGATCATAATTATTGAAAGATATTTGCGCCAATTGCCCATGCCGATCTAAACGAAATACAGGACGCTCGGCGTATAAATGCACACCCGGCTCCAGATAATGCCCGGGCACACTAATTTCCGTGAGGATTTGATAGAGATCGGGTGTTTTTAGGCGCATGTGCTCAGCAATCGCAAAGCCATCGACCACTACACTTTCGCCGCCCTTCCCATCAAATTCCAGACAATTAAACATCTGTAAACCGGCTGCATCGTGATAATACGTGCCATCCGTATGGGGAGCTAAAAATTGCGTACTGTAGGCGGTATCACCGTGATCTTTTAATTCAGCGGACAAAGGCCAATAAATGCCGAAAATGGTCTGTTGCGCGGGAGCAATGCGCTCAGCTAAGGTTTGGGTGGCTGCTTCACTGGAAGGTACGTCTGTGACCACTGCAAACCCATAGCGCACAATCGCACTCAGCCATTGCCACACCGCCATTTCGGACGCTATTAATTCGGTGTAGGCAAAGCTTGGATAGGGATCAGGCAAATTATCCGCAAGCCAATAATAGCGCCGATCGGCATCAGGTAAGGCTTCGGACTCAGGGGCTAAACCAGCTATTTGCTTCAAGCGTTGCAAGCTGATATGACTGGTGCTGCCATCTGACCATTGCAGTTGAAGTATTTCACCATGCCACTGAACGGCATTAGCTTTTATATCGTGCGGCACTGCAAAGGTATCCACTTTACGCTGCAAGGTTGCTGCATCAAGACTGTCCTGATCTTCACCGTGATCACGTAGCCAAAACCATGGATAAGTCACCGCTTGTTGGGATGACCATAGGAGGGTTAAGCCATCGTTATTGAGCTGAAATTCAGGGGGTACAGAATGCATCGCCATCTCCTTATTATACATTTGTATAATAAAACTGAAGTTCTCACAGCGTCAAATACTTCTTGCTGTTATACGCCCATCGATGGGACGCGCCGCTCATACCATTTGAATAACAGTGTCAGCAACCCCGTCAAAATCATATAGATCGCCGCTAACAGGAGTAAGGGTTCATAGGTAATAAAGGTGTCTTGGCGGATGCGCGTGATCACTGCATATAGATCAATTACCGTCACCGTAGCGACTAAAGGAGTAGATTTGAGTTGCAGAATCACTTCACCCATTAAGGTGGGCAAGGCACGGCTAATAGCGCGTGGTAGCCAAATACGCCGGAATAAAATAGTAGGACTCATGCCAAGCGCGCGCCCTGCTTCTAATTCGCCGCGTGGCACACCTGCAAAAGCACCGCGCATAACCTCCCCTTCATAACCCGCAAATGAAAGTGTCAAGGCCAACACTGCATACGGCCAAGCTTGGCGTAAATACGGCCACATCCACGTATCCCGTAGTTCGGGAAACTGCGCCATCACCGAACCCAAGCCGTAATAAATCAGCCAAAGCTGCAACAGCAAGGGTGTACCACGAATCATGGTACAAAAACCCGCTGCTAAGCGCCCTAAATAACGCGGCCCTGTGACTTGCACTAAGCCTAAAGGGAGGGCTAATAAAAAGCCCAATATCACCGTGCTAAACAACATGGCAAGCGACACCCACAAACCCTGCCACAGTTTGGGCAAGTATTTAGGTAGCCAATCCCAACGTAGCTCGGTGACGATGAAATAGAAAATAATAAGAAAAATCAGTGCTAGGATGATGCGATGCGTAGCGAAGGGATAAGGTGCAGCTTGGTATTTAATCATTGTGCGCGCCCGCGATTAGCCCAGCGTTCTAGCTTTTTAATCAGCCAGGTGGAGATCAAGGTGAGGCTTAAATACAAACAGCCTGCCGCTAAATAAAACAAGAAATAAGCTTTAGTAGCGCCTGCGGCTTGGCGGGTGACTTGGGTTAATTCACTAAAACCAACTACTGCCAATAAGGCAGTATCTTTGGTAACGACGAGCCATAAATTAGCTAAACCGGGCAAAGCAAACGGCAGCATGGCTGGCAGAATAATCCGGCGTAGAATGCACCATTTACCCATGCCAAAAGCGACAGCGGCTTCCAGCTGCCCACGTGGAATGGCTAAGATCGCACCGCGCAACACTTCGGTGGCATAAGCGCCTTGCACAATGCCAATTACCAACACACCAGCGACAAAGCCATTAATATCAATGGGTTCGTAGCCCCAATGTTTAAGAACCGTGTTCACTAAATCAGTGCCCGCAAAATACAGCATGAGAATCAGCACCAACTCAGGAACCGCGCGAATAGTGGTGGTATAAAGACCCCACAAATCGCGCGTCAGCTCGCCGCCAAAAAGCTTATTCCATGCGCCCCACAGACCAATTAATAAACCAACCGTATAAGCGCCTAAGGCAATCGTGATGGACGCAGCAAAGCCTTTGAGCAACACCCCACCCCAGCCCGGCGGATGCAAGCTGAGTAAGGACCAATTGGCTAAATCAGACAGCCATTGCATGAAGGCGCGTTAGGCTTAATTGCCGTAAATATCAAAATCAAAGTATTTTTTAGCCAGCTCACTGTAGCTGCCATTGTCGCGCATCGCTTTGATAGCAGCATTGATTTTGCCCTTTAGCTCAGTATCAGTTTTGCGTAAACCCACGCCAATCCCCGCTCCCAAAATCGCATCATCATTCGGCACAGCGCCATTACTTTGACAGCAATTTTTGCCAGTATCCGATTTCAGGAAACCATCCATCGCTAAAGCATCTGCTTGAGTAGCATCAATCCGCCCCGCGGCTAAATCGGCATTTACTTCATCTTGGGTTTGATATTCCTTAATCTCAGACACGACCTCGCCAAAATGCTTTTTCACATAATCTGCATGGGTCGTGCCACCCACGACGCCAATGATTTTACCTTTCATTCCTTCCGGTGTGGCGGGCACTGCCATACCTTTAGCGCTGACTACCATGCCAGGGGTGTTGTAATATTTATCTGAGAAATCAATGACTTTTTTGCGCTCGTCAGTGATCGACATAGCGCCCATGATCATGTCGATTTTTCCCGACTCCAAAGCAGGGATCAGACCATCCCAAGCCGTCGGCGCGAGTTCGCATTCCAGTTTGGCTTCTTTGCATACCGCGTGAATCATATCAATTTCCCAGCCACTCCATTGACCACTGGCATCGGGTACGGCAAAAGGAGGATAAGGCTCTGGCGCAAAACCGACTTTTAAGCTAGCTGCCTGAGCGGTTTGAAAAATAAATAGCGCACTGGCAATTAAAAAATAACGCGATAGCGATTTCATGGCTGACTCCCTTTAATTGAAGATAAGACGCTTGGAATGATGGAGCTAAGAAGCGAAAAATGCTTGAAGCACGGCAAGTTTAATTTAAACATGCGGGTAAAGGCTGTTGATCAGCGAGCAAGTAGGATGGGACTGTATGCAAACGCAAATTTCCTCCAAGCTATGATTGGGGCTAGTATGAGTACTAGTAGTAAAATTTATTATACAGTTGTCTAACAAGAACACAATGCCAAGTAATAGGCAATCATTAGCCCGATAAGGATTAGGATGACTCAGCGTAGTTTTCGGCGTGCCAGTGGTGATGAGCGCAGCCAAGCCTTAATTAAAGCCACACTCGCCAGCATTGCAGAAGGTGGCTTACAAAACGCAACTGTGCGCGATATTGCTCAGCGTGCGGGGGTGACAGCCGGTTTAATTCGGCATTATTTCCCCAGCAAAGAAGCTTTGATTCAAGCGGCTTATCGCGCGCTGATGCAAGATTTAACCGATAATGTCATGGCGGCCTTAAGTGATGTGCCCAGCTTATCAGCGGGGCAACGTTTGCAACGGTTTATTGAGGCTAACTTCCAAGCCGCTGTCTTAGATAGCCAAATGCTGTCTTTGTGGGCAGCTTTTATTAGTGTTGTGCCTTCTGATCCAGCGATGAAAGCGATTCACCAAGAACATTATTTGGCGTTTCGCGATAGTTTAGAACAGTTACTGACCGCGTTTTTCCAAGCGCAGGGCAAAGCGATTAAAGCCAGCGAAACCGAGCAAGCTGCGATTGCGATTAATGCCATTATTGACGGCTTATGGATTGAAGGCTGCTTGGCGCAACATCTGTTAAGCGCTGAACGTTTAGCGGCCTTGGCGGTGCAATCTACTGAGGCTATCTTGGGGATGCGCTTGCAAGCTAATCATGAAGCAAACTGCTAAAGCATGGCTCTGCATTAGCTATTCTATAAAAATACACCAGCGCACCACCCGCGATTTTAACTCTTTGAGAACTTGTTCCTGTTTAAATACAAGTATTAACTATTCTGAGGACGCAGAAGAAGATTATAGCTTTGGATGCTTAAGATGACAGCGAACTGAAGCGTCCGCTGCCACTGGTTGCTTGAGATTAGTAGGTTTCGATTCGCGCTTCTAAATACAGCAGTCGACTAATGAAAGCATACAGACCGATGCTACCGGTAGCCAGACATAACAGCGCCCAAGGTAGCACCTGCATCTTGGCTTTACGCGCTCTAGGAATGATAAAGGCGATGGCTGCCGAGACGCCAAGCAGCAGGTCATACCAAATTTGGTTGCCCCATAAATTACGCGTGTGCTCAGGCCAGAATCCCAGCGCGCCTTCAACTAGTACAGCTTGTAAGGAAAGTCCTAGGAATAGTAGTGACAAGGCGGCTGGCACCATCCACGTATTTTTGGAAAGTGGCTTATCAGTGATAGATAAATAAATCACACTAGCAACCGCAGCGAGTCCTGCAATGAGTGGGAAAAGTTCAACTTGAGACACAGTATCCTCCCTGTGGGTGTTGTCATGCTTAACTGTTTATTAGCTAGAGTCTTACGTTTTAAAATGCGATTGTTTTTTGGTGGCTAACTTTGTGATGGCTCAGCGCAGTATAAAGCTAAGTTTTTATAAAATCTTATAGCCTCTTCAAAACTTGTAAATAAAACAAGGTTTGTAACATCGATCCCTATTCTGTTGTTACCGAACTTGGCTGAATGCTGACCTCTTAGTGGAGTCTTGCAGGGTGCTATTTTGATGACAAGTCTTAATTGCGTATGAGTTGAAATTTGGATGATGTTATGATTTTTAAACCTTCTTTTGCCTAACATCTGATTAGACCGAATCTCGGTATAAACTACCATTATAGAACTTGTTTAGTCTCGTTTTTTCTCAGAACTAATTAGCCTAGTTTCCTGTTGATACTGACAATGATACGTGTCGGATGGAGCTTGTTAGCCCGATTAACGATAATACGGATATTCGGAATACCTTGCAGCAGGCGATTGAAAAGATATTTTCAGGTATTCTTATTTCTTTGTTTTGATTAGAGATGCAGGCGTCTATCTCCTATACACTTTTTATGCTTTATTTAATAAAGATCACATATCTTTACCATGCATTTTTAATCACCAAATAAACTAAGTGATTGCTGTTTTTTCGACTTTCTTCTTTTATTTTCCTTTATTTCGCCAATAATTTTTTCTAAACTCTTTTTGGTTAAAGTAATAACATCACTATCTTCATTAATTAATTTTCTGTTTAAATCAAACATTGGATTATTAAAATCAATGCTTTCATTATAAATTACAGCACGAGGAATATTGTAATTTTTAGCATACCCCATCGCCAATCTAGCGCCGCTATCTAGTTTTTGGTCATGCATACCCCAAAAAACTGCTGATTCTTGTGAATAACTAGCTACTAAAATTATCGTATCGCAAAATAAAGCCTGTAATCTATCTCTTTCTTTATAGCGACTACTTAGCTCCATTTTAGATTTAAATTTTTCATAATACTCAGTTATCAGCAAACCACCTTGATCTACAATTTCAGATGCTAAGCTCTTATTTCTTGCAGGTAAAATATCATTAAGTGGGCTTGGTAGAATTGCGATGGTTTTACCGAAAAGTAAAGCTTGCTGATGAGCGATACTATCACAACCAACAGCTAATCCACTTACTATCGTTATATCTTGCTTAGCAATTTCTTCGACTATCTTTTTTTCTCTACTTATGATTTCCTCATCTGGATTTAACAAACCTATAACTGTAATATTGATATTATCAATACTTAGCAAATCAATATGACCTTTATAAAAAATAAAGACAGGTCGATCACTTTCTTTTACAGTTCCCCTGTGTATTGGAAATTTTTTATCACCAATCGCCACTAAACCATCACAATGATCTTCAAAGCTACTTAACTTTTCTTTTATTTTATTTTTTTCAAAATAGAAATGATCCATATCAATTAATTGATTTTGCTTAGTTTTGCTATTCAGTAAAGTAATAATTTCCTCAGTAGTTTCATTGCCTTTTAGATTTTTTAAAATCCAAGAGTTACCAACACCCCTATAAGTTTTTACTGTTAGTATATTTAATGCATTATCGGTATATTTCATAAAGTTTTTCCTACAGCATAAAAGATAATTGAATTTACACCATGATCAAGCAATGCTTGAATAGCATCTTCATCTATATTAACACCTCTTGTATAAATATCATCTATTAATAAAATATCCTTTCCTCTAACATCGTTAGATATATAGCAAGTATTCTTGGTTATGCCAGGATATGGCATATCACCATCACCTGCATACAGGGCACCACGTGTAGAATGAGCCAAATGGGTTGTTTTTGTATTCGTATGCCTTACTATATAATTTGAACCATCTTTAAAATTTAAATCCATAATAACCTCTTGAATAATCTTTTTAAATAATAGCTGATTATTGCTATAAGTGTTCTCTGCCTTTGATCTTGGGATTATACAGATTGACAGCGCTCTATCGAAGTTAGATAGATCTTCTTTCAAAATATCATATGTCTTATCTATAGCACTACGTAGTTTATTTATGTTTTCCTCTGAGTAATTGTCAAAAGTATTTTTAAGATCATTTAAATAATCTGGATTTCCTGTTTTTTTAAATCCAATGTAAGGAGTATGATAATATCCCTGAATATCAATTTCCAGATAATCTTCATTAGATAGTATTATAAAATTATACATAGACTTCTCCTTGATTTTGTATTTTTATTATATTTTTATCTGGAATACCAGATAATATTGCTTTTTTTATCTCATTATTATCATTCTCAAAAACTATAGCTAAATTAGGATCAAGACTTAAATTATTTATAACATGTAGAAATTTATTGGTATTTGTGTAATCATCTTTGTAAAATCTATAATTAAAAAATTTTTTTATTTTATAATAATCCAAAACTAAATTTGCTCTATCTTTATGACTATTTGTAGCTAAAGCAGTTTTATTTTTTTGAGAGAACTTAATTTTAATATTTAAAATATAGCTATTAAGTGCAGACCTATCTAGATACTTGTAATAAATTTCATTTTTTATTTCGATGATCTTTTTATATTCTTGATTTGATAAATTATCTATAACAGAATAAAGATTTTCTCTTGTAAACCGTCCATCTTTACTATATAAGCAGGTTAAATCTAGATTTTTTACTATTTGAATGGCTTCTTTGTAGGAAAAGAAATTAACCTCATCCGTATTAATTAATGTTCCATCTAAATCAAATATCAATAAATTCTCACTGCTAATTTTATTTTTGAGTATTTCTTCGGACATGCATCACTCTCGTTTCCTAATGTATAGGACGATGAATTGGATAGGGTTATATAGCTCGAAGCAATGAGCTGCTACCATGTCTATGGTTATATAGCTTTTTTGATTAAAACCCTTATAAAATTATTTATTCTGAATTAACCAATAAAATTATTTAACCTTCAATAGACCTCTTTCATAAATCAATTTTTAAGCAAGTTAGCTGTGTAATAAGTGGTAAATATACCTTCCTAACAAAGTTATAGAAGGGTTTTTGACATAAGTCAGAATTGGTTAATTTTTGGCTTATGAAAGAGGTCTAATCATGTATACCATTTCTTTTAAAGCAGAGTGTGATCGAAAAATATATGGGCTGGCAAATATTTCAGATGAGCAACTTGTGGCTAACAGTGATATAGCTTCCTGCAATTCTTAAACATAAACTATTCTCAAGCAAAACCTAGCCAGTTTTATCGAAAGAGTTTGTATGTCCTTACCCGCCGAAACCATCGCCCACTACCGCAGCCAATTAAGCTGCAATTTCAAACAACTCGATGACGCTTTTGCAGGCTGCATGCAACACGCCCTCAACGTGCTAAGTGAGCAAGGCGTGCAGAATTATTTAGCGGGTGCGTCCTTGGTGTGCAAAATCGGGCGTGGTTTCGATCCAGTTTTAACGTATCTCGAAGAAATGCCTGATATTGCTGCGCAATTAGGTGAAAGCACTTTAAAGCAGATTAGCGCTGCGGTGTGGCAAATTTCGCGTACTCCGAATGGTCGGGCGATTCCGCTGTTTTTACAAACTTTGCCGGAGGTGGCGCGGCGTTTGGGCAGTGCCGAATTGCTTGGCAATTATCTAAGCATTTTGTTTGAGTTAATGGAGCGTACGACGGGTTCGATTCACGGGTTTCATACCACCATTCCTAGTCCCGCTTTGCCCAAATTATTGGAACAAATGCCGTATTTGATAAATCAACTGGCCTTGGGCGGTTTGAAAAATTGGATTGAATACGGCATTCGTAATTACGGCAAGCACCCGCCGCGCCAAGAAGAGTATTTCAGCCTGCAATCGGCAGACAGCAAAGCCATGTTGCAGCAGGAGCGCCACGGCACGCTGTTTACCCATCACGAGCGCAAACTCAATCTGTATCTGCAAGCTTGTTGGGAAAATACCGCGCCTTTAGTACCGTATTCGGTGGATTTCCGCGATGTGCGCGAGCAGCAGCCGTATTTTGATGACTACGGGATGCGCTTGCCAGATGTGTTTAATGAGGCGCATGGGGTGAGTGGTTTGGATCGATACCGCGCGGTCTTGGCGCATATGGCGGCGCATCAGCGTTGGTCGAGTAAGGTGGTAGTGGATAATTTTAGTCCGCAGCAGCGTATGGCGATTGAGCGCTTGGAAGACAGTCGTGTGGAATGGCTGGCTATGCAGGAATACCGAGGCTTGCGCCGGATTTTCACCGCTTTGCATCCGCGCCCTGATGAATTCGCCTGCAACCCGCAAACCGAATCTTGTTTACGTCATCGTTTAGCCGTGTTGTCCTACGCGATTTTGAACCCTGAACACGGCTATGAAAATGCGGCAATTAAGGGCTTTGCGGCACAATTTCATGCTCTGATGCCAGACGCGACGATGCAAAATATGGTGAATTTGGCATTGGAATTTGTGGCGAAAACGCGCTTGCAATCCGATCAATTGCCGAAGGTGTATTTCACCGATACCGCGATTCCCTACCGCGATGATAATCGGCATTTGTGGTTGTTTATTGAGGAAAGCGACGACGAGGATTTCTTCGAGGACACTCAGCGCGATGATCAAGCGCAACAGGAACACGCCTTGCCGCCACGCCATTACCCTGAATGGGATTATGCCAGCCAAACCTACCGCCCTGATTGGGCCAGCGTGTATGAAAGCTTGCATCCGAGCGGCAATCCGGCTGAAATTGATGCATTGTTAGCCAAACACGCCGCCTTGGCGAAAAAGCTTAAGCAAATTGTCGACTTGCTCAAGCCACAAAATTACACGCGCGTGCGCTATCAAGAAGAAGGCAGCGAACTAGATTTAGATGTAGCGATTCGTTCCCTGATTGATTTTAAAAGCGGTGCCAATCCAGACCCGCGCATCAATATGAGCCATAAACACGATGGGCGAAATATCGCGGTGATGCTGCTGTTGGATTTATCCGCCTCGATTAGCGAAACCCCAGAAGGCTGCACGCAAAGCATTCTGGAATTGAGCCAAGAAGCGGTGTCCTTATTAGCATGGGCGATTGAAGCCTTGGGCGACCCGTTTGCGATTGCCGGATTCGCTTCCAACACGCGCCATGAAGTGCGTTATCAACACATAAAAGGCTTCCGTGAACATTGGGACGATACGGTAAAAGGGCGTTTAGCGGCCATGCAAGCAGGCTATTCCACACGTATGGGTGCGGCCTTGCGTCATGCGGGGCATTATTTAGCGCATCAGCCTGCGGATAAGAAATTACTCTTAATCCTCACCGATGGAGAACCTTCGGATATTGATGTGGACGATGCGCAATGGCTTACCCAAGACACGCGACAGGCGGTAAAAGAATTGGATAATCAAGGCATTTACAGCTACTGCATTAGCCTCGACCCGCAGGCGGATGATTATGTGCAGGATATATTCGGGAAGCGTTATACAGTGATTGATAAGGTGCAGCGGCTGCCGGAGCGGTTGCCACAGGTGTTTATGACGTTGACGGGGTAGAAGTTTTTTGTAAAAAAATACTTTTTCCAAAAGCTTGCTTATCATAGTATTTTAGCAATTCCAATAATGGTTTGCAGAAAATATTGTTATACTCACTTTCTGTGTCATGAAAAGGCATGTGTTCAAGAAAAGAATATCTTTCTACAAGTTTTTTGTACGCCATATAACACATCTCTTCATTTCCAATACAACAATTTAAAGCTAAAAGCTGAGTGACTTGATAAGTAAGATAAGAACGTACTATATTGCTATACATTTTTTCATCTTTGCTCACATCAAGAGTGATATTTTCAATAATAAAGTCTCTTTCATCATCTTCATTTGGTTGAGGATAATTAGTAAAAATAAATTTAAGCAATTGGTATAATATTCTAAAATAGCGCTCCCATATATGATTTCTTTCTTGAAATATAATAGAGGCACTATATATATCATTGCTATTGATCATATTAGAAAACTCTTTTGAACCGTCTAAATATCCCGCAAGAGCTAACAATGTATTATTATGTTGATTAAGTAGTGCAAAGAAAGTATTTTCAAATTTCTGCTTCCCCTGAGTTTCTATTTGCTTTCTCAAAACTACCTCACTATTAGCTTGTGCATCAGCAGCACGCTTTAACTCGTCCCTCGTTTCCTTTAACTCTTTTAGTTGTAATCGTATAGTTAACAATAGAGCCATTAACCCTAGAAAGCTTAGAATTGGATTTAATGATCCACCCAAGAAATCACCAAAAGTCCCCCAGTCTGCATTATTAGTGCTTATATCTTGGTAAAAGTGGTGATAAAAATAAAAAAGCAGTACTCCTAAAATAGCAAATACAGAAAATATACCAATAAAAACCAAAATAATATTTAGTGTTTTTTCCTCATTTTTGGTTTTTTCGGGCATAAACTCTTTCCCAATCTTAAATAAAAAATATGTATAGAAATAAGATCAATAGTTTTTTATTGCAGCTTTGAACTTAAATATACTTAAGCAAATGCTTCAATATAAAATACTAAATTTACAAATCTCGATCTATTAAATCAGCGCTAAGCGACCCTCTTCAATAGTTAATTAAGTGCGATTTAAATTAAATTCTTATGTACTTGCTACTAGCTTTTATTAAGGTAAATAAGTTTTCACATAAACTACATTATCCCTATTATATAGACTTGTCTTTTCATATAAAGAGCGGAACTTAGCATATAAGAAAATAGCGTTATTTACCCCATGCAGATACGTGCTTATCATTAATAGCTAGCGCTTACGCAATGGATTAGCAGCATCCTGTTTAAGCCTTAAAATCTCAGTTCTAATTTCCGCTAAACTTTTTTGCCCCAACCACTGGCTGCGCTCTTTCGTATAATCACCCCAGCCAATTTCAGTTTGCTGAAGAAAACGCACCATGCCAACTGCACCTAAACTTTGGGTCAAAGCTTGTAAGCCTGCGCGACGAATTTCATTCGGTGTCATTGCTGTTTGCACGCTCATTAAATAACCTCTTGTAACCATGCTAAAGGATTTGCCACTTTAATAGGTAAACTGGCTGAGTTCGCATGAGCACGCTTCACTAATTTATCATCGGTACTTAGCATTACATCAACTTTTGCATGGATCGCAAACGCTAAATGTAAAGCATCATATTCTGTAAAACCTAACTGCTGTAACGTGTCTGCCTGCTGAAAAACCTCATCTGTTAGCTCCAAACGCTCTGTCGCCTTTTGCTCCACTTGCCATAAACGCTCCTGCCGCTCTTCATTAGGTGTTTTGTAAATTTCATAAGCCACTGCATCACTACTGATCCACGACCATGCCCCAAACTCCACCTGCCTAATAATGGCTAAAACAGCCTCGGCTTCTAAATGAATACGCATTTGCGATTGATCATCAAATGGTCGATTGAGGCAACAAACATCAAGATAGATTTTCATCTTTTAACTTTACTAGGTTTTAGGTAAGTCTAACCTAAACACGTTACAAACGCCTCACTGTCCATGTTGTTCATAGGCAGGTGTGTTACTAGTAACGGAGATAATAGTTGAATCAGGTAAATACTCTTGTACCAAGTAATACTTTAAAGAGTTGGATAATCAAGGGATTTACAGCTACTGTATTAGCCTCGACCCGCAGGCAGATGACTACGTGCGCGATATATTCGGGAAGCGTTATACGGTGATTGATAAGGTGCAACGGCTGCCAGAAAGACTGCCGCAGGTGTTTATAACGTTGACAGGATGAAACTAACTTTTTGGCACAAACACCTTAGGCACAAGTCCTAATTTCATAGCCTTTTTTGAAAACTTCTTTTCATCAAAAGTTGCCATAGCATCACAAGCTTTATAGCTGGCATGGTGTAGAGCATCAGCAAAGTCTAAACCTTGTTCAAAACCATCAATTGCTTGTTCGACTGACAACACGTCTTCAATCGTGACATTAGGAAAACTGATTAAAGCGCTTAACACGCTGGCAATTTCTTCACGTTCAAATTTATAGTAGCCACGCATGACCCATTCAAGCTCTAGGATCACCGTCTTACTAACCATTAAAGCTTTGCCAGATTCAATCAAAACACGAGCCAATTCTCGGTGTTTGCATGCTTCATGATCGCCGTCATCCTCGATAAAATAACGTGCCAGAATATTGGTGTCTAAACCTATCATGGCTTCAATAAACTGGCTGGATCAAAATCAGCAGGCACAGCTTTACGCTTACTCTTTAACATGCCAAAAGCACTTTTAGGTACATCGGTGGGCGTGCTTTTGACTCTAATTTCCAAGTGATCATTCACCCACACGAACTCAACTTTGCTACCCGCTCGAATGCCAAGTTGCTGCCTAATATGTAAGGGAATAGTGACTTGCCCCTTGCTAGTAACGGAAGTGATAGTTTGCATCAGATAAACTCTCTTGCATTAAGTAATACCTAGTAAGAATAGTACAAAGATACTAGGGTGTCGACAGCCTACAACCCCACCTAAGACATGCGCCAAGCGGTGAAGGAACTGGATAGCCAAAGCATTTATAGCTACTGCATTAACCTCGACCCACAGGCGGATGAGTATGTGCGGGGGATATATTCGGGAAGCATTATACAGTGATTGATAAGGTAAAGCGGCTACCAGAAAGATTGCCACAGGTGTTTATGGCGTTGACGGGGTAGAGCTTATTCACCTGCTAATTGAATAAGTGTTTTTACCAAGGAGTCGGATAAACGATAGCCAATATGTTGCAGAGCACGCAGTTCAGCACTCACACTTTCAATATAACCCTGTTGTTTCGCAGCCAACAAAATAGCGCCAGTGCCTGCAACTCGTATCCCACGTTTTTTTGCAATTTCTCGCCCGCGCCGCTCATGAATTAATAAAAAACGCGCTTTCAATATTTCTGCCAACGCAATAGCTTCGGACTCACCGGGATCAAGTATTTGAATCAGGTCTTGAAAAACTTCCATAGAAAAATGGTCTTGACTTGCCACTTTTAGCCAATTCGCATCCAGTGCTTGTTTTAGTATCTGACTGCCTGCGCGTTTAGCATCAGGCTTCAGCTCTGCATAAACGGCCGGTGGAATCCAAACCTCCTGATAAAGTTGTTGCAGCAAATTCAATTGCTCAATCTTAGCTAGTCCAATTAATGGGCTAGCATCAGCGATAACAATACCTGTCAAAGCACATGCTCCAACTCAGCCTCTAGGTCATCGGCTGGGTAATCCACCGCATTAATGCCACTTTTCCCCAATAGCTCAATAAAATCTTCTAAATCTATGCCCGCAAAACGCGCCGCTTGCGCCAAAGTCATCTGCTGGGTTTGTACGAACAACAGAGCTAAGGTGCGTTGAACACCATATTTCAGCAGGTTTTCATCAAAGGGAATGGTCAAAAAGGATGGCCTGCCATGCTTAGTGATGATCGTCATATTTCCTTGTTCCGCTTGACGAAGTAATTCCCCCGAATGGTTGCGCAAGTCGCGTGCGCTAAAAACCTCAACCGTTTGCATAAGGTTTCCTCAAGATAGTTATGTGTACAAAGTGTAGCATATTTCTTAAGTAAGCGTTATACGGTTATTGATAAGGTGCAGCGACTACCGAAAAGCCTGCCGCAGGTGTTTATGGCGTTGACGAAGTGAAAGTGCCTTTAGAGGCGATGAATTTCTGAAACAGGCGATACGTAAAGAAACCCAACATTCTCTTGTTTAGCCTTGTCTTGAACCTGTTTCAAACTCTTTTCCGTCATGCGCTCTTTTAAGTCAGGCGCTGTATCAATAATCAGGACAACAGGTAAAAAATCACTCCCTCGATATTGAGCCTCTACCCTTTGCGCGGCTAACTTTTTAATATCAAAAGCAATTTCTCTACAACTCAAACGACCTTTGTGACGCTCAGATGCTTTTATTTCTATCGCTAATAGTAAAGACTTAAGGGTTTGTTCTTGTTTTCTGCGTCGCCAATCGCCCTCAACGGCAGGTGAAAATATGCAAATATCAGGTATCGGCTCAAATGCACCTTGATATTCTATATGCTTTTTTATATCTAGTTCTTGAAACAGTAGTGATACAGGTTTGGTAATCAACATTTTTACATTCATACCTAACTGTTCACGAGGTACACCAGTTTGGCGAAGGCAGTGATAAACCATTGCTTGATAATGTAGCTCTGATCCTAATACAGAGCGGCATTCATCAATAATTAAAGGCCAGGATTTTTTGAGTAGATTAAGAGCATCTTCTTGGGTAGCCAACAACATAAAAGCATCCTATTTTGTGTACAAGGCTATAATTTTAAGCAGCATTCGCCACATTGGGCTCACTCAAAAATGCCAATACAATATCCTGCTCTGCCACGCCTTGAGCGATTAAATCAGCACTAATACCATGCTCAATCCCATCGTATTCAACGATAACTTTTTCATTTTCCAAAACCATATAGACCAAATTGCCACGGATGCGCCGCCCTCGATCCCAACCAACCTGCATTAGTGCGTAATGACCTTGTACATCATCAAACACAGTGTCTAAGCGAATATTGCCATGTGAAGGGCGGAATTTGGCATATAAGGAAATGACATTTTTTACCGCTTGCTGGTAGTCTTTTTTATCCACTTTATCACCTCTTTAGCCTGCACATTAATCACAATCAAATCCATCGGCAGCTCATTAATCACTAACTCACCGATGGGTTCGCTAAAAATTTCGTCATATACAATATCGGAAATCGCTAGATAAACACGTCGTTTCGGATCTACTTGTCTCAGTAGCAATTGATATAAAACATACTGACCAATCGCCTGTTCTAAATCATTGACTGCAGACTTGCCACGAAATTCCTTAATTTCTACGGCTATGAGTTGGTCTTTACGCTGTGCACCGATGAATTGCCCCTTGGTCAAAGAACTCGCAGCAAGATCCACAAACAAAAAGCGCTCGCCGTAAGAAATGACATAAGGGTCATCAGTAATCTCCCAGCCATCCTTGACAAGGGCTTCTTTAACTATGAGATGGCTTTCGTCTTTTTGGGGCATCTTTAGGATTTAAGTTAGATACTTAATCGAGAGTATACAGGAAACTTCTTTTGCTTATGACTCAGTGCTTGGCAAATGGCTAAGCTATTGAGGCTTAGTTTTTGATAGCAACTGGCTCATGGTTTGCATCAAATAAATTTTCTTTTACCAAGTAAAACTTAGTAAGAATGGCACAAAGATACAAGGGTGTTGACAGCTCACAACGGTAGCTTTAAGTAAACAACCAAGTATGCAACAGTCGACCCGGGCTAAAGGCAAAAGACCCAGCGATTAAAATCCCTCCCACATAAAGCCCTATCATATTCTGTCTGTGTGCCTTGATATTTTTGTTTCTTATAGCGATATACGCGGTGGGAACGGAATACAAAACGAGAAGGCTAAAGAGATGAATGAAGCCAAAATGCCCTATAAAAGTGGGTCCCACTCTAGCTGGCATAAACAGCGTAATGACCGCTGTTACTAGCATTAAAACCATATAAACTTTGCCAAGCATTTTATGCTTCTCTGAACCCTTTTGACTCAAGAGTAAAAAAGAGCCGATGAAGAAAGCAGGTACTACGGTGCCGAGGTGTAGATAAGCTAGTTGCAGATAAGTCACGCTATATCACCTAGAGTTTGGATCAATAATAAAGTGCTAGTAGAAGACTCTCTTGCACTAGCAATGAAGGAAGAGTATTGGTACCTCCTCAAAATCTATTAGCACTAGCCTTGGAGTCATAATTTTATTTCCTAAGAACCAAGCACAACGCGTCATCTGGCGTCGGTTCAAAAAACTCAATATACTGATAAAATGCTCAAGTTCTTTCGTCAAGAGCATTTAATTGCATCAGCAATTGAGTTAATTCATCCAGCTAGTAGAATCAAGAGCCTGTCATTTAAGAGCCTTAAGCCAATGAACGAAGCTCCCATCCCACCTGCCCCCAATGAATGCTGCGAAAGCGGCTGTGACCCGTGTGTTTGGGATATTTATTACGAAGCATTGCGCAAATGGCAAGAACAACAGAACGCTAAACACGAAACCAAACAGCCTACTGACAATCAATAGGCTGAAAGCAAACTGCTTAATCCAAGTATTGCGATAAAGGGCGGGATTTCAGGGGTTATTCACCGCCATCCTGACACTGTGCTTAGAATAGAGCTTTCCTCATCTTTAGATGCATTATGGCTCCTTCTTTGGTTTCACCGACTAAGCCTGCGGTCTTTGCTAAGGGCAAGTTTCACAATCAGCAGGCACAGCAATCTAAGTCCCTTTGGGAATACTTGAAAATGACACGCAAGCATCCATTTTCTCAATGGCCTGCTTGGGTGGAAAATGAATATACAGCTCAGCCTATAGAGCGGGTGAATGATGGCAGCCTGCAGGTTACGGTGATTGGTCACTCCACCGTCTTGATCCAAACCGCAGGCTACAATATTTTGACTGATCCTGTTTATGGTATGCGCGCCAGTCCGGTTAATTTTGCCGGGCCAAAACGAGTGCGTGCACCAGCGATCCGCTTTGAAGACTTGCCACCAATTGATGTCGTTGCGATTAGTCATGACCATTACGATCATTTAGATAGTAGTACCGTGCAAGCATTAGTGAAGCGCGATAATCCAGCGATTTTTGTTGGCCTAGGCGTCGCTAAACGTATGCCTTATAGTGAGCGTGTGACTGAACTGGATTGGTGGGAAGCTAGCAGGGTAAGTGATCAGTTCAACGTGTATTTTGTGCCGACTCAGCATTTCTCAGGGCGAGGCTTATTTGATCGTGATACTACCCTTTGGGGTGGCTTTGTCTTGGAGGTAAGTGGGCGCAAAGTGTATTTTGGTGGCGACACCGGCTATGCCGATCATTTCCAACAAACTTACGCACAATTTGGCGCGATGGATATAGCTCTGATCCCCATTGGCGCTTATGAACCACGCGAATTCATGGGGCCGGTGCATATGGATCCGCAAGAAGCCGTACAAGCCCATCTAGATTTACATGCCAAACGTTCCATTGGTGTGCACTATGCTACCTTTCAAATGACTTCTGAGCCGATTCATGAACCTGTGAAATTACTTGAAGCAGCACGAGCTAAAGCAGGTTTAAGTGCAGAGGATTTTATGGCTTTGCCGTTTGGACAAACTTTGATAGTGGATGATTAATAAAGAGCGGACACCAGCCCGCTCTTAGTGCTCAACTTAAGTCTAAAGCTGATTAAACCGATTTAGGCTTAAAGCTCAAAGCGACACCATTAATACAATGACGCATGCCGGTAGGCTTGGGGCCATCATTAAAAATATGCCCTAAATGCCCACCACAGTCCGCGCAATGAACTTCAGTGCGCTGCATAAACCAGCCATTATCTTCTTTCGTCCCCACTGCACCGTCTAAAGCTTGGTAGAAACTCGGCCAACCCGTTCCACTTTCGAATTTAGTGGCGATATCGTAGAGCGCATTGTCACAAGCGGCACAATGGAAAATGCCTGGGCGCTTTTCATGTAATAAAGGACTCGAGTTAGGCGCTTCGGTGGCCTCCTTGCGTAGCACCGCATATTGTTCAGCACTAAGTTGTGCGCGCCATTGTTCAGGCGTTTTAGTAATCGGAAACACTGTTGGCGTTGCTGCTCTAACCTTAGCTGAAAGGCTCGGTAATAAAGCCACTAAAGATAAACCCAAACTTTGGCGCATAAACTGACGACGTGATACATCGCTGCTGTTTAGCCTAGACATTATTTTAAACATGATAAAAATCCTAAACTTAAAAGCGACTGAAAACTTAAGAAGCTGATTTAGAAAATAAGCTAGTTTCCCAAATCTCTGCTGCTTGTACTTATACGTACAGCACTCCAGAATGGATGCATTTCCAAGGATTAACGCATACCGTGGCTTTTACGCTTAGACAACTACAGTATTTCACTGTCACCGCCTCATTGGGCAGCATGTCACAGGCTGCTCAACAATTATCGATTTCACAGTCGGCTATTACTGAAGCGATTAAAGAGCTTGAAGCAGATTTAGGTATTCTATTGTTTGAGCGACATGCGCGCGGCTTACGTTTAACCCATGCAGGGCAAAAATTCCTGCGCCATGCTCAATTGATTTCTGAGCAAGTCACTGATGCGCGTCGAGCAGTGCGTGAGCCACATCCAGATCAAGTATTAGAGGGCGAATTCAATCTCGGTACTAGCTCACTGGTTTCAGGCTATGTCCTTTCCGATATTTTAGCGCGTTATCGACGGGCTTATCCTGCTGTTAAAGTGAATGCCATTGAAGATAGCGGTGATTATTTAGAGCATTTACTCATCGGTGGAGAACTAGATGCAGCGGTGATGGTGCTCTCAGAAGTCCGTCCACGGATGGGCTTAGAAACGGAGATTTTGCAGGTTTCCCCCTATCGCTTATGGCTACCTCTTGGACATGCTTTGTTGCAGGCAGAAAGTGTTGCCCTCACTGATCTCGCGCAGGAACCATTGATTATGCTCAGTTTAGATGAAATTGAAGAGGCCACTCATCGTTTATTGAGTGAGTTTAATACGCGCCCCACGATTGCTTTTCGAACCCGCTCAGTGGAAGCAGTACGTAGTTTAGTCGCCACCAGCGCTGGTGTCGCCTTACTCCCAGATTTAGTCTATCGACCTTGGTCTTTGGAAGGTGATCGGATTGAATCACGTGATATTTCCGGTGCTTTGCCTGTGATTCAAGTCGGAGTCGTTTGGCGTAAAGGCACTCGCTTAGCGAATCATGTGCGTCAATTCATTAGTATTGCCCATTGGCAACATCAATTTCGCTCCCGCAACTAGCTGCCTCTATCCCTTTAGTCTAATAAGCCCATTCCGCTAGATTTGTTTTAATAACAGTCTGCTCATGATCACCAAGGCTAGCTATGCGTCCTTCCCTTTTAAGTTCGGTGCTGGATAAAGAATTTCTCGCCACGCTACAAGGCAGCCACACGCCCGTGATGTTGTGGGGTGCGCCCGGCGTGGGCAAGTCGCAGCTCGTGGCGCAAGTCGGTTTGCGGCATCAAGTGCCAGTAATTGATATGCGCTTATCGCAAATGGAGCCTAGTGATTTGCGTGGTATTCCGTTTCGCGAAGGCAATTTAGTCGAGTGGGCGATTCCTGCGATGTTGCCCGATTCACGGCGACATGGCGCACAAGGGATTTTATTTCTGGATGAAATCACCTCAGCCGTGCCGAGTGTGTCGGCGGCAGCTTATCAATTAATCCTCGATCGGCGTTTGGGTGATTATACCGTGCCCGAGGGTTGGGCGATTTTTGCGGCAGGGAATCGTCAAGGTGATCGTGGCGTGACTTATACCATGCCTGCACCTTTGGCGAATCGCTTCTCGCATTTTGAGGTGGAGCTCAATTTGGATGATTGGGTGGCATGGGCGTATCAAAACCAGATTGATGAACGCATTATTGGCTTCTTGCGCTTTCGCCCTGAGCTCTTATTCAAATTCGATCCTGCGCAAAATCCGGTCGCTTTTCCAACTCCGCGCTCGTGGGAATTTGCCCATCGTGCCTTGCAAAAATTCGCTGATTCGCCCCCGCTTTTATTAAATACCTTGCAGGCTTGCGTCGGTTCAGCGGCGGGGATTGAGTTAAAAGCCTTTGTGGATCATTTGGATCAAATGCCGGATTTGGATGCGATTTTGCGCGGCGAAACGGTGAAAACACCCAAAGAAGTGGATTTGCAATATGCGGTTGCCTCGGCTTTGGTCGGCCGTGCGATTCGCGCCAAAGCAAGCCCCGAAGCCAAGCAAGTGTATGGGCCTATTCTCAACTATGCCAAAGCCTTGCCTTTGCGTGAAATGGGGGTGATGTTGGTATCGGATATGTTACGCGCGGTGGGCGATCCGATTTTCAGCGTGCCGGAATTTGCGCCTTGGGCGGAAAGCATTGGCGATGTAATCTTATATGGCTGAGTTATCCCCACAAGCCATTGAAGATAAACTGGTCGCGGCGCGCACCCGCCTGATTTTGGATAGACCATTTTTGGGCGCTTTGGTCTTGCGTTTACCCTTGCAAGCCGCCAATCCCGCTTGGTGTGCCACCACCGGCACCGATGCGTGTAAGTTTTATTACAATCCTGATTATATTGCTGAATTGCGGACTGATGAGCTGCAATTTGTCTTGGCGCATGAAGCGTTGCACTGTGCCTTGGGGCATTTTGCGCGCCGCCAACATCGCGTGAAACATCGCTGGGATTTGGCTTGCGATTATGCGATTAATCCGATTTTGCTGGAGGAAGGTTTGAAAGCCCCGCCCGGCATGATAATGCTCAAGGAATATGTCGGGCTAACGGCTGAGGAGATTTATCCCTGCATTGCCGACAATGATCACTCGGAAACCCTAGATCAGCATTTATACGATAAAGAGGATAATCCTAGTGAAGGTGGGCAAGATCAGCAAAGCAATCCGCTCGATCAGCGCCAAGCCAAAGATCAGCCTAAGCAAACACCTCCTACCGAATCATCGCAAGCTAATGAAACACCTCAACCTTCAAGTACCAAACCCGAATTTGATCCTGCTGCTAATGGCGGTAAGCCTCCACCGCCCTTAACGCCGCAAGAATCCGAACAACTAGCCATTCAATGGCAGCAGCGTTTGGCAGGTGCCGCTCAGCAAGCCGAGCAAGCGGGTAAATTAAGCGCTGTAATGAAGCGCTTGGTGCAAGAGCACTTGCGCCCGCGTTTACCGTGGCGGCATTTATTGGCGCATTATCTGACCAGCCTAGCGCACGATGATTATAGCTATACTCGACCTTCGACACGGCGCGGCAATCCGGCCATTTTCCCAAGCCTCAAAAGTCAGCAAATTAATGTTGTTATTGCTTTGGATGTGAGTGGTTCGGTGAGCGACACGGAGCTACAAGAATGTATTTCGGAAATTAATGCCATCAAAGGCAAAGTACGCGCGCGCGTGACTTTATTGGTTTGTGATTCCGAGATTGTGGAAGGTTTTCCGCTGTTTTTTGAGCCTTGGGAAGAAGTGACCTTGCCACAGACTTTAGCGGGTGGCGGCACTACCGATTTTCGCCCTGTGTTTGAGTGGGTGAATCAGCAAGATCAACAGCCCAATATTTTGATTTATTTCACCGATGCGGCGGGGATTTTCCCGCAACATACGCCCCATTATCCGGTATTGTGGTTGGTGAAAGGCGCTAAGGATGTGCCTTGGGGGTTGCGGGTGCAGTTGAATTAAGCAAGCAAGTGTTTAGCTGCTTGTTGTATAGCTTTAGTTAAAGGCTCTAAATGCTTGCGCATCACCGACCCCACCGCATCACTGCCGCCAAACACTTTATTCAAACTATCCTCGCCCAATTGCGCCAAAACCAAGAGACTTTGCAGATAGCTCTCCTGTTCATTAGGCAAGACAGCTAATACTTCCTGCAAGGCGGCAGGTGTTTCACTAGCTTGGCAATAAGCCTTAGCACGTTGTATAGCCAATTCAATGTCCACGCCGCGCACTTCAGGAAAGGGCAAATTAAAACGCTTTTGGATGGCGCGAAAGAGGGAGATGACCACTTCCTGATCAGTTGGTTTTTCCAGTGCTAATAGCAGAGTTTGCAGCCATTTTTGCCCACCTTGACTGAGGGTATGGCTGAGTGCATTGGCAAAGGGATTATTGTTCGCTAGCGCTGGTTGCAAAGCTTGCTGGATGGATTCCGCTTGTGGATGGGCCGGTGTTTCAAGCGGAATATGCTTCGCATCGGCATGTAAAAAACCCACATAAAACGGGTTTTTGCGTTTGGCACGGCTCCACAATTGCTCACGTTCAGGCACGGAAATTAGCTCCCCTTGCAGGCATAAGCGCACCGTGTCCACCACATCCAAAGCCACTTCTTCAAACGGCAAAAATTCGAGTAAATAGGCGGCTAGTTCTTTACCTAATTCACCATTGGCAACGGCTGACTTTTCCAATAAACGCCTTGCTGTGTCGGCCGACGGATTGGCCCACCACGCATAAGTGGCAATCTCGTGACTGAGATTGGGGCTATGTACCACCGCCACAATGGCTTCAGGCTCACCTAATAGGAGCATATGCTTTAAATTATTATGGGCGTGTCCAGTTCGTGTCCAACGCTGCAAAAAGATCGGATAACCGCCCGGCGAACCCGTCACTTTCAAGGATAACCATTCCCGAATCCAACGCAAATACTGTTCATCTCGCACCGTCGGATTGAGTTTGATTTTGGCCTCACCCTTGGGGGTCAAAGCGTGCAAAGTCATGGTGCCTTCATTGATGCGCACAGCATGCACGGCTTGAGCAAAGAGTACATTCAGGCGCAGATTATCTTCGTGGGTGAGTTGCATAAGGCTAATTCTAGAATGACTGAAACTTAACAATACTGTAATTCAATCGTCTCCCTATATCTCTGTATGAATAGGCAGTTTGAACTCAGTCCTCGGCGTAAAGATCAATTTATTTCTGAGAAGCTGCTATCTATCAATTTTTCCGATAGCTTACATCTGAGGAATGAAGTAGTCGCACTGCTTTATATTTGTTTTAATGTTAAAAACTATCAGTCCAGATCGGCAGGCATAACGGAGGAAAGCATATGAGTTGGGTAACTAAGATCAGTCTTTCAACCATGATTGGGGTAGTGCTAGCCAGCCCTAGCCTTGTCAACGCAGCAGACATGCTTCAAGAACTCGGTAAAGGCGAAGGGAAGCTGAATATTGTCGCTTGGCCGGGTTATATCGAACGGGGCGAGACCGATAAAGCCTACGACTGGGTAACTAAATTCGAGGAGAAAACGGGCTGTAAAGTCAATGTCAAGACCGCGAACACTTCGGATGAAATGGTCGCCTTAATGAATGAAGGTGGCTTTGATTTAGTCACTGCTTCAGGCGATGCGTCTTTGCGTTTGATTGCTGGCGAGCGCGTACAGCCGATCAATCCTAAATTAATTCCAAGCTGGTCGACCCTCGACAAACGTTTACAAGATGCGCCTTGGCATACGGTCGATGGGGTGCATTATGGAACGCCCTATATGTGGGGGCCGAATGTCTTAATGTATAACACCGAAGTTTTCAAAGAAGCACCGAAAAGCTGGAAGGTAGTATTCGAGCCGATGGATTTCCCTGATGGCAAACCGAATAAAGGTCGTGTGCAAGCGTATGATGGCCCGATTCATATTGCCGATGCAGCCAACTATCTGATGGCACACAAACCTGAATTAGGCATCAAAAGCCCCTATGAATTGAATGAAGATCAATACAAAGCAGCGCTCGATTTATTGCGCCAGCAACGCACGCTAGTGTCGCGCTATTGGCATGATGCGATGATTCAGATTGATGATTTCAAAAATGAAGGGGTTGTGGCGTCTGGCTCTTGGCCTTTCCAAGTGAATTTGTTGCAAGGTGAAAAGAAACCGATTGCTTCTACTATTCCCGAAGAAGGTGTAACGGGCTGGGCGGATACCACCATGCTACATGCCAAAGCCGAAAATCCAAATTGTGCTTATCTGTGGATGGAGCATAGCCTGTCTTCTAATCTCCAAAGTGACTTAGGGGTGTGGTTCGGTGCTAATCCGAGCGTGCCAGCTGCCTGTACTGATAAGCGCGGTATGTTGGATGAAGCAACCTGCAAGAAAAACGGCATGGATGACTTTGAGAAGATTAAATTCTGGGTCACACCTGCTGCAAAATGCGCCTCACAAACTGCCTGTGTACCTTATTACCGTTGGGTTTCTGATTATATTGCAGTGATTGGCGGCCGCTAATCCTGCACTACAGCGAGCTTAAGTTGTTAGGCTCGCTGATTTTTCTTGCCTTCGATCAGGAATGCCATGCCCATGTCCACGGCTGTGTTATTTAAGCAAGTCTCACGTTATTTCGACCAAGTGAAAGCGGTCGATAAAGTCAATTTAGCTATTCAGGAAGGCGAATTTTTTGCCATGCTTGGGCCTTCAGGCTCTGGCAAAACCACTTGTTTACGCTTAATTGCAGGCTTTGAGCAGCCTAGTACAGGCCAGATTGAAATCTTTGGCGAAGCAGTGGCCGGAGTTCCGCCCTATCGTCGTCAAGTCAATACTGTTTTCCAAGACTATGCTCTCTTTCCACATCTAAATATTCTCGATAATGTCGCCTACGGCTTAATGATTCGCGGCATTGATAAAAAAACACGTTATCAAGCGGCTGAAGAAGCATTAAATCTCGTGCAATTAAGCGGCTTCTCGGCACGCAAACCTGCTCAATTATCCGGTGGGCAGCGGCAACGAGTGGCGCTAGCACGTGCTTTAGTGAATAAACCCAAAGTCCTGCTCTTGGATGAACCGCTGGGTGCTTTGGATTTAAAACTGCGCGAGCAAATGCAGGAAGAGTTAAAGGCTCTGCAAAAACAGCTCGGTATCACTTTCGTATTTGTCACTCATGATCAAGGCGAAGCCCTATCAATGGCGGATCGCATTGCAGTCTTCAATCAAGGCAAGATTATCCAAGTCGATACACCCCAAGCCTTATACCGCCGACCCAATTCACCCTTTGTAGCCAATTTCGTCGGCTCGTCCAATGTCTTGCCGCCCGAGTTTGTGAAGCGTTTAGGTCTACCCGCACAATGGGCTAGTTTACGTCCGGAAGATATTCAATTGGTGCACAGTGCGGGTTATAGCGCGACTTTATTGAGCCACAGTTATATGGGCAGTGCCAATCGCCTGCAATTAGTGCTTAACGATCAAGTACTGCATGCTTTAGTGCCACATCATCTTGCTTTGCCGCCAGACAACAGCCAAGTGCAGATTACTTGGCAACCCAGCGACTTGCATTTGATGGAGTCGGCATGAATAGCGTGGTCGCCTCCACTAGCCCTTCGCGCTTAGCTCGTTTATCGGATTATGCCTGGCGTCATCCCAAGCAAGTCTTGCTGGTGATGCTAATTCTGCCGGTCTTGTGGTTGGGTGTTGTGTATTTAGGCTCGCTCGCGACCTTGCTGATTCAAAGCTTTTTCTCGATTGACGAATTCTCCGGCCTCATTAAGCACGAATGGACACTAAAAACCTATCAAGAACTTTTCGTCCCCGCTAATCTCGATATTATTCTGCGCACCCTAGCTATGGCAGCCCTAGTCACTATGGCCTCAGCCATTCTTGCCTTTCCGATTGCTTATTATGCAGCGCGTTATGCTAAAGGTGTTTGGAAAGCGCTATTTTACATCGGCATTATGCTGCCGCTGTGGTCGAGCTATTTAGTCAAAATTTATGCGTGGAAATTGATTTTGGCGCGGGAAGGCATCTTGAATTGGCTATTCACCAGTTTGCATTTAGATGGTTTATTGAATGTGTATTTGGCGCTGCCGGTGGTAGGGGGTAGCTCACTCTCGGTGAGCTATACCGGCACGTTTTTAGTGTTCGTGTATGTGTGGCTGCCTTTCATGATTTTGCCCTTGCAAGCTGCTTTAGAACGAGTGCCCAGCAGTTTATTGGAAGCTTCTGCTGATTTAGGGGCCAGTGCTTGGCAAACCCTGCGCTATGTTTTATTACCGCTCGCCCTGCCCGGTTTAATTGCCGGTTCGATTTTTACTTTTTCGCTCACCCTAGGCGATTACATTATTCCGCAAATTATTGGTTCCTCGCGTTTGTTCATTGGTCAAGCGGTGTATATGCAGCAAGGTACCGCGGGCAATATTCCTTTAGCAGCGGCTTTTTCGGTCGTGCCGATTGTGATTATGGGCATTTATTTGTGGCTAGCGAAACGCGCGGGGGCTTTTAATGCACTCTAAAGCACCTTGGGGCTTGAAAATTGCGGCTGGCTTGGGTCTAGCTTTCTTACATCTGCCTATTTTATTAATCTTCGTGTATGCCTTCACTACCGAAGAAAAAAGCTATCAATGGCCACCGCCGGGCTTTACTTTAAAATGGTTTGGCGTGGCTTGGGAACGTAGCGATGTGTGGGAAGCTTTAGCACTATCTTTAAAAGTGGCGAGTATTTCCACCTTAATCGCTTTAGTGCTAGGTACTTTATGCGCTGCTGCTGTCTCACGTACGCGTTTTTTTGGCCGTGAAACCATTTCCCTCTTAGTCATTTTGCCCATTGCCCTGCCCGGCATTATTACCGGCATCGCGCTGCGCTCGGCCTTTAATTTGGCGGACATTCCTTTTTCATTTTGGACGATTGTCTTGGGGCATGCGACCTTTTGTATTGTGGTGGTTTATAACAATGCGGTGGCGCGCTTTCGGCGACTGTCTGGCTCACTGATTGAAGCCTCGATGGATTTGGGCGCGAATAGTTTTCAGACCTTTCGCTATGTCATTTTGCCGAATATTGCCACGGCGCTCTTAGCAGGTGGCATGTTGGCCTTTGCCCTTTCTTTTGATGAAGTCATTGTTACCACTTTCACCGCAGGACAACAAAGTACGCTGCCGATTTGGATGTTGGAAGAATTAGTGCGCCCACGTCAGCGTCCTGTCACCAATGTGGTGGCGGTGCTTGTCGTATTGATGACTGTGCTGCCGATTATCGCAGCGTATTATTTAACTCGTGATGGCGAGCACAGCGCTGGCCAAGGTAAATAAAGGAGCAGGTATGGATACTCAAATGTTAATTGGTGCCAGTTTTGAAGCGGGCACTGAAGCAGAAGAAACCATTTTCAACCCCCGTACTGGCGCTAAGATTTTAGGTATTCCTGAAGCCTCACCGGAGCAAATTAACCGTGCTGTCGCGGCGGCTGACCACGCCTATGATGCGTGGTCACGTACCACACCCGCACAACGCTCCGCTTATTTATTGAAAATTGCTGACCGCTTAGAAGCTGAAGCTGATGATTTCGCTGCACTTGAAGCTTTGAATTGCGGTAAACCGATTAATGCGGTGCGTAATGATGAATTGCCTGCCATTATTGACTGCTACCGCTTTTTTGCCGGTGCGGTGCGTTGTATGCCGGGGAATGCAGCAGGCGAATATTTGCCCGGCCATACCTCGATGATTCGCCGCGATCCGATTGGTTTAGTGGCCTCTATCGCCCCTTGGAATTATCCTTTAATGATGATGGCGTGGAAGCTCGCGCCAGCTTTAGCAGGCGGAAATACTGTGGTCTTTAAGCCCTCGGAACAAACTCCACTCACCGCCCTCAAATTCGCCAAACTCTTAGCCGATATTTTGCCGGAAGGTGTGGTGAATCTGGTATTAGGCCGTGGTGACAGTGTTGGTAATGCACTGATTAATCATCCAAAAATCAATATGATCTCGATCACGGGTGACATCGCTACTGGCAAAAAAGTGTTGCAAGCCGCAGTAAAATCGGTCAAGCGCACGCATTTAGAATTAGGCGGTAAAGCGCCTGTGATTGTATTCGACGATGCGGATTTAGAGGCCGTGGTGAATGGCTTACGCACTTTTGGTTTTTACAATGCCGGACAAGATTGTACGGCTGCTTGCCGTGTGTATGCAGGCCCAAAAATCTATGAACGTTTAGCTGCGGATTTATCCTCGGCGGTCAGTTCCATCCGCTACAACCAAGCGGACGATGGAGCGAATGAAATGGGACCTTTGATTTCAACGCGCCAACGTAATCGTGTGGCTAGTTTTGTCGATCGCGCTGCTGAATTGAAACATATTGAAGTCACCACCGGCGGCAAGATGGCTGGCGATAATGGCTTTTATTATGAGCCGACGGTTATAGCGGGTGCTTTGCAAACCGACGAAATTGTTCAGCGTGAAGTCTTTGGCCCAGTGATTTCACTGACACGCTTTACCGATACGGACGAGGCGGTGAATTGGGCCAATGATTCAGATTACGGCCTTGCTTCTTCGGTGTGGACGAAAGATGTGAATAAAGCGATGGCAACTGCTGCGCGCTTACGTTATGGCTGCACTTGGATTAATACCCACTTTATGCTCGTGAATGAAATGCCCCATGGCGGCCTGAAACAATCCGGCTATGGTAAAGATATGTCCATGTATGCCTTAGAGGACTATACCACGGTGCGCCATGTGATGATTGCGCATTAAGTTTACACAGGGGATTTAGTCGGGCTTTCAGTTCGGCTAAATCCTCTATTCACTATGCAAAATTTCCGAATACAAGCTACGAAATACTTCGCTATTTCCTAAGCTATGATCTTGTTAAGATGCCTCTTAAGTTCTTACCTTAAATTTACCTTCTCGACCTGCTATGCCACACTGGCTTGAATAATAAAGTTAAGGAGAAGGATTATGTTAGAGACTGCAATTGAAGCCAGTAGCGCATTACATAGCGATATGCAGGCTTGGCGACGAGATTTGCATCAGCACCCAGAAATTGCTTATGAAGAGCATCGTACTAGCCAAAAAGTTGCTGAACGGCTCACCGCGATGGGCATAGAAGTACACACAGGTATTGGTGAAACAGGCGTTGTAGGAGTGCTGAAAGGTAAGCAAGCTGCTGAGCGCCATATTGCTTTACGTGCCGATATGGACGCACTCAAGCTCACTGAATTAAATACTTTCGCGCATGCCTCCTGTCATCAGGGCAAAATGCATGGTTGTGGTCATGATGGGCATACTGCCATGCTACTCGGCGCTGCCGCTGCTTTAGCAAAGCAGCCTGATTTTGCAGGTACGGCTTATTTTATCTTTCAACCGGCCGAGGAAGGTGAAAAAGGCGCCTTACGGATGCTGGAAGATGGCTTATTTAAGCGCTTCCCGATTCAGGAAATTTACGGCATGCATAATTGGCCGGGATTGCCAGCCGGTGAATTTGCAGTGCATTCGGGCCCAGTAATGGCAGCCATTAATGGCTTTGACATTAGCATTAAAGGCACTGGCGGACACGGCGGGATGCCGGATAAAGTCAATGATCCGATTGTTATTGCGGCACAGTTAATTAATGCCGTGCAAACCGTTATTTCACGCAACCTTTCGCCGATTCATAGCGGAGTGATTAGTATCACGCAGATTCAAGGCGGGAGCGGTGCGTATAATGTTATCCCAGAAACGGTGACTTTAAGGGGTGCTATTCGTACCTTTTTCAAAGCGGATTTAGAGTTGATTTATGCACGAATGCGCACTTTAGTAGAACATACTGCAGCGGCTTTCAATGCGGAGGCTTCGATTGAGTTTTTGGAAGGTGCAAGCGCTACGATCAATCATCCCGCCCAAGCGGAAGAATGCTATGCCGTACTAAAAGACTTAGTAGGCATGGATAAAGTGCATTGGAATCCAGAACCAAGTATGGGTGCAGAAGACTTCGCTTATTTTTTATTAGAGCGCCCGGGCGCTTATATTTGGATTGGGAATGGTACTGCAGAACAGAGCCATGCCTTACATAGCCCTTATTATGATTTTAATGATGAAATTCTGCCCTTAGGTGCAGCTTATTGGGTGAAATTGGTACAAAGTTTAAGTCCTTTAGCTTAAAAACAGCGAGAACTTAATCGTTTTCAGTCAATTAGAGTTAATGAAGCCCACCCTTTAGAGTGATACACTCTTGGGCATACTGTAGGGAGACCTGCAATTTTTTGAATGACGGAGTTTGTAATGCTCAAAGTAGGTTTTGTCGGTTGGCGTGGCATGGTCGGTTCCGTGCTGATGGAACGCATGCAAGCCGAAAAAGATTTCCAAGGTTTTGAACCTGTATTTTTCACCACCTCTCAAGCGGGGCAAGCAGGCCCTGATGTTGGCATGGGTACGAAGCCCTTGTTACAGGCATCTGATATTGATGCTTTAAGCCAAATGGACATTATTGTCACCTGCCAAGGTGGCGATTACACCACGGAAGTGTATGAAAAATTACGTGCCAATTGGAATGGCTACTGGATTGATGCCGCCTCTACTTTGCGCATGAAAGATGATGCGATTATTGTCCTCGACCCTGTCAACCGCCATGTGATTGATGCTGGCTTAAAATCTGGCATTAAGAATTACGTGGGTGGTAACTGTACAGTGTCCTTAATGCTGATGGCTTTAGGCGGCTTATTTGAGCAAGATTTAGTGGAATGGATGTCAACTATGACTTACCAAGCCGCTAGTGGTGCGGGCGCGAAAAATATGCGCGAATTGCTCACACAAATGGGCGAATTAAATGGCGAAGTGCAAGACCTATTAGCCGATCCACATTCCGCTATTTTAGATATCGACCGCAAAGTCACTGCCAAATTAAATGATGGCAGTTTATCTACTGAAAACTTTGGTGCACCGTTAGCAGGTAGTTTAATTCCTTGGATTGATAAAGCTTGGGAAAACGGCCAAACCAAAGAAGAATGGAAAGGCATTGCTGAGACTAACAAAATCCTCGGTAAATCAGGCGCAGAGATTATTCCAGTGGATGGTCAATGTGTGCGGATTGGTGCGATGCGCTGCCATTCTCAAGGCGTTACTATTAAACTGAAAAAAGATTTACCGCTTGAAGAAATCGAAGCCATCATTGCTAATCACAATGAATGGGTGAAATTGATTCCAAATGATAAAGCCTCAACTTTAGCAGGCTTAACTCCCGTGCAAGCCTCTGGGACTTTAACTATTCCAGTCGGGCGCGTGCGCAAAATGAATCTTGGCCCTGAATATATCACTGCATTTACAGTAGGCGATCAATTACTTTGGGGTGCTGCTGAGCCAGTACGGCGCATGCTGAAAATTACTTTAGATTATTTGAAAATGACTCAGCATTAATTGCTTGGCTCGAGTCATTAAGAAAAAGGCGTAAACTTGATTGTTACGCTTTTTCTTTTTCTAAGCAATCTCGTTATCTGCACTTAAATATTGTTTACGCCTCTATTTTTGTTTACTGTGTTGACGATTCAATCATCAGTTGACTTCCTATGGACAAACGCCAACTCAGCGAACGCGATATTTGTACTAAATTCATTACCCCAGCACTTCTTCAAACAGGTTGGCAGCAAGATCAATTTTTTGAAGAAGTATTTACCGACGGGCGCGTGATTGTACGTGGTCAATTAGCGAGTCGCATTACGGATTCGAACGCGCAAGGTGGCCCAAGACGCGCTGATTATGTGTTGTATGCTAAGCCTAATTTACCTATTGCGGTGATTGAAGCTAAACAAAATAAGTATCCACTTGGGCATGGTATGCAACAGGCATTAGTGTATGCCGAAATGCTAGATATACCATTTGCCTTTAGCTCGAATGGCGATGGTTTTTTATTTCAAGATCGCACGGGTTTAAGCCAGCCTTGTATACAGGAATTATCGCTTAATCAATTTCCTAGCTTGGAGCATTTATGGGGTTTGTATCAAGAATGGAAAGGCATTAAGTCCGAGCAAGCTTTAAAGTTAATTAATCAGCCCTATCACAACACCGCGCAAGGCAAAGCCCCTCGCTATTACCAACGTATTGCTATTAATCGCACGATTGAAGCTCTTGCCAAAGGTCAAAATCGCATTTTATTAGTCATGGCAACAGGTACAGGAAAAACCTATACCGCCTTTCAAATTATTTGGCGACTCTGGAAAGCAAAAGCCAAAAAACGTATTTTATTTTTAGCGGATCGTAATATTTTAGTCGATCAAACCAAGCAGCAAGACTTTGCTCCCTTTGGCGACTTTATGCATAAAATCGAAAATCGGGAAGCTAAGAAAAACTTCGATATTTATTTATCCCTGTATCAAGCCGTTACTGGTAAAGAAGAAGATAAGCAAATCTATAAACAATTTCCGCGAGATTTTTTTGATTTAGTGGTCGTAGATGAGTGTCATCGTGGCAGTGCAGCAGATGATTCTTCGTGGCGCGAAATTTTAGAGTATTTTGGTTCGGCTACCCAAATTGGGCTTACTGCCACTCCCAAAGAAACAAAAGAAGCCAGTAATAGTTATTATTTTGGCGAGCCTATTTATACCTATTCACTCAAGCAAGGCATTGAAGATGGTTTCCTAGCACCTTACAAAGTGATTCGGATTGCGACCGATGTCGATGCTTTAGGCTATACACCGGAACAAGGTAAAACAGATAAGCACGGTAAAGTCATAGCAATACGCCAATACACTACACCTGATTTTGATCGCACCTTAATTTTACAAAAGCGTACCGAATTAGTAGCTAAGCGTGTTTGGGAATATCTCAGTAAAACTGATCCAAAAGCTAAAACGATTGTATTTTGTGATGACCAGAATCATGCCGAACGTATGCGTCAAGAGTTGGTCAAACTCATTCCCGAAGCCGCCCACAATCGACGTTATATCATGCGTATTACAGGCGATGATAAGGAAGGTAAAGCGGAGCTGGAAAACTTTATTGATCTCGCCAGCCCTTATCCCGTGATTGCGACCACCTCCAAGCTCATGACTACAGGCGTGGATGCGAAAACCTGCAAACTGATTGTCTTGGATCAAACCATTAATTCCATGACCGAGTTTAAGCAGATTGTAGGGCGTGGTACGCGCTTGCGGCAGGATTACCATAAGCTATTTTTCACCATTATGGATTTTAAAGGCGCAACGCGGCTGTTCGCGGATAAAGACTTTGATGGCGAGCCTGTGATAATTTACGAACCCAAGCCGGATGATCCTGTCACTCCGCCCGAACCTAGTCCGACGGACGAGAATGACATTAAAGAACCTAGCCCACCTCCCTATGGTGGTACAGATAAACCCAAGCCACCTCCAACACCACGCGAACGCTATGAGCTTGATGATGTCGAGGTCAAACTCGCGTCCGAACTCACTCAGTATTTAGATGCCAATGGAAAATTGATCGCTACGGAATATCGGGTATTTTTACGCAAGCAACTCCAAACTGAACTTAGTGAAAGCCTAGGATCACTCCATGAGTTTTTGCAAAAATGGAGTGCTGCCGAACGCAAACAGGCCATTATTGATGAGCTTAAGGCGCGTGGTATTGAGATAGCGCATTTATATGAAGCAGTAGCCGATAGTGCTGATTTAGATGTCTTTGATTTATTGGCACATATTGCTTTTGATCAAAAACCACTAACCCGCCAAGAGCGCGCCGATCATGTTAAAAAGCGCGATTATTTCGGTAAATATGGGGCAGAAGCTAAGCAAGTGTTGGAAGCCTTACTCGATAAATATGCCAGCAATGGAGTTTTAACGATTGAAAATCCCAATGTGTTAGAAATGCCGCCTTTTGATCAATTTGGCTCGAAAATGCAAATTCGACGAAAGATTTTTGGTAGCCCTGAACATTACCAGCAGGCTATTAAGAAGCTGGAAGCGCTATTGTATGAGGCGAGTTAGTCTTGTCTCCTACGCTCTTTAATCAACTCAGCACTTAAACTCACTGGAATATGAGCAAATCTAGCCTGTGGTTTCTTAACAACTTGGGCTAGTGCCTGTTTAGATTTAACTTTTTTCTTCATAAAAACATTCGTGTATCTATTAAAGCTAAGCGTAAAAGAGAACCTTCTTTCCTGCTAGTTTTAGTTTAAAATACCCACCCCATTTTCCAATAAGGCTATGTCCATGAACCTCTCCTCCACCATTAAAACCATTCAAGATATTATGCGTAAAGACGCGGGGGTGGATGGGGATGCGCAACGGATTGGGCAATTAGCGTGGATGCTGTTTTTAAAGGTACTCGATCAGCGTGAAGAAGAATGGGAAGACGATGATACTGACGCATCTTATGTTTCACCCTTGCCCGACGATTGCCGTTGGCGCTATTGGGCTGCGTATAAAAAAGATCAGGAAGGCAAAACCTATCCTCAGCTCTCCGCAGAAGACACCGTTAAACATATCAATGAGGTCTTGTTTCCCACCTTAAAAGAGCTGGATGCTAGCAGTGACCCGTTGAGTGCGGTCATCAAAAGCGTGTTTGAAGACTCGAATAACTATATGAAGTCCGGCACGCTGATTTT
Source organism: Thiothrix sp. (assembly GCA_008015155.1). Taxonomy (GTDB): domain Bacteria; phylum Pseudomonadota; class Gammaproteobacteria; order Thiotrichales; family Thiotrichaceae; genus Thiolinea. The sequence continues at coordinate 106,204 of SSFA01000009.1, forward strand.
AGAGGTGATTGGTAAACTCGAAGAAGGCATTGATTTTCACGATTTAAAAGAGCGTCAGCAACTGGGCGATATTTACGAGCAAATCCTCAATGATTTACGTAGCGCGGGCAATGCAGGCGAGTTTTATACCCCACGCGCTTTAACGCATTTTATGGTACAACAAGTCAATCCACGTTTGGATAAGCGTGAAACCGTACTTGATCCGGCCTGTGGCACAGGCGGCTTTTTGACCGCTACGATTGATCATTTACGGGCGCAAATCACCACGCAATCCAGCATTGATGACCAAAAAGCGATTGAAACCAGTGTGTTTGGCTTTGAGAAAAAACAATTACCGCATTTGCTCTGCACTACCAATTTCTTACTGCATGGCATTGATGTACCCAACCAGATTATTCATACCAATACCTTGGGTAAAGCGTGGTCGGAATGGTCGGAAGCCGATAAGCATGATTGCATTATTACCAATCCGCCCTTTGGTGGCACGGAAGAAGATGGTGTAGGTACGAGTTACCCCAGTAACACCCGCACCCGCGAAACAGCGGATATGTTTTTGGTGCTAATCGTGGAGAAGCTATTGAAGCAAGGCGGGCGCGGTGCAATTGTATTACCAGATGGCACTTTATTCGGTGAGGGCGTAAAAGCCAAAGTGAAAGAAAAATTGCTCACCGAGTGCAATCTACACACCATCGTGCGCTTACCTAATGGCGTATTTAATCCGTATACGGGCATTAAATCTAATTTGTTATTTTTTACCAAAGGGCAACCCACGGAAACTATTTGGTATTACGAACATCCTTATCCCGCAGGCTATAAAAGTTACTCTAAAACCAAACCGATTCGCTTGGAGGAATTTGAGGCGGAGAAAGCATGGTGGGGCAATGAAGCCACAGGGTTTGCGGAGCGCATCGAAAATGAGTGGGCGTGGAAAGTCAACTTTAAAACCAAGAAAGAAGAAGCCTTGAGTCGGGCACAGCCGCTTTGGCAAAGTGCTGAGCAATGCGGCAATCAAGCCTATGCCTTGGAAAATCAACTAAAAGCGAAGCGCGATAGTTTGAAACTGATTGAAGTGGCTAAGCGTGCCGCGCTAGAGCAAGAGATTGAAGCATTGCGCACGCAGGCGGAGGCGTTGCGTTTGCAGGAGCGCGATGATAAGGCAGCGGCAGATCGGATTTATTATGCGATTTTCAATTTGGATTTGAAAAACCCGAATGCGCCCGAAGCGGAAAGCCATGATCCTGATGTGTTATTGGAGCGGTATCAGCAGTTATTGGCGGATATTGCGGGGTTGCAGGGGCAGTTGAAAGCGGAGTTGGGTCAGGCTTTAAGATGATAGGTGATTTTGCATCACAAGCTGATTTCCACCTATATTCAGATCACTAATGCATGAGAGTTCTTAGCCATGAAACAGACCATTTCTATTGATTGTCCAAGCGAAATATTAATTGGGTTACATCTCAATGCAGAGAGCTTTGCAGAGTACATCAAGCACCAAACTGCTATTAGTCTATTTAAAGAAGGCAAAATTAGCTCTGGCACGGCTGCTACTTGGCTAAAAATTCCACGGGTGCGCTTTTTGGAAATGGCATGGGATGCGGGGGCTACCTTACTTGAGGATTCTTCTGATGATTTTGCACGTGAAACGGCGGATTTCTAATGATTTTTTCTAATACGACGCCTTTCATTGCATTGTCCTCTATTAAAGAGCTTGACTTACTCCCGCAATTATTTCGAGAAATTTATGTAGTACAGGAAGTGGTTGATGAATGCAAAGTAGGAGGCAATATCTATGTTCCTGACTTACAACAATTTCCTTGGATTAAAATCGTTCAATCTCTACCTGTTGTACATAATACGATTTTGTTAAATCTGGATAAAGGCGAAAAGCATACGATTGATATGGCAAAACAGTTAGGTGCACCGAAAGTATTAATCGATGAAAAAATTGGACGTGCTATTGCTGAGTATATGGGCTTACAGGTGATGGGTACATTAGGTGTTTTATTGAAAGCTAAACAGCAGGGGTTAATTCCATCCTTTCGCAATTGTACTGAAGCCATGCTTGAGCAAGGTATTCGTTATGATTTGAAGTTGATTGACAAATTAGCTCAAATAGTGGGAGAGGCTTAGTGCAACCACGTATTTTGGATAATCTAGCTACCCTTATCCATGCTCCCAATGGAATGAAGTATCTTCGTGAGATGATTTTGCAGTTGGCGGTGCAGGGGAAGTTGGTACCGCAAGATGAAAATGATGAACCTGCTTCGGTGTTATTGGAGAAGATTCAGACGGAGAAGGAACGTTTGATTCAGGAAGGTAAGATTAAACGCCAAAAGCCTTTGCCAGCGATTACGGAGGAGGAAAAGCCGTTTGACTTGCGGAAGGGGTGGGAGTGGGTACGTCTTAATGAAATATATGATGTACGTGATGGAACACATGACTCGCCTAAATACCAAACACATGGATACCCGCTGGTTACAAGCAAAAACTTATACACTGGCAAACTTGATCTTATTGATGTAAAGCTGATATCTGAAAGTGATTACCAACAAATAAGCTTACGCTCTAAGGTCGATAAAAATGATATTTTATTCGCCATGATTGGCAGTATTGGCAATCCAGTTATTGTTGATACTGCATTCAGTATAAAAAACGTTGCGCTCTTTAAATACTATGATTCATCTTTATCAAATCCTTATTATTTATTGTTAGTTTTAAAAGTAGCAACAAACTATTTTAAGTCTGCTTCGACTGGTGGGGTACAATCCTTTGTTTCTTTGAAGATGCTACGTAATTATGTATTCGCTTTACCACCCGAAAAAGAAATTCCCCGAATCCTCGCCAAAATCGACTCCCTACTCGCCCTCTGCGACCAACTCGAATCCAAACTAACCCAAGCCCGCCAAACTCAAGAGCAATTTGCCCTCATCGCTACAGCAATGGAGTAAAGAACCTAACCCATCGCTACCCTACTACTCCGTTGTTTGCGCTCCGCTACATCTTTGCGCCATGTCACATAGGCAAATATCATCCATGAGCCATGAAATAACAGGCCACAAGCGATAACGATCTGCCCCGGAATCGGCCCGACTACCGCACGCGCATACAAATCACTCAGGCTATGCAAGGCAGTGGGGTGAATAGCTAACTTCCCATAATAAGCCAGTGCTTGAACACTTAAGACCCAAGCATAATTGCGGCGTAAACGTCGCCCTACTGCACGGGCTAAGGAAATATGATGATGCGGCTTGCAATAATCATCTGCTAGAACCTGATTCCACTTGCCTAAATGCGCGCCTTCGCCTCGGAGCATAGGTGCATAAAACTCACGTTCCATATGACGCGCTCGTGCGCGCCAGACATTAAAATAGCGATAACGATGTGCCTCAAACAATAGGAACACACAAATAAGAAAGCCCACCAGAATTAACGGCAGTGGCGACGCATCCTTACCCGCAAAGGTAATTGAGAAGGCCAGCCCCGTCGTTACCACTGACCAGTTAGTCGTGTTATCTAAGCGTGTGCGCCAAACGGTCGAACGGTAGACCTCTCCTCGATACAAATGCGCCAAAGCACCAATTTCGGCAGCTGTGAATTCACGAGTCGTGGCACTCGGTAGGGTTATGGGTGTAGCTTCAGCTTGCTTTTCGTCCATTTCGCGGTAGTTTTCGTTGTTAAGATGTGAATCTTCCTCCACACTCACAATGGCATAAAATCTGCTTAACAGCCAATAACAATTCATGCCCATTTTTGCCTACGGAGTTATTTTTATGCAGCCGTTAATCATCTCCGCCAATCCGCATAATGAATATTATTTTCATGAAGGTTGTCATATTCTCGAACTGAGCAATAGACCCGCTGATAATGAAATTTCTATTGCTCGTGCACGTGTTGAACCAGGGCAAACCACTCAATGGCATTGGCTTTTACACACCACCGAGCGCTATGTAATTTTAGAGGGTAAAGGCATGGTTGAAATTGGTGCTTTAGAACCGCAAGCGGTGCAAGCAGGGGATGTAGTGATTATACCGCCCCACTGTCGGCAGCGTATTAGCAACACAGGTAGCCGTGATTTAATATTTTTGGCAATTTGTACGCCGCGTTTTCGGGTAGAAAACTATTGCTCTCATTAACTTCAGGACACAAGATGCGCAAAGTTATTTTAATTACAGGCGGTAGTCGCGGTATTGGCGCTGCTACTGTCAGGCTTGCTGCCGAGCAAGGTTATGCTGTCTGCTTTTCTTATCATAGCCAACAAGCTACCGCTGAATCCTTAGCTCAGGAGTTAAATACCCAAGGTAAAGAAGTCATCGCCGTACAAGCTGATTTAAGCCAAGAGGCATCTATATGCCAGTTATTTAAAGCTTGTGATCAAGCTTTCGGACGATTAGATGCCTTGGTAAATAACGCTGGCATTTTAGAACAGCAAATGCGCGTACAAACCATGGATGCAGCACGCCTACAACGTATTTTCACTACCAATGTCATTGGTAGCATCCTATGTGCACGCGAAGCTATTAAACGGATGTCTACTGAGCAAGGCGGACAAGGCGGCTCGATAGTGAATCTGTCTTCAGTGGCTGCGCGCTTAGGTGCTCCATTTGAATATGTCGATTATGCTGCATCTAAAGGAGCTATTGATAGCTTTACCTTAGGCTTAGCCAAAGAAGTCGCTAGCCTAGGTATTCGTGTCAATGCAGTACGTCCTGGCATTATTCATACCGAAATTCATGCCAGTGGTGGTGAGCCGAATCGCATCGAGCGCTTAAAGTCTGCGATTCCTATGCAACGTGGCGGTTATCCGGAGGAAGTAGCCAGTGCTATTCTCTGGCTTACTTCCGAACAAGCGTCTTATACGAGTGGTGCTATTTTAGATGTTGCTGGAGGGCGTTAGGCGAAATTCAAATCCACCATTAATTGATCACTTAAATCTTCAAGTTTAGTCTGCACCTGCTCAGCACTAATACCTTGCGGTAAGCTCAAACTTAAAGCAGCGAAAAACAGCATGCCCCCTGACATCGGCGCTGGACGCTGCTCACTGTAAAGCTCCTCGATATTGACCTTCAAACTGGCTAACTGAGTAGTAATATCGCGAATAATCCCAGGCCGATCTAAACCTAAAACCTCGACTTTTAGCTGGTCAGTGCTTGCACTTGATTCGTTAGCTTCAGCAATTAATACTTTAAGACCCGTATCTTTTAACACATCTAAGGCGGCTTTGAGATTAGCCACTCGTTCGCTCGGTAAAGCGACTTGTAATAGCCCCGCAAATTGACCACCTAGGTGCACCATGCGACTTTCAGTCCAATTGCCTTGTTGTTGATTGAGAATTTCAGATAAAGATTTCACTAAGCCCGGATGGTCTGGACCTAAAACGGTCAGAATTAAAGTGGTGTGCATGTTTCCTCCCTCGCAATTAGAAACAAGCTTGAAGATAGGCGAACTCGCCCCAAATGGCTAGCAATACTAATCACTAGAGCGGTAATTTTACAGTATGGTGACCATCAAGATAGCTAGGCAGATTGTGTTCAAGGGAGTAATAATCGCCTGCTTCAGCTGTAAAAATTTGGGCAGCGATTTTTAAACCTTGTGGCTGATCTAAACTACCGGCCGTGATCGAAATACGCTCGCCCTGCTCATCTTCAAAAAACAAGCTTGAACCACAGACTTGACAGAACCCCTGACGCAAACCTGATTGATAACTAAACCACTTTAAACCATCAGCTTTGAGCAATTTAAAATAGTTTTTGCGCGTCGCCGTTGCTGCTACAAAATGACCACTAAAACGCCTACATTGCTCGCAATGGCAAGTGATCACTGGCCGTAACGGCCCATTGACTTGGTAACGTACCGCACCACAAACACAAGCACCTGTAATCACTTGCATAGTTTCAGGCATATCAGGCTCCAACAGGGCGAGCTAAACACTCCGCCGTTAAACTAGCCGAAATCAAACCAACATCTCCGCTTAAACCGGGCACATCTAAACGTTCTGTTTTTACTTCGGTTACTAAGACTTCTCCACTCATCTGTTGAGCCTTAGACTCAGCTAATTGCCGTACTAAGCGATCAGCTTCAGCTAAAGCCTGCGAGGGATCAGTAAAAATTAAAGGTTCGCCGCTATGATGCAAAGTGAAACCACCCTGCTCGCGCAGTGCCACAGTCACCACCGCTTGCACGCGAATTAAACCCATAGCAGCACCAATCGCATTAGCGACCTCACTACCTTGAGGAATGATGGTTTCAACTCCTAGACGCTTACCGACTTCACCATAAAATACCGGAGCTGGCCCACCGACTGCGACCAGTGGAATATTCGGTGTTAGTTTCACTTGCAAATGGCTTAATAAACTTTGCCCGCTAGCCACTAGACTGACGAGCGGATCATTCGCAGCAAAGCTACAGCCTGTTAAGGACTCTAAAAGTATATGCACGCTTTTTGCTACCATCACCTCAAAAATTTCTTGGGCAAAGGCACGGCATTCCACTTCACGCTTGGCTTCATTATAAGAAACTTTACCGTAAGAGCGGCCAATCATCAGGCAGGTTAAATCCGCAACCTCTTTCGACCATTGCGCTTGCAAACCTAAGACATGGGCTGCATCGCTCGGGGTAAAACCGGCTAACTGCACTAAGCCGCGCTCAACAAAACGCATAACGCGGCGCCGATCACTCACTGAACTGACGACTTGAGTCCAAGGTTTAGGCTCTTCACCAATCGCTGCTAATAAACTTTTTTCAGCAGGCGTTAAATCCGTGGGATCAGCTGCAGGATCAAAACCCTCCGGGCGCAATAAAAATAAAGTCGCTATCCCTAAACCCATGCCTTGCGCTAGCGCGGTCTGTAACGCTTGCTGCACACTTGGCCAACGCGCACCAATCAGTGCAACGGGCACGACACGATTCGCTTGCAGGGATACTTTGCCTTGAGGATCGACTGCCACTTCGCTGTCGCCACCCAAACCAATGGTACGCATATCAATCGCTTTGACCATGGTGCGATGAATTCCAACCATTGCACCTTTTTCATTTAGAGCAGGCCAGCCCTTACGCACAATCGCTACATCGGTAGTTGTCCCACCAATATCTGAAATAATAAAATCCTTTAAACCAGAGATGAAATTGGCCCCAATTACACTGGCAGCAGGCCCCGAAAGAATCGTCTCAATCGGCTTCTCCATCACTGCTTGTGCACTGGCTAAAGAGCCATCGCCTTTCACCACCATCAAAGGCGCATGAATACCTTGGGCTTGCATGGCGGTTTGGACAGCATTAATCAGCGCCACTATCATGGCAATAATCCGTGCATTGAAAGCTGCAGTGAGTGCTCGACGCGGGCCATTTAGAGCTTCAGACAAATCGCAAGAAGCGGTGACTGGGCAGCCAGTTTTGGCTTGAATTAAAGCTTGTACACGGCGCTCATGACTGGGATTCCGGACTGAATAAACACCTGCTACAGCGTAGGCATCAACCGTACCATTTAAAGCTGCCAGCTCCGTTAAGAGCCTATCCTCATCTAAAGGCGCTAGCTCACTGCCATCATATTTATGCCCACCGCTAAGGCGCACGACTTTAGCTGCTGGTAACGCAGTTTTCAGCTCTGTACGCTCGAGCATGGTGTCATCGAAACCGAGCAGAATCACTGCAATTGCTGAGCCTTTACCTTCAACTAAAGCATTGGTAGCTAAAGTTGTGGATAAAGACACTAAGCCGATTTGCTGAGGATCGACTTGAGCACGACTAGCCTCGATAACCCGTTGCAAGGACTCAAGTACACCAATCGACAAATCGCCCCGCGTAGTCAGAGCTTTAGCTGAAGCTAAAACTTTACGCTGTTTGGTATCGATGACGACCGCATCGGTGTAAGTACCGCCGGTATCAATGCCAATATTAAAAGCACTCATTTACGCCGACGCCGCCTCTGAGTTGAATCATCTGTAAGCGCTGTCTCTTTATCAGCAGGCTTATCCACTACCGCAAATAAATGCGGGAAAGGGTCAGTTTTATTTGGGAAAGCCATTGCATCTACAAAGTATTCTTGGAATTTAGATTCAACTGCTGTTTCGATTTTAGTAATCAAACGCACGACTGACTCTACCACCCCCCTAGCATCTTGATTGAGCAGAGCGATGCGCGCTCCCGTGCCTGCTGCATTCCCAGCTGAAGACACTTTATCGAGTGGACAGTCAGGAATCAGACCCAACACCATCGCATGCTTCACATCAATATGGCTACCGAAAGCACCTGCTAAGCGAATCCGCTCAACTTGCTGAACTTGCATCTTATCCATTAATAAGCGTACACCCGCATACAGCGCTGCTTTAGCTAATTGAATTTGGCGTACATCATTTTGGGTAATGGAAATCGTCCGCCCTGCCCCATCGTTATACAGCACATATGACCAAGTGCGGCCATTGGCAATAATCAAATCCGGATGTTGCTCGGCAAGGCCGCCGTCAATCACACCATCGGTGCTAATCACACCAGCTAGATACATTTCAGCAATGACTTCAATAATCCCAGAACCACAGATGCCATTCACACCTATGGCGGCTACGGACTCAGCAAAGCCTGTTTGATCTGACCATAGCTCTGAACCAATCACCCGGAACCGCGCTTGCTTAGTAGCAGGATCAATCCGCACCCGCTCAATCGCACCAGGCGCTGCACGCTGGCCACTGCTAATCTGTGCCCCTTCAAAAGCTGGCCCCGTTGGACTGGAGCAAGCAAACAGCTGATCACGATTGCCTAAGACAATTTCAGCATTCGTGCCAACATCGACTAATAAAGTCACCTCTTCCTGCAGCTGAGGCTCTTCTGCTAACACGACACCCGCTGCATCAGCGCCTACATGCCCAGCAATACAAGGCAGTACATAAACCATACCAGCCGGATGAATCTGTAGACCCATCTCAGTGGCTTTAATATTCACTGCTTCATCCGTGGCAAGTGCAAAAGGAGCCCCACCTAATTCCACCGGATTAATCCCAAGGAAGATATGATGCATAATGGGATTACCCACTAAGACCATCTCGAGAATTTCAGCGCGCTGAATCCCTTGGTTTTGGCAAAGCTCGTTAAGAACCGTATTTAAGCCCTCACGAATCGCTTGGGTAAGCGCTTGAGCCTCATCGGGATGCATCATGATATAAGAAACCCGACTCATCAGGTCTTCGCCAAAGCGAATCTGCGGGTTCATCAAGCTACTGGAACCTAACACTGCACCAGTACGCAGATCACACAAATGTGCAGCTACCGTGGTTGAACCCACATCGACAGCAACACCATACACCGTTTCACGTAAACCCGGCCAAACCGCCAGAATGCGTTTATTTTGATAAACCGCAGCCGTTACCGCCCATTTACCTTGGCGTAAAACAGCTTGTAAATTAGCTAATAAACTAAAATCGTAAGTCAAACCAGTGAGTTGCCACTCAAACTCCAAAGCCTCGATTAAGCGTTGCAAATCGCCTTTCGGATCATGCATATCGGCTTCAGTGACTTCTACATAATGCAGAGTCACACTCGGATTGAGCACAATATCGCGTTGCTCGGCGGCTTTACGCACAATCTGCTTATGCACTTGACTATCGGGGGGCACATCAATGACCACATCACCTTGCAGATAAGTGTGGCAACTCAAGCGGCGCCCTTCGGCCATTGGCTTGCGTTCTTGGTTATAGCGCTTTTCAGTAGCCGTGAACGCATTCAAATGCGTAAGGCTAGAGCTGATGCCATGTTTAGGAAAGCTCCCTTCAGCACACACGATTTGACAGCGCCCACATAAACCACGCCCGCCGCAGATGGAGTCAATATCTACACCAAGCTTTTGCGCAGCCTGCAATAAAGGTGTGCCGATAGGAAATTCCCCACGGCGACCCGAGGGGAGGAAAACGACTTTAGCAGTACTCATAGTGCTCCTTTAAGCACGACGACGACGGCGATTCTCACGTGCACCACCTTCACCTTCTGGTGCTGGTTCGCGGTATTTACGGATCCAACTCGCACAGTTAGGATCATGCCCCATCATGACATCCGCTCCTAAAACAGCCATCATCACTTCAGGATGTAAAGGATTCGTAATAGCAGAAGTCATCCCTGCACCAATGGCCATCGTCAAAAAAGCGCTATTAATACCATTTCGATTCGGTAAACCAAAGCTCACATTAGAAGCACCACAGGTGGTATTTACTTTGAGCTCTTCGCGTAAACGCCGCACTAAAGCCATGACTTGGCGGCCGGAGTCATTGATAGCACCAATCGGCATCACTAAAGGATCAACCACTACACGATCATGGGAAATACCATGATCCGCTGCACGCTCGACAATCTTCTTCGCGACGTTGTAGCGCACGTTGATATCTTGAGAAATACCGGTTTCATCATTGGAAATCGCAACCACTGAGGCTCCATACTTAGCCACTAACGGTAATACCCGCTCTAAACTTTCATCTTCGCCTGTGACTGAGTTCACTAAAGCACGCCCTTGGTAAACTGATAAACCCGCCTCTAAAGCAGCAATAATGGAGGAGTCGATACACAGAGGCACATCTGTAATGGACTGCACCAATTGAATGACTTCCGCCAGAATGCGCGGCTCATCCGCTAAGGGAATACCTGCATTCACATCTAGCATTTGTGCGCCCGCTTCTACTTGAGCTAAGGCATCGGCCTGTACGCGGCTGTAGTCACCATTTTTCATTTCTTCCGCAAGAATCTTGCGCCCTGTGGGGTTAATGCGCTCCCCAATAATCACGAACGGCTCATCAAAACCGATGCGTACTTCTTTGCTGGGCGAACTGATAATTGTGACTGTCATACGGTTGAATCCTCTGTGGTAGTCGGCTGAGTAGCGGAATGATTAGCTTCATACATGCCCGGATGCCAAGGGGTACGGCCCTCTAAAGCTCCGGAACGCTCGACAATCTCTGCGACATTGTGCTCTTGGCGGTAGGCCATAATATGCACCCCATGTACACCTTCAATTTCGCGCGCTTCATTAATCATATCAATACAAATATTGATACCTTCTTGTTTTTGGTTTTGTGCACCCTTCAAGCGATTAATAATGCTATCTGGGATATGCACACCAGCGACATTGTTACGAATCCATTCTGCAGTTTTCGCTGAGGCTAGGGGGCCAACGCCAAGCAGAATAAATACTTGTTCATGTAAACCTAAATCACGCACTTTCTGCATATAGGTTTTAAACATGCCGATGTCAAAACAGTATTGGGTCTGCACGAATTGAGCGCCTGCGGCAATCTTTTTCGCTAAGCGTAAAGGGCGATAATCAAACGGTGGCGCAAACGGATTAGCTGCTCCCCCTAAAAAAACCTTTGGCGGATAAGTAAGTTTACGCCCACTTAGAAAGCGGCTTTCATCGCGCATGGTACGAATTGTGTTCAGCGCTGTCATGCTGTCCAAATCGAACACCGGTTTGGCTTCAGGGTGATCCCCTGCCTGTACACCATCGCCGCTTAAGCAGAGGATATTGCACACGCCCATCGCTGCAGCACCCAAGACATCGCCTTGAATCGCGATTCGGTTGCGATCGCGGCAGGAAATCTGCATCACCATCGCATAGCCTTTGCGGGTGAGGAGTGAACACATCCCCACACTCGACATATGGCAGTGTGCACCCGAACCATCGGTAGCATTCATCGCATCCACATAGCCATCAAAGAGCTTGGCACGTGCATACACTTCTTCAGGATCAGCCGAATCAGGCGGTGCAATTTCGGTAGTCACAGCAAAATGCCCGGCGCGTAAGACCCGTTCTAAACGGCCGGGCGAGACGTGACCGGGTAAGATTGGTAAATTTTCTCCGGGAGTGGGTTCGTCTGCATAGGAGAAAGTTGGTAATTGACTTCTTTTTAAAACTGGAGTCATGAACGCAGCTCCCGAACTTTCTGCTCAGCCGCACGTAGCCAAGCGGATTTGCCTTTCAAGCGCCAATCGAGCATCGGCTGGACAATCTGAATTGCGCGCTCTTCAGGTTTTAAATTTTGTGTTCCTTCCCAAGCGACTACCCAAACACAATCCATCTCAGGTTTTACTTCGCATTTACCATTGGCACGCACACCACCGCACGGGCCATTACGAATCGTTTTGGGGCAATTCATTGGGCAAGACATGCCTGTAGAGCCTAAGGTACATTGTCCACAGGATTGCGAATCGAATAAAAAGCTTTTAGCCGGCTTTTCAATAAACATAAGTGGCTTTTCTATTTTTTGAATACCCACTTTTTCCAATTTGGGATAAAGCTTTACCAATAGATTTTCAATCTGGTGATATAAAGCTTTTAGCGTACTTGAATGGCGGGCTGACCAACGACGCATCGCATACATAGCAATCTCCTCAAGCAGTGATTACGCCGCCATTGCGTATGATTTGTTCTAAAACTTCCTCGGGGAATTGTGCTTCTAATGCAGCGACCTCTTGGCGCGCAGCTTCATCCAGATCAGCACCGACCTCTACCTCACTCGTGACACGATGCCACTCTGCAACATAATCATCTGTACCCGCTTTACCTGCACGAATCGCTGCTTTGTCGATAGCTTCTTGAAATTTTTCATTTAAAAGAGCTTTGCCTTTCAAGCGGCCTTTTTTCAAAATAACTTGAGAGGGAATATCTCGCCAGTACACGATCACACGTTCTGCCATCGCTATCACCTTTGCGCAATGCGCGCTAACTCTGTGGCTAATTCACCATAGCCGGTGTTGACCAATTTAAATTCTAAATGCAAAAACTCAGCGGCTGCTTGCGCTTTAGCGAGCAGATCAGGGTTTGAGGTTTGCGCCAAATACACTAGCCGTTTGTAGTGATTGAAATAAAGTGGCAGTAACTCAGGGTGCTTATCAAGCTGCATGCCTTTAACTACTAAACGCTCAAAATGTCTGGCAAGAAAGTCCGTTAAATAAAAACTACCTAACTCAGCTTCTGCTAATTGAGCAAAAGACTGCTGGCCTGCAAAACTGGCATAGCAATGTGCACCTGGTAAGCGCTCTATACCTTCCTCTACTAAAACCTTATCCAACAAACCACCCGTGCCGCAGTCCGCATAGGCTACAAAGATTTGCGGATAACGTGGCCGATAGCGTTGAATATCCGCCCTGATGCGCTCAGGAATACGCTCAGGGCGGTTATGTAATTCAGCTTCAAGGCATTTGATCTTCAGATGTTCCCAGCCATTTAATAATTTAAGCTGCTGAATCTCTCGGGCTAAAGCCCCACAAGCCAATACTAGAACTGGCTCTACTTGAGCTGACATGGGTTGTTAACTTAGGCTGCTTGTCGTTGTTGAACCATCGCCACACCGGTACTGGAGGCTGCTGCCGCATCACGGCAATAAGCATCTGCACCAACGGCTTTACCGAATTCTTCATTCAGTGGTGCACCGCCAACCAGAACGATGTAATCATCACGAATGCCTTTTTCGACCATGGCATCAATCACCACTTTCATGTAAGGCATCGTAGTAGTTAAGAGTGCAGACATACCGAGGATATCAGGCTTGTGCTCTTCTAAGGCGGCTAGGTATTCATCGACTGAGTTATTGATACCTAAATCAATGACCTCAAACCCAGCACCTTCCATCATCATGGTGACAAGGTTTTTACCGATATCATGGATGTCACCTTTGACCGTACCAATCACCATCTTGCCAATCGGTTTAGCACCTGTTTCTGCTAAGAGTGGACGCAGAATAGCCATCCCCCCTTTCATCGCATTTGCCGCTAATAGCACTTCAGGCACGAATAAGATGCCATCGCGGAAATCCACGCCCACAATACGCATGCCTTCGACTAGAGCTTCAGTCAGCACCTTATCAGCTCCCCAGCCACGCTCTAGGAGGATATTGACGCCTTCTTCGATCTCTTCTTTCAAACCGTCGTACAGGTCATCATGCATCTGCGCTACTAACTCTTCATCATCTAATTCCGAAAGAATCAGCTCATCACCATCATCGTATTCTTCTGCCATAACCTGTGCTCCTTAATAATCTTTATCGGGAAATTCTGCTTTGCGCTTGGTCATAAACTCAAGCAAAGCTTCGTCAATAGCTTGATCCATCGGTGGAAGTTCATACTCTGCTAACACGCGTTTGAACAAAGTATTTGCACGTTGTGCCATGTCTTGGCCGCCTTCTTCTGTCCACTGCTCGAAGCTATTGTTATCTGCCAGTGTAGACCGATAGAAGGCAGTTTCAAAATTACGTTGAGTATGGGCAGCGCCTAAGAAATGTTTACCTGGCCCCACCTCACGGAAGGCATCCATCGCCTGACCATTCTCGCTCATATCCACGCCACCGAGTAGCACAGACATCATATTGGCTTGGTCAACATCCATCATGAACTTTTCATAACCCATGACTAAGCCGCCTTCTAGCCAACCCGCGGTATGGAGCATGAAATTCACGCCGGCTAAAGCAGCAGTTTGTAAGGTATTCGCCGCTTCATATGCCGCTTGCGCATCCGGTAATTTAGAAGCACATAAGCCCCCCCCACTACGGAAAGGCACGCCTAAACGTCGCGCGAGGGCCGCTACTGTGTACATGACTAGGCTAGGCTCTGCGCCACCAAAAGTCGGTGCGCCTGATTGCATCGATACCGCACTAGAGAAAGTACCAAAAACGACGGGAGCGCCTGGACGTACTAGCTGTGCAAAGGCCATACCCGCTAGCGCTTCAGCTAGGATTTGAGTGGCAGTACCCGTGACTGTCACAGGAGACATAGCACCGGAGAGAATAAACGGCGAGATGACCGTCGCTTGCATATTACGCGCATAGACTTTCAAGGCACCTAACATGGTGTCATCGTAAGTCATCGGTGAGTTGGCATTAATTAAACTGGTGGTCACGCAATTGTTGGTGGCAAATTCCTCACCAAATACAATTTTCGCCATATCCACAGTATCTTGTGCGCGGCTGTAATGTGTTACCGAACCCATGAACGGTTTGTCACTGTATTTCAGATGGCTATATACCATATCAAAGTGACGCTTATTCACAGGCAAATCGACCGGCTCACACACCGTACCGCCGGAGTGGTGCAGACCCGGACTCATATACGCGAGCTTGACGAAATTACGAAAATCCTCAATTGAAGCGTAACGCCGACCTTTATCTAAATCGCGTACAAAAGGTGAACCATAAGCGGGCACTAAAACCGTGCGCTTACCACCTATAATAGTGCTGCGCTCTGGATTACGAGCATGTTGGGTAAACTCTTTAGGGGCGGTCGCTTGAATCAGTGAACGGCACATGCCGCGGGGGAAGCGCACCCGTTCACCTTGAATATCCGCACCTGCATTTTTGAGCAGGCTAATGGCTTCAGGATCATCACGAAAATCAATACCGATTTCTTCGAGAATGGTGTCTGCATTGTGCTCGATCAGCTCTAAATTTTCTTCACTGAGCACTTCAAAATAAGGAATACGCCGCTCGATGAAAGCTGCTTGTTTGGTCTGAGAAACTTGACGTGCTGCACGCTTACTATCGCGCCCACCACCTCGACGTGCTGGCCTTTCGCTCATATTCAGTACCACCCGACATTCTGTTAATGTCTGGCATATTAAATAGCGTTGACTGAACAGTCAATCAATAAAAGCAATCACCGTTGGCAACTGCTTTTAGCGAGCACATTTTTGCTTAAAAACCTAGATAATATTAGTTTTATTTAAGCGTTTAGCATTGGAAACTGCGCGCTTATGTACGGGCTTAATACCGCTAGTGAGGATTTGCGTAGCAGCTTTCTCTAATTGCTCAACTGGACTTTTGTTAGAACCTTGTGCAGCCCACGGAAACCACATAGAAAATAATAAACGCTGATTAATTTGCAGAGTTTGCAACATCATCGCATTCCAAGATTCATAAAAAGCCTCAACTTTCTCAGCACCCATACGATAAAACTCACGCTGATCGCGTGCTGAAGGATTAGCGCCCGCAAACGCCATCCGCGTTAGACGATGGGCAATGACTTGAGGCGCAGCATAAGCGACTTCACTAGCTAAAGTCGGTAAAGATTTGGACGAGCTTCCCACAGTATTCTCCTAGAAATACTCTAAATTGTTGCAGTGCAGCAAATATAACATAAAGCATCTTTGAATAGATACAACTATCACTCAAAACTAGTTTACTAGGCTGATAGCTAGGTACTGACCGCTTGTTCAGCTCGCTATTAAGCACAAAATTTCTCTGGGATTAGCCTCAAACTCAACGAACTTGAATTGGAATAAATCGTTCAGGCTTAGCGCTGGGTTTAATCGGTGGTGCCCATGCATGCCCAAAAATAACCTCATAAGTGGCTGGATAAGTCTCATCAGGCAAACGGTAATGCTCATACGCTTGATAAAAGTTTTGTAAACGTTGTTTTCCTGTTAAACCACGATTGCGCCCCAGCGTGGCATTATTCGCACCAATCGCTTTCAAATCTTGCAATAAGCCTTTCACCGCTGGATAAGTCACCGTAATTACATCCCGATCCATCACCGGATCACGGAAACCAGCCTGTAGCAAAGCATCACCCACATCGTGCATATCCACGAAGCGACTGGCGTGCGTATAGCCATCCACTTGACTCCAACTATTGCGCAATTCATACAGAGTATCTGGCCCAAAGCTAGCAAAACTAAATAAACCCGCTGGACGCATGACACGTACACATTCTTGGAAGACTGCCACTAAATCATTACACCACTGTAACATCAGGTTAGAAATTAATAGATCCGCAGCTTCCTCTTGTAAAGGTAGCTGCTGCACATCAGCACAGACCCCATGAAATTGCGGATAATTAAGGCGGGCTTTAGTGGCTTCCACCATGCCTAATGCGAGATCGAGACCGATCACAGTGGCTTGAGGATAACGGCTTATTAAGTGTTGGCTAATAGCGCCCGTACCACAGCCTAAATCCAGCACACACTTAGGCTGCAAACGTACATAATCTAAGCGCTCCACTAAACGCTCACCAATTTCACGCTGAATAAACGCTGCTTGATCATAAGTTTTTGCGGCACGATCAAAGCCTGAGCGAGTTTTAAAGGGGTCTAGATAATAAGCCAGTTCAGTTGGTACAGTCTTAGAGGCCATGAATAAAGTTTTCCACTAGTGGCAAGAATTCATCGGGATGGGTCACGAAAGGCAGATGAGCAGCTTTGGCTAAAACCTGCACTTGAGTGTAACCTAAGCCTTGCAAGCCTTCTGCCAAACTGTTGGGAATCAATTTATCTAAACGCCCTAGTAGCCATAAACAAGGGTGTTGGATAGGAGGGTGGCGACAATCGGCAGTACGCAAAATCGCTAAACCTTGCCTAAGAGCTTGCAGACTCGCTGGATACTGCAAAATCTGCTCACGCAAGTGATTTAGAGCCAAGGGATCACTGCGTGTCCCCATAAACTGTAAGGCGAAAAAACGTCTTACCGTAGCTGCATAATCATGCTCTAAATTATCCGCAAAGCCTTGTAGAACTTCGGTACTCAGTGCATAAGGCCAATCTGGCGCGACTACAAACCGTGGGGTGCTCGCAATCAGCACCAAACCTGCGACTTGTTTTGGTCTACGTTGCACTAGCGCTTGCGCGATGATCCCGCCTAAAGACCAACCCATTAAGATAGCACCAGTAGGAATGTAGGGTAGAAGCTGCTCTATCAATTCATCTAGATTACCTAGCTCCAGATTAGCGCTACGTCCATGACCTGGTAAATCCACCCAAGTAACTTGGGCTTGTTGGCTAAGACGCGCGCGAATTGGTTGCCAAACTAACTGGTTCATTCCCCAACCATGCAAAGCAACAACTGGGCGGCCTTGGCCTTCAGTAATGGTAAAAAGCTGCGACAATTCTATTCCTTTCACGCTATCATGTTGGCGCATTCTAACAAGCAATAAGGGATCACGCTGCTATGTCCTATGCCCTGCTAGTTCTAGCTTATTTATTAGGTTCGGTTTCGACCGCAATTATTAGCTGTAAATTAATGGGCTTACCTGACCCGCGAACGGCAGGGTCGAATAATCCAGGTGCTACCAATGTCTTACGTGTTGGCGGGAAAAAGGCTGCTGCTATTACCCTTGCAGGGGATATGCTTAAGGGTCTTATCCCAGTTTTAATGGGGCAAGCTGTCGGCTTAAGTTACGGATGGCTATTTTTAATTGGATTCGCAGCTTTTTTAGGGCATTTATTTCCAATTTATTACAATTTTAAAGGTGGAAAAGGTGTTGCCACAGCGCTTGGAGTCTATTTCGGAATCCATTTTTGGGCTGGTGTAGGTGTCGCCTTAATTTGGCTCTTCATCGCAAAAGTACTTAAAATTTCCTCAGTTGCAGCACTGATTGCTACTTTATTAGCTCCTATTATTTTCTATTTATTTACGCACAGTGGCAGTTTGGCTTTAGGCTTAATCGTAATGACTGCCTTAATTTGGTGGCGGCATGAATCTAATATTAAAAACCTTCTATCTGGGAAAGAAGGCACTATAAAAATGAATAATCAAGACGATAATAATAATTAGTAAATTTTCACACAATGGCTAACTTTCATACTCATATTACTTGGGCTGCTGCAGGCTCTGGTTTGCTGTCGATTCTTTGTTTACAAGTGGGCTTAGTGGATCAACAAGATGCGCTAACTTTAGCTTTAGTGGGAACGATTGGTGGAATATTACCAGACGTTGACCTACAACATGCCTATCCCAGTCGCATTATGTTTTCGATGTTGGGGGTTTTTGTAGCTTTTCTGATGGTTTTTTCGGTTAAAAATGACATGTCTATCAGTGAGTTATGGCTGGTAGGAGTCGGCGCATTTTTAGGGATTCGCTTTGTTTTTTGGCAGATTTTCCATAAGTACACTACGCATCGTGGTTCGATTCATTCTTTGATTGCTGCTTTGTTTGCTACTTTCTCTGTCACTGCCATGAGTTATCACCTTTTAGGCAAAAATGATTTCACTTCTTGGCTAATTGGCCTGTTTTTATTTATTGGATTTATTCTACATTTAGTCTTAGACGAAATTTATAGCGTAGATTTTATGAATTATCGAATTAAGCGCTCTTTTGGAACGGCGCTAAAGTTGTTTGATAGTTCTAAACCTGCTAAGTCTGTGTTTCTATTAGGAATGACTTTTTTAGTATGGTTTGCTACACCTAGTGAACAACGTTTTTGGGATACAATTATAAGCCCACAAACCTACCAGATCATCGCCAGCCGCTTGTTCCCCTAATATTAACCATTAATTCCACTTATCGGCTTTTTACCCACTTCTGGCAATATTTAGTTACAATTCTTTATCCTTGTTAGGATTAGACCGTAAAGCCTGATTAAAAAAATATATAACTACTAGTTGTTAAGAGGGGTTCACTCATGTTTCCAAAGCTTCATTTGTTCAAAAAGCGCGACTACGCTTATTTATTAGTGGCCGCTTCAGTAATTGCTGGAGGTATTGCTATTGCGAATACACAAACCTCTAAAGCACCTTTGCAAAACACGATGACTGCCTATGTAGTTAGTGTAGACCAAGCAGGTAAAGAAGTTCTCCAGCCAGCCACTGAAGTAGAGCCTGGCCAAACTGTGGAATATCAACTAACTTATGAGAATACAGGTACTAATCCATTAAAAGATTTAATCGTCACAGGTCCGGTTCCACGTGTGACCGCTTATATCGGTAAAAGTGCTTTTACTGAAGCCAAAGCTGCTTTACAGGTCAGTATTGATGGAGGCAAGACCTTCGAAAATGAACCCGTAAAACGCATGGTTAAAGATGCCAACGGTAAGAAGGTTGAGAAAGTTATCCCACCCAGTGCTTACACTCACTTGCGTTGGACCATGAAGGAACCCTTGAATGCAGGCGAAGTACAAAACTTTGCTTATCGCTCTACTGTTAAATAGTTACAACAACAAACCCTTAAGCGTCATTAATTAATAAAAAAAAGAGAGAGTCAACCCTATGACCTTCAACAAAAGAAAACTAAGCCAAGTATGTGCAGGTACTTTATTGGCTGGTAGTCTAGTCGTTAGTATCGCTCCAGCTGTCGCGGCAACCGCAGCTGGCACATTGATCAAAAACTTAGCAACTGTTACTTATGAAGATAGCGCTGGGAACAAATACTCAGCTCAATCTAACGAAGCCGTTATTACTGTCAAACAAGTGTATAAAGCTGAACTGAGCAGCGATAGCACTAAAACTGCGACTGCTGGTCAGATGACCTATATCCAACACACCTTAACCAACAATGGTAATGGTAGTGACACTTATACTTTAACAGCCGCTAATGATACCGGCGATGATCTCACTTCCAATTCAGTTAAAGTGTATCGTGATGTTAATGGCAATGGTTTAGTTGATGCTGGTGAACCAGAAGTCAGTAGTGTTACTTTAGCAGCAGGTGCTAGCGCTGAATTAGTTATTGCCGTCGCAGTACCTAGCAGTGCCACCACTGGGCAAAAACTGGGTGTTATCTTAACTGCTACTTCTGCTAATGGCACTGTCACCGATGCTACTAATGCAACAGGTGGTATGGATAGTGCTCAAGGCACTAACCAAGACGTCATTACTGTATCTGGTGATGCCGTCCTGAACTATACCAAGTCAGCGACCTTAAACGCAGCTGCAAATCAAATCACCTATACCTTAACGATCACCAATACGGGTAATCGTGCAGCTACTGATGTAAACATCTATGATGCTATCCCAGTGGATAATGCAGGTACGCCAATGACCTTAGTCAGTACTTCTGTCTCTGGTTTATTAGCAGCCAATGGCGATACTTTACCACCTACTGCACCTGCTACTGATACTTTAGACGAAACAGCCCTAGGTATTGACGTTAATAATGACGGTGACAAAACTGATACAGCCGTCGCTGGTATTAGTGCAATGGATGCCTCTATTGCTGCGAACCAAACTGTTAGCGTGAGCATGGTTGTTGAATACGACCCTGCTGTCTTCAACAATAATGCCATTGCAGGTTCTGCTGGCGATATCGTTAAGAACACTGCTTGGTTACAAGCTAACTTAGATGGTAATCCAAGTACGACTGAAAACCCAATTGCATCTAACCCGACTCAAACTGTCTTACCACAAAAATATGCGGTAGATGCGAATGACACCGATGACAATCTAAACGATACCGTCAATGATGGTAAAGACGATGACGGTGATAACGACTCTCAATTTGTGACTCAAGCCCCCTTAGGCTCATCCGTACAATTCTTAGTCGATGTGACCAATGCTGGCTCTGGCACGGACACTTTTGAGCTGTTAATTGCTAAAGGCGATTTCCCAGCAGGCACGACTTTCACTATTTGGAATGAAGCTGGTACGGTTCAATTAACTGATACCAATAACAAAGGTGGCGTTGATAGTGGCCCACTGGCTGCCGGTGCTACTAAGACTTATATGGTAAAAGCACAGTTACCATCGACTGTCAGTGGTGACAACAGTGGCAATGGATTCACCGCTACCTTAACAGCGACTTCAGCTAATGATCCATCCAACACTCCAGCTAGCAATACGACTGAATTGAAATTAGGTGAGATCACTAGCTCTGGTGTAGACTTAAGTGATAGCGCTGATGGTGCTGTCGTAGGCCTCAATGCTGACGACCTAAAATCACCTTACACTATCAACAATGGTGACAATGCAGGCACACGCCCAACCTTTGCCGCAACAGTTGGCAGCAAAGTTGAGATCCCCTTCTATATCGATAATGACTCTGGCTCAGCGGATGCATTCAAACTCTCTGCTGGCGGCAGTGATGGCTCTAGCTTAGGCGCTTTACCAACTGGTTGGACTGTGACTTTCTATGCTACTGATGCCTCAGGCAATCGTACTGGTAGCCCAATCACAACAACTCCATCTTTACCAGCTGGTACAGTTGACCGTAAGTTCATTGCAGTAGTAAGCATCCCAACCGATCCAGCGAATGCAGCAGCTGACTACGGCACTGTTGACACCAATGGTGATGGTGATGGCGATCAATTGATCTCGATTAAAGTCTTGTCCTCTGCAACTGGTGCAACAGACATTATGATGGATGCAATTGATGTTGCCCCATTGCGTCAAGTTGCTTTAACACCTCCAGGCTCAGATCAAATTCAGGCAGGTGGTTCGGTTGACTATACTCATACCTTGGATAACACCGGTAATACTGAAGAAACCTTCGAGGTAGCCGCTACTAACCCAGGTACAACACCTAATTGGAATAATAATCTATTAGTTGATACCACAGGCGATGGCCTGCCAGACAAGCCAACCAGCCAGTTGACACCTACTGATACAATCTATGGTAAAGATAACGCAGGTAACATTGTTCCAGTGGCTTGGACAGATACTGATACAGATGGCAATCCTGAAGTCACTTTACCACCTGGCGTGTCTATGCCGATCAGCCCAGTGGTCTTTGCACCTAGCGATGCAGATCCAGGTGAAATCAATACCTTAACTGTTACTGCTACTAACACTGACCCTGCTGCAACAGCTCCAGATGCTAGCGTTGAAGACATTTCTACTGTGATCTTAGGCCAAGTTCGCCTAATTAAAACAGTAGCCTATGACGCAGCTTGCGACGGCACTGCAGATGGTTCATTTGCTGCTAACTTAAGCGCTAAGGTTGCTCCAGGCGAATGTGCGATTTGGCAGATCGTTGCAGAAAACCAAGGTGATGCGAATGCTCTGAAAGTAGTTGTACGCGATAATGTTCCAACCTATACGACTTATCAAGCAGGCAGCCTGAAGTATGCTTTAGGTAATACTGGCTTGGCAGCTCGTACCGATGCAGGTGGTGATGATAGTGCAGAACAAGTGAATGGCACTGTGTCCTTCTTCGTTGGCCCAGACGCGACAGCTGCTGCAGGCGGCACTTTACTACCCGGTCAAACTGCAACGGTGCAATTCAGTACTAAAGTTGATTAATTTTAGAACTGCTTAGCTCCAGCTAAAGACCAACTCCCTCTGCCAATTGGTCGAGGGAGTTTTATGAATAGAATAGCGCTGTGGTGATTCCACAAACACCACCTTGCAAGCACAGAAAATTAGAAAAATAACCAAGAGAGGCATGCATGTTACGCATTCTCAGCGCATTAATGCTCTTCCTGCTCCTTACTGTTCTCTCCTATAGCCAAGCAGCAACCGCGCCTGGTGTAGAGATTCGTAACCAAGCAGAAGCGTCATATTCGTATAAAACTAAAAACGGCACAGAGATTAAAGCGACTGCGCTTTCGAATGTAGCTACTCTAGTGGTTGCCCCCTTATTAAAGGTCGATCAGAACCAAGATCAAACCCAACCTGCTGTGGTGGGCAAGCCGGTTTCTTTCCCGCATAAAATTACTAATACTGGTAACCAGTCAGATTATTATCTCTTGAGCGTTGAAAATCTCACGGGTGACAACGGCGATTTAGAAAACATAAAGATTTATTTGGACGAAAATGGGAATGGCCAAGTTGATCCCGGTGAGCGTGAAATCAGTAAAACTGATCTTTTAAAACCCGGTGAAAGCATTAACGTGGTTGTGGTAGGTACAGTACCTAGCACCAGTAAACCCGGCGACCAATTTACTATTAAACTAACCTCGACTTCTGGCAATAACCCACAAGTCAAAGATAGTGACATCGATACCGTTAATATTAAACAGGGTGCGGTTCTGCAATTGAATCAGACCGGCGATGTTGACTGTCAAGTCACTCAGGCTGTTGGTGATCGCAGCTATCATGAAATTAGTTTCATAAATAAAGGCTCCGCTGCGCCTGAAGAACGTACTGTTAGTGTTGGTGGCGTTCCGTATAAAGGTGTATTGATTGAAGAGGCGATTGATTCTAATTATTTTACCCTGCTTAAGCAGCCAGCCTTCTTTGTGCAACCCAGTCAAGGTCTAACGCTAGTAGCTAATACTTTAGGCCAATGGAACTTCTATAGCGCGTGGAATGGCAGTAGTCCCGTTAGCAAAATCGCTGTATTGATCCCTGCTAGTTATCTTGCAGCTAACCAATCAGGTAAGCTTGGCTATACCCTCTCAGTGGCTAAATTACCGGCTGAGCAAACCATCTTTAATCAACAAGCGACTATCGACTTAAATGGTGATGGCACATCTGATTTCCAAGGCAATACCGTTTGTAATACATTAATTGCTGATCCCATTATTAAGGATCGTGATGGCCAAGATATTGAAGGAACAGTCTTTGACTCAGTTGAGCTGTATGGGGTGCGTGATGCTAAAATAGATTTGATTACTGTTGCTGATAATATTGTTGCTAAAACTGTTTATTCAGATAATGAAGGTGATTTTAAATTTACGGGCTTAGAAGTGGGTGAGTACTATATTAAAACGACTCCACCTTCACCCCATACTTTCCCGTCGACCCATCCACCTGCAGAGTTCACCTCTACAGAATACGATCAAGTACGTGAAGCCTCTTATGGCTTAGATGGTTATCAAGCTGCTGCTAGAGCGATTGCCGCACGCGAGAATGCAGGCATGATTTCTATCGTTGAATTATCCACTAGTTATACTTTAGATATTCCAGTGGATCGCCCAGAAACACCCAGTACTGAAATTGCCATTCAAAAACAGGCTTCAGCCACGGCTGTCTCCATTGGTGAGCTGGTTTCTTACACAGTCAAAATTCGTAATACATCTAGTGAAGACTTATATAACACGATTATTCGTGACTTATTGCCGGTAGGTTTTAAATATATTAATAGTACTGCCAAAGTGGACAGTAATTTTATTAGTGACCCACTATTAGGCTCTAATGGCAAAACTACTCAATTAGAATTCCGCATTGGCAATTTCCCAGCTGGAAGTGAAATAACCTTAACATATATTACTCAGGCTACTGCAACTGCCAACACGAGTAATGGCATTAACACTGCTCAAGCGATTGGTTATAGCGCTACCAATACGGCTATCTCCTCACCGGTTGCAAGCGCACAAGTACAGCTGCAAAAGACTGGTGTATTGGCAGATCGCGCCATTCTATTTGGACGCTTGGCTTTGGAAAAAGGCTGTGCAATTGGCACACCAGAAGAACAAGCCAATGGCTATCCTTTAGCAGGGGTACGCTTATATATGGAAGATGGTACTTATGTCATCACTGATATCAATGGGCAGTACAGCTTATATGGCTTACAACCCGGTGTTCACGTCCTAAAAATCGATCAGCACACAGTTCCTCAAGGCATCAATTTCCAAGTATTAGATGTAGCCCAAGCGGGTGATCCTGATAGTCGTTTTGTGGATTTGATTCCCGGCGATTTCTATCGTGCTGACTTCACTGCAGGCTGCCCACAGGTAGAAACACGTACTGTTCAAGAGTGTGCTGAGCCTGTTAAAAAGCAAGTACAAGAATGTACCCAAAAACCTGTCATCAGTACTAGCACCGAAATGGCCACTCGTACTGTGAAAAATCCAGTGCAGGCGATTCACTTTGATTCAGGTAAAGCGGTTATTCCAGCCGAGTACCTAAGCAAGCTGAATAAAGTCGTGCAAATGACGAAAGACAAGCAAAATGTGCGCTTCCAATTCGTAGGTCATACCGATAATCAACGCCTAAAGCCTGCTACCAAAGAGCAATTTGGTACTAACCAAGGCTTATCTGAAGCCCGCGCTAAAGAAGTGGCTGATTATGTTCAACAAAACTTAGGCCAGACGATCCAAGTCAGTGTAGCTGGTCATGGTGAAACTCAGCCGATCGCGGGCAACGACACGCCTGCAGGTATGGCAAAAAATCGCCGCGTTGAACTGGTGATGATGTATGAGGAGCCTGTCCAAAAACAAGTACAGCAGCAACAACTCCAGCAAGAATGCAAAATCCGTGAAGTAGCTGATGAGCGCTCAGCTGGTTGTACTACCCGTACTGTGACCGTGGATAATCCTGCGATTAATGCCTTACTGGCAAAGAATAAAACCACTGCGCAAGGATGGAATAGTGAAGTACAAAGTCTTGATCCTGCTAATGCTGAGAACTTACAGAACTTGGCGCGTTTTGCAGACAAGAACGGCGATATTTCAAATGGCTTAATGGAGGCACATCGCCAACAAGTGAAGAATCAACAAGAAAACTTCGCGAGTGAGCATGCCGCAGAAATCGAGCAACAAACTCAAGAGCCAGCCATTCCTAACCCGAAAGAAGTAGTGAAAACCATTACGACTGAACAAGGTAAAGCTGGTACTTGGTTATGGCCTTTAAGTGATACCAGTTTAGATGGTCGCTTTATGGTAGTCATTCGCTCTGAAGTTGATCCAACTTTGCTGGTCAATGGCAAACCTGTCTCTACCAGTCAGTTGGGTGAGCAAATTGTCAATAAAAGTGCTAAAGCGCAAGTGCTGGCTTGGTATGGGGTTGATCTGCAAGAAGGTATGAATGAAATTAAAGTCGTGGCTAAAGATGCTTTCGGTAATGAACGTACTTTGGCAGAAAAAACAGTTAAGCGTCCTTCTGCTGGTGTGGCTATCAAATTGAAAGTTGATGGTACGCTCACGGCTGATAGTGGTCGCTCAACCGTACCTGTGCAAATCGATATTCTAGATGTGAATAACTATCCAGCCAAAGGTACCTACTTCCTGACTTTAGAAGCCAGCGATGGTAGTTGGGCTGAGCCGGATATTCAGGACAAAGTTCCAGGCCATCAAGTCAAGGTCACCAGTGGTACACGCACCGTGCATTTGCGTAGCTCGGGTACTAGCGGTGAAATCAAATTACGGGTGTCAACTGGCACACTGCAAAGCGAAACGGATGTTGCGCAAATCGCAGAAATGCGTCCACTGATTGCCGTTGGTTTACTGGATCTACGTGCACATACTGGCTATGCGAAAGGCTATAAGAGTTTAGGCTTAACCCAATTAGATGATGCAGCCGACGGTACTGAATTTGATGGTCGCTCTGCCCTCTTCCTGAAAGGTAAAGTACGTGGCGATATGCACCTGACCGCCGCTTATGACAGCGCTAAAGACAAAGAAGCAGAACTCTTACGCGATATTAATCCGGATGAATACTATCGTGTCTACGGTGACTCATCTTTACGTGGCTTTGAAGCACAGAGCCGTAGCAAGTTGTATGTAAAATTGGAGAAAGACCGTAACAGCGCTATGTGGGGCGATTATATTACCGACAACGATGCCAGCAGCGCAGATATTGCCCGTGTCTCACGGACTTTAACGGGTTTCAATGGTATCTATGACAACGGTAAAACACGCATGCAACTGTTCGCGGCGCAACAAGATAATTTGCGTGGCTACGAAGAAATTCCTGGTAATGGCACAGCTATGCATTATCAGTTACAAGGCCATCCGATTGTGCGTAACTCGGATATCGTCGAAATCATTACCCGTGATCGTGGCAATATTGGCTTGATCACCAAAACCGAGAAACTCGAACGCTTCCGTGATTACTCGATTGATGAAGTGACTGGCTATATCACCTTCCATAAAGTGATTCCAACTTTGGATGATGATTTAAATCCAGTAGCAATTCGTATCACCTACGACCGTGTTGAGCAAGGCGATGATTATCTGGTAGCTGGTGTACGCTTAATGCATCGCTTCACGGATGAGTTAAGTGCAGGTGCAAGCTATACGAAGGACGATCATGCCACCGAAGGCTATGATATTAGTGGTGTCTTTGCTCAGTACAAAACCGCAGATACTGAAATCCAAGCAGGTGTTTCTAAAATGAACCATGCGGATGGCAGTGAAGGCGGCACAGCGGTGCGCTTACAAGCCAGTAAAAAATGGGATGAAACCTCACGCACTCAATTCACTGCAGTGCAAGCGGATGCAGGTTATACCAACTCCACAGGTGGTGTGACGGCAGATCGGCGCGAACTAAAATTGACCCATGAGCAAAAGTTCGGTGCTAATTTAGAGGGCAAAGCCGAACTGACCCATAGTGAATCCTTAAGCACTGAAGACCAACGCCAAACTGCGGAATTAAGTGCTACCACTAAACTTGATGAGTGGAAACTCAAAGGTGGTGTGCGTCATATCCGTCAATCTGATGCGAATGGTCAAGAAAATATTAATACCGCAATCGTGGGTGTTGAACGAGGTATTAAGGTGTTTGAACGCAATGGTAATGTGAAAGCTGAGTATGAGCGTGAAATTGGCGGTGATTCTGACCGTCAACGTGCGAGCATCGGTGCTGAGCTGGAAGTGAATGATAAAACCAAGGCTTATATCCGTTACGAACAAGCTGATCGCTTATCCAGTGGAACCTTAGCAGGTGCAGTTGATACCAGTAATAACTTAGTGGCAGGTGTCAAAACTCAGGTACTACCCTCAACTGAGCTTTACTCTGAATACCGTATTGAAGGCGATATCAGTGGTGAAGATGTGGTTGCAGTAAATGGTGCTAAGTCAACCTTCGATCTGGAGAAAAACTTGGTAGTTACTCCAGGCATTGAATTCATGAACTATGATGACAATTCTGAAAAGAGTGACAGCATCGCTGCCTCTGTAGGCTTAAGTGATACTCGTGATCCAGATGCGAAGAAATTACTGCGTTTAGAAACTCGCCATAGCGATGATGAAGATTATTATGGCTTAAGTGGGACTTATGTGCAGAAGCTGAATGAAACTACCACGGTAATGGCACAAGACGATCTACGGCTGCAAAAATACGGTGATGGTCGTGATGATGCCATGCAAAATACCTTGACCTTAGCCGCAGCTCATCGCCCAGCAGGTGCTGATAACTATAATGCATTGTATGCTTATAAATGGGACAAAAATGATGCAGACAATACCAATACGCATATCCTGTCCACTCAACAACATTATCGTGTGAACGAAGATGTTGATGTTTCTGGCCGTTTAGGTGCTAAACATCAAACCCTAAAAAGCGATGCAAGTGATAGTAGTTCAAATGCGGTCTTAGCCGATGGGCGTGTGATTTGGGATATCAATGATCGTTTCAGTTTCGATGCACACGGGGGTGTATTGAATAGTGATTCGAATACTGCTTACTCCTTAGGTGCGGGCATCGCCTTCAATGTGATTGACAATGTACGCTTAGGTGCAGGCTACAACTTCCTCGGCTTTAATGATAGCGACTTAGACTCTGAAGGCTTCAATGTCCAAGGTGGCTATGTTGGCTTACAGATGAAAGCGGATGAAGCCTTATTTGGCTGGTTGACTGGCGAAAAACCAGATTGCGCCCCGCGTTATATGGCAGGTCGTGATCAATTAAGCGAACCAGCTAAACGTGCTGAAGATGATTGCAACAACAATAATAATGAAAAAAAGGCTGCGAATCATGAGCAACAACCTACTGAATAACCTGAGTCGTTTGATTCTGCTGTTGGTCATGAGCTTAGTGCTCATGCCTTTGCAGACCTGGGCACTGACTGCAGCGAATACGATGATTCGCAACCAAGCCAGTGCCACCTTTAAAGATGAAGCCGGTACCGCTTACAGCGTAACCTCTAATATGGTGGAAACACTGGTACAACAAGTCGCTGGTTTAGAGTTAGTACAAACTCAAACTAAGCTGGCAACTAGTGGAGCCACCATTGATTTCCCTCATGTGGTAACTAATACGGGGAATGGTGATGATAGTTTCACTTTAGCCTCAACTGAAATGACAGGGGATGCTTTTGATTTCACGACAGTGAAATTCTATGCAGACGCCAATCAAGATGGCCAAGCTGATGATCTCAGTAGTCCGATTACACAAACACCACTATTGAAATCGGGTGAAAGCTTCTCTTTTGTAGCAGTTGCTGATGTACCAGCAGGCTTAAGTGATGCAGCAACCGGCCAATACACTTTGACTGCAGCCAGTGCTTTCACTCCAACCACACAAAAAACTAATATTGACACTGCTGAAGTGAATAGTAGTGCCGTTTTAGATGTCACCAAATCAATGAGCGCCACACAAGGTATGGCTGGTAGTGGTAATTACACAGTCACTTTGCGCTATCACAATACCAGTACCTTAGATGCTAGCAATGTCACCTTGATTGATGCCCTACCAACTGGCATGACTTATGTTGCTAATAGTGCGCGTTGGAGTGAAAGTGGTTCCACCATTCTCAGTGACGCTAATCCTAGTGACGCACAAGGTAGTATACCCACCCTTACTTATTGTGCTTATGACAATAGCTGCACAGGTTTACCAGAAGCAACCCATGATGCAGATACCAATAGCACCAACCAAGTTACGGCCATTATCAGCCAAGTTGCTGCAGGTATAACAGGCGAGCTACGCTTTGAAGTGAAAATCGCGGCCAACGTGCCCGCCTCCGTACTGACTAATACTGGTGAATTCTTATTTAATGACGGTACGGTAACTACGCCGAGCTTCAATACCAACTCTGTAAAATTTGAAGTTTTACAAGATGTGGGTGTTGTGACTAATGGTAGTGTATCGAATAGCACTGATGGTACTAGCGAACCGATTCTAGTAGCCAGCATTCCTCAAGGTGGCACTGCTGTTTTCAAAGACTATGTGTGGAATAAGGGTAATGGCGTTGATAGCTTTGATTTAAGCTTGAGCAATAGTAACTTCCCTGTAGGTACTGTCTTGCATCTGTTCCAAGCGGATGGCAATACTCCACTATTGGATACCAATGGCAATGGCATTCCAGACACTGGCAATTTAGACCCGAACACTAATGCTTTAATTGTGATTAAAGCGACTTTACCAGCCAGTGTGAGCGGTGGCACGCCGTATTCAGTCACCTTAAATGCCAGTTCATTTAAGGATAATAGCCAAACTAACCCAGCGATTAATACCTTAAATGGGATTGGTGTTAGTGCCGTGGACTTAACCAACAATGCTAGCTTAGGCCAATCCGGCGTTTTAGGTGTGGGTGCAGGCCCAGAGGCGGCTGCCGTCATTACCAATACTGCGATGCCCGGCACCAAAACTCAGTTTGTCTTATATGTGAATAATGCAAGTACCGTGGCTGATAGCTTCAACCTGCAAACTAGTACGGATAGCAGCTTTGCGAGTATTGCGCTCCCTGCAGGTTGGGCCGTGCGCTTCTTAGATGAGCAAGGCAAAGCCATTACTAATACCGGACCGATTGCAGCCGGTGCCAACAAACGGATTTTTGCTGAAGTTTCAGTCCCTGCTAAAGCCAGCAATAGCGTCGTTGATTTGTACTTTCGGATCCTTTCACCGACTACTGGTGCGAGTGACATCAAGCATGATGCTGTTGCCGTGGGTGCGGTCACTGATCTAGTCTTATATCCTGATCATACGGGGCAAATCCTGCCCGGTGGCTCGATTGTCTACTCGCATTGGTTGAGCAATCAAGGCAATGTAGACAAAGCCAATATCAATCTAACAACTAGTGATGAACAAACTGGCTGGACTTCACTCTTATATGCGGATACGGACGGCGATGGTGTCTTAAGTGGTGGGGATCAACGCTTAAGTAACCTAGGGAATTTAGCAGCGGGCGAGACGATTCTTATCTTTGCTAAAGTATTAGCTGCTTCAGATATTCAACTCGGTATTGCCAACTTAACTACTGTAAAAGCAACTTGGGATGGTGGTGCTTCCAGCACTCAAGCGCTAGATGTCACTACCACGAATAGCTCAGATGTCTCTATTCGTAAACAGCAAGCTTTAGATAGTAACTGCGATGGCACGCCCGAAACTAGCTTCACCCATGCTTTATTTACGGCTGAACCAAAGCAATGTGTGATTTATCAGTTGATCGCGACGAATACTGGCGCTGAGGAAGTACGGAATGTGCGTATTCAAGATGCTACACCTGCTTATACTAGTTTTTATATCACTGGTGGTTTACCTATTTTGAGCCAAGGTACATTAGCAACCATGATCAGTCATGGTGGGCATGGTGATATTATAGGCTTGATGGGAACTTTACCAGCGGGTGCGAGTGCTACCATGACCTTTAGCATTCGGATCGAATGAGTCTATATATTAACTGTTGAAGGGACGAGCTTTAAGAGGCTCGTCCTCAAACTGAAACTCTGTTTACAGTGGACTCTTTCTGGACAACTTAAAGCAGGTTCTACTGGAGAAGTAAGCTATGAGGTTCAAGTGGAGTAAAATTAAGCTAAGGATATTCAGGAATAGTTTAGCTGTTTTTGAATATCCTCAATAAAAGCTTACCTAGCCTGACTATGCCTATGAAATAGGCATAGTTTTTTAATCATCAGCATCATAATAAAAATTATAAGGTAGCCCCAGCAATGACTGCTATCCTAGCTCGCGACATCTATCTAGTTATCCAGAAGTATATTAATCAGCACTTTTTTTCAAAACTGCTAGTCATCGTCCTGAGTGTCACTGGCAGCTATGCATACGCACTGCCTGATCTTAGTCTAGGTCTGTTTGGGCCAGGTATCCAAGATGGGACAGCACCTTTTAATGAAGATGGGAACTGTAGTAGTGCCACCGCAAAAGCAGCCGCTGGCGACGACTGTGGAGAAGCTAATAATCAGGTTCGTACTCAAGATAGCGTCATTTTTAACTGGTCAATCACCGCCAGCAATTACACACCGGGCCAAACTAACCCTAAAAACGTTGTTCTAGAGCAAATTCTGCACCCCGGTGTGAATGCTAAGCTATCTTTTGCACGTATACCGGCACGTTGTCTACCGGCTGGTGGTGGTGGTACTAATCCACCCTCTTCGCTCACCACTCAAACCAATGGCGATATTAAGCTGACCTGTAACTTGGGTGAGCTTACTGATGGTGGGCAAATTTCCTTCTCCACTTTTGCTAAAATTTCTGGTCTATCATGGAATGGTTCTACGTTTACCAGTAGCCAACGTCTGTACTCGAATGACGATACAGGTAACCCTAATGCTAATAGCGATACGCTCCCTACCGTAGGGCCATTCGACATCTCGGCACGTCCGATGGTGGATTTAAGCAGCAGTGGCTTTCGTGGTTATTATCTATATGGTGATCGTGATGTCGGCCAAGGTTTAGAACCCGGTTACTATACTTGGGTCAATATGCGTCTGGCTTCACCGCAGAAATCAGGCACAGAAGCAATTAAACAACCCTTTACTTATACCTTTGACCTCTCTGCTACCAAAGCCGCTGTAAATGGCGTTGATTATACCAACTCAGGTTTTGAGTACCACATGGTCGATTGTTATTACAACAGCATTGGCTGGGGTGATAACTTATATGGGCGTGAGGCTTATGGTGCTTCTGACCTCACAACCTATCCTTTAGAGAAAAAGGTCATTGAATCGGGCACTTGTAATTTTAGTCGCGCTAATCCAGCCAATATCTCCTCACCTTATACCATGTCTATTAGTGGCACTGATCTATCCGGTACACGCTATCCTACGCAAACCATTGGAGGCACTAGTTTATCGGCAGGGCCTTATTACTATATGGACATGCTGGCACGGTTTTTTATCCCTATGCGGGTCATTGACAATGCTGATGGAGTGATGGATGGGAAAGGTAGTATCTATATCAAGAATATTCTCGGCAACTTTAGCCCAGAGGGGATTTCCGGTGCTAAGAACTATAACGGCCTTGAAGAACCGGGCTTTAATGGTAATCCGATGCCGGGTGGAACCATCAGCAATAATATTGCACAGCCCTATAATTACTATCTAACCACTCAAGGCTCATGGGCACACTATGCCTTCCCCCAAGATAATGATGCCGGAACCGGTTATAGCTATTTTGCACCGAATGATTCGCACTCTGGTCAAGGATTAGTGCCCCCCGGTAAAGCTTTCGCCAGTGTTTTACATTTTGGTAATAATGGCTCTAATAACCTTTCTCATCCACGCGCCTGTAACGTATTTGATAATAGTACCTTAAAACTCGTCGACCGTAGTTCTTTTGGTGCGACCGCAGGCACTTATGCTTATGTAGGGACGTATAATGCGAGTGGTTTCAATGCCACTAATTATCTTGTTGAGTACGGTCATATTGACCTGACAGGCGATGACCCGATTGACAAAAACGGTGATGGCACACCCGATTATAATAATCAAACAGGGCGTTATGAAGGTAAATGGGATGTCCAAGGCTTAGCACGCTGTAATGATAATGCCACTGTTTGGAAGACCGATCCGACTCAAGTCGGCTCAGGCATAGATGATGTCAACATAGTTAGAGTACGCCTAAAAGATAGCGTTCAAGACAGCGTCAAGTTAGCCAGCGCCCAATATATTCGCTTTGTGACCCCCTTAGCAGCTCGCAATAATTTTTATCAAGGCCCGCATGATGGTGAACTGATCCCAATGGGTACTGTCATGGCTACCTTTGGTAGTGTGCGCACCGACGAATACTGGGGCGGTATTTGGACGCCCGATAATATCCGTCCTTATAAACCCTCTCCTGAAACCGGTGTCTATGACGGTGATCGCGTTACTTTGGCACGTACCTCCACTCGTTTAGATTCAGAAACCCTCGTTCCTGTAGCGACTCCCGGCAATACAGCGAGCACTCTGGCAGGTAATCAAATTGTTTGGAAAGTGAATACAGCGATTCAAAGCTTATTAAGCACACCACCACAAGAAACCGGTGTAAAAATTATTGCTGAATTGCCCCCCGAGGTCAGTTACAACCAGAGTTGCACTACTAGCTATACCAATGCTAGTGGTACAGTGATTGGCACACCGGCTCATTTAGTCGAGTTTAATACGGATCGAAATGGCCTTGCTAAAGCTGGCTATACACGCTTGATTTGGAATTTAGGGACAGTAACTGCGGATGTCGCGATTCCACCTCGAGTGATTTGCACTGACAGTGACCCCTTGGCAAAAAACAATACCAGTGTGGTAGGCTATTTTGAAATTCGGGGTGATACACTGATCTCTCCGTTATCCCAACGCAGTGATACACACACGATTACTTTGGAACAGATTGGCAGTATCCAACTTTCCAAGAAAGTAGACACTAGTTTAGACAATCAAAATGATAGTCAAATTTATACCTTGAGCTGGGCAAACTTTGCCGAGTCATTTAGCATTGCAGCTCCAACTGTGATTGATGTCTTACCCTATAATGGAGATGCAACCGCAACGAGTACTGAACGTAGCCCTGCATCCAATTTTGTAGGTACTCTCACTCTACAACAAGCTCCTACCACGACTTGGATGGATGGCTCGGTACCTAGTGGTACAGAGGCGAGCATGGGAACTTGGTATTATACCAACGACACACCTAGTAATATTAATTCTAATCCTGATCAAAATACGTCAAATTGGTGTTTAGAGAGCAATTTTGGTAGTGGTGCTGCTGGCTGCCCCAACAGCTTTGCGAATGTTACTGCCCTAAAATTTGTGTCTAATTACGCCTTAGAAAAGGATGGGCATCCACGCCAAGGGATGAAGGCGACCCTAAGTCTACAAGCCAGCAATAATAACCCTGGAAATCGCTATACGAATCGTTTTGCTTTTGACACCTCGTCTTTACCAGCCGCCCAATTCCTGCGCTCTAATAATGAAACGGTGTATATTGCGAGTTATTCATTAGGTGATTATTTATTCAGTGATAATAACCATAACCAAAAGTTTGATGCTGGGATTGATAAGCCCGTCCCTGATGGTGTTACGGTAAATCTACATAAAGCAGATGGTACGCTGGTGCAGGGCACTACCACTGGTCTACAAAAATCCGGACGCTATTTATTCAATCTACTGGCAGCAGGCGATTATTATGTCGAGATTCCAGCCAGTGAATTCCAAACGGGAGGCAAATTAGCTGGCTGGGATATTGATCTTAATAGCGCACCTGCGACTAATGACATCAATGAAGTTAATAATCAAGACGGTTACAAAACGGGTGCACCTGCAAGTGTGGGGATTCGTTCTAATACTATTACTTTATCTGCGACCCCGCCCCTGCCCGGTCAAGTTCCGAAAGGAGATGAGCCGATTGGCGATAACACGGCGAGCCTTACGGATAGCACAGGTGACGACTTCTCTAACTATACCCTTGACCTAGGCTTGACACCTATTTATGACTATGGCGATGCACCCATCAGTTATGGAGTGGCTGCGCATATTCAACAAGGATTGCCAGCACCCTATATTGATGTAGTGAGTCCTGATGCTGAAGCGACTAGCGCTCATTCCGCCGATGCAAAGGGTGATGGTAATGATGAAAGTTCACTGACTGAATTCCCAGCTTGGGAAGTTGGCAAAAAATGTAGCGGCTTATTATCAACTGGACAGTTTGGTACGGTACAAATGACAGCTACTAGCTATTGCTTGACGGTGAAGGCATCGAACCCAACAGCTAAAGCCGCTCAACTCATCGCTTGGCTCGACTTCAATAATAACCAAATATTTGACGAAAGTAGTGAGCGCTCAGTAGTTGTCTTGAATAACAACAGTGCTGATGATGCGACGCAAGGTAATGTGCCCGCCAATAGTTTAAACAAACTCATTGTTTTGCAATGGACGGGCGTTACCCCCCCGACGGGCAGTTCTATTTTCGCTCGGTTAAGGATTACTACTGATCCTGACTTTAAAACCACGACCTTAACCAGAAGTACCGAGGTGGCCGCTGATGGTGAGGTGGAAGATTATCAATTTCCCCTCAGTTTAGGTTATCCAGTCAGCGGACGGGTTTATCATGATAAGAATGTGAATGGGGTAAGTGATAGTAACGAGCCGGGCTTAGAGGATATTACGGTGGTATTGCTGAATACTAGTACCAACACTTGTGTGAGCGTCAAGACCGATGCACAAGGCAAGTATACATTTAATCAGGTGGCAGCCGGTACTTACCGACTCTATGAAGCAGCTAATGCTCAGACTCCCCCAATATGTGATATCAGTACTGCGCGCGATCCAAACCATTATCTATCTTCAACCGCTAATGTCTTAGCAAACTTTACAGTGAACGCCCCCGTCACTGATAAAAACTTTGGTGATGTGAAACTGCCTAGCTTCACCCTTGATAATGAGCAAACAACCAATCCGGGTGGTAGTGTATTGCATCAACACATTTTCCAAGCAGCCACCGAGGGTAGCGTGGTGTTTAGCGTGAAACAAGCTAGTTCTAATCCAGCCAGTTTAACCTGGGGAATTACTTTCCATCTGGATAACGATTGTGATGGGCAGTTAAGTGGTACCGAACCTGCCTTAACGGCTAGCCTAACCGTCACTGCCGGGCAGAAAGTTTGCATACTCACTAAAGTCTTAGCGCCCACCAATGCTAGCGATGGGGCTACTCACTTGGCTGAAATCCAAAGCAGCTTTACCTTTGGTAATGGCAGCTTAATTAGTACACCGAATCTACAAGTTCATACTGACCTCACGACAGTGATCGACACGACAGTCACCGATCCAAGCGAAGGTAAAGGTAAGCTCAGTTTAGTAAAATCAGTCTGGAATGTGACACGCAATATTAATGGTAATGTCGCCCTACCCGGAGAAAAACTTCGCTATAGCATTCGCTATGAGAATATTGGCACTGGCTTATTGAAAGAATTAATTGTGCATGATTCGATACCAGAGTTCACACAAATGGTCACCAACTCGCAACAATGCATCACCACACCGCCTGAGCTTAACGCCTGCACACCTACGCGTACTGGACAAAGCTTAGATTGGACGTTTAGTGGTCAGCTTAAGGCCGGATCAAAAGGCGAAGTAGCTTATGAGGTAACGGTGGAGTAACAGGTGAAGAATACAAGAAGCTGAATTATTCAGCTTCTTGTTAGGCTCGTTTGACTTATTTATTCGTCGGCTTCAGCGTTAGTTTACGGCGTGGCTTATCATGACTTGGGGTAGCATTGGACTTGCCCTTAACAGGACGCTTAGGTTTATCCTCACGCGCCCGACTCGGCTTAGCCTTTTCGCGTCCTGCAAAACTATCTTGGCTTTTAGGACGTTCACTGCGCTCACGACTGCTAGAGCTACGATTGGCCTCACTGCGTTCTCGATAGGAGCCACGTTCAGCTTGTCCACGCTCACCTTCTCGAGCAGGCCGACGTTCGCGCTGAGAACTTTGCTCGGAACGCTCTGCATAGCTAGTACGCTCTCTAGCATCACCATAGCTAGTGGCGTCCGAAGTTGTACGACTAGGACGCTCACGCTCAGACCAATCAGCACGCTCACCACGTCCACGCCCACCTCGATCAGAATCTCTGAAGCTAGGCTCATCTGAAGCAGGACGGCTAGGTCGCTCACGATTTACCCCCTCTGAACGCTCACTACGTCCGCGTCCACCCCGATCTGCATAAGGCTTACGCTCAGAACGCTCATAAGTGTCATGAGCGCGCCCACCGGTATCCACTGCAATATTTAAGGGTCTGCCACAAACACGGACATTTTTTAGATGGGCAAATAAGTCTTTCGGCATGCCTTCTGGCAAATCCAGCAAAGTGAAATGATCACGAATACTAATATTACCGATAAAATTACTATCTAAACCAATTTCGTTAGCAATCGCACCGACAATATTTTTCGGCTGTACACCATGCTCACGCCCCACTTCAATCCGATAGCGGCACATATCCATGTCATGAGTTGCATTGAAGCGCTCACGACGCTCGCCGCCTTCACCGCCCCTACGCTCACGCCCACCTTCTCGACTGCGCTCAGTGCGCTCATTAGGTCTGCGTTCTGGCTCGAGAGGCAAATCTTCAATTTCAGGTTGCAGCGGCTGGTCTTTTTGTACTAAATAAGCTAAAGCAGCCGCGACATCTTCCATATCTACCGCTTGTTCGTTCTGGAAGGACTCCATCAGCTCACGGAAGAACTCAAGCTCTTCTGACTGAATCGTTTCACTGATTTGCCGCTTAAACTGATCAATACGCCTATCCACAATCTCATTGCGAGTTGGTAATTGCATCGGTTCAATGCGTTGGCGAGTGGCTTGCTCAATTGCATAGAGCATACGTTTTTCACGCGGTGCTACGAATAAAATCGCCTCGCCCGTGCGCCCTGCCCGTCCAGTACGTCCAATTCGATGCACATAGGACTCGGTATCACTAGGAATATCGTAATTCACGACATGGCTAATTCTTGGCACATCTAAACCACGTGCGGCCACATCGGTGGCCACAACAATATCTAATTTGCCATCTTTTAAACGTTCAATAGTGCGTTCGCGCTGCTGTTGATTTAAGTCACCATTTAAAGCAGCCGCTTCATAACCACGCGCTTCTAATTTTTCAGCTAATTCTTCGGTCACGATTTTAGTACGCACGAAAATAATCATGGCGTCAAAATCTGTAACTTCCAGAATACGCGTGAGTGCATCTAATTTATGCAGTCCACGTACTTGCCAATAACGCTGAGTAATGGCTTCTACAGTACTAGTTTTAGCTGCAATTTTTACTTCAACCGGATCATGCAAATGGCGCATAGCAATCCGTCGAATGGGCGCTGGCATCGTTGCTGAGAATAGGGCTACCTGACGCTCAGGCGGAGTGTGGCTTAAAATTTCATCGACATCATCGATGAAGCCCATCCGCAACATTTCATCCGCTTCATCTAAAACTACCGCTTTCAGTCGACTTAAATCTAAGGTACCTCGACCTAGATGGTCTAAAACTCTGCCCGGCGTACCGACTACGACTTGCACACCACGCTCTAGCTGGCGCAACTGCTGGCCCATACTTTGTCCACCATAAATAGGTAAGACGTGGAAACCTGGCAAATGGCGCGCATAAGTCTGCATAGCCTCTGCCACCTGAATCGCTAGCTCACGAGTCGGTGCTAAGACTAATAACTGCGGATACTGTTCAGTACTATCGATGCGACTTAATAAGGGCAAAGCAAAGGCAGCTGTTTTGCCCGTTCCGGTTTGCGCTTGACCAAGTAAATCATGACCTTCAAGTAATAAAGGAATGCTTTCGGCTTGAATCGGAGAGGGAGTTTCATAGCCAACTTCGCTAATCGCCTTCAGAATAGGCGTAGCTAAGGCCATTTCATCAAAACGGAGGGAAACGGGAGGGGTTACATCATTTGTCATGGAGCTGCCTGTTTGGAGTGCTGGTAGGTGCGCGGTCAGATGGATTGGGTAAAGCTAAAAAGGTTGCATACCATACGCTGTTTAAGATTAGCATGCAAGACGCACCCTGGCTAGTTGTTCAGGATTAGTTAATATTTAAACGACTCGTCATTATTTATCACCCTATTTAGCATAGAAACCTGTTGACCTTCCCCCCTTGTCTACCCTAGTGTAGAGCTTCCTTGACTGCAAATTCCCGATGACTGTATGACATATTGTATTGGCATTTCATTAAATGAAGGCTTGGTTTTGACCTCAGACTCGCGCACTAATGCGGGCATAGACCATGTCAGCACTTATAGCAAAATGAATATTTGCAAAACTAATCCTGATCGTTTTGTTGTCATAATGACAGCGGGGAATTTAGCTACCACGCAAAGTGTGGTTGAGCAGGTTCAGCGCGATATCCGTGATGACAATAAAACTAATTTGAATACATTAAACTATATGGGGGATATTGCTGATTATGTGGGTGATTTATTAGTCAACCGTATTCGTCGGTACACAGAAAGCTCTGGCTTTGTCCCGGATGCTTCCCTCATCCTTGCAGGGCAAATTCGTGGTGGGCGTGTCCGCGCATTTTTGATTTATCCACAAGGCAACCACATTACTACTTCGGAAGAAACACCTTATCTACAAATCGGTGAAAGCAAATATGGTAAACCCGTATTGGATCGGTTCATTGATCTTGAAACATCGATGGATGATGCAGCGGTTTGCTCACTCATTTCGATGGACTCTACGATGAAAAGTAATGCTAGCGTAGGGCCACCCATTGAGGTTTTAATGTACCGCAAAGATGCGTTAGTAGTTGAGCGTCATTATCGTTTTGGCCCAGATCACCCTTACTTGCTGCAAATTCGTCAGCAATGGGCCAGCCAGCTGTATAACGCTTTCCGCGCTATGCCACAATTGCCAACACCTAGCTAAGCACCACTTAGCTAAGTCTATAAAAAAAGGCAGGTCAACAACCTGCCTTTTTAGTTTTTAGCGTTCTAGTTTAATTACGCCGTAAATCCAAAGTATGCGGATATTCTGGATTCACTTTTGCGGGTTTCAAAGCTACGGGTGCACCAGGCTCGCTACCTTGGGCTAGGAAAGTCCGAGTTGCAGAAGAGCTAAACATTTTCGGCTCAGGGACCGGTTGACGATCTTGCATAATATCCATATCTGCACGGAAGCGCGAAATCCGCCGCCCTTCTGCCTCAAAGGCATTCACAGGGAAGGTTTCATAGCTGCGTCCACCTGGATGTACCACATGATAAGCACAACCACCAATCGAGCGATTGTTCCAAGTATCGACAATATCGAAAACTAAAGGTGAATGTACGCCAATCGTCGGATGTAAGGCAGAGGGTGGCTGCCATGCTCGGTAGCGAATGCCTGTCACATATTGGCCATGCACGTCTGTTTTGCGCAAGGGAATCTCAACACCATTACAGACAAGCACATAGCGAGACTCTGTTAGACCCGTAACCTTGATCTGTAAACGCTCCATGGATGAATCCACAAAGCGTGCTGTACCAGTGTTACTGAGTTCCTCACCTAGAATATGCCAAGGCTCTAAAGCAGCACGCAATTCGATTTCAATGCCGCGATATTGTACCCGCCCATACACCGGGAAACGGAATTCTTGGAAAGGCTCTAGCCAAGATGCATCGAAGTGATAGCCCGCTAACTGTAGTTCCTCACAGACCTCTTTCATGTCTTGTTCAACATAATAGGGAAGCATAAAGCGGTCATGTAGTTCAGTGCCCCAACGTACCAATTTATGCTTATACGGCTCTTTCCAGAAACGAGCGACTAAAGCCCGCACGAGTAGCATTTGCATAATTGACATACGTGCATGCGGTGGCATTTCAAAAGCACGTAGTTCAACTAAACCTTGGCGACCACTGAAAGAGTCGGGTGAATACAGTTTATCAATACAGAACTCTGACCGATGAGTATTGCCAGTGATATCGACCAAGAGATTACGCAATAAACGATCGACTAACCACGGTTGATTACTTTCACCATCTGGCATTTGTTGGAAAGCAATTTCTAGTTCATACAAGCTTTCGTTGCGAGCTTCATCCACCCGAGGCGCCTGGCTAGTAGGGCCAATGAACATCCCAGAAAAGAGATAAGATAAACCGGGATGATGCTGCCAATAGGTTAATAAACTGCGCAATAAATCAGGACGGCGTAAGAAAGGACTATCCGTTGGAGTTGCCGCACCCATAGTCACATGGTTACCCCCCCCTGTACCGGTGTGCCGTCCATCCAGCATGAACTTTTCTGTCCCTAAGCGAGATTCTCGAGCTAGTTCGTAGAGTACCTCTGTGTTTTGCACTAAATCCTGCCAACTTGCAGCTGGATGAATATTGACCTCAATCACCCCCGGATCAGGCGTAATTTTAAACGACTTCAAACGGGGATCAGACGGTGGCTCATAACCTTCTAGCATAATAGGCATATTGAGCTTAGCAGCCGTCTTTTCTAAATGGGCTAATAGCTCTAAATAATGTTCTAAATAATTCAAAGGTGGCAAGAAGACATGCAAGCGACCTTGACGGACTTCGATACAAATCGCGGTACGCGGAATATCGTACCAACTCGCATAGAGAGGCTCTTTCTCTTTAGGTGCATCTGTAGTCGATTTTGCCGCTTCCTCATGGAAATCAGGTAGTGCCGGTTTATCTTCAAAGGGGCAAGGTTGATTTTCGACATCCCGCTCAGCCTCTGAAACCCAAACTAAGGAATCAAGCGGTAAGCGGAAACCCATCGGTGAGTTACCGGGAATCAAATACATTTCTTCACGACGGAAATACCAAGGCGTTCCTGTCCAGCGTTGTTGCTCGTGATTCCAACTGAGTGGTAGGGCAAAACCTGTGGGTGTATCCAAACCACGTTGCAAGCTTAGCACTAAATCATTCCGGTGCTTGCTATCACGTAAATTGAGAGTCAACCAATCGACATTGGGCGGCTGATTCGATTCTTTCCACAAGTAGTACAAGCGGTCTTCATAGCCTGCGCGCACATAAGTGGTCGATATACCTAAACTGGCACACAAGGTATCCGTAAAACGCTTAGCATCTTCCTCAGTCAAACCGTAATCTTTGCCATCTTCAGCAAGCCACTTCTGTTCAATCCACACAGGCTTGCCATCAGGCCGCCAAAAACAACCCAAAGCCCAACGTGGGAAGGGCTCGCCCGGATACCATTTACCCTGCCCATACTGCAACACACTATTGGGAGCGAAATGTGCTTGCATTTTCTTTAAGAGAACACCAGCCAGTGACCGTTTATGCTCACCTAAAGCAGCCGTATTCCATTGCGCTGAATCCATATCATCGATAGAGACGAAGGTCGGCTCGCCCCCCATCGTCATACGTATATCATGGCTTTGTAGGTCAGCTTCCACCTGCTCGCCTAAAGCAAGAATTCGTGCCCATTGCTCATCCGTATAGGGTTTAGTCACCCGCGGATCTTCGTGGATGCGGCGCACACTATTTTCATAGGCAAAGCTAACTTGGCAAACGCCCGTTGCGCCCTCTACCGGCGCTGCTGAAGCGGGATCAGGTGTACAAGCTAAGGGTATATGCCCTTCACTAGCAAACAAACCTGAAGTTGGATCTAAGCCAATCCAGCCTGCACCCGGTATATAAACCTCTGTCCATGCGTGTAAATCAGTGAAGTCTGCTTCTGGGCCACTTGGGCCATCTAAAGATTTTTGATCGGCAGTCAATTGCACTAAATAGCCAGAAACAAAACGCGCTGCTAAGCCTAAATGCCGCAGAATTTGCACT
Source organism: Thiothrix sp. (assembly GCA_008015155.1). Classification (GTDB taxonomy): domain Bacteria; phylum Pseudomonadota; class Gammaproteobacteria; order Thiotrichales; family Thiotrichaceae; genus Thiolinea. Next base: position 149,908 of record SSFA01000009.1, read on the forward strand.
AACAACCAAGCAGTATCCCGACAAGAGCCACGTCTTAGCGTTAAAGTCTCTTCACAACTTTGCACGCCTGGCTCCATACGGATGTTATAGCCAATATCTTTTTGTAAGCGCTGATTGAGGTTAACGAGAAAATCATTAATCGTCAGAGGCTCGCGACTAACAGAGTCGACCCAAGCTGTTAATAAAGAGCCCGATTCGGCAATTTCTAAATACGGCTGTAATTCCTTTTTTAAGCTCTCTTTGTAAGCAAAAGGATAGTTAGTTGCATACTCTTCTACAAAGAAATCGAAGGGATTAATCGATACCATATCCGCGATTAAATTCACTTCGATACTTAACTCTTTTAAACGCTCAGGAAATACTAAACGTGCTAGATAATTACCGAAAACATCTTGTTGCCAATTAATAAAGTAATTGGTCGCGCCAATCGTTAAAGAATAGGCATGAATAGGTGTCCGACTATGTGCAGCTGGGCGTAAGCGAATCACATGGGGAAAAACATTGACAAACTGGTCAAAGGTATAAGTAGTTTTATGGTGAAGTGCAACTTGAATACTCATGTGGGTCCTCGATTAGCCCTGCGATTGCAATTGCGAAAAATCCGTTTCTGGATAAAACCAAGTTTTGGCAATTTCACTATGTAAAACGGTTAAATCAGCTTGTAAGCGATCCATAAACCAGTGAATTTGATCCACTGGAATAGCAGTAATGTCTTGGTTGGCAAATTGCTCAGCAATCTTTGAACTAATGGCTCTGACAGAATTAGCTTCTGGTAAGCGCGCTAAATAGAAATTCACTCCCGTCAACGAATATAATAAAGAGCGTGGGAATTGTAAGTCTTGACACAAAAATTGGAGAACATCCCGGCCTACTACTCGGGAGTTTTTATGCCGCAAATACATTTGCTGCCCACCTAGAGCTGATAGGAGACTTGACCAAAGAATACTTTCATAGCGGCGCAGGGCATGGCTGCGGTCTTCAGCTAATAATAAAGAGGTCATTTCTAAGGTACGACTGGTCATATCAGCCCGTTCGACATGCTTGCCAATTTGAATGAAATCGAAGGCATGATCACGGCTTAAATGATTCTCTAAAATACCGCGAATCCGTTGGCAAGCCGCCATCACATCACGCAACACCATTTGCCGGCTATGGCGACTCCCTAAAGAAGATAAAGCAGCTTGTAACTGCATATAGGTTTGGTTAACTTGCTCCCAAATTTCTTCTGGCAATAAATCCAAGGACGTGCGTACATTTTCCCGCACATTCGCAAACGAACCTAATAGCGAAGATGGATTATCTCGATCCGCAATGAGGAAGCGCATGACATTCTCTTCACTAATCTCAGTGTAAGATTTCTTATATTCGGCTTCCGCATTGAAAATCACTACTGGAGTAAACCAGTTAAACTCCAGCGCTTCAGGCAAGTCCATTAATAAGACAGTATGTGCACTAATTAACCGTGCCGTATTATCAGCACGCTCTAAATAACGCGCCATCCAATAAACCCGTTCTGCTACACGTGACAGCATCATAGTGTCTCCCCTGCCCCAGCTTGGTCAGCAACAATCCAAGTATCTTTACTCCCGCCACCTTGGGATGAGTTGACGACTAAAGAACCTTCTACCATCGCCACCCGCGTTAAGCCGCCGGGTGTCACGTAAATGTCTTTACCACTCAAAATAAAAGGACGTAAATCCAAATGCCGTGGCGCTACTTTATCGCCACACCAAGTAGGATTAACCGATAAACTCAAAGTCGGTTGAGCAATATAATTATTTGGATTTTCTTGAATCAGGCTACGAAATTCTTCAACTTTTTTAGGAGTAGAATGCGGCCCTACTAACATGCCATAGCCACCGGATTCATTGGCTGGTTTCACCACTAATTCAGGCAAATGCTCTAAAACATAAGCACGCTCTTCAGGTTTACGGCAAACCCAAGTGGGTACATTCGGTAATGAGGGTTCTTCGCCTAAGAAATAGCGAATCATATCAGGCACATAAGCGTAAATGACTTTATCATCAGCTACACCACAGCCCGGTGCATTAGCAATCGCGACTTTACCTTCGCGCCAAGCACGCATAATCCCCGGAACACCTAACATAGAATCTTTTCGGAAGACTTCAGGATCAATGAAATCATCATCAATCCGCCGGTAAATTACATCAACACGCTCTGGCCCTCGAATCGTTTTCATGTAGACATAGTTGTCTTTGCCAACCATTAAGTCAGCACCTTCTAATAACACCAAGCCTGCTTGTTGAGCCAAATAAGCATGTTCGAAATAAGCGGAGTTATAAATGCCCGGCGTGAGTAAGGCGATGGTAGGCTGCTCTAAATCAGGGCGTAGAGAAGCCAGCATAGTGTAAAGCTGTTCAGGATAAGGACTAACTGGACTAATCGGGAGCAAATTGAAAATTTCGGGGAGCACGCGTTTGGTGATACGCCGATTTTCTAACATATACGCTACACCAGATGGCACGCGTAGATTGTCCTCCAGTACATACATTACGCCATCATTGTGCCGCACTAAATCTGAGCCACAAATATTTGCCCAAACCCCATGCGGAGGCGTCATCCCCACGCAAGCTTCGCGATATCCTTTAGATTGCATCACTACATCTTCAGGTATAACTCCATCACGAATCGCACGGCGCTCACTATAAACATCCTGAATGAACATATTTAGTGCACGAATACGTTGCTTTAGCCCTATTTCAGTGCGACTCCATTCACTCCCTGAAATCGCCCGCGGAATAATGTCAAATGGCCAAGCCCGATCAATGTTGCCTGCATCACTATAAATAGTAAAAGTGATACCCATCTCACGGATCACCCGCTCGGACTCCTCCACCCGATGACAAAAATTGTCTCGGCTAAGATTAGCCAAGTAATTCACTAGCTTACTGCTATGTGGCCTACTCTCCTGACAAGCAACCATCAGCTCGTCATGAAAGGGCTGCGGGTTATAGCGGCTCCACTCCTGATTCATACACAGCTTCCTTTTTTAATGTTCTTTACTGATAAGCAATTTATGTGCCTGGAAAGTATGAAGCCTAGTCGATCAACCAGCTTTATAGCTAGGTGTCGCAGCCTCATCGGCACCTGTGGTAAAACTTAAGTTTATCAAGATATCTAACGAATTGCTGTGGAACTGCGCACCTAAAACGCATACTCTTGGCATAGCTCCCGCAGACTGGTCTCGAACCAGTCAAACCCACCACAGTTAAGATAGGAAATATGAGTGTTACTACTATAGGTAAAAATTAATAGTAAAAGGGGAGTTAATTAAAAATAGCCTGTCATGAGTGCACTGAATTATTATATAGTTTGTATTCTAGACCAATAATTAGGAGGAGAAGTCACATGACTCAAAAAGTAGCTTATGTTACTGGTGGTATGGGTGGTATTGGCACGTCTATTTGCCAATCATTGTCTAAAGCAGGTTTCACAGTAGTGGCAGGCTGTGGCCCTAACTCACCTCGTAAAGATCGCTGGTTAGGTGAACAAAAAGAACTAGGTTACGAATTTCATGCTTCTGAAGGCAATGTCTCTGATTGGGATAGTACTAAAGCAGCTTTTGATAAGGTTAAAGCCGATTTAGGCTCTATCAGCGTTCTAGTCAATAATGCGGGCATCACTAAAGATGGTATGTTCCGCAAAATGAGTTTAGAAAATTGGAAAGCGGTCATTGACACTAACTTAAATTCACTCTTCTTTGTTACCAAGCAAGTCGTTGACGATATGGCTGATCAAGGCTGGGGACGGATTATCAATATTTCTTCCGTCAATGGTCAAAAAGGGCAAGCTGGTCAAACCAATTACTCAACTGCAAAAGCGGGTATGCATGGCTTCACTATGGCTTTAGCTCAGGAGCTGGCCAGCAAGGGCGTTACCGTCAATACAGTATCCCCAGGCTATATTGCTACTGACATGGTACGTGCGATTCGCGAAGATGTTCTGGAGAAAATTGTTGCGACGATCCCAGTCAAACGTTTGGGTACTCCTGAAGAAATCGCATCGATTGTTACTTGGTTAGCTTCTGATTCAGCTGGCTTTACCACTGGTGCCAACTTTGCTTGTAACGGTGGGAACCACATGACCTAAGCGCAAGCTTTCGGGTCTCATTTAAAAGCCGCTGCCTTTAAGTAGCGGCTTTTTTATTTCTGCAAAGGCTATAGCAGGTATAAGATCTTCCCGAATGGTCATACCAATTTAAGATTTGCTAATTAGTCGATAGCTAAACTAGAATGCAGATGCTTCATTTATTAGGGCAAAAAGCACTAGTAGTAAGTTGGAGCAAAACTGAATTGGTATTACCATTTTAAGATTTGCCAATTAGGTAACTAGTACAGTAGGATGCGATGGTGTCGTTTTGACAACAAAACCAAGCAAGGTTCGCATTGGAATGGAGGAGGCAATATGAAAAGCTTGTTGTCCCTATCATCTGCAATTGACACTCTCAATTACTGGATAGGTCGCGCAGTCATGTGGCTAGTCTTGCTGATGGTTTTGATCAGCGCAGGAAATGCCATTATTCGTAAGTTATTTAATACCAGCTCTAATGCCTATCTAGAGGCGCAATGGTACTTATTTGCTGCTGTTTTTCTGTTGGGTGCCTCTTATACGATGCTGCAGCAAGGGCATGTGCGGATTGATGTAATCATTTCTCGCTTTTCACGCCCTACTCAAGTGAAAATTGAAATATTTGGAATAGTCTTTTTTTTATTTCCCTTAGCTTATTTTGTCATTACTGAAATCTTTCCGATTTTAGTTCAAGCCTATCAAACGCGCGAAATGTCTGAAAATGCGGGCGGATTGATACGTTGGCCAGTCTATGCGCTAGTCCCTATAGGTTTTTTCCTCTTGGCGTTACAGGGCGTCTCTGAATTGATCAAGCGTATTGGTTTTTTAAAAGGTTTATGTCCTGATCCGGGTGAGGTGAAAGAGGCCAATGCAGAACAAGCTTTAGCTGAACATATTCAACAGCAACAAGCTTTGCAAGAACGAACCTAATTCTGCAGTTTACTCGTACATTGACCACGTTTAGTAACCACCACAGTTGAGGATAACTATGACAGAATTTTTGGTTGCCAACTTTGCCCCTATTATGTTCTGTGGGCTGCTCGTCTTTCTACTCATGGGTTATTCCTTAGCCTTTTCTTTAGGTGCTTGTGGGTTATTTTTTGGCTGGCTTGCGGTTTGGGCTGGGGTTCCGGGTATGGAATCACTGCTGAATGCTTTGCCTTTACGCATTATTGGTATTCTCAAAAACGATACTTTACTCGCCATTCCCTTCTTTACCTTTATGGGCCTAATCTTAGAGCGATCGGGCATGGCAGAAGATTTATTAGAAACCATTGGGCAGGTTTTCGGCGCAGTACGTGGTGGCTTAGCCTTTGCAGTGATCTTAGTCGGTTCATTATTAGCTGCTACTACCGGCGTTGTCGCAGCCTCAGTCATTTCCATGGCCTTGATTTCTTTACCGATTATGATGCGTTACGGTTACGACCGACGCCTTGCAAGTGGAGCTATCGTTGCTTCAGGCACCTTAGCACAAATTGTACCGCCTTCCTTAGTTTTGATTGTGATTGCTGATCAAGTGGGACGTAGTGTTGGTGATTTGTACAAAGGCGCCTTGTTGCCAGCTCTGGCTTTAATTGCTGCTTATGTTTTGTGGATTTTGATTTTAACCTTAATCAGACCCAAAGCAGCTCCTGCTTTACCAGTGGAAGCACGGGTGTTTCGTGATGCTAATGGTCATTCAGGTTATACCTCACTCTGGGTATTAATTGCCGTCTCCACCGTAGGCGCAGTGCTCTATGCCAAAACCCAGTTGACTGGCCAATCGATGGACAATGTTGTGGTGCTGTCCATGGCAGCTGGGATTGGTATTGCGTTTGTGTTAGCGCTCATCAATCGTGTGCTAGGCCTGCTCACCCGGGGTAAAATTAGCTTGCTATCAAAAATGGCTCAGCAAGTCACCTTTGTTTTAATTCCCCCCTTAGCATTGATCTTCCTAGTCTTGGGCACTATTTTCTTGGGCTGGGCAACCCCCACTGAAGGTGGTGCGATGGGTGCTGTCGGTGCTTTACTATTAGCGCTCTTCCGCCGTCGCTTAGGTCTAGATCAGTTGAAGCAGGCGATGGAATCAACTCTTAAGTTATCTAGTTTTGTACTCTTTATTCTGATTGGTGCGACAGTATTCAGTTTAAGCTTCCAAGGTGTGGATGGCCCTGAATGGATTCATAGCATGTTTAGCCTGATTCCAGGCGGTATTATTGGTTTCCTAATTTTTGTGAATCTGCTGGTTTTCATCTTAGGATTCTTCTTAGATTTCTTTGAAATCTCCTTTATAGTTATTCCTTTACTGATTCCGGTCGCCACTGCCTTAAACATTGACCTAGTATGGCTGGGTGTGATGTTGGCAATGAATTTACAAACCTCATTCCTAACTCCACCGGTGGGCTTCTCCCTGTTCTATTATCGCAGTGTAGCTCCAGTCAAAGCCTATATTGATCGTATCACCCGCAAAGAAATTGCCCCTGTTGCTACTTTGGATATCTATCGCGGTGTCATTCCATTCATTATTATTCAAGTCATCATGGTCGGTATGATCATTGCCTTCCCTAGTTTGGTGACAGGTAACTTAGACAAAAAAGTCGAAGTTGATTTAAACACGATTGAGATTAATGTACCTACGGGCTATGGAGCTGGTGCTTACTCGAATGATCCGCCCACAACTGAAGAAGACCCTATGATGAAGTCGCTTAAAGAAAACAACTAAGCGCTTAATTTTTTTATAGTTAATTTGTTTGATTTAAATTGAGTGAGGAGGAAAAACAATGGAAAGACGTAAGTTTATTCAACACGCTGGCCTAGCAGGTATTCTAGCAACAGGTATTGCCCCAGCCGTGCGTGCGGAAAGCCCAGCTATCCGCTGGCGTTTAGCTTCTAGTTTTCCCAAAACACTGGACACCATCTTTGGCGCAGCTGATACGTTTTCAGCAAAAGTAAAAGAGATGTCTGGTGGTAAATTTGAAATTTCTGTCCATCCCGGTGGCGAATTAATGCCTCCATTCGGGGTCGTAGACGGAGTACAACAAGGTACTGTGGAGTGCGCACATACAGCACCCTATTACTTCTTTGGTAAAGATGAAACCTTTGCGATGGATTGTGCCATTCCCTTTGGTATGAATTCACGTCAAATGAATGCTTGGTATTATGATGGGAATGGTTTGAGTCTGTTCCGTGAATTCTACAAAAACTACAATATTGTCAATTTCCCGATGGGTAATACCAGTGCACAAATGGGCGGTTGGTATCGTAAAGATATCAAGACTCTTGAAGATATCAAGGGTCTGAAAATGCGCATCGGGGGCTTTGGCGGTAAAGTTCTAGAGCGTATTGGTGGTGTGCCACAAAATATTCCCGGTGGCGAGATTTATCAAGCGCTTGAAAAAGGCACGATTGACGCGACAGAATGGGTAGGGCCTTATGATGATCAGAAACTAGGCTTCCAGAAAGTTGCTAAAAACTACATGTACCCTGCTTGGTGGGAAGGTGGTCCGCAATTAGTTCTATATGTCAATACCAAGGCATATGACGGCTTATCCGCGGAGAATAAGGCTATTATTCAAGCAGCTTCTACCTATGCGCATGTAGAAATGCAGGCAAAATATGATTCACGCAACCCTAAAGCGATCAAAGAGCTAATTGGAGAGGGTGTCAAACTGCAACAAATGCCGAAAGATATTATGGATGCAGCCTTCAAAGCTTCCGAAGAACTTTATGCTGAGTTATCAGAGAAGAATGCGAATTGGAAGAAAATCTATGCTGATTTCGCCAGTGCCCGCCGTGATATGAATCAATGGTTCCGTGTCACTGAGTTTGGTTTCGATAGTTATATGCAATCACAGAAGCTATAACTCGTTCGAGACTCTTTGCTGAAAAGCAACTGCTACCCTCCTTAAGGGTAGCAGTCTCTTGCCAAGGAAATTTACTCAAGTACTGTTACTTTCTTCATCACTACTGGCTCAACCGGCACATCCGGTACACCGCTCTGTTCGCCTGTTTTTACTGCTGCAATCGCATCAACAACATCCATCCCTTCAGTCACTTTCCCAAACACGGCATAACCCCAACCTTGCGGTGTTTCACTTCTAAAATTTAAGAAATCATTATCGACTACGTTGATAAAAAACTGTGAGCTAGCTGAATCTGGATTTGGAGTACGTGCCATTGCGATCGTACCGCGAAGATTTTTCAGACCGTTATTAGCCTCATTTTTAATCGCCTCTTTAACAGTCTTTTCGCTGAGATCAGCATTCATCCCGCCACCCTGTACCATGAAACCCGCAATCACTCGATGAAAAATGGTATCTTTGTAGAAATCATCTTTGACATAGCCTAAAAAGTTTTCAACCGTTTTTGGTGCTTTTTCAGCATCTAGCTCAACCGTGATATTGCCTTTGCTAGTTTCAATTAGCACTTTGGGATTAGCCGCTTGTGCAAAAGTAGACAAGCCTAAGCTTGCTGCGAATGCCAAACCTAAGAAGATTTTTTTCATAGTCCCTGCCCTTTGTCAGCTTATTTTTAAAAGACGCGCATCATAACTGATCTTTATAAGGCGCACCATTACCTATGACCTTGTCCTAGGTAAGCGCTTAATGTACTAGCTGGCCCTTAAAACCTAAAATTCCAGCACCACGCTCAGGCATAACCTCTGTAATCCCTTTGATACGCCGGCTCTCAGTAATTAGCTCTTGAATTAAAGGCATTAAAATAATCTCAATCGCCGTTTTCATCTGCGCCCCCGGTACCACCATTTGATCACGGCGTGTCATAAAAGCATGGGGAATCACTTTAAGCAATTTGGGCATATCAAAACGCTTAGCGATTTTTTGAAAGTGAATCACGATATAGCACTCGTCCAAATTGGGTACTTCATCAAACTGAAAAGGATTGGAAGTATCTACCATTGGCATAATCTGGAAATTAATATGAGTGCGCCCGAATTGTGGCGTAATATAGTTCACATAATCGCTCATCCGATCTAGCACAACTTGACGTACTTCTGCATGTGACAAGCCCTGTTTTAAATCGCGATCAATACGCCGCATCATTTCTAAATTAATACTAGGAACTGCGCCAATCAACAAATCTGGGTAGCTAGAAATATCAATATCTTCATAAATAACCGCGCCATGTAAGCCTCGATACAATAAGAGATCATTATCAGGATCCATTTGTTGCCAAGGGCTAAATGTACCTGGCTCTAAACCCATCTCTTGCGCAAATTGATCAGAATGTAAGTAGTAGCGAAATTGCCCCCTACCCGTTGCTGCATATTGGAAAAACAGAGATTCTAATTTATCAAAATGATTACCTTCTGGGCCAAAGTGGCTAAGATTACGCTCCTCCTTGCGTGCTTTCAGAAGCTCAGCACGCATCGTTTTGCGGTCGTAGCGATGAAAGCCACTGCCTGAAATATACGCTGCTTTAATCCGCTCACGGTAGAAAATATGTTGTAAAGCTTGTGTAATAGTCGTAGTGCTGTGATCGGAAGCACCTGTAATCGCTACAATCGGGAATTCTGCTGACATAAACGCCTCGCATTAAGCCATGCCTGTACACTAATCATATCAATCCTAATCGTCCATATCCCAAAAGCAGCTTAGAAATTCGTATTTATGCCTTTAGGAATAGAGAAAAGCACAAGCTTAGGAGGAGAGCTTAGCCATTAACCAAGCTCTATTGCGAATCTGCTTTAACTTAAGCCAGTAATTGCACAGGCGACACAATAATCCCGTCTTCATCCGAGTACACGAACTCGCCTTGTTTAAAAGTCACATCATGAAAGCGCACTGCCTCACCTTTCACACCAAAGCCACGCTTGACACTTTTCAAAGGAATTGTGCCTAAGGCTTTCACGCCAATATCCATTTTGCCAATATCCACAGAATCGCGAATCAACCCGTAGATGATGATGCCTTCCCAGCCATTTTTCGCGGCTTTCTCAGCTAACATATCGCCTAAGAGTGCGCAGCGCGTAGAGCCGCCGCCATCGACGACTAATACTTTGCCTTTGCCTTCGAGTGCTACAAATTCACGCACTAAGGAATTATCTTCGTGAATCTTGATAGTGACGATTTCGCCAGCAAACTTATTACGCCCCCCGAAATTATGGAAGCCGGGTTGCACCACTTGTAGGGGCTTGTCTTCGTGATCGTCTAAAAGGTCAGCTGTTTTGAAATCCATGTTTGACTCCTTACATAAAAAACCCTTCCTAGCCACCCCTTGTTAGGAGAGAGATTGGAAGGGTTCACTTGCTTAGATTGGAACCCCTCCCCTTATCAGGGGAGTCGGGGAGGGGCTCGAGTTCTTTACAAAGATTGGCTTAGTGGAATTGCTCTTCTTCAGTCGAACCACTTAAGGCTTTAACGCTAGAAGAACCACCTTGGATAACGGTTGTAACGTCATCGAAGTAACCAGCGCCCACTTCTTGTTGATGCGATACGAAGGTATAACCTTTGTCACGAGCAGCAAATTCTGGCTCTTGAACCATGTTTACATAGTGCTTCATGCCTTCGCCGCGTGCGTAGTTGTGCGCGAATTGGAAGGTGTTGAACCAGTTAATATGGATACCCGCCAAGGTAATGAATTGGTATTTGTAACCTAAAGCCGATAATTCGTCTTGGAATTTCGCGATGGTTACATCATCCAGATTCTTCTTCCAGTTGAATGAAGGTGAGCAGTTATAAGACAGTAATTTGCCTGGGCAAGCTGCTTGAACTGCTTGAGCAAATTCACGTGCAAAGCCTAAATCTGGTGTACCTGTTTCACACCATACCAAATCCGCATACGGTGCATAGGCGATACCACGACTAATCGCTTGCTCTAAACCATTACGTACGCGGTAGAAACCTTCTTGAGTACGCTCGCCGGTTAAGAATGGCTTATCATTCGCATCGTGATCAGAAGTTAACAGGTTCGCTGCTTCAGCATCAGTACGCGCTAAAACGATAGTTGGAACGCCCATAACGTCAGCCGCAAAACGTGCAGCGATTAACTTCTCAACTGCTTCGCCCGTTGGAACTAATACTTTACCGCCCATGTGACCGCATTTTTTAACTGCTGCCAATTGGTCTTCAAAGTGCACACCCGCAGCACCCGCTGCGATCATGTTTTTCATCAATTCAAACGCATTCAGCACGCCACCGAAACCGGCTTCCGCGTCAGCCACGATAGGTAAGAAATAATCAACGAATTCTTTATCGCCTGGGTTAATACCGCGTGACCATTGGATTTCGTCCGCACGCTTGAAGGTATTATTGATACGACGCACCATGGTGGGTACGGAATCATAAGCGTATAAAGATTGGTCTGGGTACATGGTCTCAGACGTATTACCATCAGCAGCAACCTGCCAGCCTGATAAGTAAACCGCTTCTAAGCCTGCTTTCGCTTGTTGCATCGCTTGACCGGCTGTGATTGCACCAAACGCATTCACATAACCTTTCTTCGCTTCCCCATTCACACGCTTCCATAACTTCTCGGCACCTTGTTGCGCTAAGGTGTATTCAGGTTGCATAGAACCACGTAGACGCACGACATCAGCCGCACTATAACCACGCTTAACGTTTTTCCAGCGTGGATTGGTTGCCCAATCTTTTTCTAAAGCGGCAATTTGCTCTTGACGAGATAAAGTCATGGTAAAATCCTCGGAGTCAATCAATCAAAACTTATTGTGCTAAAGCCCTGCTTAACACTATGCCACTGATAGTACGTGACAAAAAACTATGTCGACAATCAATAAAATTTAATGTTAACTATTGCTATTTTTAATACTACTTTACCTTCATCAAAAATCGATTTAATAAAACTAAATACATGATAAATAAGCAATTTATTTCTTACTAAGTTCTAAAATAATGCAGCGCAGCAATTTACACAAGAAAAATTTTGTCTAACACTTTAGCAAAAACTAATGATTATATTGCAGGTAGATACAAGAAAATTTCAATGGATCAATCCGTATCTCTGGGCACAAAAAAAGGCTGTAATTTTTGATTACAGCCTTTTAACTGATTGATCTAAGGATATTTTATGAAAGCTAGCCTTTAAGCAGCCTTTAGACCCAAAGTACTTAAAGTATGTTGACGAACAGTCTCTAATAGCTCTGCATTCTGAATTAGTGACTGACCGTAGGAAGGAATTAAAGTCTTCATTCGCTCCTGCCATTCTGGAGTCGCTAACTGCTGTTTAAAGCATCTCTCAACCACTTGTACCATTGCCGGCACAGCAATTGAAGCACCGGGTGAAGCACCTAAGAGCGCTGCTAAACTCCCATCTGCCGCCGCAACTACCTCGGTACCAAACTCCAATTTGCCACCAAGTTTGGGGTCTTTTTTAATAATTTGTACGCGCTGACCTGCAATCAATAGCTCCCAATCCTCTTCTTGAGCATTTGGGTAATACTGACGTAGAGCATTGATACGCGACTTTTCAGTTTGTAGCACTTCAGATACTAAATATTTGATCAAATCAACGCTCGTCATCCCCACTTTAACCATTGGCCATAAATTTTTGGGGCGTACCGACATAACTACATCAAAAATCGATCCTTGTTTTAAGAACTTCGTAGAGAAACCTGCAAATGGCCCAAATAAGAGTGCATGTTCACCATCGATAACACGGGTATCTAAATGTGGCACGGACATCGGCGGCGCGCCAATAGACGCTTTACCATAAACCTTAGCCAAGTGTTGATTAACCACGGCTGGATTTTTACAAGCTAGCCACTGACCACTGACTGGGAAACCGCCATAGCCATCACCTTCAGGAATTTGCGACATTTGCAATAAAGGTAAAGCGCCACCACCGGCTCCCAAGAAGACGAATTGACTGGTATAGACCTTCTCACCTTCAGGACTGCTTAAGGTGACTTGCCATTGGCCATCCTCTAAACGCTCCAGCCCGGTCACTTTATGTTTGAGCAATAGCTCAAAATCACCCTTGGCTTTTAAGGATTGAACTAGATAGCGACAAAGTGCACCGAAATTTACATCTGAGCCGTATTGCACGCGGGTAGCAGCCACCGCTTCATCAGGATCGCGTCCATCCATGACTAAAGGCATCCACTCCCGTAATACAGCTGGATCTTCGCTGTACTCCATATCCTTAAAGAGATGATGCGCTTTCAAGGCAGCGTAACGATTGCGTAAATACTGGACATTATTCTCACCCCATACAAAGCTGATATGTGGCGTTGGATTAATGAAGTTGTTGGGTGCTGGCAAGACCCCTTGTTCAACCAAGCTAGACCAAAATTGCAGGGTATTCTCAAAGGATGCATTGATCGCAAAAGCCTTATCGGCATTAACGGTGCCATCGGCATTCTGCTGTGTATAATTTAACTCACAATAAGCAGCATGACCTGTACCTGCATTATTCCAACCGCTGGTACTTTCCAGAGCAACATCATCTAGTTGCTCAACCATACAAAGTCGGAACGAGGGATCAAGCTGCTTCAGCAAGACTCCAAGGGTGGCACTCATTATTCCGGCTCCGACAAGTAATACATCTACGTGATTAGTGGTCATGACGCTCCTTACACCTGAGTCTTACGAAAGCGTAGATAATAAAATGACTGCGCAGCAATTTCCACCAATTAAGCGATTATTTTTAGTAAGATTGTCGACAATCGCACTGCAGCAAGCATCAGCTAGGCTCTCTCTTGCTGCAAAGCAGCATTAACTTAATTTCCCTTTTGAATTCAAGATTTTTTATAAATCACACCTAGTAAGATTAGGCTTAGCACTCTCTATGCGAAATACATATTGTCGACATTTAAACAAATGTACTTTAGGCTTAATAAATTTCAGCACACAAAAAAATTAGTATAACCGTTCATTTAAGCTAATTTTTCCGAAATGTTAGATCTGAAGCCAGCAAACTAACTAATAATCTATCAAGATTTTTTGCTGACTTGTTAATGCACTAGGCTCTTGTTGTTTGCCATAATCAGCGTCCATCCTCAGTTACCTAGTTTTTAGCCATGTTGAAACTCAATCATCTCTTAGCTGCCTTATGTCTGATGAGTGTTAGCCTACCAGCTGCCGCCATCACGCCTTATGTAGGCATTAATACCAATGAAGCGGTGCATTTTGACGCAAGCCTGCCTTTCGCGGATGTTTTTCGTACGTCCGAACCTTTTCGAGAGAACAAGGAATTTACCAAAGGCAATATTAGTTATGACGCCAATGGTTGGGTGAGTAATCTGAATGGTGGGCAAGCAGGTACTTGGTTTTTACGTTGGATACCGGCGGCGGCTTTACCACAAGGTACTTACACCGTTAGTTATGAAGGGAGCGGTAAAATCACTTATCGCGAAAGTGCTACTCCAGTGTCTCAAACACCGGGGCGTGATGTGATTAGTTTAAAACCCAATGCCGAGGGGGAAATTTCCGCAGGCTTGGTCATTGAACAGAGCGATCCGAAAAATCCCATTCGTAATATCCGTGTGACCATGCCCGGAGGAATTTGTGAGAATAATCCTTATCAGCGTGTGAATTCAGGCGGTCAATGTGGCGGTGGACAATATATCGCCTTTGCGGATGCGGGTTCTAAGGTTGTGTTTAACCCTGACTATCTAAATTTTATGAAGCAATTCCGCACCATTCGCTTCATGAATATGTCGGGGATTACGCGCAATGAATTGCAGTCTTGGTCTCAACGCCCGAATTTACAAGAGGCAACTTGGGGTGGGCGCGAAGGTGTAAGAGGTGTGCCGCTGGAAGTTATGGTGCAGCTTGCGAATACGTTAAATGCAAATGCTTGGTTTAATTTACCGCATCGGGCTGATGATGAGTTTGTACGCCAATATGCACAATATGTGAGCAGCAATCTGCGTCCTAATCTAAAAGCTTACGTTGAATACACCAACGAAGCTTGGAATAGCGTATTTTCACAAGCGCAATATGTTATCAAAATGGGCCAGCAAGCACGTTTAGATGCAGTCCCTTTAAATGCTGGCCTTAAATATTACGCCCAACGCAGTAAGGAAATTTTTGCTATTTGGGAGCAAGTGTTTGGTAATCGCCAGCGCTTAGTGCGGGTGTTAGGTGGGTGGGCTGGTAACCCCGCTACGACACCAGTCATTTTAAAAGCAGCTGAAGTTTACAAATCAACCGATTTATTTGCTATAGCACCCTATTTCTATGCTGATCAAAATGCGTTGATGCGTGCCAATAGCGTAGATGACATTTTCTCGCTTGTGAATGGCAATCAAGCCTATTCCATTAAACAAACTTTACGCTTAATTGATCAGCATATGATGCTGCTAGAGCCTTACGGAGTGAGTTTAGGTGCTTATGAGGGTGGCCAACATTTAGTGCACTATGGAACTAAATCGAAGAAAGATCATCCTAATCCACTCTTAATTGAAGCGAATCGTGATCCACGGATGGAAACAGCCTATATCGAACTTTTGGATGGTTTCCGCAAAGCGGGTGGTAAACTGTTTATGGCATTCTCATCGCCACGCGCTAATGCCTTTTATGGCTGTTGGGGTATCAAAGAATATATTAATCAGCCAAGTTCCGAGGCGCCGAAATTTCGTGCTTTGACTCGTTTTTAAGCATAGGTTAGGCTAGCACGCATAAAAATACCTGTGTTCTGATAAGGATAACAAATGAATGGCTAACTATTACACGGCTGAATCGCAGCCAGTGCAGACATGGGACTATACGCTCAATAATGAAAGTATATCGGCTCTGCAGCAACAACTGCCGCAGACTGATATTTTATCAGCACCTTTTCTCATTGGGAATGTTGGTGCACCTTTCGTTATTGGTCTGGCAGTGGGCTTTTTTGCGAAGAAGGTCTTGAAAATTGCCCTATTTCTAGCTGGGGGCGCGATTGTGTTGCTATTTATTAGCGAATATTACGGCATGGCCAAGGTTTCTGATGCACAGTTACAAACAGCAGCGGATGCAGCGACGGGTTTTGCTCAACAATCTGGTGGATTTTTAATGGATCGCTTGTCGCAAATCACTAGCAAGGGTGTGAGTGCTGTAGCAGGCTTTGCCGTCGGTTTAAAATTCGGCTAGACCGATCTTAAGAGCGCCGCCTTAACCATCCTGTTAAGCTCAGGCGCTCTTGGGTAGTCGGTAAGACTTCGTGCTCAAAGCGCTCGCTTAAAAATAACACTAATGTACCTGCTTGGGGCGCAACCTCTAACGCTTTATCCTCTAAATACAGACGTAACTGGCCACCTTGTTGAGGCTGCCAATCTTGATTCAAGTATAAAATCACTGTCACTAAACGCGCCGAACTGCCACGGAAATTATCAATATGTTTACGATAAAAGCCCCCTTCCGGATAAAGTGCAAAATGCATTTCTGCTTCAACTAAACTCAGAAACAAAGCTTGATTTAGCGCTGTGCGCAACTCAGTAAGCCAAGCTAAAAACTCACCCGCCACACCAGTTTCATGGTCAGCTAGCCACAAGACAGCATCACGGCGGATTTCAGTTTGTAGCGTTTTTTTAATCCCCTGCCCGATACTAGCTTGTTTAAACTCTCCGGCTGCATAACGCCCTAAGGCCTGCTCACGCAGCTGTACGATCTGTTCAGGCTTTAAAAACTCAGGAATCACTAACCAACCTGGGTTAACTAAAGCATCAATAATCGCCGTCTTATCCTTAAGCACAAACTTCCTCTAAGGCTTCTTCTTTGCTACCTGCTTCATGCTCTTCAGTGACTTCTAAGCGAATCCGTCGCATAGCGGGTAACAAGCTCAAAAAGAGCTTCATCAAATCTGGATCGAGATGCCGCCCCGCCATCTCTTGCATTAAGCCTAATGCCTCCTGTTCAGGCATGGCATTTTTATAGACACGCTCATGCACTAAGGCATCATAAATATCCACAATAGTGGTAATGCGTGCACTTGCGGGAATCATCTCACCGGCCAAACCTTGTGGATAACCCGTTCCATCCCAACGCTCATGGTGATTCAAAGCAATATCGGCTGCCATATTTAAAACGGGGATTTTAGTTCCACGTAACATACTTGCACCAATCTCAGTATGCTTTTTCATCACATTGAATTCTTCATCATTCAAGATGCCTGCTTTGCGCAACACTCGATCCGGAATCCCGATTTTGCCAATATCATGCATGGGCGCTGCCACACGAATTGTATCAATTTCCTCCGGTGTCCACCCGAGTGCTTTCGCCATCACAGCTGCATAAAGGCCAATGCGACGCACATGTGCTCCCGTTTCCTCATCGCGCAGACTCGTTAAACTTACTAATTTAATCGCAATTTCTTCTTCACGCTTTCGGATCTCTAAAGTACGGCGTTTAATTTCTGATTCAAGCATTTCTTGCGTCAGTAGGCTATTTCGGACTTGCTGGAGGCGCGACAAATCTTGAGTGTATTTTTCTCCTAGCTGCTGCAATAAGAGTACCTCTTGCCCGTCTAAATACATGATACTTGCCTCTAAAGGCAGCTCTTGGTTTAGCTCATCTAGCTCTATCCACACCCCTGAAGCTAAAGGTTCAGAACGTTTAGCTTGCCAATGCTCCTCAGCATCTTGCATAAAACAGCTTAAATAAGGAAAAGCTTCAGCAAGATTGTAATGCCCTGTTTCTTCTGATTTTACTAAAAAAAACACCAGCCAATCGGGCATAGCAGAACAAGGAATAAATAGCCCTTGAGCGTCACGGGTAAAAGCAGTGAGATTAATATTGCGGCAAATACTAGATAAGAAGCTGTCCATTACTTAGGCCTCAGAGTTTTCCGGAACCAATTGCCTCGCTAAGCCCATGAACATTTCCTCCACACCTTGATCTAATTTAGCACTGGTTTCGATAATCGGATAACCCAACTGTGCCAAGGTACGAATCTGCTCATGGTTGATAACCCAGTGTTCTTTTAGGTCACATTTATTTAAGGCAAACACAGCAGCCACTTCGCCCAATTCAGTTTTTATACGTTCATGTAGAGCGAGCGCCACATTAAACGAATTCTGCCGTGTTCCATCTATGACTACAATATAACCAGATAAACCGCGTAAATGAGCTGAACGAATATTGGTAAAATCATCCTCTCCAGCAATATCCCACACCATTAAATTCAAGCTCGTAGACCCAACTATTATGGGCTTTTTGTCGATTTTCACCCCAACTGTGGTTAAGTATTTTTCACTAAACAGTTTATTCACATAACGCTGAATTAGACTGGTTTTTCCAACTGAAAATGCCCCTAACAAACATATTTTTTTCTGTAACACCTTAGCACCTATTCGTTGTGGCTCTTAGGCTTCAAAATAAATCCACTTGATAATGGATACTCCGTTCGTCTCTACGTCCAGCGTCAGGTTTAGGAACAGCAATCAATGCTGCTGGCACACCTTGTTCTAATAAATAATCCCGCATCGCTAGGGCTCGCTCTTTGGCTAAGCGCCCATTCGTTGCCTCACTCCCTGTTTCGTCAGCCGCTCCACTGATCGAAATTTGAGGCATTTTGCCTGCTAAGCGTGCTGTCTTTAACAAATCGAGGCTTAAAACAGCAAGCTGCTGAGCATGAGCTTGTGCATTTTCGAGTAGGCTACTCCCTGAGCTAAAATTAAAACTTAAGGCTTCGATTTGTGTGACTAAAGTCTGTAAATTTTTAGCTGTTTGTTCGGCTGCTGTATCAACTAACTGAAGTTTGCTTTGATCTATCGAGTCAATACCTGCAATTAAACGACCTAATTGCATTAGGTTTTGCGCCCAGTGTGGACTTGCTTGCCCTTCAACTTTTAATATTTTTCCTTCTAACTTTAAATGAACGGCTTCGCTAGGCTGCAAAACTTGCTTGGCCCGCGCCAAAACAAAGTCTGGCTCCAAGGATAAATAGGGCTTGGTATTAAGCTTTAAAGCTACCCCCATCGACTGAATAGACTGAATGACGGCAGCAGGCTCACGTGCTTGTGGATCTTGCAGAATTTCATAGCGATAGCCGTCAGGGGTTTTCTCAAAACCTAGCACCACTAAGCCAGGTTCAGCACGCAAAGCCGCTAATACTTCTGTAGCAATTAGTTTTTGCTGATAATACTGATAAGTCCACCAAAGCCCTGCACCAGTAAACGTGATTAAGGCCAAAATCGCTAACCAAGGAAATTTCTTAGTCGAACGTAATTGCGTTTTTAAGCAGCGCTCTAATAAAGGCAGACAGCTTTTAAAAGCGGCTGTATCTCCTTGAAAGGTTTTCAAAAAATAAAAACTTTGCCGATGAATCTGCTCATTCACTTCGGTTAGTAATGTACTGAGTTCAGCTGGTGAGCGCCCCCTAACTACAGCTGCCACAGTAGCATAAGGACCTTGATTGAAACATACCGTCAATTCATCTAATTGCAGGGTTTTTAAATTGTTATCATTACTTACTTGAAAAGAATCCCGAATGAAATCCTGAATTGCGGTGAGCATTGCAGAAACTAGCTCTGGATCTTTACTAATAGCTTGCGGTGATAAAACGTGTTGCAGTAGTAAGCCTGATTCACGATGAATCAAAAAGACTTGCTCTACCTGATATACCAAGGTCTTTAATAAAACAACTTCCGAATAGCTACGTCCTGTTCGCCAAGCATCAAAACGCCAAAATAAAGAGCGTAGGGATAAGCTTTGTTCTAATAAATAATTAAAGGTCTCTAGAGCCTGCTGCAGTACTTCTTGAATCGAGCGACGAATCGCTGGTCCCATGACCGGATAAAGAGCATTCGCTAAACGGCTAGGATTATTCTCAACTGAGCGACTAACCGCTGCTTCAATCGTAGGTGATAAGGTTTCTGACAGGGAACTATCTTGTTGGGCGCGTAGCGCTAAAGCTTCGGAGATCACCTCAGCCACATGCAAACTATAGCGCTCCCGATCTAATAACTGCTGACGTAAATCACTAAGGGTTTGGTACTCTGCACCGAGTAATAAGACACGTAATTGTTCTAAAGCATCCAAGGGTTCAGCGGCTGCAGGATCCTGCTGTTTACTAGTTTGTTGGATAGGGTTTTCACTATCCACTACTGCGCTGACCAACATGCTTGCCTACTTTAGCCAAAATAAATTAAAACGTTTCGTTTTTTTCTACGTCAAACAATTGCTTAGCCATGCCATTTAGAATACCAGCCACTGCCTTACGATCCATCGCACCAGTCATGATAGCGACACCTTCTGACATGGTGTGGGTATCGGGTTTAATCACAGCATGACGCTTACCTAAGCGGTGTACATGAATTCGATCCGATACTTCCCAAACATGCGGCATATTATGGCTAATTAACACCACTGGCATGCCACGATCACGTACGTCCTTGATTAAATCTAATACGCGCCGTGATTCTTTCACCCCTAAGGCTGCAGTCGGCTCATCCATGATCACGACTTTACTACCGAAAGCAGCAGCACGAGCGACGGCTACTGCCTGACGTTGACCGCCGGATAGCGTTTCCACTGGTTGATTAATCGTCTGAATAGTCAGTAAACCTAATTCAGATAACTTCTCCCGCGCAATCCGTTGCATTTCTTTATGATCCAGCATATGCAACCATTTACCTAAGAAGCCACTCTTTTTCAGCTCCCTGCCTAGGAATAAGTTGTCTGCAATATTCAGCGAAGGTGATACCGCTAAGTTTTGATAAACTGTCTCAATTCCAGCAGTCCGCCCATCCATAGGATTTTTGAAGTTCGTCAACTTACCGTCGAGATAAACTTCACCAATATCAGGTGGAGCAGCACCAGTGAGTGCTTTAATCAGCGAGGATTTACCGGCACCATTATCCCCAATCACTGCTAAGACCTCGCCTGGATACAGGTCGAAATCAGAGTGATCTAAAGCAGTAACCCGACCATAGCGCTTGACTAGATTGCGTCCCATCAGGATGGGTTGAAGTTTGTTTGCTTCAGCCATGTTTATACCCTCCGAATCCACTGGTCAGTGGCGACTGCTAAGATAATTAACAGACCAATCGCAAACTGTTGCCAGAGCACATCCACACCCGCTAAAGCTAAGCCATTTTGGAAGATACCGACTACTAAGGCTCCAATCAGTGTGCCGAAGATAGCGCCTCGTCCACCGAATAAGCTGGTACCACCGATAACGACAGCAGTAATACTGTCCAGATTAGCCGTTTGACCCGCTTGTGGACTGATCGAACCCACCCGACCAATTAAAGTCCAAGCGGCAAGGGCACAAATCACACCCGCTACAATATAAACTGAGAGTAACACTTTATGGGTATCAATCCCCGCTAATTGAGCTGCTTGCGGATCATCACCTGTTGCATAGACATGTCGACCCCAAGGCGTATGGTTTAAGGCATACCACATGCCGATAAAGAGCAAGATTAAAGTAATCGTCCCTAGCGTAAAGCGTGCTCCCATGATTTCAAAGGAGATCCCCATGAATTGTAGGAGTGAAGCTTGTTCGGCAATATCTTGCGAACGAATGGTTTCACTTTCTGAATACCATAGGTTAATCGCAAAAAAGATACTCCAAGTCCCTAAAGTGGTAATAAACGGTGGCAAGCGTAGGCGTGTAATTAGGAAACCATTAATAGCTCCGCAAAGTGCACCCACCATAAACCCAAGGCCAATAGCAATGAACGAAGGCATACCCATTTCTATCGCGGTACGTCCCATCACCACTGAACATAAAACCATAATCGCACCCACTGACAGATCAATGCCTGCGGTGAGTACCACTAGGGTTTGTGCAACCCCGATTATTCCGATAATA
The DNA here is from genome assembly GCA_008015155.1 of Thiothrix sp. Lineage (GTDB taxonomy): Bacteria > Pseudomonadota > Gammaproteobacteria > Thiotrichales > Thiotrichaceae > Thiolinea. Next base: position 171,688 of record SSFA01000009.1, read on the forward strand.
GTCACTTGTTGTAGGACTAGCGATAAGTTGAAGGGGGCGAGGAATTTCTCGCCCACAATCACATAGAAAGCTAGGATCGCTAACAAAAGAACAAACAACGGTGCTGCTGTGGGGTAGTTATGCAGGAAGCGCTGCAAGCGCTCCCCCATACTGAGCTTTTCGGCCTCAAATGAGGCAACCGTACCGCCAGCTTTGGCGGCAACTGCTTCAAAATCATCTGTTGCCATCCTTGACCCTCCTCAGATTTAGTAACAATGGCTTATTTACTTGAAGCTTAGCCCCAGCACTTTTTCAAACCTTCTTCGGAAGTGATCGAAGTAGCACCAGCAGCTGGCTTATCCGTGATGAGTTCAACGCCCGTATTCACGAAATCTAAGCCATCAGTATTAGTAGGCTTAGTACCGGATTTGGCAAACTCAGCCACCGCCTCAACTCCTTTTGAAGCCATCAATAGAGGGAATTGCATAGAAGTGGCACCAATCACGCCATCCTTAACGTTTTTCACGCCGGGGCAACCGCCATCCACAGAAACGATCAAGACTTCTTTTTCTTTACCGACGGCTTTCAACGCTTCATAAGCACCCGCAGCAGCTGGCTCATTAATGGTGTAAACCACATTCACGCCAGAATCTTTCTGCATCAGGTTTTCCATCGCCTTACGGCCACCTTCTTCAGAACCTTGGGTCACATCATTACCAACGATGCGCTTGTCATCTTCATCACCCATTTTCTTCGCATCTTTCAGATCAATGCCAAAGCCTTTTAAGAAGCCTTGATCACGTGCAACGTCTACAGAGATTTGATTTGGATTCAGATCTAAAAGCGCAATTTTTGCGTCTTTCGCTTTGTCGCCTAAAGTCGCTGCTGCCCATTGACCAATTAACTCGCCCGCTTTGAAGTTGTCGGTTGCAAAGGTCGCATCCGCTGCATTGGCTGGGTCTAAAGGTGTGTCTAAAGCAATGACTAAAATGCCAGCTTTACGCGCTTTTTCTACGGAAGGCACAATCGCTTTAGAGTCATTAGGAGTGATCAGAATCCCCTTAGCCCCTGCAGCGATTAAGTTTTCAATCGCTTGAACTTGCGAATCATTATCGCCATCGACTTTACCCGCAAAGCTTTGCAGGGTCATGCCGAGTTCTTTGGCTTTGGCTTCAGCGCCCTCTTTCATTTTCACAAAGAAAGGATTGGTATTGGTTTTTGTAATCAAACCAACGATTGCACCTTCTGCGTGGCTGACGGCTGGCACTAATAGGCTTAAAGATAAAGCAAAAGCAATGGCTGTTTTCTTGAACATGGTAAGTCTCCTCCAAATGTCATCAATACCGAGTGGTTCATGCATGGCTGCGCTTTCGTTTCTGCTTACTACTCACGCTGCTTGATAAAAAGCTTAATCCGCTCTGAAAGCGCTGTCAATAAATAATTCAATTTGATTTATTAATAGAGGCAGACTACTCTTAGTACTGCATGCAGCGTTGTACAGCTTATAATCAGCGCTATTCTAAGAAGTCAGAGCTACTGCTAGAGGAGAACTTTGTGAAACTGAAACAAACCAGTGGAGGCAGCAATTTATCAGGTATTGCGCAGTACAATGAACGCTTGATTCTGCAACTGATTCGCCGCTCCGGCAGCCTGACTAAAGCGGAAATTTCCCGCCTTACCCAACTGAGCGCACAAACTGCGTCGGTGATTATTAATCGCCTCTTAGATGATGAACTGCTATGTAAACAAGAACGTCGTTATGAAACGGGCAAAGTGGGTCAACCTGCTGTACCTATCGCCTTAAATCCTGAAGGTGCTTATTCAATTGGCGTAAAAATTGGTCGCCGTGGTTTGGATCTAGTTTTAATCAATTTCACAGGCATTATCCTGCAGCGGATTAATCATATTTACGATTATCCTGACCCTGATTTTATTTTCCCTGCTATTGATAATGGGATTAAAGCGCTGATCGCTACCCTCAATACAACCCAACACCAACGTTTGCTCGGCATTGGGATTGCAGCCCCTTATGGTTTAGGTGGTTGGCAGCAAGAAGCGGATATTCCCAATAGCATTACAGAACATTGGAATAGTTTAGATATTAAAGAAGCAGTACAAGCCCAACAGCCTTATCCAGTTTGGCTAGTCAATGATGCGACCGCGGCTTGTATTGCCTCGCTAGAATTTGGTAATCCAGAGCGCTTCAATAATTATTTACATATTTTTGTCGGCACCTTTATTGGTGGCGGCATTATTATGAATCGTACTTTATATTTAGGTAGTTTTAATAATGCCGGGGCGATTGGCTCAATGCCCCTGCCGAGCAGTTATGCGCAAAGTGAAACGGCTGGCTCTACAGTACAACTGATTAACTGTGCATCACGCTATTTATTAAATAACCGCTTTGAAGCACACCAATTGGATCCTAATTTGGAGGTCGAATGGCTGGCGCATGATGAAGCTGCCAATAGCTCTTTAAGCCGCGATATTTTCCAAACTTGGATGCAGTCCGCAGCCGCTGCAATTGCTTATGCGGTGGTGGCTTCGGCGAGTTTAATTGATTTTGAGGGTGTGATTATTGATGGACTCTTACCCGCACGCTTAACGAAACAACTTACCGATACCGTTGAAGCTGAAATGAAGAAACTGGATATAGAAGGTTTAATTTTGCCTAAGCTATCTGCTGGAACCATTGGCAATGATGCTCGTGCTTTGGGTGGAGCTTTCTTACCGTTTTATACGAATTTCGCCCCTGACCGGAGTATTTTAATTAGCAGTGAGGATAATATTTTTCAGGCATTCTAAACTGATAATAACAATAAAGTTTGTATAAGATCTGTGACTTGCTAAAAGGAAGAGCACAGGGTGTTTTCTCAAGCTAGGCGCAGCCTGTACCAAAATCTTATACCTAGTTTCTGTCTAATAATCTGTTAGGTTTACTAGAAGCACTATGGAGTTTATAGATACTTTTTTCGAATGGGCTTGGGCTAGGCATCATAACGTACTTAGCTGGTACATTCGGCCGCTGTTTCTGCTTCCATTTTGTTACTTTGCTTATAAACGATCTTTGGTCGGTCTTTTCATTACTGTTGTTGCGCTTGCAACAAGTATGTTCTGGTTTCCTGTACCAAAATCCATTAGCCCAGCGGTGCTTTCAGCCTTACAAGCCGAAAAAGAATATCTGCTCGGCACTTGGACTATTTGGAAACTGTTGCTGGCTTTACTAATACCTGCAAGCTTTATTACTCTGGCTGCAGCCTTCTGGAAACGTTCTTATCTGCTTGGTTTACTCGTTATCAATGCTATGGTAGTCATCAAGATTTTATGGACCTTCGTCATTTTTGATCATGATGCTACATTGGCCCACCTACTTCCAGCAGTAGTGGGCCTTAGTCTTGTCAATTTTGCTGTGTTTCTCTATCTTAGAAAACATAAAAAACCAAGAACTTAAAGCGATGTGTCGTGAGATTCTGCTGAACTAAATAATTACTCAAGCAACTCAATGCGCAAGCTGAAGCGCAGCCGGTAAAACTGCCACTGGAGTGCGTGCTAGAACTTGACGTTGGCGGGCTTGATAGCGCGCATGTAGCCAAGCAGGTAGCGTGAGACCTGCTAAGAAAATAATCAACCAAACCCATTTTTGCTGATCGGTCAAAGCCCAGTTACCCCAACGGAATGGGATATAGCAATATAAAACCACTAGATGAAAGGCAAACACTTGCAAAGAATGCTGGCCTAAAAAGGCTAACCAGCGACCTAAGTAGTGAAAGGGTTTAAAAATACCATAGCGATGATGCAATTTAATCAAACCTGCGATCACATAAACAAAAGCTAAAAAGTTTAATAAACGCAGCCAGCCCAGATTATCACGTGCAATATGCGGATATTCGACTAGCCATTGACCGCCTAAGAAACTCGTCGGTTTTAAATAACCATGTCTTAAACAGAATAACAACACGATTAAACCTAAAGCGGCAAAAAAGACCGGTTTATTTAATTGAGTCGTTTCACCCTGATGGCTAAAGCGTAAAAAGCCTGCCACCATGCCAAGAACAAAAATTAGTTGCCAAGCTATATAATCAAAGGCCCCGGTGCGCACCATAATAGAGCGGGGCAATTGCTGAAGCAGCAAATGCCAGCCACCTTGATGCGAGAATCCCCAAAGCGCAATACTCCCTAAGAGTACTAACGCTATTCCTACGGCTTTAAAATGTAGCATTAGGCGCAAAGCGAGCGGTGCACCTAGCATCAGCAAGACATACATCGGCAGAATATCGAGCATGGGTGGTTGATAACTTAATAACATACCCGATAAAAGCGCGCGCCAAGGTTCTACTTGCATTTCAGTGGCAAAACTTTTCCAATCAGCCCCTGAAATCACCGTCAACACCGTAAAAATGAAAACCGCTAATAACACTGCTAAATGATAAAAATAAATAACGCCCGCCCGCTGCCAAACTTTCTGCTCTAGAACGAAACCACCTTTGCTCTGATAGCGACTATAAACTAAAGCAACTAGCATACCCGACAAAAATACGAAGCCTTCGGCTGCACTGACATAGCCAGCATATTCATAAAGGTGTTGAAAGATAGGCTCGCCAAAATGATCAGATGCCATAATTAGCAGCATAATACCGCGCAAAATATCTAAAGACAGGTCACGTTTCATAGCTTCAGTAGCAGAGTTATTTTCTTAAGGTTTCAAGGGTTTTAGGCCCACTCAAACTACACTATACCCTTATATGATGCAGTGCACAAAAGTATCTGTTGTGTAGGATTTACAAGTCATTTACAATCCACCCCGCCTAAACTTGGGCACATAAATTAATCGGTGCTCACCACTTCACACCTCTAATAAATGATGAAAGTTTTTTCGAAATCACGCTACCTTGTTCAAGCCTTAAGCCTATTTAGCCTCATCTTCGCAGGCTCAGCTGTAGCCGACGAAGGTTGCTATGCTTACGTGCAAAAACTCGCCGAGCAAACCGCGCAAACTTCTTATGTACAGACACCGATGCTACAGGTCGATACGGGCAGGATCACCTATGACCACTATCAACGTATCCGGTTCCGTGGGGAGCAAACCTTTTGGCGTAAGGAAAACTTACCCTTCCAGTTAGAATTTATGCACCCTGGCATGCACTTCATTCGTCCCATACAACTGTATAGTTGGGAAAATGGTCAAGCTCTACCGATTAAATTTTCCAGCGACTATTTTGATTACCGTGAAGTTAAAGATCTAAATCTTGAGCAAGATGTAGCACGTATGGGTTTTACTGGCTTCCGGATCCTATCGAAACTTGGGCGTACGGCTAAGACTAGTGCTATGAATGAAACACTGGTGTTTCAGGGAGCGAGTTATTTTCGTGGTTTAGGCCAAGATCAAACTTATGGCTTATCAGCTCGTGGCTTAGCCATTAACACCTCTATCGAAGGCAAAGAAGAGTTTCCAGAATACACGCAGTTTTGGTTAGAAAAGCCCAGTAAGAATGCTGATAGCCTCGTGTTTTGCGCTTTGCTGGATAGTGTCTCGTTAACCGGTGCTAGTCGCTTTGTACTCAAACCCGGCAAAGCCACTGACCTTGAAGTAGAAACCAAAACCTTCCTCCGTGCTAATAGCACTGCAACAGAAATTGGTGTTGCTCCATTAACCAGTATGTTTTTCCACGGTGAGAATTCGACCCAGTCCTATGGCGATTATCGTCCTGAGGTACATGATTCTGATGGCCTGTTGATTCAACAGGATAACAACTGGATTTGGCAAGCTTTAGCTGAAGTGCCCTATTTCACTTTGCAAACTACCCCAGTTGCTAAGCTTTCAGGCTTTGGTTTAATGCAACGTGATCGTGAATTTGAGCATTACCAAGATTTAGAAGCGCATTACCATCAACGTCCCAGCGTTTGGGTAGAACCTTTAAATGATTGGGGTCAAGGTGCGATTCGTTTATTGCGCTTACATACTGAGTCAGACATTGTAGATAATGTGGTTGCCTATTGGACAGTGCCCAATGGCAAGCAGCCACAAGATTTAAAATATCGTCTTTCTTGGCGCTCAGAGGATCCTGCTGAGCATCAGCTGGGTAAAGTCATTGCCACCCGTGCAACTAATCGGGCTGTGGATGGTTTACCCGATCATCAAGGTCAAATTCGCTTTATTGTCGATTTCAATCAGCTACCTAAATTTAAAGGCTCACTCAAAGCAATGGTCAGTGTTGATGGTTCTGCTGACACTAAACCGGTCATTATTCAAGAAAATCCTCATATTAAGGGCTGGCGGGTTATTGCCCAGATTTACCCAAAAACTTGTGAAAAACCGACTTTTTTTAGCATCCAATTGACGGACGGACGCAACCCTTTGACAGAAATGTGGTCATATCCGATTCCTAAGGATTTGTGCACTGCACAGTAAATATGAACTAAGAATTTGGCATGAAAATTGCCAAACGCTAATTAGGCCTTAAGTAATTAATCATTGTAGTCCCAGTAACAACAGAACAAAACATTAAGGAAAACAAATGAGTCTCTCGAACAAACTAGCGGTTCCCCAAGCCTCTTCTTCGAAAGATCCCTGGGCTTTAGCGCGGCGGCGAGCACGTGCGTATTTAAGCTTACAAGACTTACCCGAGGTAACTTGTGAACAGATTTTGCAGCAAGCCCAATTCTATTTACCTGCTAAACCACCCAAAGCCGAAGCTGAGCAAATTCAAGCCTATTTGCAAAGTGCACAGCAAGCTACCCAGCTCTTGTTAGGCGGTACGTATAGTGCGCAACTCGTCAATAGTGCAAACAATGGACGCTTTGCAAACTGGACCGCGCGCAAAACAGGGCCAAAAGTGGAGCGTAGCAGTATTAAACTTGCACCTTTAGAAGCGATTTCCCTGCGCTTAAAGCCTGTGCAAGCTGCAAGCGGTCGGAATTAAGTTAAGCCTGCATGGGTAAACTTACTCAGCCAGCTTGGCGTAGCGCTGCCACATGGCGGCGCAGTTTCTTCTTTACAGCCATTGTGAGTCTCACGGCTTTAGCCAGTTATTGGTTGGGTGCTAAGCTGCCCAATGAACTGCCTTGGTTTTGGCAAGCTTTGGTCATCTTACCTTTCAGCATTTTATTTTTCTGGCTAACTTTGGGCTTTATGACTGCAGTCACTGGTTTATGGGTGATGATTCGCGGTGACCCTTATCGCATTATTCCACCGCCTGGCTCAGCTTTACCTGTTTTGACCACTAAGCAAAGCACTGCGATTCTCTTGCCAATTTATAATGAAGAAATTGCTTATGTGTATGCTGGCTTAAAAAGTATTTACCAATCACTCGAACAAACTGGGCAGTTAGCGCATTTCGAATTTTATATTTTGTCTGATTCTGATGATGCAAGTAATTGGCTACGCGAAGAATCGGCTTGGTCTGCGCTTTGCCGTGAATTAGGTGCATCTGAACGCATTCACTACCGCCGCCGTAAACATCGTACTAAGAAAAAAAGTGGCAATGTGATGGATTTCTGCCGTCGTTGGGGCAAACGTCATCCTTATATGATTGTGTTGGACGCGGATAGTTTAATGACTGGGGAGGCTCTAGTGCGCATGGTGGATGCGATGGAGCGTCATCCCCAAGTTGGTCTTATCCAAACACCGCTCTATACCATTGGTCTAGATACCCTGTATGCACGTGGTCAGCAATTTGTAAATCGCCTGTATGGCCCCGTCTTCTTCGCAGGTTTGCATTATTGGTGGCTCGGCGATAGCCAATATTGGGGGCATAATGTCATTTTACGCACCCAGGCTTTCATGGAGCACTGCCATCTTCCCAAACTCAGTGATCGAGGTGTTTTAAGCGGTGAAATCCTCAGCCATGACTTTGTAGAAGCAGCCTTACTCAATCGAGCAGGCTGGGAAACTTGGCTGGTACATGATCTAGAAGGCAGTTTTGAGCGTCCTCCTCCTACCTTAACTGATGCACTAAAACGGGATCGCCGCTGGTGCCAAGGTAATTTACAGCATTGGTTGGTGATTTGGTCACAAGGTATTTCTCATCTGCATCGTTTCCTGCTGTTAGGCGGGATTATGTCGTATGTGGGTTCCCTGATTTGGCTGGCTTGGTTGCTCATTTTGACAGTGATTGCGCTAGTTTATCCTGAGTTTACTTTGATTCCACTCAGCCAAGAAAATACTGCCCTACTGGGTTTAACGCTTATCTTGTTATTTTTCTACAAAACTTTTGGGCTAATTCAAGCCTTGCGTAAAGGTAGTATTGGCTTATTTGGTGGTGGTTTCGCCTTAGCACGCTCAGTTTTAGTAGAAACCATATTATCTATGCTCACCGCACCGGTACGTATGATGTATTACAGTAAATTTGTGGTGCAAATCCTCCGTGGCAAACGTGCTAATTGGGGTACACAACAGCGCACTGGTGGAGGCCTAAGCTGGCAGGACGCAGCGCGTGAATATGCCTGGATTACTGCTATTGGCTTAGCTTGGGGAAGCGTATTAAGCATAATCAATCCTATGGCTTTTCTCTGGATGTCACCTGTACTCGCTGGTTTAGTTTTATCCATTCCGCTGGCCGTTTTAACTAGCGCGCAGACTAAGCCACAAAGCTCGCTATTCCGCACCCCTGATGAGACAGCACCGGATGCGATTTTGCGCGCCTTCGAACAAAACTATGCAGACTTGCAACAACATCCCAGCCTATCAACCCGCGATTTGTTTATCCGCGTAGTGGTTGATCCGCTCGCTTTACGCCAGCATATGACCTATATTCCGCATCGTTCCAATGTACCCGAATCGACGCGTAAACACCGTAAGCAATGGCTAGATTTGTTATTGAAGCGTGGCCCCTCTGCGATTAGTAATCAAGAGCGTCTGATTATTCTCGAAGATGCTGGCATGCTCTGCCAATTGCATACAGAAGTTTGGCAACTGCCAGAAGAGAAATTTAACCGCATGTGGATGGCTAAACTTTAAGAAGGCGAATCTTGCCTTGAGTTGCATCTAACTCGATCATCTGCCCGGAATTCAGCTCGGCAAACAGCGCTGAGCTGACAATCACATATGGGATCCCATATTCGCGTGCTACCAGTGTTGAATGCGCTAAACGACTGCCTTGTAGCACAATAATCCCCTTGAGTTTGGGAATCTGCTGCACCCAGCGATTATCAAAATAAGGGCTAACCCAGATGCAATCCTCTGGCAAAACTGGCACTTGGCTCCTAGCTGCAACTACTTTGAAAATCGTGCCCTTGACCACAGCAGGGCTCGCTAAGGATTGAAATTCTGAATGGTTAGTTTTAAGCGCATAATCGTAAATCGCTAGACCCACCGATTGATACTGCCGGCTTAAAGCTTGGCTAAAATCTTGCGCCTGATATTCAACCCAATTACAAAATACTAAAGCGCGTTTCTTTACTAATTGCTTTTTCAGTTTATTTAACTCAATTAAAAAAACTTGGCGCAATTTTAAATTAAGGGGTGCTGTAGCTGCGATAGTTAAACTCTCTACTGAATTAAGCCAAGATAATTCATAAGCATGTATTGGCGCTGCTAACTCCCGTCCCTGCCCTGCTTGTAAAATGGTTTGAATCAGCCAAGCATTAAAGTAGCTAGAAAGCTGTTGATAATCAAAAGCCGTATCTATTTTAAAATCCACTAACAACTCTTCAGCCTGAGTTTTAAACCCAGCGGCGCGAAAGCCTCTCCAAAACCCACCTAGCAAACTCGGTGTATAAAACTGTTGCTCACGCTTAGAGTCTACTAAAACACTACCATCCACCTGATAGGCTAAGAAATCGACTTGCTGTGCTTTCAAGCCTAAACGCTGTAAATCAAAGCGAGCATCTGAGTACAGTTGTGTTAGCAGGCTAAAAGATAAAGGTGAGAGCTTGCCTAAGCTTTCTGAGAGTGCTGTAAACTCCCACTCACGAGCAGGCAGCTTGAGGTTTTCAGGTAGAGCAAGCAGGGGGCCAATCGCATGCGTCTGAGCGCGCACTTGTAACACAATCAGGCGCTGTTCAAGACTAGAATAAGCCCATTCACAATCGATAGGAAAATCAAAAATAGCGGCTAATTGCTTAGCTAGCTCGCTTAAAGCTGTTTCCAAAAAACCTAATTCATTAGGCAAGGCTAAGGGTTTAGGCTGTGTGGCTTCCAAACCAATGAGTGCAAACTTAGCTTGCCCAGCCACTACTTGCTGCACACCTGCACTGGAATATTCGACATAGGCATAGTTAGAGAAAAAACTCCACGGCGTAAATAGCACACCGCCTAGCTGATGCTGAATATACTCTTGGAGCATGAGTAGAGGTGTTTGTTCTAAGCCTAAACTAGTCAATAGACGTTGATTTTCAGACCAAGCCATTTGAATCGTCGTTCTGACTTGTTCACGAGGCACTGCTGCCGAACTCCAAAAATGTCCAGCTAGCGAATGCCCAGTACCATCCTCAGTTTTATTAGCACTGCGCACAATAAACTGGGTCGATTCAGGAAAATCATTTAGGAAGTCTTCAACCTCACTGCTTGGTTCAGTCAGCAATAAAGTTTTTGGCACGTGTAAGCCTGCCTGAGCTGCTTCAACTAAGCGCTGATATTTAGCAGGTAGCTCAGTTAATGAGGCCACGCAAATGCTGCCCTGTTTCGTCATAAAGACCAGCCACTTTGCCACCTTGTTGCTCAATCAGCCAAATCAAATTCAGGCCTTGAAAACAGCCACCGTATTCTTTGCAAACAATTAAGACTGGCTTAGTTTTAGACAAAGTTAAGATAGGCTGTAGCTCCGCCGTGGAAGCCGTTTCATAAGGTAGCTGGATCAGCTTAGGTAGTTTCATGGCTGAACTCCCCGCAGGATCAACTTGCACTTTATAAGCATCCATGGCTAGTGCTTGTTGCTTAGAAGGTTGAAGTGGAGCTTTCACTTTAAAGTCGACTGTACCTACCACCGGTAAGCCTTGTTTACTCCAAGCAGCCAAACCGCCCTGCAAAAAAGAAACCTGTTCAAAACCGGCATGCTTTAAAAACTGCGCTCCCATATAACCCCGTAAACCTGAATGACAAAGCACCACAATCAGGCGATCTTTAGGTAGGTTGTTCGGCAAAATATCATGGACTAAATCACCATAACGAAAGACCGCATCATGGCGAATACTAAATTTAGACTGCTCCATCGCCTCGCGAATATCTAAAATATATAATTCACTGCCTCGGCTAGTAAGCAAGTCCTGCAAAGCTTGCGGTGTAAAAGATTGAATATCCTGATACTGGACTGCAGCTAACTGACTGGCACTACGAGCCAAGCTCGCTTCCTGTTCCATTTCATGCACAGTTTTCAGTTTCCACTGCCGTACCCAAGCATCTTTCTCACGCTTAATCACTGTTTCGATAGGCAGTAGCTCACCCTTAATTGGAATCATTGTAGAAGTACCGGTAGCTGCAAACAAAGGACTCAGCGCGAACCCACTCAGCACTAATAAAACCAAAAGAACCGGAATAAATACACTCTTGCGTTTTAAGATCGGGGCGTGCTGAATTAAAAACTGGCGTGCTGCCACCCAAGCACCTGCTAAGAAAACTGAAACTACTCCAATCATCTGCAAAATAGCTTGCCATAAAGAAGCCACTACATCAGGTGGTGGAATAGCAAAAGCGGGTGAGGTGCAAACCAATAGACCTAGGAATAATAGAACTTTACGCGGCATGATTTATCCTTATTAACATAGAGCAGCAATAAAGTCATTGACCGCTCTGAGCGCTTAGCGTTCCCTAAAAAGGTAAGACTCAGAACGGTCAATGTGAGCGCGCATTAGAACCTATTTGCTATAAACAAACCTGCAGTAGGCGATTAAAAAAGCTAAATTCATGACTAACTCGCTTTCTCGCTCGCTCAAGCTTAGTCCACAAGCGAAAATGACCGTAATAAGCTTAATAATTCTGACTTTCGATGGATGCCTAACTTTTGATAGGCCCGTTTGCGGTAAGTCACAATACTCGACTCAGCTAGCCCCAAAAGACGCGCCATCGTTTTCGTCGTATGACCTGCTAGAATAAGTTCACAAATTCTTGCCTCACGCTCAGATAAAGCTGCAGCTCGCAAACGCATAGAGTTAGGAACTTGAGCCTCCAGTTTAAAATGACGCAATAGCAAAGCGCTAATGACGCCTGCGTTTTGCTCCAGTTGCGCTAAGTCTTGAGTTGAAAAGCTTGGCTCTTTGCCTGCATGGTACAAATTGATATAGAACAGCTCTTGGCTATTTTCATCGCGCGCGGCAATCGCAAACTTGCCGCTTAGTTCAGGTCGATTGAAAAAGCGGCGACGATAAACAGGTGGCAAGGAACCACGCAGCAATAATTCACAAGCAGGACGTTGAGGATGCGTTAATAAGTCGTCTGCTAATTTAGCTAATAAAGCATCCTGTTGGTAATTGCCAGCGATATACTGTGAAGCGAGTTCTAGGCCTAAAGCAGGACTCGCTACATTATGCGCTAAACAACAACTAGCGGTCTGACGATCAGGCGAAAATACAAACACCATATACTGTCCCAAAGCGGCCAAACCACCTACCCATTGAAAAAAGCGCGGGTAAAAACGCTCTGAGCCAAGCGCTTCAATACAAGCAGCTAGATCTAAAGCCCCCAGTAAAGAGGCTGGGGTTTTAGTTCCTGTAGCTAGACTGTCAAGCAGAGTCATCTACCTCATTTAAGTGGTTCAATTCTAGGCATTATCCCTTATTCGCGGGATATAGAAATCCCACCGAAAAGATTAAATTTAAAGCATAGCAATAAGAACTCAGCACTTACTAACACAAACAATAGCTGAAGCCTCTAGCGGACCATTAAAACTAGTCATTTGCGAGGTTGGTTATGAAAAAGTTTGTCTTAGTGGCTGCTTTAGCGGCTGCTACTTATCTAGTTCCGATGTCTCAAGCTGAGGCGCTTAGGCCACCACCACCTGAAATTAAATATAATCTGAGTGGTACTTGGGCTGGGGGCCAAGCAACGATTCGTCAATACTATGATAATTTGACGATTCAGATCGGACGACGGGGGCCCTTCTTAGGATGGTTTACCGGCCCCGATAGTATTGCAGTCAATTTCACGGATGATCCCGGTTGCTGTACTGCAAAGATTACCGGCAATGGCGAAGTATTGCGCTGGAGTAACAACTCCAAATGGCTCAAAGAATAAATTGAATCAATGAATTAACACTCCTCCTCTCCTCAACGCTGAATCAGGCTCTAATTAGAGCCTGATTTGATTTTTGTAGCTTAAGTTTTTGTCCCTCTTTTCTAGGGACAAAGCTCACCGTTTAAGTCTTTAAGCTAAGTCCCCAGAACACAGGCAATGGAGGAGTGCTTTTTATGTATACCCCAGATTATAACCCACGAGCATCGGTGTATTACGCTTACCAAATTTACCCCTTTCAAACCCCACCAGAACTACGCGGTGAAACCAAGACTTATCCGGTCGTAGTGGTAGGCGCTGGGCCGATTGGTTTAGTCACTGCTTTAGAACTTGCACGTTATGGTACTCCCGTCGTCGTGATTAGTAATGAAGTCCAAGTGTCACATGGCAGTCGCGCGATTGTCTTTACTCGCCGTTCCATGGAGATTCTGCAGCAAGTCGGTATCGCTGAGCGCATGCTAGAAAAAGCTTATCCTTGGCGTTCAGGTAATTCGATTTATCGTGGGCACCGTGTCTTCCGGCTAGAAGCACCTTATGATGCCGATGATCGCTTTCAGCCCTTAAATAATCTCCAACAGCAATATGTCGAGCAATACCTCATTGAACAGGCCGAGCAAAATCCTCTCATTGAATTGCGTTGGGGTAGCCAAGTCATCGGTGTGAAAAGCTTTGCAGATCATGCAGAATTGCAGCTTGATACGCCCGAAGATGAATATCATTTGAGCTGCGACTGGCTGATTGCAGCAGATGGTGCCAAATCTACCATTCGTCAAGCCTTGGGTTTGCGGATGGAAGGTGCTTCTTACAGCGGGCGATTCGTCATTGCAGATATTAAAATTGATATCCCTTGGCCAACTGAACGCTTGGCTTATTTCGATCCCGATTGGAATCGCGGCAACACTATTCTCATGCACCGTCAACCTGAAGGGATTTGGCGCTTAGACTACCAATTGCCACCGAATGAAACACCCGAACAAGCCCTTGCCCCCGAATCCTTGAACGCGCGCATTCAAGCGCAGTTGGATATGGTTGGTATTAGTGCAACTTGGGAATTAGACTGGAGCTCAGTGTATTCTGCACGGGCAATGACTTTGCCAGACTATGTGCATGAACGGATTATTTTTACAGGTGATGCCGCACACATGTTGCCGATTTTTGGCGTACGTGGTGCCAATACCGGTTTTCAGGATGCACAGAATCTAGCATGGAAACTAGCAATGTTGCTGAAAGGCTTAGGCACAACTGCCTTGCTAAAAACTTATAGCAGCGAACGCGTCACTGCTGCCCAAGAAATTATTGCAGAAGCCAGCAAAAGCACACGTTTTATGGCACCACCCGATCGGGGTTTTCGTTTATTGCGGGATGCCGTTTTGTCTTTATCCCTTACTCAAGCTTTTGTGCGCCCCTTATTCCATTGGCGCACCTCGCGACCACACGACTATCACGCTAGCCCTTTGAATGCACTTAAGGATGACGACAGCCAATTTGCAACTGGCCCTGGGCAAGGTAGGCCTCTACAAAATATTCGTTTAGCAGACAATGACTATCTATTTGATCATTTAGGCGCAGCCTTCCATGTGTTGTATTTCACGGATCAAAAGCCAGCTGAAGCGCTGTTGAGTATCATTACTGAACTGGAGAACCAAGGCATTCCAATCCAGCTGCTAACCATTGGTCAGCAACAAACATTCACCGATCTCACAGGTCATTTTGCTAAGCGCTATGATGCGCAAACCGGTACAGTTTATTTAGTTCGCCCCGATCAACATGTCTGTGGGCGTTGGAAGCAATTAAACGCTGAAGTATTGAAAGCCGCCGTTTACCAAGCTTTAGGACGAGAAGCATCCTGATGAACCCATTAGCTTTAGCAGAACTAGAAGCCGTTTATGATAGTTTGGCAGCTGCGCTTAATCAGATCGGTCTTGAACAGGAAAGCCTATTTTTGACAAAATTAGTATTGCTGCTAGCAAATCAAGTGGGTAATCAAGCACAGGTCGAGCAAAGCATTGAAGCTGCCTTATTAGATTTGCCTTAGCATTAAACCTGCAAGCACTTGAGCAGCTCCTGCTCAAGCTTTAAATCCTTACACCAGTAGAATGGAGTCTCAAATTCTCTGGCGTTTGGCTAAAATCAAGTTTTGCCTTGCTAGGGGAAGCCACTATGTCTTTTGTAATTCGAGCGGTCGACACTTTAAACGAACCACAATTAGATGAACTAAGCCAGTTGCTAATTGCTTGTGTCGAGGCTGGTGCCTCGGTAGGCTTTATGTTGCCCCTAGCGACCTCCAAGGCACTGGATTATTGGCAAGACATTAATAGCAGTTTGCAACAGGGGGAGCGCTTAGTCCTTATTGCTGAAACAGATACGGGTGAAATTGTGGGGTCTGTGCAGATTGTATTGAGCCAGCCGGACAATCAGCCACATCGGGCAGATTTAAGCAAAATGCTAGTGCATCCTAAAGCACGTCGACAAGGGATTGCGGCAGCTTTACTGACTGCTGCTGAAACCGACGCACAGCAACAAGGCAAAAGTTTATTAGTTTTGGATACTGCCAATCCAGAGGCCGAACGTGTTTATGAACGCGGTGGTTGGCTGCGGTGTGGCAGTGTCCCTGATTATGCTTTGTGGCCCGCCGGTGGTTTATGTGATACCACGTTTTTTTTATAAAAAACTCTAAATGTCAGCTGACGAGCGCGATTTATTTTTAGCCTTATTGTTTGCGGCTGAACTCTTGACTAGCATTCGGGTTTTGCTGCGCCCACATCGCCAGCCTGCTACACGCATTGCCTGGCTTGTGATTATTCATATGCTGCCTTTGGTCGGCATGCTGAGTTATTTACTCTTCGGTGAAGTTTATCTGGGGCATCGTTTATCACGACAGCTGCGGCGCACTAAGAAACGGCTGCCTACCAGAGCTGAATGGCAACTTGACTTAGCTCTGCCTGAGGCCTATTTGCCCTTATTTAAACTGGCTTATTCAATCAGTGGCTTTTTACCGGTATCAGGCAATAGCGCTAGCCTACCTGCCGATAGTAATGCAGTGATCGATCAGCTAGTGACAGATATCAATCAGGCTCAAAACCATGTGCATATTGTTTTCTACATTTGGTTACCCGATCACAATGGTGGCAAAGTGGTAGAAGCACTCAAGTCTGCTGCACAGCGGGGTGTGTGCTGTCGGGTTTTAGTGGATAGTATGGGTTCACGTAGCTTAATCCACTCCGAGCATTGGCCAGCCTTGAAAACAGCAGGGGTTAAGCTCGCGCAAGCCTTACCCATTGGCAAGTTTCCGCCATTTACTGGCAGAATCGATGTGCGCAATCATCGCAAAATCGTGGTGATTGACCAGCGTATTACCTATTGCGGTAGTCAAAACTGTGCTGATCCAGAATTTTTACCTAAAGCTGCTTTTGCACCTTGGGTAGATATGATGCTGCGCTTTGAAGGCCCCATCGCTGCACAAAACCAATATTTATTTGCTAGCGATTGGATGCTCCACGTGCACGAAGATTTAAGCGCGCTCCTTAAACAGCCTATTGCTACTCCCCTTGATACTAGAGTTGATACTCAAGTCTGGGCGCAAATTTTAGGGACTGGCCCCAGTGTACGTGCCTCTGCGGTATCTGAAATGTTCACTTTGCTGATTCATAGTGCTCGGCGACGACTTTTCATTACTACCCCCTATTATGTCCCAGATGAAAGCATGCACAATGCCCTCTGCACAGCAGCCTATCGTGGAGTTGAAGTTAAGATCATCTTTCCGGCGCGGAATGATTCATGGATTGTGAGTGCAGCAAGCCGTAGTTATTACGCAAGCCTTCTACAAGCGGGTGTGCAGATCTATGAATACACAGGGGGACTATTACATGCTAAGACCCTGACTTTCGATGGGCAGATCAGCATGATTGGCTCCGCTAATTTAGATCGACGTAGTTTTGACCTGAACTATGAAAATAATATGCTGATTTATAGTGAAGCAGTCACCACCCAAATTTCACAACGTCAGCAGGAATACTTAGCTGGCTCCCAAGCTATTTCCTTGCAGCAAGTCCGCGCTTGGCGCTTAACGCGACGTTTGTGGAATAACAGTGTTGCAATTTTAGGCCCTCTACTCTAGTCATTTTTGCAAGCCTTGCACACTCTGATAAGATTTAGGCTTATGAATCGACCATTTTATCTACATAGATCAGGGGAATTTGGTCCAAATGCATTACTATTAAATAACAGTCTTACTTTGTAACGCTTGGCACTCGTAAGGAGGCTCTTATGTTCGCCTATCAACATATCTTAGTTCCAGTCGATTTTTCACCCGTGAGCAAACGCAGTATTAATCGTGCTCAGGAGCTAGCTCTACAATACCAAGCCCGTTTAACACTTTTACATATTGTCGAAGATCTGCCTTTAGGGGTCACTGCTTTTGGTGATGTAGGGGCCATTTACCTGAGTCCAGATAACCAAAACGACCTGCTCACTGATGCACAAACTAAGCTACATGAGCTAGCGAAAGAAATGAATCTGGCGGATTCAGTAGAGCTTGAGGTGACTCAAGGCTATCCAAATATATCCATTAATACCTATGCTGAAGACAACCAAGTCGATTTAATTGTCATTGGACACAATGCTAAGCATGGTTTGCTGGGTTTATTAATGGGTTCCACAGCTGCAACCGTCACTAAAAACGCTAAATGTGATGTTTTAGTGATGCGTGTACCTCAAGTGACTACCCAAGAAACGCCTCTTATCTAAGACCTTGCCTTCATTGTAAGCAGGTGATAGAACACAGCTTGATTAATAGCTTCGTTGGAAGGAGAGGAAACCGTATGACCCAAACGACAAAAATCTATTTACCTGAATCTGAGATGCCGACGCATTGGTACAATGTCGCGGCAGATTTACCTACGCCACCCGCTCCTTATTGCGCACCCGATGGCTCGCCGGTTCCGCCCGAAGCCATGTTGTCTATTTTCCCTGAAGAAATTTTAAAGCAAGAAATGAGTGCTGAGCGTTGGATTCCCATTCCAGAGCCAGTGCGTGAAGCCTTAACCATGTGGCGGCCATCGCCTTTGTATCGCGCGCATCGCTTAGAAAAAATGCTCGGCACACCGGCCAAGATTTACTACAAAAACGAAGCCGTAAGCCCAGCTGGTTCACACAAACCGAATAGCGCTGTTCCGCAAGCTTATTACAATCGCGAAGCTGGGATTCGCCGCCTGACCACCGAAACGGGTGCTGGTCAATGGGGCAGTTCCTTGGCGCTAGCGGGGCAAATGTTTGGCATTGATGTACGCATTTATATGGTCAAAATCAGCTATGAGCAAAAACCCTATCGCCGCTCGATGATGACTACTTGGGGCGCTGAAGTGTTCCCTAGCCCGACTGATATGACGAATGCAGGGCGTAATATTTTAGCCGCTGATCCTAACTCAAATGGCTCGCTTGGTATTGCGATCTCTGAAGCGGTGGAAGAAGCCGCAAGCCGCGCAGATACCAATTACGCGCTTGGTTCTGTGTTGAATCACGTTTTATTACATCAAACCATTATTGGCTTGGAAGCGAAAAAGCAATTAGCACTAGTCGGCGATTATCCCGACATGGTGTTCGCGCCTTGTGGTGGTGGCTCCAATTTTGGCGGTATTGCTTTCCCGTTCTTTGCCGATAATGCAGCGGGTAAACAAGTGCGCTTAGTCGCGGTCGAGCCTTCCTCTTGCCCGAGCTTGACCAAAGGCGTGTATACCTACGATTTCGGTGATACCGCTGGCTTAACCCCGATGATGAAGATGTATACCTTAGGGCATAACTTCATGCCACCTGGAATTCATGCCGGTGGTTTGCGTTATCACGGTGCATCCGCACTCGTGAGCCAGATGTATAACGAAAAGCTGATTGAAGCGACATCTGTCGGGCAATTAGAAACCTTTGCTGCTGGTGTCATGTTTGCTAAAAGCGAAGGCATAGTTCCTGCACCGGAGTCTTGTCATGCGATTGCCGCGATGATTCGTGAAGCGAAAGAATGCGCGAAAACCGGCGAAGCCAAAACCTTATTGTTCAACTTATCTGGTCACGGTCACTTTGATATGACCTCGTATGATCGCTATTTGAAAGGGGAATTGACCGATTTTGATTACCCAGAAGAAGCGATTAAAGCCTCATTGGCGGATTTGCCTAGTTTTGCGAAAATTTAACCTGTAAAAAAGAAGCCCTAATCATTTCGTCATTAGGGCTTCAAACTCTACCCAACTCTACTCGCTAGTACCTGCCTGTACTAAAATCTCTACTGCTTTCGTACTCAGGTTGGTCATATAGAAATGCTCATCGCTAGAAAATAGTAAACCCTTCCCTTGAAAACTGGGTAACTGGCTTTGAAATTTCACAGCGACTTTAGGTGGCAAAACATAGCGTTGAATCAAGCGGATATGTTTAAGCTCTTGCAAATCGTCAGGGCTGACCTCTAAAGGTAAATCAAACCAAGACGGCTTCAGTGTTTGCTGTTCAGTCTTAATTTCAATTTGAGTTTGCAACCACTGCTTAATAGCCTCTTGCTGTTCCACAAACTCAGCACGCATTAACTTGCCATCTTGATTGCGATCGAATTGCATAAAATCCGCTGCATTTAAACCAATCTCAACTCCAAGTTGCTGATCTTTCACTTTTAATTGAATTAAATCGTTATGCCCAGCATGAGCCCATACAGAAGTGCTCAACAAACCACTCAAGCTGATAATACTCAAACCCCAATAGCATTTACTGGACTTAAGTAAACTAGCTAAGTTGAACATGGCTTAGATCCGCCCTGCGCCTAGAAAGTCGCTGTCGACTACTTTGCCGTAGACACAACTAGGAATGAAGGGATAGCTATCCGTGAGGTAATAATGATAAATACCATTTGGATATTGCGGGGTCACACCAAAGCGACCATTGCATTCATCCAAATCGCCTAAGCCCTTCACATACTCCCAGTCTTGAATGAAAGTCCCATCGTAGGTTCCACCAGGGCCGCTGGGTCGAGTCCCCGATTTTAAGCGGTAGCTACCTTTAATACGTTTAATCGTACTACTGGCACTCGTGGCTGTGCTATAACCCCAACGGCCATAAATGGGAAAACCATCGGCAGCATAGCCCATCAAAACCATACTTTTACCCGTATCACCGAGCTTATTGATTAAACTTTCAGGTAAACCATGATAGTGATAATTACCATTCGGTTGCACATGCCCATTATTACAATCAGAGCCTAACCAAGACCATTGATAAGCGCCTTTGGCAATCCCAGCAGTCACCGCTTCATAACGCCATTCACAAGCAGGTGAATTGTTGTAACACTCAGCCGTATTACGATCAAAGGTCACACCATCGCTTGTAAAGCCAAATAACTTGATGCTTGTACTAGTCGTTTGTTTTGTGGGCGAGCTTGGAATATCTAAAGTATAAAGTTGTTGTGAGGCGACATTTGGATTGCCTGCATTTGGAAAGCTGCCAATTGCATGTTTGGGAATAGCCGTAATCGTATAGCGTTTAGTATTCCCTAAGTTCACGACATTGACCGAAGAGACCAGCCCCGACTTGGATAAGTCCTGATCACACTTCCAGCCGGTTTTTTTAGAAAAATCACCTAATAAACTCGGATCACTCGCAGTATTAAAAGGCGACCACACTTCAACATTGATAGCATCGGTTTTAGTGCCGGAACTATCGGTGGCAGTTACTTTAAAGCTTAGCGTTGTGCTTGCGGTCACTGTGGGTGAGGTGAAGGAAGCTGTGCTGGTTTTAGCATTTTTTAAAGCAACTTTGGGCCCTGCAGTTTGTACCCATTGATAAGTTGATGATTGATTATTTACCGTTGCAGTCATACTCACCTTGGTCTGCTGCGGTACGACTTGATCATAACCTGCATTGACCGTCAATGTGGTGCTGGTGGCTTTAGTGTTAGTTTCCTCTGCCTGCAGGCTAGAATAAGTTCCCAACACCAATAAACTGCTCATACCAAGAATGCTTAATTTCATAGTTTTTTGACTCCTCGTTCTGCTTGAAATTTAATCTTATCGAGCAATAAAGGAGCAATTGTGGAGAAATGGTGTGAAAGTGATGAGTAAGCTCAAAGAAGGGAACTTTTTCAGATTTCAATAAGATAGAATTATCCAAATAAACTAGCGTTAGTGCGCATACATTATTAAAGCACTAGGCCATATCGCTATAAGATAAATGATACCTAATACTATATAAGTAAGGCCGCTAAAAGCTATGACTTGGGTCGCGACTGCTGGCTCTAATGGTTTATGTGCCAATAACAGACTAAATACTAAAGCTACACTAGCACTAAACAAAAATCCGGCGGCAATATCCGTTGGCCAATGTGCCCCTAAATAAATCCGCGAGACAGCCACTAGTCCCATCATGACCGAAATAACTATAATACTTAAGCTTCGCAGAATAGTATTTTGAATACCGCGCCAACTAAACCAAATCAGTAGCATGCCTAGCAAAGTACTAAAAGTAGTATGCCCACTTGGAAAAGAAAAAACACTGACGCCTTTTGTATACAAATCACTCTCAGGTCGAGCTGCTTGTACGACACTCTTAACCCCTGAAACAAATGCTCCAGAAGCAGCCATCGTACTCAAAACACCTACTAATAATGACCAATAGCGTCGATAAATAAGCACACTACACATCGCAATCACTGTACAGGTAACAATAGGCCAATTCCCCAATAAAGTAGCACTTAACATGGGAAAATCAGCCTGTGGATTACGCCATGAGCGGATTAATTCACTAAGATTATGATCAAACACATCATAGCCGGTAGTCGCCATACGAATCAGTAGAAGTGCTAAAGCAAATAGCAGTATGAATAACAGACCTAAGCGCAGAGCTTGAGAAGCAGAAATATTCACTAGTTAATCCATCAAAACAATTAAAGCTAAACTACCATAAAATCGTTTAGCTTCATCGTTAATAAATAATTAACAGCATAGACTATTCGTTAGCCTAGACAATAAAGCACACTTAAACTTATTTCATTCTCAATAAAATAGCGCGAACCTCTGCCAATTCGCTACGGGTTTGAATTAACAAAGCATCCCACACATCATCACTTTCACGCTCAATAGCCTGCTCTTCCAAATCTTTATCATGAGCGCCTTGTAGGTCAGCAACTAATTTCTGCTCACGTTTAACTAACTCCGTTTCCAGAGCTTCTAATTCGGCACGAGTAGCAGGTTGGCGGGTTTGTTTGGTCATGATCAACTCCTTAATAATTTATTCTAAAATTGAATCTATGTATGAGCTTGAATACATCGCCTATTATTTCCCTAGCCCATTTTTGAGTAAAGCATGAGATTCAAGCCAAGATACTTCCATTATTTCATCATAAACTAAAGCTAGTATTTCGTCTGCTCTCTAAACATTGCAATCAATAACTATGATAGTTATCATGACCATAATAGCCATTGTGAGAAGTTATCATGAACGCAACGCCTGTATCTATTGCCGAGGCCAAAAGCCATATTTCTGAACTTATTGCTAAAAGCCAACACTCACAAAAACGCTTTATTTTAACGCGCCGTGATAAGCCTGTAGCAGCTATTGTGAGCTTAGAGGATTTACAATGGTTAGAACAGCGCGAAGAGCGTAAAGGCTTAGCTTCCATAGCTGCACAATGGTTAGACTTTGATGAGGTGGCTGAACATCTAGAGGACTTAAACAACTTGAGAAACCAAGGTGGAATGGGACGCGATGTATCTCTTTGACACCGACATCCTAACTAATATTGTAAAACCACGTCCTTCACCCAGCTTACTCACTCGCTTAGCAAATACTCCACAAGAACAGCAATTCGTTTCAACGATTACGATTTCCGAGATTGTTTATGGTGCAATGAAAAGCCATCGTCCTGACTATCACTTAAAAATGTTAGAAGAGGTACTATTGCCCGCTGTTAATATTGTGGGCTTCGATGCTAAAGCAGCTTATGTCTGTGGGCGACTACGAGCTGAACTAGAAAAACAAGGCACTCCTTTAGCTTTAGCTGATTTGGAGATTGCTGGAATAGCGATTGCCAATAATTTTACCCTAATTACTAATAACTTGAGACACTTTGGGCGGATTGAACGATTGAAATGTGAGAGTTGGATATAAGGTTGCTCTTTATGAACAACCTTGTTTAAGGTTTAATTACTCACTAACATAATAG